>CAZCUD010000001.1:0-491566 GCA_964501785.1 uncultured Bifidobacteriaceae bacterium
CGACATGCTGAAGGGCAAGCAGGGCCGGTTCCGCCAGAACCTGCTCGGCAAGCGAGTCGACTACTCGGGCCGTTCGGTGATCGTCGTCGGCCCGCAGCTCAAGCTCCAGCAGTGCGGTCTTCCGAAGCAGATGGCGCTCGAGCTGTTCAAGCCGTTCGTGATGAAGCGGCTGGTCGACCTCGAGTACGCGCAGAACATCAAGTCCGCGAAGCGGATGGTGGAGCGCGCGCGTCCGCAGGTGTGGGACGTGCTCGAGGAGGTCATCAAGGAGCACCCGGTGTTCCTCAACCGGGCCCCGACGCTCCACCGCCTCGGCATCCAGGCGTTCGAGCCGGTCCTCGTGGAGGGCAAGGCCATCCAGATCCACCCGCTCGTCTGTGCGGCGTTCAACGCCGACTTCGACGGCGACCAGATGGCCGTGCACCTGCCGCTCTCCGCGGAGGCCCAGGCCGAGGCTCGCCTGCTGATGCTGTCGGCCCACAACATCCTGTCGCCGGCGCACGGTCGCCCGATCGCCGTGCCCAGCCAGGACATGATCATCGGCTGCTACTACCTGACCGAGCTCGTCGACGACGCGCCGGGTCAGGGGCGGGTGTTCTCGTCCCTCGACGAGGCGGTGATGGCCTACGACCGGAGCCGCTCCAACACCGCGACCGACGACGAGAAGCTCTCGCCGCACGCGCTGATCAAGGTGCGCATGCCGGCGGGCCGCTTCCCCGAGGACGAGTTCCCGGTGCGCGACTCGAAGCACGAAGACGCGATCGTGCTCAAGCGCAACGGTTCCAACGGGGACGGCACGGTGATCGTCGAGTCGACCCTCGGGCGCCTGCTGTTCAACGAGGCGTTCCCGCCCGACTTCCCGTTCCGGGGCACCCAGCGCCACGGCCTGAAGAAGCGCGAGCTCACCGCGATCGTCGGTGAGCTCGTCGAGCGCTACTCGAAGGCCGAGGTCGCCGAGAGCCTCGACAACCTCAAGGACCTCGGGTTCGAGTACGCGACCCGCGCGGGCCTCACGATCTCGATCGCCGACGTCAAGACGCCGCCCCAGAAGGCCGAGCTCCTCGAGCGCTTCGAGCGCGAGGCCGACAAGATCGAGCAGAACTTCGACAAGGGGCTGCTGACCGACGACGAGCGTCGTCAGCTCGAGCGCGAGCTGTGGTCGGACGCGACCGACGAGGTCGCCAAGGCCATGGAGTCGGGGCTCGCGGCCGATCGGTTCAACCCGATCGAGATGATGGTGGGCTCGGGTGCACGCGGCAACGCGGTGCAGGTCCGCCAGATCGCCGGCATGCGCGGCCTCGTGGCCAACCCCCGAGGCGAGATCATCCCCCGGCCGATCAAGTCGAACTTCCGTGAGGGCCTGTCGGTGCTCGAGTACTTCATCTCGACGCACGGCGCCCGCAAGGGGCTCGCCGACACGGCCCTGCGGACCGCCGACTCGGGCTACCTGACCCGACGTCTCGTCGACGTCGCCCAGGAGCTGATCGTCCGCGACGAGGACTGCGGCTCGAACCGCGGCATCTGGGTCGAGGACGTCGACACCGAGCCCGACAACCTGCGCTTCCTCGAGACGCGCCTGCTCGGTCGCTGCCTGCTCGAAAAGGTCAAGCTGGCCGACGGCACCGTGCTCGACAAGAACGTCGAGCTGCGCGAGGAGCACATCGAGGCGCTCGCGCACGACAAGGACGTCGACCGGGTGCGCGTGCGCTCGGTGCTGACGTGCGAGTCGATCAACGGCGTGTGCGGCAAGTGCTACGGCACGATGCTGGCGACGGGCAAGCCCGTCGACCTCGGCGAGGCGGTCGGGATCATCGCCGCCCAGTCGATCGGTGAGCCCGGCACGCAGCTCACGATGCGGACCTTCCACACCGGTGGTGTCGCGGGTGAGGACATCACCCACGGTCTGCCCCGTGTGGTCGAGCTCTTCGAGGCCCGCACGCCCAAGGGCGCCGCGGTGCTCGCCGAGAACTCGGGTGTGGCCCGCATCGGCGAGAACGAGAAGGGCGAGCGCATCGTCACGGTGATCGGCGACGACGGCGAAGAGGTCGAGTACGTCGTGTCCCGGCGTGCCCACCTCGCGGTCAAGGACGGCAAGGAGGTCACCGCCGGCATCCGGCTGACCGGTGACAACGAGACGCCGCTCGACCCGAAGAAGATCCTCGAGGTGATGGGGATCCGGGAGACCCAGCAGTACCTCGTCGACGAGGTGCAGAAGGTGTACCGGGAGCAGGGCGTGTCGATCCACGACAAGCACGTCGAGGTGATCATCCGCCAGATGCTGCGCCGGGTCGGCGTGTCCGAGCCGGGCGACTCCCCCTACCTGCCGGGCCAGAAGGCCGACGCACGCGAGTTCGCCGAGACGAACCGCACCCTCGTCGAGGAGGGCAAGGCCCCGGCCGAGGGTCGGCCCGAGCTCATGGGGATCACCAAGGCCTCGCTCGCGACCGACTCGTGGCTCTCGGCAGCGTCGTTCCAGGAGACGACCCGGGTGCTCACCGAGGCGGCGATCGAGGGCAAGGTCGACGGCCTGTTCGGGCTCAAGGAGAACGTGATCATCGGCAAGCTGATCCCGGCGGGCACCGGCATGCCCGACTACCGGGAGATCACGACCAACGCGCCCGACTACGAGCCGCTGCCCTTCTACTCGACCGACATCGACGCCGAGGCCATGGCCGCGTACCTGCGCGACTCCATCGGCGGCGGCGCCCAGCCCGAAGAGGGCGCGCCGGTCATCGAGGAGGGCCCGGCCGTAGCGCCGGCGGCCGAGGGCTACGGCACGCTGACGGTCGTCGAGGACGCGCCCCTGGAGCAGACCGGTACGGAGGAGTAGCAACGATGGGTCGTCGGTATCGAAGCGCGCTGGCTGCGGTCACCGTCCTTGCGGCCGTCGGGGTGCCGTGGATCGTCGCGCCGAGCACGGTCGGCGCGGGGAACAGCGGGATCATCGAGGTCACGAAGGTGGTGGGTCCCGGCGCGCCCAGCGATCCGCTCTTCGTCGTCACGGTCTCCTGCGAAGGGCTCGGCGACCAGGAAGTCGACTTCGGCCAGCTGGGCGGCGTCGAGATCGCGAACGTCCCGGCCGACTACCAGGGCACCTGCACGTTCACCGAGACCACGACCTCGGGTGGCACCCCGTCGTATGCCTGCGACGGCCTGGACACCATCGACTGCGAGACGACCGACGGGCCTGACCCCACGGTCGTGTCGATCGACAACCCCGGCGTGGGTGTGATCGGCAATGTCACAGTCACCAACAGCTTCCAGCTGGGGTCGACCGAGCCCGATCCGGCCTCGGCCGCGCTCGCGCTCGAGGCGGCGCCCTCCTTCACCGGGTAGCGACTTCTCCCGACGACGGATGCTCGGCTATCCTCATCCCCTCGTGCCGCCTTCCTCGCGGCGCTGTCCACTGTCCGCCGATCCGAACCCCACCGCCCGAACGCGGTGATCTGACGCGCGAGTAGGTCGATGCCCACGATCCAGCAGCTGGTCCGCAAGGGCCGCCAGACCAAGCAGGAGAAGTCGAAGACTCCTGCGTTGAAGGGCTCGCCCCAGCGGCGAGGCGTCTGCACGCGCGTCTTCACGCACACGCCGAAGAAGCCCAACTCGGCCCTCCGCAAGGTCGCCCGCGTCCGGCTCACGTCGGGCATCGAGGTGACGGCCTACATCCCCGGCATCGGCCACAACCTCCAGGAGCACTCGATCGTGCTCGTGCGTGGCGGCCGGGTGAAGGACCTCCCGGGCGTGCGCTACAAGATCATCCGCGGCGCCCTCGACGCGGCCGGCGTGTCCGACCGCAAGCAGGCTCGCAGCCGCTACGGCGCGAAGCGGGACGGCTAGCCGTGCCTCGCAAGGGCCCCGCCTCTCGTCGCGACCTGCTGCCCGACCCGCGCTACCGCTCGGTCGTCGTCACGCAGCTGATCAACAAGGTGCTCCAGCGCGGCAAGCGCTCGATCGCCGAGAGCATCGTCTACGACGCGCTCACCGAGATCGAGCAGAAGACCAACGGCGACCCGGTCACCGCGCTGAAGCGGGCGGTCGAGAACGTGCGGCCGCCGCTCGAGGTGAAGAGCCGTCGCGTCGGTGGTGCCACCTACCAGGTGCCGGTCGAAGTGCGTCCTCGGCGCGCCACCACGCTCGCGATCCGCTGGATCGTCGGGTACGCGCGTCAGCGGCGCGAGAAGACCATGGCGGAGCGACTCGCCGCCGAGCTGCTCGACGCGAGCAACGGGCTCGGCGCGGCCATCAAGCGCAAGGACGACCTGCAGAAGATGGCAGAGTCGAACAAGGCGTTCGCGCACTACCGGTGGTGAGTGCGATGTCACGCGTCTGACCCGCCGTTCGCCCCGCCCACCACCTCACGGCGGCGCGGGGCCGACCGGCGTCCGGGACACCGGCGGCGGGTGTTCACCCACGCCGGGGCCCGGCCCGAGCCCCTGCTCCCTCGCTTCGCTCGGTCGGGGCCGAGGGCCCCGGGTCTCGGACCACCCGGCGTCACGGGTTCACACCCGCCGCCGGTGTCCCGAACACCTGCCTCCTTCGTGGCCGACAGCGGTGGGCGGGGCGAAGTGAAGTCACAGCGTCACGGGCGTCGCACTCACCCCCGGGTGCACGTTCGCTTGTGCGAGAGAAAGACGAAGAGAGATGGCAGTTGCAGAGAAGGATCTGAAGAAGGGTGGGTCGTTGATCCGGGATGTGCCGCTCGCGCGGGTGCGGAACATCGGGATCATGGCGCACATCGACGCCGGGAAGACGACGACGACGGAGCGGATCCTCTACTACACCGGCAAGACCTACAAGATCGGTGAGGTCCACGAGGGCGCCGCGGTCATGGACTGGATGGTCCAGGAGCAAGAGCGCGGCATCACGATCACCAGCGCGGCCACCACCTGCAAGTGGCGCGACACGTGGATCAACATCATCGACACCCCGGGACACGTCGACTTCACCGTCGAGGTGGAGCGGTCGCTTCGCGTCCTCGACGGCGCGGTGGCGGTGTTCGACGCGGTCGCCGGCGTCGAACCCCAGACCGAGACGGTCTGGCGTCAGGCCAACAAGTACAGCGTTCCTCGGATGTGCTTCATCAACAAGATGGACCGGGTCGGCGCCGACTTCATGCGCTGCGTCGACATGATCCGCGATCGCCTCGACGCGACCGTCGCGCTCACGCAGATCCCCATCGGGGCCGAGAGCGAGTTCCGAGGCGTCGTCGACCTGCTCCAGATGAAGGCGCTCGTCTGGGACGACGGCATGGGCGAGAGCTTCGAGACGGTCGACATCCCTGCCGACCTCACCGACGACGCCGAGCACTGGCGCCACGAGCTCATCGACGTGGTGAGCCAGTTCGACGAGAACGTGCTCGAGAAGTACGTGGGCGAGGAGGAGATCACCGCCGACGACCTGCGGGCCGCGATCCGGGCCGCGACCCTCGGCGGTGACGTCGTGCCGGTGCTCTGTGGCACGGCCTTCAAGAACAAGGGCGTGCAGCCGCTGCTCGACGCGGTCGTCGACTACCTGCCGAGCCCGCTCGACGTGCCGGCGATCGACGGCGTCGACGTGAAGTCGGGCGAGCCGATCACCCGCGAGGCTTCGGACGACGCGCCGTTCGCGGCGCTGGCCTTCAAGATCATGAGCGCCCCCCACGTCGGGAAGCTCACCTACTTCCGCGTCTACTCCGGCAAGCTGCCTGCCGGCGGCCAGCTGCTCAACGCCACCCAGGACAAGAAGGAGCGGGCCGGGCGCGTGCTCCAGATGCACGCCAACCACCAGGAAGACAAGGACGGCGTGTTCGCCGGCGACATCGTCGCCGCGATCGGGTTCAAGCACACCAAGACCGGTGACACGCTCTGCGACCCCGGGCACCCGATCCTGCTCGAGAAGATGGAGTTCCCGGAGCCGGTCATCTCGGTCGCCATCGAGCCGAAGACGAAGGCCGACCAGGACAAGCTGAGCGACGCGCTCGGCCGCCTCGCCGACGAGGACCCGACGTTCCAGGTCAAGAGCGACGAGGAGACCGGCCAGACGATCATCTCGGGGATGGGCGAGCTGCACCTCGACGTGCTGGTCGACCGGATGGTCCGCGAGTTCAACGTCGGCGCCAACGTCGGCAAGCCGCAGGTCGCGTACCGCGAGACCATCAGCTCCGAGGCGGTCGACGTCGAGCAGCGCTACGTGCGCCAGACCGGTGGCCGGGGTCAGTACGCCCACGTGATCATCACCCTGGAGCCCACCGGCCCCGGCGGCGGCTACGAGTTCGTCGACAAGGTCCGGGGTGGCGACGTGCCCCGCGAGTACATCCCTGCCGTCGACGCCGGCATCCAGGAGGCGATGGAGGGCGGCGTCATGGCCGGGTACCCCCTCGTCGACGTCCGGGCCATCCTCACCGGTGGGTCGTCGCACGACGTCGACTCGAGCGAGATGGCCTTCAAGATCGCCGGATCGATCGCGTTCAAGGACGCGGCCCGCAAGGCCAAGCCCGTCCTGCTCGAGCCGTACATGAAGGTGGAGGTGGTGACGCCCGACGACTACATGGGCGACGTCATCGGCGACCTCAACTCGCGGCGCGGCCAGGTCGAGGGGATGGAGCAGCGGGGCAACATGCAGGTCGTCAACGCTCAAGTGCCGCTCGCGGAGATGTTCGGCTACGCTACCGACCTTCGTTCGCGCACTCAGGGACGCGCGACCTACACGATGCAGTTCGACTCGTACCGCGAGGTACCGCCGTCGATCGCAGAAGAGATCACCGCCCGGGTCCGCGGCGAGTAGCGCACCAGGGCATCCCCGGTCACCTCCACCAGGCAATCACCACGAAAGGAACGGGCCAACCATGGCCAAGGAGAAGTTCGAGCGGAACAAGCCGCACCTCAACATCGGCACCATGGGTCACATCGACCATGGGAAGACGACGCTGACGGCGGCCATCACCAAGGTCCTGGCGGACAACGACCCGAACGTCACGGCGACGGCCTTCGACGAGATCGACAAGGCGCCGGAGGAGAAGGAGCGTGGGATCACCATCAACATCTCCCACGTCGAGTACGAGACGCCGAACCGGCACTACGCGCACGTCGACATGCCGGGTCACGCCGACTACATCAAGAACATGATCACGGGTGCGGCGCAGGTCGACGGTGCGATCCTCGTGGTCGCGGCCACCGACGGCCCGATGCCCCAGACGCGTGAGCACGTGCTGCTCGCCCGTCAGGTGGGTGTGCCCTCGATCGTCGTCGCCCTCAACAAGGTCGACCAGGTCGAGGACGAGGAGCTGCTCGAGCTCGTCGAGCTCGAGGTGCGTGAGCTGCTCAACGAGTACGAGTTCCCCGGCGACGACACCCCGATCGTGCGGGTGAGCGCGCTCAAGGCGCTCGAGGGCGACCCGGAGTGGACGCCCAAGGTGCTCGAGCTGATGGAGGCGGTCGACTCCTTCATCCCCGAGCCCGAGCGCGACTACGACAAGCCGTTCCTGATGCCGATCGAGGACGTGTTCTCGATCACCGGTCGCGGCACCGTGGTCACGGGCAAGGTCGAGCAGGGGATCCTGCACACCGGCGACGAGATCGAGATCGTCGGCATCAAGGAGACCACCAAGACGACCTGCACCGGCGTCGAGATGTTCCGCAAGCTCCTCGACGAGGGCCGCGCCGGCGACAACATCGGTGCGCTCCTCCGGGGCACGAAGAAGGAGGAGGTCGAGCGAGGCCAGGTGCTGGCCAAGCCCGGCTCGATCACCCCGCACACCAACTTCGAGGCCGCGGTCTACGTCCTCACCAAGGAGGAAGGTGGTCGGCACACCCCGTTCTTCGGGAACTACCGGCCGCAGTTCTACTTCCGGACGACCGACATCACCGGTGCGATCCAGCTGCCCGACGGCACCGAGATGGTCATGCCCGGCGACAACACCGAGATGACCGTCGAGCTGATCGCCCCGATCGCCATGGAAGAGGGCCTGAAGTTCGCCATCCGTGAGGGTGGCCGCACCGTCGGCGCCGGTCGCGTCACCAAGATCCTCAAGTAGGGACGAGGCACTCGAGATGGCGAGCAGCAGCGGCCAGAAGATCCGGATCCGGCTCAAGGCCTACGACCACGAGATCATCGACCAGTCGACGAAGAAGATCGTCGAGACGGTCGTGCGGACCCAGGCCAAGGTGCGCGGCCCCGTGCCCCTGCCGACCGAGGTGCGGAAGTTCTGCGTGATCCGCTCGCCGCACGTCGACAAGGACAGCCGCGAGCACTTCGAGATGCGGATCCACAAGCGCCTGCTCGACATCGTCGAGCCCACCGGCAAGACGGTCGAGTCGCTCCAGCGGCTCGACCTGCCGGCCGGGGTCGACATCGAGATCAAGATCCAGCAGGCCTGAACCGCGGGCTGAACGCCCGCCGTCCGGCACGCCGGGGTGCGCTCGTCGCCTCGCCTTCCGGACGTCGAGCCCCGGCTCCCTCGCTCGCGGGCTCGCTCGGTCGGGGCTTCGCCCTGGGTCTCGACGTCCTACGGCGAACTGGCTCCTCGCGACCCCGTCGCACCCGACGTCGGGCTCCGCGTCGCTTCGACCGCGTCAAGCACGGGGTCGGCACTCCGAGCGCTCGGGCTACCTCACTTGCGGCGTCAGCCGGTGAAGCGGATCTCGGTGATGATCGGGGTGACTGGGGTGAGGGGTGAGCACGCGTCGGTGTCGGGGTCGTAGGTGATCACGACCTCGCCGTTGCCGCCCCCGGTTGCGCTCGAGCCGATCTCGGTGCCTCCCGCGGCGATGAACGACGAGCCGCCGCCGCCGCCGGAGCTGTCGGGGCTGCCGCCGTCACCGAACGGGAAGGCTCCGCCGCCGCCCGCGCCGTAGCCGCCGCCACCGCCGCCCCCACCGCTGACGGTGCCGCCGCCACCACCACCGAACCCGGGACCGCCGCCGCCGCCGCCGGCCATGGGCTGCCCGAGATGACCGTCGCCGCCGTCGCCTCCGTCGGGACTGCCGCTGCCACCGTCACCGGCGGTCTGTCCGCCGGACACCGTGCCGGCGCCGGGTGCGCCTGTGCCGGTGCCGCCGTCGCCGCCGTCCTCCGCGGTCCCCGTGGGCACGCCGGCGCCACCGCCTCCGCCACCGATCCCGCCCGCACCATTGCCACCCGCTCCGGCTTCGTTCGGCCCGGCGCCGCCGGTGCCCACGCCGCCGCCGCCCCCGCCGCCGTTGTCGTCGAGCGATGCGCTCGCGCCCGCGCCGCCGTCGCCGCCGGCGGTGCCACCACCACCACCGGAGGCGGTTCCGCCTCCGGCTTGCGCATCCTCGCCCGGGACCCCGGCGTCACCGCCGTCGGTGCCGGTGCCGGGGTACCCACCGGCGCCCCCTCCGCCGCCACCCGCGACGACGAGCGGCGCAACCGCGCCGCTCGTGTTGGCGACGACCGATGCGCCGCCGCCGCCACCGCCGCCGTTGGGCTGGCCGCCGGCGCCGCCGCCGCCACCGCCGCCGAACCCGCCGTCCCCACCGATCCCCGTCGTGGGCTCCTGCGGGTTGCCGTCATCTCCGCGGCCACCGACGAGGACGAACAGCGTGTCGCCGGGCGCCACCGGCACCCGTGCGTTGACGATCGCGCCGGCGCCCCCGGTCCCGGCGAGCGGAGGATCCAGGAGGTTCCTGCCGTCACCGCCGGCCCCGCCCTGGGCTTCGATCGTCACGAAGCAGATGTCAGCGGGGACGTCGAACGAGTCGACCTCACCGGTGAAGGGGAAGGCCTCGCTGATGGGTGCGGCCCCGGCCGGACCCCCGAGACCGATCGCCACCGCGGCGCCGACCACGACCAACGACGCCCCCAGCCCTGCTGTCCGACCCCGCATCGATCCCCCCGCCGTCGAGCCGCCCTCGATCGGGGAACCCTAGTCCCCGCCTGGAAACACAGAGTGTCCAGCCAGTAGATTTGACCTTCGCGCCTGGGGCCTGCTTCGCCCCGGGACGACCGACCGGACGATTCGCCAACCGACGTCCGCGAAGGCTGCGCTCCTCGCGCAGAACCACGCGGCACAACCGACAGACGCTCCGCCGGCTCACCGGGCCGGGGGAGCGTTCGCGTGAGAGCACGAGACGAAGAGGCACGACGACACATGGCTGCCAAGGGGATCCTCGGGCGCAAGCTCGGCATGACCCAGATCTGGGACGCGGACAATCGCGTGGTCCCGGTGACGGTCATCGAGGCCGGGCCCTGTCGCGTCGTGCAGCTCAAGACCCCCGAGCGCGACGGCTACGCGGCCGTGCAGCTCGCGTACGGCACGACGAAGCAGTCGCGCCTCTCGAAGCCCGAGCTGGGGCACCTCGCCAAGAGCGGCGCCGACCCGTCGCGTGATCTGGCGGAGCTGCGGGTCGACGACCTCGCGGGCTACGAGGTCGGACAGGTCATCGCGGCCGACGTGTTCGACGCCGGTGACCGCGTCGACGTGACCGGCGTCAGCAAGGGCAAGGGCTTCACCGGTGTCATGCAACGCCACAACTTCAAGGGCCAGGGCGCCAGCCACGGCAACCACAAGAAGCACCGCGCGCCGGGCGCGATCGGTGCGTGCGCGACGCCGGCGCGGGTCTTCAAGGGCGTGCGGATGGCGGGCCAGCACGGCGCGCGCAAGGTGACGACGCTCAACCTCGAGGTCGTCGAGGGCGATCCCGAGCGCGGCCTGATCCTCGTCAAGGGATCCGTGCCCGGTGCCAACGGGAGCCTCGTGCTGGTGCGCAACGCGGTGAAGGGCCCCGACGTCGCTCCCTACGAGCCGAGGGCCAAGGCCCCGGCCGAGGAAGCGCCGGTGGAGGAGACGGCTGTGCAGGACGACGGAGCGCAGGCCGACCCGGATGAGGAGCGAGCGCCCGCGGAGGCGGTACCCGCCGGAGCAGCGAGCGACTCCGAAGAGCAGGTGAACGCGTGAAGGTCGACGTCGTCTCCACGAGCGGCGCGAACGCAGGGAGCGCCGAGCTGCCCGACGATCTCTTCGGCATCGAGCCGAACACCGCGGTGCTGCACCAGGTCGTCACGGCCCAGCTCGGGCATCGACGGGCCGGCAGCCACAGCACCAAGACCCGTGCCGAGGTCGCCGGCGGTGGGGCGAAGCCGTGGCGACAGAAGGGCACCGGGCGCGCCCGGCACGGCTCGATCCGATCGCCGCAGTGGCGCGGCGGTGGCATCGCGCACGGCCCCAAGCCCCGCGACTACTCCGAGCGCACCCCGAAGAAGATGGTGCGCCTCGCCCTGAAGTCGGCGTTGTCCGACCGGGCCGCGGAGTCGAAG
Source organism: uncultured Bifidobacteriaceae bacterium (assembly GCA_964501785.1). Taxonomy (GTDB): domain Bacteria; phylum Actinomycetota; class Acidimicrobiia; order IMCC26256; family PALSA-555; genus DATBSK01. Next base: position 11,254 of record CAZCUD010000001.1, read on the forward strand.
ATCAAGGTCGTCGACGGCTGGGGCATCGACGAGCCGAAGACGAAGCAGGGCATCGCGGTCCTCGAGGGTCTCGGGCTGCGCCCGAAGGGCGAGCGCGCGCCGCGCGTGCTGGTGGTCCTCGATCGCAGCGAGCACGCGGTCTGGAAGTCGTTCCGCAACCTCGGTGAGCGGGTCCAGATCGTCATCCCCGACGAGCTCAACGCCTACGACGTCCTCGTCAACGACTGGCTCGTCTTCTCGAAGGCGACGCTCGACGCGACCGTCGAGCGGTTCTCGAAGCCGGCGTCATCGAGCTCGACGCCGAAGTCGGAGCCGGCCCCGGCCGCCGCGAGCGACGCAGCAGAGCCGGAGGCGGCCGAATGAAGCGCGACGCGCGTGACGTGATCCTGCGGCCGGTGGTGTCCGAGAAGTCGTACGCGGCGTTCGACGAGAACGTCTACACGTTCGTCGTCGCCGAGGACGCCAACAAGGTCGAGATCCGCCAGGCCATCGAAGAGATCTTCAACGTCAAGGTCACCAACGTGAACACCCTGAACCGCAACGGGAAGCGCAAGCGCAACCGACGTACGGGCAACTGGGGTCAGCGCGCGGGTCAGAAGCGGGCGATCGTCTCCCTCGCCGAGGGCGACACGATCGAGATCTTCGGGAGCTGACGATGGCGATCCGCAAGCGCAAGCCCACCAGCCCCGGCCGCCGGTTCCAGACCGTCTCCGACTTCGCCGAGGTCACGCGCGACCGTCCCGAGAAGTCGCTGACCCGCTCCAAGCCGAAGACGGGTGGTCGCAACGCGTACGGCCGCATGACGTCGCGTCACCGCGGCGGTGGCCACAAGCAGAAGTACCGCCAGGTCGACTTCCGTCGCGACAAGGACGGGATCCCCGCGAAGGTGGCATCGATCGAGTACGACCCCAACCGCAACGCGCGCATCGCGCTGCTGCACTACCGCGACGGCGAGAAGCGCTACATCATCGCCCCGCAGGGCCTCGAGGTCGGCGACCTGCTCCAGAGCGGGCACGGCGCCGAGATCCGAGCCGGCAACGCGCTCCCGCTGCGCTACATCCCGGTCGGCACCACCGTGCACAACGTCGAGCTCAAGCCCGGCGCGGGCGGGAAGCTCGGGCGGGGTGCGGGCGCGGCGATCCAGCTCGTCGCCAAGGAGGGGGCGCACGCGACGCTGCGGCTCCCGTCCACGGAGATGCGGCGGGTCGCGATCGACTGCCGGGCCACGATCGGCGCCGTCGGCAACGCCGAGGCCTCGCTCGTCAAGGTCGGCAAGGCGGGCCGCAACCGGTGGAAGGGCAAGCGGCCCCACACCCGTGGTGTGGCGATGAACCCGGTCGACCACCCGCTGGGTGGTGGCGAGGGCAAGAGCTCGGGTGGACGCCACCCGGTCTCGCCCTGGGGCAAGCCGGAGGGCCGCACGCGCAAGAAGGGCAAGAAGTCCGACGAGATGATCATCCGGCGCCGCCGCAGTCGCGGCAGCCGGCGCTAGGCGAGCAGGGAGCATCCATGCCGCGCAGCCTGAAGAAGGGCCCGTTCGTCGACGACCACCTCGCGAAGAAGGTGGAGGCGATGAACGCGTCCGGCGACCGCAAGGTGATCAAGACGTGGTCGCGTCGTTCGACGATCACGCCCGACATGGTCGGCCACACCCTCGCAGTCCACGACGGCCGCAAGCACGTGCCCGTGTACATCAGCGAGGCGATGGTCGGACACAAGCTGGGCGAGTTCGCGCCGACGCGCACGTTCCGGTTCCACGCCGGCCAAGAGCGAAGCGTGAGGCGCTGACGTGGCCGCAGCGATCACCGACGCACCCCGCGAGACGGTCGCCCGTCTGCGCCACCTGCGGACGTCCCCGACCAAGGTCAGGCCCGTCCTGCAGCTCATCGCGGGCCAGGACGTCATGACCGCGCGCGACACGCTGCGGCTCAGCGACCGCGCCATCACCCGCGAGATCTCGAAGCTGCTCGACTCGGCCGTGGCCAACGCCGAGCACAACGACAACATCCCCGAGGACGAGCTCTACGTCGCCCGCGCCTTCGCCGACGAGGGCCCGACGCTGAAGCGCTGGCGTCCGCGGGCACGCGGTCGGGGCACGCGCATCCGCAAGCGCACCACGCACCTGACGATCGTCGTCGCTCGGCTCGACGAGGACCGGCTGGAGCAGCGACGTCAGGCCGAGGTGGGCGGCCGTGGTCCGCGACGCATCGGCCGCCGCCGACCGGCGGCACCCGTCGAGGACCACGACCACGAGCACGACCACGAGCACGACCACGACGAAGAAGGCGACGAGGGCGCGGCCCCCGTCGCGAAGAAGACGGCCAAGAAGGCCACCAAGAAGACGGCCAAGAAGGCCGGCCCCGAGAAGTCGACGGCGAAGAAGGCCACCAAGTCGACGAAGTCCACGAAGAAGGCCGCCGAGAAGTCGACGACCAAGAAGTCGACCGCGAAGAAGACGAGCGCGAAGAAGACGGCGAAGAAGGCCACCAAGAAGTCGACCGGCGACACGGGCGACCGAGAGCAGGACAGCTGATGGGTCAGAAGGTCAACCCCTACGGGTTCCGACTCGGCATCACGACCGACTGGAAGTCGCGTTGGTTCGCGGACCACAAGGAGTACAAGGACTTCCTCATCGAGGACTGGAAGATCCGCGACTATCTGCGCCGCGAGCTGCCGCACGCCGCCGTGAGCCGCGTCGAGATCGAGCGCACGCGTGATCGCCTCCACGTCGACGTGTACACCGCCCGCCCGGGCATCGTCATCGGCCGTCGTGGCGCCGAGGCCGACCGCCTCCGTCAGGGCCTCTACAAGATCACCGGCAACGCGCAGATCAAGTTCAACATCCAGGAGATCAAGCAGCCCGAGCTCGACGCGACCCTCATCGCGCAGGGCGTGGCCGACCAGCTCGCCGGTCGGGTGTCGTTCCGGCGGGCGATGAAGCGCGCCGTGCAGACCGCGATGAAGGCCGGCGCGCAGGGCATCCGGGTGCAGTGCGGCGGCCGTCTCGGTGGTGCCGAGATGAGCCGGAAGGAGTGGTACCGCGAGGGTCGCGTGCCGCTGCACACGCTGCGCGCCGACATCGACTACGGCCAGGCCGAGGCACGCACGACGTTCGGTCGCATCGGCGTGAAGGTCTGGATCTACAAGGGCGAGATCCTCCCCTACAAGAGCGCCGCCGAGGACAAGATCCAGCGCGAGGCGGCGATGGCGGTCGGGGAGACGAGTGGCGAAGCGCCGTCGAAGCGGCGCGTCGTGAGCGCGGGCGGTGGCCGGCGCCGTCGCGAGGAGACGGTGGAGGTCACCGTCGACTCTGCGCCCGAAGAGACGCCCGAAGAGGCGACTCCGCTGGTCAAGGACGCCGATCCCGAGCTCGAACGCCTCCTCGCGGAGGAAGAGGAGATCGAGCGTCGCACCCGCGAGCACCACGAGGCGCCGAAGTTCCACGGCGACGAGGACTGAGGAAGCTCCAGATGTTGATGCCGAAGAAGGTCAAGCACCGCAAGGTGCAGCGCGGGCGGCTCCGCGGCGCGGCCAAGGGTGGCACGCGCGTCCACTTCGGCGACTTCGGGATCCAGGCCCTCGAGGCCGGGTGGATCACGAACCGCCAGATCGAAGCCGCTCGAATCGCGATGACCCGTCACATCAAGCGTGGCGGGAAGGTGTGGATCACCGTCTTCCCCGACAAGCCGGTCACCCAGAAGCCCGCGGAGACGCGCATGGGCTCCGGCAAGGGGAACCCGGAGCACTGGGTCGCGGTCGTGAAGCCGGGTCGGGTCATGTTCGAGCTCTCGGGCGTGCCCGAGGCGGTCGCGCGTGAGGCGATGCGTCTCGCCATGCACAAGCTGCCGATCAAGACGCGCTTCGTCGTGCGCACCGAGGAGGCGTAGCGATGACGAAGACGAGCGACCTCCGTCAGCTCAACGACACCGAGCTGAGCAACAAGCTGCGCGAGTCGCGTGAGGAGCTCTTCAACCTGCGGTTCCAGCTCGCCACCGGTCAGCTGGAGAACTTCTCCCGGATCGACGTGCTCAAGAAGGACATCGCGCGCTGCCACACGCTGATGCGCGAGCGCGAGATCAGCCTCGCCGAAGGAGCGACCCAGTGAGTGAAGACGCCCCGACCGGGGACCAGGAGAAGCGACCGAACCCTCGCAAGGTGCGGGAGGGGCTGGTCGTCTCCGACAAGATGGACAAGACGGTGGTCGTCGCCGTCGTGGATCGCGTGCGTCACCGCCGCTACGGCAAGACGCTCCAGAAGACGCGGCGCTTCTACGCGCACGACGAGTCCAACGACGCCCACGCCGGCGACCGCGTCCGCATCGCAGAGACCCGCCCCATGTCGCGCCAGAAGCGTTGGCGCGTCGTCGAAGTGCTCGAGAGGGCCCGCTAGCAATGATCCAGCAGGAGAGCCGCCTGAAGGTGGCCGACAACTCGGGCGCCCGCGAGGTGCTGTGCATCAAGGTGCTGGGCGGCACCCGGCGGCGCTACGCGGGCATCGGCGACGTCTTCGTCGCGACCGTGAAGGACGCGGTCCCGGGCGCGGCCGTCAAGAAGGGTGAGGTCGTGCGTTGCGTCGTCGTGCGCACGAAGAAGGAGCGCCGGCGTCCCGACGGCAGCTACATCCGCTTCGACGAGAACGCCGCGGTCCTCATCAACGAGCAGCAGCAGCCGCGTGGCACGCGCATCTTCGGCCCGGTGGGGCGGGAGCTGCGTGACCGCCGCTTCATGCGGATCGTCTCGCTCGCTCCGGAGGTGCTCTGACATGGCCGAGAAGCTGAAGCTCCGCAAGGGCGACCGCGTCGTCGTGCTCTCCGGCAAGGACATCGGCAAGGAGGGCGAGATCACGCGGGTGATCCCCGAGCGCCGGAAGGCGATCGTCGACGGCGTCAACGTCGCGCGGAAGCACCAGCGCGCGACGAAGGCGACGATGCAGGGCGGGATCATCGACAAGGACATGCCTGTCGATCTGTCCAACCTCGCCTTCGTGTGCAGCTCGTGTGGCCCGACGCGGATCGGGTACCGCGTCGAGGACGACGGCACGAAGGTGCGCATCTGCAAGAAGTGCGGAAAGGACGCGTGATGGCTGCGACGCAGGCGACCGCCAGGCCGCGCCTCAAGGTGAAGTACGACGACGAGATCCGCGGCGCCCTCAAGAGCGAGCTCGGGCTCGCCAACATCATGGAGGTCCCGCGCCTCGAGAAGATCGTGCTCAACTGCGGTGTCGGGGCTGCCACCCAGCAGGCGTCGCTGCTCGACGGTGCCGTCGCGGACCTGTCGGTGATCACCGGGCAGAAGCCCCTCGTCACCAAGGCCAAGAAGTCGATCGCCGGCTTCAAGCTGCGAGAGGGCAACGCGATCGGCGCCAAGGTGACGCTGCGCGGCGATCGGATGTGGGAGTTCTACGACCGGCTCGTCAGCCTCGCCATCCCGCGCATCCGCGACTTCCGCGGGATGAGCACCACCTCGTTCGACGGGCGTGGCAACTACACGTTCGGCGTCACCGAGCAGCTGATCTTCCCCGAGATCGACTACGACAAGATCGACACGGTCCGGGGCATGGACATCACGATCGTGACCACAGCACGGAACGACGACGAGGGTCGCGCGTTGCTGCGCGCCCTCGGCTTCCCGTTCCGTCGAGACAACTGAGCACCAGGAGCACGTTGTGGCCAAGAAGGCACTCATCCAGAAGCAACAGCGGAAGCCGAAGTTCAAGGTGCGCGCGTACACGCGCTGCCGTCGGTGCGGGCGCGCCCGCGCCGTGTACCGCCGCTTCGGCCTCTGCCGGATCTGCTTCCGCAACATGGCGCACGCCGGTGAGATCCCGGGCGTGACCAAGGCGTCGTGGTGACGATGACGCGCGACGAAGGGGAGGCACGCGGCCAGTGACGATGACGGACCCCATCGCCGACATGCTCACGCGCATCCGGAACGCCAACGTCGCGTTCCACGACGAGGTCGCCATGCCCTCGTCGAAGGTCAAGGAGGCGCTGGCTCGGATCCTCGAGAGCGAGGGCTACATCGACAGCTTCGCGGTCGAGGACGACTCGTCGCGACCGGGCAAGAAGCTGACGATCACGATGAAGTACACGCCGGATCGCCGTCGGACGATCTCTGGGCTCAAGCGCGTCTCGAAGCCCGGCCTGCGGGTGTACACGAAGCACGCCGAGGTGCCACGGGTGCTCGGCGGCATGGGCATCGCGATCCTGTCCACCAACCAGGGGCTCATGACCGACCGTGAGGCCCGCCGCCAGAAGGTCGGCGGCGAGATCCTCTGTCACGTCTGGTAGGAGCGAACGGACGATGTCGAGAATCGGCAAGCAACCGATCCCGGTCCCTTCGGGCGTCGAGGTGACGATCGAGGGGAACACGGTGACGGTGAAGGGTCCCAAGGGGACCCTCGAGCACACCGCGGCTCCGTCGATGACGGTGGCGCGTGACGGCGAGGACATCGTCGTGACGCGCCCCGACGACGAGCGCGAGAACCGCGCGCTGCACGGCCTGACCCGTTCGCTGGTCGCGAACATGGTGCGGGGTGTCGCCGAGGGCTACGAGCGCGAGCTCGAGATCGTCGGCGTCGGCTACCGCGCCACCGCGCAGGGGCCGTCGAAGATCGAGCTGCAGGTCGGCTTCTCGCACCCGGTGCCGTTCGAGGCCCCCGAGGGGATCTCGTTCGAGGTGCCCCAGCCGACTCGCATCATGGTGCGCGGCTGCGACAAGCAGCTCGTCGGTCAGGTCGCCGCGAACATCCGCAAGATCCGCAAGCCCGAGCCCTACAAGGGCAAGGGCATCCGCTACGTCGACGAGCACGTCCGCCGCAAGGCCGGCAAGTCCGCCAAGTAGTTCGTTGATGCTGCATCTGGAACCCCTTGGGTCCAGATGCGCATCGAGAGAGAAGGCAAGGCACGATGCGACAGAAGGAAGCGAGCAGGCAGCGGCGGCATCGCCGGGTGCGCAAGAAGGTGCGGGGCACGGCCGCGCGCCCGCGCCTGTCGGTGTTCCGCTCCAGCAAGCACATCTACGCGCAGGTCGTCGACGATGTCAGTGGCACGACCCTGGCGTCGGCGTCGACGATGGAGGCCGAAGCCCGATCGGGCGCGACGGCCAACGTCGATGCCGCGAAGGGCGTCGGGAAGCGGGTCGGAGAGCGGGCGAAGTCCGCGGGAGTCGAGTCGGTCGTGTTCGACCGAGGCGGCTTCCGCTACCACGGTCGGGTCGCGAGCGTCGCCGAGGGCGCTCGCGAGGCCGGTCTGAAGCTGTAGCCGCAGAAGCGAAGTAGAGAAGAGACATGGCAGACGGACAGCTCGAAGAGCGAGTGATCGCGATCAACCGGGTCGCCAAGGTCGTCAAGGGCGGTCGACGGTTCTCCTTCACCGCGCTCGTGGTCGTCGGCGACGGCCAGGGCAACGTCGGCCTCGGCTACGGCAAGGCCAAGGAGGTCCCGGCGGCCATCCAGAAGGGGATGGAGGAGGCGAAGAAGAACCTCTTCGCCGTCCCGCTCGCGGGTTCGACGATCACCCACACGAACATGGGCATCCACGACGCCGCGCGCGTGCTCCTGAAGCCCGCGGCGCCCGGTACCGGAGTCATCGCCGGCGGAGCGGCTCGGGCGATCCTCGAGGCAGCAGGCGTCCACGACGTGCTCGCGAAGTCGCTCGGCTCGTCGAACGCGATCAACGTGTCGCGAGCGACGATCGCCGGGCTGCGCACGCTGCGGCGCCCCGAGGAGGTCGCCAAGCTCCGGGGCAAGTCGCCGGAGGAGGTCTCCACCGGCGGGATGCTGCGCGCCTACAAGGAGCGCAACGCGCCCAAGCCCGAGGTCACGGAGGTCGCGTGACGATGGCGACGCTGCGCGTCACCCAGGTCAAGTCGCTCATCGGTGCCCAGCCGAAGCAGCGCGGCACGATCCGCGCGCTCGGGCTGCGCCGCATCAACCACACCGTCGAGCTGCCCGACCGTCCCGAGATCCGCGGGATGGTCGCGCGTGTCCCCCACCTCGTACGGGTCGAAGAGGTGTCCTGAGATGAAGATCCACGATCTGAAGCCGGCTCCCGGTTCCCGTCGAGACCCGCGCCGGGTCGGGCGCGGCATCGCGGGCAAGGGCGGCAAGACCGCCGGTCGGGGCACGAAGGGCCAAGGAGCGCGCGGTCAGGTGCCGGCGCGCTTCGAGGGCGGCCAGACGCCGATCTCGCGTCGGACGCCCAAGGCGAAGGGGTTCCGCAACCCGTTCCGCGTCGAGTACGCGGTCGTCAACCTCGACACGCTGGAGGGCTTCGACACCGGCTCGACGGTCGGGCCCGACGAGCTGCGAGCGCGCGGCCTGGTCGCGAAGCGCGGGCTCGTGAAGGTCCTCGGACGAGGCGAGCTCACGAAGTCGCTCACGGTGAAGGCACACGGCTTCTCCGACGCAGCGAAGCGCGCGATCGAGGGTGCGGGCGGTTCGACCGAAGTGCTGGCGCCACCGTGGGGCGATCGACGGCCGCCCGCCAGGGGCAACAACGCCCTGACCAATCGGTAGGCTGACCGACCATGCTCTCTCGGCTCCGGAACATGTTCCGGGTCCCCGACCTGCGGAACAAGATCCTGTTCACGCTCGCGCTCGTCGGGGTCTACCGGCTCGGTGCTCACCTGCCGGTGCCGTACGTCGACTTCTCGGCGATCGAGACGCTCCAGGACAACGCCAACAACAGCGGCGTGGTCGGCTTCCTCGACCTCTTCTCCGGAGGCGCGATCACCAACGTCGCGATCTTCTTCCTCGGGATCATGCCGTACATCACGGCATCGATCATCATGCAGCTGCTCGGCGTCGTGATCCCGAAGCTCGAGCAGTGGCAGCAAGAGGGCCAGGTCGGGCAGAAGAAGATCACCCAGTGGACGCGCTACCTGACGGTCGCGCTGGCGCTCGTGCAGTCGACCGGGTTCGTGTTCGCGCTGCACCAGGGCTCGGGCGGCCTCATCGGCTTCGGCGCCAGCCTCCCCGAGGGCATCGACTTCATCCCGGGCTTCAACTTCTGGCGGGCCGGCCTCATCGTGCTCGTCTGGACGGCCGGCACCGCGATGGTGATGTGGCTCGGTGAGCTCATCACCCAGCGCGGCATCGGCAACGGGATGTCGATCCTGATCTTCGCCTCGGTGATCTCGACGCTGCCCGGGCAGGGTGCGACGGTCTACACCGAGGGCTCGAAGTTCCAGTTCTTCGTGATCATCGCGATCGGCATCGCGATGATCGTCGGGATCGTCTTCGTCGAGTCGGGTCAGCGTCGGATCCCCGTGCAGTTCGCCAAACGCGTCGTCGGCAGACGGATGTACGGCGGTCAGAGCACCTACATCCCGTTGAAGGTCAACCAGTCGGGTGTGATCCCGGTGATCTTCGCGAGCTCGATCTTGTCGTTCCCTGCGCTCATCGCGTCCGCGCTCGGGAACAACCTCCAGGGCGTCCAGGAGTGGATCAACGACAACCTGGTCAACAACCAGGGCTGGTTCTACATCGGCTTCTACACGATCCTGATCATCTTCTTCGCGTACTTCTACACCGCCATCGCGTTCAACCCGCAGCAGCAGGCTGACATCATCCGCAAGCAGGGCGGCTTCATCCCCGGCATCCGGCCCGGCCCGCCGACCGAGAAGTACCTGGCGAAGGTCCTCAACCGCATCACGCTGCCGGGCGCGCTGTTCCTCGCAGTGATCGCCCTCGCACCGCTGCTCGTCTTCGCGATCTGGGACATCAGCCAGTTCCCGTTCGGTGGCACTGCGCTGCTGATCACGGTCGGTGTCGCGCTCGAGACGATGAAGCAGATCGACAGCCAGCTGATGATGCGCAACTACGAGGGCTTCCTCACCTGAGGGTGTTGATGGGCCGCGTGCGACGGAGCCGGCCATGACTGCACGCGGACCGCGCCTCGTGCTGCTCGGCAAGCAGGGCGCGGGCAAGGGCACGCAGGCGACGCGCCTTGCGGAGCACTACGACGTCGTCCACCTGTCGACGGGCGACCTCTTCCGACAGGCCGCGGCCTCGAACAGCGACTGGGGTGTCGCGGCCAAGGAGTTCATGGACCGAGGCGAGCTCGTGCCCGACGAGACCGTCGTCGGGCTCGTCGAGGAGCAGCTCGCGGTCGACTATCGCATCCGCCGCGGGTTCGTGCTCGACGGCTTCCCGCGCACGCGCCGCCAGGCCGAGGAGCTGCACCGCATCCTCGGGGATCACCCGCTCGATCTCGCCATCGACCTCGACGTCCCCACCGAGATCGTCCTCAAGCGCATCGCCGGTCGGCGCGTGTGCAACGAGTGCGGCACCGTGTACCACGTCGACCAGCCGCCGGCGGTGGCGACGGGCGCGACCTGGAAGTGCGACGTGTGCGGCGGCGAGGTCGTCCAGCGCGACGACGACACCGAGGAGGCCGTGATGCGACGCCTCGAGCTGTACGAGATCGAGACGCTTCCCGTCATCCAGTTCTATCGGCGCACGCACGCGCTCGCGCTCGTCGACGGCAGCGGGGAGAGCGACGACGTCTTCAAGAAGCTCGTCGAGATGGTCGAAGCGCGCGTCGACCGGGATGCGCAGTGATCACTCGCAAGACACCTGAGCAGATCGCGCTCATGCGCAAGGCCGGCTCGGTGGTCGCGGAGATGCACGAGTGCTGCACGCGTGCCGCGAAGCCCGGCGCGACGACCCTCGACGTCGACGTCGCTGCCCGTGAGGTGCTGGAGCGCCGTGGCGCGCGATCCAACTTCCTCAACTACGGCGGTGGTGGAGGGGTGCCGGCGTTCCCGGCGGTCGTGTGCACGTCGCCCAACGAGGTGATCGTCCACGGCATCCCGAGCGAGAACGTGGTGCTCGAGGAGGGCGACATCCTCTCCATCGACTGCGGGGCGATCATCGAGGGCTGGCACGCTGACGCCGCGATCACGGTGCCGATCGGCGAGATCGACGACGAGTCGAAGCGCCTGCTGGAGGTGACCCGAGCGAGCCTCGAGGATGCCATCGAGGAGATCGTGCCGGGCAACCGTCTCGGCGACATCGGCGCCGCCGTCGAGGCGCGCGCCGTGTCGGCCGGGTTCTCGATCGTCCGCGAGTACGTCGGCCACGGCATCGGCACCGCGATGCACGAGGAGCCCCAGGTCCCCAACTACGGCCCGGCCGGGCGGGGGATGAAGGTCAAGGAAGGGCACGTCCTCGCCATCGAGCCGATGGTCAACGTCGGTAGCCGAGAGACCCTCGTGCTCGACGACGGCTGGACGGTCGTCACCAAGGACGGCAAGCGCTCGGCCCATTTCGAGCACACGATCGCCTGCACCGAGCACGGTCCCGAGGTCCTCACCCTCCCCTGGTAGCCCGGGCAGCGTGCCCTCGACAAGGCTAGAAATCGGTCGAGGCCGACCCGGCGGGGAAGCGGAGGGCATCGTGGGGCGAGCGGAGCTGGGCGTCGCCGACGCGCAATTCGTCCTCGATGCGGTGCGCAAGACCTCGAACGTCGCGACGTTGGACGAGTTCCGAGTGGCGACGCTCGCAGCGGTGCGTGGTCTCGTGCCCTGCGACGGCGCCGGGTACAACGAGGTCGACCCGCGGGTGGGATCGATCGTGTACGTCACCGATCCGGTCGACTACGTGGTCGACGACTTCGCGGATCGGTGGGCTCGCGTAGCGCACGAACACCCACTGCTCCGTCACATCACCGAGACGGGTGACGGTTCGTCTCGTCGGATGAGCGAGTTCCTCACCCAAGACGAGTTCCACGCGCTGGCGCTCTACCAGGATCTGTACCGGCTGATCGACGTCGAGTACCAGGTCTCGTTCACGCTGCCCGCGCCGGATCCGCTCGTGATCGCGATCGCGGTGACGAGCGCCGATCGCGATTTCTCCGACCAGGACTGCGCCAGGCTCGACGCGCTCCGGCCGCATCTGATCCAGGCGTATCGACGCGCGCAGATGCTGGAGAAGCTCCGGGGTGATCTCGAGGCCGTGTCCGAGGTGCTGCGGGGACCGGATCGCGGCTTCGCGTTGGCCGACCCGACGGGCGCGCTTCGAGTGCGCGATGAGCGCTCGGCCGCGATGTTCGATCGGTTCGTCGCGCACGAGCGAGGAGCGTTCGACGCGTGGCTCGAGGATCAACGCACGCGCCTGCGGACCGGACCAGCGGTGCCGTCGCCGTTCGAACCGCTCGTCCTCGACGATGGCGACCGCCGGCTGGTGGTGCGCTACGTCGCCGGTCGGCTGGGCACCGACGTGCTCGTGCTGCACGAGCGTGACCGCGAGGACGGCACCCGGCCGCTGGAGGCGCTGGGATTGACGCAGCGCGAGGCGGAGGTGCTCCTTCGGGTCACTCGAGGCGAATCGAACGACACGATCGCGTCCGAGCTGGGTGCGCGACCGGGCACGGTTCGCAAGCACCTGGAGCACATCTATCGCAAGCTCGGCGTGCGCAACCGGACCGAGGCTGCCGCGGCGGCCTTCGAGGCGCTGGCGCTGGCCGACTGACCGATCGGGCGGGTCGACGCGCACGGGCTGAGCTCTCGCGAACGCCGAGGCCGGAGATCGTCCGACCGGGCCGTCGATCCGCTCCTCGCCGTGCTCGATGAGCTTCTGCTAAGAAGCACGCGAACAGCCAGCCCGGAGTCGGCGGAGGGCCCCAGGTGAACGTCGTTGCTGTGCACTTGCGTCGGATTTCGTACGTCCTGTCGGTGGTCGCCCTGGCGTCGGCTGGGGTCGTCGCGACGACGGTCGGATCGGCGGGCGCGGAGCCCGTCACGACCGAGCTCGAGTACACGGGCGCGACCGAGGACTTCGTGGTCCCGGCGGGCGTGTGCTCGCTGACGGTCGACGTGTTCGGGGCCCAGGGCGGCACCGGAGCGTCGGGCGAGAGTGACGTCGACAACGGCGGCCTGGGCGGGCGCGCCACGGCGACGATCTCGGTCACGCCTGGGGAGACGCTCACCGTCACGGTCGGTGGTGCCGGCGATCCCGGTGCGGCAGGGCTCGACGCGGGGTTCCCGATCGGTGGCGCACCCGGCGGCTTCCCGGACGGTGGTGACGGCGGCGGAGCGTCGAGCGAGTTCATCAACGCCGGTGGAGGCGCCGGTGGCGGGTCCTCCTCGGTCTCACGCGGCGGGACTCCGCTGGTCGTCGCTGGCGGTGGTGGGGGTGGCGGTGCGTTCTCGTTCAGCGGTCTCGGCGTCGGCGGGGCCGGCGGTGGGACTTCCGGCGATCCCGGAACCGACGGTTCGAGCGCGGGTGGGGGCGCCGGGGGAACACCGGACGTCGGCGGAAGCGGTGGCGTCGGGTCGAACTTCGCGGCCGACGCACCGGGCACCGATGGCGCCTCGTTCCAGGGTGGTGCCGGCGGCGGCGCCGACTCCACGAACGGTGGTGGCGGCGGCGGTGGTGGCGGGCTCTTCGGCGGCGGTGGCGGTGGCGGCGTCGCGTTCAACCAGGGCGAGGCCGGGGGTGGTGGTGGCGGCTCGGGCTTCGGTCCGGCCGGCGTGGCCTATGAGGCCGGCGCGCGAGCAGGCGACGGCGTCGTGATCCTCAGCTACGACCCGGCGCTGCCGACCTGTCCGATCGTGCTGGAGCCCCGCTTCACGGGCTAGGTTGAGCGCCGTGCGATCCCGATCGTTGTTCGGAATCCTCGGCGCCGCGGCCCTGAGCGCGAGCACCTTCCTGGTGGTCGCCGCGCCGGCGAGCGCGGCGCCGGTCACGGTCACGTTCCTCCCCATCGGAGAGCCCGAGCTGTGGGAGGTGCCGGCGAGCGTCTGTGAGATCTCGGTCGTCGCATCCGGTGCTCAGGGCGGCAACGGCGCCGGGGGCGCGCTCGGCGGGGAAGGCGGCACGGCGACCGCGGTCATCGGCGTGACCCCGGGCGAGACGCTGCAGGTCGACGTGGGCACCGCGGGCGTCGCGGGTGCCACCGATGACCCCGGTGAAGGCGGCTTCCCCGACGGTGCCACCGGTGGCACCGGCAATGCCGCCGGCGGCGGCGGCGGCGGCTCGTCCGACGTGCGCCAGGGCGGGACGAGCACCGGCGATCGGGTCATCGTCGCCGGCGGCGGTGGCGGTGCCTCGTTCGGGTTCGGGACCAGCAGCGACATGTTCGGCGGAGCCGGTGGCGGCACGACGGGAGCCGACGGTGCGAACGCGGTGTCGGCCCCGACGCCCGCGACGACAGGTGGACGCGGCGCGACACAGGCGGCCGGTGGTGCGGGCGGGACCGGCAACTTCTCCACCGATGGTGTCGGCGGCGGCGAGGGCAGCGGCGGTGGTGGCGGGAGCGGCCTCGTCGGTGGTGGCGGCGGCGGCGGCGGCCTCTTCGGCGGCGGCGGCGGTTCCGGGACGACGGGCGGCACCAACCAGGGCGCCGGTGGTGGGGGCGGGGGTTCGGGCTTCACACCGGACGGCTCGGGCATGACCCAGGGCGGGAGCACCGGAGACGGCCTCGTCGAGATCACCTACGACGCCGAGGCAGGCACGTGCGGCCCGACGCCTCCGACCCCCCCGGGGCCGACGCCCGACCCGGCGAACGCGATCGTCGCCGACATCCGCTTCACCGGCTGAGTCCGACGGGGCGCCGCGCGGGCGTGGCCTCGGTGTCCGTGCCCCGGGCACGGGCGGGCGGGAGATCGGGCTCCGAAGTGACGACCTTGTGCTCGTCCTCGGGCGTCGCGACACCTGCTCGCACCGCTTCCAGCTGTGCCGCGAACGCGGCTCCGTAGAGCACCGCGATCGACGAGAGCAGCGCCCAGAGCAGCAGCGCCACGACGCCGGCCAGCGGGCCGTAGGTCTCGCCGAACACCGTGCTCGCGTCGAAGAGCACGCCCAGCAGCGCGGTGGTGGGGACCCAGAGCAGCGCCGCCACCCCCGCACCCCAGGCGAGCCACGCCCACGTCGGCTGCTCCCGTCGCGGCGACCAGCGGAAGAGGAGTGCGATCGCCGAGACCGCGAACAGGAGTCCGATCGGCCATCGCGCTGTGGCCCAGGTCGATTGCACGGCCGGATCGATCGTGTCGCCGATCGACTCCCCGAGCGCGAGCGCCGCGAAGGCGCACACTGCCAGCGCGCCTGCACTGAGCGCGAGCGCCGTCGCCCGTGCGTACTTCTGCATGGATGGTCGGTCCTGCTCGATGCCGTAGAGGCGGTTGGTGGCCCGCTCGAGCTGGCCCATCAGCGTCGCGCCCGTGATCACCGCGCCGAGCATCCCCAGGGTGATCGCGTAGTACTTGCCCGACGCACCCGCCTGCTCTGCCTCCACGACCGCGGCCGTCAGCGTCTCCCCCGCGGTCCCGGGAACGACCTCCCGGATCGTGTCGACGATGCCGTCGCGCACCGAGCCCTCGCCGATCGCGGCCGCGAAGCCGACGACCGCGATCGTCGCCTGCACGACGAGCAGCGAGATCGCGAACGCCAGCGCGCGAGCATGGGAGAAGCCGTCCGACCGCCGCAGCCGCAGGAACGAGTCGGAGAGCAGGCGGCCGATCCCGGCGCGCCGGAGCGTCGCCCACGCCTGGTCGCCGGTGAGGTGACAGGTCTCCGGGACCCGCCGGGCGGTGCTCACGGACGGTCGGCCGGCCTGCAGACCTCGAGCGCGGCCGGTTCGACGCGCACGGTCAGGCGACGGGTCGGCTTCCGGTCGCTGCCGTCGAGCTCGTAGGGCATGGGCTCGTCGAGCTCGACGGCGATCGTCGACCCGCCGGTCGTGCTCACGAAGGGTGAGCGGTTCGTGCGGCCGAGCACCGCCCGGCCGAGGGCCCTCGACCACTCGAGGACCGACCCCGCAGTGACGACGCCGACCTCGAGGCGCCCGTCGTCGATGCGGGCGTCCTCGAACACCTCGATCCCGCCGAAGAGGGTGCCCACGTTCCCGAAGAGGATCATGGCGGCCCGCCCGTCGAACCAGGTCGATCCGTCCACGGTGACGGTCGCCCGCACTCTCGGAGCGCGGAGGTTCCGCACGCCGGCCCAGACGTAGGCGAGGCGTCCGAACCGGTGCTTGGCCCGGCGATCGACGTCGCGCATCAGGCGCGCGTCGTATCCGGCGCCGGCCATCACCGCGAACCGCTTGCCGTTGACGGACCCGACGTCGATGCGCGCTCGCGCACCGTGGAGGCCCACGCGCACGGCCTCCTCGAGATCGGTCGGGATCCCGAGGTGCGACGCCAGGAGGTTCGCGGTGCCGGCGGGCAGGATCGCAAGCGCGGGTCCGTCCTTCGGGAGCCCGTCGACGCACCGCTGCACGGTGCCGTCCCCTCCCCAGGCGAACACGAGGTCGGCGCCCTCGTCGGTCGCCTCGCGCACTCGCTTCGTCGCGCGCTTCGCCTTGTCGATCTCGTACCAGAGCGGCTCGGCGACACCTTCCCTGGCCAGCGTCTCGCGAAGGTGCTGCAGGCCTCGTCCCAGGCTCTTCCGGCGGTGAGCGATCACCGCGACGCGCGTCATCGTGACCCGTTCGATTCCGGTCGGCGGCGCATGCGGCGGTCGGCCACCGCGGACGCGACGCCCACCGCGGTCCAGGCGACCAGGAGGCACGCGAACCCGAGCAGGTACCCCGCCAGCACGTCCGTCGCGTAGTGCATCCCGCGCACCGTGCGAGACCAGCCGACGAGGAGCGGGAGCGCGAGGCCGACGGTCCACGCCGCGGTCCGCCATGCGCGGCTGGTGGTCGACGCGGTCACGATGATCGCGACGCCCGTGTACACGACGACCGAAGCCATCGCGTGCCCCGACGGGAAGCTGTCGGTGTGGATGAGGCTGTCGAGCTGTCCCACCGGCGGGCGTGCTCGCACGAACAGGTAGGTGACGGAGAGGTAGAGCGCACCGTCCAGCAGGATCCCGATCACGAGGAACCCCGCCGCCCACCACGTCCTCGCGATCGCGAAGGCGGTGACGAGCAGGGCCGTGAGCACCGGGACCTCCCACTGGCCGGCGAGGTGGGTCCCCACGTACGAGACGGCGTCGACGACGGGGGACCGTTGCTCGGCGAGCGCCCGCGCGATCTCGAGGTCCCAGGCGCCGAAGCTGCTCCCGGCTCCTACGACGTCTCGGACCACGATTCCGAGGACGAGGGCGGCGACCACCAGCGCTCCGTAGCCGGCCCCCGCGACGAGCGCAGCCGCGACCGCCGGCGGGCAGCCCGGTGCTCGGTCGGCGATGACGGTGCCCCACCGCCGCGACGTTCCGAAGGCGGCCTCGGAGGGAAGAGATCCTCGTGTGATGGTCGAACCCGTCGCCGCCGAGCGTCCCGGCAGCGACCGGACGAGCGACGTCATGGGACGGGGATACCCGATCGACCGGCTACGCAAGCGGCCGCATGCGGGCAGGGGTGTCGAGCGCTCGTGATCGTGGTCGTGGTCCTCGTCGCGGCGATGATCGTCGCCGGGGGGCTCGGTGGAGCCGCGGTGCTGTGGTGGCCCGGCCGGGACCCGGCCTCGCCACGGGTCGCGGCTCGGATCGCCCGTTGGGAGCTGCGCGAGCACCCGGCCTTCGTGCGTCGGCGCCTCGATCCGACCTCGACGAGCGGTCTCGCGCTCACGGTGGGGGCGGGCGCCGTCGTGCTGGGTGGCGTCGTCTTCGCCGCGATGGCCGCGATGGTCGCCACCGCGACCGGCCTCGCGCCCAGCGATCAACCGATCGAGCGCTGGGCCGACGCCCAATCGACGGAGACCGTGATGCAGGTGCTGGACGTAGTCACGGACCTCGCCTCGACCCCGATCGTGGCGGTGATCCTGGTGCTGGTGGGGTTCGTGGAGCTCCGACGATTGCCGAGCTGGCAGATCGTGACGTTCCTCGTCGTCGTCGCGGCCGGGCAGGCCGTGATCATCACCCTCCTGAAGGCCTTGGCGGATCGTGCTCGGCCCGAGCTCAACCCGATCGCCGAGTCCCTGGGCCCGTCGTTCCCGAGCGGACACGCGGCGAGCGCCGCGGCGTGCTTCGCGGCCGCCGCCCTGCTGCTCGGACGCCGCCGTTCACCGCGGACCCGAGCCGGGATCGTGGGGCTCGCGGTCGGGCTCGCCGTCGGCGTCGCCACCACGCGGGTGCTTCTCGGGGTCCACTGGCTCACCGACGCCATCGCCGGGCTGGCCGTGGGCTGGACCTGGTTCACCCTCGTGGCGATCGCCTTCGGGGGCCGCCTCCTGCGGTTGGGGACGCCACTGGAGCTGGCCGAACGCACGGAGGCCCTCGGAGAGGCGCTCGAGCGGCCGGGCCGCTGACCGACCCCTCGGACCGGAGTTGGGCGACTTGGGCCGTCTCGGGGGGTTCGTATAGGCTTGTTCTTCGGCTCTTTGGGGCCTCGCGCCTGGCGCGACGGCCCTGCCGGTCCGACAGCTGCAACATCCGCATTCGACGCGCTTCGCCGCGCGTCGCCCACAGGTAGGTAGCCCGCTGGCCAAGCCCAAGGACGACACGATCCTCGTGGAGGGAACGGTGGTCGAGCCGTTGCCGAACGCGATGTTCCGTGTCGAGCTCGAGAACGGGCACAAGGTGCTCGCCCACATCTCGGGGAAGATGCGGATGCACTACATCCGGATCCTGCCCGGCGATCGGGTGCAGGTCGAGCTCACGCCCTACGACCTCGGGCGCGGTCGCATCACCTACCGGTACAAGTGAGCAGGCAGTGAAGGTTCGTCCGAGCGTCAAGAAGATGTGCGAGAAGTGCAAGGTGATCCGCCGACACGGTTCGGTGCGCGTCATCTGCACGAACCCGCGCCACAAGCAGCGGCAAGGCTGAGGATCACATGGCTCGCATCGCCGGCGTCGACATCCCGCGTGAGAAGCGCCTCGAGGTGTCGTTGACCTACATCTTCGGGATCGGTCGCAACACCGCGAAGCTGGTGTGCGACCAGACCGCCCTGTCGCGCGACACGCGCGTCCGCGACCTCACCGACGACGAGGTCGCTCGCCTGCGCACGTTCATCGACGGCAACCTGAAGACCGAGGGTGACCTGCGCCGCGAGGTCGCCGCCAACATCAAGCGCAAGGTCGAGATCGGCACCTACCAGGGCGTCCGGCACCGCCGGGGCCTGCCGGTCCACGGCCAGCGCACCCGAACCAACGCGCGCACCCGCAAGGGTCCCAAGAAGACCGTTGCCGGCAAGAAGCGCGCCCGCAAGTAGCAGAGGGGAACAGCCAAGTTGGCCAAGCCAGCCGCGGGCGGACGCCGCCCGAAGCGACGCGAGCGCAAGAACATCGCCTACGGCGTTGCGCACATCAAGTCGTCGTTCAACAACACGATCATCACGATCACCGACCAGCAGGGCAACACGATCGCCTGGGCGTCGTCGGGCAACGTGGGACTCAAGGGCTCGCGCAAGAGCACGCCGTTCGCGGCGCAGCTCGCCGCCGAGACCGTGGCCCGGCGTGCCATGGAGCACGGCGTCCGCAAGGTCGACGTGATGGTGAAGGGCCCGGGCTCGGGTCGGGAGACAGCCATCCGCACGATCCAGAACACCGGCATCGAGGTGGTCGGCATCAAGGACGTCACCCCCATCCCCCACAACGGCTGCCGCCCGCCGAAGCGGCGCCGGGTCTGAGGGGAGACGATCTGATGGCGCGCTACACCGAAGCCGTCTGCAAGCTCTGCCGGCGCGAGCGCATGAAGCTCTTCTTGAAGGGCGCGAAGTGCGACTCCATGAAGTGCCCGGTCGAGCGCAAGCCGTACCCGCCGGGTGAGCACGGGCGCGGTCGCATCCGCGACAGCGAGTACCTCATCCAGCTGCGCGAGAAGCAGAAGGCCCGCCGCATCTACGGCGTCCTCGAGAAGCAGTTCCGCAACATGTACGCGCAGGCGTCGCGCCAGCAGGGCATCGCGGGCGAGAACCTGCTGCGCATGCTCGAGTCGCGCATCGACAACGTCGTCTACCGGGCCAACTTCGCGGCCAGCCGCAACCAGGCCCGCCAGCTCGTGCGTCACGGTCACGTCACGGTCAACGGCCGGCGCGTGACCATCCCGTCCTTCCAGTGCCGCAAGGACGACGTCATCGAGCTCTCCGACAAGGCGAAGAAGAACGTCGTCATCCGTCACAACCTCGACACCATCGACCGAGCGATCCCCGCCTGGCTCGACGTCAGCACGACCGACGTCAAGGCGACGGTCCGCGACCTGCCGCTCCGGGACCAGATCGACGTGCCCGTGCGCGAGCAGCTCATCGTCGAGCTCTACTCCAAGTAAGGCCCCCCGAACGGGCCGCGTGCGCGCGGCCGGAAGAGGCGAAGCACCATGCTCATCATCCAGCGTCCCGAGGTCGAGTCCGGCGAGGCCGAGGGCAACACCCAGTCGTTCGTCATCTCGCCCCTCGAGCCCGGCTTCGGCCACACGCTCGGCAACAGCCTGCGCCGCACGCTCCTCTCGTCGATCCCGGGTGCCGCGGTCACGCAGGTGCGCTTCGACGAGGCGCTGCACGAGTTCGACACGATCCCGGGGGTGAAGGAGGACGTCACCGACCTCATCCTCAACCTCAAGGACCTGGTGCTGCGCTGCTCGGCCGACGAGCCGGTCACCCTGCGACTCGACAAGCGCGGCCCCGGCGACGTGACCGCCTCCGACATCCAGGTCACCAGCGACGTCGAGGTGCTCAACGGCGACCTCCACCTCGCCACCGTCAACGCGAAGGGTCGTCTCGCGGTCGACCTCACGGTCGAGCAGGGGCGGGGCTACCTCTCGGCGGAGCGCAACAAGAAGACCTCGACCATCGGCGTGATCCCGGTCGACGCCATCTTCTCTCCCGTGCGGCGCGTCTCGTTCTCGATCGAGCCCACTCGCGTCGAGCAGGCGACCAACTACGACAAGCTCACGGTCGAGATCGAGACCGACGGCTCGATCTCTCCCCGTGAGGCGCTGGCCTCGGCCGGCGACACCCTGCGGAGCCTGGTCAGCCTGGTCGCGGACCTTTCCGACGAGCCGAAGGGGCTCGAGCTCGGCGAGGTGTCGCCCACCACGTCGGCGTCGCCCGACCTCGAGCTGCCCATCGAGGAGCTCGACCTGTCCGAGCGGCCGCGCAACTGCCTCAAGCGGGCGCGCGTCGACACCATCGGCCAGCTCGCTCAGAAGACCGAGGACGACCTCCTCGCCATCACCAACTTCGGGTCGAAGTCGCTCGAAGAGGTGCTCCAGAAGCTCGACGAGCGCGGTCTCTCGCTCCGCGTCAAGGAGTAGGGAAGCGGTGCCCACGCCACGCAAGGGACCCCGCCTGGGGAAGGACCCCGCGCACCAGCGGCTCATGCTGGCCAACCTCGCCGCGAGCCTCTTCGAGTCGGGGCACATCGTCACCACCGAGACGAAGGCGAAGGCGCTCCGTCCCTACGCCGAGCGGCTCATCACGAAGGCCAAGCGCGGCGGGATCCACGACCGTCGCCAGGTCGTCGCCACGATCCACGACAAGCAGGCCACCCACAAGTTGTTCGTCGAGATCGCGCCGCGCTTCTCGTCGCGCCAGGGCGGCTACCTGCGCATCCTCAAGCTCGGCCCGCGACCGGGTGACAACGCGCCGATGGCGCGCGTCGAGCTGGTGTGACCGCCTCAGGCGGCGACCCTCAGGTCGCCCCTGAGACTCGGCAGTCCGGCCCCGGCCGGCTGCGGCTGGTCGTCGCCTACGACGGCACCGACTTCCACGGCTTCGCACCGCAGCGCGACACGCGCACTGTCGGCGGCACGCTCGCCGGGGCGCTCGAGAAGGTCCTGCGGGCCCCGCTGGAAGACCTGAACCTGGCCTGCGCCGGTCGCACCGACACCGGCGTGCACGCGTGGGGTCAGGTCGTGAGCGTCGACGCACCCCGCGATGCACGACCGGCGAAGGTGCGACACGCCCTGAACCGCATGCTCGGTCCCGAGATCGTCGTGCGCGCGGTCGAATGGATGCCCGCCGACTTCGATGCCCGTCACTCGGCGCGCTGGCGCACCTACCGGTACACGATCGTCAACGCGCCGGGCCCCGATCCGTTCCTCGCTCGGTACGCGTGGTGGATCCCCGAGCCGCTCGACGTGTCGCTCCTGCGGCTGGCCTCCGATCCCTTCGTCGGCGAGCACGACTTCGCCGCCTTCTGCCGGAAGGGACCCGAGGGCTCGACGACGCGCCGCACGGTGCACGCGGCGCACTGGCTGCTGGGCGATCACGAGCGCACCGACGTGCTCACCTTCGAGATCAGTGCCGCTGCGTTCTGCTGGCAGATGGTGCGGTCGATCGTGGGCACCGTCGTCGAGGCCGGCGCGGGTCGCCGTCGCCCCGGCGACATCCTGAGCGTGCTGCGCAGCACGGATCGGGCGGCTGCGGGTCAGCTCGCACCGCCCAACGGCCTGTGCCTGTGGGCCGTCGGCTACGACGTCTGAGGTTCGCCGGAGCGACGTCAGCCGGGTCGTTCGTCGAGGTAGAGGAACCCGTAGCCCTCGTCGCGGAACGTGAGGCCGGCGTCGCGCAGCGCCACGCCCCAGTCGCCGGTGACCGCAGGGTCGCTCTCTTCCATGCCGTGGTCGGCGACGAGGACGAAGGCGGTGTCCTCGACGACTCCGGCACGCTCGACGGCGGCGATGATCTCGCCCATGCGGGCGTCGCTGTCGCGCACGGACGCGGCGGCGATCTCGGAGTGCGGGCCTCCTTCGTGCATCGCGGCATCGGTCAGCGTGAAGTTGGCGAACACGAAGCGCGGCAGCGGGTAGGAGTCGCCGTGCAGGTCGCCGTCGAAGATGCCGGTCGCCTGCTCCACGCCGAGGTGGTCGATCAGCGACGACCACCGGTAGTCCTTCGACGGGCGGACGAAGCGCTCGGTGCTGTGCGGCAGCCCTTCGGGGTCGGGCAGCGGCGGGACGTCGCCGGCACGGATGCGCCCGAAGGTCGAGTAGTCGGCTCCGAGGTCGCACGGCTCGTTGATCGACGCGGTGAAGGCGTCGGGATCGTGACGATGCAGCGCCGAGTGGATCGACTCGACGCCGTCGGTGACGTGCTGCATCGCGGTCGGCCAGGTGGCGCTCGAGTTGGTGATCACCTGCGCACCCGAACGGCGGTCGAACCACGCGTTGTGGAGGATCCCGTGGTGACCGGGGAGGCGCCCGGTCACGATCGACGTGTGGTTCGCGAGGGTCACCGTCGGCAGTCCGGCGATGGCGCCGTGGGCGAAGCCGGTTCCCGACGCCAGCAGGCGCGCGGTGTGGGGCGCCTCGCCGCGCGCCGCCATGTCGTAGAGGACGTTGGGGTTGGTGCCGTCGAACAGGAACAGCACGATGTGTTTGGCGGGTCCTGCGGCCGGGTCGAGCACGTCCTCGCGCACCTCGCCGTCCTGGCCGGCGAGGTGGGTGCCGTCGGCGCGGCGGGGCACACCGAGGAGCTCGAGGACGGTGGGAGCGACGTCGACGAGCCGGGCCGATCGGGGCACGAGCCCGTCGGACCGCACGCCCCGGCCGCTGAGCACGAACGGGGCGCGGGCCTGCACGATCCCGAGCGAGCCGTGCTCGCCCCGGTGCCCGCCCTGGTCCTCCCAGTTGTGGTCGGCCGAGTGGAGCACACACAGGTCGGGCGCCGCCGGATGGTCGAACAGCTGGGCGACGTGGTCGAAGGCGTGGGGGTACGCGTTCTCGCTGCGATGGGGGTTGCGGGCGGCGCGCTCCTCCTCGATCGGGGCGAAGCGGTGCGTCGACTGGTCCGAAAGCGGGTCGGACCCCTCGCTGGCGACGACCTCGTAGCCGCCGTCGGCGCGGCGGAAGCGGACCATCCCGTCGTGCGACCGGGCCTCGTAGGCGCCGTCGCGGGCGAGGAGGACCATGTCGACGATGGGCTCGAGCCCGGCGTCGGTCAGCAGCTCGATCGCCACCTCGGCGCTCTCGACCCGCTCCGACGCCAGCTCCGTGACCGCCATCGGGGCGAGCCTACGGGCTGACCAGGGGGCGATTGTCGGCGGATCGGGGTGATCGTCTAGGATTTCCCTTCGCGTTCGGCCCGTCTTCACCGACTCCCACGCCGGACGCCCGCGGCGCTGCCGAGCGACGCGACCCGCAACCCGAGCCGAGGACCGCGTGCGGACCTTCCAGCCCAAGCCCGAAGACATCCAGCGCTCCTGGCACGTGATCGATGCCGACGGAGCCGTGCTGGGTCGCCTCGCGACCGAGGTGGCCCGGCTCCTGCGCGGGAAGCACAAGGCGATCTGGGCGCCCCACGTCGACACCGGTGACCACGTGGTGGTCGTGAACGCGTCGAAGCTCGCGTTCACGCCCCGCAAGCTCGAGGACAAGACCTACTACCGCCACTCCGGCTACCCGGGTGGTCTGCGCGAGGAGTCGCTCGAGCACCTGCTCGCGCGCGACCCCGAGCGCGTCGTGCGCCTCGCGGTCAAGGGGATGCTGCCCAAGGGGCCGCTCGGACGCGCCATGCTCAAGAAGCTTCGCGTCTACGCGGGCCCCACCCATCCGCACGCCGCCCAGCAGCCGGCGCCGCGTGCGCTCGCGACGCGCAAGTAGTCGGAGGAGTCCGATGCCCAAGCCCCTCATCCAGTCGACCGGTCGCCGCAAGGAGGCCGTCGCGCGCGTGCGCCTGCGGGCGGGCACCGGCCAGATCGTCATCAACGGCCGACCGGTGGAGCAGTACTTCTCGGTCCTCACGCACCAGCAGCACGCGACCGAAGCCCTGCGCGTCAGCCAGACCGCCGACGTGTACGACGTCGACGCGACCATCACGGGCGGGGGGACGAGCGGCCAGGCCGGCGCGCTGCGGCTCGGCATCGCCCGAGCGCTCGTCGGGCTCGACGACGAGATGCGCCCGATGCTCAAGAAGGCCGGGCTGCTCGTGCGTGACGCGCGTGAGAAGGAGCGCCGCAAGTACGGCCTCAAGAAGGCCCGCAAGGCACCTCAGTACTCGAAGCGCTGAGACGCGTCCTCGGGGACGCGCTCGACGATGACCCTGCGCTTCGGCACGGACGGGATCCGGGGTGTCGCGAACCGCGAGCTGACCCCCGAGCTCATCACCGCCCTCGGGCGCGCCGCGGCGCGCGTCCTCGGGCGAGACGTCCCCTTCGTCGTCGGGCGCGACACCCGCCGGTCGGGCCCCCTCGTGCAGGCTGCGCTCGTCGCCGGCCTGTGCGCCGAGGGTGCCGACGTCGATCTCGCCGGCGTGCTCCCGACCCCCGCGGTCGCCCAGCTCGCGAAGCGGCGGCAGGCGCCCGGCGCGGTCATCTCGGCGAGCCACAACCCGTTCGAGGACAACGGCGTCAAGCTCTTCGCCCGGGGCGGACGCAAGATCACCGACGAGCTCGAGGCCCGCATCGAGGCCGAGCTCCGCGAGCTCGCGACCGCGATCCCCGCGGGCGGGCCCGTGGGCGAGGCGGTCGGCGTCGATCGCCAGATGAAGGACCCCCTCGACGAGTACGTGCAGCACGTGGTCGGCGCGCTCGAGGGGCGTGACCTCTCGGGCCTGAGCGTCGTGCTCGACTGCGGCAACGGCGCCGCGTTCCGATCGGCGCCGCGGGTCTTCAAGGCGCTCGGTGCGCAGGTCGAGCTGCTCAACGCCGCCCCCGACGGCACCAACATCAACCGTGACTGCGGGTCGACCGACACCCGAGCCCTCCAGGCGGCCGTGGTCGAGTCGGGCGCGCGGGCCGGCCTCGCCTTCGACGGCGACGGCGACCGGGTCATCGCGGTCGACGAGCGCGGCGGCATCGTCGACGGCGACCAGATCATGGCCGTCTGCGCGCTCGATCTGAAGGAGCGCGACCAGCTCCACGGGAGCGCGGTCGTCGGCACGGTCATGTCGAACCTCGGCCTGCGTCGCTGCCTCGCGGCGCAGCAGATCGACTTCGTCGAGGTCCCGGTCGGTGACCGCCACGTCCTCGACGAGCTCGAGCGGCGCAGGCTCTCGCTCGGTGGCGAGCAGTCGGGTCACGTGATCTTCACCGACTACGCAACGACGGGCGACGGCACGTTGACGGGCGCCATGCTGCTCGACGTCGTGCACGGCACCGGACACGCCCTGTCGCTGCTCGCCGCGGTGATGCAACGATTCCCCCAGATCCTGCGCAACGTCGTCGTGCGCGACCGATCGGCCGTCGAGCACGACGAACGCCTCGCCGCCGAGATCGAGGCGATCGACGCCGAGCTCGCGCCCGACGGACGGGTGCTGGTGCGGCCGTCGGGCACCGAGCCGGTGGTCCGGGTGATGGTCGAGGCCCAGAGCCTCGAGCGGGCCGAGCTCGTCGCGGACCGCCTGGTCTCCGCCGTCCAGCGCACCGGTGGTGCGGTCGGCCCGCCCCCGCCGGCGTTCGCGCCAGAAGACGAGCCGGGCGGACCCCTCCCGGTCGACGGCCCCCTCTAACCTGGATTCGCCATGTGCGGGATCATCGGCGTCGTACGGCGACGCAGCACGCGGCGCCCCCCGGAGGTCGAGGCCCTCGTCGAGGCGCTCGACCGGGCGATCGCACACCTCGAGCCCTGGGACGGGCAGCTCGCCGAGCTCGACGCCGCGGCCAACGCGATCGAGCACGTCGACGGCGCGCTCAGGGGCGTCCCGGGCGTGCGCGCCCTGCTCGCCGACCGGTCCGGCACCCTCGCGATCGAGCACCGGGCCGACCACCTGTCCGTGTTGCTCGGCACCGCCGAGGCGTCCCTCGACGACGGCACGATCGCCCTGTCGGGTGCTGCGCTGGAGTCGGTCAACGCGGCGCTGCTGCGGGCCAAGGACGGCGCGTGGGCCGTGCGACGCGACCGCATCCGCACGGCGCGTGCGGTCGGCGACCTCGCGGGCCCGGACGCGTCGGACGCCTCGATCGAGGCGTTCACGTCGGTGCAGGTCGCG
The DNA here is from genome assembly GCA_964501785.1 of uncultured Bifidobacteriaceae bacterium. Classification (GTDB taxonomy): domain Bacteria; phylum Actinomycetota; class Acidimicrobiia; order IMCC26256; family PALSA-555; genus DATBSK01. The sequence goes on from CAZCUD010000001.1 coordinate 38,004, forward strand.
CTCTCCGCACTCGACCGGCTCGAGGTGCGCGGCCGCGACTCGGCCGGCCTGCACCTCCTCGTCCGTGACCACGGGCTCGACCTCGCGGACCCCTCCGTCGCGCGGCTCCTGGAGCGACGCACCGACGACGATCTCTTCGAGCACCGCTCCGTCCGCACTCCCGACGGCGCACTCTCGTTCGTCTACAAGGCGGCCGCCGAGATCGGTGAGCTCGGGGACAACACCCGCCGGCTGCGGCGAGCGATCCGCGACGACGAGCTCCTGCACGTCGCGCTCGAGCACGAGTCGGCCGAGGCCGTCGTGCTCGGGCACACCCGATGGGCGAGCGTCGGCATCATCTCGGAGCCCAACGCCCACCCGCTGAACCAGGAGGAGGTCGGTGCGGTCACCGGCCCGTACGTCACCGCGGCGCTGAACGGCGACGTCGACAACTACTCCGACCTGACCGCGCTCGAGGGGCTCAACGTGCCGGCCGAGATCACGACCGACGCGAAGGTGATCCCCGCGCTCATGTCCCGACGACTGGCCGGCGGGGCCGACGTCCAGGAGGCGTTCCGCTCGACGGTGGCGACCCTCGAGGGCTCGGTCGCGATCGGCGCGAGCGCGACGGCGGCGCCGGAGGACCTGTTCCTCGCCCTGCGCGGGAGCGGGCAGGCGCTGTACGTCGGCCTCGCCGAGGACATGTTCGTCGTCGCGAGCGAGCCGTACGGGCTCGTCGAGGAGACCTCCGAGTACGTGCGCCTCGACGGCGAGACGCCGGCCGACCCGCAGCGGGCGAGCGCGACGCGGGGTCAGATCGTCGTCGTCCACGGCGCGCGCGCCGGCACCCTCGGGGGCATCGCGCGCTACGCCTACGACGGCACGGCGCTCCCCGTCACCGAGAACGACGTCCACTTCGCCCAGATCACGACGCGCGACGTCGACCGGGGTGAGCATCCCCACTTCCTCCTCAAGGAGATCTCCGAGGCCCCCGACTCGTTCCGCAAGACGCTGCGGGGGAAGGTCGTCGAGCACGAGGGCGTGCTCTCGGTCGAGCTCGGCCCGGACACGATCTCCGACGAGCTGCGGGCCCGGCTGGCCGAGGGATCGATCGAGCGCGTGGTCGTCATCGGGCAGGGCACGGCCGCGATCGCCGGTCAGAGCTTCGCGGTCGCGCTCGCAGGCTTCGTCGGCGATCTCGTCCAGGTGGACGCGATCCCGGCGACCGAGTTCTCCGGCTTCGGCCTGCGTGAGGACATGCGCGACACGCTGGTCGTGGCGATCAGCCAGAGCGGCACGACCACCGACACCAACCGCACGGTGGATCTGTGCCGCGACCGCGGCGCCACGGTCATCGCGATCGTCAACCGTCGCAACAGCGATCTCGTCGACAAGTCGGACGGCGTGCTCTTCACGTCCGATGGTCGTGACGTCGAGATGAGCGTCGCCTCCACGAAGGCGTTCTACTCGCAGATCGCCGCGGGCTGGCTGCTCGCCATCGCGATCGCGGACGCGGCCGCGGTCCTCGACCGACGCGAGGCCGACCTGCTGCTCCGGCGCCTGCGCGAGCTGCCGGAGGCGATGCGCTCCGTCGTCGCGAGTCGCGACGATCTCGCGGCCGTCGCCCAGCGCCACGTCCTCGGGCGCCGCTACTGGGCGCTCGTGGGCAACGGCGCGAACTCGATCGCGGCCCGCGAGATCAGGATCAAGCTCTCCGAGCTCTGCTACAAGGCCATCGCCTGCGACGTCACCGAGGACAAGAAGCACATCGACCTGTCGTCGGAGCCGCTGATCATCGTGTGCGCGGCGGGGCTCTCGGGCTCCAACGCCGACGACGTCGGCAAGGAGATCGCCATCTACCGCGCCCACCGGGCCGCACCGATCGTCATCGCCGACGACTCGACGCGCTTCCCGGCCGCGCTCGACACCCTCGTCGTGCCGGCAGTGCACCCCCGGCTCGACTTCGTGCTCGCCACGGTGGCCGGGCACCTCTTCGGCTACGAGGCGGCGCTGGCGATCGACGCGTCGGCGTTGCCGTTGCGGGAGGCGCGGGCCGAGGTCGAGTCCGCCGCCACCAAGCACGGCGGCGACCCCGACACGCTGCTCCAGCGTCTGGAGCCCGCACTCGAGGACCCGGCCCGCCGCTTCTTCGACGGGCTGCGCGCCGGCTCGTACGACGGGACGCTCGAGGCGAGCACCGCGGCGCGCCTCGCCTCGGTGCTCCGCTACGCGACCGGCGCGCTCCAGCTCGACTCGTACGAGGTCGAGCACGGGCGGGTCGGCACGCCGAGCACCGTCGTGCAAGACCTCACGACGGCCCTCACCAAGGCGATCGAGGAGCTCACGCGGCCCGTCGACGCGATCAAGCACCAGGCCAAGACCGTCACCGTCGGCATCTCGCGCTCCGACGAGACGCTGCTCCAGGCGCCGCTGGTGCGCGAGGTGCTCGCGGCGGGGGCGCCCCGCGACGGGCTCAGCTACCGCGCGCTGCGCACCCTCGTCGACCTCGACCCCGCGGTCGCCGAGGTCACGGGCTACACGCGCTATCGCATCGAGGGGGACGTCGACCGCGACGAGGCGACCCTGCACGTGCTCGACAAGGGGGGTGTGGCGAGCGGCCTCGTGTCCCGCGCGGAGAGCGACGCGAGCCTGCTCGGAACGAAGCACCGGGTGGCGACCCAGCGGGAGGTGACGGCGGTGCGCGGGCGGCGTGACGGTCGCACGCTCGTCATCGTCCCCGAGGTGAAGCACAACGAGACCGTCGGGCTGACGTTGCTGCACGTGCGCTTCTTCGACCACCTGGAGCCCGACGTGATGCGCGGCGTGCTCCAGGGCTACCAGGGTCGCTACGGGGCGCTGAAGGACGCCGTGACCGAGACCGAGTCGACGTTCGACGACGCCGTGCTCGGCACCATCTCGGTGGTCGACCTGCTCACCGAGCCCGTGTACGTCCTGGCCGACCGGTGGCGCAGCTCCTAGTCGGGCTCGGCACCGACCTGGTCGAGGTCGCTCGCTTCCGACTGGCGATGGAGCGCCGGGCCGGTCTGCCCGAGCGGCTGTTCAGCGATGCCGAGCGCGAGTACGCCTTCCGACAGAAGGACCCCGCGAAGAGCCTCGCGGCGCGCTTCGGCGCGAAGGAGGCGGTGATGAAGGCGATGGGCGTCGGCCTCTGGAAGTTCAAGCTGCGCGACGTCGAGGTCGTGCGGGCCAAGAGCGGGGCGCCGTCGGTGGCGCTGCACGGCAAGGCGGCGACCATGGCCGCCGATCGAGGCGTCACCTCGTGGGTCCTCTCCCTCACGCACACCGACACCACCGCGCTCGCCGTCGCGATCGCCCTCACCGACGTCGACCTGGGTGCCGCCCCCGCCGTCGACCTGGGTGCCGCCCCCACCGTTTCGGCGTCAGCAGACCCGTCTGACGCGGGTCTGCTGACGCCAGAAGGCTGAACGTGGAACCGATCCTGACGCCGACGGAGATGGGGGAGGCCGATCGGCGGGCGATCGCGGCCGGGACGCCGGTCGACGTGCTGATGGACCGGGCCGGCCGCGCCGTCGCGTGGCAGGCGCGGCGGATGCTCGGAGGCACCTACGGGCGTCGGGTCGCGGTGGTGTGCGGCAAGGGCAACAACGGCGGTGACGGCCTCGTCGCCGCCCGCGTGCTGCGGGGATGGGGGGTGCGCGTCGACGTCGTGGAGCTCGCGGACGGGCTCACGGTCGGCGACGTCGAGCGCGCGGTCGGACGGGCCGACCTCCTCGTCGACGCGATGTACGGCACCGGCTTCACCGGCGAGCTCGAGGGCGCCGCCGCGCGCACCGCGGAGCTCAGCGCGGACGTCATGACGCTCGCGGTCGACATCCCGTCGGGCGTCGACGGTCTCACCGGGCTCGCGAAGGGCAAGGTCGTGCAGGCCGATGCGACCGTCACGTTCGCGGCTCGGAAGCCCGGCGTGTGCTTCGAGCCCGGACGCAGTCGATCCGGCGTCGTGATCGTCGTCGACATCGGCATCGACGTCGGCACACCGGAGACCCGGCTCACCGAGGCGGACGACCTGAAGGGCTGGCTCGTGCCGCGGGCTCCCGACGCCAACAAGTGGACCGCGGGCGTGCTCGTCGTCGGGGGCTCCGGTGGCATGACCGGCGCGCCCCTGTTCGTGAGCCACGCTGCCATGCGCGTCGGTGCGGGCATCGTGTGGTGCGGAGTTCCCGGCGACGAGGCGGCCGCCCGTGCCGCGGGCAGCGAGGTCGTCGTGAAGCCGCTGCCCGCGACCGAGCACGGCGCGCTGTCGGCCGTGCCTGCGGAGATCATCGACGCCGGCCGCCGGTTCCGCGCCGCGGCGATCGGGCCCGGTCTCGGCACCGCCGACGCGACCCGCGCCGCGGTGCGCGACCTCGTCGGTGCGCTGGACGTCCCGCTCGTCCTCGACGCCGACGGTCTCAACGCGTTCGCCGGCGACCCCGAGGCGCTCCGGGCGCGCCCGGCCGCGACCGTCGTCACGCCGCATGCGGGTGAGTACGAGCGGCTGCTCGGTGTCCCCGTCGGCGACGACCGCGTCGACGCGGCCCGCCGCCTCGCCACCGAGACGGGCAGCATCGCCCTCCTCAAGGGGCCCGGCACCGTGGTGGCCCGGCCCGACGGGCAGGTCGCCGTCGACCCGCTCGGTGGGGCCGCGCTGGCCACCGCGGGGAGCGGCGACGTCCTCACCGGCATCATCACCGGCCTCCTCGCCCGGGGCCTCGAGCCCTTCGCCGCAGCCGCCGGTGGGGCCTTCCTGCATGGCCTCGCCGCCGACCTCGCCGGGCATACTGGACTGGTCGCCGGCGACCTGGTCGCCGCCCTGCCCCGCGCCCTCGAGACCTGCTGATGCGCACCTCGAGCCCGCAGAGCGGGCTCGAGCGACGCACCGAGCAACGAGCACTGGACATGGAGGAACGGAATGCCGAGCGCCACGCCCGTCCGTGAGGTGATGACGACGAAGGTCGTCACCCTGGCGCCCGACCAGACGTTCGAACAGGCCGCCGACACCCTGGCCGACCACTCGATCGGTGCCGCGCCGGTCGTCGACGCCGAGGGCACGGTCGTCGGCCTCCTGCGTGACGAGGACCTCATCGTCTCCGAGGCCAACCTCCACGCCCCCACGTGGTTCAACTTCCTCGGCGCGGAGTTCCCGCTGCCCGGCGAGCAGAAGCGGTTCGAGTCGGAGCTCAAGCGGATGACGGCCGCCAACGTCGACGAACTGATGACGACCGAGTTCGCCACCTGCTCACCCGACGACACCCTCGGCGACGTCGCGGCGGCGATGCACGACGCGGACGTCACCCACATGCCCGTGGTCGACGCCGACGGCAAGCTCGTCGGCATCATCGCCCGCGGCGACCTCGTGCGGCGGGTGGCCGCCGAGACGTGAGGCACGAGCAGCCGGCGCGGGAGCGGGGGCGGTGAAGGAGCTCCCCGGTCTCCGGCCGGCCTGGGCCGAGGTCGACCTCGAGGCGGTCCGCGCCAACGCGTCGGCGCTCGCCGGGCTCGCGGCGCCGGCGGCGCTGCTCGCGGTCGTCAAGGCCGACGGGTACGGACACGGCGCCGCGCCGGTCGCGCGCGCCGCACTCGAGGCCGGCGCCACGTGGCTCGGCGTCGCCCTGGTCGAGGAAGGGATCGCGCTCCGCAACGCCGGCATCGACGCGCCGGTCCTCGTGCTGTCCGAGCCTCCGCGCGCGGCGGCCGACGCGGTCGTCGCGCACGGCCTCACGCCGACCGTCTACACCGCCACCGGGATCGAGGGGCTGGCCAAGGCGGTCGCCGACGCAGGCCCGGCCGACCCGCTCGGCGTGCACCTCAAGGTCGACACCGGCATGCACCGGGTCGGCTGCTCCGTCGAGGACGCACCCGACCTCGTCGAGGCGATCTCGGCCCGGCCCGAGCTCGTGCTCGGGGGCATCTGCACGCACCTCGCGGTGGCCGACGAGCCCGACAACGACTACACCGTGCAACAGCTCGATCGATTCGACGCGCTCCTCCGCAGCCTCGAGTCGGCCGGTGTGCGCCCACCACTCGTCCACGCGGCCAACTCGGCGGGTCTGCTCGCTCACGACCGGGCGCGCTACGACCTCGTCCGGGCCGGCATCGCGCTCTATGGCGTGCCGCCGGCGCCCGAGCTCGCGGATCGCCTCCCGCTCGTGCCGGCGCTCTCGTTGCGTGCTCGTGTGTCGCACGTGAAGACGCTGCCGGCCGGCAGCCGCATGTCGTACGGGCTGCACTACGAGCTCGATCGTCCGTCGCGGGTGGCGACCGTGCCCATCGGGTACGCCGACGGCGTGCCCCGCAACCTCGGGATCGCCGGTGGCGAGGTGCTCGTGCACGGTCGTCGGGCGCGCATCGCCGGCACGGTGACGATGGACCAGCTCATGCTCGACGTCGGTGAAGCCGTGGTCGAGGTCGGTGACGAGGTGGTGCTGCTCGGCGCCCAGGGCGACGACGAGATCACCGCAGGTGAGTGGGCCGAGCACCTCGGCACGATCGCGTACGAGATCGTCACCGGGATCGGCACGCGCGTGCCGCGACGCTACGACGGGTGATGAGCACGATGCCCTGGCCGGTGGCGGTCGATCGCTGATGTCGGCGGGGAAGCGCGCGCTGAAGACCGTCGGCGTGGTCGCCGGTGTCGCCGCGGGCGCGGCCGGGGTCGCCTACGGCGCGCAGCGAGCGGTGGCGCGGGGCCTCCGGCACCGTCCCGATCCCGATGCCGGGAAGCTCTCGCACCTGACCTTCGACGAGGCTCGTCGGCTCCCGGGTCACGACGGCGGCAGCCTCTACACGGTCAGCCGCGGGCACGGCCCGACCTTCCTCCTGTCGCACGGGGTCACCATCGACTCCCGCGTGTGGGTCAAGCAGTTCGACACCCTCCCCGCACTCGGGCTCCGGGTGGTCGCCTACGACCATCGCGGGCACGGGCAGTCGGTCGCGGGCGACACCGGGCACTCGCTCTCGAACCTCGCGTCCGACCTGCGCACGGTCCTCGAGGGGCTCGACCTGCGCGACGTCGTCCTCGTCGGCCACTCGATGGGCGGGCTCGCCGCGCAGGCCTTCGCGCTCGAGCACGCCGGCATCGCCCGGTCACGGGTGAGGGGCATCGTCCTGCTGTCGACCTTCGCCCGCACCCCGATCGCGTCGTTCACCCCGCTGCCCGTCGAGAAGGTCTCGAGCTGGCTCGACCTCGCGGGACTCATGCGGCGCCCACAGCTCGGCACGCTGCTGGCCCGGCTCGGCTTCGGCCGCGACCCGCTCGCGAGCCAGGTCGAGCTCGCCCGGCGCATGCTCAGCGACTGCGACCCCGACACCGCGCGCGACGCGATCGTCCCCCTGCTCGGCGTCGACCTCACCGACGACCTCGCGCGCATCGATCGGCCGGTCCTGGTGATCGGTGGCACCGCGGACGTGCTGACGCCGCCGATCGAGGCACGCCGCATCGCCAAGCACCTGCCCGGTGCACGGCTCGTGATGATGGAGCGGGCCGGTCACATGATCATGCTCGAGCGAGCAAACGAGCTGCACGAGCTCCTGCTCGCCTTCGCGCGCGAGGTCGGCACGTTGTCCGACGAGTCGGGGGCGACGCCGTCGTCGGCGACCGACGACTCCGGTCACGGCGAAGCGGAGGCGCAGAGCGCGTGACGCTCGCGCCCGGGTTCGCCGTCGGGCACTGGACGGGTGAGCGCACCGGCGTCACCGTCGTGCTCTGCCCCGAAGGCACCGTCGGCTCCGGTGAGATCCGGGGCGGCGCACCCGCGACCCGGGAGACTGCGCTGCTCGACCCGAGTCGCACGATCGAGTGCGTCGACGCGGTCGTCTTCGCCGGCGGATCGGCGTTCGGGCTCGTCGCCGCCGACGGGGTGATGGCATGGCTCGTCGAGCACGACCGCGGCTTCCCGACCCGTGGCGGCCGGGTGCCCATCGTGCCGACGGCGGCCATCTACGACCTCGTGGCCGCGGGTGACGAGCGCGTCGGGGCCGCCGAGGGACGTGCAGCCGCGGAGGACGCGGCGCGGCGGGGCGCGACGGCCGATGCGACGGACGTCGGGGGCCGGATCGGCGCCGGGCGTGGCGCGACCGTCGGGAAGTGGCGCGGTGCCGAGCACGCGTGCGCGGGCGGCCTGGGCCTCGCGACCCTGCCGGTCGACGATGCGACGGTCGGCGCGCTCGCCGTCGTCAACGCGGTGGGCGACGTCGTCGACGCCGACGGCTCGCCGCTGGCGTGCTCGTCCGCACCCCCCGAGACGAGCCCCTTCCCCGACGAGCCGTTCACCGACGCCACCGACCGCGAGGCCACGACGCTCGTCGTGCTCGCCACCGACGCCCGCCTCACCAAGGCCGAGTGCCACCTGCTCGCGCAGAGCGGCCATCTCGGGCTCGCCCACGCGGTGCGTCCGTCGCACACCCGCCACGACGGCGATCTGGTGGTCGCGCTCGCGCACGACGGCGCCGGCTCGGTCCACCTCGATCGCCTGCGAGTCGCCGCGGTCGACGTGGTCGCGGAGGCGGTCCGGGCCGCGGTGCGTCATCATGACGAGCGATGACGCAGCTCGGTCCCGCACCGACCTGGGGATCATGGGACGACCTGGAGCGCGACGCGCTCGCGTGCACGAAGTGCCCGCTGGCGACCGAAGGTCGCACGCAGGTCGTGTTCGGGGTCGGGAACCGGGAGGCCGACCTGGTCTTCGTCGGCGAGGGCCCCGGCGCGGAGGAGGACCGCCAGGGCGTGCCCTTCGTGGGGCGGGCCGGCCAGCTGCTGACGCGGCTCATCGAAGGCATCGACCTCACGCGCGACGACGTCTACATCTGCAACGTCGTGAAGTGTCGCCCTCCGGGCAACCGCGACCCGTTGCCCGTCGAGATCGACGAGTGCCGCCCGTACCTCGAGGCGCAGCTCACGCTCCTGGACCCCGCGGTCGTCGTGACGCTCGGGAACTTCGCGACCAAGCTGCTGCTCGACACCAAGGTCGGCATCACGAAGCTGCGTGGCCAGGAGCACTCGTACCGCGACGGCGCTGCGGTGCTCATCCCGATGCTGCATCCCGCCGCGGTGCTGCGCAACGGCGGCGCCGCCCTGGCGCAGGCCCGGGCCGACTTCGTCGTGGCCAAGCGAGCCCTCGTCCGAGCCCGCGAAGCATCGGCGTGAGCGAGATCACGGTCGTCTCGCGCTCGGCCGACGAGACCCGCGCGATCGGTGCGGCGCTCGGTGCGCTCCTGGCGGCCGGCGACGTGGTGCTGCTGTCCGGCGGCCTGGGTGCCGGCAAGACCGAGCTCACGAAGGGGATCGGTGCGGCGCTCGGGGTGGAAGAGCTCGTCGTGAGCCCGACGTTCACGATCGCCCGTCGCTATCCGGGCCGCGCCGCGCTCGTCCACGTCGATCTCTACCGGCTCGACCGCGTCCAGGAGCTGTTCGACCTCGGGCTCGAGGAGGAAGGGGAGGACGCGGTCACCGTGATCGAGTGGGGCGACGTGGCGACAGCGCACCTGCCTGGCGACCGCCTGGAGGTGCGACTCGAGGCGACCGACGCGGCCGCCGCATCCGAGGACGAGCGACTGCTCACGTTCACCTGGCAGGGCTCGTCGTGGAGCGCGCGCGCGTCGGAGCTCGAGTCCGCCGTGCGCCGGGACGGGCGGAGCGACTGATGCACCTGCTCGCGATCGACACGTCGACGCTCCAGGTCTCGGTCGCGCTCGGTGACGGCGGCGACCTTCGCGGCGAGGTACGCCTCGTCGGAGGACGCCGCCACGCCGAGCAGCTCGCGCCGGCGATCCGGTCGCTCGTCGGCTGGACCGGCATCGGGCTCGATCATCTCGCCGCGATCGCGGTCGGGGTCGGTCCCGGGCTGTTCACCGGGCTGCGGGTCGGCGTGACGACGGCGAAGGTGATGGCCCAGGAGCTGCGCATCCCGGTGATCCCCGTCGTGAGCCTCGACCTCGTCGCCTACCCGGTGCGCCACACCCACCGCACGATCGTCGCGGTGCTCGACGCCCGGCGGCGCGAGGTGTTCCACGCCACGTACCGGCCGGTCCCCGGTGGTGTGCAGCGGGTCTCGGACTACGCGGTCGACTCGCCTGCCGACGTCGTCGCCGACCTCGAAGCGGCCGGCGAAGAGGTGCTGCTCGCGGGTGACGGGGTCGCCGCGCACGCCGAGGCGTTCGCGAACCTCGACCACGCCGAGTCGGCCGGTCCCGAGTTCGCGGCGCCCAGCACGGCCGCGCTCCTCGCGCTCGCCGCGGCGCGCTACGAGCGCGAGGAGTTCTCGACGCCATGGGACGTCGAGCCGCTGTACCTGCGCGAGAGCGACGCGGAGCTCAGCTGGGGAGCCGCGCGCCCATGACCATGTCGCCCCCAGTCACGGTGCAACTGACGCCGATGCTGCGTCGCCACCTGAAAGGCGTGCTGCGGATCGAAGAGCAGGTCTACCCGCGACCGTGGAGCCATTCGCTGTTCCTCTCCGAGCTCGCACTGCGTGGGACGCGGTCGTACTTCGTGGCTCGGATCGGCCGCGACGTGGTCGGCTACGCCGGGCTGCTGCTGACCGGCGAGGACGGACACATCACGACGATCGCCGTCGACCCGGCGTGGCAGCGCCACGCCGTCGGCACCCGGCTGATGCTGATGCTCGCCCGGGAGGCGCTGACGCGCGACGCGCGCCACCTCACGCTCGAGGTGCGGATGTCGAACAAGGGCGCCCAGCACCTCTACCGACGCTTCGGCTTCGGTCCGGTCGGCGTCCGCAAGAACTACTACCAGGAGACGGGCGAGGACGCGCTGGTGATGTGGGTGCACGAGATCGACGCAGTCGAGTACGGCGAGCTGCTCGACCGCATCGAGGCGAACCTCCCAGGGGAGACGATCTTTGACAGCGGCCGGTAGCGAGCCCGGCGATCACGTGATCGCCCGCACGATCCTCGCCCTCGAGACCTCGTGCGACGAGACCGCGGCCGCGGTCGTCGACGACGGTCGCCACGTGCGGTCGTCGATCGTGTCCAGCCAGGTCGACCTCCACGCTCGTTTCGGCGGCGTCGTCCCCGAGATCGCGAGCCGGGCGCACGTCGACCTGATCGGGCCGGTGATCGCCGACGCGCTCGGAGAGGCCGCGCTCGAGCTCGGAGACGTCGACGCGGTGGCCGCCTGTCACGGCCCGGGACTCGCGGGTGCGTTGCTCGTCGGCGTGAGCGCGGCGAAGGCGCTCGCGCTCGTCGCCGACGTGCCCTACGTGGGCGTGAACCACCTCGAGGCGCACCTCTACTCGGCGTGGTTGGAGGATCCCGACCTGGAGTCGCCGATCGCGGTGCTGATCGCGTCGGGCGGGCACACCCTGCTCGTCGTGGTCGACGAGGAGTCGGGCGCAGTCGGCCGACACCGCGTGATCGGCCAGACGGTCGACGACGCGGCGGGCGAGGCCTACGACAAGGTCGCCCGATTCCTCGGGCTCGGCTATCCGGGGGGGCCCGCGATCGACCGGCTCGCGATCGACGGGGACGCCGACGCGATCGGCTTCCCCAGGGCCATGCCGGGCGAGTCCGACTTCTCGTTCTCGGGACTCAAGACCGCGGTCGTCAACCACGTGCGCAAGCACCCGGACGCCCCGGTCGCCGATGTGGCCGCGTCGTTCCAGGCCGCAGTCGTCGACCAGCTGGCCTCGAAGCTGCTCGCGGCAGCCGACGCGGCGGGTGCCCGCGCCCTGGTCCTCGGGGGCGGCGTCGCCGCGAACTCGGCCCTGCGGGCCCGGGTCGCCGCCGACGCCGAGGCGACCGGCCGTCGGGCCTTCCTGCCGGCCCCGGCCCTGTGCACCGACAACGCCGCGATGATCGGCGCCGCCGCCTGGTGGCGCCTCCGCCAGGACGGCCCCACCCCGCTCGACGCGGGCGTCGACCCCGTCCTCGGACTCACCTGATCTGGATGCGTAGCGAGCCTTCGTAGCGAGGGTTCACCTACGCATGCGGGTTCTCGGGACCGGGCTTGAAGGACCCTGCCGAGGACCGCTATCTTGGCTTTAGCACTCGCCGCTTTCGAGTGCCAGCGACCTGAACGCCATGTCAGCCCCACCCCTGGGGCCCGCCAGGAGGAACGAATCGCATGAAGCTGCAGCCGCTCGAGGACCGCATCGTGGTGCGGGCCGGTGAGCCCGAGGAGACCACGGTCAGCGGGCTCGTCATCCCCGACACCGCCAAGGAGAAGCCCCAGCAGGGCGAGGTGCTCGCGGTCGGCCCCGGCCGCCGTTCCGAGAACACCGGCGAGCTCATCCCGGTCGACGTCGCAGTGGGCGACACGATCGTCTACTCGAAGTACGGCGGCACCGAGATCACGGTCGATGGCGAAGACCTCCTCATCCTGACCAGCCGCGACGTCCTCGCCAAGCTCGGCAAGTAGTAGCGGCACAGCCCGCCACCGGTGTTCGCATCGCCCCCGGCGGTGCCACCCTCCTCGCCCTGAGTCCAGCGGCTGCGGGGGGCGGCACACGCCGGGGGCGCTGCGCGTCGTGACATGTGCACACGTCCGCGCTTGCCGAGTTCGGCGGGCGCGCTGCTGGTCGCTCTCGTCGCGCGCTGGGGGGCTGCGGGCGGCGGTGGGTCGTCGGGCCGCCGCATGTCTGGTGCACGCTCGGGGCGCTGCGCGTCCGGGCCAAGTTCTGACCCCACCTCGCGTGCCGAGCTCGGTGAGCGCTCGGATGGTCGCCCTCGTCGCGCGCTGGCGGCGGGCTTCCTTCTCTGCCGCCCTTTGCCGGGCGCGCGACGGGTCGTTCTCGTCGTGGCCGGTGAGTCCTGACCGATCCCTCAGCCGAGGGCGAGCTGGGCGCTGCCGGTGATGTGGGGGAGGTCGAGGGGGCTGATCGGGCCGGCGGGGGCTGCGCAGACGGCGGGGATGGCGTTGACGATGCGGTTGGCTGCGGTGGCGTTGCCGCCGCCCGCGGCGGCCGGCTCGCCCGGCTCGTTGCCGTGGACGCTCACCTCGAGGTCGGGATGCCCGCGCATCACGACCTTGTGCTCGCCGCCCGGTGACCCCGAGTGCGGCCACTCGGGTGCGCACTCGTCGTCGATCCGGGTGACGTGCTCCACCACGAGGAGCGGGTGCCCGCTGACCACCCCCTTCACCTCGAAGCGGAACGCGCCCTGCGTCCCCTCATCGAAGGTGCCCATGCCGGGCACGTCGATCGTGCGCTCGAGCGGCCGGCGCTCGACGTCGATGTCGATCCGCTCGATCTCGACGTCGAGGGCGTCGGCGAGCAGCCGCACCATCGGCGCCCACACCATGTCGAGCGAGAAGTCGAGCAGCATCAGCGGCAGCCGGTCCATCGGCTGACCGAAGCCGACGACCTCGCGCACGACCTCGGGCTGGTCGTACAGCGCGTAGTTGAACAGCTCCTGGATCCGGATCTCGGTGATGCCGGCGCCGACGCCACTCACGAGCGCCGGAAGGATGTCGAGCGCCCACCCGGGGTCGATGCCCGACACGAACACCGAGCTGTCGCCCGCCTCACACGCGGGCACCACGGTGTCGAGGATGTAGCTCGGGGCGCTCGCCGGATGCAGCAGCGGGTAGAACGATGTCGACACGACGTTCGCGCCGCTGCCGAGGCACGCCGTGAGGTCCGCGAGCGCGTCCTCGGGACGCGTGTCGGCGGTGGCGGCGTAGACCACGGCGTCGACGTCACCCGAGAGCGCGATCGACGTGTCGTCGGTCGCGGTGACGCCGAGGGCACCGATGCCGGCGAGCTCCCCTGCGTCGCGACCCACCTTGTCGGGGTTCGCGACGATCGTGCCGACCAGCTCGAGCTCGCGGTGCGCCGCGACGGCCCGCAGCGCCGGTCGGCCGACGTTGCCCGTCCCCCACACCACGACTCGATGCGTCATGACACCTACCCCTCGCCGATCTCTTGGACCGCCAGGTCCTTGGCCCAGCGGTAGTCGGCCTTCCCGTTGGGGCCGCGCAGGATGGCGCCGACGGCGACGACGTGACGCGGGTGCTTGTAGCGCGCGAGGTGGCTGCTGGCGCGGGCGACGTCGTCGACGCCGACCTCCACGTCGTCGTCACAGGCCACCACCGCGGTGACCGCCTCGCCGAAGCGCTCGTCCGGCACGCCGACGACGACGCAGTCGCGCACCCCGGGCACGCCCTTGACGGCCTCCTCGACCTCCTCGGGGTAGATCTTCTCGCCGCCGGAGTTGATGCTGACCGAGCCGCGTCCCAGCAAGGTGATGGTGCCGTCGGCCTCGACGGTGGCCCAGTCGCCGGGCACCGAGTAGCGCACCCCGCCGAACTCCCGGAACGTCCGGGCCGACTTGTCGGGGTCCTTGTAGTAGCCGGCGGGGATGTGCCCGCCGAGGGCCAGCATCCCCCGCTCGCCCGAGCCGGGCTCCACCTCGCGCCCGTCGTCGGTCAGCACCTTCGTGTGGGGGCCGATCGTGAACTTGGCGGTGGTCGACTCGGCGCCGGGCATGGTCAGGTTGTTCGCGAAGCCCACGCCCTCGCTCGAGCCGAGCGAGTCGAGGCACAGCACCGGCTGGTGCGCCATCAGCGCCTGCTTGACGGGTGCGCTCCACATCACTCCCGACGAGATGACGAGGACGAGCGACGAGAGGTCGTACTGCTCGCCGCGCGCGGCGGCGTCGTCGAGTGCTCGCACCATCGGCTTGCAGAACGCGTCGCCGACGATCGCCATCTGCGAGACGCGCTCCCGGGCCACCGCACGCCACAGCTCGTCGGCATCGAAGCTGCGCCCCTCGAGGGTGACGATCGTGCCGCCGAGGCTCATCGCCTGGATGGACGTCATCGCGCCGGTGCCGTGCATGAGCGGCGACGCCGGCAGGTGCACGGGTGCACGCCCCTCGGCCACGAACCGGCCGGCGATCTCGGCGACGCCCGCGGCGTCGTCGGGCACCTGCTCGCCCTGCACGAGGTAGAGCGACTCGGCGAGCGAGCCGAACAGGTCCTGGTGGCGCCACATGACGCCCTTGGGCATGCCCGTCGTGCCGCCCGTGTAGAGGAACCACAGGTCGTCGCCCGAGCGCTCGATCCGCGGCATCGGGTCGTGTGCAGCGAGGAGCTCCTCGTACTCGAGTGCTCCGTCGACGAGCGGCGCGCCGTCGTCGACCTGCACGATGGCGCGCACCGACGGGCAACGATCGCGCACCGCGGCGAGGTGCTCGCCGAGCGAGCCGTGGAACACGACGACCTCGGCGTCGGCGTTGTCGAGGAGGTAGGCGAGCTCGTCCTCGAGGTACCGATAGTTCACGTTGACGTGGACGCCGCGCATCTTGAACGTGGCGAACGACGTCTCCTCGTACTCGTTGCAGTTGTAGAGGTAGAGGGCGACCTTCGAGTCGGGCCCGAGCCCGAGGTCGGTGAACGCGGCCGCGAGGCGGGCGGCCCGCTCGTCGAACGCGCGCCAGGTGACCCGGCGCTCGCCCTGGGCGAGCACGACCTGGTCGGGCACCGCGTCGGCGACCGCTTCGAGCACGTCGGCGAGGTTCCAGCCGGCCACGGCGCCGGAGCCTAGGGCCAGAGCGGGCCGCAGGGGATCCCACGGCCGGATCGGGCCCTCGCCGTCGATTCGGCGGCGATCCGGCCCGGGTCGGCCCCGATTCCGCGACACCCCCGGCGGGGTTCGGGGGAGGGTCGAGGCATGACGCGCATGCCTGCTCTCGCCCGCCCGCTCGTGCTCGTGGCCCTGGCCGCCGCGCTCCTCGTCGCCCCGGCGACCACCGTGATGGCCCAGGACGCCGACGCCCCGACCGGTGAGCCGGCGCCGACGACGACCACGACGGTGCCGGTCGCGGATCCCGAGGTGCCGACCACGGTGCCGGAGCCGACGCCGACGACGGTGGCACCCACCCCGTCGACGACGCTGCCGCCTACCACGACCACCGTCCCGGAGCCCGCGCTGACGGCGGGCGACGTGAACGCCACCGCGGGGCTGACCGGTGTCGTGCAGGTCGTCGCGGGCAAGGGCCACTCGTGCGCCCGGCTCGGCAACGGAAAGGTCAAGTGTTGGGGCCGCAACGCCTCGGGGCAGCTCGGCGACGGCACGTTCACCCAGCGCCTCAAGCCGACCTTCGTGAAGAACGCGTCGGGTTCCGGGCACCTCTCCAAGGTGACCCAGCTCTCCGCCGGCAACAACACCACGTGCGTGCGGTTGCAGAACAGCCAGGTGCGCTGCTGGGGCGAGAACTTCAACGGCAACGTCGGCGACGGCACCGCGCAGAACCGGAACAAGCCAGTGAAGGTCCTGAAGTCCGACGGCACGACGCTGGGCAACATCGCTCACGTGCAGGTGTCGGGCGACCACGCCTGTGCCCGCTCGACGGGCGGCAAGGCGTACTGCTGGGGCTCCAACGGCAACGGCCAGCTCGGTGACGGCACGCAGAACGACCGCTTCAAGGCGGTGCTGGTGAAGTCGGCCGGCGGCTCCGTGCTCACCGGGGTCGCTCAGGTCGTGGCCGGCCGCGCGTTCAGCTGCGCGCGAACGACCAGCGGTGCAGTCATGTGCTGGGGTGGACAGGGCCTGGTCGGCGACGGGCAGCAGGCGGTCAACCGCCTGAACCCGGTGACGGTCCTGATCGCCGCCGCCACGCCGCTCGGCGGCGCCACCAGGATCTCGGCGGGCTACTCGCACGCCTGTGCGCTCGACGCCATCGGCCATGTCTTCTGCTGGGGGAGCCGCGGCGAAGGGAACGCGATCGGCGACGGATCGCCGTTCGACGTGAACAGCGTGGCCCTCTACGCGACCCTCGTCTCGTCGGTCGTCCCCGGTGGGTTCCTCGTCGGTGCGGCGAACGTCGGTGCCGGCGGGACGCACACCTGTGTGTCGATGGTCGACACCGGTGTGCGCTGCTGGGGCAAGGGCCACCTGGGCCAGATGGGCAACGGGACGACGACGTACGCCAACGCCACGCCGAAGATCGTGGTCGACGCGTTCTTGAACCCCGTCGGCGGCGTCACCAACATCGCCAGCGGCGAGATGCACACCTGCGCCAAGCTCGGCTCCGGCGCCATCTGCTGGGGCTCCAACCAGTACGGCCAGCTCGGCTACGGCACTCCCGGCACGTCGTCTGCCTTCCCCTTCGCGGTCCAGGCGTAGCCGCCAGACGCAACGCCGGGCGCTCGGACCACGTGAGGCCGCCGTAGCCTCGTCGCCATGGTCGACCAGGCGACGGGGCGCGGCGGCCTCCAGCGCATCCCACGTCCGCCGACCGCGCGCCCGGGCGACCCGCCGCCCTGGGGCCACCTCGCGCCGAGGGAACGGCACTTCGACCTCGCCGCGGTGCGCGCCGCGGCCGCGACGCTCCCGCCGCCCCGCATCGCGGAGCACCCGCCGACCGCGCGACCCTCGGCCGTGCTCCTGCCGTTCTTCGAAGAGGACGGCGAGGCGCGGGTGATCCTCACGAAGCGCCCCGAGACGATGCCGTCGCACCAAGGCGAGATCGCGTTCCCCGGAGGCAAGCTCGAAGAGGGGATCGACCCCGACCTGCGCGCCACGGCGCTGCGCGAGGCCCACGAGGAGATCGGCCTCGACCCCGCGGGCATCGAGATCGTCGGCGAGCTCGACAGCCTCACGACCGTGATGGGTCGCTTCCTCCTGACCCCGTTCGTCGGGCTCCTGCCCTCGCGGCCGGTGCTCGTGCCCGACCCTCGCGAGGTCGTGTCCGTGTTCGACCACGCGGTCTCGGAGCTGCTCGACGACGAGGCCTACCGGGAGGAGCGCTGGGACATCCCCGCGTCGCTCGGACCGGAGGCCGGCCTCGACCGGCCCATCCACTTCTTCGAGCTCCCGGGTGAGACCGTCTGGGGGGCCACGGCGCGGATCCTGGTCGAGTTCCTCCGGCACCTGACCCGGGTCGTCTGACGAGCGCCCCTTGACGGGCGATCGTTGACCCCGGCGATATCCTGAACTTCTCGCCCCCGAGAAGGAGAGCCCCGGAGTGGAAGTCGAGATCGGGATCGGCAAGTCCGGGCGGCGGGCCTACGGGTTCGACGACATCGCGATCGTCCCCAGCCGGCGCACGAGGGATCCCGAGGACGTCGACATCTCCTGGGAGATCGACGCGTACAAGTTCGACCTCCCGCTGGTCGCGTCCGCGATGGACGGCGTGGTGTCGCCGGCGACCGCGATCGAGGTCGGCAACCTCGGCGGGCTCGCATGCCTCAACCTCGAGGGGCTGTGGACCCGCTACGACGATCCCGACCCGCTGTTCGAGGAGATCGCCGCGCTCACGCCCGAGAAGGCGACACGGCGCATGCAGGAGATCTACGAGGCGCCGCTCAAGCCTGAGCTGATCGCGCAGCGGATCCGCGAGATCAAGGACAGCGGCGTGACGGCGTGCGCGTCGCTGACCCCCCAGAAGGTCGAGCAGTACGCGTCGATCGTGCTCGAGGCCGAGCTCGACCTGCTCGTCATCCAGGGCACCGTCGTGTCGGCGGAGCACGTGTCCAAGGACGAGTCACGCCAGCCCCTCAACCTCAAGAAGTTCATCCGTGAGTTCGAGCTCCCCGTCATCGTCGGCGGTTGCGCCTCCTACTCCACGGCGCTGCACCTCATGCGCACCGGCGCGGTCGGCGTGCTCGTCGGGGTCGGCCCCGGCGCAGCGTGCACGAGCCGGGGCGTGCTCGGCATCGGCGTGCCCCAGGCGACCGCGATCGCCGACGCCGCGGGCGCGCGGATCCGGCACCTCGACGAGACGGGGGTCTACGTGCACGTGATCGCCGACGGCGGCATGCGCACCGGCGGCGACATCGCCAAGGCGATCGCCTGCGGTGCCGACGCGGTCATGGTCGGCTCGCCCCTCGCGAGCGCGTACGAGGCCCCCGGGCGCGGCTTCCACTGGGGCATGGCGACGTTCCACCCCTCGCTGCCGCGGGGCGCGCGCGTCGACGCCGGTCGCAAGGCGAGCCTCGCCGAGATCCTCGTCGGGCCGGCGCACGAGAACGACGGCACGCTCAACCTGTTCGGCGCGCTGCGCACCTCGATGGCGACGACGGGCTACGAGACGCTCAAGGAGTTCCAGAAGGCCGAGGTGATGATCGCGCCCGCGCTGAAGACCGAGGGCAAGAACCTCCAGCGCGAACAAGGCATCGGGATGGGCCGATGAAGAGGAAGGCGTAGCGATCTCCACCACGCACGACACGATCCTCGTCGTCGACTTCGGGGCCCAGTACGCACAGCTGATCGCTCGCCGCGTGCGCGAGGCGCGCGTCTACTCCGAGATCGTGCCCCGCACGATGCCGCTCGACGAGATGCTCGCCAAGCGACCGAAGGGCATCATCTTCTCGGGCGGTCCCGCGTCCGTCCACGTCGACGACGCGCCCTCGATCGACCCCGGCGTCTACGACGCCGGCGTGCCCGTCCTCGGCATCTGCTACGGCGCGCAGCTGGTCGCCCAGCAGCTCGGCGGCACGGTCGAGCGCACCGGGGGCGGCGAGTACGGACGCACACCGATGACCCGGCACGGGGCGTCGATCGTGCTCACCGGGTTGCCCGAGGAGCAGACGGTGTGGATGAGCCACGGCGACGCGATCACCACCGCGCCCGACGGCTTCTCGGTGACGGCATCGTCGCCGGGCGCACCGGTGGCGGCGCTCGAAGACCGCGACCGGGCGATCTACGGCGTGCAGTTCCACCCCGAGGTTGCGCACACCGAGCGCGGCCAGGACGTGCTGCGCGCGTTCTTGTTCGAGGTCTGCGGCTGCGCGCCGACCTGGACCAACGCCAACATCATCGACGAGGCCGTGTCGGCGATCCGCGACCAGGTCGGTGACGAGCGCGTCCTCTGTGGGCTCTCGGGCGGCGTCGACTCGGCGGTCGCGGCGGCGATCGTCCACCGCGCGGTCGGCGACCAGCTCACGTGCGTGTTCGTCGACACGGGCCTGTTGCGCCTCGACGAGCCCGAGCAGGTCGAGGACACCTTCCGGCGCCAGTTCCGGGTCGATCTCGTCCACGTGAAGGCCGCCGACCGCTTCCTCGAGCGCCTCGACGGCGTCACCGAGCCCGAGGCGAAGCGCAAGATCATCGGTGAGACGTTCATCCGCGTCTTCGAGGAGGTGGCGCGCGACCACGCCGACGCCCGCTTCCTCGTGCAGGGCACGCTCTACCCCGACATCGTCGAGTCGGGCGGCGGCGACAACGCGACGATCAAGAGCCACCACAACGTCGGCGGCCTCCCCGACGACATGACGTTCGAGCTCGTCGAGCCGCTGCGCAACCTGTTCAAGGACGAGGTGCGCGCCATCGGCGAGGAGCTCGGGCTGCCCGAGGACATCGTGTGGCGCCAGCCCTTCCCCGGTCCCGGCCTGGCCGTGCGCATCATCGGCGAGATCACCCCGGATCGGCTCGAGACGCTCCGCCAGGCCGACGCCGTCGTGCTCGCCGAGCTGCGGCGGGCCGGCCTGGAGCGCCAGATCTGGCAGAGCTTCGCGGTGCTGCCCGCGGTGCGCACCGTCGGCGTGATGGGCGACGGGCGCACCTACGAGTACCCGATCATCGTGCGTGCGGTCACCTCCGACGACGCGATGACCGCCGATTGGGCGCGTCTGCCCTACGAGGTCCTCGAGCGGATCGCCTCGCGCATCATCAACGAGGTCCCCGGCGTCAACCGCGTCGCGTACGACATCACCAGCAAGCCCCCCGGCACCATCGAATGGGAGTAGCCGGGTAGGAGTCGTGAGACGCCGGCTCGTAGATCTCGGGTGGTGGTACGTCGGCCTGTTCTACGGCAGGAACAGCCCGCTCTTCGTTGCGGTCATGACGTTCGTCGGCGTCTGCATCGTCGGCGCCGCCTTCTTCGCCGTACCCGCGTGGAACGACGACACGACGTCGGGTGTGCTCGTCACCGTCGCAGTCATCGTCTGCATCGGACCGGCGTGCATCCTCCTCGGCCTCCTCCAGCGATGGAACCTCAACTTCTGGCGCACGGCCGGCGAGGAGCAGCGGCGCGCCGAGGCGCTCGAGTGGGAGCGCGCGATCCGCGAGCGGAGGCCGAAGCCCGCCGACGGTGGTCTCTTCGCAGCAGATGCGCCGATCGTCGACGACGTCGGTGCGTCGGGCGACCTGATCGAGGGTCAGCGGTCGGCCGAAGCGGCCCCGGCGCTTAGCCCCGCCCGCTACGGAATCCAGCGGATCCTCGGCTCCGCCGAGGAGGGCACGGGGCTCGTGGGCGGCTTCGACTGGATCCGCCGCAGGATCGCGCGGAGGTCGGGCCCCGGCGATCACTAGGACGATCAGGAGATCGTCAGGCTGTCTCCAAGTGTCGGCGGGCTGGGTCCGGCACTCTGCGGGCATGCCTGACGCCACCGGATTCTTCTCGAAGCTCACCAGCTGGTTCGACGGTGACTCCTCACCGGCGCCGTCGCCGGAGCCCGGGGTCGCCGACGACTTCGGTGAGGACGTGAACCAGCCGGAGATCACCGAACCGACCCACGGGTCCATCTTCCAGACCGATCCGGGCCACGGCTTCGTGCAGGCCGACGGCTACGGGTCCGAGCACCAGGGCGGCACGTTCCTGGCCGACCCACCACAGGGGCCGATCGACTACCACGACGGACCGATCGAGGCACCGGGCGGTGGTCCCGGCCCGGCGCCCGAGGCGCCCCTCGACGTCGGGGACGGGCCGGTCGAGCTGCCCCCCGAGGGTGTGCCCGATCCCGTGCTCGGCTCGTACCAGCCCGACCTGACCTCGGGGTACTCGCCGGTCGACCTGTCGACGGAGCTGCCGTTCGTGCCCGAGTCGTCCGCCACGTCGACGGATCTCGGCCCCGGGGTGGACGACGGGTTCGACGACTTCGCCTGAGTCGACGTCCCGACGCCTCGGGCGGCGTCGGGACCATCTGCGGCCGTAGGATCGGGGCTCTCCACGCCCGACCCGATCGCTTCACGAGGTAGCGCAGATGGACACCAAGCAGCTCGCCGAGACCGCCAAGGCCATGGTCGCCCCCGGCAAGGGCCTGCTCGCCGCCGACGAGTCGAGCGGCACGATCAAGAAGCGCTTCGACAGCATCGACGTCGAGTCGACCGAGGAGAACCGCCGGGCCTACCGCGACCTCCTCTTCACGACGGCCGGCGTCGAGGACTACATCAGCGGCGTCATCCTGTTCGACGAGACGATCCGTCAGCAGAGCGCCGACGGCACGCCGTTCCCGAAGCTGCTCGCCGACCGGGGGATCATCCCCGGCATCAAGGTCGACACCGGGGCCAAGCAGCTGGCCCTCGCCGAGAAGGGCGAGACGGTCACCGAGGGCCTCGACGGGCTGCGGGAGCGCCTCACCGAGTACTACGAGCTCGGGGCTCGCTTCGCCAAGTGGCGCGCCACCTACACGATCACCGACACCCTCCCGTCGCAGCTCGCGTTCGACGTGAACGCGCAGGCGCTCGCCCGCTACGCAGCGCTCTGCCAGGAGGCCAACATCGTCCCGATCGTGGAGCCCGAGGTGCTGATGGACGGCAACCACTCGATCGAGCGCAGCGACGAGGTCACCAGCGCCGCCCAGGAGGCGCTGTGGCAGGCGCTCTACGAGAACCGTCTCTACCTTCCCGGCGTCATCCTGAAGCCCAACATGGTCCTCTCGGGCTACGACTCCAAGAAGCAGGCGCCCGACGACGAGGTCGCGCAGCGCACCGTCGACTGCTTCCTCCGTCATGTCCCGGCTGCGGTACCGGGGATCGTCTTCCTTTCCGGCGGCCAGAGCGACGAGCAGGCGACGGCCCGCCTCAACGAGATGAACAAGCGCGGCCCGCACCCGTGGGAGCTGTCGTTCTCGTACGGCCGGGCGCTCCAGGCCCCGACGCTCAAGGAGTGGAAGGGCGAGGCCAGCAACGTCGCGGCTGCCCAGGCGGCGTTCGCCCACCGCGCCAAGTGCAACAGCGCCGCCCGCTCCGGCAGCTACACCGCCGAGATGGAGAAGGCTGCCTGAGCACCGGCGCCCTGACCAACACCCCGGTCGCGGGCCAGATCTGCCTGGTTGCGTAGCTCACCTTCGTCACGAGGGTCGAGCCACGCAGGTCAGCATCTGCACGCTCAACGGCGGGTGGCGCGGAACTCGAGGTCGCCGCCCGCTTCGTCGTCCGCGATCCGAATCGTCCCCTGCACGGTGTCGCCGTCCACCTGGCCGACGACCCGGCTGGTGAACTCGCCGTCGTTCTCGCCGCTGTACACGTGCGTGCCGCACTCCGGGCCCGTGAAGTCGGTCTGGCGCACCGTTGATCGGAACTCGCTGGACTCGAAGGTCCCGTCGCCGCGCACGCGCGCAGTCGGGCGAGGCGTGACGGTCGCGAAGTAGTCGTGGCGGCTGTCGCAGGTGACCGTGTCGTCCCGCGATACCCACGACGCGCTCATCGCGAGGGCGATCGTGAAGCGCATGGAGCCGTCCTCGCTGATCTTCACATCGACCGTGTTGCGGATCGCCCGGGGTGGTCCAGGATGGGCGCTCGCCTCGAGCGCGGCGTCGAGGAGCTCGCCCGTGAACTCGCCCTCGTACCTTCCGGCCGCGACGGCCGACTCGTCGTCCTCGGGGTCTGCTTCGGCCTCCGGTGCGCGGCGCGACTCCGGCGCGTCGGCTCGGAACACGCCTTCCGCGGGGGCGTTGCGCGGCACGACGCCGACGATCACGCCGCCGGCGAGGAAGACGTCGCGCCTGCGCAGCGGACCCTGGCCCGTCTCCCACACGGGATCGAGCGCGTCGTCGAGCAGGAACTCGGTGATCTGCCCGGCGTCGTAGCCGTTGTTGGCCGCCATCAGGATCGCGGTCGTGAGCAGCGCGGTCTCGGGGTCGACCCCGTCGCGCTCGGCGCGTCGCACGACCCGCGCTGGGTTCGCGGTCGTCGGCTCGTCACTGTGCTCGTCCAGGTTCGCCTGGGCGCGCGCCGCCCGATCGCGGATCTGCTCCGCGTCGTCCAGGGCGCGAGCGCCACCTTCGGCCATCTCGGCGACCACTGCGTCGAACATCAGGAACCGGTCGAGGTAGTCGGACAGCGCGCTCGGGTCCGTCGGCGTGCCGCCGGATGTGCGCACCGACCTCGCGACCGGCGCGCTGCGGCCCCCGACGGGACGCCGAAAGCCCGCGGCTGGTTCGTTCGGGACGACAATGATGGCGCGCTCGTCGTGATCGGCCACGATGCAGCGAACCGTGTACCGGCCCGGCGCGAGCCCTTCGAGCTCGTAGACCCCGACCTCGCCCGGCTCGATGGAGTACTTCGGGAGGTCCGTGCCCTCGATCTCCACGACATGGACGTGTTTGCCGCGGTTCGCCACGATCACCGGTGACGATGTGTCGACGACGAACCGCTCGGGTGTGATCCCGCGTTCGTCGATCGCGACGACCTCGTTGCCTGCGTCCGTCGTCGGATCGGTCGGCGCCGGGGAACCCGTCGTGGTCGTCGCGGCGAGTCCGGGCAGCGAGGCGTCCTCGATCCGCCGGACGACCGTCTTGAGCGAGTCGCCGGCCGCCAGCGCCGCGACCACGGCCGCCGGCGCGTCACGTCCGAGCTGCACGGTTGCCTCGAGCGCCACGTCCTCGACGCGAGGTGGCGTCCGCTCCGCGGCCGTCGCGGCACCAGCACCGACCGTCGCCACGATCACCTCGACGGCGACCAGGCCGGCCACGAGCAGCGACCCGGCACGCCCCCGCCACGACCCGGTCACGCCACCTCCACCTTCGTGATCGACCTTGTTCGGGCCGACATCGTGGCCCGCATCACGAACGAGCGGCGCGACGGTACGCGCGCGTGACTGCCTGAGCAACGGAAGGGTTGCGTTCGCATCGGCTCGTGGTGACGGATCGCTCCGCGCGGCTAGCGTGCCCACAACCGAGTGGGGGTTCACATGCGCTGGGGCAGGGCAGCACGTCTGGTCAGCGCGGCGACGATCACGTTGGTCTTCGCCGCGACGGCGGTTCCGATCGCGACGGCGAGCGAGTCATCGTCGACGTCGAGCACACTCTCGTTGGAGAGCGAGCCGGGCCACGCGATCGGTCGAGGTGAGAGCATCTCGCTGACGTCGGAGAGCGCGACGATCGAGGTGACGGGCGACGCATCCGCGATCGACGTGACCGCGACGAACGGCGATGGCACGATCGGCGTGCAGATCGACGCGCCGACCGGCATCGCACTCGGTGCCGGCACGTTCGCACTCGCCGCTCCGGCGAGCACCGAGGCAGCCGCGGTGACCGTGACGCGCGACGGGCAGTCGTGCACCGCCGTCGACGGCTCGCTCACGATCTCTGACCTCACGATCGACGAGAGCGGCTCGGTCACCTCGCTCGCGACCGAGCTCACCCACCGCTGCGACTCGGCGGAGGGTCCGGCGCTACGGGTGTCGATCGAGCACGCGGTGGTGGCTCCTCAGCCCGAGACGCCCGAGACCACCGTTCCGCCGACGACGACGCCACCCACCACCGCGCCCGCGCCAGAAGTGCCCGAGATCGCCGTGACGCAGGGTGACGACGTGAGCATCGCCGAGACGTTCACGAACTCGCTCATCGGCGGCTACCGACACCAGGGCGACACGCGGTTCTATCGGTACAGCCCGAGCTGCACCAACCAGACGAACGTCTTGACCTGCCCGATCTTCCTCACGACCTTGAGCCCGCCGCACCCGGGCGACCCGGTCTGGTTCACCGTGCAGCTGAAGATCAAGAAGGGCTGGCAGCGCCTGTTCATCACCGAGGGTGACCCACTCGACTCCAACAGCCAGAGCCTCATCGTCCTCATCACCGGGACCAAGTCCGCCGGGAAGACGTATCGAATCCGCGCGGAGTGGGAGGTGGGCTCGCCCAATCACGTCAAGGGCAAGTACCGCTACTTCAAGATCACGCACAACTAGCAGTCACTCGCCCGAGCCCGGTCGCCGGACCCTTGTTGCGTAGCTCACCCTCGTCACGAGGGTTGAGCTACGCAGGCAGATGCAGGTGCAGGCTCAGATGATCGCGACCGGGATCGACCCGGCATCACGGACCGCCTTGACGCTGGCCGACTCGAGCTCGGCGAGCGGCCGGTAGGCGAGCGCGTCGGGGTCGAGATCGAGGTCGCGGGCGGTCTCGCCGTCGAGGCGTTCGATCACGTCCTTCGACGCGAGCACGGTGGCGCCGGTCGCAGCCTGCTCGATCCGCGCGGCCTCGTTCATGGCGTCACCCAAGGCGGTCACCTCGAGCCGGCCACCGGTGGCGACCTGGCCGACCATCAGCGTCGCACCCCAGTGCACGCCGACGTTCACTCGCACCTCGGCATCGCCGGTTCCCAGCTTCCCGGCGCTGTCGCGGATCGTACGGGCGGCGCGGATCGCGGCCGCGGCGGCCCCAGACTCCGAACCCTCGAGCTGCTCCTGCAGGAAGAGCGCGGACGCTCCGTCGCCGGCGTGCTTGCCGACGATCCCGCCCTGTTCGATCACTTGCGAGTCGATGAGGTCGGTCAGCCCGCTGATCACGTCGAAGTACGCGCGCGACGAGAGCCGGCGCGAGAGGTCACCCGAGGCCTCGAGATCGGCGAACAGGATCGCGGCGCTGCGTCGCTTGGGCTCCGCCACGTCCTGCATCCGCTCGTACATCCGACGATCACCGCGCGCCAGCCGGAGGAGGAGGCTGTCGGGCAGATCGCCGTGCGAGAGGCGCATGGTGCCGAGGAACTCGCCGTCGTCGCTGCTGATGCGTATGTCGGTGAACGTGACGTCGCCGAGCCACGAGGTCCGCAGGCCGGGCAGGTCCGGGAACGAGTGCGTCGACGTCCACGCACGCGGCTCCCGGCGGACGGGCTCGACGCGAGCGGCGGCGTCGCGCAGCGTCCAGAAGACGTCGTCGAACAGCTCAGCGTTCTCCGAAGGGTCGACGGAGGCACGCATGATCGGCACGTTGAGCCGCCACCAGTCCCGCGAGCTCTCGTCGGTCGTCGCCCAGATCTCCGGATCCTCGAGCTGACGTCGGATGAGCGACTTGCCGTAGAAGCGCCCGGCGTCGCTCGGCTCGATGCCGATGATGCGCGCTTCCTCCGACGAGATGAACACGACGCGCCACGACGCGTCGCAGAGCTCACCCGAGAGGCCGGCGTGCTCCATCGCCAGCGCGATCTCTCGCAGCTCGGGGTGATCGGGGAGCGGCGGCCCCGCGCTCGCTGCCTCTGACACGTGGCCAGGCTACGACGCGCCGGCGCTCGGCGGGAAGACGTCAGTCCTCGTCGTCGGGCTCGTTCGGGTCGACGTCGTGCCCCGCGTCGCGCAGGCGTGCGAGCAGCCGGTCCCGGATCGAGTCCCCGGGCCGGCGGGCTCGCTCGCCGAGCACGCGCCAGCCGTGGCGTGACGAGTAGAGGAGCGTCGGCTCCTTGAGGCGCCCGTAGCCGTAGCCGGTGACCTCGGCGAAGAACAGCTCGTGGTCGCGCATCGCCTTGCGGTCGAACACCTCGCAGCGCAACCAGGCGACGCAGTCGCGCACGACGGGGAGGCCGTCGACGAGCTCGAGGTACTCCTCGGCGATGTAGTGGAACCGTCGGCCGGGGTACGAGAAGTACTGGCCCGCGTCGACCTGGTCGGCGGCGAGGATCGAGACGCTGAACGTGCCGCTCGCCTCGATGAGCGGGAACGTGTCGTGCTTGGGTGACACCGAGGCCATCACGACGGGCTCCTCGAACGCGACCTGGCTCACCCAGTGCGACGTGTACGCCCGCACGAGCCCGTCGTGCGCGGCGCCGACCACTTGCACGCCCTTGACCATCTGGCCGAGAGCGCGCTTGAGCTTCGGGTCGATCACCGACGACGGCGGGGAATTCGGGTACCCGGGTCAGGACCCGAAGGTCTTGTTGCCCTTCGAGGACTCGAGCGCCTTCTCGTAGTCCTTGCGGGCCCGGGTGTAGCCGTTGGCGCCGTGGCGGAGCATCCCGCCGGTGCGGACCTCCTTCACCTTGTCCTCGAGGTCCTTCAGCAGCCCCTCCAGGTCGTCGCCGGGCTGCGCGGTGACGACCCGGTCGAACCGCTCGTGGATCTCGTCGAACCGCCGCCGTACCTGGCCGTACTCGTCGTCGAGCCGCTTCTTCGCCTTCTCGAGGTCGTCGGCCATGGTCTGCGCTCCTCCGCTCGTGGGCAGCCGAAATCTACGCTGCCGCGGTGCGTGCCGTCGTCCAGCGGGTGACCCGAGCCGCGGTCGTGGTCGACGGCGAGACGGTCGGCGAGATCGGGACCGGGCTCTGCGTGCTCGTCGGCGTGACGCACGATGATGACGAGAGCAACGCGCGGAAGCTCGCCGAGAAGCTGTGGCACCTGCGGTGCTTCGACGACGCCGATGGTGTGATGAACGTCTCGGCTGCCGACGCGGGGCATCCGCTCCTCGTGATCAGCCAGTTCACCCTCTACGGCGACACCCGCAAGGGCCGGCGCCCGTCGTGGATCGCCGCCGCCCGGCCCGAGCACGCCGAGCCCCTCGTCGAGGCGGTGGTGACGGCCCTGCGCGACCTCGGCGCCGAGGTCGCCACCGGCCGCTTCGGCGCCGACATGCAGGTGGAGCTCGTCAACGACGGCCCGGTCACCCTGCTCGTCGAGACCTGAGCGTCGCCGCGGCGCGAGCGAACATGTGTGCGGTCGAGTCGCACGCCGCACGTACGATGGCCGCCTCATGGTCGAGCCCACCGCGCCGCCGCCCGAGGCGTACACCGACGCGGATGCGGACGCCGCGACCGCGACCGACGAAGCGCCGCCGCCCGACGCGGTCGATCCGGCCCGACTCGAGGAGCTGCTCGACGGGCTGAACCCGGTCCAGCGCGAGGCCGCGAGCGCACCCGACGGGCCGATCCTCGTCGTCGCCGGTGCGGGCTCGGGCAAGACGCGCGTGCTCACCCGTCGGGTCGCCTATCTCATCGCCTCACGCCGCGTCTCGCCGTTCGGGCTGCTCGCCATCACGTTCACCAACAAGGCCGCCGGCGAGATGAAGGAGCGCGTCGCTTCGCTTGTCGGGCCCGTCGCCCGCCGGATGTGGGTGAGCACCTTCCACTCGGCGTGCTCGCGCATCCTCCGCCGCGAAGCCCAGCACCTCGGGCTGCGCCCTCAGTTCTCCATCTACGACCAGTCCGACGCCGTGCGCCTCACCGACTACGTGCGGCGCGACCTCAACCTCGACCCGAAGCGCTTCCCGCCCCGCCAGCTCCACGCCCGCATCTCGGCGCTCAAGAACGAGCTGCTCGGCCCGGCCGAGGTCAGCGCGGCCGCCTACACGCCGCCGGAGCGCAAGATCGCCGAGGTCTACACCGAGTACCAGCGCCGTCTGCTCGACGCGTCGGCCGTCGACTTCGACGACCTGCTGACGCTCGTGGTGCGCCTGTTCCGCGAGCACCCCGACGCGCTCGATCGGTGGCGCCGGCGCTTCCAGCACGTGCTCGTCGACGAGTTCCAGGACACCAACGTCGCCCAGTGGGAGATCGTGCGCCTCCTCACCGAGGAGCACCGCAACGTCATGGTCGTGGGTGACCAGGATCAGAGCGTCTACAAGTTCCGCGGGGCGGACTACCGCAACCTGATGCGGTTCGAGGAGGTGTTCCCGGAGGCGACGATCATCGTGCTCGACCAGAACTACCGGTCGACGCAGAACATCCTCGACGCGGCCAACGCGGTGATCGCCAACAACGCGGCCCGCAAGCCCAAGCACCTCTGGACCGAGCAGGTGGGGGGCGAGCTGCTCACCCGCTACCAGGCCGAGGACGAGCACGACGAGGCCGCGTTCGTGTGCAACGAGGTCACTCGCCTCACCGACACCGAGGGTCAGCGGTTCGGCGACATCGCCGTCTTCTACCGCACGAACGCGCAGAGCCGCGTGGTCGAGGAGTCGTTCGTGCGGGCGGGCATCCCCTACAAGGTCGTGGGCGGCACGAAGTTCTACGACCGCCGAGAGGTCAAGGACGCGGTCGCGTACCTGCGCGCCCTGGTCAATCCCGACGACGAGGTGAGCTGGAAGCGCATCGTCAACACGCCGAAGCGCGGCGTCGGCGACACGTCGGTCGCCAAGATCGAGGCCCACGCCAACGGCGCCAACCTCACGTTCCGCGACGCGCTGCGCGAGGCCGCGGTCGCGGGCGTGAGCGGGAAGGCGCTCGGGGGCATCCGCGACCTGCTCGAGCTCATGGTCGCGTTCGAGGGCTACACGCTCGACGGGGTCGCCGCGACCCTCGAGCGCATCCTCGAGATCACCGGCTACGTCGCCGAGCTCGAGGCGGAGCGCACCATCGAGGCCCAGGGCCGCATCGAGAACCTCGCCGAGCTCGTGGGCGTGTGCCGAGAGTTCGACGACGCGCTCGACGCGGGCGACACGACGATGCTGGCCGGGATCGCCGGCGTGGGAATCGACGTCGCCGAGGCCCACCAGATCGTCGCTCCGACCGGTCTCGATCGGGTGCAGGCGTTCCTCGAGGCCGTCTCACTGGTCGCCGACGTCGACGAGACGCCGACCGAGGACGACAGCGCCGTCACGCTGATGACGCTGCACACCGCGAAGGGCCTCGAGTACCCGATCGTGTTCATCACCGGGCTCGAGGACGGCGTGTTCCCCCACATCCGCGCCCTCGGCGATCCCGAAGAGCTCGAGGAGGAGCGACGCCTCTGCTACGTGGGCATCACCCGCGCGCAGGAGCACCTCTACCTGTGCCACGCGTGGAGTCGCACGCTGTTCGGACGCACCGACTACTACCCGCCGAGCCGCTTCCTGAGCGAGATCCCCGAGGAGCTCGTGCACGCGATCGGAGAGGACCGCAGCCAGGGTGGGTACGGCGCGCACCGCGACGCCGTCGTCCGGGCCGCCATCCGACGCGGGGGCGAGGCGCCCGGCTCGCGCGGCGCCGAGCAGCTGGGGCTGAAGATCGGCGACGACGTCATGCACGAGAAGTGGGGCGAAGGCGTCGTGCTCGACATCGAGGGCACGGGCGACCGAGCCGAGGCCGTGGTCAACTTCCGCGACGTGGGCGAGAAGCGCCTCCTGCTCACCTGGGCGCCCCTCACCAAGATCGGCTGATCAGCCGCCGCCCTGGACCGGGGCCGGTTCGCTCTCGCGCAGGTTCACGTACACCGCGTCGTCGGGTGCGCCCTCCTGGAGGCTGCCGATCGTGACCCGGAAGCGGTCGAGGTCGACGGCCTGGAGGTCGTTGTCCTCGCAGTCGACGTAGGCCTTGCGCGGGTCGCGCCACTTGACGATGCAGTCGGTGGTGTCGGGCTTCACCAACGAGAGCGCCACGAGGTTGCCGTCCTCGACGTCGAGCCAGAAGCCCTCGTCGCCGAACGGGCTGGCGAAGTAGAGCGGCCCGCCTTCGTCGATCTTTCCCTTCAGCTCCCGCTCGATCCCCAGGAAGAGGGGCTCTCGGGACGACGGTGTGTCCTGGCTGCCGCCGGTGGCGAAGAAGATGAGCGCGGCCACCGCGACCCCGGCGACGACGACCAGCACCCCGGCGAAGACGAGGACCCGACGATCCGAGGGAGCTGCCGGCACGTCTGCATTCTCGCGGAGGTCCGCAGGTGGGTCGGAGTCGGGCGTCGGACGCCGAGCAGGCCCGATCGGCCGGCGCGGATCGGGAGCCCTCCCCCGGGGGCACGTACTATCCGAGGCCGTGCATCGCCCGTACCGCGTCGTGATCGCGAAGGCCGGCCTCGACGGCCACGATCGAGGAGCCAAGGTGATCGCGCGGGCCCTGCGGGACGCGGGCTTCGAGGTCATCTACACGGGCCTCTTCCAGACCCCGGCTCAGGTCGCCGAGACCGCCCTCCAGGAGGATGCCGACGCGGTCGGGCTCTCGATCCTGTCGGGGGCCCACCTCACGCTCTTCCCCAAGGTCGTGAGCGAGCTGGCCGACCGGGGTCGGGCCGACGTGCTGGTCTTCGGCGGCGGCATCATCCCCGACGACGACGCCGAGCAGCTGCGAGCGGCCGGCGTCGCCGCGGTCTTCACCCCGGGTGCACCCCTCGCCGACATCACGGGCTGGCTCGAGTCGGCCCTCGACGAGCGGGACGCGACGGTCACGCGCTGAACCCCGAGAACGGAAAAGGATCAGGTGGATCTCTTCGAGTACCAGGGCAAGCAGCTCTTCGCGAAGTTCGACATCCCGGTGTCGCCGGGCGAGGCGGTGGAGACGGTCGACGCGGCCGTCGCCGCCGCGGATCGCATCGGCTACCCGGTCGTCGTCAAGGCGCAGGTGCAGGTCGGCGGCCGAGGCAAGGCGGGCGGGATCAAGCTCGCGGCGAACGCCGACGAGTGTCGTGAGCACGCGGGCAACATCCTCGGTCTCGACATCAAGGGCCACGTCGTGGCGCTGCTGTGGATCGAGAAGGCGAGCGACATCGACCAGGAGTACTACGCGTCGTTCACGCTCGACCGCTCCGCGAAGCTGCACCTCGGCATGCTGTCGGCCGAAGGCGGCGTCGAGATCGAGCAGGTCGCGGAGGAGAACCCCGATGCGATCGCCAAGATCCACGTCGACCCCGTCGACGGGCTCACTGCCACGCAGTGCAAGGAGTGGGTCGCGGCCGCGGGCCTCGCGCCGGAGGCGACCGACGGGGCGGTCGACATCCTCACGAAGCTCTACCGCTGCTACGTGGAGGCCGACGCCGACCTCGTCGAGATCAACCCGCTGATCCTCACGCCCGACGGGCGGGTGCACGCACTCGACGCCAAGGTCAGCCTCGACGACAACTCGGTCTTCCGGCACCCCGAGTACGAGGAGTACGACGCCACGCAGGTGCGTGACAACCGGGAGCGGGCCGCCCACGACAAGGGGCTCCAGTACGTGGGGCTCGACGGCTACGTGGGCATCATCGCCAACGGTGCCGGGCTCGCCATGAGCACGGTCGACATCGTCAGCCAGGTGGGTGGGAAGCCCGCGAACTTCCTCGACATCGGCGGTGGTGCCAACGCCGACGTGATGTCGGGCGCGCTCGAGGTCATCAACAACGACCCGGACGTGAAGGCGATCTTCATCAACATCTTCGGTGGCATCACCAAGGGCGAGGAGGTGGCGAACGGCATCGTCACCGCACTCGAGCGGGTCGACATCGACGCTCCGATCGTCATCCGCCTCGACGGGACGAACGCCGACGAAGGTCGCTCCATCCTCGAGCCGCACCTCTCCGACAAGCTCCAGCTCCAACCCACGATGGTCGACGCGGCCAGACGCGTCGTCGAGATCGCGCAAGCGCGAGGAGGCAAGTAGTCATGGCGATCTTCGTCGACGAGACGACCAAGGTCGTCTACCAGGGGCTCACCGGCTCCCAGGGCCGGTTCTACGGCCTGCTCAACCAGTCGTACGGCACCCAGGTCGTCGCGGGCACCAACCCGAAGAAGGCCGGCACCGACGTCGAGGGCATCCCCGTCTACGCGTCGGTGAAGGACGCGGTCGACGCGACCGGCGCCACCGCGTCGTGTGTCTTCATCCCCGCGCCGGGCGTGAAGGACGCGGTGATCGAGGCGGCCGAGGGCGGCATCGAGTTCGTCGTCGTCATCACCGAGGGCGTGCCCGCGCACGACGAGGCGTGGTTCTACAACAAGCTGAAGCGAGACCATCCGAACGTGCGCCTGCTCGGCCCCAACTGCCCCGGGATCATCAGCCCCGGACGCGCCAACATCGGCATCACCGCGGGCCACATCGCCAAGGAGGGCGGGCCGGTCGGCATCGTGAGCCGCTCGGGCACGCTCACCTACCAGGCGCTCTACGAGCTCAAGCAGAACGACATCGGCGTCACGACCTGCGTCGGGATCGGCGGCGACCCCGTGCCGGGCACGAGCTTCATCGACTGCCTCCAGGCCTTCGAGGCCGACCCCGAGACCAAGGCCGTGATGATGATCGGCGAGATCGGCGGCTCCGCCGAGGAAGAAGCCGCCGAGTACATCAAGGCGGAGATGACCAAGCCGGTCGTCGCCTACATCGCCGGGGTCACGGCGCCACCGGGGAAGAAGATGGGCCACGCCGGCGCGATCGTCTCGGGAGGGAAGGGCACGGCGTCGGCGAAGATGGACGCGCTCGAGGACGCGGGCGCACGCATCGGGCTCAACCCGACCGAGGCCGGCGAGATCATGGTCGGCGTCGTCGACAAGCTCTGAGCGGGCTCCGGTCGCGAGACCACGACCTAGGCTGAGCCCGTGAGCACCCCACCACCGGGCACCGAGCCGCCCGCGGGCAGCGAGGCCCCGGCGACCACCGAGTCGCAGGCGCCACCCCCGCCGAGCGCGCCGCCACCGCCGCCGGGCAGCGCCTGGCAGACGCCGCCGGCGCAGTACCAGCGCACCAACGGCATGGCGGTCGCCTCGCTCGTCCTCGGGGTGCTGTTCTGCTTCGGCGTCACCGCGATCCTCGCCGTGATCTTCGGCAACATCGCGCTCGGCAAGATCGCCGACTCCGGCGGTGCCGAGAAGGGTCGGGGCCTCGCGATCGCGGGCGTCGTGCTCGGCTGGGTCGGGATCGCGCTGATCATCGCGGCGCCGGGTCTCGCCTTCCTCGGCTACGGCATCAGCAACGTCTGAGCCGCGGCGCCCTCCGGTGCCCGGACGCGACACGACCCCCGCCGGAGCGGGGGCCGTGTCGACGAGAGGTCGCTCGGGTCAGGCCGAGGGCGGCGTCGCCCCCGCACGCTCCTTGGTCAGCAGGATCGCCCCGACGAGCAGGCCGATGCTGGCGATGAGGCTCAGCCAGAAGCCCACGGCGCGGTCACCGAGGTCGACGATCAGGAAGCCGACCGCGATGAGCACGGTGAAGAACGCCAGGACGAGGTGGATCTGTGGCCATGTGAAGCCGCCCACTCGGTCGGGCAGCGTCACGTTGGCGAACTTCGTCAGCGCGACCTGCGCCGCCATGATCACGCCGATGATCGCGATGTAGGTCGCGAGCGGGAACAGGCTGCTGCTCCACGCGCTGAAGCCCGAGTCGAACGGGCCCTCGTAGAAGTCGAAGAAGGAGAAGATCAACGCCACGGCACCCGACGCCATGATGACGATCTCTCCCGGTGTGGGTTGCTTGTCCACGGAAACCTCCGTCTTGAGAAGCGAGTCTCGGGATGGTTGGGTTGCTAGGCAGCGGGCGGCGGCGGTGCAGTCGAGGGCGCCTCTCTGCGCTTCAGGATCGCTCCCACCAGCAGCCCGACCGAGGCGGCGAGTCCGATCCACGCAGAGAACTTCCGACTCGTGCCGACGACATCATCCGCGACGCCAACGAACTCGTAGCTGGCGAAGAGGACCGTCAGCAGGATCGCCGCGAACGACAGGACCGCGATGACCAGATAGATGATCGGGTTCCGCAGCGCAGGTGGGAGCTCGACGCCGAACATGGGCAGCACAGCGAGCAGTACCAAGACGACGGCAAGAAGCACGCCGATCGTTCCGAGTGTGAAGCCCCAGGCGCTGTCCGACTGGTCGACCTCGACGCCTCCGATCGTCGGACGGAACCACGTGAAGAACGAGAAGACGAACAGAACGATCCCACTGACGGCGATCACGCGATCGCCCATCGTGAGCTTGTTGAGATCCATTGGGCTCCTCCGAACGACTTCGTCGGGGCGCCGTCCGAGCGCCCGGGGCAGCCCACCACGGATCGCAGGGGGTTGCAAGCATCGGACGCCGGCCCGAACCGAGGCGGGGCTCGGGAACCCGCGCGTCGCGCTGTAACTTCGAGTCGTGAGGCGACTCGGCGTGCTCGCGAGCGGCAGCGGCACCATCCTCCAGTCCTTCCTCGAGGAGGGGCTGCCGGTCTCGGTCGTCGTCGTCGACCGACCCTGCGGTGCGATCGACCGGGCCGAGGGCGCGGGGGTGCCGGTCGAGCTCGTCGAACGCACCTCGTTCGGTGCCGACTTCGACCGTGATGCGTACACGCATCGCGTCGTCGACGCGCTCAAGCGGCACGAGATCGACCTCGTGGCGATGGCCGGGTTCGGCACGATCCTGTCGCAGGAGATGCACGACGCGTTCCCACAGCGGGTCGTCAACACCCATCCGGCGCTGCTCCCGTCGTTCAAGGGCTGGCACGCGGTGCGCGACTCGCTGGCCGCGGGCGTGAAGGTCACCGGGTGCACGGTGCACCTCGCGACGGTGGAGGTCGACGAGGGGCCGATCCTCGCCCAGGAGGCGGTGCCGGTGCTCGCCGACGACACCGAGGAGTCGCTGCACGAGCGCATCAAGGAGGTCGAGCGCAGGATCTATCCGCAGGTCCTGCGCGGGCTGCTCGAGGAGGCGAAGGCGTGAGCGCCAAGCGGGCGTTGCTGTCGGTGTACGACAAGGCCGGGCTCGTCGACTTCGCTCGGGGTCTGCACGATCTCGGCTTCGAGCTCGTGTCGTCGGGTGGCACCGCGACCGCGATCGCCGACGCCGGGCTGCCGGTGACGTCGGTCGCCGAGGTGACCGGGTCGCCAGAGATGCTCGAGCACCGGGTGGTGACCCTGCACCCGAAGGTGCACGGGGGGATCCTGGCCGACCGCGGCAAGGAGTCGCATCGGGCCGACCTCGAGACGCACGGCATCGCTCCGTTCGACCTCGTGGTGTCCAACCTCTATCCCTTCGAAGCGCAGCCCGACGTGGAGACCATCGACATCGGCGGACCGGCGATGACCCGGGCCGCGGCCAAGAACCACGCGTGGGTCGGCATCGTGACCTCGCCCGACCAGTACGACGACGTGCTCTCGGAGCTGCGGGCCAACGACGGGTCGTTGACCGACGAGACGCGCCGTCGGCTCGCGCTCGAGGCGTTCGCGCGCACCGCCGCGTACGACGCCGCGATCGTCGCCTGGCTCCAGGAGGGGGAGGCGCTGCCGCAGCACGTGGTCGTGTCGCTCGATCGCACCGACGAGGAGCTCCGCTACGGCGAGAACCCACACCAGCGCGCGGCTCGGTATCGCCGCACCGGCACGACGAGCTGGTTCGACGGCATCGAGCAGCACAGCGGGCTCGCGTTGAGCTACCTGAACCTCTACGACGCTGATGCCGCGTGGCGCCTGGCGTTCGACCTCGTGCTCGACGGTGCCGATCGACCCGCGTGCGCGATCATCAAGCACGCGAACCCCTGTGGTGTCGCGATCTCCGACGACCTCGCGACCGCGTACCAGCGTGCGCTGGAGTGCGACGAGCGGTCGGCGTTCGGTGGGATCGTCGCGGTGAACCGCGCGCTCGACGCGGCGACCGTCGAGCGCATGGTCGAGGGCCCGCAGGCCGACGTGGTCATCGCTCCGTCGTACGACGCGGGCGCGATCGACGCCCTGATCGGCAAGCGCAAGAACACGCGCCTGCTCGAGGCGCCGCCGCCCGAGCCGCTGGGGCTCGACTTCCGGCAGATCTCGGGCGGCTTCCTGATCCAGGATCCGCACCACTTCGCGGCGGCCCGAGGCGATTGGAAGGTCGTCACGAAGCGCGCCCCGACCGACGCCGAGTGGCTCGACGCCGAGCTGGCATGGCGCGTCTGCGGCCACGTGAAGTCCAACGCGATCGTGCTCGTCAAGGACGGCCAGGCGGTCGGCATCGGCGCCGGCCAGCAGAACCGTGTCGAGTCGGGCGAGATCGCGGCGAAGAAGGCTGCCGGTCGCGCCCAGGGCGGAGCGTGCGCGAGCGACGCCTTCTACCCGTTCCCCGACGGCGTCGAGGCGGCGGCGGCGGCCGGCGTCGCGGTGATCGTGCAGCCGGGCGGGGCCATGCGGGACGAGGAGAACGTCCGACGGGCCGACGAGCTCGGCGTCGCCATGGTCTTCACCGGCGAACGCCACTTCCTGCACTGAGCCGCTTCGGATGCTGAGATGCTCTGGATGCGTAGCTCACCTTCGTATGGTGGGTCGAGCGACGCATGTCTGGAGCCGCAACACGTGCGTAGATGAACCCTCGTGGCGAAGGTGAGCAACGCAACCCATGAGTGCTGAGCTGCTGGACGGGAATGCGTTCCTCGAGCTGACGATCGGTCGGCTGCGAGAGCGGGTCGCGGCGCTGGTCGAGCGGGGGATCACCCCGGGGCTCGGGACGATCCTGGTCGGCGACGATCCCAACAGCGCGGCGTACGTGCGAGGCAAGCACGAGGCGTGCGCCGAGGCCGGCATCGCGTCCCACCACCGCGAGCTCCCGGCCACCGCGTCGCAGACGCATCTGAACGCCGAGATCCAGCAGTTCAACGACGACCCGTCGGTCGACGGGTTCATCGTGCAGCTGCCCCTGCCCGACCAGCTCGACGAGGAGGCCGCGCTGCTCGCGGTCGATCCCGAGAAGGACGTGGACGGGTTGCACCCGGTCAACCTGGGTCGCCTGGTCATCGGCGTCGACGCGCCGCGCCCGTGCACGCCGCGTGGCATCCAGGCGCTGCTCGCGCACCACGGCGTGCCGATCGAGGGCAAGCACGTCGTGATCGTCGGCCGGGGGCTCACCATCGGGCGTCCGCTCGCGCTCCTGCTCGCGCTGAAGGAGCCGAACGCGAACGCCGCGGTCACCGTCGTGCACACGGGCGCCGGCGACCTGAGCGCGTACACGAAGCAGGCCGACGTGCTCGTGGCGGCGGCCGGGCGGCCTTCGATCATCACGCCCGACATGGTGAAGCCCGGTGCGGCCGTCGTCAGCGCCGGCATCACGATGGACGGGCGGCGCCTCGTGCCCGACGTCGACGAGGCGGTGGGCGACGTCGCCGGCTGGATCACCCCTCGCCTCGGCGGTGTGGGCCCCACCACCATCGCCATGCTCCTCACCAACACCGTCGAGGCGGCCGAAAGGCGCGCCGCGGGCTGAGCGACTAGAAGAGGGACCCGTGACGCCGGAGCCCTCGCCGCCGATCGCCTCCGGGGCCTGCCCTCTCTGTGCCACCGCCACGATCCCGACCGACGAGCGCTGCCCGGCCTGCGGGTTCGCCCTCGCCGGGGTCGACGGCCGGCCCGGCCCGATCTCGCGCACCGCCCTGTGGTGGAGCATCGCGGGGTTCGCCGCCGTCTACCTCGCCACCCTCCTGATCGTCGTCGCGACCCGCTGACGGCGCTCGCCCGCCGCCCCGTCCGGCTCGGGGCGACCTGCGGAACCCCGATACCCTGCGATCGAAGAAGCACAGCAGCAGAGGAGAGCGCGCGCGATGGGTCAGAAGATCAAGCTGGTCGACGGACAGCTGACCGTCCCCGACGACCCGATCATCCCGTTCATCGAGGGTGACGGCACGGGCGTCGACATCTGGCCCGCCGCCCAGCTCGTGCTCGACGCGGCCGCGAAGAAGCACGGCAAGTCCATCGAGTGGAAAGAGGTCCTCGCCGGCGAGAAGGCCTTCAACGAGACCGGCGACTGGCTCCCCCAGGAGACGGTCGAGACGTTCCTCGAGCACCTCATCGGCATCAAGGGGCCGCTCACGACCCCGGTCGGTGGAGGCTTCCGCAGCCTCAACGTGGCGCTGCGCCAGATCATGGACCTCTACGTCTGCCTGCGTCCGGTGCGCTGGTTCACCGGCGTCCCCTCGCCGGTGAAGCACCCCGAGAAGGTCGACATGGTGATCTTCCGGGAGAACACCGAGGACATCTACGCGGGCCTCGAGGCCGAGGAGGGCTCCGAGGAGGCGCACAAGCTCATCGGCCTGCTCAGGGACGCGATGGGCTGGGAGATCAAGGCCGACTCCGGCGTCGGCATCAAGCCGATCTCGGAGAGCGGCTCGAAGCGCCTCATCCGGGCCGCGCTCGAGTACGCGGTGCGCAAGGAGCGCAAGAGCGTGACGCTCGTGCACAAGGGCAACATCATGAAGTTCACCGAGGGTGCCTTCATGAACTGGGGCTACGAGCTCACCCGCGAGGAGTTCTCCGACGTCGCGGTCGGCTGGGACGACTGCAACGGTGACCCGGGCGACAAGATCCTGGTGAAGGACGCGATCGCCGACATCACGCTCCAGCAGGTGCTCACCCGCCCCGACGAGTTCGACGTCATCGCGACGATGAACCTCAACGGTGACTACCTCTCCGACGCGCTCGCCGCGCAGGTCGGCGGCATCGGCATCGCGCCGGGCGGCAACATCAACTACGTCACCGGCCACGGCGTGTTCGAGGCAACCCACGGCACCGCGCCGAAGTATGCGGGTCAGGACAAGGTCAACCCCGGCTCGGTGCTCCTCTCGGGCGTGCTCATGTTCGAGCACCTCGGCTGGCAGGACGCGGCCGACGACATCGTGCGCGCGCTCGAGGCGACGATCGCCGACAAGATCGTCACCTACGACTTCGCGCGGCTCATGGACGGCGCGACCGAGGTGAAGACGTCGGAGTTCGCCGCCGCCATCGTCGATCGTCTCTGACAGCGAACGCGCTCGCGGAGGAGGACACCGCCCCATGCCCGAAGCGGTGCACCTCGAGCCGCCCCACGAGCTGACGGAGGGCTCGCACGGCCCCTCCGACGGGTCGTCGCACCGCCTGGAGCTGGTCGCGACGTTGCTGTTGGCCATCTCCACGGTCGGCATCGCGTGGAGCGGGTACCAGGCCGCGCGCTGGTCGGGTTTCGAGAGCGAGCTGTACGCGTCCGCGACGCACTCCCGCGCGCTCGCCAACCGAGCCGAGGAGCGCGCCGGGCAGGGAGAGCTCCAGGACCTGCTCAACTTCAACCGCTGGCTCGAGGTGACCGCCGAGGGTCGGGACGACCTCGCCGATCTCGTCAACCGCGGGTTCCGGGCTCAGTTCCGTCCTGCGTTCGACGCCTGGCTCGCCCAGGACCCGCTCGTCAACCAGGACGCGATCTCGAGTCCGCTCCAGATGCCCCAGTACCAGCTGCCCGGCTACGTCCGCGCCGAGCGACTCGACACCATCGCCGACGTGCAGTTCGAG
Source organism: uncultured Bifidobacteriaceae bacterium (assembly GCA_964501785.1). GTDB lineage: Bacteria > Actinomycetota > Acidimicrobiia > IMCC26256 > PALSA-555 > DATBSK01. Next base: position 78,729 of record CAZCUD010000001.1, read on the forward strand.
CGAGCGAAGGCAGCGACCGACAACACCGACGACTACGTGCTGCTCACGGTGTTCCTCGCCGTGGTGCTGTTCTTCGCCGGCATCTCGCTCCGGTTCACGTGGCAGAAGCTGCGCGTCGTCGTGCTGACGATGGCCGCACTGTTCCTCGTGTACGCGGTCGTTCGGTTGATCGACCTGCCGGTGCACTGACCGTGCTGCTCGCCGAGCTCAACGTCCGGCACACGCGACGGCACATGCCGACGCGCCGGGTGGCGCTCGGCGACGTGTACCTGCCCACCAGCGGTGCCGCGCACGGCGCGACGCTGCTCGGCGCGGTGGTCGTGGAGTTCGCCCGCGATCTCGACGAGGAGCAGCGTGATCTCCTGCCGCGGCTGGTCCACGACGCGCGCGAGGGCCTCACCGTGCCGCGCATCGCCTTGCGGTACCGCCTGCAGATCGACACCCACGGGCTCGACCGGTCGCGCCACCGCATCGTCGCCGAGGCGACCACCGACGACGTGCCGGCCGTCGTCCTCGAGCTCGACACGCACGGCCGCGGTGCGCCCCAGGTCATCGGCGCGATCCTCGCCGCCGCCGGGCTGCCACCCTCGGCGCGGGTCACCGCGCTGCGGGCCGTCGACGAGGCGCTCCGGCGTCCGGTCCTGCCCGCCGGCCTGAAGGTGCGGCGACTGCTCTTCGGGGCGCCCGACCTGCGGGCACCCGCGCCGGGCGCTCCGATCGCGTTCGCGGCCGACGACCTGTGGGTCGGAGTGCCGTCGGAACGGCGGTGGGCGATGGAGGTCCTCGGCCTCCACGCCGGGATGTCCGTCGACCGGGAGGACGTGCAGTCGCGCTTCCGACGCCTCGTCCGCCTCGCGCATCCCGACCACGGTGCCGAGCACGAGCGTGCCGCCGAGCGCCTGGCCGAGCTCGCCGAGGCGCGCGAGCTGCTGCTCGCCTACGTCGAGGCGGGCCGCGCCGAGGGGACCGGCTAGACCGCGACGTCGCCGTCGAGTCCGGATGCTCGGGACGGGTCCCGGCAAGTTAGTTTCGGGGCATGGCCACGAAGTCGAAGTCACCGGTCCACGTCACGGTCACCGGCGCCGCCGGGCAGATCGGGTACGCGCTCGTCCACCGCATCGCCTCCGGACAGCTGCTCGGCCACGACACCCCCGTCGTCCTGCGACTGCTCGAGATCGAGCCGGCGATGGCGTCGCTCGAGGGCGTCGTCATGGAGCTCGAGGACGGTGCCCACCCGCTGCTCGAGGGCATCGAGGCGACGAGCGACCTGAAGCACGCGTTCGACGGCGCTTCGTGGTGCCTCCTCGTCGGCTCGATCCCGCGCAAGGCGGGCATGGAGCGCGGCGACCTGCTGTCGGTGAACGGGGGGATCTTCAAGCCGCAGGGTGAGGCGATCAACGCCAACGCGGCCGACGACGTCCGCGTCCTCGTGGTCGGCAACCCGTGCAACACCAACTGCCTGATCGCGCGCGCAGCCGCGCCCGACGTCCCTGCCGACCGCTGGTTCGCGATGACCCGCCTCGACGAGAACCGCGCCAAGACGCAGCTCGCGCGCAAGGCCGGCGTCGCGGTTCGCGAGGTCACCAACCTCGCGATCTGGGGGAACCACTCGGCGACGCAGTTCCCCGACTTCGCCAATGCCAAGATCGGCGGCAAGCCGGCACCGGAGGTCATCGGTGACGACGGCTGGCTCCAGGGTGCCTTCCTCGAGACGGTGCAGAAGCGTGGTGCCGCCGTCATCGAGAAGCGGGGCGCGTCGTCCGCGGCATCGGCCGCTCACGCGGCGATCGACTCGGTCAACAGCGTCTGGCAGACGACGGCCGCCGGCGACTGGCACTCGTTGGCGATCGCGAGCAGCGGTCAGTACGGCGTGCCCGAGGGGCTCCAGTTCGGATACCCGGTGCGCAGCGACGGTGCGTCGTGGGAGGTCGTCCAGGGTCTCGAGCACGACGACTTCGCCAAGGAGAAGATCCGCATCACCACCGAGGAGCTCCTCTCGGAGCGCGACGAGGTGAAGGCGCTCGGCCTCATCTAGCGGGCGAGTGGCGGCCATGCCCTGGTGGCGTCAAGAGTCTCCGCTGGGTGATCTCCTCGTCGTCACCAACGAGCGCGGCGTGCGCACGATCACGTTGCCCGCAGCGGTCGGCGCCGATCCACTCGATGACGAGCCGGGGCGTGACGACGCGCTCGCCCGTGAGCTCGACGAGTACTTCGCCGGCGACCGCCGCAGCTTCAGTGCAGTCGTGGACCTGAGCTACGTCGATCCCGACCACTTCGGCCGCCGCGTGATGGAGACGCTGGCGCGCGACGTGCCGTGGGGAGAGACCGTGACGTACGGGGAGCTGGCGGACATGGCCGGTGCACCACGCGCGGCGCGTGCGGTCGGCAACGTGATGGCGCACAACCCGGTGCAGATCCTCCTGCCGTGCCACCGGGTCGTCGCCGCGAACGGCATCGGCGGGTACGGGCCGGCCGGCGTCGACCTCAAGCGAGCGCTGCTCGAGCTCGAAGGGGTCCACCTCCGTTGACCCATACAGGGCCAGCATGGGCGCGATGCCGGGCAAGAGGAAGCACGAGGTCTTCGGCGACGACGAGAGCGGTCGGTCGCTCGACCGTCTGATCGCCTTCAGCGACGGCGTCTTCGCCATCGCGATGACGCTGCTCGTGCTCAGCCTCACCGTTCCGACCCTGACCGGCTCGACCGACGAGGTCGACGACGCGCTCTGGGCTGCCCTGAAGGAGCAATGGCCCGAGCTGCTCAGCTACGCGATCAGCTTCGCGGTCATCGGTCGCTACTGGCTGATCCACCACCGCCTGTTCCGCATGGTGCGTCGCGCCGACTCACCGCTGCTCGTGTGGAACCTGGCCCTGCTGGGCGTCATCGCGCTCGTGCCGTTCCCGACCGAGCTGCTCGGGCGCTACGGCGACACCACGACTGCAGTGGTCGCGTACTCGGCGACGATGGTGCTGCTCGGCCTCTGCAACTACGGGCTGACCCGCCATGTCTACGAGGCCGACCTGTTGGACGAGAAGGTGACTCCCGAGTACCGCACGCACTCGCGGATGCGGGGCTACATCGTGCCGGTCGCGTTCGGTCTGGGGATCCCGGTGGCGTTCGTGAGCCCGGTGGCCGCGATGTGGACCTGGTGGATCGCGGTGATCGTGATCTCCGTCGCGATCCGGCACCACTACGGCGCGACGCTCGGCCACCCCTATCGCTCGAGCTGACCGTCGGGCGCCGGACGCGCGCCGAGCGCCGAGGGTCAGCCGCTCCCCTTGGCCTCCTTGGCCTCGCCCTTCTCTTCCTTCTCGGGCGGTGGAGGCGTGCTCAGGCCGAGCTCCGAGCGGAGCTCGCTGAGCCGGGCCTGCGCCTCGGCGCTCGCCTGGGCGTGCTCGACCTCGAGCATCTTCGACTCGACGCCGGCACCGCTCAGCTCGGTGGACGCCTGCGCCTTGGCGAGGCGCTTCTCGATCTTGCCGCGCACCTCCTCGAACGTCGGCACCTCTTCGCCGACCGTCTCGGAGAGCTGGGACATCGCCTTGTTCATCTGCTCCTGCATCTTCGCCTGGTCGAGCTGGCTCAGGAGCTTCTCGCGCTCGGCGAGCTTCTTCTGGAGAGCGGCCGAGTTCTGGGTGACGGCCTGCTTCGCCTTCTCCGACGCCGCGGTCGCGTCGAGGAGCTGCTTCTTCAGGTCGTCGATCTGCTTCTCGAGGGTGATGATCTTGTTCGCGAACGCCTCGGCGGCCTGCGACATGGAGGTCGCCTTGTCGGCGTTGCCTGCGCGCGTCTCCTGGTCGGTGAGGAGCAGGGCCTGGCGGGCCGACGCGTTCGCCTTCTCGTAGTCCTCGATCGCACGGTCGAGCTTGAGCTGCGTCTGCTTCTGGTTCGCGATCACGTTGGCGGCCTGCTCGGTGAGCTTGCGGTGCTGCTCACGTGCCTCGCGGATCGCCTGCTCGAGCTGGACCTTCGGGTCGGCCGACTCCTCGAGCTTCATGCCCAGCTTCGCCGCGAGGTAGCGCCACCACTTCTTGATCGTCTTCCACATGCCCGGCAGCCTAAAGCACGTCAGAACGCCGGGCGAAGGGGCATCCCGCTGCGCCCGCCGACCGTCTTGGTGGCGAGCACCTGGTGCACCTGGGTGCGGTCGGCCTCGAAGGCGAGGGCCGAGCCGGCCAGGTAGAGGCGCCAGACCCGGGCTCGGGCGCTGCCGACCACGTCGACCGCCTCCTCCCACGCGGCCTCGAGGTTCGCGACCCAACGCCGCAAGGTGAGCGCGTAGTGCTCACGCAGGCTCTCGACGTGGCGGACCTCGAACCCGGCGTGCTGCATCGCCGAGACCACGGTGCCGAGCTCGTGGAGCTCGCCGTCGGGGAACACGTAGCGGTCGATGAACGCGTTCGCCTTGGTGGCCTTCCGTCCCCGCCCCTGCGCCAGGTGCGCCGGTCGGCCGATCGCGTGGTTGAGGAGCCGTCCGCCGGGGCGCAGCAGTGCGTGGACGCGACGGAAGTACTCGGAGAGGCGGGTCAGGCCGACGTGCTCGAACATGCCGATCGAGCTGATCGCGTCGTAGGGACCGTCCTCGACGTCGCGATAGTCCTCGAGTCGCACGTCGACGCGGTCGGCGAGGCCGGCCTCGGCGACCCGCTTGGTCGCCACGTCGTGCTGGTTGCTCGAGATCGTCACGCCCACCGCTCGGACGCCGTGGTGGCGGGCGGCGTGCAGCACCATCGAGCCCCACCCCGAGCCGATGTCGAGCAGCCGCATCCCCGGCGCGAGGGCGAGCTTGGTGCTGATCAGCTCGTGCTTCGCGTCCTGCGCCTGCTCGAGCGTGGTCGTCTCGGGCGACCACACCGCGCACGAGTACGTCATCGACGGACCGAGGAGGAGCCGGTAGAAGTCGTTGGACAGGTCGTAGTGGTGGGCGATCGCGGCCGCGTCGCGCGCCTTGCTGTGCCGACGTCCACGCAGCCGCACCTCCTCCGGTGGTGGCCCGAGGGGGCGCAGCACCTTCGGTCCGGCGAGGCGCAGGGCGAGCGCGGCGCCCCGTGGCCCGACGGCGACGTCCGCGAAGCGGTCACGCAACGACAGCGCGGCGAAGACGTCTCCGTCGATGTCGATGTCTCCCGCGACGTAGGCCCGCGAGAAGCCCAGCTCACCGGGCGCCTGCACGATGCGTCGCAGCGCGTCGGGGGATCGGACCACGACCGTGGCGGGCGGGTCGGGCGGACCGAGACGGCTGCCGTCGTACAGCGTCACCGCGACGGGCAGGTCGTCGCCTGCTCCGGCCCCGACGCCGAGGATCCCCGCGAGCCGCTCGGCGAGCGTCACGCCTCCCAGTGTGCCGACCGACGATGCGCATCTCAACCCCCTCTGGGGGGTCTGAGGTACGCATCGAGCGAGAGGGTGAGCGGTCAGCCGCCGGCGCCGGCGGCCCGAGCGGTGCCGCTCGCCTCCTCGAGGGAGACGCGCAGGGTCTCCATGTCGCTGACCACGTCGTCGACCTGGCTGCCGAGGCCACCGAGCTCGGCGACGTCGTCGGCCTGGATCGACAGCTCGACGGCTCGGGCCACGGCCTCGTCGAGCCGCGCGTCGAGCAGCCGCAGCTTGTCCTGTGCGTCCTGCGCGACCTCGATGATCCGGTCGGCCGAGTCGACCTGCGCCTGGAGCGACTGCACGGTGGCGTCGTTCGCGTCGTCACGGGACGCTCGCTTGGCCGCCTCGAGCTCCGCTCTCGCGTTCGGGACGTCGAGGTTCGCGATCGCGTCCTGGAGGGCGTCGCCACGTCGGGCGATGCGCCAGCACTCGTCGACGCCGGCGTCGACTCGCTCGCCGATCTCGATCAGGCGATCGCGCATCGGCCCCTCGTTCGATGCCGAGACCGCCCGGCGGTACCGCCGCTGCGCGTCGAGCGCCTCCCGCACGAAGTGTCGCCACGGGTCGGCGATGCTCATCGGGTCGATGCGAGCGCCGCGCTGCTTGCGAGGGAGCAGCGTCGCGACGCGGGCGCCGTAGAAGAGGGCGCCGAGCCCGATCACCGCCAGTGCGGGCAGCCCTCCGAGGACGGCTGCCGCCGCGCCGACGCCGGCGAGAACGATGGCCGACGGCGCCATGACCGCGTCGGCGGTCTTCTGGCTCTTCCAGTGCTCGGGCAGCCTGTCGAGCGCACCCATCGGCGGGGCCGTCCCCTCATCCCGCCGCGTCGGAAGATCCAGCGACACTCCTCGTCGCTGAGCCTTCCGACGCGGCGAAAGGGGCTGCCATCAGAAGTTGCTCACGACGGCGTTGAAGACGTTGACGATCGTGGCCGGGTCGACGGCGGAGTACGCCGCTCCGGTCGTGGCCTCGGCGATGCGGCGCAGGGTGGCCTCGTCGGAGTCGCCGCCATAGGCGATGGTGAAGATTCGCACCGGCGTGGAGGTCTCGCCCTCGTTCTCGGCTCGCAGGTACTCGAGGAGCTCGTTCACGTCCTCGTTGCGGGGGTCCTCGTTGCGCCCGTCGGTCAGGAGCACGACCGCGTTGATGCGCTCGGGGTCGTACCCCTCGACCATCGTGTCGTAGGAGTCGCGGGCCGCCGTGTAGAGGGGTGTGCCCTGCGTCGGCACGAGCCGCTCGATCTGGGTCTCGAGCTCGGGTCGGTTCACCGACATCGGGCCGATGGGTACCACGTCGCGGTAGTCCATGGGCTCGCGATCCGCGAGCTCGGTCGAGAAGATGCGCAGCCCGACCTCGTCCTCGGCGTTGAACTCGCCGAGCGCGGCCGTCGCGGCGCGCTTGGCGAGGTCGAGCTTGGTGTCGCCGGTCTTCGGGTCGGCCTCGTCGCCCATCGACCCGGAGACGTCGACGACGAGCAGCACGCGGGCCTTCTTGCGCACCTGGTTCCACTCGTCGATCACCCCCGCGAGCACCGGCGGACGGGGCACCTCGAGCGTGGTCTGGGGCTGCGCGGGGTCGACCCCGTTCTTGGCGACGATCGGCTTGCCGATCGACACGGCGGGGTTGCCGGGCCGGAAGCCGAAATTCAGCACCCGGCGCTGGTTGGCCGGCTGGGTCACGAACTCCGCGAACTTGCCCGCCGCCTCCTTCTCCTTGGCCGACACCCACGGCGCATCGAGGACGATCAGCGGGTTGTCGGAGTAGAGGGTGCCTTCCTTCGGGTAGATCGACGTGAGCGGGACGCGGGGCTTGCGAGGTTGCTCACCGGGGTCGAGGATCCCGTCGGGGTTGCCGCGGTTGTAGTCGAGCACCGACTTCTCCTCGACCGCCACCGCCGACGCGTACCCGAACGGGTTGCCGCGGCGGTCGGCGCGGTAGAGGTTGTTGAGGAACGTCAGCGTCGTGTCGCCGTAGTGGACGACCGCCGACTCGACGCCCTGGGCGAACGCCTCGACCTCGGGGCGGGCGAGGTCCTCGAGCGTGAGGTCGCTCGTCTTGCCCGTCGCCGCGTAGTACTGCGCGACCGTCTGCGCGAGGCCGCTGGTCGAGAAGTTGGGGTTGGTCTTGCCGAACCGGAACGGGCCCCACTCGGGGTGGCCCTTCCCCGCCCAGCCCGCCGGGTCCTGCGCGAGGGCGAGGATGTCGGACCATCCGATCGGCGTCGCCGGGTAGCCGAGCGCGTCCGCCATGGGCTGGGGCATCGCGATGACGAGCGGGGTCAGCATGAACGACTGGCCGGGTGTCGCGACGTAGGGGGCCTTCCCGTCCTCGGTGCGGCGCTGGTCGAGCACGGCTCCCCACGTCGACGCGGCCGGCGACCAGATCACCGGCCGCGGGCCGTTCACCTTGGGCTTGGGCCAGTCGGCGGCGAGCAGCGACGCGCCGGCACCGGACGAGACGCGGGTGACCTTGGCCCGGACGCACTGCCCGTCGACCTCGGCGAGGTCGGAGTCGGCGAACCGCTTCGCGAGGTCGGTCAGCAGCTCCAGCTTCTCGGGCGACGACGCGATGTCGACCGTGATGCAGTCGCCACCAGCCCCCGCCGGCGCGCTCGCGCTCGCGATCGTCGCCGGCACGACCAGTGCTGCCACCAGCGCTCCGACGACCCACCTCCGAACGGCGCTTCCGGCCCGGTTGGAAGACCTGGCGACACATGTTGTCGCTGCGTCCTCCGACGCAGTGGAGGAGCGGCGGGGGTCGGTCATCCGGTCACCTCGCGCCAGGTGTCGAGGAGCGCCTGGAGCGAACCGGCGCCGGGCAGGTTGTCGCCGGCGGGCAGCGGGGGCGTGTCGGGGACGCCGGGCGCCCGGGACTCGCCGTCGACCCGCCACCCGGCTCGGGCGAGCGCCGAGCGCCCGTCGTCACCGGTGAGGAGGTCGGCCAGCTCGTCGGCGCCGTCGGCGTCGACGGCGGGCGCGTACACCACGTCGGCTGTCGCCACGGGAGCAGGGTAGAGCAGCCGCACCTGGTCCCGACGGTCGCGCGATGCGCGCGCGAGCTCGGGCCCCGCCTGCGCCTCGAGCGTGCCGACCATGTCGTAGAGGGCTGCGCCGCCGACGAGCATCTGCTCGAAGGGGGACTCGGGCTCGATGCGGGCGTTGTCCTCGAGCTGGGAGAACCAGCCGAGGAAGGCATCGTCGGCGTAGTCGTCGATCGACAGGTCGGTGCGCCCGTCGTAGAAGTTGGTCGCCGCCTGTCCGATCACGAGGAGGCCCTCGCCGGTCGTCTCGGGGTTCGCGTGCGCGGGCTTGACCCGCCCCCAGGCCGGATCGCCGCCCGCGTCGACCCACTCGCGCCCGGCCACGTCGCCGATGCAGCGCCACGTCAGCTCACCGGTGCAGACGCTTCGCAGCGCCTCGGCCCGGTCTCGCCAGATGCCGATGACCAGCGGCGAACGGCCGATCGGCTCGCTCGGTGTGCCGAGCGCAGGTGCGAACGTGTTGCGCTCGCGGCGCTGCGACGCGATCTCGGCGTCGCGCGAGAGCGTCAGCCAGCCGTCGAACCCGAGGTCGCGCAGCTGGGCGTCCGGGAGCGAGGCGATGCGGTCGACGCTCACGCCGGCCTGCTCGACCTGGACGTCGACGTCGTGCTCGTCGGCCAGCGCTTCGCAGACCGCCTCGAGCTCGGTGACGCAGAGCAGCCGAGGCGGGCGCCCGTCGTCGCCCGCGCTCCCGCCGTCGTCGTCGTCACCGAAGACCACCGGTCGCAGCACGACTGCGAGACCGATCAACGCCACCGCGACGACGAGCGCGAGGAGTCGCTTCGCGCCGACGCTCATGGCGACACCGCCAGGCTCACGTCGCTCCGACGGGCGGGACGTCTTCGGCGATCAGCGTCACCAGCTCGTCGTCGGTCGGCTTCGCGAGCGTGACGATCCGGTTGGCCTAGCGCGCGACGCAGTCCTCGAACAGGTTGCGCGCCAGGCGACCGTTCCCGAACGTCGGCCCACGCTCCTGACCCGCGAAGTAGCCGCGCACCGCGGCTCGCGCACCGTCGTCGAGGCGGTAGTGGTGCTCCTCGCCGATCGACTCGAAGATGGCCATCAGCTCGTCGTCCGTGTAGTCGGGGAAGTCGATCGTCTTCGAGAACCGCGAGCGCAGGCCCGGGTTCGAGTCGAGGAACTTGAGCATCGGCTCCGGGTACCCCGCCACGATGACGATCAGGTCGCCGCGGTCGTCCTCCATGCGCTTGAGCAGGGTGGCCACGGCCTCGGCGCCGAAGTCCTGGTCGCTGTCGGTCACGAGCGCGTACGCCTCGTCGACGAAGAGGATCCCGCCCTTGGCGTCGTCGCACGCCTGGTTGACCTTCGTGGCGGTCTGGCCGACGTAGCCCGCCACGAGACCCGAGCGGTCCGTCTCGACGAGGTGGCCCTTCGAGACCACCTTCAGCGTCTTGTAGAAGCGTGCCAGGAGTCGGGCGACCGTCGTCTTGCCGGTGCCCGGGTTGCCGACGAACACCAGATGGAGGCTCCGGTCGACGACGGGCAGCTCGCGCTCGCGGCGCATCGTCTCGACCCGCACGAGGTTGGTGAGCAGGCGGACCTCGGTCTTCACGGCGTCGAGGCCGATCAGCTCGTCGAGCTCCGCGAGCAGCCCCTCGAGCGTGTCCTCGGGCTCGGCGGTCGCCGGCTGGCCGGGTGCACCGAGGTCGTCGGGGCGTTCGATCTTCGCGGCGTTGATGCGCCGGAGCATCATCGCCCGCATCGTGTCGACGGCCAGCAGCTCTTCGCGCGTCGGCGTCGTGTCGATCGCGCAGACCGCGTGTGCGACCCGCATCGCGCCCTCGTAGTAGCGCCACGAGTCGGTGGTGCCGTCGCGTTCGTCGGCGGTGACGATCGTCTCCAGGAGCGGCGACGGCGTGATCGGGAACGCCCGGTGCTGGCGGATCGCGGCGCTCCCGCGCAGCGATCCGGGCGACGCGCCACGCAGCGCCTCGAACCAGGGGGCGAGCGATTCGGCGAACGCTCGGAGCTCGGCGTCGCTCGGGTGACCGTCGGCGGCGATGACGCTCGCGGCGATCGACTGGGCCTCCACGGCGGCGTCGCGCTCCAGCGCGGACTCGTCGACCGCGGCTCCGGCTCGGGCGCGCAGGCGCCCGAGGATCTTCGTCAGCTCGCCGACGAAGGCCCGGATCGGTTCGCCGAGGAGGCCGCCGCTCGTGCCGGTGTCGCCGCCGCCACCTGGTCCCTGCGCCACGGTCCCATCCTCCCATCGCCCGGGCCGTCCCGGCCGACCGGGTCGGCGGCCCGCACGGTGCTCCCGAGCCAGCCGAGGGTCACGTCGAGCAGGCGCTCGGGCGACTCGAGCTGGGGGGCGTGCCCGATGCCCTCGAGCACCTCCAGCGTCACGTCGAGGTGACGCTCGCCCGCCGCCCGGGCGAGGTGCGAGGCCACGAGGCGGTCCTCGGCGCCGTGCACGAGCAGGGTCGGGCGAGCCGCGCTCGCGGTCGCCAGGTCGCGGTCGAACGCGCCACGTCCGAGCTCGAGCAGCAGCGACCTCGCCGCGTCGGCGTAGGCCGCCGCGGCCTCCGGGTACGCGTAGCGCTCCGACGCGAGGAGCACGAAGCGGCGACGCAGCTCCGGGTCGAGCCGCTCCGGCTCGTGCAGGCTCGCCGACAGCGACGCGTCCACCACGCGGGTCGGCCCGAGCACCTTCGCCCGAGTCGCGACCGCTCGCCGCCCGAGGGGCGCCATCATCAGGGGTGCGAGGCGAGCCACGCGCCACCAGGCAGAGACCGGCACCCGCCCCCACGGCAGTGCGGGGTTGACGAGCACCAGCGCGTCGACGAGGTCGGGCCGGCGGGCGCAGACGCCCGTGCCGATGACCGCCCCCATCGAGTTGCCGACGAGCAGCGCGGGACCGGTCTGGTCGAGCACCGACTCCACCAGCGCGCGGTTGGTGGCGATCGAGGCCCGCCGGTCGAGCGCGCGCGTGCGGCCGAACCCGGCGAGGTCGATGGCGGTGACGGTCGCGCCGGTCGCGTCGGCGAGGCCTTGCGCGAACGGTGTCCACGACAGCGTGTTCGCGCCCAGCCCGTGGATCAGGAGGACCCGCCGGTCCTCGCCGTCGTGCGGGGCTGCGTCCGCAGGTAGCCACTCGACCGCGTACACCCGCACGCCGTCAGCGTCGAGGTGATGCGCGCGCCCGAGCTGCATGACGCGTGCGAGTGTACGCAGGGTCGAGATGACGTCGGTGTCAGCCGGCGAAGAACTCCCGGTCCTTCTCGGTGCCGTAGAGGAGCCACAGCACGATGATCGAGAAGACGGCGGCGACGATGCCGCTGGAGCGCTGCTCGCCGGAGTACGAGACCGCGGCGTAGATGCCCGACGCGAGGTTGAGCACCGCGACGATCCCGAAGACGAGCCGGGCGCCGCGAGATCCGCGACCGAGCGCGCCAGCGAGCAGGATGTAGATGACGCCGAACAGGATGGCGAAGATGCCGGCCCAGAGGAGCTCGTCGGGCGTGTGGCCGGAGTCGAAGCGGAGGCGGCCGCTGTGGCGGTCGATGATCACGAAGATCCCGCCGGCGACGTTGAGGATGCCGGCGATGTATGCGAGAACCATCACGAGTGTGACGGTGCCCGGACGCTGGGTGGTCGGAGCGGTCATGCAGATCCCCCTTGGAGTGGATGTTCGGCCGCAACCTAGGTGGACGCACCGCGACTGTCGAACGCGCACGGTGGTCGGGTGAACGCGACGGTCGACGCCGTCGACGAGCAGTGGGCCGTCGACTTCGTGTCGAGGACCCGCGACGTCGGTGGCTTCGTGCGTCTCGCGCGGGTCGGTGAGCGTTGCTGGTACTGGTGCTACCTCACCGGCGCGCCGCTCGGTCTCGTCGCGGTGCGCGACCACGAGGTCGTACCTCCGCGCCGGGCGGGTGTGCTGGAGATCCGGGCCGACTCGCTCTGGGCGGAGCTGGTGTGCGAGACGCGGGGTGAGCACTGGTCGATCGGCCTCGAGGCGTTCGGCGTGCGGCTCGAGGAGCCGATCGACGCGTGGACGACGGAGATCGGCGAGCGCGTCGCGGTCGGGCTCGACCTGGAGTGGGAGGTCGGCGAGGTCGAGCCCTTCGGCGTGGTGCACGGCGTCGTGCTGCTCGAGCGTGACCGCGTCGAGCTCGAGGGCTGGGGTGTGCTTGCGCACGCGACCACACCGGACACGGCCTGGCCGACCGAGTGGACGGGCTGGTGCCGGTCCGCGGACGGGCGGTGGTCCCACGTCGTGGGCGGGTCCGGCGCCCCGGGAGCCGACGGGATCGTCGTGCCGACGGGCATCGTCCTCGCCGACGGGAGCGAGCGGGCATGCCGGGCGCGTGGTGCGGTGCCGGTGCCGCTCGGTCCGGAGCCGGCCCGGGGGGCGCCCTCGAAGCGTGGCCCGGCGCTGGTGCGGGTACTGGTCGACGTGGCCCCTTCGGGTGACCCGGTCGACGATGCGCTCGGCGCCGCCGGCGAGGTGACCGGCACCGGCTGGGTGGAGGTGCTGCAATCGTGACCATGACCGACGCCCCGACGCTCCCGTCCACGCCGGCCGTCTCGGCGGCGCCCGCCGATCCCGCTCCGCGCAACTCCGCGGCGCTGATCGTCGCGGCGACGCTCGCGTTCGTCGGCGCCGCGATCACCATCGCCGCGCTCTTCCCCGACTACTGGGACGCACCCTCGTTCTCGCTCGTCGACGACACCGCGTCGCTCGCCCACGTGGTGGTGTTCGCCGCCGCGCTGGTGCTCGCGGGCGCACTGCTGCTGCACCGTCGTTCGGCGCCCATCGGTGCCGCGATGGTCGTCGTCGCGGTGGCGTTCGAGCTCCAGCCCCGCGTCGAGGACGTCGTCACGCTCACCGGATCCGACGGCCCGCGGGCCGGCACCGGGTTCTCGCTCGTCACCGCCGGACTCGTGCTCGGCATCTTCGCGGCCGTGCTGAGCGCGCTGGTCACCCTGCGGCCGAGCCAGTGGACCATGCTCGGAGGAGCGCGTCCGCTCGCGATCGTCGCCGCGCTCTTCGGCTTCGCCGCCGCGGTCGGCTACGCGATGAACCCGTTCACGATCAGCCTCGGCGGCGACTTCGGGCTCGACGTCACGGGCGGCAGCCCGTTGGACACCAGCGACCCGGTCTCGTCCCGGTACCTGTGGGCGGGGGTCCTCGTGATCGTGCTGCTCACCGTGCTGGCGCCGGTCGCCGTGTCGGTCGGCGGGCGGATCGGCTCCGGCCTCGCGCTCGGGCTGCTGTTCGGGATCGCCGGGATCGCCGCGCTCCGGCTCGGCGCGATCTACGGGACGAGCGAGGTCGCCGGTCGACGGACCGCGGTGGCGCTCGACGGCGCCGAGGGCACGTGGACGTTCCTCGCCGCGGGTGGCGCGGTCCTGATCGTGACGTGGTTCGGGCTCGCGGCGGGCGGGGTCCGTCGCCCACGGGCGGCGTCGATGCCGCCGGTCACGTCGGTGCCGCCGCCGGAGGAGCACGTGGTGACGGGCGACGACCCCAGCGCGATCGTGCCCGCCGACGAGGAGGGCGCTCCCGACGAGCCCTCCGATCCGGCACACGACACGGCCGTCACCGAGCGGGCGCGCGTCGATCCGATGCCCGCCGCCGAACCGACCACCACCTGGAACGCGGACGACTCGGAGCCCGATCGTCCGGCAGAATGACGAGATGAGCTTCACCGGCACCGTCGTCGCCATCTACACCGCGCCCGAAGAAGGCAAGCCGATGGAGGAGCGCGCCGAGGTGCAGGCGCTCGCCGGCCACGGGCTCGAGGGCGATCGCTACGCGATCGAGGCCGGCAAGTACTCGGGTACGAAGGTCGGCAAGCGGGCCGTCACGCTCATCGAGCGCGAGGCGATCGAGGGTGCGCGTAACGAGTACGGCATCGAGCTCGACGAGGCCGAGACCCGACGCAACCTGGTCGTCGAGGGCGTGCCGGTGAACCACCTCGTCGGACGCGAGTTCACGGTGGGTGGCGTGCGGATGCGTGGCTACGACCTCGCCGAGCCCTGCACGTACCTCGAGGGCTTGACGCGCGCGGGCGTGCGCAAGGCGCTCGTCCACCGCGGTGGTCTGCGGGCCGAGATCCTCGACGACGGTCCGATCCGGGTCGGCGACGCAGTTCTGCCCGCCTGAGTAGCGTCGGCCGCCATGGCCGAGCTCTCCGCATCGCAGTTCCAGACCGCCGCCGTCGTCCACGAGCTGCTCGACGAGCTGCACACGCTCGACGAGCGCTTCTTCGAAGGGCCCAACGCGCTGCGCGACGAGCAGTCGGTGCTCGAGGGCTACAAGTGGATCTTCTCGCTGCTGGCCGTCGCGCTCGACACCCAGGTGTGGGCCGACCCGGCCAACCCCCGCTTCGTCGACATCGTCGGGCCGTACAAGAAGTGGGGCGGCGACAACGCCGACGCCTACTACATGCACGCGCCGATCGACCCCGACGTCACGTACAAGGTGACCGGCAAGCGTGGCGACGCGGTCTACCTGTCGCTCACGGTCTACGGCGGGCCGCGCGACGGCCACTACTCGGAGCGCATCGTCGGGACCGTCAACGATCGGGACGATCTCGAGTTCGCGTCCGACGGCACGTTCGAGCTGATGCTGGCCCGCGAACGCCCCGCCGGCTGGGAAGGCCCGTTCCTGAAGCTCGAGGACGACGCGGTCGTCGCGATCACCCGCGACTACCTCGACGACCCGTTCGGTGACACGCGCTGCCAGTGGCACATCGAGGCGCTCGACCGGCCTGCGACCGTCCGCCTCACCGACGACGACGTCGCCCGGCGGTTCCGCGCCGCGCTCACTTGGGTGCAGGACCAGAAGCAGATGGTGCCGCTCGGGCTCGGCGAGCCGAACCAGATCGACGAGCCCTACCCGGTGCAGCAGGTGACCTTCGGCTGGGCCGCCGGCGACGCCGCGTACGCCATGGGTGGGTTCGACCTCGCCGGCGACCAGGCACTGGTGATCTCGGGGCGCTCACCCGAGTGCGCGTTCTGGAACTGCTGCCTGTGGAACCCGTTCCTGCACACGTACAACTACGACTACGAGGCGGTGACGCTCAACGGCTCGCAGGTGCAGTACGAGGACGACGGGTCGTGGGAGCTCGTCGTCGCGCATCGCGATCCGGGCCGCCCCAACTGGATCTCGACCCAGGGCCACCCCCGCGGCCGCATCTGGTTCCGCTGGTTCTACCCGTCCGACACGCCTGCCCGCCCCACCTGCGAGGTCGTGCGCCTCCCTTAGCGTTTCGGCGTCAGCAGACCCGCGTGAGAGCGGGCTGCTGACGCCAGAACGATCGGGGCGGGGGCGAGTCGGGCGCGCGTCGGGACTCGGGCGCGTCAGGACTCCAGGGCGACCTGGAAGCGGTCGGTGTAGTCGCGCAGGCGCTCGCGCAGGTCGGCGCGATCGAGGTGGAAGTCGCCCTCGAGGTCGTAGAGGACGCCACCGTGGACGCCGCGGGGATGCTCGACCATGAACGTCTCCATGCGTGAGAGCGCCTGGTCGGTGAACGGCTGGTCCGCGACCTCGTAGATGCGTCGCACCATCGCGACGTCGTCGGCCAAGAACTCGTCGAAGCGCACGTCGAGGAAGCGGCCCTCGGGGAGGAGGTGGTGGTCGCGCATCCCGGCCCGCAGCATCGTCTCGACGCGGTCGGCCCAGTAGTGCCCGATCTTCGGCGGATCGACCTTCGCCTGACTCGACCGCGCGGTGTACGAGATCATCGTCGCCGTTGATGCGATCACCGACACCGGGTCCCGGTGGGTGAACACGAACGTCGCGTCGGGGAACACCTCGAGGAGAGGGACGATCTGCTCGACGTGCTGCGGCGACTTCAGCACCCAGCGGTCGCCGCCGCGCAGCCACTGGCAGCACTGGAGCACCTTCTTCAGGTACGCGTACGCCGGCGTCTGATCGTGCGTTCGGTACCAGTCGCGCCACGTCGGCATGACCGCCATCGTCTCGAAGAGCATCGTCGAGCCCGCGATCGCGAGGAGCTGGATCTCCTCGTGGACGTGGTCGACCGTCATGTCGTGCATGCGCTTGAAGAGCGGCATCGCCGTGTTGAGGAACTCGAGCCCGACCGCGCAGCGCTCGCGTCGGGGATCGGCCCCGCCCGCGTCGACGAGCGCCCGCTCGTCGTCGGACAGCACCGGCTCGAGGCTCTCCCAGTAGGGGAGCGAGCGCAGCGCCGGGTCCTCGGCCATGAGGTTGTGCAGGTGCGTCGTGCCCGTCCGGGGCTGACCGACGATGAAGATCGGCCGGGCGATCTGCACGTCGAGGATCTCCGGGTGCGTGCTCAGCAGGTGCTCGACACGCAGCCGGTTGCGGAGGTGGCCGGTCATCTGGCTGTGGGCCGCGATGCGACCGAACGCCGACAGGCCCGCCTCCTCGTCGAGGCAGCGGAGGGTGAGCGCCATCGGCTCGCGGAACCAGTCATCGCCGAGGTCGTCGAGCCCCGTCTCGGCGCGCGCGCCGTCGACGACCGCATCGAGGTCGAACGCCAGCTCCGCGGCCATCGGCTCGACCGCCTGCATCATCTCGACGATCTCGGGCGCGAAGCGAGGCTCGGCGAGGTCGTCGATGCGGACGGCCGGCGGTCGCTCCCCCATGCGGAGCCGGACCCTAGTGGTGAAGCCGCCCGCCACCGGCGCGACGGCGAGGGAGCGAGAGGGGGTCGATTCCACCGCCGCGCCGGCGTCGGACGTGCCTGACCGACCCGGGCTCGCAGGCGGTGTGACGCGGGGCTAGAGCTCGATCGTCGAGAGCTCGGGGATCCAGCCCTGGGCGCGCGCCACGGCCTCGCGCCAGCGATCGCGGTCGAGCGCGCGTCGCGGCTCGATCCGGCGCGCCGGACGCCAGGTCCCGGCGATCTCGTCGTCACCGCTCCACGTGCCGATGGCCAGGCCGGCCGCGAACGCCGCCCCGAGCATCGTCGCCTCCGCGACCGGGGCGACCTCGACCGCGAGCCCGGTGGCATCGGCGAGCGCCTGGACGAACGTGTCGTTCGCCGCCATGCCGCCGTCGACGTGCAGCGCGTCGATGGTGAAGCCGCCGTCGGCCTGGGCCGACTCGACCAGGTCCGCGCCGCGATGCGCGACGCCCTCGAGCACCGCTCGCACGACGTGGGCCCGCTCGGTGCCGCGCGTGAGCCCGAGGAGGGTCCCGCGCGCGCCGAAGTCGTACACGGGGGTCCCGAGCCCCAGCAGCGCGGGCACGTACCACACGTCACCGGTGTCGTCGCAGCCCGCCGCGACCGCGTCCGACTCCTCGACCGTGGAGATGATCGCGAGGTCGTCGCGCAGCCACTCGACGTTGGTGCCCGCGGCCAGCATCGCCGCCTCGAGCCCCCAGGTGTCGACGCCGCCGATCCGGCGGGTGACGATCGGGAAGCAGCCGGCCTGCCCGCGCTCGTCGAAGCGGGGCCGATCGGGCCCGTACACCAGGTCGAGCATCCCGCCGGTGCCGAACGTGATCTTGGCGTCGCCGGGGCGCACGCAGCCCTGGCCGAGCAGCGACGCCTGCTGATCACCGAGCACGCCCGTGATCGCGGGCGCGCCGGAGAGCGCGGTCGCGGCGCCGATCGTGCCGCTGGAGTCGACCACCGCCGGCAGCAGCGACTCGGCGACGCGCAGCACGCCCAGGGCGGTTGCGTCCCAGTGGTCGTTGCCCGCAGTGCGCAGCGCGGTCATCTGCGCGTTCGTCGCGTCGGTGACGTGCAGCGCACCCTCGGAGAGGTGCCAGGCGATCCACGAGTCGACGGTGCCGAACGCCAGATCGCCCGACCGCGATCGATCGGGATCGACCGCGTCGAGGATCGACTCGAGCTTCAGCGCACTGAGGTTGGGCGCGTACCGGTGGCCCTCGGCCCGCAGCTCGAGGCAGCGCCCGACGACCCGCAGGTCCTGCCAGCCCTGGCCCGGGGCCACCGGCTCCCCCGTGCGGCGATCCCAGACGATCGCGGAGGCGCGCTGGTTCGCGATGCCGACCGCCGCGACCGGCCCGGCGTCGTCGATCGCGCGTCGCGCGAGGTCGAGGGCGACGTTCGCCATCGCCGCCGCGTCGAACTCCACCAGGCCGGGAACGGGCGAGTCGGGGAGCAGCGGCGCCCGGTGCTCGACCACGACCCGCACCCCCACGCCCTCGCTGCCCGGCTCCACGACCGCGGTGCGCACCGACGACGTCCCCACGTCGACGACCAGCACGCGCGGCCCACTCACGTGCGGCCCACTCGTCGGCGCGTGGCCAACCCGAGCCGGTTCATGGCCAGGCGGGGCTGGGGCCGAAGGGGCTGGGGAGGCCGAGCTTGCCGGGGTTGAGGACGCCGTTGGGGTCGAGTGCGGCCTTCACGGCTGCGAGCACGTCGAGGCCGTCGCCGAGGGCGTCCCGCACGAACCGCGCGCGGTTGATGCCGACGCCGTGGTGGTGGCTGAGGGCGCCGCCGTGCTCGAGGACGGCTCGCGTGCCCGCGTCCCAGGCGGCTCGGTAGTAGGCCTCGCGCTCGTCGGCCGGTGGCTGACCACCGAACGTGAAGTAGAGGCACGCGCCGTCGGGATACGAGTGCGACTGGTGCGCCGACGCGACGAGGGTGTGCTCGACCGCTCTGATCGCGTTCGTCGCCGCGTCGTAGATCGACGGCAGCGCGCGCCAGGGCGCGGCGATCTCCATCGTGTCGACGACGTACCCACGCGAGATCAACGCCTCGAGGGCACTCACGTCGTTGCGGTGGTCGAGCCATCGTGCGAGCAGGGAGTCGCCGTCGAGCGCGGTGCCGTCGGGCGCGCACTCCTCGGCCACGACCTGCATCGTTGCGTCGACGATCGCCGCGTCTCCTTCGTCGAGCACGAGCAGCGGGTGCACGCCGGTGCCGGTCTCGAAGCCCCGCTGGCCCTCGACGTCGTCGTAGAGCCGCAGGACCGCCGGCGTCGCGCCGCGGTGCAGGATCCGGCGGCACGCCTCGAGGCCGGCTGCGAACGACGGGAACCCGAACGCGAGCCGTCGTTCGGTGGGCGGCGCCGGGTGGCAGCGCAGGCGGGCGCCGGTGATGACCCCGAGCGTGCCCTCGCTCCCGACGAACAGCTGGGTGAGGTCGGGTCCCACCGCCTGGCGGGGGGCGCCACCCGTGGTGACGACGCGACCGTCGGCGAGCACGACGTCGAGCCCGATGACGATGTCCTCGATCTTCCCGTAGCGCGTCGAGTACTGCCCGGCGCCCCGGCACGCCAGCCAGCCGCCGACGGTCGAGAGCTCGACCGACTGGGGCCAGTGCCCGACCGTGACGCCGTGATCGCCGCGCAGCTCGTCCTCGAGCACGTCACCGAAGGTCCCCGCGCGCACGTCGACGACCATCGACCCGTGATCGACGTCCACGATGCCCGCGAGCGCGCAGCAGTCGAGCAGCACCCCACCGTGCAGCGGCACGCTCGCACCGCACACGCCGCTCCGGCCCGCGACGGGCGTGACCGGGACGCGCGCCTCGTCGCACACCCGCAGGACGGCGGCGACCTCGTCGACCGAGGTCGGCCGTGCGAGCACCGACGCGCGCGCCGCGACCTGGTCGTCGAGGGCCCAGATCATGGCGAGTGGCCACCAGTCGCGGCTTGCCTCACCGAGCGTGGTGGCGTCGGTGGACACGTCGGCACACGCGCCGCCGAGGCGCGCGAGCACGGCAGCGTCGATCGTGACCGTGGGCGTGTCGAGTCGGGCCGTCACCGGCCCGTCGCCGGAGAACGCGATCGGCGGTGTCGGCGCCCCCCGGTTCGTCTCCATGGCGTCGCGACGCTAGAGGCTGCGCCGTCGCTACGCGCCGAGCGACGCGTCGAGCGCGGCCTCGGGCAGGTTGCCCGATCGTCGTTCCTGCTCGACGGCCCGTCGGTACGACTCGACCTGCCGAGCGGTCTCGGCCTCGTCCCAGCCGAGCTCCGGCGCCAGGAGTGCGGCGACCGACTCGGCCGCCGCCGCCGACGCGTCGCGCGCGAGCAGGCGCGCTCGGGTGCGGCGCGACAGCACGTCGTCGAGCGATCGAGCCATCTCGTGGCGGACGGCGTGGACCGCCTCGGCGCGCAGGTAGGGCAGGCCAGGGACGAGCGCCTCGCCGAGCTCGCGTCCTTCCTGCGCGGGGTCGTCGACCAGGTCGAGCACCGCGGCCATCTCGTTGCCGTAGCGACCGCCGAGGTGCTCGTGGAGGCTGGGCTCCGACGTCTCGGGCGCGGCCTCGAAGTCCTCGCCACCCACGATCGTGAGCCGCTTCGTGCGGCTCTTCGACCGCTTGCGCAGCACGACCCCCGACGTGGCGTCGATCGTGTCCTGGGC
This sequence comes from uncultured Bifidobacteriaceae bacterium, assembly GCA_964501785.1. Taxonomy (GTDB): domain Bacteria; phylum Actinomycetota; class Acidimicrobiia; order IMCC26256; family PALSA-555; genus DATBSK01. Next base: position 99,447 of record CAZCUD010000001.1, read on the forward strand.
CATCTGCCGATACGTGGTGAGCTTGCCGCCGTTGATGGTCACCAGGCCCCGCTCGGAGACGCGCACGCCGTGGCGACGCGACAGGTCGGCGGTGCGCTCGCTCGACGCCGTGCGGAGCAACGGACGCAGACCGGCCCAGGTCGCGATCACGTCGTCGCGCGTCACCTGGTCCTCCATCGCGAAGTTGAGCGCGCCGAGCAGGTACTCGACGTCCTCGGGCGTGCACTGCGGGTCGTCGATCGGACCGTCGTAGTCGGTGTCGGTCGTGCCGACGTAGGTCGTGTCACCCCACGGCACGACGAACACCGAGCGCTTGTCCTTGGGGACGGGCACGATCGCGGCGATGTCGTTGCGCACCTTCGACCAGGGCACCGTGATGTGGATGCCCTTCGCGGGCCGGATCGACTCGGGGTGCGTGCCCTCGTCCATCGTTCGGATCTCGTCGGACCACACGCCGGTCGCGTTCACGACCGCCCGCGCTCGCACCTCGAGGTCCTGCCCGTCGGCCTCGACGCGGGCGCCTGCGACGCGCCCCTTGTCGCTCTCGAGCAGACCCGTCACCTTCGCGTAGTTGGCGATCGCGGCCCCGTGGCTCGCCGCGGTCCGGGCGATGGCGAGCGTGAGTCGGGCGTCGTCGGTGCGGCAGTCGTAGTAGATGTACGCGCTCGCGACGTTGTCGCGCCGCAGCGTGGGCATGTGGCGCAGCGCCTCGGCCTTCGTGATGCGCTGGTGGCGCTTCCGGATCCGGAAGCCGCCGGTCAGGTCGTACATCCACATCGCGAAGCCCATCGCCCGGGCGATGCGTCGGTCGATGAGGCCGTCACGGGTCAGGATCGGGATCAGGAAGGGCAGGATGCGCACCAGGTGCGGCGCGTTCTCGAGGAGCCGCTGGCGCTCGCGGAGGTTCTCGTAGACGAGCGCGATCTCGCGCTGCTGGAGGTAGCGGATCCCCCCGTGGACCAGCTTGGAGCTCTTCGACGACGTGCCGGCCGCGAAGTCGTCCCGTTCGACGAGCGCGGTCCGCAGACCCCGTGAGACGGCGTCGAGGGCGCAGCCGACCCCGGTGATCCCACCGCCGATCACGAGGACGTCGAACTCCTCCTCGCCGAGTCGACGCAGCGCGTCGAACCGGTCGAACGAGGGGAGTGCCGCCACGAGGCCAGGTTACCGGCGGGTAGCCAGGGTGCCGCGAGGGCCCGCTTGGAGGCCCACGCCGCCCGAATCGGGCGTCCAGGACCTCCAAGGACCGTCGGCCGGGGCGGCGGGGCCGCTCAGGCGACGGCGCCGGCCGCTCCGCCGTCGGCGACGAGCGGGTGTCCCGCCTCCTGCCACGCCTGGAGCCCGCCGACGAGGTTGGTCGCGTCGTAGCCCGCGGCGACGAGCGCCTGCACGACGCGGGCCGAGCGCCCGCCCGACCGACAGACCACGACGAGCCGTCCCTCGGGGAGCTCGTCCTGACGGGCGGAGAGCTCGCTCATCGGGATCCACGCCGCGCCGTCGACGTGGCCGGCGGCCCACTCGTCGGCCTCGCGGACGTCGAGCACCGTGGTGCCGTCGCCGGCGAGCGCGGCGCTCGCCTCGTCGACGGTGATCGCTGGGATTCGGTCGGTCATCGGGGGAACCCTTCCTGTGGACTCAGAGAGCGGCGAGCGAGCTGATGCCTGTGTACAGCGCGACGGCGACCAGCAGCGCACCGAACCAGACGGCCAGCCGGGTCGGATCGACCCGTCCGGCGACGCGCGTGCCGAGCGTCGCGCCCGCGAGCGCGGCGACCGTGAACGCGATCGTGACCTGCACGTCGACAGCGTCGGAGCCGAGTCGCGGCACGAGCGCGATGGCCGAGCTGATCGCGATGACGAGCAGCGACGTGCCGACCGCGTCGCGCATCGAGAACCCGAGCACGAGCACGAGCATCGGCACGATGACGAACCCGCCGCCCACTCCGAAGAAGCCGGTCAGGAACCCGACGATCGTCCCGCCGGCGATCACGCCTGCCACCATGCGCAGGTCGACGTGCCGCGCTGTCACGACCGTCGCGTCGAGGCGGTCGGCGGGCTCATCGCCGGCGTCGATCGGCTCGTCGCCCGCCCCGAGCCGGCCGCGTGCACGGCGGATCATCCCGACGGCGGCGGCGATCATGACGCCCGCGAACGCGAGCAGCAGGAGGGCCGGATCGACGCTCGCGTTCAACAGGGTGCCGACCACCGACCCGCCGATGCCTGCGAGCGCGAACACGACGCCCGCGCCGACCTTCACATGGCCGGCACGGTGGTGTCGGAGGAGCGCCCAGGTCGCCGTCACGGCGACGACCACCAAGGAGGTCGCGGTCGCCGACGTCGCGCTCAGACCGACGACGTAGACCAGCGCGGGCACCGCGAGGATCGAGCCCCCGCCACCGAGCGCCCCGAGCGACAGTCCGGTGAGGAAGCCGAACGGGGACGCCAGGAGAGCGCGGGCCTCGATCACGTCGACGCCTCAGGCCGCGTCGCGCGTCTCGGCGCGCCAGGCCTCGAACCCGCCGAGCACGTCGGACACGTCCTCGAAGCCGTGGCTCTCGAGCACGCTCGACGCGACCGCCGAGCGGGCACCGCCCGCGCAGAACGCGACGGTCGGAGCCTTCGGGTCGAGCTGCTCGATCGCCTCGACGAGACGCGGCAGCGGCGTGGGGAGCGCGCCGGGGATCGATCCCAGCGCGACCTCCCCCGGGTTGCGCACGTCGAGCAGCTGGAGCCGATCGCCCAGCGAGCGTCGCCGATCCTCCAGCTCGGCGGCCGTGAGCCGCGACGAGCGGGCGGTGACCTCGGGGTGGCTCGCGAGGACCTGCAGGGGCTGGTCGAGGTGACCGAGCACGGTGTCGAACCCGATGCGGCCGAGGCGGATCTTGCCCTCGAGCTCGCTGCCGGGGTTCGTGAACAGCACGATCGGTGTGGCGGGCGTGAGGACGTCGCCGACCCACTCGGCGAAGCGGCCGGTGAGCGACACGTTGATCGCGCCGCGGAGGTGCCCGGCGGCGAAGTCCATCGGATCGCGGGTGTCGACGACGATCGCGCCGTCGCGCTGCGCGGCGAGGACCGCGTCGAGGTCGAGCGGCGACGGCGCCTCTTCCTCGTCGAGCGTCGGTCGCGCCTCGCGGTTGCGCATCGCGTCGAACGCGAAGTAGCCGGGTGCCGTCGGCTGGCCCTCGGTCACGACACGCACGAACTCGTCCTCGCTCATCGGTTGGAGCGCGTAGTTGACGAGTCGCTGCTCGCCGATCGTCGATTGGCGTTCGGTCGAGAGCTGCTTGCCGCACGCGGAGCCCGCTCCGTGCGCGGGGAAGACGCGCGTCTCGTCCGGCAACGTGAGCAGGCGCTCGTGCAGCGAGTGGTAGAGGTGGCGAGCCAGCTCGTCGGCGGTGACGCCGAACGACGACAGCAGGTCGGGCCGACCCACGTCCCCGATGAAGAGCGTGTCGCCGGTGAGCACCGCGTACGGGACGTCGTCGCCGGCGTGCTCGTAGACCACGATGCTGATCGACTCGGGCGTGTGACCGGGGGTCGCGCGGATCTCGAGTCGGACGTCGCCGAGCTCGAGCACCTGATCGTCGTCGAGCGGCTCGAACGCGAACTCGATGCCGCGCGCGGCCGCGCCGTACGAGATCACCGCGCCGGTCTGCTCGGCGAGCTCGAGGTGGCCCGACAGGAAGTCGGCGTGCACGTGGGTCTCGATGACCCGCTCGATCGTGAGCCCGCGGGCGGCCGCATCGTCGACGTACTGCGCCACGTCCCGCTGCGGATCGACGACGACCGCGCGCCCGGTCCCCTCGTCACCGATGAGGTACGAGGCGTGGGACAGGCACTCGAGGTAGTACTGCTGGAAGATCATCACTGCACCTCCATCGCGTGCCCTCATCCGATCTTCAGGAAGAGGCGCTCGAACTCGTCGACCGAGTCGCCCTCGGCAGCCGCGCGCTCGGGATCTTCGAGGCACTGCGTGAGGCCGCTCGCGAGGAGGCGGAAGCCGACGGACTCGAGCGCCCGGCGCGCCGCGGACAGCTGGGTCACGACGTCTCGGCACTCACGACCTTCGCGGATCATCGCCGAGACTCCTCGGACCTGGCCCTCGACCCGCGCCAGGCGCCGGGTGAGCTCGTCGACCGTCTGCTCCGAGAGCTCCATCGCTCGCTCCTCCTGCCGATCCGAGGTGGCTCGACCCGTCCAGCATACCCCTGGGGGTATCGACGCGCAACCCCGACTTGGAGATCAGACCGTGATCGGGAGCGTGAGCAGGTAGGCGGTCGCGGCGACGAGCACGATGCTGGCGAAGGCCAGGACGACCTCGCGCGCCCGGTCGTTGCCGATCTTGAGGCCGATCGCGGTGATCGCGAGCACCATCGCGTAGACGACCGTGACCGCGATGTAGGTCCGCGAGGTCTGCGCCTCGTCGTCCGACTGCGAATGGAGCTCGGTGGCCCGTGCCGCCTGCTCGAAGCCGCGGTCGTCCTCGGCCAGCTCGTACTCGGGGAGCGCGAACGGCACGGCCGGCGCGTTCGGGTCGACGAACGGGTCGGTCGCGAGCCACGCGTCGACCGCCGGCCGGAACTCCTCGCGCAGCACCCGGAACGAGGCCTCCGAGTCGCTCCCCGGTGTCGGGACGTAGCCCGGCCCGGGCCAGGGTTGCGACGGATCGGCGGCGTGCTCGCGCCGGACGTCGTTGACCCAGTCGGTCCAGGTGACCACGTCGACCACGATGAAGCTCCCCGCGGCCGACGTGGCGCGCACCGACTTCGCGATCACCTCGATCGCCTCGTTGTCGGTCCTGGTCTCCTCGTCGCTCCACGCCGCGGCTTGGAACGCGGCCCAGGCGGTCAGCACCGCGGCGAGCGACAGCAGGATCGTGTTGACGACGTCGTGGCGCTCGCGCCGACGTCGCGTCGCTTCGTCGAGGACCTCGCCGCCGCCGACGGCACCGACCGCGCTCACCGAGCGTCGATGCCGACGAGCTCGCCCGCGATCTCGCGCGCGCGGCGGTAGTTGGCCTTGCCCGCGGCCGAGCGCTCGAGGTCGGCGACCACGAGGAACCGCTTCGGCCGCTTGTAGCCCGACAGTCGACCCCGGCACAGGGCCGCGAGCGACTCCTCGTCGAGCGAGGCGCCGGGCGCGGGCACGACCAGCGCCACGACCATCTCGCCGTAGCGCTCGTCCGGCACCCCCACCACGAGGCAGTCGCCGACGTCGGGGTGCTCGCGCAGCAGGAGCTCGACCTCCTCCGGGTACACCTTCTCGCCTCCGGTGTTGATGCAGGCCGAGCCCCGCCCGAGCAGGCGGATCGTGCCGTCGTCGTCGACCGTCGCGTAGTCGCCGGGGATCGAGTACCGCACGCCGTCGTAGGTCCGGAACGTGGCGGCGGTCTTCTCCTCGTCCTTGTAGTAGCCGAGCGGGAGCGGGCCGGTGACGGCCACCAGCCCCACCTCGTCGGAGCCCGCACCGACCGGGCGTCCGGTGGCCTCGTCGAGCACGCGCACCCGATCGTTGACCGCGAACCGCGCCGGCTTGATCTCGGCGTCCGCAGTCGACGCGGAGCGACTCATCAGCCCTTCGGACGCGCCGAGCGAATCGATCAGCGTGACGTCGGGGAGGTGCCGCAGCAGCCCGGCCTTGACCTCCGGGCTCCAGGTGACGCCCGAGGACGTGATCGCGCGCAGCGACGACAGGTCGTAGCGGCCAGGTGCCGCCTCGAGGGCGGCGAGCAGCGGTCGGGCGAACACGTCGCCGACGATGGTGAGCACGGCCACGGCGTTGCGCTCGACGGCCCCCCAGAGCCGATCGGCGTCGAGCCCGGGAGCGTCGTCGAGCACGACGGTGCCCGCGCCCGCCAGCGTCGACAAGGCGATGAACAGCCCGGTGCCGTGCATGAGCGGGCACGCCGGGAGGCAGGTGCCGGTGCGCTTGCCGGCACGGGCCGACTCGATCGGATCGGGTGGCTCCGAGCCGGGGCGACCCATCTGCCACAGCGCGCGGTAGAGGTCGTCGTTGCGCCACATGACGCCCTTGGGCATCCCGGTGGTGCCGCCGGTGTACAAGAACATGAGGTCGTCGCCGTCGGGCTCGCGCGCCGCCCACGCGCCGGTCGGTGTTGCGGCCGCGAGCGCACCCTCGTAGTCGGCGCCCGTCTCGAGCACGACCCGCAGGCCGGCGCTCGCGGCCTGCACGGCATCGGCGAACGCCGGGTCGTGCACGAGCGCGACGGCGTCGCTGTTGTCGAGCACGTAGCGGACCTCGTCGGCGACGTACCGGTAGTTGACGTTGACCGGCACCGCGCCGAGCAGCAGTGCGGCGAAGAACGTCTCCAGGTACTCGGGACGATTGGTCATGTCGAGCGCGACCTTGTCGCCGGGTCGCACACCACCTTCGAACAGGTGCGACGCCAGACGCCGGGCGCGGTCGCCGAAGTCGCCCCACGTCACGACCCGCTCGCCGCAGATCAGCGCCTCACGTTCGGGGACGACCGCGGCGACGCCGGACCACACGGCGGCGAAGCTCCACCCGGGCATGGCCCGGAGGCTACCGACGAGCAGGAGGCGCGCCATCATGGGGTCGTGACCACGACGTTCCCCGACCCGCTCGGCATCGTCGGCCACGCGTCCGACCTCGCCCGTGCGGGGGTCGCCCGTGCCGTGCGGTTGCGGGTCACCGGGCGGCGCGGTCCGCAGGTGACCGCCGACGGCGACTCGGGCTGGTTCGGCCCCGGTTCGGTGTGCTGGCGGGTGCACGCCGACCTCGCGACCGTCGTCGGCGGGCTGCGGGCGTTGCTCTATCAGACGCTGCATCCCCTCGCGATGGCCGGCGTCGCGCAGCACTCCGACTACCGCCACGATCCGTGGGGCCGCCTCCATCGCACGGCCGACTTCATCGCGGCGACGACGTACGGGACGAGCGAGGAGGCCGAACGAGCGGTCGCCCGCGTGCGCGGCGTGCACCAGCGCGTCAGCGGCGTCGCGTCCGACGGCCGTCCGTACTCGGCGAGCGACCCGGAGCTGCTCGCGTTCGTGCACGCCACCGAGGTCGACAGCTTCCTCGCCGCGTACCAGCGGTATGCAGCGGGGCTCACGGCCGAGGAGGCCGATCGCTACGTCGCAGAGATGGCGTTCGTCGCGCGCGAGCTCGATGCCGATCCGGTGCCGACGACCGTCAGCGAGCTGCGCGACGTGCTCGCGCGCTACGAGCTGCGGTCGACGCCCGAGGCCCGCGACGCGGTGCGGTTCCTGATGCTCCCGCCGATGCCGCTCTCGGTGCGTCCGACCTACGGGCTGATCGCCGCGGCCGCCGTCGAGCTCCTGCCGCTGCACGCGCAGATCGAGCTGCGGCTCGTCGTGCCGCCGCCCTGGGGCCCGCTTGCCGTTCGTCCGTCACTGCGCGCGCTCCTCGGCACGCTGCGCTGGGCCGTGGGTGAGTCACCGACCCTGGCTGCCGCGCGCGCTCGCGCCGGCGGGCAACGACCGCGCTCCGACGTCGCGAGCGTGGGCGCGACCTGAGCGCCGGCGTCCGCGCTACGCCGGCAGGATTCTCGGCACGTCGGCGCGTCCTATTGCTGCGTGAACGTGCCGAGAACCCGCCGCGGCGGGCAGCGGCAGGGCGCGCACCGCGTCGGCCGTGCGCTGGGTGTCCCACCCGGCGTACGCGATGCCGACGAAGGGGACGAAGCCGGCGCCCCAGCGGGCGAGCAGACGGCGGGCGACCGACTGCACGACCCGACGGGTGACGTGTCGACGCAGGCGGCGCGACGAGGTGCTCCCCGCCGTCGACTCACCCGTCATCGCGAAGATGACGTCCTCGGCGACCTCCTGGGGCGTGGGCTCGAACCCCGCGGCGCGCAGGTCGTGCAGGCGCAACGACGCCGCGACGTAGAGCTCGACCGCGAGCGCAACCACGTTCGCGCCGATGACCACCGGCAGCGTCGGGGGCACCGCCGAGCCGCCCGAGACGAGAGCGGCGATCGTCTCGATCTCCTCGCCGGCCGCGGCGAGCCCGCCGGCGGCGGCGAGGATCGCCTTCGCGCTCGTCGTGCTCTGGACCGGCAGCGGGTGGGCGACGAGCAGGGGCATGATGGCCGTCAGCAGGTGCTCGGTCTCGGTCTCGACGGCCTCCTGGGCCTGCGCGGGCGTGCGGACGCCCTTCATCCGGCGCACCGAGCGGGCCAGCTCGGGCACCGCCTCCTTCGGCAGCGCCTGGAGCGTGACGCGGGTCGCGCTCGTGAGGCGCTTGGTCGCTGCCGCGGACGAGGCCACGCGCGTGGCGCCCTGACCGAGGTCGCGGGCGGCGAGCGTCATCGTGCCCGCGAGATCGCGGGCGGCACCGCTCACCTTCGAGTGCACGCGGCTGGTCCTGCTGGGCATGAAACGACCCTCCGCCCCGGTCAACGCCGGCAGGGGTGCGGTCGTTCCCGACCGTCGGAGCTCAGGCGGGGCGGCGCTCGTTGAGCTCGAGCGCGTTGTCGCGCAGGATCAGGCGGCGGTCGGCGTCGTCGAGCTCCTTGAGCTCGTTGACGTAGTCGAGCGGCTGGGGCATGCCCTCGATGTGGGGCCAGTCGCTGCCGAAGATCACGCGGTCGGCACCCATCAGGTCGACGACCTCGTAGACGTCGTCCTCCCAAAACGGGTTGATCCACACGTTGCGCTTGAACGTCTCGATCGGGTCCTCGCTGAAGTAGCCCGGCATCTTGGCCTGGGTCGAGCGCAGCTTCTTGAACAGGTCGGGCAGGAACTCCGAGCCGTTCTCGACCGACGCGACGCGCACGTTGGGGAAGCGGTCGAAGAGCTTCCCGAACACGAGCGTGATCAGGAAGTCGTACGCGGCGCGCTCGATCGCGAAGACGCGCACCGACGGTGCCCAGCCCCCACCCGTGAAGCCGGCGCTGAACCGGTCGTCGGCGTAGCCGTTGCTCGAGTACCCGCTGTCGCCGGCGTGCACCACCACGGTGATGCCGGCTTCGTCGACCCGGGCCCAGAACGGGTCGAACATCGGATCGGTCGGCGGACGCTGACCGTGCTCGGTCGTCGGTGCGGCCGGGCGCAGCACCACCGTGCGCGCGTCGTGGTCGAGCGCCCACTCCAGCTCGCGCACCGCCCACTCGGGGTCGGCGAGGGTGAGGTAGGGCGACGCGTAGATGCGGTCGTCGAAGTTGCAGCCCCAGTCGTCCTCGAGCCACCGGTTGAACGCGGTGCACATGATCGTGACGCCCTCGGGGTCGTCCTTGAGGAGCTCCTCGTAGAGGATGCCGAGGGTCGGGAACAGCCAGATCTTCTCGAGGCCCTGCGCGTCCATCACCTGGAGCCGCACCTCACGGTCGCGGTACTCGGGGCGGATCGGCTCGCGGTCGCGGAGGAACTCGAGCGGGCTCTTCCCGTCGGGGTTGCCCCGGAAGTAGTCGTGCATCGCGCCGGCCTTGGCGACCGGGTCGAACGTGGGGTTCACGACGGCGTGGCTCACGCGGCCGCCGACCACGTGGTACCGCCGGCCGTCGATCTCGCACCACTGCACGATGCGAGGCCCGAGCTTCGGGTCGAGGTGGCGGGTGAAGGCGTCGATCGCCTCGTAGTAGTGGTTGTCGGCGTCGAAGACCTCGTAGCCGAACTGGTCTGCGTCCATGGCCCCAGCGTACGTCGACGGTCTCGGCTCAGGCGTCGACGACGGTCGTGCTGCGCTGCAGGACGGCCGCGAACGCGGCGTGGGCCAGCACGAACACGGTGAGCACGACCGCCGCGACGTCGACGGTCACCCACGGCGCCCTCCAGATCAGGGCTCCGATCGGCACCAGGAGCGCGGCCGAGGCGAGCCGGAGGACGAGCAGCGGTCGGATCGGCCTGCGTCGGGTGCACGCACCGATGGCGGCGAGCGCGAGGTAGACCCCGATGAGGGGGCACACGACGAGGAGCGTCCGGTCGAGGCCGATCGTCTCGCCGAGGTCGAGGCGGAGCAGCTTCGCGTACCCGACGGCGATGCCGACGATGAACACCTGGAGCATGAGGTGCCCGCCGAACCAGCCGACCAGCCGGCCCATCCGCGACGGGAGCGCGGCGTCGGGAACGTCGTCGAAGTACGCCCACCAGACCGCGAAGACGACGACGAAGAGGTTGGGCAGCACGAAGAAGTCGATGTTCTCCAGCGCACCCTCGGATGCGAGCAGCGAGACCTTCACGAACGACTCGCCCAGCACGAGGATCGTGAGCAGGCCGAAGCGCTCGACGAGATGGCCCTCGTGGACCCGCGCCTCGTGGGGCCGGCGCCCGAGCCGATACTCGAGACCGGGCACGACGATGATCGCGACGGCGAGCGGCCACATCACCCAGCGCACCGGTCCGGCCAGCCCCCACGCGACCAGGAGCGGGACCACGGCGAGCACGTACTCGTTGCGCCGCTGCCTCGCGAGCGCGCCGAACGCGCCGGGTCGTCCCGTGCACCGGGCGTGCATCACCGCCACGTCGAGGCAGAGGAGCGCGTACAGGAACGCCACGAGACCGGGGTGCTCGTCGACGCCCTCGGCGACCGCGATCGCCAGCAGCGACAGCAGCAGCATCTGGACGAGGATCAGGGCCCGCTGGGGCAGGTCGTCGACGACGTAGCGGTTGGCGAACAGCGTGGTGGTGAGCCAGATCCACCAGGTGATGGCGAACGCCCCGACCGACAGCACGATGGTCTCGAGGTCGGGGGTGTCGCTCACGGCGTCGCTGAAGGTGATGATCGCGGCGACGAAGACGAGGTCGTAGAACAGCTCCAGCCAGCCGACCTGGCGGGCCCCCTCGTGGCTGGTGTTGCTGGTGTGGCTCGTTTGGTCCATTGGGAACGAGTATCCTCGGTCGCCTTGCGCCTCCGTGTCACCCTCCTCGCGCTCTGCGTGGCCGGCCTTGCCGCGGCCTGCGTGCCGGTCGCGCCCGGACCGCCGCCGGCGCCCGAGTCGCAGACCTGCAGCCCGTTCTGGCGGGGCTACGTGGTGCCGAGCGACCACAACTACGCGGGGATCGGTGCATACAACGGCAGCGATCGGTACATGTGCAAGCCGACGCCGAGGCGAGGAGTTCGGGCCCAGATCCAGCACCTGCGCAACTACGCCGACCCGGCGTCGACGCCCTACAACCTGGGTGCCCCGCTCGAGACCCGCCCGCAGTACAACGCCGCCAACTTCGAGTCGTTCGTGTACCACGGGCAGGCCCCGCGCTGGGTCGACCTCGAGGGCCGGTGGGCGGTTCCGGGCACGACGTACTGGGACACGATCCACAACATCTGCGACGGCATCACCGGCGACGCGCTGCCCTTCGGCGTGACGATCATGGGCAAGAGTCGCTACACCGCCGCCCAGATCGCGGCGCGGGTGATCGCGGTGGGCAACCCGTGGAAGCCCGAGGTCTCCCCGCAGGCGCTCGCGCAGATCTACATCGACGAGGGCAACAAGGCCGGCGTGCGCGGCGACATCGCGTTCTGCCAGTCGATCCTCGAGACCGGCTGGTTCTCGTGGCCGAGCTCGCCGGCCGAGGCGCAGGCCCAGCAGGCGACGACGAGCGCGGTGCCCGACGAGACGACGACCACGTCCAGCACGACGACGTCGACCACGACCACGACGACCACGGTGCCCGGTGACCCGAGCACGACCACCACGACGACCGCGGGGGACCCGACCACGACGACGACGACCACCACGACGGCCCCGCCGCCCGCGCCGCGCGTCGCGACGCCACCGCCGCTCGATCCGGTGTTCGCCCTCTACTTCGAGCTCCGGCAGGCGACGAAGCGCTACTAGCGCTCGGCGAAGTCGGCGTCGATCGCCGCCCGCAGGCGCGCGAGCGACTCCTGGCGAAGCAGCAGCTTCGTCGCCGTGTGCGCGGCCCGATCGAGCTCGCGGTAGGCGCGGGCCTGCTCCTGGGCCGCACCGAGCACGTCGTCGGGCGCCACGACCGCGTCGAGGAGCCCGGCCGGCACGGCGTCGGCGGGCGCGTAGACCTCGGCCAGGGTGGCGGCCCGTTGGAGGTGGGCCGGCGCGAGACGCAGGCGCAGGATCTCGATCGCCGCGACCGGCAGCGACAGGCCGATCGCGACCTCGTTGGCGGTGATCCGGAACGGTCCGTCCGCGCCGATCCGGTAGTCGGCCGACTGCACGAGGAACAGGCCCATCGCCACCGCGTGGCCGGTGACGGCCACCACGACCGGGGTCGGGAACGACAGGAGCCGCAGTGACGTCTCGAAGCCCGTGCGCAGCATCTCGCGCGCGTCGGGGCCGCCGGCGTTGAGCACCCCGAGGTCGAAGCCGCCCGAGAAGCGCCCCTCGCGCCCCGCGAGCACGACGACCGCGCCGTCGGCCTCGGCCCGGTCGAGCGCCGCCCCGATCGCCCGCAGCATGTCGAGCGACAGCGCGTTCACCTTGCCGTCGTCCATCGTGATCGTCGCGACGCCGTCGTCGAAGTCGTAGCGCAGGTGATCGGTCACCGTCTGCCTCCTGTGAGTCCGTCGAGGATCATCGCCGCGAACCGCGTCGCCATGTCGTCCACCGGCACGGTGGCGCGCCCGAGCGCCGCGTCGAGCTTCTCGATGTTCGGGCGCAGGGTGATCAGCCCCTGCATCGCGCTCCAGCAGAGGTAGGCGGCCTCGGTGACGTCGAGCGACGGGTCGTAGCGGTCCGCGACGGCGCGCACGGCTTCCTCGAGCACCCGGAACGCGCGCTGACCGGCCGCCTGGTAGTCGGGGTCGTCGCCGTCGACGACGTCGAGCCGGAAGACGATCTGGCAGTGCGCGGGGTGCGTCACCCCGCTGTGCACGTACGCGCGGCCGATCGCGACGAGCTGGTCGCGCGGGTCGTCGACGCTCTCGGCCGCGGCGGTCGTGGCCGCGGCGAGGTGGTCGAACGCCTCGACGGCGACCGAGGTCAGCAGGCCACGCGAATCACCGAAGTGGTGCGCGGGTGCGGCGTGGGACACGCCCGCTCGGCGCGCCACCTCCCGCAGCGTGAACCCGGCGACGCCCTTCTCGGTGATGACCTCCACCGCAGACCGCCGCAGGGCATTGGGGAGATCGCCGTGGTGGTAGCTCTCGCTCATCGTGACCCCCGGCACAGTATCTTGACGGCGTCAAGACCTGTCTTTACGTTGTCAACTTACAGCGGCCGGGGGCAACGTCCCGGCCCCGACGACGAGACGGGGGCCCAGATGGAGCAGGCGACCGAGCATCCTCGCCGGTGGGCGATCCTGGCCGTGGTCTGCCTGGCCGTCTTCGTGACGGTCCTCGACGGGACGATCGTGAACGTCGCGCTGCCGAGCCTCGCCGTCGATCTCGGTGCGACCACGCGCGAGCTCCAGTGGATCGTCGACGCGTACCTCCTCGTGTTCACCGGGCTCCTCCTCGCGGCCGGAGGCCTCGGCGATCGCTACGGGCGACGACGCGCGCTCGTCATCGGTCTGATCGCGTTCGCTGCGACCTCGGCGCTGGCGGGGATCGCCGGAACCTCCACCGAGCTGATCGCGGCACGCGCCCTGATGGGCGTCGGCGCCGCACTCATCTTCCCGGCGACGCTCGCCATCATCTCGAACACCTTCGTCGACCCGATCGAGCGTGCGAAGGCGATCGGCGTGTGGAGCGCCACGAGCGGCGTCGCAGTTGCCGCGGGACCCATCGTCGGCGGGTGGCTGCTGGAGCACTTCTGGTGGGGCTCGATCTTCTTCGTCAACGTCCCCGTCGTCGCCGTCGCGCTGCTCGGGGTGTGGCGCTTCGTACCCGAGTCGCGCGAGGCCGGCGCACCGCGCCTCGACTGGCCCGGGCTCCTGCTGTCGATCGGCGCGATCGGGACCCTCGTCTTCGTGATCATCGAGGCGCCCGAATGGGGCTGGCTGAGCGCGCAGACGATCGCCGGCTTCGGAGCGGCGATCGTGCTCCTGGGGGTGTTCGTCACCTGGGAGCTGCGGGTGCCGCACCCGATGTTGCCGGTACGGATCTTCCGCAACCTCCGCTTCAGCGCCGCGAGCGCGTCGATCACCGCCGCCTTCTTCGCGCTGTTCGGCTTCATCTTCCTCATCACGCAGTACTTCCAGCTCATCCGCGGCTACTCGCCGCTCGAGGCCGGGCTGCGGACGCTGCCCGTCGCCATCGCGATCGCGATCTCGTCGCTGGCCGCTCCCCGCGTGGTGAACCGCGTCGGCACTACCCGGGTCGTCGCGGCCGGGCTGGGACTCATGGCCGTCGCCTTCGTATGGATCTCGACGGCGTCGGCGGCGACGCCCTACCTCGAGATCGTGGGCCAGATGATCGTGCTGGGCACCGGCCTCGGCTGCACCACGGCTCCGGCCACCGAGTCGATCATGGGGTCGGTCTCGCTCGGCAAGGCGGGAGTCGGCTCGGCGGTCAACGACACGACCCGTGAGCTCGGTGGCACGCTCGGCGTCGCCGTCGTCGGGAGCGTGTTCAGCTCGATCTACGTCGGAGCGCTCCGGGACGGATCGGTGTTCACCACCCTGCCCGAGGACGCTCGCCGCGTGACCGAGGAGTCCGTCGGTGCCGCCGGCGAGGTCGCCACGCAGATCGGGCCCTTGGCCCCGACGTTCCTCCGTGAGGTCTCGGACGCGTTCCTCACCGGGCTCTCGATCGCCTGCTTCGTGGTCGCCGGGGTGGCGATGCTCGGCGCGCTCGTCGCGGCGCGCTGGCTGCCGGCTCGCGCCGCCGACGACGCGGCACCCGAGCGACAGGAGCTCGCGACGACGTCGTGACCCGCTCGGGTCTAGGCGGCGTCGGTGTGCGAGACGCGCCACGCCGCGGTCGCGGTGTCGACCTCGACGAGGCGTCGCACCTCGGCCGACGCGGCCCGCAGCTCCTCGCTGAGCGAGCCCCGCGGGTCGTCGCGGGTGAGGAGTGCGACCTTGGCGTGGAAGCGCTCGAGCTGCACGTCCGGGCGCACGCTGTAGCGGGCGAAGGTGATGCTGCCCGAGCGGCGCAGGTCGACCACGAGCGAGCGCAGCTCGCGCAGCGTGTCGGCCGCGAGCACCCGCCGCACCGACTCGTCGTCGTCGGCTGCGAGCCCGGCGAGGGCCTCGTCGAGCTCGTCGACGTCGACGCCGCGCTGCTCGGCCGTGCGTGCGACCAGTCGGGCGACCTTCTTGCCGAACCGGCTGCGGATCTCGTCCATCGGGAGCTCGTCGTCACCGACGGCATCCAGCACCATGGCCGCGATCGCCTCGCGCTCGCTGCCCCCGTCGACGAGCACCAGCGAGGCGATCCCGAGCACCTCACCGAGCGACGGCGTCGCCGGCCCGAAGCGAGGCCGTGACTCGTGGCGCGCCGCGGCCCACTCCGTCGCCTTGAAGAACCGCTTCGAGAGTCCGATCTCGGGGGCCATCCTTCGGAATGTACCGAGAGGCGATCGGCGAGCCGCGGATCCCGGGAGCCGCGAGCCCCCCGGGCGCGCCGCCGCCGCTCGCTCGCTAGCGTGCCGACGTGCGCATCGGGATCTTCGCGGGACACGTCGACACGGGACCGATCGACAAGGTGGTCGCAGCGGCCCGGACCGCGGCCGACGACGGGTTCCCGTCGTTCTGGCTGCCCCAGATCTTCGGGCTCGACGCGCTGACCGCACTCGCGGTCGTCGCGCGGGACGTGCCCGAGATCGAGCTCGGCACCGCGGTCGTGCCGACGTACCCGCGCCACCCGGTCGTGCTGGCGCAGCAGGCGCTCACGACGCAGGCCATCAGCGGTGGCCGGTTGGTCCTCGGGGTCGGGCTGTCGCACCAGCCGGTGATCGAGGGGATGTTCCGTCTCTCGTTCGACAAGCCGGTGCGGCACATGCGCGAGTACCTGGAGGTGCTCGTGCCGCTGGTGCGCGGCGACGCGGTCTCGTACCAGGGGGAGACGCTCGGCGCCGGGATCGGCCTCGACGTGAAGGGAGCGAGCCCTGTCCCCGTGCTCGTGGCCGCGCTGGGGCCGAAGATGCTCGCGCTCGCCGGTCGGGTCGCCGACGGCACCGCGACGTGGATGACGGGCCCGGCGACGATCGCCGATCACATCGTGCCCACGATCACGGCCGCCGCCGAGGACGCGGGCCGCCCCGCACCCCGGGTCGCGGTCGGCCTGCCGATCTGCGTGACGGACGACGAGTCGGCGGCGCGCGCGGGCGCCGCCGAGGTGTTCCAGATCTACGGGACCCTGCCTTCGTACCGGGCGATGCTCGACCGAGAGGGGGTCGACGGCCCGGGTGACGTCGCGGTGGTGGGCGACGAGGACGCGGTGCGAGGCGCCCTGGCGCACCTCGAGTCGATCGGCGCGAGCGACTTCATCGCGAATATCTTCGGCTCACCGGAGGAGCGCGAACGCACGCGCGCGCTCCTCCAGTCGCTCGTCTAGCGACTACTCGGCGCTCTCGGCCCTGGTGGCGCCGAGGAGCGCATCGAGCTCGGCGAGCGCCGGCCGGGGATCGGGCCCGACGACGATCCCGTGCATCCCCACCTCGCGTGCCGCGGCGACGTTCGCTTCGAAGTCGTCGAGGAAGACGGTGCGGTGGGCCTCGCGCTCGTCGAGGCCGAGCCGCTCCAGCGTGAGCAGGTAGATCGCAGGGTCGGGCTTGCGGATCCCCTCGTGGCAGGAGTCGACGATCAGGTCGAAGTGCGCGTCGACGTCGACCATCGCCCGCCAGTGGTCGCCGTACTCGCGCACGTTGTTGGTCAGGATCGCGGTCACCACGCCACGACCGCGCAGCTCGCGCACCGTCTCGATGACGACGGATCGGTCGACGTCGTCCTCGACGATCGAGCGGAACATGTCGCCCGCGTCGAACTGCATCCCGGCCGCGCTCGCCGCTCGGGCGATCGCGTCGAGCGCCTCGACCATCGCGAGCTCACCCCGCTCGAGTCGGTGCCACGGATGGTCGGTGTCGGTGCCGTAGTCACCGAAGACCACGCGCACCAACGCGTCGGGATCGGCGCCCTGGGCGCGCGCGTAGGCGTGGGCCGCGCCGAAGGGCGACGGTGTGAACACGCCGCCGAAGTCGAAGACGACCGCGTGGACGTCCCCCGGCTCCGCGGCCGTTCGGTCGGCGGTGTCGGTGTCTGGCATGGCCGTAGGGTACGGCCCGGTGCCCACAGGACCCACGACCGGTGGCGAGGGAGTCGACGACACGCCCGTCCCCGACTATCCCGGGCTCCTGCGGCTCGACGCACGTTCGTTCGTCGTGCTCGGGGCCGGGCAGGGGATCGGCCGCCAGGCCGCGGGCGCGCTCGCGGCGGCGGGTGCGCGGGTCGCGTGCGTCGACGTGGAGCGCGACCGGGCCGAACGGGTGGCGGGTGAGGTCGGCGGCGTCGCGCTGACCGGCGACATGACGGATCGGGACGACGTCGAGCGCGTCGTCGAGGGGACGATCGAGGCGTTCGGGGGGCTGGACGGGATCGTCGACGTGATCGGCATGGCCCGGTACGCGTCGCTGCTCGAGGTGACCGACGACGAGTGGGCCTGGCACTTCGACATCGTGCTGCGCCACGCGCAGCTCACCGTGCAGCACGGGGGACGACGACTCGCCGAGCGGGGCGGGGTGATGGTCTTCGTGGCCTCCGCCTCGGGCATCACGTCGGCACCACGTCACGGCGCGTACGGCGCGGCCAAGGCCGCGCTGATGTCGCTCGTGCGCACCGCGGCGGTCGAGCTCGGCCCGTCGGGCGTGCGCGTGAACGCGGTCGCGCCGGGCGTCGTGTGGACGCCGCGCGTGTCGGCGCTCCTCGGTGACGAGGGGGAGGCACGCAACCGGGCGAACACCCCGTTGCGACGGGTCGCGCAACCGGCCGACATCGCCGCCGCGGTCCTCTTCCTGTGCTCCGACCTCGCGGGCTACGTCACCGGCCAGACCCTGGTCGTCGACGGCGGCGTCGGCGCGAAGTTCCCCTATCCGATGGCCGAGGACGCCTGAGGGCCGCGAGGCACGACTGGATAGGGTGACGCGCCCGCATCGAGGATCCCGCAGGAGGAGGGCGAACGTGACGTCGGCGCGCCGCGAGACGAAGATCGGCTTCACCTCCGAGCTCGGCCTCGCCGTGCGCGGTGGTGGCGACGACATGCTCCACGGCACCGCACCGATCCGCCCCGAGCTGTGCGTCCCCGAGGCGGGCGTGCTCCGCCCGTCGGTGCTGCTCACCTGGGCAGACATCCTCATCGGCTCGCTCGCCAACGAGCAGACGCTGCCGCGCATCTGCATGACCGTCGACCTCGGCGTGCGCGTGGTGCGCCCGATCCCGGCCGGCGTCGAGCTGCACTCGTGTGGCCGACTGCTGAAGGCCGGCCGCACCCTCACGTTCGGCGAGACGACCTTCACGCTCGAGGGCTCCGACGAGATCGTCGCGGTCGCGCTCGGCACGTTCGTCGCGTCGCCGCGTCCGCAGGACGTCGGTGTGTCGGTGCTCCACGGCGACGACACCGTGCCCGGCCGTCAGGTGGACGCGCCGACCGAGCCGGTGTCGCAGATGCTGGGCAGCGTCGTGATCGGGCCCGGCGTGGTCGAGGTGCCGCGGCACGAGCGCGTCCTCAACTGGGCCGACACCGTGCAGGGCGGCGCGATCGCCGCGTGCGCAGAGGAGGCCGTGCTCGCGCTCGGCGCGGGCTTCAACCCCACCGAGCTGGAGATCCGCTACCTCGGTGCCGTGCGCGAGGGTCCGATGCGCGCCACCGCGACCCCTCTCGGGCCGTGGGTGCGCGTCGAGGTGGTCGACACCGGCAACGACGATCGCCCGGTCGCGATCGCGGCCGCTCGGGGCGACTGAGTGCCTCGCCTGCCGAGCACGACGACCGAGCGCCTCGAGACGTTCAGCGACGGCGTGCTCGCCATCGCGATCACGCTGCTCGTGCTCGAGATCAGCATCCCCGACGTGGGTGGAGGAGACCTCGGGCAGGCCTTGCTCGACCAGTGGCCGTCGTACGCCGCGTTCCTCCTGAGCTTCGTCGTGATCGGCATCATGTGGGTGAGCCACCACTCGATGTTCGAGCGCATCGCGCGCATCGACCGACGCCTGCTGTTCCTCAACCTCTTCCTGCTGCTCGGGATCGCGTTCTTGCCGTTCCCGACGGCGTTGCTGGCGGCCTACGTGCAGGACTCGGGCGCGAACTCCCATCTCGCCGCCGCGATCTACAGCGCGACGATGGCGCTGATCGGTGTCGCGTTCTTCTTGATGTGGCATCACCTGTACCGGCGCCCCCATCTGCTCGTCGACGGCATCGACGCGCGGATGATGCGAGGTGCCATGCACCGCTCGCTCGTCGGGCCGATCGTCTACACGCTGTCGATCGGACTCGCGTTCATCAGCGCGGTCGCGTGCTTCGTGGTCTACGCCTTGATCGCGCTCTACTTCGCGGCCGGCCCGTCGAGCCGGGCCGCGACCCCCGACGCCCTGGATCCGGACGCGCCGGATCGCGACGAGACGACGCCGGCGGGGCCGGCGAAGGAGACCTGATGTCGTTCATCCAGATCGAGAAGCCGCGAGAGCACGTGACGCTCGTGACGTTGAACCGTCCCGAGCGGATGAACGCGATGGCGTTCGACGTGATGATCCCGCTGCGCGACGCGCTCCGCGACATCAGCCACGACAACGACTGTCGGGTGGTGGTCATCACCGGCGCCGGGCACGGGTTCTGCTCGGGGGCCGACCTGGTCGGCACGGGCATGGTGCCGAACATCGACGGGCTGAAGCGCACGAGCATCGCCCGGCGCGCCATGAAGGTGCTCGACGACGTGATCCTCTCGATCCGCGACATGCACCAACCGGTCATCGCCGCGGTCAACGGTGCGGCGATCGGCGGCGGCTTCTGCCTCGCGTCGGCTTGCGACCTCCGGTACGCGTCGGACACCGCCTACTTCCGCGCCGCCGGCATCAACAACGGGCTCACGTCGACCGAGCTCGGCATCAGCTATCTGCTGCCGCGCCAGATCGGCTTCTCGCGCGCGTTCGACATCCTGATCACCGGGCGCGACGTCGATGCCGCCGAGGCCGAGCGCATCGGCTTCGTGTCGAAGGTCGTCCCCGGCGACGCGCTGCTCGACCAGTGCTACGAGGCCGCGGCGGGGATCATCGGCTTCAGCCACATCGGTGTCGAGCTCACGAAGCAGCTCCTGTGGGCGAGCCTCGACGCCGCCAGCCTGCACTCGCAGATGAACCACGAAGGCCACGCCCAGCTCTACGTGCGGATGACCACCGGCAACTTCGAGGAGAAGATCGCCGCGTGGAAGGAGGGGCGCACGCCCGTCTACACGGACGAGTGACGCCTACGCATCAAGAAGAGAGCAGCGCCGCGGCGAAGGCGCGGATCTCGCGCTCCCAGTCGGGGCCCGCGGGGGTGTAGAGGAGGTCGGTGACGCCGGAGGCGGCAGCCGCCTCGGCTCGTCCCCGCAGGTCGTCGGGCGGGCCGACCCAGCCGAACCCGCCGATCCCGTCGCCGGCCGCCTCGAGGATCGCCCGATCGCGCGGCATCACGTGGGTGGCATGACCCTCGTGGACGGCGAGGTGGCGCTCACCCTCGGGACGCTCGGCCTCGATCGCGGCTCGCCACTCGGCACCGAACGGCAAGCCGTCGACCGCGGCACCCGCGCCCTGCCAGGTGCCGTGGTACGCGAGCACATACCAGGGTCCGACGGCGTCGCGCACCCGCGGCGACGTGAGCGACTCGCCCTCGTCGAGCACGGTGCCGTTGACCATCTGCACGCACCAGTCGAAGCCGTCGAGGCCGCCGCCGATCGTGATGATGCCGTCGGCGATCTCGCGGGCGATCTCCTGACCCTTCGGACCGAGCGCCGACAGCAGCAGCGGGACGTCGATCGGTCGAGGCGCCGAGAGCTCGGCGTGGTGGAGCATCTGGGTGCGCGCGTCCTCGTACTCGACGACGTCCCCGCGCAGCAGCCCCCGGAGCGCCTCGAAGTAGTCGCGGGTCGTCGCCCACGACAGCGCGCCCTTCCCCATCACCCAGCGCGCGCTCGCGCCGGTCCCGAAGCCGTACGCCACGCGCCCGGGTGCGATGCCCTCGAGCGTCGCGATCGCGGCGGCGGTCGTCATCACGTGCCGCAGGTTCGGGACCAGCACCGCCGTCCCGAGCGGCACGGTCGTCTCGCGCGCGGTCAGGGCGAGCCACACGAAGATGTCCTCGTAGATGCCCGCCGAGTCGAACAACCAGACGCGCTCGTACCCGAGGTCCTCGGCGAGCCGCGCGAGGTCGACGGTGCGCGGTCCGGGTGGGAACCCGACGGTCAGCTTGGGGATCGTGGCTGCCACGGTCGGCAGCGTAGGTGGTGACCCGCACCGCACGTCTCCCGCGGCGTCTACCGTGAGCTCTCGGGCGGACCGGCACGACGAAGGGTGCGATTCGATGGGGTTCCTCGACAAGGCCAAAGACGCGGCCAAGACCGTCGGCGAGAAGAGCCAGGAGGCGTTCGCCGCCGGCAAGGAGAAGGTCGACGAGTCGATCGCCAAGCAGAAGATCGGCGATCTGAAGGAAGACCTGGGCGGGATCGTCTACCTGCAGCGCACCGGTGCGGCGCCCGACGACGCCGAGGCCCAGATCGACCGGATCGTCGGCGAGATCCGCGAGCTGGAGGCGCGCGCCGCGGAGTGAGCGCTCAACCGACCGGGCCATCCGGCACACTCGACGACGACCGCGCCTGATGCGCGCCGCGGTCTGCCACTCCTACGACGGGATCGACGCGGTCACCGTCGACGAGCTCCCCGAGCCCGCCATCGGCTCCGGAGAGGTGCGCGTCACGATCCGTGCGGCGGCGATCAACTTCCCCGACCTGCTGATGCTCGAGGACAAGTACCAGCTCTCGCATCCGGTGCCGTTCACGCCGGGCAGCGAGTTCGCCGGCGTCGTCACCGAGGTCGGGTCGGACGTGACGACGCTCGCGCCCGGTGATCGGGTCGTCGGCGCCGCACTGGTCGGCGCGTACGCCGATCAGATCGTGGTCGGGGCCAACGCGCTCCAGCGGATCCCCGATCCCGTCGACTTCGCGACGGCGGCCGCGTTCGGCGTCGCCCACGAGACCGCGTGGCACTCGCTGCGTTCGGTGGCCGACGTGCAGCCCGGTGAGTGGGTGGTCGTGCTCGGCGCGGCCGGCGGCGTGGGCCTTGCTGCGGTCGAGATCGCGCACCACCTCGGCGCGCGCGTGCTGGCAGCCGCGGCGGGTGCGGAGCGCCTCGCGGTGTGCGAGTCGCGCGGTGCCGAGGCGCTCGTCGACTACACGACCGAGGATCTCAAGGTCCGGGTCAAGGAGCTCACCGACGGTGGAGCGAGCGTGGTGCTCGACCCGGTGGGCGGGCCCTACGCGGAGCCCGCGCTGCGGGCGATGCGCCGGGGCGGTCGCTTCGTGACGATCGGCTACGCGTCCGGCGAGATCCCCCGCATCCCGCTCAACCTCGTGCTGCTGAAGGGCGTCACGATCACGGGCTTCGAGATGGCCAGCTTCATCTTCCGGGAGCCGGAGCAGTTCCTGCGGGGGCGCGCCGAGCTCCTCGAGCTCCTCGCCGCCGGCACCCTGCGCCCCCACGTGAGCGCCACGTACCCGCTCGACCAGGTGCACGACGCGCTGCGTGCCGTCGCCGCCCGCCGCACCACCGGCAAGGTCCTCATCACGCTCGACTGACGTCGCCCTCCCCCCGCCGCGTCGGAAGGCTCAGCGACACATGTTGTCGCTCAGTCTTCCGACGTGGCGAGGGTGGGGCGGACGTCGTGGTCGAGGAAGTCGACGACGGCGTTGGAGAACACGTCGTTCTGGTCGCCGGCGACCATGTGCGCGGCGTCGCCCACGTCGACGAGGCGCGAGCCGGGGATGGCGCCGAGGAACTCCTGCACGCCCTCCTCGGTGACGATGTCGCTCAGCAGGCCGCGCACGAGCAGCGTCGGGACGCGGATGTTGTGCAGCGCCGCGTCGAACAGCATCTGGAAGTCCTCGCGGGGCGCCTCCTGGCGACCGCGGGCGATGAACTTCGGGTCCCAGTGCCAGTACCAGCGACCGTCGGGCTTCTGGCGCAGCACCTTCATCAGGCCCGCGGGGTTCACGCGCTTCTTGCGGTTCGGCGTGTAGGCGGCGATCGCCTCGGCCGCGTCGTCGAGCGTGGCGAAGCCCTCGAGCCCCGACGACATGAAGTCGTGGATGCGCTGGAGGCCTTCTGGGTTGGAGCGCGTCGTGATGTCGACGATCACCAGGCCGCTCGACACCGGACGGTCGCTGCCGCCCTCGGCGATCATCGCGGCCACGCCGCCGAGCGACGCGCCCACCAGGACCGGCGGGCGTCCCAGCGCGTCGGCCACCGCCAGGCAGTCGGCCGAGTACGCGGTGAACGAGTAGTCGCCCTTCAGCGACCACTCGCTGTCGCCGTGGCCCCGCAGGTCGATTGACACCGCGCGCCATCCACCTTCGGCGAGCGTCTTCGCGGTGCCGCCCCAGGCGTGACGGGTCTGTCCGCCGCCGTGCATGAGGAGGACGGGCCAGGCGTCGGGATCGCCCCACTCGTCGCCGACGAGGTGGATCCCCTCGAACCCCTCGAAGCGGACGAGCCGCGGTGAGCCGGTGTCGGCCATCGCCGCATCCTGGCATGCTTCTCGAGATGCAGCACCGAACGCTCGGCCGCTCTGGCCTCAAGGTGTCGGTCGCCGGCCTCGGCTGCAACAACTTCGGGATGCGCATCGACCAGGAGCGCGCGACGGAGGTCGTCGACGCGGCGATCGACGCGGGCATCACGTTCTTCGACACCGCCCGCATCTACGGCGGCGGGAAGTCGGAGGGGATGCTCGGCGCCGCCCTGGGGAAGCGACGCGCCGACGTGATCGTCGCGACGAAGTTCGGGCTCGGTCGCGGTCCCGACGACCTCGGTGGCTCGCGCCGCCACGTCATCGGCTCGGTCGAGACGAGCCTGCGCGAGCTGGACACGGAATGGATCGACCTGCTCCAGCTCCACTTCCCCGACACCGTCACCCCGGTCGAGGAGACGCTCGACGCGCTCACCGACCTCGTGCACCAGGGCAAGGTCCGCTACCTCGGGTGCTCCAACTACACGGGGTGGATGATCGCCGACGCCGACTGGACGGCGCGCAGCCGCAACCTCGAGCGGTTCGTGTCCGCGCAGAACGAGTGGAGCCTGCTCAAGCGCGACGTCGAGACCGAGGTCGTCGGGGCGTGCGAGCACTTCGGGCTCGGCCTCATCCCCTACTTCCCTCTCGCGTCCGGCCTGCTCACCGGCAAGGTGCGACGCGGCGAGGCCCCGCCCGAGGGCAGCCGCCTCAACGCCGATCACTTCGCGCACGTGCTGCACGATGACAACTTCGACCGGCTCGAGCGTCTCGAGGCGTGGGCGAACGACCACGACCGCACCCTCACCGAAGTCGCGCTCTCGTGGCTCGCCAGCCACGAGGTCGTGTCGTCGGTGATCGCGGGGGCGACGTCGGCCGAGCAGGTGCGCACCAACGCGGCGTCCACCAAGACCGACCTCACCGCCGAGGAGATCGCCGAGGTCGGAGCGCTCGTGCAGTGAGCGCGCGCCGGAGGCTCGGGTGCGCTGTGGCCGCCGTGTTCGCGGTCGTCGGTGCCACCGCGTCGGTCGGCCCGGCCGGCGCGCAGGGGTCGTCCACCGCGTCCGGACCCACCTCGATCGTGCAGCTCGGCGACTCCGTCGCCGCGGGCGAGGGCACGCTCTACGGCTACACCTACGACCCGTCGACGCGGACCTGGACCGGCGGCAACCTCGACGCGACGTGGCCCGGCCCGCACCCGCTCTGTCACGACTCGCCCGACGCGTACGGCGAGCACGTCGCCCAGGCGTTCGGCGCGACCTTCACCCAGCTCGCGTGCACCGGCGCGACCTTCGGCAACGGGATCGCCCGACCGGAGGTGCAGGACGGGCAGACGTACTCACCGGCGCAGTTCGGCAACTGGGCGAAGCAGACCGACATCAACGAGGCCTACGACGCGGCGCAGCCCGACCTCGTGCTGATCACGCTCGGCGCCGACGACGTGCGCTTCGTCGACATCGTCGAGTCGTGCGTCGAGAGCCGGTTGGGGAGCGACCTCGACCTCGACGACATCGAGTGCGTCGCGCGCAACCCCGGCGACACCATCCGCACCGACTACCTCGACGTCTACGACTCCGTGCTGCCGGCCAACTACAAGCGCCTCGTGCGCTGGATCGGCGAGCGCGCCGAGGCGCGGGGCGTGGAGACACCCAAGATCGTGTTCACGACCTATCCCGACCCGTTGCCCGCACCCGACCAGCGCTGCCCCGACGTGCGGTACCTGGCGCCGCGTCAGGTCAGGTACCTCTCGTCGCTGGTCGACCGGCTCAACACGGTGATCACCGACACGGTCGATTCGCTGGACGACCCGAACGTCGTCGTGGCCGACGCGTCCGACGTGTACACCGCCGACGGCGACCACACCTGGTGCTCGAGCGACCCGTGGGCGTACGGCCTCTCCATCATCGACGTCCTCCGTCCGAGCAGCATCGAGAGCCAGGCGCCGTTCCACCCGACGCCCGTCGGCCAGGACGCCATCGCCGACGTCGTGACGAGCACCGTCCGCCAGCTCTACTCCGACTGAGCCGAACCTGCGGACCGAGCCGAACCTCGCCCCGCCCCCATCGCTTCGGCGTCAGCAGACCGGTCTGACGCGGGTCTGCTGACGCCAGAACGCTTGGGGTGGCGCCTGGGTACGCTCGCTCGCGGTGGCCCGGGCTCGCCCGAGCGGGGCGAGCACCGAGCGAAGACGAGGGGGGCCGTGATGGCCGACCAGGAGTCCAGCGAGAAGAGCGACGTCGAGTCGGTGGAGCGCGTGATCGCGGCGCCACCGGAGAAGATCTTCGCCCTGCTGACCGATCCCGCCAAGCACCGGCTGATCGACGGCTCCGGCACCGTGCGCGACGCGAAGGGCGAGCCCGAGCAGCAGCTCGAGCTCGGCTCGACGTTCGGCATGAAGATGAAGATGGGGCTGCCGTACTCGATGCAGAGCGAGGTCATCGAGTACGTACCCAACCGGTGCATCGCGTGGCAGACGCGCCCGCCGGGCATCGGCAAGCACCTCGGCGGCGGCCGCATCTGGAAGTACGAGCTCGAGCCCGTCGACGGCGGCACGCGCGTCAGGGAGTCGTGGGACATCTCGCAGGAGAAGGGCTCGAAGTGGCTGGTCGGTCTCGACGGCGCCCGCAAGCGGACGCGCGAGGCGATGACGAAGACCCTCGAGAACATCGATCGCATCGTCACCGCCTGACCCCCGAGCCGCTCCGGCTTGCCCGGCGCGTCGGAAGACTCAGCGACAACAGGTGTTGCTCACTCTTCCAACCGGGGAGTGCGTCGTGAGGCGAGTGATCGTCGACGGGATGAACGTGATCGGGTCACGCCCCGACGGTTGGTGGCGCGACCGTGACGGCGCGGTGCGCCGTCTCCACACTCGGCTCGTCACCCGAGCGCGCGAGCAGGACGAGGACGTGATCCTCGTCCTCGACGGGCGCCCGCTCGACGACCTCCCCGAAGGTGTCCACGACGGGATCGACGTTCGCTACGCGCGGCGCCGCGGCCGTGACGCTGCAGACGACCGCATCGTCGAGGTCGTCGCCGCCGACGACGATCCGACCGCGCTGACCGTCGTCACCTCCGACCGTGGTCTCGCCGATCGAGTGCGGGCGCTCGGGGCCAGCGTGACCGGCGCCCGCTCGCTCGACTGAACGCAGCGCAGCAGCGCCCGTAACCTCGCGTGATGCGGCTTCGGCGCCCGTTCGGCGCGTGCATGCTCGTTGCGATCGCCGCCATCGTCGCGCCGGCGGCCGTCGCGCACGCCGGACCCGAGACCGCGGTCGCAGGAGAGCATGCAGTGGGCGTGCGGACGCTCGACCTCGTCGACGCCACCCGTGACACGCCCGCCGACCCCGAGGGCCAGCGTGGGCCGATCCCGTCGTCGCCGACACGCGCGCTCCCGACGACCGTCTTCTACCCGGCGGTCGGCGATCCGCCGAGCGACCCGGCCGCGGAGGCGGTGCCCGACGCCGAGCCGCGGCGCGGCCGGCACCCCGTCATCCTGTTCAGCCACGGCGCGCCCGGCTCGCCTCACGACTACCGCCGCAACCTCATGCGCTGGGCCGCGCAGGGATTCGTGGTCGTCGCACCCCAGTACCCGGTGAGCGCCACTGCCGGACCGACCGAGGTCGCCTGGGCCGACGCACGCGACCAGATCCGTGACGCGCGCTTCGTCCTCACGGAGGTGCTCGCGCTCGATCGGGTGCGGTGGGACGACGGTGGCCTGGGCCGCCGCCTCGACGCGGGCCACATCGCGGCCGCCGGGCACTCGATGGGCGGGCTCACGACGCTCGCCCTGGTCTCCGAGTGCTGTCGCGACCGACGTGTCGACGCCGCGCTCGTGCTCGCCGGCGTGTCGGAGCCCGAGGCCGGCCCGCGCATCGTGCGGCCGCAAGGACCGATCTTGTTCGCGCATGCGACGCTCGACATCGCGGTCCCCTTCAGCCAGTCGACCCGGGCGTACCGGAACGCATCGCCGCCCAGGTACCTGCTCGAGATCCGCATCCCGATCGGCGGCGTCGCGGCCCACATCTTCCCGTTCTCGACCGGCTTCGGTCGCATCTCGCGAGACGTGCAGGCGGTGATCGACGACTTCCTCGCCGCCTACCTCGACGACGACGCGGCGGCCGCCGAGCGGCTGCGGCCGGCCGCGAAGCCCGGACCGAACCTCCGTCTCCGAAGTGATCCCTGAGCCTCGCGGCCGGCTCGCGTCGGGGGGCGCGGGTCGCGTCGCTCGGGTAGAAAGAAGGCCGGTCCGAGCATCCCGGCTCGACCTGGCAACCGGAGTCCTGACCATGGTCCGTCGCATCGTGCGCCTCTTCAGCGTCGTCGCTCTCGCGTCGTCCGCACTGCTGGTCATCGGTGGACCGCAGGCGAGCGCGCAAACCGGCCCGGTCGGCTACACCTCGGGTGCGCAGTTCACTGGGGGCTCCGCGTCGTGCAGCCTGTACTCGGTCGACCTGCCGACCGGTGCCATGACGCAGATCAACGCTCCGACTCCGGGTGAGTGCGCCGACGGGCTGACGTTCTCGCCCGACGGGACCCTGTACGGCTATCGCAACGACGGCCTCCTCGGGTTCCCGAACGCCGAGCTGATCACGATCGACACGTCGACGGGCGCGCAGGCCGTCGTCGGCGAGCTGCCTCCGATCGCCATCGGCTCGGGCGGGATGACGTTCGACGCGGCCGGGAACCTGTGGCTGTACGCGGCAGTGCCCTCGATCGGCATCGACGACGAGTGCAGCCCCACGGAGTTCAGCTTCTGCCTGTGGCAGGTGAACCCGGCCGACGCGTCGACGACGTTCGTCGGGAACGCGCCGCAGTTCGACGCCGTGTTCGGCCTCGCCGCGTCGTGTGCCGGAGACGTGCTCGCCATCACCACCATCGAGACCAACGGGCCCGTCAACGACACCGAGCTCCAGAGCGTCGACACCACGACGGCCGCGCTGACCCCGGTCGTCGCGCTGCCCGACATCTTCATCCCCGTCGGGCTCGACTACGCCGCCGACGGTGGCCTATGGGCGCTCAGCGCCATCGGTGGTCGCGGCCTCGGTCCCATGCAGAGCGACCTCATCGATCCCCCCACCGGGAGCGTGACCGCGACACCGCTCACCGTCGGCGGCGACCCGTTCTCGGGATTCCTCGGCGGTCTCGCGATCTCGCCGCTGTCGTGCGCCACGCCAGCGCCCGAGCCGGTGGTCCTCACGCCGACGTTCACGGGCTGAGACACGGGTCGAGGCGCCATCGGGCGTTCGACTGCTAGAAAGGCCCGTTCCCTTCGTTCGAGGAGCAGGGCAGATGAAGCGGTTCACGCGAACGCTGGCAGTCGGGGTCCTCGCCGCTGGGCTGCTCGGCGTCATCGGGGTGGGCACCGCGTCGGCCGGCAGCGGTGAGGTCGGCTACACCGTCGGTCTCGAGTCGATCGACGGTGGGATCGCGGAGTGCGACTTCTACTCCGTCGAGCTCGCCACCGGCGTCATGACCGAGATCAACGCGAACCCGCTGGAGTGCGCGGACGGCCTCACCTTCTCCCCCGACGGGACGCTCTACGCCTACGTCAGCCCGCGGCCCGTCGGCTTCAGCAACGCGCAGCTCTTCACGATCGACGTGACCGACGGCTCGCAGGCCTTCGTCGGCACGTTGCCACCCGTCGTCCTCGGGTCGGGGGGCATGACCTTCGACGCGGCCGGCAACCTCTGGCTCTACGGCACGCCGGCCACCGGCATGGATCCCGACTGCGGGACGAGCGGCTTCGAGTCGTGCCTCTGGCAGGTCGATCCCACTGACGGGTCGACCACGTTCGTCGGCGGGCAGACCGAACGCATCGTGTACGGCCTGGCCGCGACCTGTGCGGGTGTGTACGCGATCACGACACCCATCCCGGGTGGCCTCGTCAGCGGTACCGAGGTGGCGCTCGTCGACACGGCGACCGGTGGCCTCGACCTGGTCGTGAGCACCGACGACATCAACAACCCCGAGGGGCTGGACTTCGACTTCTCGGGCGCGCTCTGGGCGCTCGGGTCCGGTCCCGAGAGCGGAATCCCCAACTGGACGATCTTCGACGTCGACCTCACCACCGGTGCGTCCACGGGCCAGGCGATGACGCTCGACGGCGGGCCCTTCTTCGGCTTCCTGTTCGGGCTCGCCATCTCGCCGACGGAGCCGTGCCCGGCGCCGCCGACGCCCGAGCCGATCGTCATCACGCCCACGTTCACCGGCTGAGCCCACGGACCCGCGCCGTCCGGAGACCGGCTGCTAGAAAGGCTCGTCCCCTTCGGCGGAGGAGCAGGGCGGATGAAGCGGTTGATGCGGGGTCTGGCGGTCGGTGCCCTCAGCGCGGCACTGGTCGGGGTGGTCGGCGTCGGCTCGGCCGGCGCCGGCAGCGGCGAGGTCGGGTACTCGGTCGGCGTCCAGACGCCCAGCGGCGGCCTGGAGTGCGACTTCTTCTCCGTCGAGCTCGCCTCCGGGGTCCTCACCCGCGTCAACGACCCGATCACCCAGGCGGTGACGTGCGCCGACGGCCTCACGTTCGCCCCCGACGGCACGCTCTACGCGTACACGAGCCCCGTGCCCGTCGGCTTCACGAACGCGCAGCTCGTCACGATCGATCCGACGACCGGCGCGCAGACGGTGATCGGCGACCTGCCGCCGGTGGTCCTCGGCAGTGGGGGGATGACGTTCGACGGTGCCGGCAACCTCTGGCTCTACGGCACGCCCGTCCAGGGCGTCGACCCCGACTGTGCCGCGACGGGCTTCGAGTCGTGCCTCTGGCAGGTGAACCCCGCCGACGCGACCACGACGTTCGTGGGCGGCCAGTCGGAACGGATCGTCTACGGGCTGGCTGCGACGTGCACCGACGTGTACGCGATCCAGACCCCGATCCCCGGCGGCCTGGTGAGCGGCACCGAGCTCGCGCTGGTCGACACCGCGACAGGTGGTCTCGAGCTCCTGACGAACGTCGACGACGTGTGGGGCCCCGAGGGCCTCGACTTCGACTTCGCCGGTGGGCTCTGGGCGCTCGGCCTCACGCCCCCGGCCGGCCTCTTCGGCTTCATGCAGGTGTCGAGCATCGACCCGGCCACCGGTGCCGCGACGAGCACGCCGCTCACGTTCGCCGGCGAGCAGTTCAACGGGTTCCTCAACGGCCTGGCGATCTCGCCGCTCGACTGCACCGAGCCGACCCCCGAGCCGATCGTCATCACGCCGACGTTCACGGGCTGAGCGAACCGGCTCGGCGTCGCGGTCGTGCACCGCGACGCCCCCCGTGGGGTCGTGATCAGTAGCGAGCGGTGGTGGTCGGGGTGCTGCGCTCTTCGACCGGCGGGAGCCCGGCGTCTTCGCGGGCGTCCGTGTAGGCCTTCGCGTCCTGGAGCCGGGGCGAGATGTAGAGGAAGAACGTCTCGCGGTTCCCGCTCTCGCTCGAGCCCTTCGACTCCTTCGCGGCCCGCTTCACCAGCGTCGAGAGGTCGGCCTTCTTCCACTTGATGGAGCGGTAGGTGTCGTCGGTGACGAAGATCTGGGTGACCGGCGGCGGCGTCGGGCTGGGGATCTCGACCGGCTCGATGCACACGTCGAAGCTCTCGAGGCCGGGCCACCGCTCGTACACCTTGGGCAGGAACACCCGGGCCGACGAGGCGATGCGGTCGAGGTAGAAGTCGGCGTCGACGCCCTCGGTCTCGATCGGCTCCACGTAGATCGCGAGGTGGGTGCCGTCCTCCGTGAACCGGTACGTCTCGAGGTCCTGGAGCCCGGCCCTCGTGGTGACCAGGCCGAGCTTCTTCAGCGCCGGGTCGAAGATCGCCGCCAGCTCCTCGCGGGTGTGCGGCGGGAGGCTGCCCGACTGGGCGGGAGCGGCGGGAGCCATGGCGACGGCGACGCCCGCGAGCGCGGCGGTCAGGGCGACGCCGGCCGCGAGTCGACGCACGAGCGATCGGTGACGAGCCACGCGCGCAGCGTATCCGGGGCCTTGCGCCGCTCAGACGCGGTCGAGCTCGAGCATGCGGATCGCGTTGCCGCGCAGGACCTTGTAGGCGGTCTCGTCGTCGAGGCCGGCGTCGGCGATCATCTTCTCCACGTACACCTTGGAGTGGGGCCAGGTCGTGTCGGTGTGCGGGTAGTCGGTCTCGAAGCAGATGTTGTCGACGCCCACGGTGTCGAGGTTGTTGAGCCCCACCCGGTCGGCGGTGAAGCAGCCGTAGATGCGGCCGTAGTAGTAGGTGGACGGCGGCTCCGGGATGATCTCCTTCGAGTGCTGCCACGCGTCGTGGGTCTCCCAGACCGTGTCGGCCCGCTCGAGCGCGTACGGGATCCAGCCGATCTGGCCCTCGGAGTACGCGAGCTTCAGCTTCGGGTACTGCATCAGCTTGCCGCTGAACAGCCAGTCGGCCAGTGACGCCATCGAGTTGTTGAACGCGAGCGTGCCGCCCACGCCCTCGGGGGCATCGGGCGATGCCGCCGGGTTGCTCGACGACGAGCCGATGTGCATGCACAGCGCCACGCCCGTGTCGTTGCAGACGTCGAACACCGGGTCCCAGTGGCCCGTGTGGATGCTCGGCAGGTTCAGTCGGGTGGGCAGCTCCGAGAAGCAGAACGCGCGCACGCCGCGGTCGGCGTTGCGTCGGATCTCGGCCGCCGCGAGCTCCACGTCCCACAGCGGCATGATGCAGAGCGGGATGTTCATCCCACCCGAGGGCTCGCACCACTCCTCGACCATCCAGTCGTTGTACGCCCGGACGCACGCGAGCGCGAGGTCCTTGTCCTGGGCCTCGTAGAAGGTCTGACCGCAGAAGCGGGGGAACGTCGGGAAGGGCAGCGACCCGTCGACCCAGTTGAGCTCGAAGTCGGCGATGCGGGCGTCGCGCTCGTAGCAGCCGGGACGCATGTCGTCGAAGGTCACCGGCGTCATCGTCATCGTCTCGCGGTCGAACTTGGCGACGTCGCCGCCGGGCGTCGCCGACAGCGGGATGGCGACGAACTTCTTCTGCACGTAGATGACGCGGTCCTCGTAGATCCAGGCGTCGCCCCACTCCCCTTCGGGGTCCTCGGTGTTGGTGTACTTCGCGCCGGGATGGTGGAC
The DNA here is from genome assembly GCA_964501785.1 of uncultured Bifidobacteriaceae bacterium. Taxonomy (GTDB): domain Bacteria; phylum Actinomycetota; class Acidimicrobiia; order IMCC26256; family PALSA-555; genus DATBSK01. The sequence goes on from CAZCUD010000001.1 coordinate 132,048, forward strand.
GAACGGCGCCCAGCGCTTGCGCTCGACCCGGGGTCCCCTCTCGCGGTGCTTCTCTGGGAGGTAGGTCTGCCAGACGTGGGGCGGCTCGACGACGTGGTCGTCGACGCTGACGATCTTGGGGACCTCGCGCATGGTGGGACTCCCGCTCGCGGAACCTGACGCCGGTGTCAGCGTACTCCGGGGTCCGCTCGGCCGGTCCGGCCGGCGGGCATCGCTGCGGTTCGGGCGTCCGACGGTGATACTGGCGTCGCGACTTCTGCCGCGGGGTTGGCGAGGACGCGCGGAACGGGCGGACGACGGGCGGAAGGACGGGCGATGGACGAGTCGATCTCTCGACGGCGCGTGCTCGGCGCGGCGGTGGGCGTGTCGGGCGCGGCGCTGGCCGCGTCGGCGCTCGGCATGTCGGCGGCCGGGGCGGAGACCGTCACCGGCTCCGACCCGCCGTTCCCCGACTCGCCGCAGGCCGCGCTCGCGCGGCTGATGGCGGGCAACCGCCGGTTCGTGGAGGACCGCGTGCGCGCCCCTCGCCGGGGCACCGTCCGCAAGGTGCAGGTCGCGCAGGGCCAGCAGCCGTTCGCGGCGATCCTCACGTGCGCCGACTCGCGCGTGCCGCCCGAGCTCGTCTTCGACCAGGGCCTCGGCGACCTCTTCGTGGTGCGCGTCGCGGGCAACACGGCCGACCCGCTCGTCGTCGGCAGCCTCGAGTACGCGGTCGAGGTGCTCGGCACCGTGCTCGTGTTCGTGCTCGGTCACTCGGAGTGCGGCGCGGTCAAGGCCGCGATCGAGACCGTCGAGACCGGCGACGTGCCGCCCGGTGACCTCGAGGCGGTCGTCGCCCCGATCGTCCCGGCCATCGACGCGGTGCAGGGCACACCGAAGGACGAGATGCTCGAGGCCGCGACCGATCAGAACATCCTCTTGACGATGGAGCAGCTGGCGGGAGTCGAGCTGCTCGCACCCCGGATCGCCGACGGCACCATCGAGATCGCCGGCGGCGAGTACGAGCTCGACACCGGCCGCGTCGACCTGGTGCCCTGAGGCGTCGCGCTCAGACGCGGTCGAGCTCGAGCATCTTGATGGCGTTGCCGCGCAGGATCTTGTAGGCGGTGTCCTCGTCGACTCCTTGGAGGATCTTCTCGCAGTACTCCTTGGAGTTCGGCCAGGTCGTGTCGGTGTGGGGGTAGTCGGTCTCGAAGCAGATCTGGTCTTCACCGACCTCGGCGAGCGAGTTCACGCCGTGTTGGTCCCACGTGAAGCAGCCGAAGACGCGCCCGTAGTAGTAGGTGGACGGCGGCTCGGGGCACAGGCGCTTGGCGTGGATCCACGCGTCGTGCTGCTCCCACACGGTGTCGGCCCGCTCGAGCGCGTAGGGGAGCCACCCGATCTGGCCCTCCGAGTACGCGATCTTGAGCTTCGGGAACTGCGCCATCTTGCCGCTGAACAGGTAGTCGCCCAACGACGCCATCGAGTTGTTGAACGCCACCATGCTCCCGACGCCCGGAGGGGCGTCGGCCGACGACGCCGGGTCGCTCGACGACGAGCCGACGTGCATGCACACGGTCGTACCGGTCTCCTCGGCCACCGCGAACATCGGGTCCCAGTAGCCGGTGTGGATGCTCGGCAGGTTCAGCCGGGTGGGGAGCTCGGAGAACGCGGTGGCCCGCACGCCACGCTCGGCGTTGCGCCGGATCTCCTCCACCGCGAGCTCGACGTCCCACAGCGGCATGATGCAGAGCGGGATGTTGACCCCGATCGCCGGGTCGCACCACTCCTCGACCATCCAGTCGTTGTACGCACGAACGCACGCGAGCGCGAGCTCCTTGTCGTCGGCCTCGTAGAAGGTCTGGCCGCAGAAGCGGGGGAACGTCGGGAACGGCAACGATCCGTCGACCCAGTTGAGCTCGAAGTCCTTCTTGCGCTCGGCGGGGTCCCAGCATCCGGGACGCATGTCGTCGTAGGTCGTCGCGGTCATCGTCATGACCGTCTTGTCGAACTTCGAGACGTCACCGTCGGGCGTGGCGCTCTTGGGGATCGCGACGAACTTCTTCTGGACGTAGATGACCTTGTCTTCGTAGATCCAGGCGTCGCCCCACTCGCCCTCGTCGTCCTCGGTCATCTCGTACTTGGCGCCCTTCTTGAGCCGGAACGCGCCCCACCGCTTGCGCTCGACGCGTGGCCCCTTCTCCCGGTGCTTCTCGGGGAGGTACGTCTGCCAGACGTGGGCCGGCTCGACGACGTGGTCGTCGACGCTGATGATCTTCGGCAGCTCCGCCACGGGCCTGTCTCCGTCCTGTTCCGGGCCTGCGAACCCGACGTCCGCACCCTGACATGGACGTCAGGGTCCATCGTACGCGCCGGGGCGCGGGGGCCGCCTGGGCCGAAGGTCCCGGATCGGACGATCACCGACCGTGGTAGACCTCGCGGCGGACGGGCCTCCGGCCCGCCACGACGAGCGGGGGCGACGATATGGGACACCCGAACGAAGAGCTGGTGCGCAAGGGGTACGAGGCGTTCTCGAACGGAGATCTCGAGGCTCTGGGAGGGATCTTCTCCGCAGACGTGGTCCACTCGGTCCCGGGCGACAACCTGATCTCGGGCGACCACAAGGGTCAGGACGAGGTCTTCGCGCTCTACGGCAAGCTCTTCGAGCTCTCCGACGGCACCATGAAGGTCGAGCTGCTGGACGTGAAGGCCGACGGCGACGACAAGGTGGTCGCCCGCCACCGCGGCACCGCGACCCGTGGTGACAAGAAGCTCGACGAGATCGCCACGATCGTGTTCACGATCGAGGACGGCAAGGCCGTCCGCCTCGACGAGTCCTTCGAGAACCAGGCCGCCGAAGACGCCTTCTGGTCCGACTGACCGTCTCTGGTTGCGTAGCCCACCTTCGTCACGAGGGTCGAGCCACGCACGTCAGAACGCGTCAGGGGAGCGTGACGGCGTAGGGCCCGATCGTCGGATCGGGCACCGGGTAGTCGGTCACCACGATCTGCGCGCCGCTCGCCAACGCTGCCTCGGCACGAGTGCGGTCGTTCGCCCGCGCCTCCACACCGTTCGCGTCGGCGCGGGTCTTGACGAGGAAGTGCTGCCGAACGAGGTCGGCGAAGCGCTCGGGCTCGGGGACGTCGGCGGAGATCACCGCGGCCGACGGCTCGCTGCGGTGCGAGTCGACGAACATGGCCCGCCCCTCGAGCGACGGCGTCCCCTCCTTGTAGAGGTCGCGGATGGCCGGGTCGCCGATCAACGTGACCAGCACCTTGCCCCGCGCTCTGGCGAGGGTCGGCCAACCCTCGCCGCTGCGCACGGCCGCGCGCAGCGTCCGGTGGTCGCCCCGCACGTCGTCGGGCGTGATGAGCCGCTTCCCGAACGTGTCGCGCAGCAGGGCGTCGACGCGCTCGAGCCCCGCCGAGTCCCAGGCCGTGATGCCCTGCTCAGCAGCCGCCGCGTCGATCGCGGCCTGCGCGGCGGGGTTGTCGTTGGTGGGCAGCACCTTCGGCTCGAAGAACACGACGATCGGCTCGTGGTCGGGGTTGGCCCGCGACCACGAGCCGATCGTCGCCAGGCACGATTCCAGCGTCGGGCAGGTCGACTCGGTGTCGACGATCAGCGAGTGGAACACGGGGAACGTCGGCGCGTTGAACGCATCGAGCTCGACGCTGCGGACGCCTTGTTCCTCGAGCTGCACGTCGAGCGGCGCGTGCGCGTAGTCGGCCGGCTCGCCCGGCGTGACTTCGCGCGCCGGGCGCAGGTGGTAGCTGTTGTGGGTCCCGAGCAGCGCCACGTCGTCGAGCCGCTTCGGCCCCGACCCCGACCCGCCCCCCAACGCTGGCGCGGCCCACACCCCCACCGCGACCACCGCCGCGATGGCTGCGTAGCTCACCTTCGTCACGAGGGTCGAGCCACGCACGTCGGGCGCCATGCGGCGCCGACGGTAGCGGTCACCCACGGCGGGCGTCGACGTACAGCCGGTTGACGTACGTCGCGTACGGCTGCGGCATGGGCGTGAGCACGCGTGACACGAACTCGTCGTGCAGGTCACCGGGCAGCTCGTCGAGGTAGATGCTCAGCGAGAGCATGCGGAAGTACTCGACCGGTACGTCGTCGAGCACGTTCGGGACGATCTCGCAGTGCACGTCCTCGAACCCGGCGGCCGCGAGCCGGGCCGCGGTCTCCGCCGCGCTCGGCCACACGATCGGCAGCACCCAACCGTCGAAGTGCGGCGCGAACGGCTCCTCGCCCGCGATCTCGTCGGCCCGGCGATAGAGCGCCTCGTGCGAGCCCTCGCCGCCGTACCAGGCGAGCAGCCGCCCGCCCGGGCGGAGCGCGTCGTGCAGCCGGCGGAACGCCAGATCCTGGTCGAGGACCCAGTGCAGCACCGCGCCGCTGAACGCGGCGTCGACGGGCTCGTCGACCACCAGCTCGGTGAGGTCGCTCTGGACGACCTCGACCCGGCCGGCCACGTCGGCGAGGTTCGCCCGGGCCTCGGCGAGCATCTCGGGCGACACGTCGACGGCGATCACCCGGCCGCGGGGCAGGCGCTCGACGAGGTGGCGGGTGACCCGCCCCGTCCCGCACCCGGCGTCCAGCACCGTCTCGTTGCCCACGAGGGCGAGCCGGTCGATCAGCGCGAGTCCCTCCCGCTCCTGCCAGTCGGAGAGCCGGTGGTACGCGGGCGCATCCCACGTGCGGGCCACGCCGCCAGCCTACGAACGCGAGCCCGCGAGCGCCCCGTGCTAGAAACTCGTCTTCGGGCGACGACGAGGAGCGCAGTCGGATGCGTGGGCGGAGACGAATCGGGGCAGCAGTCGCGCTCGGCGCCGCCGTGGGCGCGCTCGCGCTGGCCGTTCCGGCGAGCGCCGCGCCGGTCGTCACCGAGTACCCGTTCACGGGCTCGACCGACACGTTCGACGTGCCCGCCGACATCTGCTTCGTGTCCGTGATCGTCGCCGCAGGCAGCGGGGGCGCTTCGAGCGGCGCGACGACTCCCGCGCAAGGGGGCAACGGCGCCGTGGTCCGGGCGCGCGTCCCGGTCGATCCCGGCACCACGCTCACGGTGCTCGTGGGAGGTGGTGGTGCCGACGGCACCGGCTCTGGCGGATCCGCCTTCGGTGGTGACGGCGGCTTCGGCGGCGGTGGAGGGGGCGCGTCGTCCGGTGACCCCGACGACGGGGGCTCCGGCGGTGGTGGCGGCGCGTCGACCATCTCGGTGGGCGGCGCACCGCTCGTGGTCGCCGGCGGGGGCGGCGGCGGCAGCGGCAACGCGGCCGGCGCGGGCGGCGACGGTGGTGCGCCCGGTGAAGACGGCGGCGACGGCGGCGGTGAGGTCCCCGGTTCGGGAGGCAGCGCGGGCGGCAGTGGCGGCACGGCTGGCAGTGGCGGCAACGGCGCCGGTGGCGGTGGCGGCGTGAACGGTGGCGGCGCGGCGACCGGGATCGGCGGTGCCGGTGGATCGGGTGACGGCTCGGCCGGCGGTGGCGGTGGCGGCGCGGGTGGCGCCGGCGGCAACGCGGGAGGCGCCGGGGGCGCGGGTGGTGCCGGGAGCGGAGCACCCGGAACGGTCGACACCGGCGTCGGGTCCCAGGCCGGTGACGGCGGCGCAGGTCAGGCACCCGGCGGTGACGGCGGCGATGCCGCTGACGACAACAACGGCCCGGGTGCCGGCGGCGCTGGCGGTGTCGGCTTCGGCGGCGGTGGCGGCAGCTCGTCCGGCGGCGGCGGCGGTGGTGGCGGCTACGGCGCGGGCGGCGGTGGCGGCGACCCGGCGACCGACGGTGGCGGTGGCGGCGGCGGTGGCGGTTCCTCGTTCGTCGCCGCGGGCTCGACGGATGTCTCCTCGACCCTCAACCCGGATGCCGACGGCGGCATCCAGATCACCTACGACCCCGACTTCGACGGCTGCGAGGGTCCGACCCCTCCACCTGGCCCGGAGCCGGCGCCGGTCGTGATCGTCACCCCACGCTTCACGGGCTGACCTACAGCGTTCGATGCGCTTCGCCATCGCCGCCTTCGCCACGATCGTCGGCGGCGCGGTGGCGGTCGGGCTCGGCGGCGTGGCGAGTGCCGCACCGGTCGTGACGGAGTACCCGTTCACGGGCGCGACCGACACGTTCGAGGTCCCCACTGGCATCTGCTCGGTGACCGTCGTCGCCGCCGCGGGACGCGGCGGCAGGTCGGGCGCGAGCTCCACCCAGGCCACCGGGGGTGCCGGTGCACGCGTGACCGCGCGCCTCCCCGTCGTTCCCGGTGACGTGCTCACGGTGCTCGTCGGTGGCGCGGGCGGTGACGGCGTCGGTGACACCGACGGTGGTGACGGTGGCTTCGGGGGCGGCGGTGGCGGCGGACTGAGCATCGGCTCCGACGGTGGCGGTGGCGGTGGTGGCGGCGCGTCCGCGCTGACGGACGAGTCGGATGCCGCCCTGGTGGTCGCGGGCGGTGGCGGGGGTGGCGCGTCGATCGCCGGGACGGGCGGCGACGGCGGCGCACCGGGCGCCGACGCGGCCGACGGCACGGGTGACGCCGCGGGAGGCGGGGGGCGCGCCGACGGCGACGGTGGCGACGGTGGCGACGACTCCGACCGCGACGGTGGCGGTGGTGGCGGCGTGGGCACCGGTGGCATCGGCCCCGACATCGCCGGTGACGGAGGTGGCGGCGCAGCCGGCGTCGGCGGAGGTGGCGGCACCGCGCGTGCGCTCGAGGTCCCGGGCACCGACGGCGGCGACGGTGGCACCGGGACGGGTGCGGGCGGTGTCGTCCTCGGCACCGGCACGGCTGGTGACGGAGGTGAGGGCAGCCCACCCGGCGGCGACGGCGGCGACAGCAGCATCGACCCGGCAGGTGCCGGTGGCGGCGGTGGCGTCGGGTTCGCCGGCGGTGGTGGCGGCACCGGTGGCGGCGGTGGCGCAGGTGGCGGCGGGTACGGGGCCGGTGGCGGTGGTTCGACCGGAGACGGCGGCGGCGGGGGGTCGTCGTTCGTCGCGGCGAGCGCGACCGAGGTGTCCTCCGACGCCAATCCCGACGACGACGGCCAGATCGTGATCACCTACGACCCCGACGTCGACGGATGCCCGCTGCCGCCGCCGGGTCCGACACCGGCGCCGGTCGTGATCGTCACCCCACGCTTCACCGGCTGACGCGTCACCGACGGGTGCTCCCAGACCCCGGCGCGTCGGAAGACTCACCGACCACCAGTGTCGCTGAGTCTTCCAACGCCGCAGGGGTGGTGGCGGTAGGTTCGCGGCGATGGCGGAGGTGCGCGTCGACGTCTCGCCCGCAGCGAAGAGCGGGTCGTTGCCCAAGCGGACGGTGCGCTGGTTCGACCGCGCGGTGCTCGGCGCCGTGATGGGCGTCGCGGCCTGGGTGCTCGAGCGGGCGGTGCTCCGGGGCTCGCGCCGCAGCGAGGACGATCGCGAAGCCGCCCTCGACGCGAAGGTCGCGCCCGACTGACGCGCGTCGGCTAGCGGTGGCGGCGCAGGGCGTCGCCGAGCAGGCCGAACGTGAGGATGCCGGCGATCGTGCCGAGGGTGATCGGCACCCAGTCGCCGACCTGGGTCGAATCAGCGGTGATGGCGGTCGCGACGAACGCGCCGGCGGCCGCGAGCGCGAACGACAGGCGGCGGCTCGCCCGGCGCACGGTCACCTCGACGCCGTCGAAGCCCTTGAACTCGACCTGGAGGTTGGGTCCGGGACGCGCTCCCACGAGCCGTTCGAGCGCCTCGAGCAGCTTGCCGATGCGGGCACGGAACTTCTGCGCCTCGTAGAGCATCTCCTGGGGGCGCGCGACCACCCGCATCTTGTCGAAGGTCGTGCGCGCCAGGTAGCGCCCCGCGACCGCGAACACGTCGACCTCGGGGTCGAGCTCGGCGGTCGCGTGCTGGATCTGCGCGAGCGCCTTGCCGGTGAGGATCATCGTGGCGGGCAGCGGCACGTCGTAGCGGATCGCGACCGTCGTGACGTCCTGGAGCATCGGACCCAGCTGGAGCTCCTTCAGCGGGAGGTGCCGGTAGCGGCTCAGCAGCGCGCCCACCTCCACCTGGAGCCCCTCGATGTCGACGTCACGCGCCGTCGTCCCCGAAAGCGACAGCACCGTCTCGGTGAGGAACGCCTCGTCCTCCTGCCAGAACGCGAGCAGCAGCAGCACCAGGCCCTCGCGCAGGTCGGGCCCGATCTCGCCGACCATGCCGAAGTCGAGGAAGTACACCTTGCCGTCCCACCACTTCATGTTCCCCGGGTGGGGGTCGGCGTGGAAGAAGCCCTCGGTGAGGATCTGCCGGTAGTACGACTCGATCAGCTCGCGCGCGGCCTCGGTGCGCTCCTCGCCGAGCGGTGCGCTCCCGAGCGGGCCGCCCTGGATCTCCTGCATGACGAGCAGGCGATCGGTGGAGAAGTCCTGGTACACCTCGGGCACACCGAGGCGCGGGTACGGCGCGAGGATGTCGCGCATCCGCTCGATGCTCTGCGCCTCTCGTCGGAAGTCGAGCTCGTGCTGGAGCGACTCCGACAGGTGCTGCACGACCGCAGCCGGATCGACGACCTGACGCAGCCCCGGGCGATCGGCCGTCTTGCGGGCGAACACGCCCAGCAGCCCGAGATCGCGCGTGATCTCCTCACGTGCCCCCGGCCGCTGCACCTTCACGACGACGCGCTCGCCGGTCGAGAGCGTGGCGCGGTGGACCTGCGCGATCGATCCGGTCGCGAGCGGCTCGGGCTCGATGCTCTCGAACACGTCGTCCCAGGGGACGCGCAGCTCCTGCTCCATCACCTCGACGACCTGCGCCTCGGTGAGGGGCGGCACTTGTTCGCGCAGCGCGGCGAGCTCGTCGATGTACTCGGGCGGCACGAGGTCGGGGCGCGTCGAGAGCACCTGACCGAGCTTGCAGAACGTGGGGCCGAGCTCCTCGAAGGCCTGGCGCAGCCGCTTCGCGGTCTCGCGATCGGCCTCGGGGCCGCCCTCGCCCTTGCGGCGCGCGAACAGCTCCTGCACGCCGTGCTTCGTGATGACCGACGCGATCTTCGCCGCGCGCCCGGTGAGGAGGATCTCCTCCTCGACGACGGGCACGACCTTCTCGACGACCGTCGACTGCTTGCCGTCGAGGCTCGAGGTGTTGACCGTGATGACCGTGCAGTGCGCGGTGTGGGTGATGCGGTTGGGAACGTTGGCGAGCAGGAACTTCTTGTTGCCGCTCATGCCCGCGTTGCCGACGACGATCACGTCGGCCTTCTCGTCGTACGCGACCTGGACGATGGCGTCGGCGGGCTCCTCGGCGACGACCACCTTCGCCCGGCCGCTCGGGCCCGCGAGCTCGTCGGCGAGCCGGCCGAGCTCGGCCCGGGTGGCGCTGAGCAGGTGGTCGTCGACCCGATCGAGGTCGTCGGTGAGCACGTCGTCGGCCGGGTCGGGGAGGACCACCTGGACGAGGATCAGCTCGGCGGCGAAGCGCCCGGCGAGGTCGGCGGCCCATTGGACGGCTCGCTCCGAGGTCTCCGAACGATCCGTGGCGACGAGGACCCGCTGCATCGTCCGCACGCTACTGGCAGGATGCACCGCAGATGCGAGCGACCGACCGAGCCGGCGGAGCAGTGAGCGAGCAATGGTGATGCGAGCGAACGGCCGCGGAGGCGGGTACCCCGCCGGAGCAGTGAGCGAGCCATAGAGATGGACGCAGCCGCGCTGGTCGCCGACTGGGCGGCACGAGGGTCCGTGGAGCGGATCGGTGACGACGCGGTCTTCGTCGTCGACACCCAGTCGGCGTCGGGGAGCGCACCACCGCTGCTCGTCCTGCACGGCTTCCCCACGTCGTCGATCGACTTCGCGGGCGTGCTCGGCCTGCTCGCGGCCGACCGGCGCGTCGTGCTGCTCGACTTCCCCGGCTTCGGGCTCTCCGCCAAGCCCGACCGCGCCTACTCGCTGTTCGCGCAGGCCGACGTCGTCGAAGCGGTCGTGGCCGGTCTCGGCATCGACGAGGTCGACCTGCTGACCCACGACATGGGTGACTCCGTCGGCGGTGAGCTGCTCGCACGCGGGATCGACGGGGATCTCGGGTTCGCCGTGCGTCGGCGGGTCATCACCAACGGCAGCATCTACCTCGACCTCGCGCAGCTCACGGACGGGCAGCAGCTGCTCGCCGCGCTCCCCGACGAGGCGATCGCCGCCGACGCCGCGCCCGACGTCGACGCGCTCGAGCGCGCGCTCACCGACACCCTCGCCCCGGCGGGTGGCGCCGCGTCACGCCCGGATCCGATGCACGTGCGCGCCGCCGCGGTCCTCGTCGTCCACGAGGGCGGCAACCGCCTGCTCGCTCGCGAGATCCGATACATCGCCGAGCGGCGCGAGCACGAGGCCCGCTGGACGGGTGCGATCGAGCGCCACCCCGCACCGCTCACCGTCGTGTGGGGCGACCAGGATCCGATCGCGGTCTGGCCGATGACCGACCGCTTGCTCGAGCGTCGCACCGGGCTCGACACACCCCGGACGCGCCTCGAAGGCATCGGTCACTACCCGATGGTCGAGGCACCGGCGGCGTTCGCGGCTGCCGTCCTCGCGGGGCTCTGACCGGGATGGGCCTGCGCGTCGTCGGCGCGGGGCTCGGGCGTACCGGCACCAACTCGCTCCAGCTCGCGCTGCAGCGGCTCCTCGACGAGCCCTGCTACCACATGGTCGAGGTGTTCGGTCACCCCGAGCACATCCCCGTCTGGCAGCGCGCGGTCGACGGCCGGCCCGTCGACTGGGACGCGCTCTTCGACGGCTACGGCGCCGCGGTCGACTGGCCGGTGGCCGCGTTCTGGCGCGAGCTCTCGCTCCACTACGACGACGCGCTGGTGTTGCTGTCGACGCGGCGCGACGCCGAGACCTGGTGGCGCAGTGCGAGCGAGACGATCTTCCAGGTCGGCACCCGGCCCCGACCCGACGATCCGACGTTCGGCGCGCAGTACGACATGGTCCACGCGATGTTCGCCACCCGGTTCACGCCTGCGTGGCAGGACGAGGGAGCGGCGAAGGCCGCGTACGAGGCCCACAACGCCGCGGTGCGAGCCGAGGTCCCCGACCGACTCCTCGAATGGCAGCCCGGCGACGGCTGGGAGCCGATCTGCGCGGCGCTCGACCTCCCGGTCCCCGCCGAGCCGTTCCCCCACGTCAACACCACCGACGACTTCCGCCAGCTCGCCGGCCTCGACTGACTCATCCCTTCCGGTCGCGCAGGAGCCGCACGGCCAGCCACGAGGCGCACAGCACCCAGCCGATGCCGAGTGCGGTCGGCACCGCGGTCGAGTAGTCGAGCGGGAGCACGGACGGGTTGTTGGGCGTGCGACCGAACGCGCCGATCAGCGGCACCGACACGATCATCACGACGAGCGTCCACCCGAGCGCGGCGCCGATCGGAGCGCGCCACTGTACGTCGACGCGTCGCAGAGCGAGCGCGAGCACTGCGACCACGGGCAGCAGCACGAGGTCGTGCGCCAGATCGCTGAGGACCGTGAACAGCCCCACGTTGAACACGGCCGACGTCCCGCGGTCGACCATCGTCGAGACGCCGACTGCGATCAGCCCGATCGCGACGACCACGGCCACCCAGAACGTGATGCCGTAGTGCGTCTCCTCCGTCGTCGGCGCCGTCATCGCACCTCCAGTCGTCCGACCCACTTGGTCTGCATGGTCCCGGGACGGTTCGGGCCGATGAGGCGCAGCGGGGCACCGTGGTCGGGGTGCAGCGCCTCGCCGTTGGCTTCCAGTGCGAGCAGCGTGTCGGCGTCGCGCGCATGGTGCACGTTGAGGTCCGACTGTGCCGACGGACTGCGACCCTCCTGGATCGAGTGGACCGTGACCTCCGCATCGTCGCCGGCGCCGGCGCGGTCGAGGAGGTCGCGGACCGGCACGCCCCGCCAGTGCACCGACGCGCTCCAGCCTTCGACGCACGCGATCGGCAGCTCGGCCTCGCGCTGCGGCATCTCGCGCAGGTCGTCGAGCGAGAGCTCGAGGGGACGTCGCACCGCCCCGTCGACGACCAGCCGGTAGCCCGGATCCGCGGCGGCCTCGACGACGCCGGCGGCCGCGGCGCTGGTGTTGACCGGGAAGCCCTGTGGCCCGACCGAGGGCCGCCGCGGAGCGAGCAGGGCGAGCTTCTCGAGCGGCTTCACCGTCTGGCCGACCGTGAGCAGCGTGAGGAGGCCACTGGCCCCGAACACCGCGCCGAGGAACGTCCGACGGTCGAGGCTCGTGAACGACGCCGGCGTCGTGCCCGACGCACCTGCTGACGGTTCGGGTGGCCCGGTCGCCGGAGTGGTGACGAGCGGGCGGACCTCGTCGCTCGCGAGCGAGCGTCGCATCACCGTCCACTTCGCGACGAGGTGCACGACGAGCGCGCCGATCGTGATCCACGCCACCGCGTAGTGACCGGTGCGGAACGTGAACGGCCACGGGTACCAGCGCGAGAGGTTGGCGATGCCGGTGATGATCTCGAACAGCACGCCGCCGATGAGCGGGATCAGCATGAGGCGCTCGATCGCGTGCGGGACGCTGCGGAACGGCGGCCAGGTGAGGAGCTTCGGGCTCACCACCCAGAGCTTCGCCAGGACGATGGGGACGAGCGCGAACCCGGTCGCGACATGCAGCCCCTGGGTCACCCGATAGAAGCCGGCCGGTCGCGACGGCCAGGTGAACCACGACGGCGGGTGCTGGATCAGGTGGCTCAAGAGTCCCGTGGCGAAGCAGATGCTGACGAGGAGGCCGAGGACGATGCCGAGGATCGCCGCGGTGCGCTCGTCGTGCAGGCGGCTCTGCGGTGCCGCCGCGACGCGTGCCGGGACGCCGGTCACCGACGCGCGGACCACAGCGCTGCGATGGTCTGCGCGACGCGCAATCGAAGAGACGCCGCGCACTCGGGCTTCTCGAAGTCACGCTCGTTCGCCCCGAGCTCGTTCGTCACCTGCGCGAGGCACACGACGGGGACGTCGCGCGCTGTCGCGAACGCGTAGAGGGCGGCCGCCTCCATCTCGACGATCTCGGCACCCGCAGCGCGCGCGGCTGCGACCGATGTCGGCGTCTCGCGGTACGGGGCGTCGGTGGTCCAGGTGCGAGCGCATCGTCCGGGCAGGCCGAGCGTGCGCAGGGCCGAGAGCGCGGTGGCCGATGCATCCCCACCTGCGGCGACCAGCGGTGCCGGCGGCAGGTAGTGGTAGCTCGTGCCTTCGTCGCGCAGCGCATCACCCACGACGACGAGATCCCCCGCGCGGCTGCCCGCGACCAGCGCTCCCGCCGACGAGATCGACACGACGAGACCGGCGCCCATCTCCGCGAGCTGCTCGGCGACCAGCACCGCGAACGCTCCTCCCACGGCGCACGACACGACGCCGAGCGCGGGGGGACCCGACACCTCGAGAAGTCGGGTGTGGAAGCACGCCCACGCCGGGTTCGGCGCGAGGGACGGGTCCGCGAGCAGGCCGTCGGGGTCGAGCACGCACACCTCGGGGACGCGCCCCTCGGGGAGGGCGCGCAGCACGCGCGCGCGGTCCAGGAGCACACGGGGTGAGAGCACGCTGCCTTCGTCGTGGCCCTTCGGGTCGACGATCGGGGCGGTGGTCACCGCGCCCTCGCAAGACGGGCTTCGAGTCGTCCGCGGATCACGTCGAGCGTGTGCGCGAAGCGCGTCGTCGGAGCCTCCATGGCCACTGCGATCGCTTCGGAGATGTCGTCGACGTCGCGGTGCGTCCCGAGCAACGAGACCCGCTGCCCGAGGTCTCGGAGCCGAGCCAGCTGCTCGGCACCCGTGTCGGGCCGGCTCATCGGGACACCCGAGAACACGCGCTCGTCCGGCTCTCGGAGCCCGACCAGCCAGTAGCCGCCGTCGACCGCCCGACCGAGCACTGCGTCGATCCCGTCGGCGACGAGGCGGGTCGCCGCGTCCTCGATCGCGGTCGTGGTGAGCTGCGGCGTGTCCATCCCGACGAGGACGGCGGGTCCACCGACGTCGGCGAACGCCGCGGCCAGGCGCTCGGCGAGCCCGTCACCGCGCTGGGGAAGCGTCTCGAACCCGTGACGTGACCATCCCTCGGGCGCCCCGTCGAGCACCGCTACCCGGCGCGCCACGTCGGCCCCGGCGACGGCGTCGAAGGTGTCGGCGAGCGCCGCCGCCGCGAGGGTCGCGGCCTCGCTCGGCTCGAGCGGTGGGCAGAGGCGCGTCTTGACGAGCCCGGCGCGGGGCCACTTCGCGAGCACGATCGCGGTGACCGCCAGCGGTGAGGACGCGATCACGGGAGGTACGTCGCCATGTCGTGGATCGCGGCGAACGTGCCGCGCACCGTGCCGGTCACCTTCGAGCGGCCGACCCGCGGGCGGTACGCGACCGGCACCTCGACGACGCGCCAGCCCGCGTTCGCGGCCGCCACCATCAGCTCGAGCGGCCAGCCGAACCGCCGATCTCGGAGCTCGAGGGAGAGGAGTGACTCGCGTCGACAGGCCCGCACCGGGCCGAGGTCGGTGACCGGCAGACCCGACCGCCGTCGCAGGCGGCGTGCGAGGTAGCGGTTCGCCCAGCGGGCGTGAGCCGGCCAGGCACCGCGGCTCGCGCGCCGCGCTCCCGTGGCGAGGTCGCACGTGCTGTGCCGGACGGGATCGACGAGGCGCGGGAGGTCAGCGCCGTCGAGCGATCCGTCCGCGTCCATGATGCACACGATCTCGGCGTCGGCGGCATGGATCCCCGCGGCACACGCCGCTCCGTACCCGCGCTGGGGCTCGTGGACCACGTGCGCGCCGAGTCCGGCTGCTCGGTCGGCGGTGTCGTCGGTGGATCCGTTGTCGACCACGATCGGTCGATAGCCGGGAGGGAGCGAGGCGAGGACGTCGGCGATCGCGTCGGCCTCGTCGAGTGCGGGCAGCACGACGTCGACCTGCCCGCCATGACCGCGATCCAACCCCGACGTCGATGTCAACGGATCGTGCATCTCATCCACGGGTACGGAGCGCTCCGTAGTGCTGGATGAGGCGCGCGGGTGAAATCGCGGGCTCGGCTGCGCGAACGACCGCAACCGAGCCACAGCCCAGCACGACCGACGCTGATCGGACCGAAGAGGATGACGTGACGAGCACCGCCGCGCCTGCACGTGACGTGCCAGCCGACGACCGCTCGACGACGACACCCACCCTCCTCGCGCTCGGCGGCTGGATCACCCTCGTCGCCGTCTCCGCCGGGATCACCGCGGTGCTGCGCGCATCCGGCGTTCCGACCTGGATCGGGGCGCCTCCCTTGTTCGGGCGGTTCCGGTTCGGGCTCGACGAGTTCTTCCTCGTCGCGCTGGTCGTCGGCGTGGCCATGATCGGCGTCGCGCCACGCGTCGTGGCGATCCTGCGTTGGCGAACGCTGCTCGTCGTCGTGCCCCTGGCCGCCGTCGTGTTCGCGCTCGCGCTGGCGCTCGTCGGCGACGGTCCCGACGGCATCACGCGCCCGGTCACGAAGCCCTCGGAGTACCTGCCGCAGCTCGGAGTGGTCGGTGACGACCCACTGGGCTTCCTCGCCGGCTTCGTCGATCACATCGACGCCCGACGCCTGCGGGTTCACGCGGCCGGGCACCCGCCCGGGCCGCTGCTCTTCCTCTGGGGGCTCGATCGGGTCGGGCTGGCGACGCCCACCGGCGTGGCGCTCACCTTCGTGATCGGTGGCGCGCTCGCGATCCCCGCGGTGCTGCTCGCGGTCCGTGACACGGTCAGCGAGGCCGTGGCTCGCTCGGCGGCGCCGTTCCTGGTCGTCGTGCCCGCCGCGATCTGGATCGCGTCGTCGGCCGACGCGCTCTTCGCCGGCATCGGCGCATGGGCTGCCGCACTCGTGGTCCTCGCGACGGGCCGGCGCGACCAGTGGGGTGATGTCCTCGCCCTGGTCGGTGGCCTGCTGTTCGGCGTCGCCCTGCTGATGTCCTACGGGCTGGTGCTGCTCGCCCTCGTGCCCTTCGTCGTCGCGTGTGCGCGGCGGCGCGCTCGCCCGATCGTGCTCGCGTCGGTCGGCGGGCTCGCGGTCCTCGGTGCCGCTGCCGCCGCGGGGTTCTGGTTGTTGGACGGGCTGGCCGCGACGCACGAGCGGTACGCCGACGGCATCTCGAACGGACGGCCCTACTTCGCGTTCCTGGTGGCGAACCTGGGCGCGCTCGCCCTCGTCGTCGGCCCCGCCGTCGCCGTGGGGCTCGCCCGGCTCGGTCGCAGCCGCACCTGGCTCCTCGTGGGCGGTGCGCTCGGCGCGATCGCGCTCGCGAACGTCTCGGGCCTCTCGAAGGCCGAGACCGAGCGGATCTGGCTCCCCTTCGCGATCTGGCTCCTGCCGGCGGCCTGGGTGCTGGCGCGCGACCGGGTCCACCTGCGCACCTGGCTCGGCGCGCAGCTCGCGACGGCCCTCACGATCCAGGTCGTCGTACGGACGGGGTGGTGACGTGCGCGTCCTCGTGACCGGCGGCCTCGGCTTCATCGGCTCGCACGTCGTCGATCGACTCGTCGACGCCGGGCACGAGGTGCGCGTGCTCGACGTGCTGCACCCGCTCGCCCACGGCGGAGCGCCCGACTACGAGCGAGCGGACGTCGACGTGCGACGCGTCGACGTCGTCGACCTCGACGCCGTGCGCGATTCGGCTCGAGCGGTCGATGCGGTGTGCCATCAGGCGGCGATGGTCGGCCTGGGCGCCGACTTCTCCGACGTGACTGCGTTCACCCGGGACAACGACCTCGGCACCGCGGTGCTGCTCCGGGCCCTGCACGAGGCCGGCTTCGCCGGGTCGTTCGTGCTCGCCAGCAGCATGGTCGTGTACGGCGCCGGCATCGCCCGCTGCGCCGCGCACGGCCCGGCCGACGACCTGACCCGGTCCGTCCCCGAGCTCGCACGCGGCCGGTTCGAGCCGCGCTGCCCACGGTGCGACCGACCGCTGGAGCCGCTGCCGGTGCCGGAGACGACGCCGCTGCGCCCGCGCAGCGTGTACGCCGCGACCAAGGTGCACCAGGAGCACCTGTGCGTGGCGTTCGCGCTCGAGCATCCCGAGGTGACGCTGACGATGCTGCGCTACCACAACGTGTACGGGCCGAGGATGCCTCAACAGACGCCCTACGCCGGGGTGGCGAGCCTGTTCCGGGCCGCGCTCGAGCGCGGTGAGGCGCCGCGCGTGTTCGAGGACGGACGTCAGCGACGCGACTTCGTGCACGTGCACGACGTCGCACGGGCCAACGAGCTCGCGCTCGGTCGATCCGGTGGTGGCCCGCTGGCCTGCAACGTGGCGAGCGGCGACCCCCGGACGGTCGGCGACCTGGCGGCGGGCCTCTGCGCAGCGTGGGGCGACGGCTCCACGGTGCCCGAGATCACCGGCGAGTGGCGGGCCGGCGACGTGCGCCACATCGTCGGGTCGCCCACGCTCGCGGCGCAGGAGCTCGGGTTCTGGGCCGAGGTCCCCTTCTCTGCGGGCCTCGCCGAGTTCGCCACGGCCGACCTGCGCGCGCCGCCGTCGCAGAAGCGGTAGGCGCCCGCCCGGCCTCGCCTTGCCTGGAGGGGTGGAGGGTGCGCATCCTGGTCGCATGCGCACACCCATCTGTGACCAGCTCGGCATCGAGTACCCGATCTTCGCCTTCACCCACTGCCGCGACGTCGTCGCCGCGGTGAGCAAGGCCGGCGGCTTCGGCGTCCTCGGCGCCGTCGGCTTCAGCCCCGAGCAGCTCGAGATCGAGTGTGCCTGGATCGACGAGCACGTCGGCGACAAGCCCTACGGGGTCGACGTCGTCATCCCGGGCAAGTACGAGGGCCAGGGCGAGATGGACCCCGACAAGCTCGCCGAGCAGCTGCGCGCGCTCGTGCCCGCGGGCCACATCGAGTTCGCCAAGGACGTGCTCGCCCAGCACGGCGTGCCGGAGCTCCCCGACGGTGAGACCGCCACCGGTCAGCTCCTCGGGTGGTCGGAGGCGACGGCCACGCCGCAGGTCGAGGTCGCGCTCGGCCACGACAAGGTGCGCGTCATCGCGAACGCGCTCGGGACGCCGCCCGAAGAGGTGGTGCGCGAGGTGCAGGCGACCGGCCGTCTCGTGGGTGCGCTGTGCGGGCGACCCGACCAGGCGCTGCACCACAAGGAGGCCGGCCTCGACTTCGTGATCGCCCAGGGCACCGAGGGCGGCGGCCACACCGGCGAGATCGGGTCGCTCGTGCTCTGGCCCCAGGTCGTCGCGGCCGTCGCGCCGATCCCCGTCCTCGCGGCGGGCGGCATCGGCACGGGCGCACAGATCGCCGCGGCCATCGGCCTCGGGTGCCAGGGCGCGTGGACCGGTTCGCTGTGGCTCACCGTCGAGGAGGCATCGACGAGCGACGCGCAGAAGGCGCAGCTCCTCGAGAAGGAGAGCCGCGACACCATCCGGTCGAAGTCGTTCACCGGCAAGCCGTGCCGCATGATCCGCAACGACTGGACCGACGCGTGGGAGCGCCCGGACACGCCCGACCCGCTCCCGATGCCCATGCAGTACATGGTCTCGGGCGAGTGCGTCGCCCGGGGCTCCCGCTACCCCGAGCAGAGCCGTGACGTGTTCTTCAACCCGGTCGGTCAGACCGTCGGGCTGATGACCCAGGAGCGCAAGACCCGCGACGTCATCGCCACGCTCGTCGAGGAGTACCTCGAGGCGTGCGAGCGGATCGAGGCGGTGAACGCGGCGGCCACGGGGTAGGGAACACCGGGCGGGCCCCGCCGGTTGGGGCCTCAGACGCCGACCGACCCCGAGCGACCCAAGGAGCCGTCATGCCGCTCACCGACCAGGCACGCGAGATCCTCAGCGACAAGGCGATCGTCCACCTCGGCTTCGTGGACGGCGCCGGCAAGCCCCACGTGTCGGCGGTGTGGGTCGACGTCCTCGACGACGGCCGCATCGAGTACAACACCGCGCTCGGCCGCAAGAAGGACGCGCTCACCCAGCCGGGCGCGCCGGTCGCGCTCTCGGCGACCAAGCCGGGCGACGACTACCAGCACATCCTCGTCAACGGCACCGTCGTCGAGCGCACCACCGAGGGCGCGGATGAGAGCATCGACCGGCTCGCCAAGAAGTACCTCGGCGCCGACGAGTACCCGTTCCGCCAGCCGGGCGAGCAGCGCCTGAAGGTGATCATCCAGCCCGACTGACGGCCTGCCCGACTGACGGCCTGCGGTCAGCGGGCGACCGGGTGCACGGTCCTCGTCCCCGAGAACCCCTTCAGCTCCACGTCGCGTGACGGTCCGAGCGCGATCGCGTCGTCGATCGCGTCACGCACGTCGTCGGTGATCAGGATCTCACCGCCCTCGGCGCGGTCCGCGACCCGGGCCGCGACGATCACGGTGCGGCCGAAGAAGTCATCGCCTTCGCGCAGCACGACACCGGTGTGGATCCCGACGCGCACGCGGACGCTGCCCGCGTCGGCGCCGAAGTCGTGGGCGTCGATGCCACGCTGGAGGTCGAGCGCGAAGCGCACCGCAGACGTTGGCTCGGTGAACGCGAGCATGAACCCGTCGCCCTGGCTCTTCACCTCGACGCCGCCGTGGGCCGCGAGCGCGCGCCGCAAGATGTCGTTGTGGGCGCGGAGCACCCCTTGCATGGCGACGTCACCGAGGCGGTCGGTCTTGGCGGTGTAGCCCTCGATGTCGGAGAAGCACAGCGTGAGGTGGCCGTCGACCGCCGCGTGGCGGCGCAGGTCGGGCCGCTCGCCCTGCACCGCGGCGCTGACCGCGTCGATGGACGCGTCGAGCGAACCGCCCGACTCGATCCCCTGGAGCTCGAGCTTGTGGGGCAGGACCTGGTCGACCAGCACCGACATGCCGATCTGCTGCGCCGCGTCGAGCGACTCGTTGAGCAGGGCCAGCGCCCGGGCCGCGTCCCCGTCGGCATCACGTCCGAGCAGCGCGCAGGCGAGGTCGTGCTGGGTGCGGGCCTTCCAGGCGCGTGCTCCCAATCGATCGAGCAGCACCAACGCCGCCTCGAAGTGGGCGATCGCGTCGTCGTGTCGTCCGAGCGCCGTCGCGAGGAGCCCGAGGTAGCGGTCGGCGACCCCGTGGTAGGCCGCCGGTCCGAGCAGCACGCCGAGTCCCGCATGGGGGAGCAGCAGCTCGTACAGCTCCTCGCAGCGCGCGCGGTCGACGAGCGCGGCCGCGACCTCGGCCGCTCCGCACAGCCCGTAGCGCAGGCCCGGGTCGTTGGGCATCACGAAGTCGATCTCGGCGAGCTCGTCGAGCTCGCGCTGCGCGTCGTCGAGGCTCCCGATCGTGAGGTACAGCTGGGCGAGGCCCGATCGCCAGGCCGGGACCTTGGGTGCGCGCTCGACGGCCCGTCGGGTCGGCTCCACCAGCGGCTCGACCCGTCCCTGCTCGCGCCACGGGACCATCATGCAGATGCCGTAGTTGGTCACCGCCGACGGGTCACCGACGCGTCGGCCGTGCTCGAGGATCTTCAGGCCCAGCTCCTCGCCGTCGTCGTACCGACCCTCGAGGATCGCGAGCTGGGCCTCGAGCTGGGTGAACATCGCCGCCCACGACGGCGCGCGGGTCCGCTCGACCGTGCGCTGGTACGCGGCCAGTCGCTGATCGAGCGCCGCCCGATCGCTGCGGATCTCGGCCCGGAGCACGGGCCCCATCTGGGAGGTCGCCGCGATGTCGAACGTCGGGCTCTCGTCGAGCAGCCGGGTGATCTCGTCGTAGATGCGGTCGATCTCGCCGCTGTGCTCGTCCACGACGGTCCACGACGTCGCGTAGAGCGCGAGTGCGAGCGCGGTCGAGTCGTCGGCCACGCGCGCGAGGTCGACAGCCTCGTGGGCCAGAGCCTTGCAGTGCTCGGAGTCACGGAACAGGTAGAAGGACGAGAGGCGCGAGAGCAGTCGCGACCGTAGGGCCGGACGATCGGGGCCGACGACTCGCAGCGCCTCCTCGAGCACACCGCTGCGCGCATCGTCGTCGGCGCCGGCCCAGAACCCGGCGGTCGCCGCGAGCGCGACCTGCGCGAGCAGGTCGCTGTCGTCGAGCCGCCGGGCCAGCGCCGCGGACTCGTCGAGCGCCGCGTCGGCGCCTGCGGTCTCACCCGCCAGGCGCAGCGCCGACCCCTTCTCCAGCAGCAGGTCGGCCCGTTGGTGCTCGTCGACCTCGTCGAGCAGCTCCAGCGCCTGGAGCGCCTGGTCGTAGAAGCGCGCCGCCTCGTCGTGCGCGGCGGCGCCCCGCGCCCGGTCGCCGGCGCGACGCGCGTAGTCCACCGCCTTCTCGACGTGGCCACTCGGCGCGGCCTGGAACCAGTGGTAGGCCAGCTCCGCAAGTGGGGCCTCGCCGGCGTTCGACGAGACGCCTTCGAGGGCCTCGCCGATCTGGCGGTGCAGGCGCACTCGGCGCGGAGTGCTGAGCTCGCCGTAGAGGGTCTGGCGGATCAGCGCGTGTGAGAACTCGTACGTGCCGGCGTGTCGAGCGCGCTCGCGCACGATCTGCGCGTCGAGCGCTTCGTCGAGCAGGTCGAGGACTCGGTCCTCGTCCTCGCCGCTGACCGTGCCGACGATCGGCAACGTGAAGCCGCCCGGCATCGCCGCGGCGACGGTGAGCATCGCGTTCGCGTCGTCGGACAGCCGGCTGAGCCGACGACCGATCACCTCGCGCACGCCCTCGGGCAGGTTCTCGGCAACGCCCTCGGCGGTGCCGATCCACTGACCGTCGACGAACCGGAGCGCCCCGGTGTCGACGAGATGTCGGAGCACCTCGGCGACGAAGAACGGATTGCCCTCAGTCGCCTTGTACACGGTGTCGGCGAACAGGTCGGGTGTCGACTGGCCGCCGATCGCCTCGATGAGGTCCTTCACCCCGTCCCGGGTGAGCCCGCGCAGCACGACGCGCTCGTACAGGCGCTCGCGGCGAAGAGCGGCGATCGTGTCGGCGAGGGGGTGCTGCCGGTCGAGGTCGACGTCGCGGTACGTGCCGATGATCGCGATCCGCTCGTGTCGGAGGTGCCGCGCCAGGTACTGGAGCATGAGCAGCGTGGGCTTGTCGGCCCAATGCAGGTCGTCGAGCACGATGACGATGGGGTGTTCGCGCGACGCGTTGCCGAGGAACGTCGCCACGCCGTCGAACAGCCGGAGGCGCTCCGCGTCGGCGTCGAGCGTCGGCGGCACCGGGATGTCGGGGAAGCGCTGGCGCAGCTCGGACACCATGGTCGCGATCTCGGGCGCCTCGTTCCCGAGCTCGGCGCGCAGCTCGTCGTCGTCGTGACCGCGTACGTACGCCCGGAACGCCTCGACGAACGGCAGGTAGGGGACACCCACCTCGCCGTCGTAGCAGTGGCCCCAGCACACCTGCGCGCCGCGCACCGCCGCGTAGCCCGTGGCCTCCTCGACGAGGCGTGTCTTGCCGATCCCCGGCTCGCCGAGCACGAGCACGAGCCGACTCCGGCCGCCGACCGCGTCGTCGCACGCGGATTGCACCACCGCGAGCTCGTCGTCGCGTCCGACGAACGTCCGCCAGTCGGCGGCCGTGGCCGCGGGCGGCGCGGCCGACGGAGGCGCCGGGGCCGCCGGCTCGGACCGCGCTGCGCGGAGCGCTGCGACCACGGCGTCCGCCGACGCCGGACGATCGTCCGGGTCCTTCGCGAGCAGCTCGAGCACGAGCGTGTCGAGCACGCGCGGCACGTCGGCGTTGTGCCACGCGGGCGCCATGGGCGCGGTGTTGAGGTGCTGGGAGATGACCGCGACCGCGTCGTCGCCGAGGAACGGCGGCCGACCGGTGAGGAGCTCGTAGAGCACCGCGCCCAGCGCGTAGAGATCGGCGCGCGCGTCGGCCGGTCGTCCGGTGGCCTGCTCGGGAGCGAGGTACGCGACGGTGCCGACGACCATCCCCTCGCTCGTGAGGCGCGACTCGTCGGTGAGCGCGGCGAGGCCGAAGTCGCCGAGGCGCGCCGACCCGTCGACGTCGAGCCACACGTTGGCGGGCTTGAGGTCGCGGTGGACGATCCCGAGGCCGTGGGCATGCGAGAGCGCGAGCGCGAGCTCCTCGCCGACCCGGACCGCGTCGTCGATCGGGAGACGGCGGTCGGGCTGCTCGTCGAGACGGTCGGCGAGCGTGCCACCGCCCACGTACTGGGACACGATCTGGGGCACGCCGTCGTCGTCGACGACGTCGTAGACCGTGACGATGTTGGGGTGGTCGCCGAGCCGCGCCATCGCACGCGCCTCACGGTCGATCCGGCGCCGTCCGGCCTCGTCGAGGCCCTCGGTCTTGACGACCGCGACCGCGACCGGACGGTCGAGGCGGGTGTCGTGCGTCAGGTAGACGCGCTTGCGCGCCCCCTCGCCGAGGAAGCGCTCCACGCGGTAGCGCCCTCCGGCGAGGTCGCGCGGCAGCTCGGGTGCCCGCGTCCGAGGTGCGGCGAGCGCGGTCCCGCACTCGTCGCAGAAGCGAGCACCGTCGCGGTTCTCGTGACCGCAGGCCCCGCACTGCACCGGGCGAGCGTACGCTGCCCGGCGTGACGACGCGTGTGGCGACCGACCCGGTCGAGACCGTGCGCCTCTTCTTCGAGGGCGACCGCTCGGTCGACCGGCTGTCGCTGCTGGCCGACGACTGCGTGTGGTGGAACGGTCTCGGCCGCCTCCCCGGCGCGGAGGGCGAGACCGAGTTCCGCGGACGCGAGGCGATCGGCGAGTTCCTGCTCGCCCGCGGCGGTCACACGACGCTGTCCACCGGGGAGCGGGTCGATCGCTACGACCTGTCGACGGCGCGCTTCGACGACGTGATCACGATCTGCGACGGCGACTTCGTCTTCCGCCAGCACACGTACCGGGCGACGACCGTCGGTGGGCGCGACTACGAGAACGTCTACGGGTTCCTCTTCCACTTCCGCGAGGACGGTCTGATCGACCGGATCTGGGAGCACTGGGGCACCCTCGCCGCGTGGGACACGCTGTTCCGCAAGCCGCCGTCGGGCCTGGGCGTCGACGAGGTGCTCACGACGACCCGCGCGGTGCGCAAGCGACTCGATCTCACGAAGCCGGTGCCGCGCGCAGTCGTGGAGGAGTGCCTCGAGCTCGCCCTTCAGGCACCCAACGGCTCCAACACCCAGCCCTGGCGCTGGATCCTCGTCGACGACCCCGACACCCGTGGCGAGCTCGCGCGCATCTACGGCGCAGCCATGGACGACTACGTGAATCGCCCGCGCACCGGGAAGCGATCGGGCGACAAGGTCGACTACTCCAGCGAGATGGCCCAGCGCATCGGCTCGTCCGTCTACCACCTGCGCGAGCACCTGCACGAGGTGCCCGTGCTCGTGGTGCCGGTGGTGGCCGGGCGCACCGATCGTGGGCCCGACGCCGGTGGCGACGTCTTCGACCAGGCGAGCCTGTGGGGTTCGATCCTCCCCGCGGTGTGGAGCTTCATGCTGGCGCTGCGCTCGCGCGGGCTCGGGTCCGCATGGACGACGCTGACGCTGCACCGCGAGCGCGAGGTCGCCGAGCTGCTCGGCATCCCCTACGAGACCCACATGCAGGCCGGCCTGTTCCCCGTCGCCTACACGCTCGGCGACGACTTCGCCCGCGCCGCCCGCGCCCCGGTCGCCGACGTCGCAACCTGGAACATGTTCTGACGCACCGTGCAGCGGCCGTGCGGCTACGTTGCTGCGCCATGTCTCGAATCGCGCGTCTCACCGCCACGTTCGTCGTCGCTGCCTCGCTCGTCGGGCTGACCACGGCTCCGGCCCTGGCCGGATCGTCGGGTGGCTCGGGCAAGAACAAGGTCCAGATCACCCAGTTCCACGTCGCGCTCACGCCGCAGGGCTCCAACCTGCACGACGTCGGCGCCGACGGTGAGTTCACCTACGGGTCGATCCTGTTCACGGGCACCGGTGAGAGCGACTCGGGCCCCATCCAGGTCGAGCTCCAGGGCGACGTGAACTACGAGGACGGCAGTGGCCGCTTCACGGGGTTCGTCACGCTCACGTTCGCGTCGCAGGCGCAGGTCGGGTTCACCATGACGGGTGAGGCGAGCGCGCGGGACGACGGCGGCGCCGACCTGACATCGAAGCTGCGCGTCATCGAGGGCACCGGCGCCATGATCGGCGCCAAGGGCGTCGGCGCCTGGACCGGCAGCCGCGACGCCGAGGTCGGCGCGCCCATCGAGGCCGACTTCATCATCAAGATCCGCGGCATCGACCTCGGCTGACCCGCGTCCCACAGCGTTCTGGCGTCAGCAGACCCGTCCCACGCGGGTCTCCTGACGCCGAAACGATCAGGGGCAGGTGACGTCCAAGCGATCGATCAGGGGAAGGTGATCTGCTGGCTGGCGGCGACGAAGCGGTCGGCTTCGGGCTGGAGCCAGAAGCCGGCGTCCACGGCTTCGGCGGCCGCCTGGGCGAACGCCTGGCGCCACTCGTCGACGCCGCCCGGGTAGCGCGCGGCGAGCGCCGCCGCGTCGAGGGGCGCCGTCGTGCCGAAGAGCGAGCAGAAGCGGCCGCCCTCGTTCTCCTCGCCGGTGTTCACCGCGATCGGCGCGTCGACGATGGGGGTGCGGATGCCGCCGACTGCGATCCCATCGTCGTCGCGCACGATGCGGAGCCGCTCGCCGCTGCCCGTGGTCTTCAGCCTCGGTGCCTTCGGCGGCGGCGTCCCGTCGGCGACCCACCGGTCGAGATGCGCCAGCGCGGCGCTGAGCGCGGCGTACTGCGCGCCGGCGTTCACCGGTGTCTCGCAGCTGAGCGGACCGCCCGTCGCCTGCGCGGGATCGAGCAGCGTCAGCTCGGCCGAGCCGTCGCCGACGTCGTTGAAGCCGAGCGCGCCGGTGTACGCATCGGCGTGTGCAGTTCCCGCGACCTCCCAGAGGCGCAGCGTGTCGGTGTCGGGTTGCCGCGATGGTGTGGACTGGAGCAGCGTCAGGTCGGTCTCGGTCTGGAACGTGAGCACCGGGACGTCGAGGTCGGTGCGGATGCGGACGCTGCGAGGGATCTCCTCGTCGGGCAGGCTCAGATCGGACTCACCGAACGGCGCGGCGCTGCCGTTGCGGCTGTGGACGAGGAAGCCGTCGTACACCTCGGCGAGCGGGTGCACTGCGTTGACGTAGGTGGTCATGCGGAACGCCGACTGCGACTCGCCGATGGCGATCACGCGCTGCACGTCGTAGCCTTCGAACGGGTTCACCCCGTCGGCGTCTCCGGACGCTGCGACGCCGGCCTGGGTGTACAGGTCGTAGGAGTACTCGTCGCCCGGGTGGGAGAGCGACGCGTAGCGCTCGGGGTCGCCGCCCTTCAGGCCGCCCTCCGTCGCGCCCTCGATGACCTCCGCGCCACCTTGTACGCCGGCCTGCTGCGCCGATACGCCGACCCACGCGGCACCCATCCGGATGATCTGGTTGTGCAGGAGCAACCAGTCGGTCGCGTTCTCGAAGCCGGCGCTGACGTTGAGCCACTCGACGAAGACCGTGCCGTTGAACGCGGCCGGATCGGCCGGCTTGTACACCACGATGCGGGTCGTGAAGGGCGCCGACTCGCCCTCGGTGACCGTCCAGCGACCGTTCCGGCCCAGCTCGCCATCGGGTGCGTAGGACACGGCTTCGCCCTCGACGAAGTACTCGTCGCGGGCGTATTGCACCGAGGCCGCCTCGAAGTTGGTCGACAGGAGGCTCGGGCTCCCCTGCCCTCCGGTCACCGGCCCGCTCACCGTCGGCGTGCGCACGTCAGCACCCCCTCCGGAGTCGCCCGGCCCGCCGGCCCATGCCGCCGTCGCCGCCGTGCACGTCAGCGTCGCGACCACGACGCCGACGATCCCCCCTCGTCGCATCACGGCGTGATTCTTAGCCGAAACACCCTTGATGTGTATCTCGGACCCCTCATGGGGGTCTGAGATACGCCTCGAGAGCGCGGGGGTCAATGCGCGACGGCGGCGTCGCCCGGGGGGTCGAAGTCGAAGCGGGCGTCCTCGCGCAGCGAGAGCTGGGGGAGGCGCAGGGCCAGCACCAGCATGATCAGCGTCACCGGGAGCGCCGCGTAGTAGACCGCGGGGAGCGCGTCGGCGTACGCACCGGCCGACGACGCGCCACCGAGCTGCGACTGGAGCGCCGCGCTGCACACCGCGACCCCCAGGGTGCTGCCCAGCATCCGGGCGAGCAGCGCGCTCGACGTCGCGACGCCGGTGTCGCGCGTCTCGGCACCGTTCTGGAGCGCGAGCAGCGACGTCTGCATGACGAACCCGATGCCCGCGCCGAGGATCGCGCCGTACACCGCGATCAGCCAGACCGGTGTGTCGAGACCGAGGGTCGTGAGCACGCCGACGGCGGCGATCGAGATCAGCGAGCCCACGATCGGCCACGTGCGATAGCGCCCGGTGCGCTCGACCGCGCGGCCCGCCAGCAGCGTGGTGAACGCCACCGTGAACATGAACGGCACGAGCAGGAAGCCCGACTCCGTCGCACTCAGCCCCTGCACCTGCTGCACGAACACCGGGATGAAGTAGATGCCCGACGCGAACGTCGCGCCGCTCGTCGCGTTCAGGCCGGCCGCGTAGCGCACCACCGGCTGGCGCATGAGTCGGAACGGGAGGATCGGCTCGGCGGCACCCCGCTCGTGCCACACGAACACCGCCGCGAGCACCACCATCCCCGCGGCGAGCCCGAGCACCTCGGGTGAGGTCCAGTCGTTGCTGCGCCCGCCGATGCTCGCAGCGAGCACGACGCACGCGAGCGCGCTCGTGAGCAGCGCTGCACCGGCGATGTCGAGGCTGTGACGGATCCGCCGGTAGGGGACGTTGAGCTGTGTCGCGACGATGGCGATGCTCGCCGCGGCGAACGGCAGGTTGACGTAGAAGGCCCAGCGCCACGAGAGGTTGTCGACGAACAGCCCACCCGTCAGCGGGCCGACCAGGCTCGCGCAGGCGAAGATCGCGCCCTGGTAGCCGAGCCAGCGGCCGAGCTGTCGGGCCGGGACGATGTCGGCGACGATCGCCATCGCGAGCGCCCCGATCCCGCCCGCGCCGATGCCCTGCACGAAGCGGGCGACGAGCAGCTGCTCCATCGTCCCCGCCGCACCACACAGCATCGAGCCCGCTGTGAAGATCGAGATCGCGGTGATGTACACGCGCTTGCGCCCGTAGAGGTCGCCGAGCTTCCCGTAGAGGGGCATGGTCGCGATCAGCGCGAGCAAGTAGGTGGTGATCACCCACGACCGCAGCTCCTGGTTGCCGAGGTCGGTCGCGATCGTCGGGAGCGCGGTCGCGACGATCGTCCCGTCGATCGTCGACAGGATCATCCCAAGCTGGAGCCCGACGAAGATCAGCCAGACCGTGCCCGAGACGCGGTCGCTCGAGGGTGCCCGCGGGTCGTTGGAGGCGATGGCGGCAGCCTACGGGAGGGTCGTCACGTGGGCCGGGTGGCGAGGGCCGCGAGTGCGTCGAGCGCCCCGGCCGGGTCGTCGACCGTGACGAACTCGAACCCGGCGAGACCCGCGAAGTGCTCGTCGACGTGCGTGTCGCCCACGTGCACGTACCGCAGAGCGTCGTGACGCGAGCGCACCTCGTGGAGGTGGTGCTTGCCGCCGACGAACGCCATCGTCAGCCCGTGGGCGCCCCACGTCGACTCCTGGTCGGCGCGCGTGCGGTCGGACGCGCAGCCGATGACCAGCCCCGCATCCGCGAGCTCGCGCACCAGCGCCACCGTGATCGGCCCCGGCGGATCCCCGAACTCCATCGTCCCGTCGATGTCGAGGCTCACCAGGACGCGCACCTCGGTTCCCCCGGACCCGGATGCGTAGCTCACCTTCGTCAGGAGGGTTCAGCTACGCACGCCTTCGACGGGCACGTCGAAGTAGTCGGTGTAGCGCTTGGCTCGCTCGCGGATCTCGCCCTCGTCGAGGCCGGTGTCGGCGAACTTGTAGAGGTGCTTGCCGTGCTTCTCGCGCCCGTGGTCGTCGAGGAACGCCTTCATCCGCCCTTCGACCTCGGGGGTCAGCTCGACACCCCACTGGTCGTAGATGCCGCGGATCGTCCCCCAGTGGTCGGCCATGAACGCCTCGAACTGCACGTCGACCACACGATCCGGCGCGATCAGACCGTTCTCGCGCGCGTCGACCGACCGATCGAGGCCCTCGAGGATCATGTCCGACCACGTGCGGGCGGTGTCGACGAGCGTCACCTCGTCGCTGAAGATCCCGCCGAGATAGTGGAACAGCGACGACAGCGACGCCACGATCTTCACCGGATCGCGGTGGGTCTGGATGAAGCGGGCGTCGGGGTACTCACCGAGCAGCGCGGGCAACGCCCAGAGGTGCGCGCCCGACTTCATCACCCAGCGCTCCCCTCGGTACTCGGCCCCCAGCACCTGGAGGAAGCGGTGGTGGTACCGGTACGTCGGTGCCATGTCGGCCTCGTCGATCACCCACCGCAGGTACGACGGCACCCGGTACTGGCTCCCGAAGATCACGCTGGCGAACTCGCCACCCGTGATGCGGACGCACTCCTGCGCGAGGCGCGCACCCGTGGGGTGCATCTTCTGCATCTCCGGACGCGCCTGGTGTGCGAGGTCCATCTGCGCCTCGACCTCCGCGATGCGGGGGTCGGTCGTGTACGTGGCCAGCTCGGGCGGGGGCACGGGGAGGTCGACCTCCCACGTCAACGGCGCCCGCGCGGCCGGGTCCTGCGCGAGCAGGTCCTGGAGGATGGTCGTGCCGGTGCGACCCATGCCGATCATGAACACCATCGGGCCGAGGTCGAGCGACGCGAGGTCCGGATGCTGCGCGTGCCAGTCGACGATCGCGAGCCGGTTGGTGAGGTAGCCGACGAGGATGTCCGGGGTGATCGCGGCCCCGAGCTCGCTCAGTCGCCCCTCGCTCGCGATCGTGTCGAGCAGCACGCCGAGTCCGTCGCGGAAGGTCGGTTCGCCGAAGTCGTCGAGGCCGGCCCGGTCGGCGGCGGTGGCGATCAGCTGGTCGGCGTCGAAGGTCGTTCCCACGGGCGGGGACCGTAGCGCGCGACGACGAACCGGTCGGTCCGCGCGGCGGCTCAGGAGAAGCAGAAGGCGATGGCGTCGTTCGCCGACGACCGCGCCTGTCGCTTGCCGTCGACCACGATGGCGCATCGAACCGTGCCGACCGGGTCATCGGTCGACGCGCAGTCGTCGGTGGCCCAGGCGGCGATCGCCCAGTGGCGCGCCTTCGCGGTCGCGCCCACGGTGGTGGAGAACGGCAGGTCGACGATGTCTTGGGTGACCCGATCGAAGTGCTTCGCGGGGCCCCGCTTGCCCTTCGTCTCGTAGTACGACACGCACGCGGTGTCGGAGTCCTTGGACCGAACGCGGAACTCGATCTCGCGTCCTTCGAGGCCGGCGCCCGCCGGGGTCGCCGCCGCGAGCGCCACGAAGCCGACGGCGAGGACGGCGGCGGTCATCCGGAGCATCGGCATCGATACCATCACACCGTGCCCGTGCCCTCCAAGGCGGGGTCCGCGGACGACTACCTCGCGGTCCGTCGGCTCCAGGACTCCTACGCCGACGTCGTCACCCGCCGCGCCTGGCCCGAGCTGGGCGACCTGTTCCTGCCCGATGCGGTCGTCGAGGTCGACACCCGCACCAACGAGCCCCTTCGCTTCGAGGGACCCGATGCGCTGGGTACGTTCATCGGCGGCGCGATCGAGCGGTTCGAGTTCTTCGAGTTCGTGATCCTCAACTCCCTGATCGCGCTCGCTCCCCAGGGTGACGCGGACGCCGCGACTGCGCGCGTCTACATGTGCGAGCTGCGCACCGATCGCGAGACCGGTCGGTGGATCAACGCCTTCGGCGTCTACCACGATCGGTACCGCCATCACGACGATCGTTGGTGGTTCGAGCACCGCCGGTACCACTCGCTGGGGCGCGATGCCGAGGACGGCACCGGCCGGGTGGAGGCGTTCCCCTTTCCGCATCACCTCGGGCTCGGAGGCGCCTCGCGCTGAGGTCAAACCGCGAGGTCAGGCTGCGTGCAGCGGCCCGATCTCGGGCCAGGCGCTCTGGTGCTGCGCGACCTGGTCGATCGAGCCGGGCTCGTCGACCTCTTCGCCGAGCGCCTGGAGGATCTGCTCGATGAGCTGCTCGCGGAACGCGACCGCCTCGGGTGGCGGGGTGAGGTGCCGGCCTTCCGTCGACCGTCGGACGTACGCGTCGTTGACGTGCTTCGCGGCGCGCAGGAGCGTCCAGAGGACTTCGGGGTCTTCTCGGTCCCGCCACCGGAACACGTCTGCGGCGAGCGCGGCGCGCTCCCAGCGGTCGACGAAGCGCTGTACCGTCGTGAGCTCGGTGCGCGAGACGTCGCCGTCACCGACGGATCCGAGCAGCTCTCGGACGTAGTCGACCCACGACAGCGCGTACGTCGAGGGTGCCGGGCCCAGCGACACCGTGATCAGGCCCTCGGCGTCCACCGCGCCTGGATCGTGCGAGGCGACCGGCGACGTGAGGGGGCGCGACTCCGTCTCGATGTCTCGGGATGCCACCGTCGCCTCGGCGTCCCGGGCGTCGCTGGTCCGCCGCACCAGCCGCGAGAGCGTCGCGGCCGCCGGTGCCGGGCGGGCGACGAGGTAGCCCTGGACCTCCACGCACCCGAGGGTCCGCAGGACCTCGAGCTGCTCGATCCGCTCGACCCCTTCTGCGATCGTGACCAGGCCGAGCTGGCGACCCAGCCGGAGGATCGTCGACGTGAGCAGCACCTTCTTCGGGGAGCGGTCGATCTGGTCGACGAACGCCCGGTCGATCTTCAGCACGTCGAAGGGGGCTTCGACCAGCGTCGACAGCGACGAGTAGCCGGTACCGAAGTCGTCGATCGCCACGCGCACGCCGAGTGCCCGCAACCCGCGGAGCTGCCCGACGACCGCGTCGCTCGTCGCGACGCTCTCGGTGATCTCCAGCGTCAGGTGCGATGCCGGGAGACCGGTCTCGGCGAGCACGCCGCGCACGTGCGTCGCGAACTCGTTGCCCACCATCTGGCGCGGCGACACGTTGACGCTGACCCCGAGGTCGGCGAGCTCGGGCGCGCGCACGCGCCACTCCTGCACCCGGCGGCAGGCCTCGCTCAGCACGTGGGCGCCGAGCGGCACGATGAACCCGTTGGCCTCGGCGATCCTGATGAACTCGGCCGGCTGGAGCAGTCCACGTTCGGGATGACGCCAGCGCACGAGCGCCTCGACGCTCGTCGGACGTCCGTCGCTGGCGCGGACGATCGGCTGGTAGTGCACCTCGAACTGGCCGGCCGCGAGCGCCTGCTCGAAGTCACGTTCGATGGCCATCCGGCGCCGGAGCTCGTCGAGCATCTCCGGCTCGTACCGACAGACCGCCGCGTGCTCGAGTCGGCGCGCCCGCCGCAGGGCCAGCCCCGCGTTGCGCAGCGTCTCGAGCGCCCCGTCCTCGGGGGACGCGACCGCGATCCCGGCGCACCCGTGCACGACCACGGTGCGACCGTCGATCTCCACCGGGCGCGACAGCATGGTGAGACGCGCCGAGAGCTCGTCCATCACGACCTCGAGCGGAGCGAGCGTCGCGGCGCAGCCGATCAGCTCGTCACCGTCGAGGCGGGTCACGGCGCTCGGCACCGTCTTGCGGAAGCGGTCGTACACGTCGACGAGCACGGCGTCGGCGAACTCCTGGCCGAACTCGTCCGCGAGCTCCTTGAGCTCCTTGAGCGCGAAGACCGCGACCACGAGGTTGCGCTCCGGGTCGTCGGCGGCGGCCCGGCGGGCCTGCTCCAGCTCTCGCTCGAACGCCCGACGGTTGGGCAGGCCGGTGATGGGGTCGCGGAGCAGCTCCCGCTCGCGCCGGCGGGCCGCCCGCAGGGCCACCAGCAGTGGCAGCGCCAGCAGCACCGCGAACACGACTGCCAGCTCCACCGAGGTCCAGGTCATGGTGAGATGATCGAGACCGACCGGTCTCGTCGGGGTGCCGCCAGGTTGCAGGAAGGTTGCAGATCCCGCGGAGAGTGGTCGGGGTTTCGCGGAAAGTGGCCGGAAGGTGCCGTCGGGCCGGTCAGTTCGACCGGTAGCGGTATCCGAAGCCTCGTACCGTCTCGATCGGCGCCGGATCGGCGCCGGCTTCCTCGAGCTTGCGCCGGAGGCGCAGCACGACGAACTTCACCCGCTCGGACCCGACCCCGGTCGGGTCGTCCCACGCCTGCTCGAGCAGCTGGGCGCCCGACAGCACGCTGCCGGCGTGGCGCACGAGCGCGGCCAGCAGCCGGAACTCGGTCGGGGTGAGCGCGACCGGATCGCCGTGGACCGTGACCGCACGGCGCTCGAAGTCGACCGTGACGACACCGTCGCCGAACGGCGCGGCGACCGCGCTCCGGTCGTGACGGACGCGACGGAGGAGCGCACCGACGCGGGCCGCGAGCTCCTCGCCGCTGAAGGGCTTGAGCACGTAGTCGTCGGCACCCCCGTCGAGTCCGCGCACCTTGTCGGCGGCCTCCCCGCGGCCGGTGAGCATCAGCACGGGCACCGCACTCACGTCACGGATGCGCTGGAGCACCTCGAACCCGTCGAGCTCGGGTAGCCCGACGTCGAGCAGCACCGCGTCCGGATGGCGTTCGTGCAGGACCCGGAGCGCGCTGCGCCCGTCGGCGGCCTCGACCGAGTCGATCCCCGACGGAGCGAGGAGCCGGACCACGGCAGTGCGCGTGGCGGAGTCGTCGTCGATCACCAGGACGAGCGGACGGGATCGGCCCGGGTGGTTCACGACGGGCTCGGCTGCTCCCGAGGTTCGAACCGGTATCCGGCGCCGCGGACGGTCGCGATCCACGACGGCGAGGCATCGGGCGCCTCGATCTTGCGCCTGATCCGTCGGATGTGCTCCGTGACGGTGTCGGCGTCCTGCCACTCCGCCGAGGAGTCCCAGACCGATCGGAGCAGCTCTTCACGTGACACGACGCGCCGCGGTGCCTGCGCGAGGTACACGAGCACGTCGAACTCCTTCGCGGTGAAGTCCACGAGGTCGCCGTCGACCTGCACCTCGCGGGCGCTGACGTCGATCGCCAAGCCGTCGAAGACGATCGTCGTGTCGGTCGCCCGGGTCCCACCTGCCCGACGCAGCAGGCTGCGGATGCGGGCGGCGAGCTCGCGGGCGAGGAACGGCTTCACCACGTAGTCGTCGGCGCCCAGCTCGAGCGCTGCCACGCGGTCGGCCTCCTCGGACCGCCCGCTGAGCACCAGGATCGGGACCATGCTCGCCCGGCGGAGCTCGCCCAGAACCTCGATCCCGCTCATCGACGGCAGCCCGAGGTCGAGCACCACGGCGTCGGGCGGACGGCTGCTCGCGGCACGCAGGGCGTCCGGGCCGTCGGCTGCCTCCTCGACGCGGAACCCCTCGGCCTCGAGCGCACGATGCACCGCAGCGCGGATCTGCTCGTCGTCATCGACGACGAGGACGCGACGCGACGTGCTGCTCATGCGTCCACGTACTCCCGTTGGATCGCCTCGACCTCGTCCATGCTGTCGAGGAACAGGTCGAGCAGGTCGGGATCGAACTGCGTGCCGCGACCCTCGCGCATGATCTCGATCGCACGGTCCATGGGCATCGCGGCCTTGTAGACGCGGCGACTGACGAGCGCGTCGAACACGTCGGCGATGGCGGTGATGCGGCCCTCGAGGGGGATCGCGTCGCCCGCCAGCCCGAGCGGGTACCCGTCGCCGTCCCAGCGCTCGTGGTGCGTCCGGGCGATGGACGCCGCGAGCTGGAGGAGCGGATGCTCCGACTTCGCCAGGATCGTGTAGCCGGCATCCGCATGCTGCTCCATCACCGTCCGCTCGGCCGGCGTCAGCGGGCCGGGCTTGAACAGGATCCCGTCGGCGATCGAGATCTTGCCCACGTCGTGCATGGGGCTGGCGAGGCGCAGCTGCTCGCACGTGTCGTCGTCGAGCCCCGCCCGCTGCGCGATCAGGGCGGTGTACCGGCTCATCCGAGCGATGTGATAGCCGGTCTCGATGTCGCGGCCCTCGATCGCCTGGGACAGCGCGTTCACCATCTCCTCGCTGGCGACTCGCAGCTGCGTCCGGGCCTCGGCGAGGTCGGCAGTGCGAGCGTCGACCATCTCCTCGAGGTGCATCCGGTACGAGGCGTTCTCGATCTCCAGCTCCGCGCGCCGCAGCGCGTTCGCGACCGCGATCAGCACCTGGTTGGGCTCGAAGGGCTTCGTGACGTAGCCGTACGCGCCGAGCTCGAGGGCAAGCGTGGCGAGGCCGACGTCGTGGACGCCCGACACCATCACGACCGGGATCTCCGACTCTTCGGTGGCGAGCTCACGCAGCAGATCGAAGCCGGACTCTCCCGGCATCATCATGTCGCAGAGCACGAGCTCGCACGCGGGGTCGTCCAGCACGGAGCGGGCGTCGTCGACGCTCTCGACCGTCGTGCACTCGTGCTCGTGCGTCGCCAGGATGCGGGCGAGCATCTCGCGGACCTGCTGGTCGTCGTCGACGACGAGGATCATCCGGTTCGCTCCTTCCGCCTACGAAGCATCGAGGGCCTTGCGCACCTTCGCGAGGAGCGCGGGCGCGGAGAAGGGCTTCTCGATGAGGCGCACGTCGGGATCGAGGCTGCCGTTGGACGCGAGGACCGGCTGGGCGTAGCCGGACATGTAGACGACGAGGAGCTCGGGGCGGAGCTCGGTGAGCCGCTCGGCGAGCTCCTTGCCGAGCATCTCGGGCATCACGACGTCGGTGAGCAGCAGATCGATGCGCCCGGTCGCGCTCGCCAGCTCGAGCGCCTCGGGGCCGTTCGCCGCGGCGAGCACCTCGTACCCGTTGCGGTCGAGGATCCGCACCGTGACCTCGCGGAGCGGCCCCTCGTCTTCGACCACGAGGATGGTCTCGCCGCCGCCGGGGGCGTGATCCACCGTCGGCGCCTTGACCTCGGCGGCGACCTCCTCGGTCGCGGGGAGCAGCGTGCTGATGGTCGTCCCCATCCCCGGCTCCGAGTAGATCTGCACCGAGCCGCCCGCCTGGCTGATGATCCCGTACACGGTCGCGAGACCGAGGCCGGTGCCTTCGCCGCCCGGCTTGGTCGTGTAGAAGGGCTCGAAGGCGCGCTGGCGGACGTCTTCGCTCATCCCGTCGCCGGTGTCGCTGACCCGCACGCGCACGTACCGACCGGGCTCGAGCCCCGGGTGGCGTTGGGCGAAGGTGTCGTCGGCCTCGACGTTCTGGGTGTCGATCGTGAGCATCCCGCCCGCGGGCATGGCGTCGCGAGCGTTCACGGCGAAGTTGACCAGGACCTGCTCGATCTTCCCCGGATCTGCCAGCACCGGCCAGAGCCCGTCCTCGAGTTCCGTGGTCAGCGTCACATGCTCGCCGAGCGATCGGAGCAGGAGCTGCTCGACCTCCCGGATGACTTCGTTGAGATCGAGCACCTGGGGCCGCACCACCTCGCGGCGCGCGAAGGCCAGCAGCTGGTGGGTGAGCGCGGTGGCGCGCTCGCCCGCTCGAACGATCTGCCCGACGTCGTCGCGCACCGAGGCCCACCGGTCCGTCCCGGCCGCGACGTCGGCGGCCTCGAGCTCTTCGTTGACGAACGCGGCGTAGTTGAGGATCACGCCGAGGAGGTTGTTGAAGTCGTGCGCCACGCCGCCCGCGAGCTGGCCGAGGCTCTCGAGCCGTTGCGACTGCACGAGGCGGAGCTGGAGCCGCTCGCGCTCGGCCTGGGCCTCCAGCCGCTCTCGCTCGGCTTGCGCGGCGAGCCGCTCGCTGACGTCGCGCACCGCGGCTGAGACCACGAGGCCGTCGTCCGTCTCGACGGCCGAGAGCGAGATCTCGGCGGGGAACTCGGAGCCGTCCTTCCTGCGGCCTGCGAGCTGCATGCCGGCGCCCATCGGGCGAGGCCGGGGGTCGGCCACGTAGCGCGCCCGGTGCTCGTGGTGGCGATCGCGGACCGGATCGGGGACGAGCCGGTCGACGCTCTCGCCGACGAGCTCGTCGCGGGGGTAGCCGAAGAGCCGCTCGGCCTGGGCGTTGACCCACAGGATGCGACCGTCGGGTGAGACGCCCAGCATGGCGTCGGGTGCCGCGTCGAGGAGGGCGTGTGGCGCGAACTGCAGCGCCTCCCCCATTCGCCTCACCCCCCGGCGATCTCACTCGCCGCGGCATCGCCCGCGCCGACGGCGTTGTTACCGCAGGGTAGAGACCGATCGGTCTCGGTTCAAGGGGTCGAGAAGGAAAGGTTTGCGTCAGATCCGGGTGATGGCGGGGCGTGACGAGGCTCCTGGCCCTCGCCGGAGGTCGCCAGGAGGCGCTGGGCCGCGCCCCGGGCGATGGTGCCCGCCTCGGCCCGGGACTCTGGCTCGGCGCGGACGCGGATCATCAGGCCGAGCAGCAGGAGCTGGAGCTCGGTGGCGACGGCGTCGGGATCGCCGGCACCGGCTCGCACGGCGAGCGCGCGGAAGACCTCACGGGCTTCGCCGAGCTGACGATGCACGAGGTCGCGCACCGGTGGCGGCGAGTCGGGCGCCGCCAGGGCCGCGCTGATGAACGGGAAGCCGGCGAAGTCGGGCTTCTCGAGGCGCTCGGTGATCGAATCGAAGAGGGCGTCGATCCTCTCGGCGGCGGTCGATCCTGCCTCGTCCATCGCCGCGAGCACGTCTTCGGACCGGGGCCCGAGCGTCGACTCCAGCCACGCCGCCACGAGCTCGTCCTTCGATCGGAAGTGACGGTAGAAGGTGGCCTTCGCGACCCCGGATTCAGCGATGATCGAGTTGACACCGCTGCCCCGGATCCCCTCGCGAGCGAAGAGCACCCCGGCAGCAGCCACGATGCGCGCCCGCGCGTCCGTCGGCATGGCAACAAGCCTCCCCGCTTCACACTGTCACGCCGGCGTCATGATGGCCACGCCGGACCTCGCGAGGGCCATCGCCAACCCAACGGAAGCCCAACCGGGCGCGGCCCCTCAGTGACCGTGGAGCGCGCTGTCGGCGGTGTCCGAGCCGGGAGGCTCGTCGGCGACGACCACCTTGTCCCGACCCGTCTCCTTGGCCTCGAGCAGCGCGGCATCGGCCTCGGCGACGACTTCCTCGAACGGACGTTGGTCGTCGGGCTGCGACAGTCCCACGCTGACGGTGAACCGTGGAGCATGGTCGTCGTGGTCGAACGCGTCGCCGAGCTTCGCACGGATGCGCTCGGCCACCGCGATGCCCTCGGACACCGAGCAGTCGGGGAAGACGACGACGAACTCCTCGCCGCCGTACCGACACGGGATGTCGCTCGGTCGGATGCTGTCGCGCAGGACGCGGGCGAAGAGGCGCAGCGCGTGGTCGCCCGCGTCGTGGCCGTAGACGTCGTTGACGAGCTTGAAGTGGTCGAGGTCGATGTAGGCCACGACGTACTCACGGCGCTCGTCGTCGAGCTCGGCGGCCTTCTCCTCGACGGTGCGACGGTTGAACAGACCGGTGAGCGGGTCGGTCCGGGCCAGGTTCTCGCTGCGCGCGAACGCGCGGGTGAGGGTGAGTCGCTCACCGGCCTTGCGGGCGATCAGCTCGACCGTCGCCACGTCACCGTCGGGAACGGGAGCGCCTGGAGCACCGAGGGCGCAGATGACGCCGGTGGCATGGCCGCTCACGTTCACGGGCACGCACGTGGTCGCGGTGTCCTCCCGGCCCTGTGATCGCCGCACCGGGCAGGTGTCGAGCGCGTCGCGACCGCTGAACGTCGTGGTCGCGCCTCGACTGGTGGCCGGGCAGTCACGGGGTGACGAGACGCCACAGGTGCACTCGGCATCGTCGTCACCCGTCGTGGCCACGCGGCGAAGGTGTCCCCGCTGGGACTCGGCGACGAGCAGGTCGGCGGGCGTCGCGGGGATCGCGCGGCGCATCGCCGCCTCGACGACCGCGAACGTGGTCTCCTCGGTCGGTGAGACCTCGAGTGCGCGCTGGAGGCGGGTATCGAGCTCGTCCCGCCGTGCCTGGGTCTCGCGTTCGGTCTCGCGGAGCGCCTCGCGCCGTTCCCGGCGCAGCGTGAGCAGCACCGCCGCTGCCGTCGTCGCGACGACCAAGGCGAACACGATGCTGTAGACGACGATCACCGATGCGAAGGTCGCGTTGGCACCGTCGTGCGCATCGGCGACCGCGCGCTCGTTCGCGTCCGAGAACCGGCGAATCAGCGCGTCGAGACTCGCGTTCACGCGCGTGTAGGTGCGATCGAGGCTCGCGCGCACCTCCGGGTTCGGGTCGTTGAGCAGCGACGCGCCCTCGTCCTTCAGGACGCTCACGTCGTAGTCGACCGCGGCGACGAGGCTGCTCGTGTTGGGCAGCGCGTCGGCGTAGGACTTGAAGTCGTTCCAGGCTCGGTCGGCAAGTGCCTGCTGCTCAGTGGTGCGCGCGAGCAGGAGCGCCTGCTCGGCCGGGTCGCTCGAGTCGAGCATCTCGGTGAACGCGGCCCGCGAGTCGCCGTAGCCACGGTCGGCGTCGGTCAGGTGGCCCGTGGCAGGTGACAGCCGGTCGCTCGCCCGGTCGAGATCGTCGCGGACGTCGTCGAGCTGAGAGAGGCCGAGACCCAGGACGATCCCGCCGAGGACCACGAACATGACCCCGAGCAGCAGGATCTGGTTGTGGGCGCTCCGGGGGATGAGGCGGACTCGTCGCACGGCTACTCCCTGCCCTCGCGACGCGCGTCGAGCTGCGTCAGCACTTCGACGGATTCGCGAAGCGCCGCGTCGTCGGTGAGCAGCTCGATCCACTCGTCGACGTCGTCGGCGCAGAACGCGGGGGCGTCGGGGCGCAGCGGGGTCTCGACCGGGCCGGCCCAGGCCTCGAACCCCACCTCGTCGCAGGCGGCCAGCGCGGCAGCGAGCTCTTGCTCGACGGGCTCGACGTGGAGGAGCCCACAGCGCGGGCAGCGGTAGCGGACCGTCTCGGCGGCACCGTCGACGCTGGCCCGCAGGGTGACCTGCGAGGCCGGGAGCCGGACGACGCCGCAGCGCTCGCACTCGACTCGGACTCGTGTCCCGGTGTTGGTGGGCTGGTTCATGACTGCCTCCCAGGCTTCGTCCCGGGTCTCGGATCGGCCCCTTCTCTCATCGGCACGCGGCCGCCCGCCCAACAGGGGCCCAACTGGACTTTTCCGACCGCTCGAACCCCGCTCCGGTCAGCTCGCCTGCCCCACGAGGGCGCCGGAGCGGTCCCAGACGGCGACGGGCTCGGGCTCGACGGCGGTGGCGAAGGTCGGGGCGACGCTGCCCTGGAACAGGAGGGTGGCAAGCGCGGCCCGGGCTCGGGGCTGGCCCGCGGTCAGCTCGAGCCCGACGGTCGTCGAGCCCTCGGGTGCCGGTCGCAGCGACCGCAGCTCGACGTCGAGCGGGAGATGACCTCCGGCCAGGCGGAGGTCGAGCGAGCGCGCGGTGCCGCGCACGAACAGTCGACGGGCCTGGTCGGCGTCGTCGATCATGACGCGGGCACCACCGAGCGAGCAGTCGACGACCCGGCACGGTACGCCGTCGATCGTGGCCGGCTCGTCGAACGCGAAGCGAACCGCGGCGCGCAGCTCGGTCGCATGCGCCGCGCGCGCGATCCAGTGCGCAGCCGCGGCGAGGAGGAGACCGTTGAGCGCCAGCCAGACGAAGGCGCCGATCGCCACGCCGGGCGTGCCGTAGTGCACCGGCGTGGCGCCGGCGAGCGTGAGGGCGAACCACGCAGCCGCGAGCAGGGTCACCGCGGCGAGGACCTTCAGGCCGGTCGGGACCGGGATACGTCGGCGCTCGTCGCCGACCCGCCCCTTGGGCGTCACCCGGAAGCGGGTGGCCCGAGCCACGACCAGCGCGAGCGTCGCGTTCAGTGTGCTGCCGAGCCGAGTCAGCTCGAATCGGGCGCTGGCGAACGGCCTGTGGTAGCCGCGCGAGAGGACGACGAGCGCGAGCTGCTGGATCGCGAAGACTCCGACGAAGACGCCGCCGAAGACGATCAACGGCGCCGCGATCGGGCTCGCGCCCGTGAGGATGACCAGTGGGGGCAGGAGCAGGAACCCGAGGGTGCGCCACGAGTCGAACCACGCGCTGATCGTCGCGAGGTAGGCGAAGCGTTGGTGGAGCGTCAGCCCGGGGGTCGTGAGGGGGTTGTCGGTGCGCAGCAGCTGCATCGCACCGGTCGCCCAGCGGTGGCGCTGGAGGCGGAACTGCTCGGCGTCGGCGGCGGCCAGGCCGCGGGCGAGCACGGCGTTGTGGTACACGGTCTTCCATCCACGCCGTTGGAGGCGCACGGTGGCGTGGATGTCCTCGGTGACCGTCTCGGTCGGGACGCCGCCGATCTCCCGCAGCGCCTCGACGCGCACGGCGGCGTTCGTCCCGCACCAGAACGCGGCGCCCCAACGGTTCTTCCCCGGCTGCACGATCCGGTAGAAGAGCGTCTCCTCGTGGACGGGCTGGCGGTCCCAGACCACCTCGTCGTCCGCGTCGACGTGCTCGAACGACGCCGGGTTGTAGAACTCCTGGGGCGTCTGCACGACGGCGATCCGCGGATCGTCGAAGTAGCCGAGCGTCGAGACGAAGAAGTCGGGCTCGGGCACGTGATCGGCGTCGAAGAGCGCGATCACGTCGGCGTCGAGGTCGCCGAGCGCGTGGTTGACGTTGCCGGCCTTGGCGTGCTCATGCGTCGGGCGCGCGACGTATCGGGCGCCGAGCGCGGCGGCGAGCTCCGCGACGGCCTCGCGGTCGCCGTCGTCGAGCACGTAGGTGTCGTGGGCGAGCTCCATCGCGAGCGCCGCCGCCACCGTCGGTAGGAGCACCTCGATGTCTTCGTCGTAGGTGGGGATCAGCACCGCCAGGCGCAGGTCGGTCGCGTGGACGCGGCGGGCCGCCGGCCGCGAATCGACGTCCCAGAGGGAGTACGCGAACAGGCCCAAGCCGAGGAACGTCCACGCCTCCAGCGCCAGCAACGGGATCGAGAGCCACCACGCGTCGAGGTCGAGGGTGAAGCCGCCGCGCCACACGAGGTAGCCGATGCCGGCGACGAGCGCGAGCACCGCGATCACCTGGATGGATCGACGACGCAGAGGGGTCTCCGGTGGAGGGAGGTCGGGCCCCGTCACCGAGGGTGCGAGCGAGAGCGGCTTCGAGTGCATGGCCGGACCCTCGGCCATCACGATCACCGCGAGTGGGGACGGCGCCCAACGGGCGCCCAACTCGACCGCTGAGCGTGACCGATCGACTACCGCGAGCGTGTGGTGGTGAGCCCGACGATCACCTGCTCGAGCGGGTCGTAGTCGAACGACGACTCGTCGGCCTGGTTGATCGTGCGGGCGAACGTCAGGTCGAGGGCGGGGCAGTGGATCGTCTGGGTGCCCCAGAACCCGGCGTGGCCGAAGCAGCGCTCGCCGGCTGCGTCGACCTCGTAGATGCCCATCGCGGCGCCGTCGTTGCGGCCGGGGCGCGACACCTTCGTCATCGTCCGCAGGGTGGATGGCTTCTCGAACACGCCGCCGCCGAAGAGGCTCTCGTAGAAGCGGGCGAGGTCGCCGGTCGTCGAGACGAGCCCACCACCTCCATAGAGGTCCTGCGACGCGTCGAACCCGATGTTGTCGATGTCGGCGCCGAAGTACTGGTGCGCTCGGGGCGCGAGGCCGGCGGGGGCGTCCTCGAGCGTCTCCCAGTAGGTCGAGTCCAGACCGAGATCGTCGAACGGGATCACGCTGCGCACCGCGCCGGGCAGGGTGTCGCCCGTGACTCGCTCGAGGATCTCGCCGAGGAGGATGTAGCCGGTGTCGGAGTAGCTGTGGACCGCGCCGGGCTCACCGAGGGGGTCGCCGTACTCGGTGGCGAGACGCAGCTGCTCGGCGCGCGTGAACCGGTGCGTCGGATCGGCCACCGACGCCACCTCGTAGCGCCCGTCCGACGCGTAGTCGTAGAAGCCGCCGTTGTGCTGGAGGAGGTGCCGCACCGTGATGCGGTGGGGGTCGTAGCCGTCGGCGGTGAGGATCCCGAGCGACTCGGGGGAGAGGTGCTCGGCGATCGGGTCGTCGAGCGCGAGGTCGCCCTCCTCGACGAGGCGGAGGATCGCGGCCGCGACGAACGTCTT
Source organism: uncultured Bifidobacteriaceae bacterium (assembly GCA_964501785.1). Lineage (GTDB taxonomy): Bacteria > Actinomycetota > Acidimicrobiia > IMCC26256 > PALSA-555 > DATBSK01. Next base: position 175,003 of record CAZCUD010000001.1, read on the forward strand.
GGTCATGCTCGCGACCCGGAACGGCGTGTCGGGCTCGAGCGGCACGCTGCCGTCGACGTCGGCGAGCCCGACCGCCACCGTCTCGTCGATGCCGGGTGCTCGCACGGTGACGATCTCGCCGGGGATGGTGTCGAGCGCGGCAAGGTCGGCCGCGAGCCCGTCCCGCAACGCGGCGCGCACCGACCGGTCGCCCGCCCCCGCGCTTCCCGCCCCGACCGACGAACCGACGACGAACACCATCGCCGCGATCACGATCACGCGTGTGCGCATCCCCGCCCCTCTCTTGGTTGCGTAGCTCACCTTCACCATCAGGGTCGAGCTACGCAGGTTGCACCTGCGTAGCTCAACCCGCTGGGTGAAGGTGAGCTACGCAACCAGACCGGTCAGTCCGCGTCGATGCCGAGCGCCCGGTCGGGATGTCGGCCGTCGACGTAGCCGACGAACGCGGGATAGATGTTGTAGCCGAGCAGCTCGCGCAAGCGCTTCGGCAAGGTGCGCGCCACCTCGGGTGGCACCGCGAGCAGCTGGGTCTCCTGGGGACGCAGCCACGCCGCCGCGTACTCGATGGCCGCACCGAGGCGGGGCGCGTCGGTGCGGTTCGCGCCGCCGCCGTGCCAGAGCGACCCGACGTAGAGCATCAGCGAACCCGCCGGCATCTCGGCGTAGACGATGGGCGCGTCTTCGGGCGGCTGCTCGATCGACGTGTGGCTCCCCGGCACGAGTCGGGTCGCGCCGTTCTCGACGGTGAAGTCGTCGAAGGCCCACATCACGTTGACGACGAGCTGCTGGTGCGGGCGGGCGACGGGGTAGATGTCGTCGTCGCGGTGCCAGATCTGCTCGACCTCCCCAGGCCCGATCTCGATGCACGTGGGTCCGCTCAGCTGGAAGTGGGGGCCGAGGACGTGCTCGAGCGCGCCGAGCACGAGCGGGTGCGTGGCGAGAGGATCGAGCACCCGGGTCTTGCCGAACGCGGCATACAACCGACGCGTCTTGAAGCCCTCGAAGAAGTTGCGGCCCTCGGGCACGCCGTCGAGCAGCCGACGGATCTCGGCGCCGATCGCGATGGCCTCGGCGCGGGGGAGGACGTCCTCGACGATCGCGTAGCCCTCGTCGTCGAGGCGCCGCACGACGTCGGCGAGCAACGTGTCGGGCGCGACGGCCGTCACGCGCGCCACCGTAGCCTTGTGGTCGATGGCCGACGACCCGCTCGGTGACGCCGGCACCGGTGCTGACCGGGACGACGTGGACGACCGAACCGACGAGGCGACCGCGCTCGACCAGGTCTGGATCATGACCCGGGTCATCCTGGCGACGCTGCTGATCCTGCTGGGGTTCGCGTTCGTCGTCGGGCTCGTGTTCCGGCTCACCTGATCCTCGTCCGCGAGCCGGAATCACCGTCGCCCGCTACCGTCGCCCCATGACACCGACCGTCGCTCGCTTCACCGCCGAGGCCGCCCTCGGTGACCTCGATGCCGTGCAGGCAGCCGTCGAGCGTGACGGTGCAGTGATCGTCGAAGGTCTGCTCACGCCCGACGTGGTCGAACGCGTCAACGCGGAGGTCGAGGCCGCGGTCGACGCGGCCGATCCGAACGCCGAGCTCTTCAACCCGGTGCTGAGCGACTTCCACGGTCCGTTCACCAAGCAGGTCGTCGGGGTGCCGGGGATCTCCCGCACGTTCGCGGTCGACGTGATGTGCCATCCGCTCCTGCTCGGGCTCTGCGATCGCATCCTGCTCCCGTCGTGCGCGCGCTACCAGCTCAACCTCGGTCACCTGCTCCAGCGCGGCCCGGGCTCCGACGAGCAGTGGCTGCACCGCGACGAGCTGGTGTGGAGCGACGTGCCCCGCCCGCATCCCGAGCTCCAGCTCGCGTCGGTCATCGCGTTCGTCGACTTCACCAAGGACAACGGCGCCACGAGGATCGTGCCGGGCAGCCACCGATGGGACGACCGCTGGCTCACCCCGCGCGAGCAGCTCGGGCGTCCGCGTCCCGGCGACGATCAGCTCGCCTACGCGGAGATGCCCGCCGGGTCCGCGGTGATCTACTCGGGCGGCACCATCCACGGTGGCGGCGCCAACGTCACCGACGTGCAGCGGCGTGGTGCGCACCTCTCGTACTGCCTCGGCTGGCTGCGCACCGAGGAGAACAACTACCTCGCGGTGCCACCCGCGACCGCGGCGGCGCTGCCGCGCGTCGCGCAGGAGGTGCTCGGCTACGCGGTCCACGACAGCATCCCCCGCGGCGGCGGCTACCTCGGGATGGTCGACCTCCACGACCCGGTGGAGCTGCTCGCCTCCGGCGGGCTGCGCGACTGACGGCGAGTCGGCAGGCTCGTGAAGTTCAAGCGGCGCGCCCGCCTCGACACGGGCCAGGTCTCCGACCGTCGTGGTGGCGGCGGGGGCTTCGGTGGTGGCCGCGGGGGCGGGCTCGGCCTCCCGGGCTTCCCGAGCGGCGGGGGCGGCATCAACCCGCGCATCCTGCTCGGCGGCGGCGGGGGGACGATCGTCGTCGTCGTGGTGGTCGTGCTGCTGCTCGTGAACGCGCTCGGCTCGGGCGGCAGCGGCGGCAACCCGTTCGGCGACGACGAGGCCGACCGAGACCTCGCGGCCGAGTGTCGCACCGGCGCGGACGCGAACCAGAGCCGTGACTGTCGCATCGTCGGCGTCGTCAACTCCGCGCAGGAGTACTGGACCGGCGCGATCGACGGCTACCGGCCCGCCACGACCGTGTTCTTCGACGGTGACGTGCAGACCGCATGTGGCGCGGCGACGAGCGCGTCGGGCCCCTTCTACTGCCCCGCCGACGAGCAGGTGTACATCGACCTCGGCTTCTACGACGAGCTCGAGTCACGGTTCGGGGCCGAGGGCGGCCCGTTCGCCGAGGCCTACGTCATCGCGCACGAGTACGGGCATCACGTGCAGAACCTGCTCGGCACGCTCCAGCGCGCGGGCAACGACCGCGGGCCGAAGTCCGACAGCGTGCGGGTCGAGCTCCAGGCCGACTGCTACGCCGGCGTGTGGGCCGCGCACGCCGAGCGCACCGAGCTGATCGCCGACGTCACCAACGACGACATCAAGCTCGCGCTCGACGCGGCCGCCGCCGTCGGTGACGACCGCATCCAGGAGTCGGTCGGCGGTGACGTCGACCCGCACACCTTCAGCCACGGCACCGCGCGCCAGCGCCAGAAGTGGTTCTCCACCGGCTACCGCCAACAGACCCCCGAGGCCTGCAACACCTTCGCCCCCGATGCGCTCTGACCGCGCTGTGGTTGCGTAGCTCACCTGCGCATTCCGGGTCGAGCTACGCAGGTTGCACCTGCGTAGCTCGACCCTCTCTGCGAAGGTGAGCTACGCAACCAAGAGCAGGGTGCGGTCAGTACACGTCGGGCTCGTCGAGGGGGTGGCGCAGCCAGAGGACCATGTCGCGCAAGCGCGCGTACGCGGCGAGGCGGGCCTCGTCGGTGCCCGCGGCCTCGGCCTCGTCGCACACGGCCGCGAGGCGACGGGTCATCGTCGGGCCGAGCTCGAGCAGCCCGCCGCTCCCGCCCGTCGCCCACTTAGCGAGCACGTAGCGGCACAGCGCTCCGACCGGCACGTCGATGGCGCGGCTCAGGTTGGTGATCGTCGAGAGCGGGTCGACGTTGGCGTACAGAGCGACGTCGGCCTTGAAGTTCGCGTCGGGGTCGTCGTCGGCCCAGGGGCCGTCGTAGCGCTCGAGCCGAACCTCCGGCTCGTCGGTCAAGCCGCGGCGGCCTTCTGGTCGCGACGAGCCTGGGCGCTCCCGATGTGGGTCGAGATGTCGACCACGAGCGCGAAGGCCACCAGCACCCACCCGAAGCCGGTCACGCCGTCACGCGGCGCGTAGGCCACCGCCCAGGCGAGCGTCGTCCAGGGCAGGAACACGAACCCGATCAGGGCCCACCAGAACGAGTCGAACGCGATGCTCATGCGGTCGGTGAACGCCCAGAGGGCGAACACCGCCAGCCGCGGCGAGATGAACGCGAGCAGGGCGACGAAGCATCCGCACATGGTTCGTGATCTTACGCACGCACCCGAGCGAGCCGCGGCGAACTGCGCCAGACTGCCGAGCGACGATCGGGCACGAAGCGAGCGGAGGGCGACATGCCGGCAGCAGTGATCCTGGAGTTCGAGGGCGTCACCGAGGCGCAGTACGACGCGGTGAACGACAAGCTCGGGCTCGACCCGAAGGCGGGGACGGGCGACTGGCCCGACGGCCTGCGCAACCACCTGGCCGGGCGCACCGACGACGGCGGGTTCTTCGTCTCCGAGGTGTGGGACACCCCCGAGCACCAGGCCGCGTTCATGGAGGGCCGTCTCGGGGCCGCGCTCGCAGAGGTCGGGGTCCCGGCGCCGGTGCGGGTGAGCTGGGCCGAGGTCGTCGCGCACCACAGCCCGTAGTCCGGCGTCCCACGCACGGGCGCCGGTCGGTAGTGTCCCGAACCGCGCTCGTCCGATCGGACGAGCGCCCGGAACGGCCACGGGGGGCTCGTCATGGCGTCGGTGTGGAGCTACGAGGGGATGCGCGTCGTCGTGAGCGGCGGCGGCGGTGCCGGCATGGGTGCCGCGACCGTCACCGAGCTGGCGAACCTCGGCGCCGAGATCCACGTCCTCGACCTGAAGGACCCGCCCGTCGACGTGGCGAGCCATCAGTCGGTCGACCTGAAGGACCCCGACGCCACGGCCGCCGCGATCGACACGATCGGCGGGCGCATCGACGCGCTGTTCAACTGCGCGGGCCTGCCCGGTCCGCCGTTCTCCGATCTCGACACGATGCTCGTCAACTTCGTCGCGATGCGCCACCTCGCCGAGCTGTGCGCCGAGCGGATGACCGACGGCGGTGCGATCGCGTCGATCTCGTCGACCGCCGGCAGCGGGTACCTCGCCAACATCGCCAAGTGGATGCCCCTGGTCACGACCGACGGCTTCGCGGCGGCGAAGCAGTGGTGCGAGGACAACCCCGACGCGATCGCCAGCGGCTACGCGCCGTCGAAGGAGGCGATCTGCGTCTGGACCCACTGGGCCGCGATGGACTTCGCGGCGCGGGGCGTGCGGGTGAACTGCATCAGCCCCGGTCCGACCGACACGCCGATGATGGGCGCGTTCGAGGACTTCGCGGGCGCCGACCTGATCGACAAGTTCGCCGAGGGCGCCGGCCGCCGGTCACGTCCCGAGGAGCAGGCGTACCCGCTCATCTTCCTCAACTCGAAGGCCGCGTCGTACGTCTCGGGCGAGAACTTCGTCACCGACGGCGGCACGCTCGGCGCCCTCATGACCGGTCGCCTCGTCCTCTCCTTCGACGCCGCCGACAACCTCGGCTGACCCGCGGCCCACCTTTGCGTTGGATGCGTAGCTCACCTTCGTAGAGAGGGTTCAGCTACGCATGCCTTCAACGGCGGGGCGCGAGCGAGGTGAGTCGGTAGTCGGTGTCCTCGTCGTAGGTGATGTCGCCGACCGGTGAGGGGCTCGACAGCGTGATCACGCGGTGCTGGCGGACCGGCAGCCCGTTGGGCGCGATCCACAGGTCGGAGCGCTCGGTGCCCTGCTGGGCGCCGGTGAGCTCGCGCTCGCGCCGCAGGTGGTACGCGGGCACGGTCGCGTCACCGACGTCCACGTCGACGACGCCGAGGTAGCGCACCGGCCCCGCGGACACGGTCGAGCCGTCGACCTGGTCGTTGGTCAGGTCGCACTGCTGGCGCCATTCGTCGCCCGGCTCCATCGTGGCGCGCAGCACGTCGCCTCGGCACCGCGACTCGGTGAGGTTCTCGATGGCGGTGACGCCGAGGTCCCAGCGCTGCCACGTCGTGCCCGCGGCCTCGTCGAGTGCGGCACCGGCGTCGATCACGCAGTAGCGCCAGTCCTGCCAGTGCTTGTCGCTGTAGTCGATGCGCAGCGTCCAGCAGTCGTCACCGTCGTGGGTGACCGTCGCGGGCATCACCGGCCCCTGCTGCTGCTCGAGCCCGAGGACCGAGAGCCGATCGACGCCGCTCCCGCGGTACTCGTAGACGCCCTCGGCCGGGACGAGTGGTCGCTCGCCCTCGAGGACGCCGGGATGCTCCTCGCGAAACCGCTCCTCCGCGTCCGCGAGCGACACCGGTTGGGCCTCCTCGCGGAACACCAGCGGCAGCACGAACACCCCGACGAGCACGAGCACGAGCGCGACGACGGCGCCGAGGACGATCCACCGCGTGCGGGTCACGCCTTGCACGCTACGGTGCCGCCATGGCCGGCGCGAAGCGGGTGGCGATGCTCGCCCCGATGGTGCACGAGCTGGAGCCGCTCGTGCGTGAGCTCGAGCTCGAGGACCAGGGCGACCACCACCTCGGCAAGGCGGGTCACGTCGAGATCGTGGCGGTCGTCACCAACATGGGCATCGCCGCCGGTGCGGACGCGGCGCGCCGGGTGCTCGAGCACGACGTCGACCACGTGATGGTGGTGGGCATCGCCGGCGGGGTCGATCACAGCCTCTCGATCGGGTCGCTCGTGATCCCCGAGGTCGTGCTCGACCGGGCCACCGGCCGCACGTTCACGCCGCACCACGTCGGTGACGTCGCACCACGCGGGATCATCTCGTGCGGCGACGACTTCGTCACCGACGCGGCGACGATCGCGCAGTGGGAGGCCGACGGCGTCGTCGCGGTCGAGATGGAGACGTCGGGCGTGGCACCTGTCTGCCAGGAGGCGGGCGTCGAGTGGTCGGTGTACCGCAGCCTGAGCGACTTCGCCGACGGCGGGCTCGTCGACGACGGCGTCTGGGAGATGTCGAACGCCGACGGCACCGCTGATCCGGACGCGCTCGCGCGCTACCTCGCCGACAACCCCGAGCGCGTCAAGGTGCTCGAGCAGCTCGCGAACGACATGCGCGTCGCCACCGACGTCGCCGCCACCGCCGCCATCCGCGCCTGCGCCTCGCTCTGACACCCCGCGTCCGACCGGCGGTCCGATCGCCGGTTCGACCGGCGGTTCGACCGGCTCGCCACCCCGGCTGTCCGGCTCGCCACCCCAGTTCGCGCGCCCCTCATCGTTTTGGCGTCAGCAGACCGCGCTGAGAGCGGTCTCCTGACGCCAAAACGTTGGGGGCGGTACCGTGGACGCCGTGCTCGACCACCTCGGGATCCAGTGCGAGGACATGGACGCGGCGGCCGCGTTCTACGACACCGTGCTCGCGCCACTGGGCGGCGCGCGCATCAAGGACTACGAGGTCGCGATCGGCTACGGCGGCCCGGACGGCAAGCCCGACTTCTGGATCGGCCGGCTCGAGGAAGGCACCACCAACCGACCCACGCACCACTGCTTCACCGCCGCCGATCGCGCCGCGGTCGACGCGTTCTTCGCCGCCGCGGTGGCAGCCGGCGCGGAGGTGCTGCACGAGCCCCGGGTGTGGCCCGAGTACCACCCCAACTACTACGGCGCGTTCGTGCGCGATCCCGACGGCAACAACGTCGAGGCGGCCTGTCACCGGCCCGAGTGATCGTGCCGGTGGACGAGCGGGAGTGACCTGAAGTGGCCGTCGACCTCACCGTCGCCGCCGTCCCCGGCTACTTCGCGTCGATGGGCGTGGAGCACTGGTACCTGAAGCGACGTGCGAAGCGTCGCGGTGCGCCCGCACCGTCCGACTACGAGAAGCGCGACACGATCGCCAGCCTCGCGATGGGAGTCGGCAGCCTCGTCGTGCCGATGGTGCTGCCCAAGCTGCTGCGCCCGTTCACGCCCGGGAAGGGCAGGTACGGCAAGGCGGTCGTCGCCACCGCGGTCGGCGCCGCGGCGGTCACCACCGCCGCCGACTGGTACGCCAAGCGCGCCGCGGCGCGGAAGACCCCGACGTCCGGCGAGGACGCACCCAGTGAGGAAGAGCGCCGCGTCGAGCTCGCCCGCCAGGTCGCGAAGGTCGCCAGCGTCGCGACGGTCGTCGCCGGTGGCGTCGCGGTGTGCACCTGGTTCACCGATCGCACCTCACCGAAGCGGATGTGGGGCAAGCGTGTCGTGCGCGACCTGGGCACCGGCCCGCTCCAGCTGTTCGCCGCGGTCACGGTGTGGGACTTCGTCTACTACTGGAGCCACCGGCTCCAGCACGAGAGCCGCTACATGTGGGCGATCCACGTCGTGCACCACTCGAGCGAGCGCTACAACCTCTCGACCGCGCTGCGCCAGCCCGTCGCCGACGCGCTCGGCACGTTCCCGCCCCAGGGAGTGGTCTGCCTGCTCGGCATCCGGCCCGAGCTCGTCGCGACCGCGCGGGGGATCAACCTCATCTACCAGTTCTGGATCCACACCGACGCGATCCGCCGCATCGGACCGTTCGAGCGCGTGCTCAACACGCCGTCGCACCACCGGGTGCACCACGGCGCGAACCCGCGCTACATCGACCGCAACCACGGCAGCATCCTCATCGTCTGGGACAAGCTGTTCGGCACGTTCGAGCCCGAGTCGGAATCGGTCACCTACGGGCTGACGAAGAACATCGAGACGTTCGACCCCGCGCGGATCGCCACCCACGAGCACCGCGACATCCTCCGCGACGTCGCGAGCTCCACCTCGTGGCGCGAGCGTCTCTCGTTCGTGGTGCGCGGCCCGGGCTGGGCGTACGAGCAGCACCGCCGCCGCGGCGACGCCGACACGCAGACCGCCCTCGAAGCCGCCCCCGCCCACGCCTGACGCGTTGGAAGACTCAGCCACAGCAGCTGTCGCTGAGTCTTCCGACGCGGCGAGGGGAACGCGGTGACACGGTGACGGTGGCGCCGATCGTGCTGTGGTCGGTGCCGCGCAGCGGGTCGACCGCGTTCGAGCGGATGATGATCGAGCGGGGGGACCACGTGGTCCTGAGCGAGCCGTTCTCGAGCGCGTACTACGACGGTCCCGAGCAGCGCTCGACGCGCTTCCCGGTGACCGAGCCCGACGCCACGGTGCCGAAGATCGCGCGTGACCTCGTGCTCGCGGCGACCGACGCGCCCTTGTTCGTGAAGGACATGGCGTACCACGCCCTGGCCGGTGCGACTCCCGAGCTGCTCGCGCCGTTCACGAGCGCGTTCCTCATCCGCGATCCGGCGCGGTCGATCCCGTCGTTCTCGGCTCGCTGGCCGGACTTCACCGACGAGGAGCTGGGCTTCGCAGCGCTCGCGTCGTTCGTCGCCATGGTCGAGGCGCTCGGTCGTCCGGTGGTCGTGATCGACAACGACGACCTGCGGGCGGATCCCGCCGGGATCGTCGCCGCGTGGTGCGAGGCCGTCGGCATCCCCTTCGACGCCGACGCGCTCGGCTGGGAGCCGGGCGAGCAGACGGGCTGGGACCGATGGGCCGACTGGCACGAGACGACGGCCCGCTCGACCGGGTTCCTCCCTCCCGAGGCAGGGCCCGCTCCCGCGCCCGACGATCCGAGGGTCGCGGAGGCGATCGCGCGGGCTGCCCCCACGTACGAGGCGCTGCACGCGAGACGACTCCGCGCCGCGCGGGCGTAGCGTGGTGGACATCGAGCCCGACGAGGTCACCGACGCGGTCTTCCCGGAGCCGGCTCCGAACGAGCCCGGCGACCCCCTGCTGCGCGACCAGGCGGCCCACGGTGAGGCGCGTCCGATCGACCGCTTCCGCCACAGTGCAGCCGGCTCGGTCGTCGCCGCGGGCCTGCTCGGCCTCCGCGACGCGCTCGAGGGCCGCCCGGAGAAGGAAGAGGTCGCCATCGTCTCGGAGGCGCCCGACGAGCCGACCGATCAGGGCGTGACGCTCGTGTTCGACGAGGACGACCCGTCGCGCCTGCGCGTCGTCCTCCCCCGCTCGCCCCTTCCGCCGAGCAAGTGACGCTGCTCCTCTTCATCGCGTCCTGAGCGTCACCGGCGTGCCGACCACGGGCCGGCAGATCACGCAGGTCGGCGCGTCGGTACGCTGCGTCGGTGTCCGACCAGATGATCGCCGCGCTGATCGCGCTGTTCGCGGCGTTCGTCTACGTCAGCGGGCTCGCGCTCCAGCAGCAGGGCAACCTGCGCGCGATCGCGCGCGGCCATCGCCGCACGGTCGACGTCGTGCGCCAGCCCCTCTGGTGGCTCGGCGTCGCCGTCATGTGCACGGGGTTCGTCGTGCACGGCTTCAGCCTGACCCTCGGCTCGTTGACCGTCGTGCAGCCGGTGCAGGTCGCGCAGATCGCGTTCGCCGTCGTGCTCGACGCCTGGATCCGCAAGGCGCGCGTCACCCGCACCGACGCCGGCGGTGCGGCGCTCGTCGTCCTCGGGCTCGCCGCGTTCATGATCGCCACCCAACCGACCGCCGGCACCGACTTCGCCAGCGACGGCTCGTGGGAGCTCATCTTCGTCGGCGGCTTCGTCGTGACCGCCGTGCTCTCGTCCATCGCGTGGGCGCTGCCGTCGGCGCGGGCTGTCCTGCTCGGCATAGTCGCGGGCGTCATCTGGGGCATCCAGGGGGCGCTGCTCAAGGAGACGTCCGAGCTCTTCGAGCGGGGCGTCGGCGACGCGCTGACGTCGTGGCCGACCTACGCGACCGCGCTGCTCGGCCTGTTCGGCCTGATCGCGCAGAACGAAGCGCTGCGCGCCGGGCGGCTCGCCGTGGCCGCGGCGCTCATCACGGTCACCAATCCGGTCGTCTCGTCGATCATCGGCGTCACCGCGTTCGGCGAGGACCTGCGGACCGGCTCGGTGTACACGCTCTCGGCCGCGCTCGGCGCGGTGGCAGTCGTCTGGGGCGTGGCGCTGCTCGCCCGGCGTCAGGCGGCGCTCGAATCGGACGCTCCGATACGCTCCGGCCCCACCGGCACGGCGCCGGTGCGGGGGGAGTGAGGAGACACCGCACGATGGCAGACGACTGGGGACCGCTCGCTCCGTTGGTGGGCGAGTGGGAGGGCGAGGGCGGGCTCGACACCGCCTTCCAGCACGCGACGGACAAGGTCGTCGACACGCCCTACCTCGAGAAGGTCACGTTCAAGCCGTTCGGCCCGGTCGACAACGGCCGTCAGCACCTCTACGGACTCGACTACAAGTCGGCGATGTGGCGCGGTGACGAGGAGAACCCCTTCCACACCGAGGTCGGCTACTGGCTCTGGGACGCCGCGACCGGTGAGGTCATGCGCGGCTTCGTCGTGCCCCGCGGCATCACGGTGCTCGCGGGCGGGATCACGCAACCCGACGCCACCGAGTTCACCCTGCACGCGAAGCAGGGCGACCCGCAGTACAGCATCGGTGAGAACAAGTACCTCGCGAAGAACGCGTCCACGCTGAGCTACGACGTGACCGTCACGATCAACGACGACGGCACGTGGACCTACGACGAGGTCACGATGCTCCAGATGGTCGAGATGCCCGAGCCGTTCGCGCACAAGGACCACAACACGTTGCACAAGGTCGGATGATCAGGTCGTCATGAGTCGGCCCCTGCGCTTCGCGGTGATCGGCGCCGGGATGTCCGGCATCCTGAGCGCCATCGAGCTGCGCAACGCGGGTTACGACGACTTCACGATCTACGAGAAGGCCGACCGCCTCGGCGGCACCTGGCGGGAGAACACCTACCCCGGGATCGCGTGCGACGTGCCGTCGCACCTCTACCGGTACTCGTTCGCGCCGAACCCCGACTGGAGCCACACCTACTCGCCGGGCGAGGAGATCTGCCACTACCTCGAGCAGGTCGCCGACGACTTCGACGTCGTGCCCTCGATCCGCTTCGGCGAGGAGGTCGACCGCCTCGAGTGGGTCGACGGCCGGTGGCACCTCGGGACCGCGGCCGGCACGAAGGACGTGGCCGACGTCGTCATCGCCGCGACGGGTGTGCTGCACCACCCCCGCTATCCCGACATCGACGGGCTCGACACGTTCGCCGGGCCGTGCTTCCACACCGCGCGCTGGGACCACTCGGTCGATCTGTCCGACAAGCGCGTCGGCATCATCGGCAACGGGTCGAGCGGCGTGCAGGTCGTCGGCGCGATCGCGGGGAAGGTGCGTCACCTCACGCTCTTCCAACGCACCGCGCAGTGGATCCTCCCGCAGGACAACGTCCCCTACACCGAGGACGACAAGGCAGCCTTCCGGGCCAACCCCGAGACGATGGCCGAGCTGCACGCCGGGATCGGCGAGCTGTTCGCGGCCGGCTTCGGCGACGCGGTCGTCGACGCCGACCACCCGCAGCTCAAGGCCATCGAGGAGATGTGCCGTCTCCAGCTCGAGACGAAGGTCGCCGACCCGGTGCTGCGCGAGCAGCTGCGTCCCGACTACCGGGCCGCGTGCAAGCGCATCGTCGTGTCGGGCGAGTTCTACGAGGGCATCACCCACCCCGACAGCGAGCTGGTGGTCGAGAAGATCCAGCGCATCGAGCCCGGGGGCGTGCGCACCGTCGACGGCGAGCTGCACGAGTTCGACGTGCTCGTGCTCGCCACCGGCTTCAAGGTCGACGCGTTCATGCGGCCGATGGACGTGATCGGACGCGGCGGCGTGTCCCTCGCCGACGCGTGGCACGACCGACCGATCGCGTACCTGTCGGTCTCGATCCCCGACTTCCCCAACCTGTTCATGCTCAACGGGCCCAACGGGCCGGTCGGCAACTTCTCGCTCATCGAGGTCGCCGAGCTCCAGTTCCGCTACATCCTCCAGCTCGTCGAGAAGCTGCGCTCGGGCGAGGGCACCGAGATCTGCGCGTCACGCGACGCGACCGACGCGTTCGAGGACGCGCGCACCGAGGCCGCGAAGACCACGATCTGGGCGTCGGGCTGCAACTCCTGGTACCTCGACGACCGCGGCGTCCCGTCCACCTGGCCCTGGCCCTTCCGCAAGTTCCGCGAAGAGATGGCCACCCCCGACTTCAGCGCCTTCGACCTGCGCTGAGTCACCCGCGCTTGGTTGCGTAGCCAGCCTTCACAGAGCGGGTTCAGCCACGCACGTCGGACGGTTCAGTCGTTCGCGGCGGCCCACTGCATCGCCTCGGCGAGCTCGTCCTCGTCGAACGACTTCACGTCGCCCGGGCTCATCCAGCCGAACACCTTCAGCGCCGTCTCGACCCAGTCGCGGTCGGTGACGACCGCGCAGCGCTTCCACTTCGTGAGGTTGCCGAAGCCCATCTTCATGTCGTCCCAGATCGCGTCGGGCTCCATGCCCTTCCACTCCGGGCCGAGCACGATCACGACCCGCAAGCCGTCGCTCTTCGCGAGCTGTTCGTCGATCAACGGCTCGAGCGTCTTCTCGTAGTCGTCGCCGGTCAGCTTGCCGACCGCCTCGATCGCGATCACGTTCTTCGCCGGCGACCCCGGCAGCACCTCGATCCCCATCGCTCCACCACCGTCCCTTGGTTGCGTAGGTCACCTTCATAGAGAGGGGTCAGCTACGCATCAAGGGGCTTCGGTCCTACGATCACGGGATGCTGCTGGACGGGGTCAACCACGTGGCCGTGATGACCGACGACACCGAGGCGCTCCACGCCTTCTACCGCGAGGTGTTCGACGCCGAGATCGGGATCAGCTTCGAGCCCGCCCCCGGGATGCGCCTCTCGTTCGTGCACATCGGCCCGCACACCGAGCTGAACGTCTTCCAGCTCGACGATGGCGCGCCGCAGCCGACCGAGGACTTCCACCGCGGCCGCCTCGACCACATGGGTCTCCAGGCTGCGTCCCTCGAGGCGTTCGACATGATCCGCGATCGCCTGATCGAGCGGGGCGCCACCGACGGCTTCGTCACCGACTTCGGCCCCGTGCTCAGCGTCTACTTCGAGGGCCCCGACGGCCTGGCCGGCGAGGTCTGCGTCCCCAACCCCGACGCCGTGCCCGGCGTCGTCAACCCACCCGGCACCAAGGCCAAGGGCTACGAACCGGTGACCTGAGACAACCCGGCGCGGCCCGCGACCTCGTCGACCGCATCGGCTGGCGGTGAGCGCTCGCGCGAGGCCCCGTGCGAGCCGGCCGCGCGGCTACCGTGGCGCCATCCTTCAGGCGGAGATCAAGGGGCACGGTCGGTGAGCAGCTCGCGGCGGATGGCTCGGTACGGCTCGATCGGGACGGCGATGGTCGCGGCCGCGAGCGCGGTGGCGCTCTTCGGTGGCACCGCGGCCGACGCCGCGCCCACCACGCTCTACGAGTCGGCGACGCCCGGCTTCACCGCCGATGCGGCGACGGTGCCTGCCGGCATCTGCTTCGTGACGATCACGGCCGACGGGGGCAGCGGCGGCACCGGGTTCGAGGTCGAGAGCGGCGACGACTCCGTCGACGAGGCGCAGGAGGCCCAGGCCGAGGCCGACGGCGACGTCACTGCGGCCCAGCTCGAGGGTGGCCAGGGAGCGAGCGTCACCGCGCGCGTGCCCGTCACGCCGGGCGGGACGCTGGCCGTGCAGGTCGGCGGTGCCGGCGCCGACGGTGAGACCGGCAACCCGGTCGGAGGGATCGGCGGCGGCGGCGGCGGTTCCTTCGATAGCGAGAGTGGCGATGACTTCGGTGGCGGCGGCGGTGGCGCCTCCGCCGTCAGCGACGCGGCCGGTCCGCTCGTCGTCGCGGGCGGCGGTGGCGGTGGGTCGACGATCGGGTTCGGTGGCAACGCCGGTGGCCCGGGCGAGAACGGTGAGGACGGCGAGGACAGCGGCGACGGTGGCGGTCAGGGAGGTCGGGCCGACGGCACCGGCGGCGCCGCGCCCGACGACGGCGGTGCTCCCGGCGGTGGTGCGGGCGGCGGCGTCGCTGCCGGCGGCGTGGGCACGCAAGGGCGCGGCCCGGGCGGTTCCGGCTCGGCCGGCGTCGGTGGTGGTGGCGGCGGCGGAGGCAACGACTCCATCCCGGGCGGCACGGGCGGTGACGGACGCGGCGCGGGTCAGAGCGGTCAGGCCGGCGCGGCATCGAGCGACGGCGGCGCTGGTGGCGCAGGCAACGACAGTGGCGGCAACGGTGGCGACGGCGGTGGTGACGGGGCCGGCGGTGGTGGCGGCGGCATCGGCTTCGCCGGTGGCGGCGGCGGCTGGGGAGCCGGTGGCGACGGCGGCGGTGGTGCCGGCTACGGCGGTGGTGCCGGTGGCGGCAACGACGCGGTCGGCTCCGGCGGCGGCGGCTCGTCGTTCGCGATCGCCACGGCGAGCAGCGTGACCTCGGCGTTGAGCGACTTCGGTGACGGCGCGGTCCTCATCAGCTACGACCCCGACACCGACAGCTGCATCGTGGTGGAGCCCCGCTTCACCGGGTGACCCGCGCGCTGGTTGCGTAGCTCACCTTCATGGAGAAGGGTGAGCCACGCATGTCAGTGGTGACGCCACCCCAGCCGATCGACCTCCTCGCCGGCGACCTCTACGGCGAGCGCGGCGCGCGTGCCTACGCGTGGATGCGCGAGCACTCCCCGGTCCACCACGACGAGGTGAACGACCTCTGGGGGGTCGCGACCTACGCCGGCGTGCTCGCGGTCGGCCGTGATCCGGGCACGTTCTCGAACGCGGGCGGCACCCGGCCCGACACCGGGCCGCTTCCGTGGATGATCGACATGGACGCGCCCGACCACCTCAAGCGGCGCAAGCTCGTCAACCGCGGCTTCACGCCGGCTCGGGTGCGTGCCACCGAGGGGCACCTCGTCGAGCTGTGCGACTCGCTGCTCGACGCGGTGTGCGAAGCGGGGGAGTGCGACGTCGTGGCCGACCTCGCCGCGCCGCTCCCTGTCATCGTGATCGGCGACATGCTCGGCATGCCCGCCGAGGACCGCGAGCAGCTGCTCGTGTGGTCGGACGCGCTCATCGGCTCGATCGGCGGCACGCCCGAGGCGATCGAGGCGGCCGCTGCGGCGTACGGCGAGTTCGACGCGTACGCCCGCACCATGATCGCGACCCGCCGAGCCGAGCCGACCGACGACCTCGTCAGCGTGTTCGTGCACGCCGAGGTCGACGGCGACCACCTCGACGACGACGAGATCATGATGGAGACCCTGCTGCTCCTCGTCGGCGGTGACGAGTCGACCCGTCACGTCATCAGCGGGGGCATCGAGGCCTTGCTGCGCCATCCCGACGAGCACGCGAAGGTCGTCGCCGACCGCGCGCTCCTGCCCACCGCGGTCGAGGAGATGTTGCGCTGGGTCTCGCCGGTGAAGACGATGACGCGCACGGTCACCCGTGACACCGTGCTCGAGGGCCAGGCGCTCCCGGCCGGCGCCAAGCTCCAGCTGCTCTACGAGTCGGCGAACTTCGATGCCGCGCAGTTCCCCGAGCCCGAGCGCTTCGACGTCGAGCGCAGCCCCAACGAGCACCTGTCGTTCGGCTTCGGCCCCCACTTCTGCCTCGGCGCGAGCCTCGCCCGCCTCGAGATCCGGACGATGGTCGACCGCATGCTCGAGCGGCTGCCCGACCTCCGTCTGGCGGACGAGGTCACCGACCCCGCCGCCGTCCCCCGCCACCTCGGCGCCGTCACCAGCCTCCCCGTGACCTTCACCCGGTCGACCCGTCGTCGGCACGTGCGATGAAGAGGTCGCCCGGACCGACCGCGCGGTAGCGTCGTCCGGACTCAGAGGAGGGTTCGGATCGTGCGGCGATGGACGGCCTGGTTCTCGACAGCCTGCGCGGCGGTCGCGCTGGTCGTGGTGGTGCCCGTCGCCAGCGTGCCGGCGGGGATCCAGGCCACGCCGCCCGCGCTGTACGGGGGTCTCGGTGGCGCCGACCTCACCACGGACCTCTACGTCATCGACCCGGCGAGCGGAGCGGTCACCTCGGTCGGTCCGGCCGGTGTCGGTCTCACCGGGCTGGCGTTCAGCCCGATCGACAACACCCTGTACGGCGTCGACACCTCTGGCAACAGCTCCGCCGGGCTGCGCCAGCTCGTTCGCATCGACCCGGCCACCGGCGCAGCGACACCGATCGGCCTGCTCGGCGCGGTCGTTGCCGACATCACGTTCACGCCCGACGGGACGCTCTACGGGTGGGCGGAGGCCTACGCCGGCGGCGACGATGCGCTCGTCACGATCGATCTGACGACCGGCGCGGCGACGCTCGTCGGGGACGACGACATCGGGACCTCCGGGACCGGGCTCGCCTACGACCCCGTCGGTGATCGGCTGCTGCTGGCCGGCAACGGCTCGCAGGGCAACCTCTACGAGATCGACCGCACGACCGGTCAGGGCACGGTCATCTCGACGTTGACCGACTCGACTACGGACAGCACACCGGCGCTCGCGGTCGGCTGCGACGACGTCCTCTACGTCTCGCTCGTCGGCGGAGCCAGCGGCGGCTCCGGGACGTCGCAACTGGGGACCATCGACCCCGACACCGGCGCGGTCACGCGGCTCGGCTCGCCGCTCGAGTTCACCCAGATCCTCGACGCGCTGGCCTGGGACTGCGTGGTCCCGCCGGAACCGCCGGCACCGCCGGAGCCCATCGAGCTCGTCGTCCGCTTCACCGGCTGATCGCGGCCGCTCTGGTTGCGTTGCTCACCTTCGTCACGAGGGTCGAGCCACGCACGTGAGCAGCGTCAGTGGCCGAGCACGGGGTGGGCCACGTAGGGCTCCTCGAGCCGGGCGATCTCCTTGTCGTCGAGCGAGAGCTGCTCGGCCGCGATCGCGTCCTCGAGGTGCGACAGCTTGGTGGCGCCGACGATCGGCGCGGTGACCCCCGGCTTGTGCAGCAGCCACGCGAGCGCGACCTGCGCGGGCGGCACCCCGCGCTCGCCCGCGACCTCGGCGACCCGCTCGACCACGTCGAAGTCGGTGGGCTGGGAGTAGAGGAAGTCGGTGAACGCGTCGGTCTCGGCGCGCGTCGTGCGCCGCTCGTCACCCTTGCCTCGGTTGCCGGCGAGGATGCCCCGCGCCAGCGGGCTCCAGGGGATGACGCCGACGCCCATGTCGATGCACTGCGGGATCATCTCCCGCTCCTCCTCGCGGTAGAGCAAGTTGTAGTGGTTCTGCATCGAGACGAACTTCACCCCGCCGATCCGCTCGGCAGTGGCCTGGGCCTTCGCGAACTGCCAGGCGTGCATGCTGCTCGCGCCGATGTAGCGCGCCTTGCCCGCCCTGACGACCTCCGCCAGCGCCTGCATCGTCTCCTCGATCGGCACGTTGGGGTCGAACCGGTGGATCTGGTACAGGTCGACGTGGTCCATGCCCAGGCGCGTGAGCGAGGCGTCGATCGCCGACATGATGTGCTTGCGCGACAGCCCGCCGCCGTTGGGCCCCGGCGTCATCGGCATGAACACCTTCGTCGCGATGACCGCCTCGTCGCGGCTCAGGTACTTCGGCACCAGCCGCCCGGTCGCCACCTCGCTCGCCCCGGCCGAGTACGCGTCGGCGGTGTCGAAGAAGTAGATGCCGGCCTCCACCGCGGCCCGCACGAACGGCTCGGTCGCCTCCTCGTCGAGGACCCACGGCCGGTCGCTGTCGTTGCCGTAGCTCATCATCCCGAGGCAGATCCGCGACACCCGCAGCCCCGTCGCTCCCAGGCTCACCGACTCCATGGACAGCACCTCCTCGCGCGCACCGTAGCCTCGTGGGCATGGACCTCCCACAGGCACTCGACTGGGCTGCCCAGCGCAAGAACGGCGTGCTGATCACCCTGCGACGTGACGGGCGTCCGCAGTCGTCCGACATCGTCTACGCACGGGTCGGCGACGAGCTGTGGGTGTCGGTCACCGACGACCGCGCCAAGACCGCCAACATGCGTCGCGACCCGCGGGTCGTGCTGCACGTCACCGACCCGTCGACGTGGTCGTACGTCGCGCTCGACGGGACGGTCGAGCTCACGCCCGTCACCACGGCCCCGGGCGACGCGACGAGCGACGACCTCGTCACGCTCTACCGCACCGTGCAGGGCGATCACCCCGACTGGGACGAGTACCGCCAAGCGATGGTCGACCAAGGCCGCCTCGTCGCCAAGGTCCGCCCCACCTCCGCCGTCGGCATGACCCGCTGACCGGCATCACCCGGCACTCACCCGGCGCGCGGGTCACCGCGCCCTGGATGCGTAGCTCACCTTCGTCACGAGGGTCGAGCTACGCAGGTGGCGCCGGTCAGGCCGATCGCGGCGCCACCAGCTCGACCCAGGTGCCCTCGGGGTCCTCGACGATCGCGATCCACAGCCCGGGCTCGAACTCCATCTTGGGGACGGGCACCGCGCCGCCGGCCGCCTCGACGCGCGCGAGCGCGGCGTCGAGGTCGTCGACGATCACCGACAGGTACCGCAGCCCCGCCGCGTCCCCCATCATCCCGTTGGGCGGGTTCGAGCCGCCCGGCGCCGCGCTCAGCGCGACGAGCTTCACCACCCCGTCGCCCGCTGCGTAGCGCTGCATCGTCCCCGCGATGAACTCCAGCTCGCCCACGTGCTCGAGCCCGAGCACGTCGCGGTAGAAGCGATTCATCACCTCGGGGTCGCGCACGACGACGGCGACCTCCAACGGTGCGTTGCCGACCAGATGTGCATCACTCATGGCGGCAGTATGTCGCAGCGCCCGACCTGTGCCACGATGCGGCTCGCATGACGACGACCGATCCGCTCGACACGGCGGCCGGCATCCCCTACGAGGAGCTCGCGCGCCGGCGCGCCGAGTGTCCCGTGGCCCAGACGGCGTCGGGCGCCTGGTACCTCGCGCGACATGACGACGTGCTCGCCGCGACCAAGGATCTCGACGCCTTCCAGGCGAGCTTCCGTGAGCCGGGTGTCGTGGTGCCGCCCGAGGAGCAGCTGGTCAGCGAGGTCCCCGAGCCCCGCCACGGGAAGATCCGCCGCATCATCAACTCCGCGATCGCGCAGCACCGGATCGGACGGGTCGAGCCGTACGCGCACGACCTGTGCAACCGGCTGCTCGACTGCATCCTCGAACGTTGCGAGCGTGACGGGCAGCCCGTCGATCTCGTCGCCGAGTACGTCACGCCGGTCCCCGCGTCGGTGATCGCGCACCTGCTCGGCGCCGATCCGGCCGATCACCACCGCTTCGCCGAATGGTCCGACCAGGTCGTGCAGAGCACCTACGCCACCAAGAACCGGCGCGAGGACGGCGTCGACGGCGAGGGCCTCCCGGGGGTCGCGCCCGAGTTCACCGCGTACCTCGACCGGATGATCGCCGAACGCACCGATGTCGACGACCCGCCCGACGACTTCGTCACACGCCTCGTGAACACCGAGGTGGACGGACAGCGCCTCACCCCGGTCGAGATGCGCACGCAGCTCGCGTTCCTCCTCATCGGCGGCAACGAGACGACCCGCCACCTCATCGGCAACCTCCTCTCGACGGTGTGCGCCGACCCGGACCTGCTCGAGCGCCTGCGCGCCGACCGCGACCTCGTGCCGATCGCGGTGGAGGAGTCGCTACGACACGATCCGCCCATCCACGTGCTGATGCGCGACTGCCCGCACGGCGCGACGATCCGCGACACCGAGATCCCCGCCGGCGTGAAGACCGCGTTCGGCCTCGCGTCGGCGAACCGCGACGAGGCCATGTACGACGACCCGGATGAGTTCCGACTCGACCGGCCGAGCGCTCGCGACCACCTCGCGTTCGGGGGCGGGCCCCACGTCTGCCCCGGCGCCACGCTCGCGCGCCTCGAAGGACGGGTCGCGCTCGACGTGTTCCTCGACCGCGTCGCGAGCGCCCGCCTCGCGGACGGGTACGTGCGCGAGCTGGTGCCGGTGTTCTGGGCCAACGGGCCCCGCACCCTGCCCGTCGTGCTGGAGCCGACATGATCGCTCGGCGCACCGCTTTCCGAGCCCCGGCCGCCGCGCTCGCGGTGCTCGTCGTGTCGCTCGGGGTCGGCGCGCCCGCGCTGGCGCACGAGGACGAGCCCCACGGCCCACCGTCCGGCGAACCCGCGTCAGCGACCCAGCTCGTCGGGCCCGGCGACGTGGGCCCCGGCGAGCCCGAGTACGACGTCGGGCGCACGACGATCCAGATCACGTCCGAGCCGGGCCGCACGCTCGACGCCGACGTCTGGTACCCCGCCGATGCCGCGGCCGCTGCGAGCGTCCCGCCGTCGGTGTACCGATTCCCCGGTCTGGCGTACACGTCGGCGGTCGCGCACGACTCGCCGCCGGTCGCGCCGGGCGGGCCATTCCCGTTGATCGTGTACTCCCACGGCTCGGGCGGGCTCCGCTACGTGTCGGCGTTCCTCACCGAGGCGCTCGCGGCGCGCGGCTTCGTGGTCGTCGCGGTCGACCACACCGGCAACACCGCGCTCGACGCCTTCACCGAGACGACGCTGCCCCGCGCCGAGATCCGCCGGCTGCGCCCGATCGACATTCGCGCCGAGATCGACGCGATGCTCGCCGCGAGCGCAGACCCCGCCAGCCCGTTCGCCGGCGCGGTCGACCCGAGCCGGATCGGTCTCGTCGGTCACTCGGCCGGCGCGCTGGGCGCGCTCGACGCGGTCGCCCGCGACGGGACGGCCGCCGACGCCGACGTCCGGGCCATCGTCGGTCTCGGCGCCTACACCGAGCCCCTCACCCGTCAGCAGCTGGCGAGCATCGACGTCCCCACGATGCTGGTCAGCGGCACGTTCGACACGACGACCCCCACCCGGCGCAACGCCGCGAGCGCCGCCCGGCAGCTCGGATCGCATCCTCTTTATATGGTCGATCTGACCGACGCCGGTCACCAGTCGTTCTCCGACATCTGCTTCTACGAGGACGTCGTCGCAGCTACCCCCGACGTCGCACCCGCGATCGCCACCACCGTGGCCGAGTACGGCGACGAGGCCTGCACGGACGAGCACCTGCCGATCGAGCAGGCCCACCGCCTGATCGACCGCTACGCCATCGGGTTCCTCGAGCGCTACGTCGCCGGCGTCGAGGATGCCGAGCGCTGGCTCGAGCCGACCCAGCCGAAGGTCGTCGACGTCCAGGTGCAGCGCTGACCCGGCCCAGCCCCTGGCCGGCCGAGGACGGCGGACCGCGGCGCCTCCAGGTCCCGGCCGGCGCACGCGAGCCGCGCCTCGACCTCGGCGGGCTCACCGCGACGTCGCGCGAGGTCCCGGCCGCCACGATGGTCGTGCTGCGCGACCCGGGCGAGGTGTACCTGCTGCGCCACACCGGCGGCGCCGCCGCGATCAGTTGGGTGGAGCGGATCGACCCGATCACCCTCGAGGCGCTCGCCCGCTCCGACGACCTCGACGGCGGGCCCGCGTGGCCGGGCGGGCTCGCGGTGCACGCCGACGGCTCGCTGCACGTCGCGTTCGGCAACCATCTCCACCGCCTCTCGCCCGAGCTGGACGTCATCGCGAAGGCGACGCTGCCGCGCGCCCGGCCGTACAACTCGTTCGTCACGCTGCCTGACGGGCATCTCGTCACCAAGGACTTCGGCGGCGCGCTCCCCGGCGATCCCGACGGCACCCCGCCCTCGCCCGACACCGAGCTGGTCGTGTGCGACCCGAGGACGCTCGGCGAGGTCGCGCGCGCCACCGTCCCCGAAGGTTCGATCGCGCGCCTCTCGGCCGAGGGCGACGACGTGTACGTGGTCGGCACGCACACGTTGTTCCGGTTGCGGTGGACCGGCACCGAGCTCGTCCGCGACGCCGCCTTCGCCGCCCGGTACCGCACGCTCCCCGGGCAGACCTACGGCTGGGACCCGGTCATCGGCCTCGGCGCGGCGTGGTTCCTCGACGACGGTGAGGGCTCGCAGCGCTTCGCGGGGACGTTCCGCGGCCTCGGCATCTCCGACTCGCCGCTGCACCTGGTGCGCGTCGACCTCGCCGACGGCGCCGTCTCGCTCACCGAGGTGTGCGGCGAGCCCGGCGGGCTGATCGCGAACCCGCCGCTCGTGGACGAGTCGCGCCGCATCGTCGTCGGTTACGACTCGTCCAACGGCGTGCTGGCGGCGTTCGACGTCGACACCGACGGCGCCACGTCACCCCGCTGGCGTCGCGACCAGGACCACGCCTGCCACATGCTGCTGCTCCCCGCCGCCGGGCTGATCCTCACCAACGACTTCGCCCCGGACTCGGGCGTCGATCACGTCGTGCTGCTCGACGTCGAGACCGGCGCCGAGGCCGCCCGGGTCCCGACCGCCAGCCCCGTCCAGTCGGTGCTCTTCCCCGCCGTCGGCTGGCACGACGACCTCTACCTCTGCTCGTTCACCCACCTCACCCGGGTGCACTGAAGCAGCGTCACCACGCGCGGGAGAGGCGGACGCTCAGCATCTTGGACAGGTTGAGCAGGAGCTTCGCGGCGACGACGGGGTCGTCGTCGATCATCTGGCGCAGCGTGCGCTCGCTCAGCGAGAGGATCCGGGTCCCGTCCTCGACCGCGTAGGTGTCGGCGCCCCGGGGCTGCTCGAGCAGGAAGGCCATCTCGCCGAAGACGTCACCCTCGCGCAGCACCGCGACGACCGTGTCGTCGTCGCGCACCTCGAGCGTGCCGCCCAGCACCACGAACACGTTGCGGGCCACGCCACCCTTCTTGAGCACCCGATCGCCCGCCGCGCACTCGATCACGTTCGACTTCGCGAGGCAGCGCTCGACCTCCTCGTCGGTGAACCCGTGGAAGGCCGAGATCTCCTGCGTCTCGATCTCGTGGAGCGTCGCCCGGATGTGGTCCTCGTAGTCGCCCGCGCTCGTCATCAGCGGGCTCAGCACCGCGCCACCCCCGCCCTCGAGCACGTCGGCCACGCACGCCGGCAACGTGCCGCCCGGTCCGTCGGCCAGCACGTCGGTGCCCCGGGGGAACACGACGAGCGGGATCAGGTAGCCCGCCTCGGGCGAGTTGATGTTCTTCTTCGCGTAGGTACGGCGCCCCTGCCCGAGGTACAGCGACAGGAGGTGCGGCTCGCAGCAGCTGAACTGGATGCGCACGTCATTGCTGACCGCCACGTCGTTGCGCACGTCGAGCAGCTGGTCGACGAGCCCGGTGCCGCGCAGTCGCGGCGTGACCATCACCCGCTCGCCGATCGCGAGGTGCTCGTGGGGCACCTCCGCGAGGAACGGGTGCAGCGAGTACTCGTCCACCTGACGCTCCGAGAACCCGTGGCGTCCCCAGCTCAGCCGGGCGGTCCCGACCACGTCGCCCGCCGCGCCGTCGTCGCCGACCTCGCGCGCGTAGAAGATCCAGCTCTGCTCGTCCTCGGGCTCGACCAGCCACCGCCGCTCGTGGTCGGCGGTGTCCTGGTAGCGGCCCATCTCCTCCACGTACACCGAGTATCGGAAGCGGTAGACCGCCTCCTTCTCCTCGTCCGTCTTCGCCTCGCCGACCTCGAACGCCATGGCGCCACTCTGTCAGGCGCGACGCGTCGGCCGCGAGATCGGCTCAGCGTCGGCCGGCGGCGCCGGCGAAGAGACCGTCGGGGTCATACTGGCCGCGCACGCGCTCGAGGCGTGCCGCGCTGTCGCCGACGATGTCCTCGTGCGAGACGTCCGCCTCGGTGTCGAAGCCGGCGAAGTTGACGTACACGCCGCCGGTGGCGAAGGGGCGGAGCGCATCCCAGGCACTGCGCGCCCACCCGATGACGCGCTCGTCGTCGGCCGGATCGGTCCAGCTCGCGTCGATGCTCACGTTGAACGCGGCGCCACGGTGCGGGTACGCGCTCTCGTCATGGGCCACACGATCGATCGCGCCACCCAGGGTTCGGATCGCGATGAGCGACTCGGGCGTCGGACGCTGCTCGTCGCACGCGACGATGGTCGCGATCGCCTCGTCGGAGAGCTCGTCGAGGAACTGCGACTTGAAGTAGTAGCGACCACCGTCGGGGATGAGCTCGTCCACCGACGACTGCAGCTCGGCGTAGGAGTACGTGCCGCCGAGGTCGAGCACCGGGGTGCCGAGAGCGTTGAGCGGGTCGAGGACCGGAGCAGCATCACCTGGCTCGCCGGCGAAGACGCCGAGCGCGAAGAGCACCTTCTCGCCGTGCAGCTCGTCGGGGATCTCCGGATCGGGCGGGACCGACCAGATCATGGCCTCCGGTGACACGGTCTCCGGTGCGCTCGCCGCGACGTCGCGCCACGCGCGCAGCGCAGGCTCGAGCTGGTCGTACGGGTAGACGCACTGGGCTACTGCGACCTCGGGTCCGAGCGGGTGCAGGTCGAACTCGAACGACGTCACGACGCCGATGCCCCGTCCCCCGCCCCGCGCCGCCCAGAGCAGATCCGTCTCGCTCGTCTCCGATGCTGTCCGGACCTCTCCGTCGGCAGTCACGATCTCGATCGAGCGGAGGTTGTCGCACGCGAGGCCGAACGCTCGTTGGAGCACCCCCATGCCTCCGCCCAACGTCAGACCGGCGACCCCGGTCACCGACACCTCCCCGCCGGTGGTCGCGAGCCCGTGTGCCTGCGTGGCGTGGTCGACGTCGCGCCACAGCGCGCCGCCCTGGACGCGCGCGCGGCGCCGATCGGGGTCCACACTGACACCGCGCATCTCGGACAGGTCGATCACGAGCCCGTCGTCCACGACCGCGGAGCCGGCGATCTGGTGCCCACCGCCCCGGATGCTCACCTCGGGCCGGTGCTCCCGGGCCAGGTCGACGACTGCGACCACGTCCTCGGTGCTGATGCATCGCGCGATCACCGCCGGACGGCGATCGATCACGCCGTTCCACACCCGGCGCGCCTCGTCGTAGCCGGGATCACCGGGTGTGATGACGGTGCCCGCGAGCGCGTGGCGCAACCCGTCTACGAGCTCGTTCGACACCGGAGAGGTGCTGGCGCTGGATCGCGTCGCCATCGCGAGTCCCCCGATCGTCGCCAGGCGATGCGACTGGATCGTCGGCCGAGCCGACGACGTCGCGGCGCTCAGGGTACTGACGGGATCCCGCCCTGCCCACGGTGCGCGCGCGTCTGTCACCCATTCGTCGCACAACCGCAAGATCGCGTCGGGCGCGTCAGGCGCGCTTGGGCGGGCGCGGGAAGAAGGGGCTCGTGCGCGCCACGTACTCCTCGTAGCCCGGTCGGCGCCTCTTCATCGAGCGCTCGAGGAGGGTGACGCCCGACACCCGGCGCACCAGGATCGTCATCACGACCGCACCCACGATCCCGATCGCACCGAGGCCGCTCTCCGCGGCGACGATCGCGATGCCCCACCACACGCAGGCGTCGCCGAAGTAGTTCGGATGGCGCGTGTAGCGCCACAGGCCCCGATCCATCACCTTCCCCTGGTTGGCGGGGTCGGCCTTGAACCGGACGAGCTGCGCGTCGCCGACGGCCTCGAAGAACAGCCCGACCGCCCACACCGCGACGCCGATGCCGGCGAGCACGCCGAGCCCCGGATCGTCGGGCACCTGCCCGAGCTGCACGCCCAGCGACACCACCCACATGAGCGCACCCTGGAGCAGGAAGACGGTGAACAGGCTCACCCACCAGAAGCGCGCGCCCCAGCGCCGGCGGAACGCTTGGTAGCGGTGGTCCTCCTCGTCGCCCCACTTGCGCCACGTGAGGTAGCCGGCGAGGCGCAGCCCCCAGATGGTCGTCATCGCGACGAGCAGCCACTGGCGCGCCTCGTTGCCGTCGACGCTCAGCAGCACCACCCAGGCAACGAGCACGAACCCGAAGCCCCACACGGGGTCGACGATGGACGCGTCGCGGATCGCGACGCTCACGATCCACGTCACGACCATGAGGACGAGGATCGCCGCCGCGGCGACGACCATCGCGGTGACGGCGTCGCTCATCGGGCCCCGCTCCCGCCCGTCGCGGCACCCTGCGCCGGCGCGCCCTCCGGCCGCGCCGCTTCGCGCAGTGCGGCATCGACCTCGGCGTCCAGCTCGAGCCAGGTGTCGTCGAGCCAGCGCGTGAACGCGTCCGGATCCGATGGCACCTCCGAGCGGGGGACCCGCCGCGCCACGTAGCGAACCGTCCGCCCCTGGAGCCCCGGCATGTTGCGCATGATCCCGCCGAACGTGTCCATGCCGTCGAAGCCGATGTGCCAGGCGACGACCACGTCGACGTCGGGCGCGCCACCGAGCAGCGCGAGTGAGCCGGCGGGTCGGGGAGGGTTGAGGTGGCGCAACGCGCCCAGCCGATCCGCGCGCGCCGGGTCGCGCTCACCGATCTTCTCCAGCGCGCGCGCCCGCTTCTTCGGGTTCGCCCGCGTGCCCTCGGGGAAGATCACCGCGCTGGCGTCGGCACCGAGGTCGCGCGTGAGCGCCTGGAGCGCGTCGAGCTCGTCGCGGGAGTCGGTGGCGTTGCGGTCGAGGAAGTGGTTGCGCAGCCGGTGCCCGGCGATGTCGAGGCAGGGGTCGCTCAGCAGCTCGCGCTTCATCACCACGCGCACCTGGTCGCCCGCGACCCCGACGATCGCCCACACCGACACCAGCGAGTCGGCGAGGCACGCGTGACGGGCCAGCAGCACGACCGGCGCGGGGGACAGCGCATCGACCCCCTCGTACTGCACCCGTAGCCCGGTCGTGAGCCGCAGCGCGCCGAGCAGCAGCCCTGCCCACCAGCGCTGCGCGACCGTCATCCGATCGAGGTCGTGCGCGCCGCCGGTCACCCAGATCCACGTGAGGCGGACGACGGCGATCGACTCGATCCAGGTCCAGAACAGCGCGAACAGCAGCAGCCGGACGCGCGGCACCCGCCGCCAGTCGGTGACCAGGTCGACGATCAGCGCGATCGGGAACCACACCGGCAGCAGCACCAGCAGCAGCACCGCGCCGAGCATCACGGCCGGGATCGACACCAGCCGCCGCCGCACCTTCCCCCCTCGATCCATCACCTCATCCTGGCCCAGGATCGACTCAGGGGCGCCATCCACGCCCGGCGAACACCATCTGCACGTCGCTGATGTGGCGCTCGAGGAACGCGGCCTCGCAGTAGGAGAGGTAGAGGCGGAACAGCCGGAGCCCCGCCGGGCTGATCGGTGCCACCGGTCCCGGCTCGCCGGCTCGCGTCCACTCGGCTGCGTGGCGATCGAGGTTGGCGCGCCAGCGCCGCAGCGTCTCGGGGTAGTGGACGCCGATGTCGTGCACGTCGAGCACCGACAGGTCGGTCACGCGCGCGACGGACGACACGATCGCCGCGACCGACGGGAGGCAACCGCCCGGGAAGACCGCGTCCTTGATGAAGTCGGTCCGGCGCTTCGAGCGCTCGTAGCTGCGGTCGTCGATGACGATGGCTTGGAGCGCCATGAGGCCGTCGGGCCGCAACAGCCGATCGCAGGTCGCGAAGAACGTGTCGAGCTGGCGCCACCCGACGGCCTCGATCATCTCGATCGACACGAGCCGGTCGTACGTGCCCGGAAGGTCCCGGTAGTCGTCGTTGCGCACGTCGACGAGATCGGCGAGACCG
This sequence comes from uncultured Bifidobacteriaceae bacterium, assembly GCA_964501785.1. Lineage (GTDB taxonomy): Bacteria > Actinomycetota > Acidimicrobiia > IMCC26256 > PALSA-555 > DATBSK01. Next base: position 203,140 of record CAZCUD010000001.1, read on the forward strand.
GCATCGACGACCCGCTTGCTCGCGAGCTCGTGCTGCGCGTCGGAGATGGTCGTGGTCGTGACGTGACATCCGTAGCGCCCGGCCGCGTGCAGCGCGAAGCTGCCCCAGCCGGTGCCGATCTCGACGACGTGGTGCTCCGGCCCGAGGCGCAGCTGTCGGCAGAGCCGGTCGAGCTTCGCGGTCGAGGCCTCGGCGAGCGTCATCTCGGGGCGCTCGAACAGCGCGCACGAGTAGGTCATGGTCTCGTCGAGCAGGCAGGCGAAGAAGTCGTTGCCGCGGTCGTAGTGGGCGTGGATGTTGTCGCGGTCCGTCGCCCGCTCGGCCGTCGTGCCGGCGCGCCCGCCCCGGAGCCGATCGAGCGGATCGACCACCGCGCTGACGAGCCGGCCCGCGCGATCCGCGACGCGGTTCACCCCCGCGAGGCTGCGCAGGAGGACCCGCACGAGCGCGGTCGGGTCGTCGCAGTCCCACCAGCCGTCGACGTAGCTGCGCCCGAACCCCCGTGAGCCCTGGGTGAGCAGGGCACGGTAGGTGCGGTCGTCGTGGACGTGCACCGACACCCGCGGCTCGCCCCGTCCCGCCCGCCACTCCCCGGCCTCGTCGCGCACGACGAGCGTGCCGCCGCGGACCCGCGACGCCAGGGCGCGCACCGCGGTGCGGGCCGGCGCGGCGGGCGCCTCGGTCATCGCGCGCTGCCGACCGGCTCTCGGTCGGGGCGGACGGCTGGGTCCCGGCGTGGGTGCGGATGGACCGGCGCGCCCTTGCGCCACAGCGAGAGCGCCTGGCGCCGGATCGCCAGCGAGACGCGCAGCGTCATCAACGGATACGACCACAGCAGACGGCCGAGCTCGCGCCGGGTCGCGTCCCGTCGGCGCAACGTGAGCCCGGCCTCGAAGACGCGCGCACCCGCCTCCAGGCTCGCGAGCCGCAGGTCCAGCCGGTCTCCCGGCGCGTCGCAGCGCAGCGCGTACTCCTGGTCCATCCCCATGAAGGGTGACACGTGGAGCGCCTTGGCGAAGCGGTGCTCGACCCCGACGGCCCCGGTCCCGGCCGCCCCGGTCCCGGCCGCCCCGGCGCCAGGCGCCAGGACGTAGGCGTGCCGTTCGTGCCACGGGGTGTTCGTGACCTCGGCGACCACCGCGTCGATCCCGGTGCCGTCGGGGGCGAAGCAGAAGTACACCGTGATCGGGTTGAACAGCCACCCCCACGTGCGGAGGTGGGCGAGCATCGCGACCGGCCCGGTCGGGCGTGGGTGGCCGCGCGCGGCGACGAGGTCCTGCACGGCACCCTTCAGGCTCGTGTCGCTCGCGCCGTCGAGGAAGTCCTGACGGCGGAACCAGACCGCGTTCGGACCTCGGGCCGACCACAGGGGATGCCGGGCGCACAGCTCGTCGACCTCGTCGAGGTCGACGTAGGGCAGGGCGATCCGGTACCGGAACTCGTGACGCACCGGCACGAGGCGGCGGTGCGTCACGAAGCCTTCGTAGATCGCGCTCCTCATCGCGACGCGCACGGAGCGAGAGTCAGGGCCGTGCTCACAGCCGCGCTCCGAGCAGCTCGCAGACGCGCAGGGCGCTCTGCACGCCGTCCTCGTGGAAGCCGTAGCCCCAGTAGGCGCCGCAGTACCACGTGCCGCGCACGCCGTTGATCTCGGCGGCGCGGCGCTGCGCGCGCACGGCGGCCGCATCGAAGACCGGGTGCGAGTAGTCGAACGTCGCGAGCACCGAGTCGGGGTCGATCGCGTCGGGTCGGTTGAGCGTGACACAGAGCTGGTGGGCCGAGCGTAGGCCCTGCAGCCGGTTGAGGTGGTAGGTGACGGTGGAGCGGTCGGTGGCGTCGGCGAGGCGGTGGTAGTTCCAGCTCGCCCACGCCGCGCGCCGGCGCGGCAGCATCCGCCTGTCGGTGTGGAGGGTCGCGACGTTCGGCTGGTACGCGATCGCACCGAGGATCTCGCGCTCGGCGTCGGTCGGGTCGGACAACAGCTCGAGGGCCTGGTCGCTGTGCGCGGCGACGATCACGTGGTCGAAGGTCTCGGGCGCCGCACCCGCGGCCAGCACCTCGACGCCGGCCTCGCGGCGGGTGATCTTCTCGATCGGCGACGCCAGGCGCAGCCGGTCCTGCAGGGGCTCGAGCACCTTGTCCACGTAGCGGGCCGCGCCGCCGGTCACGGTCCTCCACTGCGGCCGCCCGCCGAGCTCGAGGAGCCCGTGGTTGTCGAAGAACCGGGCGAAGGTCGTCGCGGGGAAGCGCAGGAACGTCTGCGGGTCGGCCGACCAGATCGCGCTGCCGAGCGGCACGAGATACCGGTCGACGAACCCGCGTGACCACTTCCCGGTCGAGAGGAGGTCGGCGAGCGTCACGTCGGGATCGTCACCCGCGTCGAGGAGACGGCGCGCGGTGCGGTTGAACCGCACCACGTCGGCCAGCATCCGGTGGAACGACGGCCGAGCGAGGTTGCGCGGCTGGGCGAAGACCGTGCGCGCCGACGTCCCGCACCACTCGATGTCGGCCGCCTCGTCGGCGACCGAGAAGCTCATGTCGCTCTCGTGGCTCGCCACGTCGAGCCGCTCGAGCAGCCGGGTGAAGGCGGGGTAGGTCCGCTCGTTGAACACGATGAAGCCGGTGTCGACGTGGTGGGTCTCCTCGGGGAGGTCGACCCGCACGGTGTTGGTGTGCCCACCCGGGCGGGTGTCGGCCTCGTAGATCGTGAGGTCGTGGTCGCGGCCGAGCAGGTGCGCGCACACCAGTCCGGAGACGCCGGTGCCGACGACGGCGATCCTCACGCCGCACCCGCTTCCGCCGTGCACGCAGCGCCGAGTCGGTGCTGGCACCAGGCCCAGAGGCGCGCACCGTCGGCCACGTCGTCGCGCGAGCGGGTGCTCGGGAGCTTGTGCTCGGAGCGGGGCGCCCGGTCGAGCCAGAGCTGCCCCGTCGACGCGAGCGCCTCGGGCGCGGCGGCCAGCCAGACGATCGTGTCGGCACCCTGCTCGGGGGTGCGCAGGATCGGGCGCATGAGCCGCCCGAAGCCGGTCAGCGAGTCGTGCAGGCCGGGCGTGTCGACCCAGCCGGGGTGCATCGCGTGGAACACGATCCGCGACGGAGGAGTCCGTCGGGCCCACTCGTGCGTGAGGACGACCTGGGCGCGCTTGGCGCGCGCGTAGGCCTTCACGCCGTCGTACCCGTCGGCGGGCATCTCGAGGCGCGCGAGATCGAAGCCCTGCGTGTACATGCCTCCCGAGGTGACGGTGATCACCCTCGCCGGCTCGGCGTGCTCGAGTGCGGGCAGCAGCAGCTGGGTGAGGAGGAACGGGCCGAGCACGTGGGTCGCCACGGTGAGCTCGACGCCCGCCTCGGTCGTGCGGTGCTCCCGCGAGAGCATCCCGGCGTTGTGCACGAGCACGTCGAGCCGGTCGTGCCGGTAGCGGAACCAGCCCGCGAAGCGGCGGATGGACTCGGGGTCGGAGAGATCGCCGATCGCGAAGTCGACGTCGTCGTTCCCCGAGTCGCGCACGATCGCCGCACGAGCGTCCTCGGCGCGCTGCTCGTCGCGCGCGGGGAAGCGGATCGCCGCGCCGAGACGCGCCATCGCGGTGGCCGCGCTGCGGCCGATCCCCGACGTCGCGCCGGTCACGACCGCGACGCGGCCGTCCATCCGCGGGATGGGAGCCCAGCGGGGGTCGTCGTCGCGGGCGCGCACGTCGAACCCGATCCGAGAGAAGCTGCCGACGACGCTCGCCTCGAGCGCGCCGTCGAGCAGGCGACGGGCGCTGGTCATCGGTTGAGCTCGCGCTCGAGCCCGTCGCGGGCGTCGTCGCCGAGGCGATCGAACGCGCGCTGCAGGAGCGGGTCCGCGAGGCGCGCCAGGCCCTTGAGGGCGAGGTCCGCGTCGTAGGTGACCCGCGAGCCGGTGCCGGCGGGCTCGATCGTGATCCGGTCGAGCGAGCGCAGCCGAGCGTTCTCGGCCTGGAGCACGAGGCTGTGGGAAGGCCGGTGCTCGATCAGCTCGTACTCGAGCTCGACCTCCCGGCCCCGGAACTCGGTGACGACGTGGAACCGGCTCCCGGGCCCGATGGGGCCGTCATCGAGGCGCTCGGCTCGGACGACGCTCGGATCCCAGTCTCGGACCGAGGTGAAGTCGGCCAGGTACTCGAACGCCCGCTCGGGCGCCCAGCTCGACTCGACGGTGGTGCGGTACTTCGCCATGGGGGACCTCCTGGTCCCCACCAGCGTAGCAGTGATTTAGCACTAAATACCATCGCGAGGAGCGCCCGTCGTTGCCGGTCCGCCGGTTGACGGGGTCAGGTCTTCTTCGCGGCCTCCCGCGCCTCCTCCATCTGCTGGAGCCGCATCCCCTCGCGCCCGGTCTTGGTGAAGAAGAACACGCCCAGCGCGAAGCACAGCCACAGCACACCGATGCCGACGAGCAGCACCCCGATCCCGATCATCGTCTCCACGACATCTCCCCTGTCCGCGCCGTGGGCCTGCGCCACGACCCCCGGATCATCCGCGGCCCGGACCGGCCGGGCCAGGGCAAGAAGTCACACCCGTCGCGCCGCTGATTACCGTGCGGGCGTGTCGAGTGCGCACTGGGACAAGGTCTGGAGCACGCGGGCGGCCGACGCCGTCAGCTGGCACCAGGACGAGCCGAGCCTCTCGCTGCGCCTGATCACCGGTCTCGTCGACCCGCGTGCCGATCCGAGCCCGTCGGTCGTCGACGTCGGCGGGGGCGCGTCCCGCCTCGTCGACGGGCTCCTCGCCGCGGGCTATCGCGACGTGACGGTCGTCGACCTCGCCGAAGCGGCGCTCGATCAGGCCCGGGCCCGGCTCGGAGCCGACGCCGAGCGCGTCACCTGGGTCGTCGGCGACGCGACGACGCTCGACCTCGACCGGCGGTTCGACCTGTGGCACGACCGGGCGGTCCTGCACTTCCTCGTCGAGCCGGGGGATCGAGCGCGCTACGTGGAGGCGCTGCGCCGCGCGATCGACGTGGGCGGTCACGTCGTGCTCGCCACCTTCGGCCCCGACGGACCGACCTCGTGCTCGGGGCTGCCGGTGCGTCGCTACGACGAGGCCGCCATGCGCGAGACCCTCGGCTCGGACTTCGAGCTGCTCGAGACCGTCGAGGAGTCGCACCGAACCCCGACCGGTCAGACCCAGGCGTTCCTCTACGCCACCTTCCGCCGAACCGACTGACCGGTTGCGTAGGTCACCTTCGTAGAGAGGGTCGAGCAACGCATGCGAGACTCCCCGTTCACGCGGAGGAGGTGGGGATGGTCGGGCTGCCGACCGGGACCGTGACGTTCCTGTTCACGGACCTCGAGGGTTCGACGCGGCTGTGGGAGCAGCATCCCGACGCGATGCGCGCGGCGCTGGCGCGCCACGACGAGCTGATGACCCGGGCCATCGAGGATCACCACGGCCACGTCATCAAGACGACCGGCGACGGGTTCTTCGCCGCCTTCGCCTCCGCGTCGGACGGGGTCGAGGCCGCGATCGACGCCCAGCTCGCCCTGGCCCGCGAAGACTGGCCCGAGACCGGCGAGCTGCGCGTCCGCATGGGCCTGCACACCGGGGCGGCCGAGCTGCGCGACGGCGACTACCACGGGCCGACCCTGAACCGGGCCGCTCGCCTCATGTCGGTCGGCCACGGCGGGCAGGTCCTGGTGTCGCTGATCACGAGCGAGCTCGTGCGCGGGGCCGACATCGAGCTCGTCGACCTCGGCACGCACCACCTGCGCGACCTCGCCGAGCCCGAGCAGATCTTCCAGGTCGCCCATCCCGGCCTCCGCGCCGAGTTCGGCGCGCTGCGCACCGCGGCGCGCCCCGCGCCGCCGAGCAACGTCCCCGTCGCGCTCGATCGACTGATCGGGCGCACCCGCGAGCTGCAGGAGGTGCGGGACCGCCTGCGCGAGGCGCGCCTGCTCACCTTGCTCGGCACCGGCGGCATCGGCAAGACGCGCCTCGCGATGGAGGTCGCACGCGGGCTGTGTTCCGAGTACGACGACCGCGTCTACGTGGTCGACCTGAGCGGCTGCACCGACCTCGACGCCGTGCTCGCGGTCGTCACCCGCACGATCGGCGTGCAGGAGGGGAGCGACGGCTCGCTGCTCGACGGCATCAAGGAGCGCATCGGCGACGACCCGATGCTGCTCGTGCTCGACAACTTCGAGCAGGTGACGACCGCCGGCGCCGCGGTCGTCGAGCTCTTGCGCGACTGCCCCGGTCTCACCGCGCTCGTCACCAGTCGCGAGGCGCTCAACGTCAGCGGCGAGCAGGTGTACCCGGTTCCGCCCCTCGCCCTGCCCGCCGAGCGTGGTGACGTGTCGGTGGACGAGGCGGTCGCGTCCGACGCGGTCCAGCTCTTCGTCGATCGCGCCCGGGCGGTGCGCGCCGACTTCGAGCTCACCGCGGAGAACGCACCAGCCGTCGTCGAGCTCTGCGAGCGGCTCGACGGCCTCCCGCTCGCGATCGAGCTCGCGACCGCGCGGCTCGCCCTGTTCTCACCCGAGGCCCTCGTCGAGCGCCTCGGGAGCCGACTCGACCTGCTCACCGGCGGCGCGCGCGACGCGCCGGAGCGCCAGCGCGCACTGCGCGACACGATCGGCTGGAGCTACGACCTGCTCACCGCCGACGAGCAACGACTGCTCGCGCTGCTCGCGGTGTTCTCGGGCGCGACCATCACCGCGGTCGAGCAGGTCGCCGCCCGCGCCGAGGGTCTGGCGTCGGTCGACGTCCTCGACGGCCTGGGCTCGCTGGTGGCCAAGAGCCTCGTCCGCCGGTCCGAGGGCGCGGCCGGCGCGGAGCCCCGCGTCTCCATGCTCGAGACGATCCGCGCGTTCGCGGCCGAACGCCTCGGCGACGACGCCGAGCTGCGCCGCCGGGTCGAGCGCGCGCACGCCGAGTACTTCGCCGAGTGGGCGGCGAGCCGGCGCGAGCCGTTGTCGGGCGACGGGCGCGACGCGGCCGCGGCGGTGATGGCCGAGGACGCCGAGAACCTGAGCAGCGCGTGGCGCTACTGGGTCGGCCAGGCCGACTTCGAGCAGCTCGACCGGCTCATCGACGGACTGTGGCCGCTCTACGAGCTGCGGGGCTGGTACTTCTCGACCGCGGCGCTCATCGAGGACCTCCTCGGCGTGCTGTCGTCGTCACCGTTCACGAAGGAGCGGCTCCTCCAGCAGATCAGGCTCCAGACCAGCCTCGCCCGCGTCCTCATGGCCTCGCAGGGGTACACGCCCGAGACCGAGCGGGCCCATCAGCGCGCGCTGCAGCTGTGCGAGGAGCTCGGTGAGGTGCCGCAGCTCGTGCCGGTGCTGCGCGTGCTGTCGAGCTTCTACATCTACCTGAGCGACTTCGAGCAGGCGCGGCGGATCGGCGAGCAGCTGCTCAGCCTCGCCGAGCGCTTCGACGACAACCGCGCCCGGGTCGAGGGCCACCTCCTGATCGGCGTCAACGAGGGCATGCTGGCCCGGCTCCAGGTGGGCATCGAGCACCTCGAGCAGGGCATCGAGGCGTACGGCGCGGGCCCCGTCGACGCAGATCGCTTCCAGACCGGGAACGACCCGGGGGTGGTCATCCAGGTCGTCGCCGGGATGCTGCTGTGGATGGCGGGCTTCCCCGACCAGGCGCGCGATCGCGCCGACGACGCGGTCCGCCTGGCCGAGCATCTGCGCCATCCGCCCAGCAGCGCGTACGCGCACTTCCACACCGGCCTGATCCGGATGTGGCGCAACGAGCCGGTCTCGGCGCTCGAGCACGCCCGCGCCGTGGTGGAGATCTCCGACGCGCACGAGCTCCCGGTCTGGCGCGCGGTCGGATCGTGCCTGCGCGGCGCGGCGGTCGCCGCGACCGGCGAGCCGGACGAAGGGCTGGTGCTGTTCGAAGCCGCGGTCGACCAGTACCGGGCACTGAAGACGCCACCGGTGTTCTGGGCGCCGCTGCTCCAGCTGCACGCCGCGGTGTGCGCGCTCGCCGGGCGGCCCGCCGAAGGGCTCGCGCTCGTGGACGAGGCGCTGGACGTGATCGCGCAGGACGCCGGCCCGCAGATGTCGGCGTCGGAGCTGCTGACGTTGAAGGGTCAGCTGCTCCTCGCGACGGCGGACGAAGCCGAAGCCGAGGAGTGCTTCCGCCGTGCCGTGGCGAGCGCGGACGCCATGAACGCGCCCATGTTCCAGCTGCGCGCCACGCTCGCCCTGGCGAAGCTCTGGGCGCAGCAGGGCGAGCGCGAGGAAGCGCGTACCGCGTTGCAGGACGCCTACGCGCGCGTCACCGAGGGTCTCACCACGCTCGACCTCGTCGACGCGGCTCGGCTCCTCGACGTCCTGGCCGCCGGCCGCTGAGACGCCACCGGAGCGAGGCGCGTCAGTCTGCCCGAGCGCATGCGGGGATGCCTGCGAGTCGGGCGGACCGACGGGAGGTGGTGGACGCAGTGCGTCCCGCCGCCGGTGCTACGCGATCAGTACGAGCAGGCCGACGACGGCCAGCGCCACGATCACGATCCATGCGAGCGTCTGCATCTTCTGTTCCTTCCGTACGCGGCCCCGCCCATCAGCCGTACCAACCATTCCCGGTCCGCGTGATCGCAAACCCACCGCTGGTCGCGCGCGCGTCGGGCGACCAGCCGCGCCTCGACCACGACGGCGCACTCGCGAGCCGCCCGCGCCCGTCCGTGGACGAAGGTGACGAACGTCGAGCTCGCGGCGACCGGCGCGTCCGGTCCGCGCCGGTCGGCGCTTGACACCGAGGGCCCCAGCGCGGAGACTGCCTGACAGTGTCAGGTAAAACGAACACTGACAGGCGATCGGCCCGGCGCCAGGCCACGATCGACGAGATCCTCGCCGCCGCCTGGGCTCTGGTCCGCGAGCGGGGCCTGGCGGGGCTGGGGATGCGCGAGCTCGGCGATCGGGTGGGCATGCGGGCCCAGTCGCTGTACTCGTACTTCGCCTCGAAGCACGAGATCTACGACGCGATGTTCCGACAGGGCAACGAGGCCTTCATCGAGGCGCTCGCGGAGGACGAACGACGGTCGAGCGACGCGGACGACCCCGTCGCGGGGGCCCGACGCCTCGCGCACGTCTTCGTCGACTTCTCGATGAGCGATCCCGCTCGCTACCAGCTGCTGTTCCAACGGACCGTCCCCGACTTCGTCCCGTCACCCGAGAGCTACGCGGTGGCGCAAACCGCGTACGCGATGGGGGTGGCGCGCCTAGACGCGCTGAGCATCCCCGAGGCGGGTGTGCGCATGGCCAACGCCCTGTTCAGCGGGCTCGTCGCCCAACAGCTCGCGAACGATCCGATCGGCGACGGTTGGGTCGGCCTCGTCGACGACGCCGTCGACATGCTCCTCGCCACGTACGCACCCCGGCACGCCCGTGCCGCCACCGGAAGGACCCGATGACATGATCGCCGTCGACGTCGCAACGATCGCTCCGCTCACGCACCGTGAGGCCATGGACCTCCAGGCTCGCGAGCTCGAACGCACGCTCGCGATGCTCGAAGGGCTCAACGAAGCCGACTGGGCGCGTCCGACCGAGTGTCCCGGCTGGGACGTGCGGGCGATGTACCAGCACGTGCTCGGCGCATGCGAGGCCGGCGCCTCGATGCGCGAGAACCTGCACCAGCTCCGGTCGGCCCGCGCGCACCGCAAGCAGCACGGCGGGCCGCTCGAGGCCGCGCTGTCGAACGTACAGGTGCGCGAGCGCGCCGAGCTCACGCCGGCCCAGGTGATCGATCGCCTGCGGGCCGTCGCACCCAAGACGGTCCGCGGGCGCACCCGCGTGCCGGCCGTCGTCCGCGAGCACGCCCGACTCGCGGTCGACGGCCCGGTCCACGAGCGCTGGACCCTGGGCTACCTCATCGACACGATCTACCTGCGCGACCTGTGGATGCACCGGGTCGACGCGCTCCAGGCGGTCGACCGACCCTTCGAGCCGAGCGCGGAGCACGACGGCCGCATCGTCGCCGACGTCGTGGGCGAATGGGCCCGCCGCCACGGGCAGCCCTTCACGCTCGAGCTCACCGGGCCCGCCGGCGGCAGTTACGCCGCCGAACCCGACCCCGACGCCGGCCCCGAGCAGGCCGGAGCCCCGACGACCGTGTCGATGGACGCGGTGGACTTCTGCCGCACCCTCGCCGGTCGCCTGCCCGCCGAGGGCCTGCTCACCACCGTCGTCCCCTTCTGAGACGATCGCGACCGTCCCTTCCGAACGTCACGGGGCGAGGAACGAGGATCCATGGCCGAGTCGCGGGCGCACCTCACCAACGGGACGGTCGAGGTCGAGCTCGAGCCGGGCGCGTTCACGCTCCGCTGGCCCGCGACCGGCGTGACGCTCGGTCCGTGCGCCGCGTCGGTGACCCTGGCCGGTGTCGAGCACCGGGCGAGCGTGCGCGGGTGGGACGTCGAGTCGGGTGCCGGCTTCGGCCGCGCCGGCACCTGGGCGCGCGCGACCGTGCCGGTCGGCGACCGGCCCGCTGACCTCGGCGTCGAGCTGCACGTGCCGGCCGAGGGTCCGGCGGTGGTGGTGCGGGCGACGTTCACCGCGGGCGACGGGCGCGCGACCGTCGACCGGCTCACGCCGCTCGTGGGCACGACCGACCTCGACGCGTCGCGCGTCCTCGTCGACGGGTACGACTCGTGGGCGTACAGCGGCGTGCGTCGTGGTGACGAGCCGAGCGCGTCGTGGTGGGACACGGTGCTCGTCGCACCGGACGGCCGTGCGCTCGTGCTCCACGCCCTGGATGCGCAGCGCCTCGCCACGCGAATCGCGCACGACGACACCGCGGTGCGGGTCGACGGGGGAGCGACGCCGCCCCTGACGCCGGTCGCCAGCACCTGGGGCTACGTGGTCGGCGAGCCACCGCCGCTCGGGCTCGCGCTGGCGCCCGGCGAGACGCTGGCGGGTGAGCCGGTCGCGGTGGCCGCCGGTCGCGACGCGCTCGGGCTCGCGGAGGATCTCGCCGCGCTGGCGGGCGCGGCCATGGGGGCGCGCAGCTGGACCGGTGCCGAGCCGCGGGGCTGGGAGAGCTGGTACCACTACGGCCTCTTCGTCTCGGCCGACGACGTCCTCGTCAACGCCCGCGCCCTGCGCGAGCGCTACGCGGACCGACCCGACCTCGACCTCGTGCAGATCGACGACGGGTGGCAGGTCACCTACGGGGCGTGGTGGCCCAACGAGCGCTTCCCCGACGACCTCGGCGCGATCGTCGACGAGCTGCGCGCTCTCGGGTGTCGTGCGGGCCTGTGGCTCGCGCCGTTCCGCGTGCAGCCCGACGCGCCCGGCATCGCGGCCGATCACCCCGACTGGTGCCTGCGCGGGCCCGACGGCGCGCCGGTCCGGGAGCCCCGGGCCAACGCCTGGGCCGTCGACGCCTCGCACCCCGCTGCCCTCGAGTGGATCCGGTCGCTCGGCGCGCAGGTGCGGGCGTGGGGCTTCGAGATGGTCAAGGTCGACTTCTGCTACCTCGGCGCGCTCGAGGGCGCGCGCCACGACCCGGCCGTCACCGGCATCGAGGCGCTGCGCCGCGGGTTCGCCGCGCTCGTCGACGGTCTCGGTGACGACGTGTACGTGCTCGGGTGCGGCATGCCGACGCTCCCCGCGGTCGGGATCTGCCACGCCAACCGCGTGGGCCACGACCTCGCCATGCCCCGCGCGCTCCAGGAGATCGGCCACCCCCTCGACGAGGGCTGGACGGGCTTCGCCGGCGTGCGGGCGCAGGCCCGCAACGTCGCTGCCCGCTTCGCGCAGGCCGCCCGCTGGTACGACGCCGACCCCGAGGTGGTGATGGCGTGGGGCGCCGACGGCACCGACCCGGCGGGCTACTCGGTGGAGGAGGCGCGCACGCTCGCCACCATGGTCGTGCTCGCCGGCGGTCCGTTCCTCTTCGCGGACGACCTCACGGCGCTGCGCGACGAGGAGCGCGAGGTGCTCGAACATCCGGCGCTGCTCGACGTCGTCGCCCGTGGCCCGTTCCGCCCGGTCGACCTGTTCGGGCGCGCCGACGCCGACGACGTGCCGCAGCACGCGTTCGCGCCGTCCACCGCGATCCCGAGCGTCTGGGAGGCGACGCGGGGCGACGATCGTGTCGTCGCCCACTTCGCCTGGGGCGACGAGCCCGTGTGCTTCACCGTGCCCGCCGGCGCGGAGGACGCGGTCGAGCTGTGGACGGGCGAGCGCGTCGGCCCCGAGCTCGAGGTTCCACCGCACGGCGTGCGCGTCGTGCGCGTCCCGCGACCGGGGTGAGCCGGACGCGGTAGGGCACCGCGCTCGTCCCTGGGCGAGGAGAGCTGACGGCCGGTACCGTGGTCGTCGGCCGGGGTGGGTCGGATCGGAAGGAGCGACCGATGCAGCCTTCACCCTCCGCCGCCCACCGTCTCCCTCGGTGCGTCGCTCGACCACCGAATCGGTGGTTCAGGTACGCATCGACGTGGGCCGTCGTCGCCGTGGTCACCGTCGTCGCGGCGAGTCCTGCCGCGGCCGGGTCGGGGAGCCGCAAGGCCTGCAAGCTGTTGAAGCCGGCCCAGATCGAGAAGGTCCTCGGCGCCGAGGCGCAGCGCTCCGACACCGAGGGCACGCAGGTCGCGGGCGCGGAGTCGTGCGCGTTCGACGTCGGCCCCGGGCTCGGCGAGCCCGGCGGTGCGCTCGTCGTCGTCACCTACTACTCGGGGCCGATCGTGTCGGGCATCGGTGGCGACCTCGAGAGCCGCGCCGAGCCGCTCACGAAGGGCGTGGTGTGGGACCCGCTGGTGGAGGTCGCCTACGTGGTCAAGCCGAAGAAGATCGTCGGCGTCAACGTGTCGTACACCAACCGCGACCCGTCGACCGAGGAGCTCATGCCCGACATGGCCAAGCTCGCGAAGGCGGCCGCGAAGCGGGCCTGAGGGCTGTCTCACGCGTGAGACAATCTCGGCATGGCCGAGGTCACCGTGCGCGAGCTGCGCAACCACGGCGGCGAGGTCCTCGATCGCGTCGAGGCCGGTGCCCGGCTGACCGTCACGCGCTCGGGACGGCCGGTGGCCGAGCTGGTGCCGATCCGCCGCCCGCCCGCAGCAGCGGTCACGTTGCTCGATCGTTGGTCGCGCCTTCCGGCCGTCGACCCCGACGCGCTGCGCCGTGACCTCGACGCAGCGATCGAGACCTCGCTCTGAGCGAGTCCGACGACCGCGGGCTGCTCGACACGAGCACGGTCACCCTCCTCACGCGACTCGACGATCCGTCGGTGCTGCCGGCCGAGCCATCCCGGCGCCGAACGCTGACTCGAGCGGCCGGCGACCCACCGCGCACCTGTTCGCGGTCGCTCGTAGGCCGCGTCAGTCGTCGCGGGACCCGAGGTCGCTGAGGTCGCCGGGCACGTCGACGGCGTGCTCGCGGAGCACCTCGAGCGGCACGATCTCGAGCGCACGCTCGTGGGTGGACGCGAGCACCACCGGCGCGGCCGCGCCGTCGAGGTGGGCCCGGAGCCAGTTGGCCGCGGTCACGCACCAGCGGTCGCCCGGGCGCAGGCCCGGGAAGCGGTGCATCGGCATCGGCGACACGAGGTCGTTGCCGATGCCGTGCTGGTGCTCGAGGAACTCCGCGCTCATCACCGCGCAGATCGTGTGGCTGCCGAGGTCCTCGGGCGAGGTGTTGCAGCACCCGTCGCGGAACCACCCGGTCATCGGGTCGACACCACACGGCTCCAGCTCGCCGCCCAGCACGTTGCGCTCGCTCACGCCGTCCACACTATTGGGACTGTTGGGGCCGCTCGGCGGGCGTGCCGGCGGCGGACCCGCGGCCCTGGGGCGGCTGCGCGACACTGCAGGGGTCCAGGGGAGGGCGCATGTCGGTCGACGCTCGGACTCGACTCCACAAGGACGTCCGCGCGCTCGAGCGCGACGAGGTCTTCGACTCGTTGTTGCCGAACGCGATCGCGGTGCACGGCGACCTCGCCGGCCGTGGCGTCGCGTACCTCGAGCTGCCGGCGGTCGGACTCGACGTCGACGGCCGCGCCGTCACCCTCACGCTCGCCGGCGACTCGCTCACCGTGCAGGAGGGGCTCGACGACGCCGGCGTCGTGGCGTCGATGCCCGCCGACGCGCTGTCGGACCTCGTGCAGGACTCGCAGTCGACGATGGGCCTCGCCATGACGTCGCGCGTGCAGCTGCACGCGGGCAGCATCACCGACTGGATCGGCTGGGAGCCCGCGCTGCGCGCGCTGCTCGACGGTCGCAAGGTCCACGAGGCCGGCGACGTCACGTTCACCGACCGCGACGGCGCCGCGCTCGACCTCGATCGCACGTTCTCCCTCGACGACGACCGCGAGGAGATGGCGCACTTCCTCGAGCAGGCCGGCTTCCTGCACCTCCGCGGCGTGTTCGACGACGCCGAGATGGCCACCGTCGGCGCGGACATCGACGAGTGGATCGCCAAGGCGACGCCCGACGACGGGGACTCGTGGTGGGCGGTCGACGAGGACGGCGTGCACCAGGCCGTGCGCGTCCTCTACTTCTACGACAAGTCGGCCGCGCTGCGCGAGCTCGTGCACGACGACCGCTACCAGTGGATCGGCGACCTCACCGGTGACGGTCATCAGCACCGGCGCGGCGGCGAAGGGCTCGTGAAGCCGCTCGGGATCGTGCAGGGCCTCTCCGATCTCCCCTGGCACAAGGACTGCGGCCAGGGCCTGCACTCGTACATCTGCAGCTCGCTGACCTGCGGGATCTCGGTGACCGGCGCCGACCGCACGAGCGGTGCGCTCGGGGTGATCCCGGGGAGCCACCGCGCCAACACGATGGCGACCGGCCGCGACCGCAAGCTCGACCTCCGACCCCGGATGCTCGAGACCGAGACCGGCGACGTGACCGTGCACTGCAGCGACACGCTGCACCGTGCGCACCCGCCGATCGACCGGCCCCGCAAGGTCGTCTACTCGGGCTTCGTGCTCCCGCCGCTGCCCGGCGACGTGATCGAGCCCGACCCGCGCTACAGCCGTGAGGCGCGCGCCGAGCTCACCAACGTCCAGGATCGGATCGCGGCGGCCGACAACCCCGACGCACCCAACCGCTATCGCGCCGGCCGGGGTCGCTGAGCCCCGACCGTCGAGCCGTCGACCCGCGTGGGTCGACCGAGGCTGCACTTGAGGAAGCCGTCGCACTTCCGCCGGTGGACGCTCCCGGTCGTGCCCTACCGCCTCGATGAAGCCGTACACGACCTAGCCGCCGCAGCCTGATCGCTCGCCTGCAAGGCTGGCGGGCGTGCAGCAGCCACCGGGCGGGATCGACCGGATCAGCGCCGTCACCCTGGTCACGGCCGACATGCGCGCCGCGGTGTCCTTCTACGAGGCGATGGGGTTCTCGCTGCTCTACGGCGGTGCCGACGCCGAGTTCACCAGCCTTCGCGTGGGCGACGGCTTCCTCAACCTCCAGCTCGACCCCGCGTACGCGCGCAGCACGCTGTGGGGTCGGGTCATCTTCTGGGTCGACGACGTGGACGCGGTGCACGCCGGCGCGCTCGATGCCGGCCTGAAGCCGGAGATGGAGCCATCGGACGCGCCGTGGGGCGAGCGCTACTTCCACGTCCGTGACCCCGACGGGCACGAGCTGAGCTTCGCCAAGCCGCTCGAGCCGGGGTGATCAGCGGCTCGCGACGCCGTCCGTCTCCGCCGACCCGGCACACGCCGCGAGGCGACGTGTCTTGTGCCTCCGCGACGAGGAGGCAAACATGGCGGTCGATGACGTCCAGTTCCAGGCGCGGCGCGAGCTCGAGACAGCAGGCTTGAGCATGGAGACCGCCGCGTACCTCGTCGACGACCGTCCGCCGGGCGGCTGGGACTCGCTCGTGACCAAGGACTATCTCCGCGCCGAGCTCGCGAGATGCGAGTCGAGGTGGCTCAGTTGCGCCAGGAGCTGCACGGCGAGATCGCCGGCATTCGTAGCGAGCTCCATCAAGCGATGGTGAAGCAGACACGCTGGCTCGTCGGCGCAGTCTTCGTCGCGTTCGGCCTGTTCGCGGCGCTCGTCCGATACGCCTGAGGCGGGCGCGCCGCCACTCCTCGTACGCCGCCAGCAGCGCCGCGACGAGCTCGCGGCGGCGTTGCGCGTACTCCGCCGGCGCGACCATGTCGTCGCGTTGGGAGAGCTCCACCTGCCGAACGGGTGGGGCGTTGCACCGACGTGCGGCCTGCTTGACTGGCCCGATGAGCGCCGAGGAGCCACCGAACCAGCCCACGATCGAGCGGATCCGTGAGCTGCTCACCGCGACGTGGGAACGGGCCAGCGGCGCGGCGGGCGGGTCGCTCGGGAGCGCCGAGGAGGCGCTCAACCGGGCGGTCGACAAGGCGGTCGCCGCCCGCTTCGAGGTGCCCGACGCCGAAGCGCTCCAACGGGCACTCGAGGCGAAGGGCTCGGTCGACGACTCGATCGCGAGCAGCAAGGCGGTGGCGGCGGTCGTGGCAGGGCTGCTCGCGCGGTTCGGCGCGCTGCGGCGGATCCCGGGAATCGCCGGCCGTTCCAACGCCTGGGTCGCCGGCGCCATGCTGGCCGGCAACCGGGTCCGCAAGACGGTCAGCCGGGGGCTGCGCGAGGTGCAGGTGCTCGCGTCCTACATCGCCGGGCGAGCAGCGCGTGAGGGCGTCGAGCTCGACGACCGGCTGCTCCGCGCGATCACCGTCGCGGTGTACCTGGATCCGTCGAAGCGGGTCGACCTCCGCTACCGAGGCACGCGGGCAGGCGCCGCGCTCGCAGGCCAGTGGACCGTGAGCGCGCTGCGCAGTGGCCCGGCGCCGGCGAGCACGGTGCGTTCGTGGGTTGGCGCGGTCGACGAGCTGCGCTTCGCGGAGATCGCCGCCGACTGGCAGCAGCACTCGAGCGACTGAGGCGATGAGCCATGCGTCGTAGTCGCGCGGGCGAGGTCAGAGCGCAGGCGACTCAAGCCGGCGCCGCAGCTCGCGCAGGCGCGTTCGGTTCGGGGATGGACCGACGTGGTCCAGGTTGAAGGCTGGATCGAGCCTGCGGACAACGAGTGGCTCGAGTCCCTGAATCTGGCTTCGTTCAGGAATTGCGATCGCAGCGACCGAGAGATGGGAGGCGATCCATTCACTGAGCTGCGTCTCGCTGTCGGATGTGAGGCGTCGACGGTCGGCAAGCTTCAATCCGAGCTGATCAAACAGGATCGCCGCGAACGTGCGACGCAGAGTCGATCCGTAGATGTTGCCGCGGACGTGATTGCCGCGCACTCGTGACCGCAGCGTCGCCTTCGAGGAAGCACCCGCCTGTCCCACGTACACGAGCGGTTTGATTCGATCATCGAAGGCAGCTTGAAGAGACTGAGTGCCCGACTCATCAACCCACCATGCGTAGAGTCCAGCCGAGGCTCCAACCGCTTCGTCGGGCGGAAACTCGGTTGGGTCGCCGGCATTTGTCGATGTGCCGAGGTACTCAACTACGCGCCGAAGGAGTGCAGCATCAGGTTCGGCCCCGAGTTCCTCGGGTGTGCTGCCACAGGCGCAGGGTGACCCGCCGCAACGAGGGCACCCGTTGGCGTAGCGGGCGGCCGCCTCGTCGATTGGAATCGAGAG
The DNA here is from genome assembly GCA_964501785.1 of uncultured Bifidobacteriaceae bacterium. Lineage (GTDB taxonomy): Bacteria > Actinomycetota > Acidimicrobiia > IMCC26256 > PALSA-555 > DATBSK01. The sequence goes on from CAZCUD010000001.1 coordinate 220,687, forward strand.
TTGGCTCGCCAAGGACACGAGCCACGCGAGGACGTCGCTGAGCTCGTGGACTTGCTCAGCGCGCGACCCCTTGCGCACTGCCTTGGCGAGTTCGCCGACCTCCTCGGCCAGCCAGGCCACGGTGCTCGGGATCCCCCGTGCGCGGTCACGATCGCCGTAGGTGGTTTCGATCTGTTCCTGGAAGGCTGCGAGCTCCATGTCGAGATTCTCTCGTCTCTCGCGGGAGCAGCGTCGACTGCGCCAGAATCTCGATCGTGGCAGGGGATCTTGGGCGAGGCGTCTACGAGACGCTCATGACGGCCGCGCTCGAAGCTCGGATCGACGAACTCAAGCAAGCACGGCTGGACGCGCAAGTCGACGACCTTGCGAACGCCGAAGCGCCTGACCGCCTTTCCCGGCACGTCGGCGATGTCGTGAGGAGAGCGCTCGAAAGCCTTCCTGAAGACAGCCGTGCTCAAGTCGGTGCCGACCTCGTCCGTCGACTGCTGGAGGAGCTGGCGGACACGACCGACGCAGTCGTACCGGTCGAGGACCTGCCCCTCTCGCCGGCTCGGGTGCTCGGGGCGGTGCTGGCCCGTCTCCCCGACGGGACGAACGAAGCATTGAAGCCGCCGCTCACACCACTCCTCGACACAACGTTGCTCACGAACTCGCCAGGTGAGCCCGCAGTGGGTCACGAGCTCCGAGCAGAGATCCAGTCAGCTGACGCCATTGATGCCGTCGTCGCCTTCGTCAGGTTCAGCGGCATCAAGCCGCTCACGGAGGAGTTGCGCCGTCACTGCCAGGCCGGCCGGCCGTTGCGAGTGCTCACGACGACGTACACCAACAGCACCGAATTGGCTGCACTTGAACTGCTTGAACGGCTCGGCGCCGAGGTCCGTGTCTCCTACAACACGACGGGGACTCGACTCCACGCGAAGGCGTGGGTCTTCCACCGATCGACCGGCTACTCGACGGCCTACATCGGTTCCTCGAACCTCACGCACATGGCTCAGATCACCGGAGCCGAATGGAATGTCCGAGTCTCAGGCGCACGCAATCCTGATGTGGTCGAGAAGATGAACGCAGTGTTCTCGGCTTACTGGGAGAGCGGCGACTTTCTACCCTTCGACCGAGAGCAGTTCCTAGCGCGAACAGCGACACTCGAGCACGAGTCGCGCCTGCCTCCGGTCGAAATCCAGCTCCGTCCCTTCCAGGACCGGTTGCTCGAGGAGATTGCAGTGTCTCGAGACGCCGGGCATCACAGCAACCTGCTCGTCGCTGCAACGGGCACCGGGAAGACGGTCATGGCCGCAGTCGATTACTCCCGTCTCCAACGGACCCTGCCGCGTGCCCGACTGCTCTTCGTCGCGCACCGCGAAGAGATCCTTGATCAGAGCCGAGACACGTTCCGACTTGCTCTGCGGGACGCAGCGTTCGGCGAGAAGTGGCTGGGAGGGAAGCGCCCGACTCGCTTCGACCACGTCTTCGCATCGATCCAGAGCCTGCGCCGCTCGGTCGACCAGATCGATCCCGAGCACTTCGATGTGGTCATCGTCGACGAATTCCACCATGCCGCTGCTGACTCGTACACCGCGCTCCTTGACCGCGTGCGCCCGCGCGAGCTTCTCGGATTGACTGCAACCCCGGAGCGGGCAGATGGCCTCGACGTCCTCAAGTACTTCGACGGCAGGATCGCCGCGGAGCTCCGAGTCTGGGACGCCATTGATCAGCAACATCTCGCGCCGTTCCTCTATTTCGGAATCCACGACGGTCTCGACCTCCGCAAGGTCTCCTGGAAGCGGGGTGTTGGCTACGACATCAACGAACTGACGAACGTGATGACGTCCGACCACGCTTGGGCGCGCCGCGTCATCGCACAGGTGATCGAGCACGTCGACGTCTCCCGGATGCGAGCACTCGGATTTTGCGTCTCCATCACTCATGCCAGATTCATTGCGACGCAGTTCACCGAAGCTGGCATTTCAGCTGTTGCAGTCTGGGGTGACAGTCCGCCTGAGGAGCGCAGCGCGGCTCTTCGCAATCTGGCCGAAGGGACCGTGAAGGTCGTCTTCTCTGTCGACCTGTTCAACGAAGGCATCGACGTGCCGTCGGTCGACACGCTCCTGCTGCTTCGCCCCACGGACAGCGCGACGCTCTTCCTCCAGCAGCTCGGCCGAGGCCTTCGCCGCACGGACGGCAAGGACGCCTGCACGGTTCTTGACTTCGTCGGCCAGCACAGGAAGGAGTTCCGTTTCGATCGGCGGTTCCGAGCCTTGCTCGGCGGGTCCAGGACCGAGATCGAACGACAAGTCCGCGACGACTTTCCCTTCCTCCCATCTGGGTGCGACATCGAGCTCGACGCAGTTGCACGCGAGATCGTGCTGAACAGCATCCGCAACGCGATTCCGTCGGAATGGCGGTCGAAGTGTCGAGAACTGCAAAGCCTCGGCGACGTCTCGCTTCAGGAGTATCTCGACGGCACCGGCCTGGAGCTCGAAGACGTCTACGCCGCCAACCATTCATGGTCGGAAATGCGCCGCGAGGTCGGCTACGCGACCGCACCAGCGGGGCCGGACGAGCGCCCGCTGCTGCGGTCGGTCGGCCGGTTACTGCACGTTGACGACCGCCCGCGCTTGGATGCATACAGGACACTCGTCGGCAACGAGGTGCCGCCGTCGCTCTCGACGCTCTCCGACGTCGATCGACGATTCGCTCGAATGCTGGTCGCGTCGATGACGACGCTCCGTACGAAGGGCACCCTTGAGGACGGCATCGCTCAGCTTTGGCAGCACCCCCAAGTGCTCGCCGAGCTCAGGGAGCTGTTCGATCTGCTGCCTGAGCGGGTCGACCACGTGCACGAGCCCATAGGTCTTGCCTCGAGCGTTCCGCTGCGGGTGCACGCTCGCTACTCGAGAGTCGAGATCCTTTCCGCTTTCGGGATCGGGGCCGGAGTCAAGCCTCCGAACTGGCAGGCAGGCGTGTGGTGGGACTCCGGTAGTCGAACGGATTTGTTCGCCTTCACCCTCGACAAGTCATCCGGCTCGTTCTCTCCGACGACCAGATATCGCGACTACGCGATCAGCCGGGATCTGATCCATTGGGAGAGCCAGTCTGCAACGTCGGTTGCGAGCCCGACCGGGCAGCGCTACCTGCACCACCTTCAACAGGGGAGCAGTGTCGTGCTCTTCGCCCGTGTTCGCGCCGATGACCGAGCCCTATGGTGCCTTGGCCCTGCGACCTACGTGCGCCACGAAGGCGACCGTCCGATCGCGGTCACATGGCGCCTGCACCATTCCCTTCCAGGTGATCTCTATGCCGATTTCGCCGCGGCGGTCGCTTGAAGCTCATCGACTTCCGCTTATCGCTCTACGCTGACTCGCAATGAGGGTCGACGAGGCGAGGCAGATTGTCTTAGACCTCATCACCGCGGACGTCGCCCAAGGAGATCTCCCCGTCGTTGTCGATCCGTCGCCGCCGAGCGGTCTTGATCCCAGCATGTTCCGAATCAACGACAAGGTCGCGCGTCCAATCCACCACTACAGCGGCTGGAACGTGCCGATCGACCTTGGATGGTTCACCGACAAATTCGACGAACCGCGAATTCATGGACAGCCCTTCTACTGGTACGCCTTCGCGATTCCGAAGCGCTCTCGGTATCTTCGCGATCACTATCTGCTCTGCGATTTCCTACAGGTACGCGAATGGGTGCGTGATTTTCGCGCGCCGCTTGGGCGTGATCACCGTGACCATCGTTTTTGGCGGGCAGACCTCCGCATCTACGTCAACGACGGTCGTGAACAAGAGGGGTATTTTCGTTGGGGTGATGAACCGGTGGGCGAGGCCGTTCGACCAGACCGGGTGTTCGAGCTGGACAACGTCGCAACGATCGCGGATGCCGCGCTGATTGGCGCACGAGTTGGAGCGCTTGCAAGAGGTGGCGAGTCAGCCGCACATCGGCAGCTGAAGTTGTACGTCGCATCGCATCCTCAGGAATTCGGACTGAGTTCTCATGCGCGCCCGCACGTGGAGTACAGGTTCCAGACGGGGGATCGGGTGGACGTCCTGTTCGAGAATCACGTGCCGGATCGGACCGTTGTTGAGGTAGAGATCGAAGGATCGGACAACATCTGCGTCGGTATCCACCAAGCGATCAAGTACCGCACGCTTGCCGAAGCTGACTCGGGATATCCGCTTCTCAGTAGCCGGGTCGGGTCACTGGTCGTCGCCTATGACACTGACTACGCAGCGGCTAGCGCTCTCGCCGATCGGTACGACATTCGACTGCAGTCGGTCGATCGCGATGTGATACTCGCGTCGGCGGTGTGAACGATGGCCTACCCGAGACTCGGCAGCCCGGCCGCCTTGTTACCCGACAGAAGCTGTTGCTCGAACGACGGCGATACCTAGGTTGACCGCCGATGCATCTGTATAGCGGGACGTCGATTGACTTCATCGACCAGACGCAGCGCAACCAGATCGCCGGACGCCTTTCGGACAAGTTCTTCGAGCACTTCCGGTACCGGCCACCCGAGAGCGAGGTGCGTTCGTGGCAGAACTCGCTGGTGCGCATGGCGTCGGTCATGGAGCTCGGAGATCTCCGTGACCAGGGCGTCATCGTCGAGTACCAGTTGCCGCTGACCTCGAAGCGCCTCGATGTCATGCTCACAGGGCATGGATCCGGCGGCGTTCCCGGGGCCGTTGTCGTCGAGCTCAAGCAGTGGGACAAGGTCAGCGAGTCGCCGATCGACGAGTGCGTCGAGACCTTCGTCGGCTCTCGGCTGAGGGACGTCTTGCATCCGTCGCGCCAGGTGGGTGACTACCAGCAGTATCTCCTCGACACGCACACAGCCTTCTCTGATGGTGGGATCGTGCTGCGTTCGTGCGGCTACTTGCACAACATGAAGAAGACGAACGCGAGCGTCCTCTTCGGCGATGCATTCGCAGACCTCGTCCGGCAGTGGCCTGCGTTTACCGGCGACGATCTCGACGAGATGGTGCCGTTCCTCGGTGCGGCGGTCGGCGAAGGCGGCGGCGTCGAACCGCTCCAGCGCGTCCTCGAAGGGCGATACCGACCACATCGTCGGCTCCTCGAGCACACCGCGGCGGTGATTCGCAACGAGCCGGTCTTTACGCTGCTCGATGAGCAGCGCGTCGCATTCAATCACGTCCTCACGTTGGTGCGGACTCGCCAACTCAGCGACCGGTCGACGGTTGCACTCGTCCACGGTGGACCCGGGACGGGCAAGAGTCTCATCGCGGTCAATCTGCTCGCGGAGATGGCCGCGCAGGGATATGTCACTCTCCATGCGACCGGATCGAAGGCGTTCACGGAGAACCTCCGCAAGCAGGTCGGTAGCAGGGCAGCGAAGCAGTTCGTCTACTTCAACTCGTTCACCGCTGCCGAGCCCGGGTCGATCGATCTCCTCGTCTGCGACGAGGCGCATCGGATTCGGGAGTCCAGCAACAACCGCTTCACCAAGAGGGATCGGCGATCTGATCGTGAGCAGATCGAAGAGCTGCTGGACGTCGCAAAGGTCAGTGTCTTCTTGATCGACGACATGCAAGTCGTTCGGCCCGGTGAGGTCGGGTCGTCGGAGATGATCCGTGAGGCCGCCGCAGCACGGGGAGCGACCGTCGTCGAGCATCAACTCGAGGCTCAGTTCCGCAGCAACGGGTCGGATGCGTACGTGCAGTGGGTGGACAACACCCTCGACCTGCGCAAGACGCCGACCATCTTGTGGGAGCGAGACGACCCGTTCGACTTCGACGTCGTCGATATTCCGGAGGAGCTCGACGCACTCATCCGCGGCCGAGCTGACCAGGGCTATTCCGCTCGTCTCGTCGCCGGGTTCTGCTGGCCATGGAGCCAACCCAACGATGACGGAACGCTGGCCGAAGACGTCAAGATCGATGGCTGGTCGAGGGCGTGGAACGCTCGACCGGAGGGTCGACGACTCGCCCAAGGCATCCCGAAGAGCAACTTCTGGGCATCCGACCCGGCTGGCATCGATCAGGTCGGATGCGTGTACACGGCGCAAGGATTCGAGTTCGACTACGTCGGCGTGATCTGGGGTCGGGATCTCGTGTACCGGTTCGACGAGGGTTGGGTCGGTCAGCCGGAGTTCAGCCACGATTCCGTCGTGAAGCGATCGGCGAAGCGATCGATCGGTGAGTTCACGCGCCTCGTGAAGCACACGTACCGTGTCTTGTTGACGCGTGGGTTGCTTGGATGTGCGGTGTACTTCGAGGATCCCCAAACCCGTGATTTCGTGCTCTCACGGACCGAGCGATGACCCCCGATCGGCTGGACAGCCTCCAGCTGCGATTGCGTAGCTTCGCCGAGGCTCGGGATTGGATGCAGTTTCACACTCCGAAGAACGTCGCAATGGCCTTGGTGGTTGAGGCCTCGGAACTCCTGGAGATCTTCCAGTGGCTCACACCGCAAGAGTCCGAATTGGTGATGCGCGAGCGAGGAGACGACGTCCGTGACGAACTTGCGGACGTACTGATCTACCTCGTGAGAATCGCGGACATCCTTGACGTCGACCTGCTAGCGGCAGCGTTGGAGAAGCTTGAACGCAACGAGCACCGCTTTCCGCCGCTCCATAAGCGTGAATTGGATCAAGGGCACTCGCAACCGAAATGAGGGAGCGGTCGCGTCTACCTAGGAATCCGATGACGCCCAGAGTGCCTGCAGTGCCTGCCGAAATGCTTCTGCCGAAGAACCGACGACGACGTCCTCGGACTTGATCAATAGACGCAGTCTGCTCTTCCCGTCGACACCAACGCTCGAACCCATTGCGAGTTTCTCCGCAAGTGAGAGCTCGCCGTCAAAGGTTGCCCAACCAAGGATCTGAGCGGCGAGTTCAACGTCATCCGCGTTGGCCGGGAAGAACGCGCTCGCCTGATTGGGAGAGTCCGTGTACATCACAAGCCAGTTCTTGCCGTCGCGTTGCCATGAGACGTAGTTCTTCTGCTGCCAGTTGGGCCCAAGCGCATCAGGAATCGCGGTGGCAACTGCGTCGAGAACCGCCTCTGCGATCGCGCGGCCCTTCTCGCTCAGCCTCTGATCCAGGTGCCAAGAGCGCCCATCGATCTTCCAGGGCTTCGTTGCATCGGAACTGGAGACGGCCCCAACGATCCTCTGCTCCGAGGGCACCGGGATGACGACCTGCGGCTGTACAAGGAGCGTATCGCCGTGCTCGAACGCAGAAAGAGTCACGACCTTTGTGTCGATTCCGTGGCTGCGAAGCCAGAGCGCGACAGTACCGAGTCGGGCGGTGATGTCGCGCCCGGCCAGGATCAGACGCTGATCGCCGTTGACCTGTGCCTCCTCGTCGCAGAACTGCTCAACCTCTTGAGCGAACGTGCTTCGGCTGGCTCCAATTGTCTTCCAGTAGCCCTCTGCTTGCTCGCGTACGCGCTCATGACTCCAAGTACTGATGAGTGCGGCATAGCGAAGAGGCTGGAGGTCGGCCGCGCCGCCAAGCAAGTCTCGCTTGAGCTCGATGATTACGAGATTCGCCTGGCGATCCATCGCGAGCAGATCGAGGATGTCCTTTCCTTCGTCGAGCGCGACTTGGCGACCGATGATGAGAAGTTCTTCGCCGAGTAGGTCTGGCCTCGCCTCGACCCAGTCCTCGATGTGCTTCTCGTAGAGGCCGGCGTCGGCGAACTTCGTGGGCGGCAAAGGACTAACGCCCTCGCCCCCGACGTCATACAGCATTCGCCGATTATTGGGTGCGCACCGCACGTGCGTCCACACGCACTTCGCTCTAATGCTCATTGTGGCGGCCCTTCCTCGCGCGGAGGCGAGGATTGTCCGCGGATTGCGATTCCACTGCAGGGCTTCACCAGTTCGCACGCGTCCGACTACCACCCCCAACACCCGATACGCTGTGAGTGAACCGAGGCCGTGTCGTTCGGATCCGTCCCGGTGATCAAAGGGAATGTGATTCCGTTGGCAACAGGCACTGTGAAGTTCTTCAACGAGCAGAAGGGCTTCGACTTCATCTCTCGTGAGAGCGGCGACGACGTGTTCGTCCACTTCTCCGCCATCCAGGGCTCGGGCTTCAAGACCCTCCAGGAGGGCCAGAAGGTCGAGTTCGACGTGGCCCCGGGCAAGAAGGGCGAAGAAGCCCAGAACGTCCGCGCCATCTAGCGCCACCACCAGCGTCGAGCACCCCGTCTACGGGGCGGGTACACCCGCCCCGTAGACTGAGGGATCCCCCGTTCCACCGAAAGGCCCGCTCGTGCTCGCGCGCTCAGACATCCGCAACGTGGCGATCGTCGCCCACGTCGACCACGGCAAGACCACGCTCGTCGACGCCCTGCTGCGCCAGACCGGCGCCTTCCAGGCCCACCAAGAGGTGGTCGACCGGGTCATGGACTCCAACGACCTGGAGCGCGAGAAGGGCATCACGATCCTGGCCAAGAACACCTCGATCCGCCACGGCGGGGTGAAGATCAACATCGTCGACACCCCCGGCCACGCCGACTTCGGTGGCGAGGTGGAGCGGGGCCTCACGATGGTCGACGGCATCCTCCTACTTGTGGACGCCGCGGAGGGGCCGCTGCCCCAGACCCGCTTCGTGCTCCGCAAGGCGCTCGAGGCCCGGCTGCCCGTGATCGTCGTGGTCAACAAGGTCGACCGCGCCGACGCCCGCCCCAAAGAAGTGGTGCACGAGATCGAGGAGCTCTTCCTCGACCTCGACGCCGACGAGCACCAGATCGACTTCCCGATCCTCTACGCCAACGCCCGGGCCGGGTATGCGTCGCTCGACGCCGACGACCCGGCGCTGCGCCAGGCGAGCGCCCCCGCCGACGGCCTCGCCCCGCTGCTCGACCTCCTCCTCGAGCGCGTCCCCGCGCCCGAGCACGATCCCGAGCACCCGCTCCAGGCGCTCGTCACCAACCTCGACGCGTCGCCCTACGTCGGACGCCTCGCGCTGTGCCGCGTCCGCCACGGAACGCTCAAGCGCGGCGCGCCGGTCGCGTGGTGCCGCGCCGACGGCAGCGTCGAGACCGTCAAGATCACCGAGCTCTACCTCACCGAGGCGCTCGCCCGCGTCGACGCCGGCGAGGCCGGCCCCGGCGAGATCGCCGCCATCGCCGGCCTCGCCGACGTGACCATCGGCGAGACGCTCGCCGACCCCGACGACCCGCGCCCGCTGCCCGTCATCCACATCGACGACCCGAGCCTCGCGATGACGATCGGCATCAACACGTCGCCGCTCGCCGGCACCGAGGGCACCCAGCTCACCGCTCGCCTGGTGAAGAGCCGCCTCGACGCCGAGCTCGTCGGCAACGTCTCCCTGCGCGTCGGCCCCACCGAGCGGCCCGACGCCTGGGAGGTGCAGGGCCGTGGCGAGCTGCAGCTCGCGGTGCTCGTCGAGACGATGCGCCGCGAGGGCTTCGAGCTCACCGTCGGCAAGCCCGAGGTCGTCACCCGCGAGGTCGACGGGAAGGTGCACGAGCCCGTCGACCGCGTCGCCATCGACGTGCCCGAGGAGCACCTCGGCACCGTCACCCAGATGCTCGCGGTGCGCAAGGGCCGCCTCGAGCAGATGGTGAACCACGGCACCGGCTGGGTGCGGATGGAGTACCTCGTGCCTGCCCGGGCGCTGGTGGGCTTCCGCACCGAGTTCCTCACCGAGACCCGCGGCACCGGGCTGCTCCACCAGGTGTTCGAGGGCTACGAGCCCTGGCACGGCGAGCTGCGCACCCGCGCCACCGGCTCGATCGTCGCCGACCGCCGCGGCACCACCACCGCCTACTCGCTCTTCACCATCCAAGAGCGCGGCGAGCTCTTCGTCGGGCCCGGCGTGGAGGTGTACGAGGGGATGGTCATCGGCGAGAGCTCCCGGGGGGACGACATCGACGTCAACCCCACCAAGGAGAAGAAGCTCACCAACCACCGCGCCGCGACCGCCGACGAGAAGCTCGTGCTCGCGCCGCCGCGGGACGTCTCGCTCGAGCGGGCGCTGGAGACGATCGCCCCCGACGAGCAGGTCGAGGTGACGCCGCAGTCGATCCGCCTGCGCAAGACGGTCCTGGACGCGACCGCCCGGGGCCGGGCCACCAAGCGCGCGAAGACCTCCGCCGCCTGACCCGCCCGCTCCGATCGAGCATGTGACACTCAGCCACCGCATACGTGGCTGTACGTCACATGAAGGGCGAGCCCTCTCGTCGCTACCGTCGCCGTGTTCTCAGGACGCGACGCGAAAGGGGGCATGGTGACGGAAGTCAGCACGTACGACCTCTCCTACAAGCTCCAGAACCTGCAGGATCGGGTCGATCGGATCGAGAAGGAGCGCCTGAAGGAGCTCGAAGAGCGCAGCAGGCGGGCGCAGGAGCGACACGAAGCGTTCATGCGCTGGTTCCTGTTCGGGATGATCCTGATCCTCGCCATTGCCTGGACGGCGATCATCACGACGGCGATCGTCGAGCAGTAGTCCCAACCGGTCGCCTGGCGGCTGCATGTGACGCTGGGCCACCGCAGGGGTGGCTGACGGTCACCTGGTCGCGCGTCGGCGGGCGCTGATCCGTGTCATCCTCTCCCGATGCGCACACTCGCTCGTTCCCTCGCCGCCCTCGGTCTCGGTGCCGCCGTCCTCCTCACTGCGCTGCCCGCCGGGGCTGCGGCCGAGGACGATGCGGCCGAGGCGATCGAGGACTACATGAACGCCGCCTTCGCCGGCGACTGGGCCGCCACCTACGAGATGCTGCCGAGCGCGCAGAGCGACCTGTTCACCGAGGACGAGTGGGTCGCATGCCAGGACCTGCGCAACGGGCATCTCGTGGGCGCCGAGCTCGACAACCTCAAGGTCGTCAAGTCCAAGAAGCAGCGCGCCTACGAGATCCCCGGCACCGACGAGACGGCCCGGGCCCTCGCGGTGACGATCCAGGCCACCGCGACGCTCGGCGAGCAGACCCAGCAGGAGCGCGACACCGTCTACGTGATTCGCGAGGGCAAGTCGTGGCACCCCTCGGTGCGCGAGGCCAACGTCGAGGCCTGCCTCACCGGCTGAGGGTCGAGCGGCTTCCGCGGCGTAGCGTCGCGCCCGTGTGGCTGGGCTACTCGTGGGGTGAGACCGAGGCGGAGCGGACTGCGCACTACCCCGGCGACGACCTGATCGACGAGCCCCACCAGGAGTGCTGGCGGGCGATCGACGTGGACGCGCCCGCTCCGCTGGTCTGGCGCTGGCTCTGTCAGCTCCGGGTCGCGCCCTACAGCTACGACTGGATCGACAACTGGGGTCGGCGCAGCCCGCCCGAGCTCACGCCGGGGCTCGACGACCTGGAGCAGGGCCAGCAGGCCGTCGCCATCTTCCGGATCGCCCACTTCGAGCGAGACCGGTCGATCACGCTCCACGCGCCGAAGTCGATCTTCGGCAACGTCGCTCTGAGCTACGTGGTGACGCCGGTCGACGACGACCGGTCACGGCTCACCGCCAAGGTGATCGTCCGGTATCCCGGCGTGTGGCGCGTCATGCGCCACGTCCCACCGGTCGGTGACTGGATCATGATGCGCAAGCAGCTGCGGACGCTGAAGCGGTACGCCGAGCGCGACCACGGGCGCGCCGTCGACGAGCAGCTCCGCAAGCTCACTGGACCCGATTGCGAGTACCCCTACGGGCCGGAGGGGAAGCCCTGACCGATCATGCGACGGGCTCCAGCACGACGAGCGGGATCTCGCGGTCGGTCTTCGACTGGTACTGGCCGTAGCGGGGCTGCGCGGTCGTCACCTTCTCCCACAGCGGCGCCCGCTCGGCGCCGGTGAGCACCTTCGCCGTCATCTTCTGCTTCGGCTTCCCCGCGTACGTGACCTCGACGTTCGGGTCGTCGCGCAGGTTGAGGAACCAGGCGGGGTGCGTCGGGTCGCCGCCGCGCGACGCGACGATGACGATCTTGTCGCCGTCCTGCACCGGTGACGTGAGCATCACCGTCCGCGGTTCGCCGCTCTTGCGGCCCTTCGTCGTGAGCTCGAGCGCGGGCATGCCGCCGGCGCGCCACCCGAGCTTGCCGAAGCTCACCTTGAGCAGGCCCTTGTGGACCGCGTTCATCGTCTTGAGCTGGAAGTCACTGGGCATGGCCGCAGACTACGGCGTCAACGGTGGCGACGACGTGGCCGCGTCCACCATCTACCGTTGCCTCATGGAGGACAGAGCTCGCGTGAGGATCACTCAAGGTGTGGCCGAAGGTTGGATCACACCGGGTGACGAGTCGGTGCCACCCTCCGATGTCGTGCCGGTAGAGCCACTCCGACCCTCGACCGCGCCGTAGCCGAGGACCGCGGCGACTGATCGTTCGTCTGTCGGGTACTGATGGCGTCAGCGCGACCCATCGCTCGCCTCGGAGCGTCACTCCGCCTCGCCCTGTGCGACCAGCGCGGCCAGCACCTCCTCCATGATCTGCGTGCGGGGCGGCATCCCCGGGATCTCCTCGAGCGGCACCGGGTCGACGCCCTCCCGGATGCGGTCCCAGCGATCCGCGGCCATCGGCATCCAGTCGGGGTGGGGCAGCAGCCAGAACCGATCGTCCTCGATGCCGGTCGCGACGAGCTCGGCGACGGCCGCGGGCGTCATCCCCTCCTTGAGCGCGCGGTCGAGGTGCGGGCGGGTGACCTCCGACTGCACGAGCGGCGCGGGTGCCGCGCCGAGCTCGTCGGGCCAGTTGCGCTCCGCCTCGTTGATCCGCGTGTTCACCCACCCAGGGCACAGCACGCTCACGCCCACCGGCAGCATTGTGTCGCGCATCGTGTGGAACAGGCACTCGGTGAGCGCGACGACCGCGTGCTTCGTCGCGTCGTAGATCGGGCTCAGGCCCGGCACCAGCCCCGCCATCGACGCGGTGTTGACGATGTACCCGCGCCCGCCCGCGATCAGGTGGGGGAGGAACGCCCGCACGCCGTGCACCACGCCGTAGAGGTTGACGCCGATCACCCAGTCCCACTGCGACAGCTCGCCGAACCACGGATCGCCGAACGACGCGACGCCCGCGTTGTTGCACACCACGTGCACGCCGCCGAAGCGCTCGAGCGTCGCCGCAGCTAGTGCCTGCACGCTGTCTTCGCGACTAACGTCGGTCAGCACCCCGAGCACGTCGGTGCCCCGATCCGACAGCTTGGCGACCGCGTCGTCGAGCTGGTCGGGCTGCACGTCGGCCGCGACCACGTGCAGGCCGGCGGACGCGAACCGGTCGGCCAGCGCGAAGCCGATCCCGCTCGCCGCGCCCGTCACCACCGCCACGTCGCCCCGCTGGAGCTGCATCCGTACCCCCGTCCGTCGTCGCCGGCATCCCCGGCGAACCGGGCGCAGGGTATCGGCTTCCGGGCGACTCGGGTCAGGCGCCGGTGATGACCACGAGGTTGAGCGCGAAGAAGGCGGCGCCCGCGGCCACGCCGAACGCGTGCCAGTACTCGTGGTAGCCGAACCAGCGGGCGGCCCGCCCGGGCCACTGGCAGGCGAACATGATCGCCCCGACCGTGTAGAGCATGCCGCCGACGACCGCGAGCGCCAGGAGGCCCGGGCGTTGAAGCAGGTCGGGCAGCGCCAGCACCGCGGCCCACCCGAGGACGAGCGACAGCACGAACGTCAGGTAGGGGATGCGCTCGAAGGCGAGCAGCGTCACCAGCACTCCGAGCAGCGCGCCGACCCACACGATCCCGAGCAGCCACCACCGCAGCGGGCCGTCGAGGGCGAGCAGGCACACCGGCGTGTAGGTGCCGGCGATCAGCACGTAGATCATCGAGTGGTCGAGGCGGCGCATCACGACGTACGCCCGCCCGGCGCGCGCATAGAGGTGGTACGAGGAGCTCGTCAGGTACAGCGCGGTCGCCGCCGTCCCGTAGACGATCGCGGCGAGCAGCGCGGTGCCCGTCGGCGCGACCGCGACGAGCCACACCAGGCAGACGAGCGACACCGCCGCCGCCACCTGGTGCACCCGACCGCGCAGGCGAGGTCGCTCGGGGACGACCTCGAGAGCCGCGTCCGGCGTGAGCGGTTCGGGGGCGATGGCCATCGCACCATCGTGGCAGGCCGGGTGGCGATCCGGTGCAACGCCCCGAGGAAGCACCACGCGAACCGCCCGGTACACTGCGGTCACCGAGGTCGTGTCAGTCGGATCCGTCCCGGTCGATGCCAGACCGAAGGACCACATGACCGCCAAGTCCCCCGTCGGGCAGGACGCGCTCGACCCCGTCCGCCTCTACCTCGATGCCGCCGGTGAGCACCCGTTGCTCACCCGCGACGACGAGGTGGTGCTCGCGCAGCAGATCGAGGACGGGAGTGCCGCGCTCGGCCTGGCCGACGACCACGGGGCGGCGCTGACGCCGACGGAGCGGCGGGCGATCCAGCGGCGCATCCGCAAGGGCCGCGACGCACACCTCACCTTCGTGCTCGCCAACCTGCGCCTGGTGGTCTCGATCGCCAAGCGCTACCGGGCCTCGGGCGTGCCGCTGCTCGACCTGATCCAGGAGGGCAACCTCGGCCTCATCCACGCGGTCGACAAGTTCGACCACCGCCGGGGCTTCAAGTTCTCGACCTACGCGACGTGGTGGATCCGCCAGTCGATCGCCCGGGGGATCGCCAACACCGGCCGGGTCGTCCGCCTGCCGGTCTACGCCGGCGACCTGCGGCTGCGCCTGCTGCGGACGATGAGCCAGCTCGAGATGAACCTGGGCCGCTCGCCGACGCACGCCGAGCTCGCCACCGAGATGGAGCTGCCGGTCGAGAAGGTGCGCGAGACCCTGCGCATCGCCGCCGACCCGGTGTCGCTCGACCAGCCGGTGGGCGAGGACGGCGACGCCGTGCTCGGCGACGTCGTCCACGACCGCAGCGCGCTCGCCCCCGACGATCTCGCCCTGGCGTCGCTGCTGCCCGATGAGGTCCGCGACATGCTCTCGTGCCTCGATCCGCGCGAGCGACGGGTGCTCGAGCTGCGCTACGGCCTCGACCGCGGCGAGCCGCGCACCCTCGAAGAGGTCGGCGTGCTCTTCGGGCTGACGCGCGAGCGGATCCGCCAGATCGAGACCCGCGCGCTGGCCCGCCTGCGCGAGCCCGCCATCTGCGACCAGGCGGCCGACCTGCTCGACGCCTGATCGGCGAGTCGGGCCGCGGCGCCGCGGCGCCGCCCGCTACGACTTCGCGTCGACCACGCCACCCATGCCGCTCGCCACGTGGAAGATGCAGTAGTACTCGTACTTCCCGGCCTCGGGCACGACGAACGTGAACCGGCGGGCCGACAGCGGCGCGATCGGCATGCCGGGCGCCACGGGCGCGGCCTGGGGCAGCGTGCCGGTGTTGAACAGGTCGACCGCGTTCAGCGTGAGCGGCGACGGACCGGGGATCGGTGTCGCGGTCTCGGGTGCGAGCGGGTTGGTGATCGGCTCCTGCTCGCCCGGGAACGTCGCGGTGTGCGGCGCGCGCGACCGGTTGACGAACTCCACCGAGTCGCCGGCGGCGATCTTCGCGGGTGTGGGTGCGAACGCCAGGATGTCGGTGTGCTCGGTCGTGATGCCCATCTCGACCGTCCACGTCGTCGTGCCGTCGTCGTCGACGACCCGCTTCGGCTTCGCGTCGTCGAGCTTCGCCTTCGCGGCCCGGCCCTCGGCCAGGTAGGCCTTCTGCTTCGCCTTCGCACGGCGTGCGACCTGCGCGGGCGTCTCGGCGTCGCTCGCGTCGTCCACGACCGTGACGGTCCCGGTCATCCGGGGGTGGATCACGCAGTAGTAGGTGAAGTCGCCAGGCTCGGCGAACGACAGCTCGAACGGCGCGGCGGGCGTGGGGCCGAGGGGCTGGAGCCCGCTGTTGACGGTGGTGGCGCCGTCGTACGGGCCGGCCGCGGGCTGGGGTGCGAGGTACTCGGTGAGCGACAGCTCGTTCGGCGGCTCGACGCCGTCGGGCACGAACGTCACCGAGTGCGGCTCGATCGTGCCGTCCCAGCTCCAGGTGACCGGCGTGTCGACCGGCACCGTGATGTCCTCGGGCATGAACTCGAGGATCGCGATCGTCGGGTCCTTCGGGTCGTTGAGGCCGACCTGCACCGTGGGTCCGGCCGATGCCTGCGCGGCGGCCAACGCCGTGCTCGAGCCGGCAGCGACCGCGAACGTGCCCGCACCCATCAGCGCGACCGCGGCGCCGGCCGCGACCGTCCGCCGAAGTGCTCGCCCGTGCATCCGTCCTCCTGAGATCCGCCGTCGATGCCCGTGCGGGGCATCGGTCCGACGTGGATCATCGCGTCGGGCTCGCCGGCGCGGGCGGACCCGGCCGAGCCGGCCCGTCAGTGGACGGGCAGGTCGGCGCCCCGCCGTTCGTCGGCGATGGCCGACGCCACCGAGGCCGTGGGCGCGTGGCCGGTGAGGGCGACCGCGAAGGGCTCGCGGTCGAGTGCATAGAGGAGGACGTCGGTGCGGGCCCGCACCGTGGCGGTGCGGGCGACGCCGTGGAGCAGGGCGATCTCGCCGAAGCCCTCACCCCGGCCGAGCACCGCGATGACGTGGCCGTGCTTCACCACCTCCACGTCACCGCTGGCGACGGCGAAGTAGCGGTCGCCGTCGTCGCCTTCCTGCACGATCGCCGCGCCCGCGCTCAGCTCGATCGGCTCGAGCGCGAGCGCGAGCGCCTCGAGCTCGGCCGAGGGGAGCGGGCGGAAGATCGGCAGCCGGCGCAGCAGCGCGAGCTGGACGACCGGCACCTCGGCGGCCGCGTCCACCGCGAGCACGGCTCGGGTCCGCACGATCGCGAGCAGCGCGACGATCAGCCCGATCCCGATGAGCGCGGCCTCCGGGCCGCCCACCTCGTCGAGCACGGGTGCGAGCACCGACCCGAGCGCGAGACCGAGCATCGCCAACCCCTCCGCGATGCCGAACACCCGCGCGAGCACGGCCGGGCGCGCGGTGCGGAGCAGCAGCGTGCGCGCGCCGACGTCGAGCACCGACCGGCTCGCGCCGGCGACGGTGAACAGCGCGAACGCGGCCGCGGTGGTCGGCGCGAGGCCAAGGACGATCAGCGCCACGCCCCAGGTGAGCGCGCCGCCGAGCACGGCCGGGGCCATGCGCCGCCCGCCGATGAGGAGCATCGCGGCCGCGACGCCGATCAGCCCGCCGAGGCCGAACACGCCCTGGAGGTAGCCCGCGCCGCTCGCGCCGATGTCGAGCACGTCGAGGGCCAGGATCACCGCGAGCAGGTCGATCGCGCCCCAGCCGATGTGCTCGAGGCCGATGAAGCCGACGAGCAGCCGGGCCTCGCGGTGCTCGCGCAGCGCGCGGATGCCGTCGCGAACCTCTTGCACGCCACTGCGGCCGAGGTCGTCGGCACCGCCGCGGCGCGGGTCGGGGTCGGTCGCGCGCAGCGGCGCCACCAACGCGGTGGCGACGACCATCACCACGGCGGCGGCGACGAACACGGTGCCGGGATCGGCGAACGCGAGGAGCACGCCGGCGAGCGCGGGCGCGGCGAGCACCGAGACGTTCTCGACCCATCCCGAGGTGACCATCGCCGCGGTGAGCTCGGTCGGCGACCGTGAGAGGGCGGGGGTGAGGACGGCGTGCGTGGGTCGGCTCACGGTGAGCGTGGTGGCGGCGACCGCGCCGAAGACGTACACGACGATCGCCGGCCCGCCCGCCAGCATCACCGCGGCGGTGGCGGCGTACGCGGCGCCCTGGATCGCGTAGCCGACCGTCTGCACGCGCGTGGGAGCCACACGGTCGGCGAGCGTCCCGAGGAACGGCGCCGCGAGCATCGCGGGGACGAGCTGCACGATCGACACGACGCCCGCCTCGCCCGCACCACCGCGCTCGAACGCGTACACGAGCATGGCGACCCACACGCCTTGCTCGGCGAAGTTGAAGCCGCAGAAGCCGGCCTGGGCGCGACGCAGCTCGCGGGAGTGCAGCACCGCCCGCATCGCCGCCCACGCCTGCTTCACGCCATGATCCCCCCGCCGCCCACGGCCGGCCGTCCGGCGACATCATGGCCGCTGCGTCGACCGATTGCAGGGGAGCGACGCGGTCGGTCGGCGGCTCGTTTCGGTCCCGTGGCGCGCTAGTCGCCGCGGCAGCGCACGTCGCGCAACGTCACCTCGAGGCCGCGGGCGAGCTCCTCGCGCTCGGCCGCGCTCAGCTGCGCCTCGGGGTGCAGCAGCCCGAACATCGTGTACGACGACGGTGGCATCGACTCCTCGCGCACCTCCTCGGCGGCGTCGTCGGCCTCGTTGTCGCCGCCGCCGCCGTGGGGCTCGCACTCGGAGAAGTTGAGCTCGGCGCGTCCCTCGTCGATGTGGCTGGTGATCAGCCACGAGACGGGCGCGATGCGCTCGAACCAGTACGGGTCGGACTCGTTGCTGTGGCAGTTGAAGCATGCGGCGACGGCGAGCTCGCGGGTGCGGGCGCTGTCCCAGGGTGGCTCGTCGCGTCGTGACGGGTTCGACCAGCGGTACGGCACGAGCTGGAGGAGCCCGATCACCAGCACCAGGAACGCGCCCGTGATGAGCACGCCCCGCACGGTGATCCGGTCGCGCCAGCGGCGACGCTCGGCCATCGTCGCATCATGCCCGCATCCGGGATGCGAGATGCCTAGGAGGTCGCGATCATGGGCATGAACCCGTGCGAGACGCGTGCACCCGACCGAGGGGACGAACGATGACACGACGGTTCTCGATCCGACCGACGCTCACGCTGCGGGGGCGCACGTTCAAGGGGCTGCGTGGCTTCTCGGGCAAGCCCGCGCACCCGCCGCTCACCGACATCCCCGTTGCCGCGTACGTGATCGTCGCCGGGTTCGACACGGTCGCCTACATCGCCGGCGCCGGGTCGTCGCTCGCCCGCCAGCTCTACCTCGCGGCGGGCTTCGTGCTGATCGCCGGGCTCGCGGTGTCGGTGCTGACCGCGGCGACCGGGTTCTGGGACTGGCTGCGCTCGACGGAACCCGGCACCCAGGCCCGGCGCACCGCAAACTGGCACATGGCCGTGATGCTCTGCGTCACCGCGATCGTCGTGGCCGACCTGATCGTGCGCGTCACCCAGTGGGACCACGCGTCACCGAGCGGGTTGGTGCTCGGGTTGTCGCTCGCCGCGGGGACGCTCGTCGGCTACGGCGCGGCCTACGGCGGCACGCTCGTGTTCGACTACGGCTTCAACGTCGAGACGGCGGGCGACCACCCCGTGTGGCAAAAGTCCGAGACCGACGTCTTCCCCGGCGACCACTGACCGCAGCTGCAGTCGGGCAGTGCCCGGCGGGGCACCGGACGCGCGTCAGGGGAGGGGGCGGGGGGACTCGGTGATGTGGCGCATGACCTGTTGGACGACGTTGCTGCCTTCGGCAACCGCGGAGGCGACCCGCTTCATCGATCCGGCGCGGACGTCGCCGACGGCGAAGACGCCGGGGGTGCGCGTCTCGAAGGCGTACGGCGGGCGCTCGAGCGGCCACGTTCCTTCGCCGGCGCGCTCGACGTCGACGCCGGTGCGCACGAACCCGTGGTCGTCGCGCTCGATGGTCTCGGGCAGCCAGTCGGTGCGGGGCAGCGCACCGATCATCACGAACAGCGCGTCGGCCGGCACCTGGTGCTCGTCGCCGCTGGCGCGGTCGCGCAGGCGCAGCCACTCGAGCCGACCCTCGCCGCCGCCGTCGACCACCTCGGTCTCGAACACGATCGACACGTGCGGCGCGGCCTCGATCTCCTGGCGCAGGTACTGCGACATCGAGTCGGCCAACGTGTCGGTGCGCACGACGATGCGGACCTGCCGAGCGAAGCGGGCCAGGTGCAGCGCGGCCTGGCCGGCCGAGTTGCCGCCACCCACCACGTACACGTCGCGTCCGGTGCACGCCTGCGCCTCCGACGTCGACGCACCGTAGAAGACGCCCGCGCCGAGGCGCTCGTCGAGGGCGGGCACGTCGAGGTGCCGGTACGACACACCCATCGCGAGCACGACCGCCCGCGCCTCGATCTCGGTGCCGTCGGCGAGCACGACGGTGTGGCCTCCGTCGGCGCCGGGCCGCAGCTCGGTGACGTCGCACATCACGAGGAACTGCGCACCGAACACCCACGCTTGCTGGTAGGCGCGCTGCGCAAGCTCGGCGCCGCTCACGCCGCGGGAGAACCCGAGGTAGTTGCGGATGCGCGAGCTCGACCCGGCCTGGCCGCCGATCGACTCGCCCTCCACCACGAGCGCGTCCACGCCCTCGGCCGCGGCGTACACGCCCGCGGCCAGGCCCGACGGGCCGGCGCCGATCACCACCATGTCGAAGCTGCGCCGGTCGGTGAGCTCGGTCGTCATGCCGTAGCCGCGGGCGACCTCGGCGTTGGTCGGGTCGACGAGGACCCGCCCGTCGAACAGCACGACGACCGGGCGCTCCTCGTCCGCCAGGTCGAGCGCGACCAGCACGTCGCGCCCCTCGGGCTCGGACGTGTCGAAGAAGAGGTGGGGCACGCCGTTGCGAGTCAGCAGGCTGCGCAGCTCGTGACCTCGCGGGTCGTACGGCCCCGCCAGCACCACCAGCTGGCGCGGCTCACCCTGGGCGGCCCGCGACCACTCGTGCAGGAACTCGGTGATCGTCCGGTGGAACAGCTCGTCGTGGCCGGGGAGCGGGCGCAGCACGTAGTAGTCGAGGTGCCCGACGGCCATGGCGTGGCGGATCGCCTTCGCGGTGCGCTCGTCGCCCCAGTCGCCGAAGTCGATGAGCAGCCCCCGCTTGGTGGTCGGGTGCAGCTCGCTCACCTGCTCCAGCAGCTCGGTGCCGGTGAGGCCGTCGAGCCACTGCGCGGTGAGGACGAGCGCGACCGGGTCGCCGGCGGCCTTCCACGCCTCCAGGCTCTCGATCGCGTCCTCGGCCGACGCGGTGCTGACGATGCGGTAGTCGCCGCCGTAGCGGCGGCTCAGCTCGCGCCCGATCCGCGTCTGGCTCTCGGTGTCCGACTCGACGACGAGGATGACCGCTCCGGGCCCGGGCCCGGGCCCGGGCGCCTCCATGCTCGTCACCGCAGCCCTCGGTCCGTTGGAAGACTGACCGACACCTGGTGTCGCTGAGTCTTCCAACGCTGCAATGGGGTGGTCGTCATGGGGTGGGGGCGGGGGCGGGGGCGGGTTGGGGTTGGGTGGCGCACTCCTCGGGGAGCTCGACGTCGCCGGCCTTCTTGGAGATGTCGTCGATGAAGATCCACTCGTCCTGCTCGACGTCGTAGAGGTTCTGGATGCCGAACTGGAGGACCTGCCAGAACTCCTTCGGGTCGTCGCGGCCCACGTAGAGGTCGCCCGACATGAGCGGGATGCGGATCGTCACGCCAGGGATCTCGGGCAGCACGCCGGGCGGGGGCTCGAACACCAGGCCGACCCGGAAGTGGTTCACCTCGATCGGCTGCTTGCGATCGAGCGTCTCGGGGCCGACGAAGCGGGCGCCCGACAAGCCGTCGTTGAGCTGGTCGAGCGTGTACGGACCGACCGGTGAGCACGGACGCCGGTCGATGCCCGGCCACTCGTAGGTGAGGGTGTAGAGGACGCCGTCGTAGATGAGGTTGGTGAAGTGGACGGTCGAGCCCTCTTCACCGGCGGTCATCTGCATGTTGCCCTCGCCGTCACCGGTCCAGGTGAACGGCACCGTCAGCTCGAGGTCGGGCACCTCGTAGGTGCCGGTCCAGGTGAACTTCTTTGGGATCTGCGGGGGCGGCGGCGCGTCCTTCGACGACGCCCCAGCCGTCCCGGATGCGCCGGCACCGGGCATCGCCGCGGCCGACGTTGCGACGAGCGCGGCGAGGGCCAGGCCCACTGCGACGATCCGGCGGCGGGTTCTGCGTCGTGGGCTGGCATCCATCGCGGTGACGGTACTCGCACGAGCAGTCCGAGCCCGGGCCGACAGCACTGGCTAGCGTCCCGAACCGATGGACCTCAGCACTGGCGAGATCTTCGTCCAGGCGATCATCGCGATCTACATGATCTCGAACCCGATCGACCCGGTGAAGATCCTCGTCTTCAACCGGGTGGTCGCTCGCGATCACCGCAACCGCACGCGCGCCGCGATGACGGTGGCGCTGCTGATGTTCGCGATCCTCGGCGTCGCCGCGCTCGCCGGCCGCGAGCTGCTCCAGCTGATGGGCATCGACCTCGGCGCGTTCAGCGTCGTCGGCGGCGTGCTCGTCGCGGGCATGGGCTTCGAGATGCTCTACGGCGGCGCGTCGACTCGCGCCAACGGTCGGGTCGAAGCCGAGGACGAGTCGAGCGGCGACGACGGTGCGGCGGAGGGCCTCGTCATGCCGCTCGCCACGCCGCTCATGGCCGGTCCCGGCTCGATCACCACGGTGATCGCGGTGTCCACCTACTCCGACGACGGCACGACGCTCGTCGCCGCGCTGGTGGGGGTCATCGTGGTGTCGGTGCTCGCGTTCTGCTCGTTCGCGTTCCTCGGCGGCCCGCTCGAGCGGCTCAAGCCGTCGACCGCCGCGCTGCTCGCCCGCATCGGCGGGCTGCTGCTCGCCACGATCGGCGCGCAGCTGGTGCTGGGCGGCATCCGCACGTACTACGGGTTCTGACGAGGGGGTCGCCGATGACCGAGCCGACGACGATCGAGCGCACGATCGCCAGGTGGCACCAGCACCTGCGAGGCGAGCTGCCCGGGGGGCTGGACGAGCTGCTCGACGACGACTGCGTGTTCGTGTCGCCGATCGTGTTCCGGCCCCAGGAGGGCAAGGAGATCACCAAGCTCTACCTGTCGGCGGCGGGCGCGACGCTCGGCGACGGGCCGGGTGACGGCGGGGGTGCCGGCGCCGGCGACGGTGCGAAGCCCGCGGTCGGGCCGAAGTTCCGCTACGTGCGCGAGGTGATGAGCGGCGACTCGGCCGTGCTCGAGTTCGAGACCGAGCTCGACGGCAAGTACGTCAACGGCGTCGACATCATCCGCTGCGGCGATGACGGCAAGATCGTCGAGTTCAAGGTCATGATCCGCCCGCTCCAGGCGATCGAGGCCGTGCACGCCGCGATGCGGGCGATGCTGGAGCAGATGCAGTCGTCGTCCGATCGGTGATGCCACGCGCGGACGGGGCGCTGCGTCTGCGCCCCGCCCGCGACGCGGGTCTCGTGCGCTGCTCGGCGGAGCAGCGTCAGTGGCTGAACCGCACGCGTGGCAGCGCCCGGTCGAGCCACCGCGGCAGGTACCAGTTCCGCTCGCCGAGCAGCGCCATCGTCGCCGGCACCAGCATCATCCGCACGATCGTCGCGTCGAGCAGCACCGCGAGGGCGAGCGTGATGCCGAGCTCGGTCGGTGGGATCGGGCCCGTGACGCCGAACGCGATGAACACGACGATCATCACGAGCGCGGCGTTGGTGATCGGTCGCCCCGTGCGCGCGATGCCCTCGCGGACGGCGCGGCGCGTGTCACCGGTCGCTTCGTAGCGCTCCCGGATCGCGGCCAGCAGGAAGAGCTGGTAGTCCATCGAGAGGCCGAACAGCAGCGCGAAGAAGAACAGGGGTGCCCACGCGTCGACGAAGCCCTGCGACTCGATGCCGAGCAGGCCTGCGCCGACGCCGTGCTGGAACACGATCGTCGCGAACCCGAAGGCCGCACCGACGGTCAGGACGTTCATCAGGATCGACGTGAGCGCGACGACGATGCTGCGGAAGACGACGAGCAGCAGCACGAACGCCACGATCAGGATGATCCCGATCGCGACCGGGGCGGTGCTGGTGAGGACGTCGGTGAGGTCACGGTTCTGTGCAGCCGGCCCGCCGACGCGTGCGTCGGGCACGGCGGTCTCGAGCTCGCCCCGCAGGCGGTCGACGAGCTCCGCGGTGCGCGAGTCGTCGACCGCGGTCGAGCCGGTCACCCGCACGACGGTGCGTCCGGTGTCAGCGGGCTCGCTGACGATGCGCGCGTCGACGACGTCGGGATCGCGTCCGGCCACGTCCACGACGGTCGACGCGTCGGCGGCCGGGACGGTCACGAACAGCGGCGCGGCCGCGCCGTCGCCGAACGCCGCGACCAGCAGCTCGTAGCCGTCGCGGCTCGTGTGGCCCTCGTCGACGACCCGGGCGCCGGGCATGCCCAGCTTCATGCCCACGGCCGGGACGGCCAGCGCGCCCAGCACGAGCACGCCGATCGCCAGCGTGGCTCCGGGCCGGCGCAGCGCCAGCCCGGTCCAGCGGGCCCATCGGCCCTCGGCGGCGATGTCGGGGTCCTTCCGGCCCCGCTGGACGAGGACCCGATCACCGAGCGCGACGAGCAGTGCCGGGAGCAGGGTCAACGACGCGAGCGCGACCGCGACCACGGCGAGGATCATCCCGAGCGCCATCGACCGGAACACCATGACCGGCACGAGGAACACCGCGGCGAGCGACAGCACCACGGTGAGCGCCGAGAGGAACACCGCCTTGCCCGACGTCGACAGCGTGCTCTCGATCGCGGTGACGGCGTCCTTCCCCTCCGCGCGCTCCTCCCGGTAGCGGCTGACGATGAAGAGGCTGTAGTCGATGCCGACCGCGAGGCCGATCATCATCGAGAAGTTCATCGACCACACCGACAGCGGCATCACCCCGGTGAGCAGGTGCAGGCCGGCCCAGCCGACAGCGATGCCGGCGACGGCGAGGAGCAGCGGCAACCCGGCCGCGATCGCCGCACCGAACGCCACGAACAGCAGCACCAGGCTCGGGATGCCGCTCAGCAGCTCCGCCTTGTGCAGCGCGGACTCGTTGACCTCGTTGAAGTCGCTCCACACCGGCCACTCGCCGGTGACCTCGGCGCGCGCGTCCGGCACGAGCTCGAGCTCGGCGACGCGATCGCCCAGCGCGCCGGCGGCGATCGGTCGGTCGGCGTCGCTCTCGACGATCGTCTCGACCGGGACGATCGCAGTGCGGCCGTCGGGCGCGACGAGCCCCGACTCGGGTGGGAGCGCGAGCGGATCGGCGACCGATCGCACGCCGGGCATGCGAGCCACGTCGCGGACGAGCGCCTCGAGCCCATCGGGGTCGGACGCGATCGGGTCCGCCTGGCGGTAGACGACGACCGGGTTCTCGGCCCCGAGCGCCGGGAAGTCGCGGCGCAGCTCGTCGCGCACCTCCTGGGCGGTCGAGCCCTGTGCCTCCCAGCCGGCGCCCGAGAGCGCGCCGTTGAGCGTCAGCGCGAGCGGGGCCGCCGCGATGGTGGCGATGACCCAGGTGGCGATGACGCCGCGGCGGTGACGAGCCGACCAGGCCCCGAGACGCGAGAACCACGCGCGCTCGTCGGGTGGTGGCGAAGGCTCGTGCTCGCTCGGCAGCTCCGCCGACGGGGGGCTGATGACGCTCATTTGGGGGCTCCCGGCTCGTCCGACCGTGGTCTCGATACCCCGGGGGGTATACGGACGACTGTAGCGGGGTACCCGAGGGGGTATCAAGCGCGGGGCGCCAGGGAACGGAGTCCCCGGCGAGCGAACGAGCCCGGGCGGCGGGCGGACGGTGACCGGCCCCGGCGGCCGCCGGTCCGCGTCTCAGGCGGCGCGCAGCTCGCCGTCGGTGATCGAGAGCACCCGGTCGCAGAAGTGGGTCATGCGGTTGTCGTGGGTGACGATCACCGCGGCGGTGCCACGGCTCTTGACCTCGCGCACGATGAGCGACATCACCTGCTCGCCGATCTTGGTGTCGAGCGCGCTGGTCGGCTCGTCGACGAGGATCAGCGCGGGCTCGTTCATGAGCGCCCGCCCGATCGCGACCCGCTGACGCTCACCCCCCGAGAGCTGGGCGGGGAGGTTGTCGGCGCGCTCGGCGAGGCCGAGCTCGCCCAGCAGCTGGTCGGCGCGCTCGCGGGTGGCGGCCTTTCCGGCCCGGCCCGCGAGCTCGGCCGCCACCATCACGTTCTCGCGGGCGGTGAGGAACGGCACCAGGTTGACCGACTGGAAGACGAAGCCCACCTCGTCACGACGGAAGCGCGTGAGCTCCCTGGCGCCGTACGAGGACAGGTCGTGGTCACCCACCAGCACCGTGCCCTCGGTCGCCGAGAGCAGCCCGCCGGCGATCGACAGCAGCGTGGTCTTGCCCGAGCCCGACGGCCCGACCACCGCGACGATCTCGTCGTCGGCGACCGAGAGCGTCGCGTGCGAGAGGGCGACGGTGTCCTCGTCGCCCTGGGTGTACACCTTGCGGACGTCGCGCATCTCGAGTGCGGGCACGGCGTCTCCTCCTTCTCCTGGCTCCGGTCACACGCCCGCGCCGACCACCGACGCGGGATCGATCTTCACGATGCGGCGCAGCGAGATCGCGCCGCCGAGCACCGCCATCACGAACACGCCCACGGCGACGAACACCGCACGTGAGGTCGTGAGGGCGAGCGGCACCGACGCAGGGATCGCGAACGACAGTGCGAGCGTGACGAGACCGCCGATCACGAACGCGACTAGCGAGATGATCGCGGCCTGCACGACCACGCCGCCGACGAGCTGGCGCGACGACGCGCCCACGGCCTTGAGCACCGCGAACAAGCCGGTGCGCTCGAGCGTCAGCAGCGCGAAGAACAGCGCGACGACGATGCCGGCGACGACGAACGTCACACCGATGATCTGGGTGAAGGTGGCGTTCTGCTCCTTGATGCCGGGCAGCGCCAGGATCGCGTCGTCTCGGGTCAGCGTGCGGGTGCTGCCCGTCGCCTCGTCGATGCGGTCGGCGACCACGGCGGGATCAGCGTCGTCGGCCGTCTCCACCGCGAGCACCTGGAACGTGCCCGCGTCGACCGCGGCGCCCGGCCGCGACGCGTTGAGCACCTCGCGCCACGTTGCCGGGTCGACCCACACGCCGCCTTGCTGCAAGAAGCTGGTGTCGTCGACGAACCCCTTCACGGTCACGGGGATCCGCGCCGGCCCCATCAGCAGGCGGTCGCCGACCTCCGCACCGTCGTTCTCGAGCGTGGAATCGACCCATGCCTCGCCGGGCGGCGGTGGTGCGGGGACCCCGTCGACCGCGTCCTGGTACCCGATCACCGCGGCGTCGGCGACCTCGGACTCGCCCGGCACGCGAGCGCCGACGAGCGCGAACCCGAGTCCGCGCACCGTGTCGACGCCTGGCACCTCGGCGATCGCCTCCCGGGTGCTCGGCTCGATGCGCGAGCGGATGACCGACTCGCCGCTGTCGGAGGAGTACACGATCAGGTCGGACTCCTGGGCGCGCAGGGCGCCGGTGGAGCCCCGGTACAGGCCGTCGAGCAGTCCACCGAGGAAGAGCAGCAGGATCACGAGCAGCGCGAGCGCGGCCGTCGTCGGCAGGAACCGGCGCGGCACGCGGCGCAGCTCTCGGAGCGCCAGCCTCATCGGAGCCCCAGGGGTCGGGTGGCCTCGGCCGGGTCGAGGCGCAGGACGCGGCGGATCGCGGCGAGCGACGCCACGAGCGCGAGCACGGTCACGGCCACGCCACGGGACACGACGGTCGACAGGTCGAACGTGATCGGGAACGTGTCGCTCGACCCGAGCGTGGCGAGCCACAGCAGCAGCGCACCCACGAGGATGCCGCCGATCACGACCGCGAGGACCTGCACCAGCAGCGCGCGGGTCAGGTACCAGCGGTCGGCGCCGATCGCGCGCAGCAGCGTGAGCGCGTTCGCCTTCTGCACCGTGAGGATCACGAAGAAGATGCCGACGACGAGCGTCACCACGACGAACGCGAGCGTGAGCACGATGTTGAACGACGACTGGACGCCGGCAACGCCGGGGAGCGAGTCGACCGCATCCTCGCGGCTGAGCGCGTCGACGCCCTCGACCTCGCGGTTGATGCGCTCCGCGAGGCGACTCGGGTCGACGCCGTCCTCGGGCGCGACGGCGACGATCGAAGGCGTGACGGCCACCGCGTCGGGGTTCTTCGTGCGGACCGCGTCGCCGTAGGTGTCGTACGAGACGAACAGCACGGGATCGACGCTGAACCGGCTCTCGGACGCGAGTCCGACGACGCGAATCGGGAGGTCGCCGTCGGGGCCGCGCACGCGCACCGTGTCGCCGATGTCGAAGCCGCGGTCGGCGTCGATGTCGCTCGCGACGCCCTCGCCGTCGCTGCGTGGAAGCCGGCCCTCGACCAGCCGGGTCGGCTCGCCCGGGCCTCCGAGCACGTAGCCGAAGAGCGCGGCGTCGAGCGTGTCCTCCGACGTGCGCAGCGTGAACGTGGACTCGCCGAGCGGCTCGGCGCGGTTGACGCCCGGCACCTGCGCGGTCGCGGCCACCTGCTCGTCGGTGACCACGCTGCCCTCGAGGTTCTGGCGCGCCTCGTCGCTGTAGACGACGACGGCCGCGCTCTGGTGCTCGAGCGCGCCCGAGAAGAACGAGAGCAGCGTCGAGAGGAGCGTCTGCTGGAAGAGGATCAGGAAGACGAGCAGCCCGACCGCGCCCATCAGGAGCCCGAAGCGCAGCTTGGCGCGTCGCATCTCCCGCAGGGCCAGTCGCATGACGCTAATTTAGCACTAACACCGGACCCAGCGCCAACCGGAACCGGCGGTCGACATCATGACGGCGATGATCGTTATCATGATGGCGTGATCCGCACGCAGATCTCGATGACCGAGGAGCAAGCCGACGGTCTGCGCCGTCTCGCTGCCGCCCGTCAACGCTCCCAGGCCGCGCTGCTGCGCGAGGCGCTCGACGGTCTCCTGTGGGACGACGAGCGGACACGGCGGGTCGAGCGGGCCCGCGCCGTCGTGGCGGCCTTCCGCTCGGGCCGCTCCGACACCAGCGAGCATCACGACGAGGCGCTCGACGACGCGTTCTCGACGTGAGCGAGCCCGTCCTCGTCGACACGTCGGCGATGTACGCCGTCCTCGACGCGGACGACGCCAACCATCCCGAGGCGGCCCGCCGGTGGGATCGCCTCCTCGACGCGGTCGCCGAGGGGAGCCGCACCGGGTGCACGCACAGCTCGGTCGTCGTCGAGACGAGTGCGCTCGTGCAGCGCCGGCTGGGGATGGACGCGGTGCGCGAGCTGCACGATCGTGCGCTGCCGGTGCTGTCGGTCCACTGGGTCGACGCCGAGCTGCACGCTCGGGCGGTCAGCGCACTGCTCGCTGCCGACCGGCGCGACGTCAGCCTCGTCGACTGGACGTCGTTCGAGCTGATGCGAGCCCGGGGCATCACCGAGGTGCTGGCGTTCGACGACGACTTCGCCCGGCAGGGGTTCACGGTGTTCGGGCAGCCGTGACCGTCGGGGCGACCAGCGGCCAGGGGCGGTCGCGCTCCACGGCCAGCGCCACGTCGAAGAGCAGCTCGTCCGCGTGGTGGCGGGTCAGCACCTGCATGCCGACGGGGAGTCCGTCGACGGTGCCGGCGGGGATCGACACCGCAGGGTTGCCGTAGATGTTGGAGACGATGGTCAGCGCCCCCATGTTGACGAGCTCGGGGAAGCGCGCGACCGCCAGGTCGATCATGGCCGTCGGCAGCTTCGGCGCGACGACGCTCGCCAGCCGGGTGCCGAAGAGCACGCTGCGGAACGCGTAGGTCGCGGCCGGGCTGGCCTTGGCCCAGTCGATGAAGCTCTCCTCCCGGCTCGACTGCTCGGCTTCTGCGGGGAACGCCGGCCCCGGGTTCGTGGACGACACGAGGAAGTCGACCTGCTCGAACGCCGCGGCCATGGTCTCGTTGAGCCGGACGCGCAGCCGTTCGGCCGTGGCAGCAGTGCGCAGGTTGTAGAGCGACTGCGCCATGTAGAGGCCGAGCGCGATGTCAGCCGTCATCCGCGGCGCGCACGACGGCCAGCGATCGCCGAGGTCGGCCAGCGCGGTCGACATGTTGCCCATCATCCAGTGCGCGGTGATGTTGGGCACCGGCACGTGGAGGTCGACGCGCTGCATGCCGGTCGCGGCGATCATCGCGTCGGCCGCGTCCCGCAGGCGCTCCTCGACGCCGGGGTCGAGCGGCACGCCGCCGAGCGTCGGCACCACGGCGATCCGCTTGCCCCGCAGGTCGTGGGTGCCGAGCCCGGCCTCGAAGCCGGGGTGCTTCGGCAGGCTCGTCGGATCGAACGGGTCGTAGCCGCTGCACACGTCGTACAGGCGGGCGGCGTCGCGCACCGAGCGGGCGACGTTGCCGAGCACGACCGTGTTGGGCCGGGCGTACGCGTGCGGGCTGCGGGGGATGCGCCCGAACGTGCCCTTCATGCCCAGGAGGCCGGTGTAGGCGGCGGGGATGCGGATCGATCCGCCACCGTCACCGCCGGTCGCGAGGCTGACCAGCCCGCCGGCGACTGCGGCCGCGGATCCGCCCGACGACCCTCCGCAGGTGCGGCCGTGGCGCCACGGGTTGTGGGTGACCCCGTGAAGCTTGGTGACGCTGACGTTGAGTCCGCCGAGCTCGCTGGCGGTCGTCATGCCGACCGGGGTCACGCCGCCGCGGGTGAAGAGCCGCTGGATGAACGTGCTCGTGTGGGTGGCGATGCGGTCCGCGAACACGAGCGACGCCTCGGTCTGGGGCCAGCCCTCGACGACGTCGAGCTCCTTGATGCCCGTCGGCACCCCGCCGAAGGGCTGTGAGACGTCGGCGTCACGCGCCGCGTCGCGGGCCCGGTCGGCATCGACGAACGCGAAGGCGTTCAGGCGGCTCGCCTCGATCGCGGCGAGCGTCGCGTCGAGCTCCTCGAGGGGTGAACGCTCACCGGCCCGGAACGCGTCGACGAGCGAGCACGCATCTCCCTGCCACGGCCCGTCGCCCACGACGAGAGCCTGACATGCCCACCCCGTTCGAGCACAACCCCGACCCGCGGTGAAGACGCTTCGTCGGAAGGCCGAGCGACAACCTGTGTCGTTGAGTCTTCCGACGCGTCGTGGACGTGGCGGGTCAGACCGTGGTGAGCGGGGGGATGCCGCAGTCGGCGCGGACCTGCACGAGGGGATCGTTCGCTCGCGCGAGGTGGTCGATCGCGGAGAAGTCGCACGTGCAGGCCTGGCCGCGGCGGAAGGCCTCGGCGAGCTCGTCGGCGGCGCCGGGGCGGGCGAGCGCGGCGACCTTCGGGGTGATGTCCAGCACGTCGTACTTGCCGGCCTCGTAGAGCGAGAGCGACGCGATGAGGCCCGAGAAGTGGTGGGCGAACCCGGTGGCGCTCGTGAGCATCGCCTGGAGCGCGAGCTCGCCGGGGGCGTCGGGCTCGTAGCCGGCGAGCACGTGGCTGAAGTCGTGCACGACCAGGTTGGCGTCGCCGCCACCGGGTGAGCCGGGGAAGGGGATGTTCCAGCGCCGGTAGAAGTCGAAGAACGCCCGTCCGAGGCTGCCGTCCGGGCAGTCGCCGAGCGCTTGCAGGCGTGCCAGGAGCCCGCTCGGATCGTCGTGCTCGGTGCCGGGCTCGCTGGGCGTCGGAGTGGTGAACCGGGTCCAGTCGGCCATCACCTCGGCCTGCGTGCCGACGAGCGCGTCGCGCGCGACGGCGAGGAACGGCTCGTCGACTCCGAGCGCGGCGGCGTAGGCCTCGGTGCGGTCGGCCTGCTCCGGAACACCCGGGTGGCGGCAGTACTCGACGACGACCAGCAGGTCGACGACCCGGGTGCGGTCGCCCACGTCGACCACGGCGGCGAGCCCGGCCGGGTCGAGCGGCTCCAGGGTCGCGACGTCGACGTCCGCCCCGAAGTACCCGCGCAGCAGCGACTGCACCACCGAACGCTGCTCGGGCGTCGGCCCGTCGCCGACCAGCGCGGAGCCCAGCAGCCCCCGGGCGACCTCGACGCCGTCGCTCATGCGGCACTCATCGCTTCGCGGGGAGCGAGCCCGCGAACTCGAGCCCGCGGTCGATCCAGGACTCCAGCGCGTCGTCGGTGGCGATGCCGGCGGCGTCGACGAAGACGATCCCGCGCATCGGCCGACCCGTGAAGTCCATCTCGCGCACGTGGGGCTGCGCGAGCGCGTCGTCGTACGCGTCCTTGCCGACCCGTACCATCAGCTCGTCGCCCGCGACGCCGACGCACATGTTGCCGCTGATCATGAACGCGATGCCGCCGAACATCTTCTGCTCGTGCAGGCGCGGGTCCTCGCCGAAGACCCCGCGCACGCGCTCGGCGAGCGCCTCGTCGTACGCCATGGTCCGCCTTGGCTTCGGGGCGACGATCAGTCGCGGTCGAGGCCGGAGAGCTTGGCGAGGTCGGCGGCGCCGGTGCCGCTGGCCTTGATGCCCCGCGACTGGATGCTCACGTCCCAGTCGCCGGCGCGGGCGCGCAGCGCGCCAGCGGTGCACTCCTCACGCGGGATCACCGAGAACGGGTCGTACTGGAAGATCCGCATGGCATTGAGGTGCGTGATCTTGTCGATCGTCGCGTCGTCGAGGTTCGCCGCCTCCGCCTCGGCGAGGAACGTCTCGGGGGAGCGCGGCCACGTCGAGTCGGCGTGGGGGTAGTCGCACTCCCAGCAGACCATGTCGACGTTCATGTCGGCGAGGTTCTTGAGCCCGCTCGCGTCCTCGATGTAGCAGAGCGCGACCTGGCGGTCGAAGACCTCGCTCGGCAGGCGACCCTGCATGTCCTGACCGGTCCAGAAGCGGTGCTTGTCGTAGGTGGCGTCGATGCGCTCGCGGAAGTACGGCACCCACCCGATGCCGCCCTCGCTCAACGCCATGACGAGCTTCGGGAACTTCTTCATCGCCGGCGACCACACGATGTCGGCCGCGGCCTGGACGATGTTGATCGGCGAGAGGGTGATGAGCACGTCCATCGGCGAGTCGGGCGCGGTCATCACGATCTTCGACGACGACCCGATGTGACAGCACAGCACGGTGCCGAGCTCCTCGGCGGTCTTGAACATCGGGTCCCAGTAGCCGCCCGCGTCGTGGATGCTGGGGTGCCCGAGCTCGGAGACGTTCTCGGAGAACGTCATCGCGTGACAGCCCTTCTCGGCGACGCGCTCGAGCTCGGCGGCGATGAGGTTCGGGTCCCACAGCGGGGGGATCGCGAGCGGGATGAATCGCCCCGGGTACTTCCCGCACCAGCCGTCGATGTGCCAGTCGTTGTACGCCTGGACGAGCGCGAGCGCGAGGTCGGCGTCCTGCTGGGCCGTGCGGGCGAAGAGCTGGCCGGTGAACTGGGGGAACGACGGGAAGCACATCGACCCGAGCATCCCGTTGGCGTCCATCTCCTTGATGCGCAGGTCGATGTCGTACGCGCCGGGCCGCATGTCGTCGAACGACTGCGGGTCCATCGCGTACTCCTCCTTCGGGCGGCCGGCGACGGCGTTGAGCCCGATGTTGGGCAGCTCCTGGCCGAGGAAGGCCCACACGTCGGTGCCGTCGTCCTTGCGGACCAGCTTCGGCGCCTGCTCGGCATGCTTCTTCGACAGCCGGCCCTCGAAGAGGTCGGGCGGCTCGACGACGTGGTCGTCCACGCTCACCAGGACCAGGTCGTCGACGTTCATGGCATCCCCCTCGTCACCCGGACCGCGGCGATCGGGCCGTGGCCCGGGCACAACCTACGCCGCGGCCGCGCACCCTCGACAGGCGGGACCGGGACAGGCGGGCCAGGATGGGGCGTGGACCGGCGGAGCGTCGCGATCGCGGGTGCCAGCGGCTTCGTGGGGCGAGCGCTCGTCGACCGGCTCGCCCCCTCGCACGACGTCGTGGCGCTCGCCCGGCGCACCCCGACGCTGCCGGGCGCGCGAGGTGTGGCCGTCGACGTCGGCGACGAGGACGCCGTTGCCGCGGCGCTGGAGGGCTGCGACGCCGCGCACTACCTCGTCCACTCCCTCGACGTGGGCGACTTCCGTCGCCGCGATCGCGGGCTGGCTGCGGCGTTCGGGCGCGGGGCGCGCCGCGCGGGGGTCGAGCGGATCGTGTACCTCGGCGGGCTCGGCCACGACCCGTCCTCGGAGCACCTCGCCAGCCGTCAGGAGGTCGGGGTCGCGCTCGGCGAGGCGGGCGTCCCCGTGGTGGAGCTGCGGGCCGCGGTGGTGCTCGGCGCCGGGAGCATCAGCTTCGAGATGCTGCGCTACCTCACCGAGCGCCTCCCGTTCATGGTGTGCCCGCGCTGGGTGCGCACCTCGATCCAGCCGATCGCGCTGCGCGACGTGCTCGAGCACCTCGTGCGTGCGCTCGACGTCGAGCCCGGCGTCTACGAGATCGGCGGCGCCGATGTCACGACCTACCGCGACATGATCCACGCCTACGCCGACGTGCGCGAGCTGCACGGGCGGCGCATCGTCGACGTGCCCCTGCTGACGCCTCGGCTCTCGTCGTACTGGGTCGATCTCGTCACCCCGGTCGACTCGACGGTGAGCCACGCGCTCATCGACAGCCTCACCACCGAGGTCGTCGTCGTCGACGCGGCCCGGACGCAGGACGCGTTCGGCATCGAGCCGGTCGGCGTGCGTGCGGCGATCCGTGCCGCGCTCGACGACCAGGCCGACGAGATCGAGGCGAGCCTGCTCGACCGCCCGAGCGGGCTCCACGACGGCGTCTACACCGAGCGCGTCGAGGTGACCGTGCCACACGGCGGCGCGGCCGCGGTCGACGCCGACCTCGACCGGATCGGCGGCTCGTACGGCTGGTACGGCGTGGGCGGCGGGTGGCGGATGCGGGTCGCGCTCGGCCGGCTCGTGGGCGAGCGCTGGCGACTGCGCCGGCCGGTCGAGGTGACCGCCGGCGAGCCGGTCGACTGGTGGACGGTCGCCCGCCGCCGCCCCGGCGAGCTCGCGCTGCGCGGCGCGGGCTGGTTCTTCGGCGAGGGCTGGCTCGGGTTCCGGGTGGAGGGCGAGCGGCTGGTCGAGGTCGGCGCGCTGCGACCGAAGGGGTTGCCGGGGTTCCTGTACTGGAAGGTGCTGCACCCGATCCACCGATGGGCCTTCGAACGCCAGGCGCGACGCCGCCTCGATCGGGCGCGGGGCCCGCGCGGGAGGTCGGCGGGCTGACGTCGATCCCTGCCACTTGCGTGGGCAGGGATTTAGTGCTAAAAAGTGCTCCGTCAGCCCCCACCCCGAAGGAGACCCTCATGCGCAGTCCCGCGCTCCGCACCCTCGCCGCCGGCATGGTCGCGGCCTCGCTCGTCGTCGGCACCGCCGGGCTCGCCGGCGCCGGCGAGAAGGCCAAGACCCCCAAGACCGTCGTCGCGGTCGCCAAGTCGAGCGACGACTTCTCGACCCTCGTCGAGGCGGTCGCCGCGGCGAAGCTCGTCAAGACGCTCAAGAGCGACGGTCCGTTCACCGTGTTCGCGCCGACGAACGACGCGTTCGCCGAGATCCCCGAGGCCGATCTCGAGGCGCTGCTCGCCGACCGTGAGGCGCTCGCCGACGTGCTCACGTACCACGTGATCGAGGGCAAGGTGCTCGCGGAGGACCTCCAGCCCACCCAGACGGTGAAGACCGTCCAGGGGGAGGAGCTCACGATCGACGTCGCCGACGACGGCACGGCCACGATCACCGACGCCAACGGGAACACCGTCACGATCACCGCGACGGACCTGGAGGCCAAGAACGGCGTCGTGCACGTGATCGACGGCGTCCTGACCCCGGCGGCCTAGTCCCTCCCTCCGTCCGGCGGCCGCCGGATCGGACGGGCCGACCCCCCTCGGCTCGTCTCGCTCGCGGGAGGGGGCTGCACTCGCCCTGCACGGCCCCCTCCCGCCGAGCTCTTCCCCCAAGCCATTCTCCCCAGCCACTCGTCTCCGGCAGTCGTCGCCGGGGACGACCGAGCGCGGTAGACCGTGAGCCTCATGGCGCGTCGAGCACCCATCACCCTCCAGGCGGCGGCGGACCGCCTCGGCGTGCACTACATGACGGCCTACCGCTACGTGCGCACCGGTCGCCTGCCCGCCACCCGCGACGGCGTCGAGTGGCGCGTCGATCCCGACGACGTCGACCGCCTGCGCAAGGCGAGCAAGACGCCCGCCGGAGCCCGACGCGGCTCGCGGGGCCAGGCCACCTCCCGACTCGAGCAACGACTCGTCGCCGGCGATGTCGCGGGCGCGTGGAAGGTGGTCGAGGACGCGCTCGTCTCGGGCGCGACGCCGGCCGAGGTCCACCTCGATCTCCTCACGCCCGCGCTGCGTTCGATCGGCGATCGCTGGGCGAGCGGTGAGATCACCGTCGCCGACGAGCACCGCGCGAGCGTCACCGCCCAGCGCGTGATCGGCCAGCTCGGCCCGCAGTTCGCACACCGAGGGCGGACGCGGGGCACCGTCGTGATCGGTGCGCCCGCGGGCGAGCTGCACGCCCTGCCGTCGGCGATCCTCGCCGACCTGCTGCGCGACGCGCACTTCGGCGTCGTCGACCTCGGTGCCAACACCCCGCCGGATTCGTTCGTCGACGCTGCCCGCGACACCGACCGCCTCGTCGCGGTGTGCATCGGCGTCACCGGTCCCGGGTTCGACGACGTGGTCGCCGAGACCGTGCGAGCGGTGCACGCGGCGTTGCCCGACGTGCCGGTCCTCCTCGGCGGCGCGGCGATCGGCGACGAGGACGAGGCGCACCGCCTCGGCGCCGACGGCTGGTCGGGACCCGACGCGGCGGCCGCGGTCGCCACCGTCGAGGAGCTCCGTCAGTCGAGGTAGGACAGCTTCGCGGCGACCACCCGGGTCGCCGACTCCTCGATCTGCTCGAGCCGTGCCGGGCGCTCGCCCGCCCACTCCTCGATCGCCTCGATCGCGCCGCGGATCGTCGCGACGTTCTCCTCGTGCGTCGGGGCCCAGTCGGTGGCGGCGTCGGGCGGCGGGGTGGGCTTGATCTCGATGAGGTCGGCGCCGGCGGCGATCGCCTCGCGGGCGGCCTGGGTGATGGTGCGACCGCCGTAGAGCACCGCACCGCCGGCGAGGGTGTCGGTCACGATCACGCCGTCCCAGCCGTAGGGCTCGGAGCGCAGCAGGTCGTAGGCCGCCTTCGTCAGCGACGCCGGCGGCATGGCCGCGCACTCCGACTGCGACGCGTCCACCGGGCAGGTGAGCCCCGGCACCGCGGCGTCGGACATCATCACCATCAGCGGGTCGTAGTCGTCGAGGTGCTCGTAGGGCTTCAGGCTCTGGCGCTTCAGCTCGGACAGCGGCGCGCTCACCCCGGGCGCGTCGTCGGTGTTGGACACGACGGTGCCGAGCCCGGGGAAGTGCTTCACGACGGTCCGCACCTTCCCGTCGCTGCCGCGGCGGATGCCCTCCGAGAACGCTGCCGCGTACGTGCGCACGATCCTCGGCGTGTCACCGAACACCCGATCGCCGAGCAGCGACGCCTCGGTCGTGCCGTTCGAGATGCCCAGCACCGGTGCCAGGTCGAGGTTGGTGTGGATCGCGACCAGCGCCCGGCCGACGTCCTCGAGCTGCCGGGTCGTCTGCTTCGGCGTCCATCCCTCGCCCGGCTCGGTGCCGCTCCCCATCGCGTAGGCGTCGCGCAGGTAGGGGAAGTAGTGGACGTCCTCGGCCTCGGTATGGGTGCCCGGGGGCGGCCAGGTGCTGTCGACGCACTCGAAGCCGTCCCAGGGCACCGGGTGCCGTTGCGTGTAGCCGGGGATCGGGCCGATGTTGGTGCAGCCGATCCAGTCGCTCGTCTGGTCGAAGGTGCGCTCCTGCGCGACCTGGACGGTCCCGCCCTCCTCGTTCACGGCGACGAAGGGGTGGACGCCGTCGACACGGAGGGCCGCCACCTCGGCGAAGCGCGGGTTCAACCAGAGGGGCTCGTTGCCCTCCTCGAGGGTGAAGCCGGCGACGTGCTCGTCGCGCACCAACGAGAGCAGCTCGTCGACCGCGGCGTCGGTCGTGCCGGTGGGTGGCGTGTAGCGCGGGTTGTCGATCTCGACCTCGAAGAGGATGAGCTGCGCGATCTGCTCCTCGAGCGACCAGCCCTGGACGATCGTGCTCGCGTCGTCGGCGAGCGGGTCGGTGCCCGCGGACGCCGCGATGACCGGCGTCAGCGTGACAGCGAGCGCCAACGTCAGGGCGACGGCCCAGGCGCGAGCGCTCATGCGCGCGACCCTATCGACCCCCGCCGGCCCCTCGTCCCGGGCCGGTGAACAGCGGCAGGTCGAGCGGGCTGACGAGTCCGGGCGGCGCGGCGCAGACCGCGGGGATCGCGTTGATCATGCGGGCCGCGGTGCCGAGGATCCCGGCCGAGTTGTGGTCGCCGTCGTCGCCGATGGGCTCGACCTCGCACGTGTACGACGGCGAGCCGACGATCTCCATCCGGTACCCGGAGCGGCCGCCGGGCAGCGACGCCCACTCCGGGCCGACGTCGCCGCGCAGGCGGTTGACGTGCGCGGCGACGACGCGCACCTCGCCGTCGACGATGCCCTGCACCTCGAAGCGCACGGCCGCGGTCGTCCCCGCTTCGATGGTGCCCATCGCGGTCTCGAACGTCTCCGGGGCAGGCAGACGCTCGTGCTCTTCGCGCAGCTCGTCCACCGTCCAGCCGAGCGCGTCGGCGACCAGGTGGACCATGCCGCCCCACCCGCCGCTGACCGCGCCGGGCATGAAGAGCATCGCCGGCTCGTCGAGCGGCTTGCCGAAGCCGAAGAACGCACCCGTGAAGTCGGGGTCGGGGTAGGTGGAGTAGTCCATCAGCTCGGTGATGCGCACCGAGTCGACCCGCTCGCAGGCGCCGGCGAGTGCGAGCGGGATCACATCGCCCGACCAGCCCGGGTCGAAGCCGGACGTGAAGAGCGTCGTGCCGCCCGCCTCGCAGGCTTCCTCGAGCGCCGTGCGCATGCCCGGCGGGATCGACGGCGGGTACACCAGCATCACGATCGAGGTGTTGACGACGTTCTTGCCCGAGCGCAGGCACGCGCTCAGCTCTTCGATGGTCTCGCGCATGCGGGTCTCGCCCTGCACCATGTAGGAGACGCAGTCGG
Source organism: uncultured Bifidobacteriaceae bacterium (assembly GCA_964501785.1). Taxonomy (GTDB): domain Bacteria; phylum Actinomycetota; class Acidimicrobiia; order IMCC26256; family PALSA-555; genus DATBSK01. The sequence continues at coordinate 259,382 of CAZCUD010000001.1, forward strand.
CGTCGAGCGAGAGGAGCGCATCGACGTCGTCGGTCGCGACGACGCCCGTGGGCTCGTCGAGTCCGCAGAGCTCGGCCGCGTCCTTGCCGACCTTGTCGGGGGAGTGCGCGTGCACGCCGACCAGCTCGAGGTCGGGACGGCGGATGATCGCCGCGAGCGCGGGCTTGCCGGCGTTGCCGGTGCCCCACTGGATCACTCGCAAGGGCCGATCGGCGGCGGCGGTCATCAGGTGGCTCCTGTCTCGAACGAGTGGGCGGGGAGGGTGAGCGGGAGGTCGAGCGAGGTCACGATGCCCGGGGCCGCGTCGCACACGTAGGGGATCGCGTTGACGACCCGCATCGTCGTCGCGACCAGACCCTCGTGGGTGTAGGTGTCGGGCGTCCCGAGCTGGAGGGTGCAGGTGAACGAGGGGTCGCCGTCGACGACGATGCGGTAGGTGCCCGGGCGGTCGGCGGTGGGCCAGTCGGGTGCGAGGTCGTCGGCCATGCGGTTGACGTGCTCGATCACGATCGCGTCGCGGCCGTCCACCACGCCGATCGTCTCGAAGCGGACCGCGCCGACGGTGCCGGCCTCGATCGTGCCGGCCGCGACCTCGAGGGTGCGATCGGTGACCCGCTTGTCGTACGTCTCGCGGACCTCGTCGAGCTCGACACCGAGCGCGTCGGCGACCATCCGCACCGGCGGTGCCCAGGCGCTGGCCTGCACGCCCGGGTGCTCCATGAGGCAGCGGTGCTCGGGTGGCTTGCCGAAGCCGAACACCTCGAACATCGTGAACGCGACGGGGTACTCGTGGTACCCGAAGATCTCCTGGGTGCGCACCGACGTGATGCGATCGGACAGCGTGCTGAGCGCCAGGACGAGGTGGTCACCGGCGAAGCCGGGCTCGATGCCGCTCGTGTAGAGCGACGCGTCGCCCCGGGCGCACGCCTCGCGCAGCCGGTCGACGTCGTCGACGTCGAACGCGTCCGGGTACAGGAGGCCGGCGAGCGAAGTGGTGACGACGTTGGTGCCCGCCGCGAGGAGGCGGCAGAAGTCGTCGATCGTCTCCGCCGGGCGCGACTCGCCCGAGGCGGTGTAGCAGACGCAGTCGGGTTCGAGCGCGAGCAGCGCGTCGGCGTCGTCGGTCGCGGCGATGCCGATCGGGTCGCCGCCGGCGAGCTCACCCGCGTCGCGCCCCACCTTGTCGGGGCTGTGCACCCACACGCCGACGAGCTCGAGGTCGGGGCGCCGGGCGATCGCGGCGAGCGCGATCGTGCCGACACCACCCGTCGACCACTGGACGACCTTGCGGGACTGGAGCGCGGTCGCCACGACGTCAGCCTCAGCCGGTGAAGGTGACCTCGGCGGTGATCGGCGCGGGCACCGGCGCGATCGTGTTCGTGAACACGAGATCGACGTCCTGGCCGGCAGCACCTTCGCCCGCGCCGATCAGGGTGAACTCGACCGGGCCGGTGCCGCTACCGGCGTCGGCCGCGCAGCCCGGAGGTGGCTCGGTCGACTGCTCGACCGAGTACGCGCACGTCCAGGAGGTGCTCGTCGCACCGTCGGCGTCGGTCTCGGTGGCCGTGCACACCTGGGGCACGTTGATGTATCGAGCGTCGGGCAGGACCCACTGACCGCCGTCGGCGACCCAGAGATCGTTGTCGGTCGTGGTCGGCGCGCCGGTCGCGTCGAACCCGAGCGTGGCCTCGATCGGCTCGTCGAAGTTGTCGCAGTCGGCGATGACCACCGTGAACGGTCCGGTGCCGGTGCCGTCGACGACCTTCGTCACCGTGATGGTCGTGTCGGTGAAGCTGCCCGCGCCCGCGGGCACCGTCGTCGCGACGGCGCCCACGCTGAGGACGAACGCTGCCGAAGCCGCGCCGAGGACACGTCGGAAGGTGCGCATGGCGCGCACCCTATACGTCGCCGTGGAGACGGCGTCAGCGCCGGATCTCGATGAGGAGGACCCACGCGTTGGTGAGCGCGGCCGTGTAGCCCAGCACCACCATCGGGACCAACCAGTACAGGCCACCACCACCTTCGGCCACCAACGTGACGCCCCCGACGAGGAAGGAGAGGATCGCGATCTGGCTGATGGTGATGCGGGCGAGGTTGCTGCCCTTGGGCGTGCGCGGGTCCACCTCGCCGCCGAAGCGGGGCAACGACCGCAGCTGGTGGTAGCCGCAGACGAGCTCCAGCACGAGCCCGACGACGACGAGTGCGATTCCGTAGCCCGTCGATCCCACGTCGGGCGTGAGGCCGATGGCGGAGATGATCAGGACGCTGGTGAGCATCGCAAACGCCTCGAGCGCACGTCCGATGAGGCGCTTCGACGCGATGATCTCGTCGGCGTTGATCGACACGCCGACGAACACCAGACCGGCGAGGGCCGCCGCCGCCCCGGCGTTCGCGACGAAGAAGTCGTTCCAGACGCCGGGGTCGTAGGCCGTCGTCACTGCGTGGGCTCGTCGACGAGCGAGTTGAAGTTGGAGTGCGCGACGAGCTTCCAGCCGTCCTTGCCCTTGACGAAGACCGACAGGCGCGGCGCCGGGTCGGTCTGCTGCTGGCGTCCGTCGATCGTCGAGTCGACGACGACCGTGTAGCGGGCGACGAGGACCGGCCTGGTGCGGGTGGCGATGAGGTCGGAGATCTCGTACGACTCGACGATCGCCGGGTCGTCGACGTACGCCGCCTTGTCGTCGGACGTGCCGTCGGCCCGCTGGAGCACGAACGCGTCGGAGAGGAACGCCTCGAGGTCGGCCGGGTCGGTGCCTTCGGCCAGGAGGTCGAAGAACTCGGTGACGAGCTCCTCGGCCTTCTCGGTGTTGGCCAGGGTCTTCGGTGACACGTCGGCCCCGGCCGGACCGGCGACCGTCACCACCGAGCACGCGACCACCAACGCCGTCACCACACCCGCGACCGCTCGCCTCATCGTCCCTTCCTCCCTCTCTCTTCACGCATCGAGGAAGGGCGCAACGTACCGCGGCCGGTGCGCGCTCAGTGCGACGAGGCGTGTGCGACGGGGCCGCGGTGGGGGAAGGCGGGCGCGCGGGCCTGCTCGCCGCGGAGCAGGAACCAGCTCATGAGGGTCGCCGCGATCCCGATGAGCGCGACCATCAGGTACGCGGCCCGGAACCCGTCGACCGTCGCGTCGGTGACGAGGTCGGTGACCTCGGCGCGCTGCCCCGGTGCCACCTCGTCGATCGTGCGCTGGAGATCGGCCGCCGACTGCGACATCGACTGGTCGAGGTCGATCGTCTCCGCGCTGGTCACCCCGATGTCCTCGAGCGACGTCGTGAGCCGGCTCGTCGAGACCTGGAGCATCACGACCGTGCCGATCGCGACGACGAGCACGGCACCGAGGTAGCGCGCGACGTTGATCACCCCCGCCGCCTCGCCGCTGACCTTCGGGTCGACGGCCGCCATCCCTGCGGCCGAGGTGGTGGCGAACCCGCACCCGACGCCGGCGCCGATGAAGCACCCGAGGAGCGCCAGCGTCCACTCCGGGGTGTCGGACGACACGGTCATCATCGCGATGGAGCCGATCGCGATCATCGCCATCGCGAGCGTGTTGGGGACCCGGTAGCCGATCCGGTCCGCGAGTCGGCCGCCCGCGAGCGCGGTGACGAACATGACGACGCCGCCCGGCATCATCACGAACCCGGCATCGAGCGCCGACGCGTCGTAGGTCGCGAACGACTCGGCGAAGATCCCGACGAAGTACAAGAACGCGAGCAGCCCGAAGCCCTGGGCGAACGTCGTCACCACGCCGGCGAGATAGGGCCGGATGCGCAGCAGCGAGAAGTGCACGAGTGGATCGGTCGTGCGGTGCTCGACGACCCAGAAGACGAGCGCGAGCACCACCGAGACCGCGAACGCGCCGAGCACGCCGGCCGAGGTCCAGCCCCAGGGCTCGCCCTGCTGCACCGCCAGCACGAAGGAGAAGATGACGATCGCGAGCAGCGCGGCGCCGAGCCAGTCGGCCCGCTTGCCCTCGACCTTCTCCGGCACCGGCACGATGTAGCGGAGGGCGAGCAGCGCGCTGATCCCGACGAGCACGAGGTCGAACCAGAACATCCAGCCCCAGCCCGGGCCGTCGGCGAACGCGCCGCCGTAGATCGGGCCGACGGCGAACGTGGCGCTCGCCGTCGCCGCCCAGACCCCGATCGCCATGCCCTGCTTCTCGGGCGGGTACACGAGGCGCAGGATCGCGAGCTGCGAGGGCAGCAGCAGTGCGGAGGCGGTCCCCTGGATCGCGCGACCGATGATGAACACGATGGCGCTCGGCGAGATCGCGATCACGACCGATGCGATGGCGAACAGCACCAGGCCGATGGCGTACATGCGCTTGCGCCCGAACACGTCGCCGAGCTGCCCCGCAGGCGCCACGAACGCGGCGGCGGCGAGCAGGTAGCCGCTGACCGCCCAGGCCACCGTCGACGTCGACATCTCGAAGTCGACGGCGACGTCACCGATGGCGGTGTTGATCGCCGTGGTGTTCAGACCGATGAAGAGGATCGACGAGCAGACGGCGAGGAGGACCTTGCCGGGCGCGACTGCCGCGGTGCGGGGTTCGGTCATCCGGGCACAGTACGGCGATCCGGCTGCTCCGGAGCGGGGATGACAGGCTCTGGCCATGCAGCCCAGCTCGCTCGACGAACGGATCGACCCGCGCACGCCCGTCATCGCCGGGGTCGGGATCGCGACGCAGCACCTCGACGAGCCGGGCGCCGGCGTCGAGGCGCTCGAGCTCATGGTGCGGGCGACCCAGGCTGCGGGCGACGACTCGGGGTCGGGCGCCGAGGTGCTGCGCGCCGTCGAACGCATCGCCGTGCCCGGTGGCACGTGGGACTACCGCGACCCCGGTCGGCTGATCGCCGAGCGCATCGGCGCCGCCGGGGTGCGGACGGTGCTCGTCCCGCCCGGCACACCCCAGCAGACCCTGCTGAACGACGCGCTCCGCTCCGTGCGCGACGGGGAGCTCGAGGTCGCGCTGGTGGTGGGTGGAGAGGCCGCTCGGCGCGCCGTGATGGCCAAGCGGGCCGGCGTCGAGATCACCGACACCGTGCAGGACGAGAGCGTCGAGCCCGACGAGCTCCGGCTGCCGTCACGCGAGATCATCACGAAGCTCGAGATCGAGGGGGGCTTCCAGTCGGCGCAGGCACCGTTCGCGATCATCGACAGCGCGCTGCGCGCTGCCGAAGGGCGATCGCTCGACGAGCACCGGGACGAGGTGGCGCGGCTCTGGGCCGGCTTCAACCGCGTCGCGCAGGACTACCCGCACGCGGCGTTCCCGACGCCGCGCACGGCGGAGTGGATACGCGACCCGAGCCCCGACAACCGGCCCATGGCGTTCCCCTACAACAAGTGGCACTGCGCGCAGATGAACGTCGACCAGGCCGCCGCGATCCTGATCACGAGCATCGACGCGGCCGCTCGCCTCGGCGTGTCCCGCGACCGGATCGTGTTCCCGATCGTCGGACTCGAGTCGAGCTACTCGGTGCCGGTGTCGGCGCGCGCTGACGTCCACCGCTGGGTCGGCATGGAGGTGCTGGGGCGCGCCGCGGAAGCGCACCTCGGGTTCCCGCTGCGCGAGCTCGCGTATGCCGAGGTGTACAGCTGCTTCCCGGCCGCGGTGCGGGTGCAGCAGCGCGCCCTCGGACTCCCGGTGGACGGCGTGCCGACGATCACCGGCGGCGAGACGTTCTCGGGTGGGCCGTGGAACAACTTCGTGCTGCAGGCGACCGCGGCGATGGTGGAGAAGGTGCGCGAGGAGCCGGGCGAGATGGGGCTCGTCACCACCGTCAGCGGCCTGCTCAACAAGCCGGGACTCGCCGTGTACTGCACCCAGCTCGGGCCGGACTTGCTCGTGGACGATCTCGCCGAGGAGAACGAGCGCGAGGCGGCCGTGAAGGAGGTGGTCGGCGGGTACGACGGCGACGCGTCCGTCGTCACCTACACCGTCCACTACGACGGCATGGACCCCGCGCGCGTGACGATCGTCGGCGACACGACCGACGGCCGTCGCGTCGTCGCGTCGTGCGCCGACGCAGAGCTGGCGACGCGAGCGACGACCGAGGAGCTCATCGGCACCACCGTGCAGGTCACCGGCCCCACCTTCACGATCTCGTCCTGACCGACGCGCTCCCCGGCGGCTCGTCCGCTCCCGGCGGGCAACGCTGCGTGCGTGGGGTCACTCGCGGACGTGGCGGACCTCGGGGTGGTCGGGATCGGGCGGGGTCACGCCGAACTTCGCCCGCACCTCGTCGAGGGGCATCTCGACCATCGCGAGGTGGTCGACGGTCGTGAAGTCGGCGGTGCACTGCGAGCCGCGCCACATCGCGTGGGCGATGAGCTCGGGCGCGTGCGTGCGCGTCATCGTCGCCTGCACACCGGTCACGCTGTCGTTGGTGAGGTAGCCCGCTTCGTGCACGGCGAGGTTGCCGAGGAAGCCGATCCAGTGCGCGTCGGTGTCGGCGATCGAGAGCAGCATGGCCCCGAGCGCGATCTCGCCCTGACCGGTCGGCTCGTACCCACCGATCACGTGCGTCATGTCGTGTCCGACGAACATCGCCGGCGAGTGCGGATCGTCGCCGGGGAGCGTCAGCCCGTTGCGCCGGTAGAACTCGACGTACTCCCAGCCGAGCGTCCCCTCGGGGAGGTCGTGCAGCGCCTTGAGGCGCGCGCCGAGCTCCGGGTCGGGCGAGAGCGTGCCGGTCGTGTGCGGGTACTTGCCGCGCAGCGATTCTTCCTCGATCTGCACGAGGATGTCGTCGACGTAGCGCATGTAGTCGGCCATCGCGGCCTCGGCTCCTGAGCGCACGAGGTCGCGCGGGATGTCGGCGCCGAGGTCCTCGCCCTCACCGAGCGCGGTCGCGTACTCGTCGACCCTCGCCACCTGGGCCTCGCTCAGCGGGTGCCGACACAGCTCCATGAGCACGAGCAGCTCGCGCGCTCGCCGATGCGCGCTCGCGGGGATCGCCGCCGCGGCGTCGGCCGCGGACAGCGGCGTCACCGCACCGAGGTCGAGGTCGGCTCGACCCCAGGCCCCCGCCACGAGCGCCGCGAGCGCGGCGCGCTGCTCGTCGGTGGTACCGCCGTCCACGTCGGTGGCGCCGAGCAGCATGCCCGTGACCGCCTCGACCGCCTCGTCCTCGATCATCGCTGCCATGGGCCGAGAACGTAGTGCGTCGCGCGCCAACCCTCGCCGCGTCGGAAGACTCGGCGACAACAGCTGTCGCTGAGTCTTCCGACGTGGCGGGGGGTGCGAGGGTCAGGCGTAGGTGCGGACGAGGTCGAGGACCGCGTCGCCGTCGGGGCCCTCGGTCTCGAGGCTGGTGTTGGCGGGGTCGAGGCGGCGGGCGGCGACCAGGCAGAGCTCGGCGCCCGGGCCGCGCACGGTGGTGACCGGGGGCTCGTCGGGCACGAGGTGCCACGCGTCGCCGGCGGGGCCCGTCAGCTCGAACGCGACGGGTCCGGCGAGCTCGCGTCCGGCGCTCGCGAACGCGTAGGGGAGCGTCCGCCACGCGAGGCGGGCGACGTGGCGCAGGCGCTCGGTCGGTGCGAGCTCGACGTCGAGCGCGGCGGCGACGTCGGTGGTGTGGATCCAGGTCTCCGACAGACGAGTCGTGACGAGCGTCCGCAGCGAGAGCCGCCCCGCGACCCAGGTGACGCGCCGGTGGAGGTCGGCGCCATCGACCATCTCGAGGAACCGGTCGGCGGCGGTCTTCCAGCGCGTGAGCACCTCGGCACCGGGGGCGCCGCGCTCGAGCGCCACCATGTCGGCCGCGGCGTCGTCGACGTCGTCACCGTCACCGCCCCGTGAGAGGTCGGGCGCGGCCTGGGGCCACGAGTCGGTCGCACTGGTGATCGCCAGCTCGTTGGTCTGGGCGACGTGGAGCACCACGTCGGCCACGTCCCACCCCTCGCACGGGGTCGGTCGGTGCCAGTCGTCCTCGCCGCGGCCCGAGAGCAGGCCTTCGAGCTCGGCGTCCTGGGCCGCGAGCGCAGCCGCGACCTCGTCCACGGGCTCCGTCAGCCGGTGAACGCCGGCTCGAGCTCGATCGGTGCCGGCGGGGGCGGAGGTGCGTCGAAGGTGTTGGTCACCGTGATCAGCACTTCTTGTGAACCCGTGACGACGTCGAACTCGATCGGGTCGGCCTGCGGGCCGTTGGTGACGCAGAACTGGACCGGGGTCGGGAACGTTCCGCCGTTGTCCTCGCATTCGTAGCTCGTGGTCGCGGCGCCGGCGGCGTCGGTCTCGGTGACCGTGCAGTCGTTGCTGTCTTCGAACCCGACGGTGTTCACACCGTCGGGCACCGCGTTGCCGGTGTCGTCGACCGTGTAGGTGAACTCGAGGCTCGACACGACATCTCCGCCGCCCGGCGGGATGATGGTCGGGGTCTCGCACGTGAGCTCGATCGTGAACACGGTCCCGGGTGCCGCGCCGACGGCAACCTTCTCGATGGTCACCGGCGCTGAACTTGCCCCGGCGCCTGCCGGACCGGCGAGTGCGATCGTCGCGATCGCTCCGGTGAGCATCATCGTGGCGAACCCTGCCGTCACTCGCCGCGTCAGCATCCCCGCCCCTTCGAATCGGCGAATCCGGGAGGAACCTAGCAGCCGCGGTGCAGGAGAGCGGCCCGCGGCCGAGCAGCGGCGGGTAGCGTGCTCGTCTCGAGACGCCGACCAGAAGGAGCGCCCGTGTACGTCGTCGAGTTCACGCTCCATGCGAAGCCCGGTCACTACGCCGAGGTCGCCGCGCTCTACTCCACGTTCGCCAACGAGTTCCTCCGTGAGCACCCCGCGCTGCAGAGCGTGTTCGTGGTCGGTGACGAGGCGAGCGGGATCGTGCGCGGGCTCGGCGTCTACTCGGAGAAGCGCGACGCGGACGCGGTCAACAGCGATCCCGAGTTCGCGGCGTTCAACGACGCGGTCGTGCCGCTGATCGCCGCGCCGCCCGAGCGCCTGGAGCTCGAGCTGCTGCACCACTTCACCCGCTGAACCGGCAGGCGCGCTTCCCCGCGCCCCGTGGCGTCAGCCGCCCGTCACCCGCCCGCCGATCCGGACTCGTACGCGGCCCAGTCGATCGCGGCCTTCTTCGGGTCGTTCGGGTGCACCTTCACGGGCACCGTGTCACCCGGCCCGACGTCGCCGACCAGCCGAGCCGGGATGCGGAAGAGCCCCTGGAGCTCGTAGGGCTCCTGCCCGGGCACGGTGATCGTCAGCTTGAAGTCGTGCTGGGCGTTGCCGACGTTCGACGCCTCGTCCATCTCCTTGAAGTGGACGACGGTGGCGGTCGCCGGCACCCCGTCGCGCAGCAGCTTCTTCTTGCCGAGGCCGATCATGTACCAGCCGTCGCGGGCCATCCCACCGGACATCCCCATGTCACGTCTCCTGTGTCGGTCGGATGCTGTCGGCGCGGGCGCGCACGGCAGCGGCCTCGTCCTCGGTGAGCGTGCCGCTCGTGGCCTGCCCGGTCAGCGCGTCGTCGAGCTGCTCGCGTGACATCGCCCCGATCTCGTAGGCCTTGAGCCAACCGTCGAGCATCTGCTTGCGGGCATCGGTCGGGAACCCAGCGTGCACCTGCGCGCGCTCTTCGGCGTCGAAGCCGTCGCGCAGCTCGGCCTGCTCGGGCAGCGCCCGCCAGGCATCCCAGTCGAGCTCGAGGCGCTGCGGGTCGTCGGGATCGGCGCGCACGGGGAAGCGCATCCCGGTGTCGAGCTCGCCGACGTCGAGCGGGATCTTGAAGCGCCCCTCGCTCGTGTAGGGCGCGCGGCCGTCGTCGAGCGTCACCTCGAGCTCGAGGCGGTACTTGCGGGTGCCGATGCCGAGGTCGGCGAGCACCGGGTCGTCGCTCGTCGAGTCGGCGTTGTGGATGCGCTCGTCACGACGCGCCGCGGTGACGACTGCGGTCCCGGGGACCCCGTCGAGGACGAGATCCTTCTTCTTGCGGCCGAACAGCCCCATCAGGATGCAGGCGGTGGTCCGGCGACGACGGGCAGCGTGTTGAACTCCCCTTGTGCGCACACCGGGCCGTTGTCCCACGGCTGCACCAGCGACGAGGTCGCGTTCGGTGACGTGATCTCGATCTCGGCCGGGTTCGGCTCGCACGGCCCGTCGTCGGGCTCGTTGCCGCTCGCGATCACGCCCCACTGGATCGTCGTGTACGCCTGCCCGCCGGGCTCGAGCGTCACGAGCGCCTCGGTCCCGGGCGTGCGCACGACGTCGGTCGGGATCGCGTCGCCCTGCGCGTCGAGCAGCTGGAGCCCGATGTAGCCGAACATGGTGCACGCCGTGTTGCCGTTGTTGGTGAACGTCACGTATGCGTTGCGCTGCCCGGCGCCCGCGTCGGGGTCACTGATCGTCGCCGCGAGCTGCGACATGACGCACGTCGGAGGACCGCTCTGGGTCGTGGTGGTCGCGGGCTCGGTGCTCGTCGTCGTGCTCGAGCTCGTGGTGGTCGACGACGAGGTGGTCGTCGACGGCTCCGAGTCGCCGCCCCCGTCGCACGCGGCTGCCAGGGTCGCGAGCGCCACCATCCCGATCACGATCCCCGTCCAACGCCGCATCCCGCCGACCCTTCTCCGTCGATGCGTCCCTGAAGCCCGGAGCCGGGCTCCAGAGACGCATCAAAGCACGGCGGCCACGACCGCGTCGACGACCTGGTCCACGGGGCGATCGCCGTCGACGGTGACGACCGAGTCGTCGAGCTCGAGGGTCGCCAGCTGCGACGGGAGCAGGTCGGCACCGGCGAAGTGGCCGTGTCGGGCCGCCAGGCGCTCGTCGAGCGCGCGCTCGGGGACGACGAGCGCCACGAAGCGGACGTCGAGGCCGGCGGCGAGGCGGTCGCGAGCCGCGATCGTCAGCGCCGAGCACGCGAGCACGATGCCGGAAGTCGCGTGGTCGGCGAGGAGGGCGTGCAGTCGGTCGAGCCAGGGGACGCGCTCGGCCTCGGTGAGCGGCTCGCCGCGCGCCATCTGGGCCTTGGCCGCTGCGGAGTGGACGTCGTCGGCGTCGACGAACGGCAGCCGGAGGCGCGCGGCCACCGCACGCCCGACCGTCGTCTTGCCCGACCCCGCGACGCCCATCACGACGACCGTCGGCTCCGTCACGCCATCGAGGGTAGGCACGGTGTGACGGAGAGGGGTGCAGCGCACCGTAAGGTCGCGCCGTGCACGCGGTCACCGTGGCTCCCGGCTCCACCGACTCGGCGCGGCTCGACGACGTCGCCGAGCCCGACGAGCGCCTGGGCACCGTGCTCGTCGAAGCCGTGGCGACGGGGGTGTGCGGCACCGACCGCGAGATCGCCTCGGGCGCATACGGATGGGCTCCCGAGGGGCACGATCGGCTGGTGCTCGGTCACGAGTCCCTCGGGCGCGTGGTCGATCCCGGTCCTGTGGGTGGCTTCGAGGCGGGTGACCTGGTCGTCGGCATCGTGCGACGTCCCGATCCAGTGCCCTGCCCGAGCTGCGCGGTCGGCGAGTGGGACATGTGCCGCAACGGCCTCTACACCGAGCGCGGCATCAAGGCCGTCGACGGCTACATGTCGGAGCGCTGGCGCATCGAGCCCGAGTACGCGGTGCGCATCGCGCCCGAGCTCGGTGAGCTCGGCGTGCTGCTCGAGCCGACGACGGTCGTCGCGAAGGCGTGGGAGGTCGTCGGCTCGATCGGTCAGCGCGCGTTCTGGGAGCCGACGACCGCGCTCGTGACGGGTGCAGGACCGATCGGCCTGCTCGCAGCGCTGCTCGGCGTGCAGCGCGGGCTCGACGTGCACGTGCTGGATCGCGCCGACCACGGTCCCAAGCCCGACCTCGTCCGCGCGCTCGGCGCCGAGTACCACACCGGCGACGTGCTCGACGTCGGCATCGAGCCCGACATCGTGATCGAGGCGACGGGAGTGCGCCAGGTCATCCTCGAGTCGATGCGCGTGCTCGCCTCGGGCGGCATCGCGTGCCTCACCGGCCTCGGCGGCGGCACCGACGAGGTCGAGCCGGTCCCGGGCGACCCGCTGGCGAACGAGATCGTCCTCCAGAACAAGGTGATGGTCGGCTCGGTGAACGCCAACCGCCGCCACTACTACAAGGCGGCGCGGGCGCTCGCCCGGGCCGACCGTGACTGGCTCGGAGGCCTGGTCACCCGGCGGGTGCCGGCCGACCGGTTCGCCGAGGTGCTCGAGCCGCAAGCCGACGACATCAAGGCGATCATCGAGTTCGCGGCCACCTGAGCATCGAGGAGGGCCGAGGCGGGGCGTCGTGACGTGTGATGATCACGGCCATGCCTCGCAGCACCGCGGACGCGTTCCCCGACATCGGCGACTACGCGTTCCTCTCCGACTGCCACTCGCTCGCGCTCGTCACCTCCGACGCCTCGGTCGAGTGGGCCTGCTTCCACCGCTTCGACAGCCGGCCGGTGTTCGCGCGGATCCTCGACCGCGACCTCGGCGGGTGGTTCCGGATCGCTCCCCGCGGCGAGTTCACGTCGACTCGCCGATACCTCCCGGGCACCAACGTGCTCGAGACGCGCTTCGAGACCGGTTCCGGGGTCGTGACCGTCACCGACCTCCTGCCGGTCGGCGCCCATCCCCTCCACCCCGCTGCGACAGAGCACCTCGTCGCCAAGCACCTCTTGCTGCGGGTGGTGCGAGGGCTCGAAGGCCGCGTCGACCTGGAGCTCGAGCTGCACCCCCGGTTCGAGTACGGGCTCACGACGCCGTTCGTCGAGGCGCTCGCCGACGACCTGGTGCGGGCGAGCGGCAGCGCCGACGCGCTGCTCCTCCAGAGCGAGCTCGGACCGCTGCGCTGCATCGACGGCGGCGCGCTCGCCGACGCGACCGTCTCGGCCGGTGACGTGCGCGTCGTCGCGCTGACCGCCGACACCGCGCACCACCTGCGGGTGCAACGCCACGAGCGCGCCGACCTGCTCGCGGCGTTCGACGCGACCGTGCGGTTCTGGACGCAGTGGAGTGCCGGCACGATGTACGACGGCCCCTACGCCGAGCACGTCCAGCGCAGCGCGCTCGTGCTCAAAGGACTCCAGTACGCACGTACCGGCGCGGTGATCGCGGCGGCGACGACGTCGCTGCCCGAAGAGCTCGGCGGCGAGCGCAACTGGGACTACCGGTACACGTGGGTGCGCGACTCCGCGGCGCTCATCAGCGCACTCGCGACCGTCGGGCACACCGCCGAGGCGCGGGCGATGGGTGAGTGGCTCCTGCGCACGACCGCCGGGCGCGCCGACGAGCTCCAGATCATGTACGGCCTGGGCGGCGAGCGGCTGCTCCACGAAGCGCAGCTCGACCACCTCACCGGTTACGAGGGTTCGAAGCCGGTGCGCATCGGCAACGGGGCGTGGGACCAGCTCCAGATCGACACGGTCGGCGAGATCGTCGGCGCGGGGTGGTTCGTGCGGGAGATCCTCCACGACACGTCCTTCGACGCGCGCCGCGCCGCGTTCATGGGTGAGGTCGTCGAGCGAGCGATCGTGCTCTTCGAGCAGCCCGACGAGGGGATCTGGGAGGTGCGGGGCGGCCGGCAGCACTTCATCTTCTCGAAGGTCATGGCCTGGCTCGCCGTCGACCGCGGGATCGCGCTCGCCGAGCAGCACGACGCGATCGACCCGAAGGCGATCGAGCGGTGGCGCACCGCGCGCGACGCGATGCGCACACGCATCGAGGCGGAGGGGGTCGACCCGGCGACGGGCGCGTTCACCCAGGCCCTCGGCTCGACGGCACTCGACGCGTCGGCGCTCCAGGTGAGCCTGCGGGGCTTCGTGCCCGACGACGATCCCCGGGCGCTGGCGACGATCGAGCAGATCGATCAGCACCTGACGCACAACGGTCACGTCTACCGGTACCGCGCCGAGGACGGTCTGAGCGGCGACGAAGGCACGTTCGTGTTCTGCACGCTCTGGCTCGTCAGCGCCCTGGCGCGCAGCGGTCAGGTCGACCGTGCGAAGGAGCGCTTCGAGACCGTGCTCGGCTGCGCGAACGACCTGGGGCTGCTCGCCGAGGAGATCGACGCCGAGACAGGGCGGATGATCGGCAACTACCCGCAGGCGTTCAGCCACATCGGCGTGATCGGCGCGGCGATGTCGATCCACCTGGCCGAGTCGGGCCTCACGAGCGAGGAGGGCGTCGCCGCGCTGCTCGGGCTCGTCAACGACCGCGCGCAGGGCGCAGGAGACGCGCCCGGGAGCTAGCAGCCGCCCGGCACCGGCGCGAGCGACACCGCGGTCGGTCCGGGGGTCGCGATGCCCGCGTAGGCGCGACCGATGTAGAGCGTCACGTCGGCGCCGTCGACCGACTCGTCGACGATCTGCTGCACCGGACCGACGACGTAGCTCGCGACGAGCGCGGCGGCGTCCTCGTTGCCGGGCGGGTAGTGCACCTCGCTCGCCTGGAGCGGCTGCTCGGAGTTGCCGGTGCCGCCGCCGTCGAACCCGAGCGCCTGCAACCCTTCGACCGCTCCCGCGGCGGCACCGTCGACGCCCGACGCGTTGAGCACCTTCACCGTCACGTCCTCGGGCGCGAGGTCGGACGGGTCGGGCACGACGGTCTCGAAGTCGCGCAGCCTGGCGAGCAGCGCCTCGGCGTCCGCGGTCGCCTCGAGCACCGACGCCCCGTCACGGGTCGCGGGCTCGGAGGGCACGGTCTGGCTCTCCGGTCCGCCGATGCCGTTGGTCGAGCCGGCGAGGCCCGACGCGAGGTTGAACACGTCGGAGCGCCCGAAGTCCTGGTCGACGGTGAGGTTCTCGACGGCTCGGTCGGCGATCTCGTTGCCCTTGAACGGATCGGTGAGCGCGGTGTCCATCGCCCGCGTGCCGACCTCGCGCAGGAAGTCCTGCTGGCGGCCGATGCGCCCGAGGTCGGGGATCTGGTCGGCGTCCTCCCACTCCTGGGTCTCGGGGTTCAGCAGCTCGAGGTGGCGGGAGCGGACGAACGCCAGCGCGGTCGCTCCGTCGACCGGGACGCACCCGGGGAACGGGATCTCGAGGCCCGAGAGCGAGTCGCGCGCCGCGGTCGGGAAGTACACCGGCACCGATCCGATCGCGTCGACGATCGAGCGGAACGAGTCGAAGTTGACCTCGACGTAGTGATGGACGGGGACGTCGAAGTTCTGGGCCAGGGTGTCGATCACCGCTTGGGGGCCGTCGTTGAACGCGGCGTTGATGCGCGAGCCGCCCCGGCCCGGGATGTCGACCCACAGGTCACGGGGGAACGACACGAGGAGGGCCCGGCCCGAGTCGGGGTCGGTGTGCAGCACCATGATCGTGTCGGAGCGCTGCCCGCCGGCGTCCGACTCGTCGCCGAACGCGGTCTCGCCCGTCTCGTTCACGAAGCTGCGCGAGTCGGAACCGAGGAGGAGGTAGTTGGCGCCGCCGCCGTCGGGCGCCTCGGCGAGGGTGAGCTGGACGCGCTCGGCATCGCCCAGCTTCGCCTCGATGACGACGTTCGCGAGCACGAACCCGCCGATGACGATGGTGAGGACGAGGGCGAGCGCGATCGCGAAGCGCCCGGGGAGCTTGGACGCGCCGGACGGCCGCGTCGAGGGGGAGCGCGACGGCACCTGCTCGACGGTACCGGCCGTGCGCCCCCGTTTCGCGTCAGGCCGCGCCTCCTATGCGTCGCCGAACCCTCTCTACGAGGATCCGTCTACGAAGGCTCGCTACGCATCCACGGCAGCAGCGGTCAGCAGTCGGAGACCTCGACGTCGGGCTGGCCGGTGGGCGTCGTCGGCGTGTCGGCCGGTTCGCCGGCGAAGCGCTGCTCGATCCAGGTGGTCATGTCGGTGAGCGAGGGCACGATCACGCCTGCGTGCGACGCGCCGGGGTACACCCAGCGCGACAGCTGCTGCCCGATCCCGCACAGGTGCTCGGAGAGGATCGCGCTCGACGCCGTCGGGATCTGTTCGTCCGCGCCGCCGTGGATGATCAGCAGCGGCACGTCGCTCGGCGACGAGAAGCTCTGCGGGTCCTCGGCGGCGAGGATGTCCTGCCATCCCGGGACGGTGAACGGATCGGCCTTGGTCACCGTGTTGAAGTCGACGTCGATGAACTGGTCCTGCAGGCCGCTGGAGCACGTCTCCTCGAGCTCGGGCACCAGGTCGACGCCCTCCGGGGTGAGCACCGCGTCGAGGGGTGCCTCCTCGTCGCCGTAGGCCTGGTTGAGCCCGCCCGCGGCCATGAGGAGGTAGTGACGGAAGTCGCTCGTCAGCAGGTAGTCGTAGAGCAGGTTGAACTGCGACGGTGGCGCGCCCGCGACCACCCCGTGCAGGTCGAGCTCGGGTGCGTACTCGGGACCGAGCTGGTCGGCGTGCATCGCGGTGTGACCACCCTGGGAGTGGCCCCACACGACGTAGTCGGTGCCGACGTCACCGTCGGAGAGCTCGCGCGCCGCGCGCACGCTGTCGACGGTGTTGCGCGCCGCGGTCTTGCCAGCGATGTAGGGGTGCAGGCCGGGCGTGCCCTGCCCCTGGTAGTCGGTGGCGGCGACGGCCCACCCCTTGGCGAGGAGCTCGTCGATCGCGGGGGTCTCCTCGGTCGGGTCGAGCGACGGCGCGCACTCGTCGGCCATGCCGGTGGTGCCGTGCGCCCAGGCGACGACGGGCCAGCCGCCGTCGGGCGGCGTGCCGTTCGGCACGACGATCACGCCGGTGACCGGGACGGGCTTGCCCGTCTCGCTCTCGGACACGTACATGACGCGGTACATCGTCCCGTCGATGTCGGGCGCCTTGACCTTCTGCGACTTGATCAGCGCGCCGTTCTCGGATGGGATCTTCTTCGGTACCGCGTAGAAGTCGGGAAGGCCCTCCGGCGCGGGCTGGGCGCGCCCCGACGCGCTCGCGCCGGCAGCGGTGGCGACGAGCAGCAGTGCGGCGAACGCCGCGGCGAGGGCCGCGGCCGTACGACGAGCGATCATGCGTTCTCCCCCCGAGATCGACCGATCGGCCTCACACTAGGACGAGCCGGCACTCGTAGGCTGCGCGTCGTGGCCGATCCGAGCAGCCCGGTGCCGTTCTTCCTCGCCCGACCGGCGGCCGCGCCGCCGTGGCCGGGCGTCGTCGTGCTGATGGAGGGCAACGGCATGAGCCCCCAGCTGCTGCGGGTGTGCCAGCGGCTGGCCGAGGCGGGGTACGGCGCGATCGCGCCCGACCTGTTCCACCGCACGGGTGGCAGCGATCCCGACAAGCTGCCCGACCAGTTCATGGCGCTGCGCTCCGACGAGGCGATCGACGACGTGCGCGAGTGCGTGGCCGAGCTGCGGCGCCGCGGCGCGTCGGCGATCGGCGTGACCGGGTTCTGCATGGGTGGGCGGCTCACCTACGAGATGGCGCTCGTCGACGCCCTGGACGTGCAGGCCGCAGCACCGTTCTACGGCGCGGGCATCGGCGCGCTGCTCGGCGAGCCGCGCTGCCCGGTGCTGGCGTTCTTCGGCGGCACCGACGAGTGGATCCCCCGCGACGAGATCGCCGCGGTGCAGGCCCATCATCCCGATCAGGTCGTCGTGTACGAGGATGCGGGCCACGGCTTCATGCGCGACGGCTCCGACGCCTACGACGAGCCCGCTGCCACCGACGCGTGGGCGCGCCTGCTCGCCTTCTTCGCGGAGCACCTCGGCACACCCCCCTGATGCGTCGCTCGACCCGCCGCAGGCGGGTCGAGGCACGCAACGAGAGGCGCGCGGGCGCCTGAGGCTCAGGCCGGGCGGCCGAGGGCCGCGGCGAGGTGATCGGCGCGGGTGGCGGGTGTCGCTGCCGGCGTGGTCGGCGGGCGGTAGAGCGCGTCGTCGGTGACGCCCCGGAACGACTCGGGGAGGCGGGGCGCCGCGTTCGCGAGGAGAGCGTCCGCGAGGCCCGGATCGAGGTCGGTCGAGCGACCGAGCGCGCGGGCGAGGTCCCAGCCGTGCACGAACGTGTCGAGCGCGCAGAGTCGGGCCACGGTCGCGGCCGGCACCGGCCGGCCGACGAACGCCACCGACTGCTCGAGAGCACCGGGTGCGGCGAACGCGCGCAGGGCCTCATCGATGCCCGCGGCGTACGCGGCGCGGAAGTCGCCGGCGGTGTAGTCGTCGTCCTCGCCTTCGAGCGGCGGCGTCACGCCGTCGCGCATCGCCTCGGCGTACCAGTACGCACCGCCGATCACGTGGTCGACGAGCGTGCGCACGTCCCACGCCGTGCACGGCGTCGGACGGTCGAGGTCGCGCGGGCCGACGGCCTCGACCTGTTCACGGGTAGCGGCGAACGCGCGGGTCACGAGCTCCAGCGGTGCGCCGTCCGTCGCCATCGTCGTCGAGAGTGGCGCTATCCGGCTCGACCGCGACCCGCGGCGGTGCCTCGCCGCCACGGCCAGGTGCCGTCGATCTCGACCTCGAGCGAGAAGCTCAGCACGATCCGGATCAGCACGATGGCCGCCAGGACCCCGACGCTCTCGAGCGTCGGCTCGACGATGATCGTCCGCACGATGTCGCCGATGATCAGCACCTCGAGGCCGAGGAGGATCGACCGGCCGAGGTTGCGCCGTAACCGCTCGTAGCGCTCGGCCTCGTGGCGGAGCGCCTGGCGCAGGTAGACGCCGAACGACCCGATCGCGCCGACGATCATGATCGCGGCGCCGACCGCCTCGACCACGTCGACGACGTCGCTGATCACCTCGTCGTAGCTCATGACGCCTCCATCGGCTCGCCGTAGCGGCCGGCCTCGAGGTGACGCAGCATGCGCGCCAACGGCTTCGGCGCGACCTTGAGCGGACCGTTGAACGGCGAGCCGATCGTCACGAGCAGCGCGAGGTCGAGGGCGATGAGGACGATGAGCCCGCCGATCAGCAGCACGTACGCCGGTTCGAAGCGCAGCGACACCGCGACGGCGTTGATCGAGAGCATCACGCCGCTGAGGAACGCGAGCAGGAACAGCGGGGTCGACAGGTCGTGGCCGGCGGCGTTGAGACGATCGGCGCGTGCGATCGCGAGCGCATCGGCCGCCTTGATCAGGTCGCTCGAGACGGGGTGCGCCACATCGGTGTCGTTGGCGAGCGACCGAACGTGCTTCTGGAGCGCGCTCATGCGGTCGTGCGTGACCTCACCGCCCTCGCTCCCGTGGGCGAGCGTGGGCCACTCGTCGTCGATCACCGAACGCAGGTAGGCCGCGAGCTCCGTGCGGATCTCGGGTCCGTCGCACTCGGGTGCCTCGCTCGCCCACGCCATGCGCAGCGCCGCGTCGGCCTCCTTCCCGATCGTCTGCTCTGCGTCGCGGTGGTGGCCCCACTCCATGTTGATGCCGAACGCGGTGAGGAACGCGAAGAGCGCGCCGAACGCCGTCATCAGCGAGGTGGCGAGGCTGCCGAGGCTGGTCTGGTCGGGGCCGGACAGCGACTGATCGAGCAGGAAGTAGATCGCGGCGGTCCACACCACGAACCACGCCAGGAAGATCCCGAAGAGCTGGATCCCGCGCAGGCGCGCGAGCGTCCGGAGCAGGGAGGTGAACCAGGTGTTCCGAGCCATCGGCGCGGAACCCTAACCACGCGGGACCCGCACCAGGAGGTGACCGGCTCCGGGACGAGGGCGGGCGCTTGCGCGCGAACGGTCGACCGTGCCGTCGGGGGGTTTCGGGCACGGTCGACCGCTCGCCATGCGCTCTGTCAGTCAGGCGGTGACCGGCACGTCCATCCGTGGTGGCTCCTGACCATGCGAGCATTCAAGCCCCGCGATGCGTCGGCCTGGTTGCCCTCGGGCGACAGGGCAGTCACGGCAGGCTGACGCCGACCTGACGGGGCCGACGCGAAGGAGATGAAGAGACAGATGGCGGAGCTCGGGATCTACGTGCCCCAGGTCGCGTTCTCGTACGACGACGTGCTCGCCCGGGCGCGCCTGTGCGAGGAGCTCGGCCTCTCGTTGTGGCTCTTCGACCACCTCTACGCGCCCGAGCTGCCGGAGACGCCGTCGTTCGAAGGGTGGACGCTCGCGACCGCGCTGCTGGCCGAGACGACCGACCTGCGCGTGGGGCACCTCGTGTTGTGCGCGACGTTCCGGCACCCGGCACTGCTCGCCAAGATGGCGACGACGCTCGACGTCATCTCCGGCGGCCGGCTCGAGCTGGGCATCGGGAGCGGCTCCTACGAGCCCGAGCACGAGCGCGCCGGCATCCCGTGGGAGACGTTCGCGGATCGGTCGGCGCTGCTCGGGGAGACGCTCGAGGTCGTCACCCGCATGTTCGAGCAACCGCTCACGTCGCACGAGGGCGCGCGCTTCACGCTGCGGGACATGCCCAACGTGCCCGCGCCCGTGCAGCAGCCGCGGCCGCCGATCCACGTCGGCGGAGTGGGCGAGCGGCGCACGCTCCCGCTCGTCGCGAGGTACGCCGACGTGTGGAACGTGCCGACGTACGCGCTGCGGGACGTGGACGCGAAGCGGGCGGTGCTCGATGCCGAGTGCGAGCGGATCGGGCGCGATCCGGCCGAGATCGAGACGTCGCTCGAGGCCGTCCTCGTGCTCGGATCGGACGATGCGGCCGTGGCCGCGCAGCTCGAGAAGGCCGAGCGCCGCTACCCGGGTGAGGGCTTCGGGCTGCACGCGGGCGGGTTCATCGGCACCCCGGCGCAGCTCGTCGACCACATCGGCGCCCACGTCGACCGGGGCGTCTCGCGCTTCGTGTTCTTCACCTCCGACCGCGCCGCCGAGCCCACCCTCCGCCTGCTCGCCGAAGAGGTCGCGCCGCACCTCCCGGGAGGCAGGGTCAGCGCTTCTCGTACGTGATGCCGCTGGCTTCGACGTCCCAGGTGGCGACGGTGACGCCTTCGTCGCGCAGCACGCGCTTGAGGACCCGGCCGACGGGGCTGCGGGGGAGGTCGTCACGGAACTCGACGTAGCGGGGGAGCGCGAAGTACGGGAGCTCCTCGACGCACCAGAGGAAGAGCTGCTCCTCGGTGACGTCTGCGTCGGGGGCGAGCGTCGCGGTGAGCTTGAGGTCGTCCTCGGTGAGGTCGCTCGGCACCGCGTGGACGACGACGTCGACGACCGCCGCGTGCTTCATGATGATCTTCTCGACCTCGAAGCTCGAGATGTTCTCGCCGCGGCGGCGCAGGTAGTCGGCCTTGCGGTCGACGAAGAAGAGGTAGCCGTCGTCGTCGATCCGCCCGATGTCACCCGAGTGGAACCAGAGGTTGCGGTTGGCCTCGATGGTCGCCTCGGGGTTGCCCCAGTAGCCCTCGAACATGACGTGCGGACGCTTCGGCCGCAGGACGATCTCGCCGTCGGTGTTGGGCGGCAGCTCGTTGTCGTCGTCGTCGAAGATCCGCACGTCGAAGTACTCGTCGTTGACGACGCCGGCCGCATCGGGCTTGTTCTCGACCCCGAGCGGGGTCCACGACACGAGGCTGGCCTCGGTCTGGCCGAACGCGCCGCTGAACACGTCGGTGCCGAAGCGCTCGCGAAGCTGCCGGTCGATCTCGATCGGCATCGGCGCCGCGCCGATCAATCGCAGCGTGGTGTTGGCCTCGGGTGCGCCCGAGCGCGGCATCTCGGGTCGATCCTCGTCGTTGGCCAGCAGGTAGGCCATCGACCCGAGCAGCGACACGATCGTCGCGCCGGTTCGGTTCATCTCGGCCCAGAACCCCGACACCGAGAACTTGCCCGACACCGCGGCGCGCCCACCGACCGACAGGGCGCCGGTGAGGCAGACCGAGATCGCGTTGAAGTGGAAGAGCGGGAGCGCCGACCAGACGACGTCGTCGGGTGTGCGCCGCCAGCAGATCGCGATCTGGTTCGCGAGGCCGACGTGGTAGTTGTGGCTGAGCATGCAGCCCTTCG
This sequence comes from uncultured Bifidobacteriaceae bacterium, assembly GCA_964501785.1. Lineage (GTDB taxonomy): Bacteria > Actinomycetota > Acidimicrobiia > IMCC26256 > PALSA-555 > DATBSK01. The sequence goes on from CAZCUD010000001.1 coordinate 281,163, forward strand.
ACGGGCCCGTCGTGCCGCCCGTGTAGACGAACGTCGCCAGCGCGCTGGGCTCGACCGAGGTGTCGAGCGGCGCGGGAGCTGCGGTCAGCAGGTCGTCCCACCGGTGCACCGTCGGCCCGGTGATCTCGGCGTCGGGCTCGCCCGCGACGACCACGTGTTCGAGCGTCGGCACGTCGGCCGCGATCGCCGCGATGCGTGACGCCATGTCGCCCTGCACCACGATCACCCGCGCCCCGGAGTCCGCGAGCTGGTGGCGCAGGTAGTCGCCCTTGAACGCCGAGTTGATCGGTGCGCTGATGCCGCCACCGAGGATCGTGCCCCACCAGGCGAGCATCGCCTCGGGCGAGTTCTCCGTCAGGGTGGCGACCCGGTCGCCGGAGCCCACACCGAGACCGGCCAGCGACGCGGCCAGCGCGCCCGCGTCGCGCGCGACGTCCGCCGCGCTGTACATGGTGCCGAGGACGTCGAGGTACTCGCTCTCGGGGTCGGCGTCGAGGCGCGCCGCCAGCAGGCCCGGCAACGAGTGCTGCTCCTCGCTGATCCAGGCGCGGGTCTCGGCGCGGCGTGTCCCGGTCACACGGTCCAGATGTAGTCGGAGCGGTCGTCGGCGGGCCAGTAGACGACGCCGTCGGCCTTGAGCGCGTCCATCTCGTCGCTCGTGTACCCGAGCCACTCGAGGATCTCGCGGGTGTGCTCGCCCGCGAGGGGCGGTGGGCCGTGGACGACGCCGGGAGTCTCGGAGAAGTCGATGAGGTTGCCGTACTGGCGCATCGTGCCGAGGATCGGGTGCTCGTACTCGGCGACGAGCCCGAGTCGCTCGTTGTCGGCGTCGAAGAACGCGAGCTCGCCGCCCTTGGTGTCGACCGGGATCTCGCACGGCGCGCCGGCGTCGTTGAGCAGGCGCGACCAGGTGAGCGCGCTCTTCGTCGCGAAGCGGGCGCCGAGGACGTCCTCGAGGTCGCTGCGGTGCTCGGCGCGCGCCGCGGGTGACGCGAAGCGCGCGTCGTCGACCAGCTCGGGCACGCCGAGGCCGGCGCAGAGGGCACGCCACTCGTCCTCGGTGACGCACGCGACCTGGAGCCAGCCGTCACCGGTCTCGTAGAGGCGGTACGTGGCGCCGATGCCGGTCTGCTCCGCGTCGAGCCGGGGCACCGGCGTCGTCTCGCCGTCGACGAGCAGCACGTCGGACGCGAGCATCTGCGCGCCGTCGAGCAGCGAGGTCCACAGCTCCTGGCCTTCACCGGTGCGGCGCTGGTGGTACAGCGCGGTGAGGCAGCCGACGACCGAGAGCATGGCGTTCGCGGTGTCGGTCATCCCGAACCGGTAGTACATGGGCGGGTTGCCCGAGTGCACGGGCCCCGACTCGTACTCGAGCCCCGCGGTCGCCTGGAAGAGCGGATCGAGCCCACCCGAGTGCGCGAGCGGGCCCTCGAGCCCGTACGCGTAGGTGTTGCAGTACACGACGTCGGGGTTGATCGCCTTGCAGTCGTCGTAGCCGATCCCGAGGCGATCGGCGACGCCCACGGTCATGTTGTGGTGGACGATGTCGGCCTTCTCGATGAGCTTGCGCGCCACCTCGACGCCCTGTGGGTTCTTGAGGTCGAGTGCGAGGTCGCGCTTTCCGCGCTGGCAGCCGACGAACGGCTGGTTGACGAAGCGCATGCCGTCGCCGGCGAGCGGCTCGACCTTGATGACGTCGGCACCGAGGTCGCCGAGGATCATCGGGCCGAACGGGCCCGCCAGGTACTGGCCGAAGTCGATCAGGACGACGCCCTCGAGCGGGCTACGGGCGCCGTCGGGGCGACGCGGGAGCGTCGCGCTCATGTGAACGCCTTCATCGCCTCGGCGGAGTAGCCGAGCGCGCCGAGGATCTCGTCGTTGTGCTGGCCGGGCTCGGGGCGTGGTCCCTGGATGCCTCCGGGTGTCCCCTTCAGGTGGAGCGGCACTCCGACCTGGGTCGTCGAGCCGAGCTGCGGATCGTCGACGGCCGCGACCATGTCGTTGGCGACGAGCTGGGGGTGGGCTGCCCCCGAGGGCCCGCCGCCGAGCGCGTCGCCCATCGGGACGATCGCCTCGATGGCGTGGTTGTTCTCGCGGTACGCGGCGATCAGCTCGTCGCGGTCCTGGCGCTTGTACGCGGCCTGGCGCAGCGGCGTGATCTGCGCGCGCTCCTCCTCCGAGAGCATCGCGTAGCGCTCGTTGTTCGACGCCTCGATGTCGAGGCCGAGGATGTCGTCCTGGCTGCGGATGGGCGTCAGACCGCTCATGATCGACATGTGGACCCAGTCGTCGTTCGCGACCTCGAAGATCATCTCCTGGTGGCTGCCCGCCGGGTACGACTTCGACATGATCGACCAGAAGTCGCCGGGCGCCTTCGTGGCCCACGTCCAGATCTGGGTCGTGTAGAGGAACGCGCCCTGGTACAGCGACGTGCGCACGTGCTGACCGCGTCCGGTCTCCTCGCGCGCGACGAGCGCGGCGAGGATGCCGGTGGGCACGAGGAACATCGCGGCCATGCTCGGCATCGGCATGTGCAAGAAGATCGGCCCGAGGCGCCAGCCCGGCTGCTCCCACTGCTGGCCGCTCGCCGCCTGCACCAGCGCGTCGTAGCCGGGCCGGTCGGCGAGGCGGTGGCCTTCCGGGTAGGCCGGGCACGAGCAGTAGACGAGCCGCTCGTTCAGCGCGTGGAGCTCGTCGTACCCGATGCCGAGGCGGTCGGTGACGCCGGGACGGAACGTCTCGACGAGCACGTCGGCGTCGGCCGCGAGCTTGCGGAACGCCTCGAGGCCGTCGGGGTGCTTGAGGTCGAGCGTCACCGAGCGCCGCGAGCGGTTCCAGACCGCGTAGCCGTCGTAGCCGCGGAACGGGTCACCCCCGGGCGGCTCGACCTTGACGACGTCGGCGCCCTGCTCGGCGAGCATCAGGACGCCGAGCGGCCCGGCGATCCCCCACGAGAGGTCGAGCACGCGCAGACCCGCGAGCGCTCCCGCCTTCGGTGTGTCCGGCACGGGCGGGATGATGGCACGCACCTGACGCGGTTGTCAGGTATTGGTTGCGTAGCTCACCTTCCCCACAAGGGTCGAGCAACGCATGTTGCACATGCGTTGGCTCGACCCCGTGGGTGAAGGTGAGCTACGCAACCGGACGCGGGGCGGGTCCGCACCGGCGTGCGTGGTCGGGCCAGGTGCTCAGATCTGGTCGAGGGGGCGACGGTCGGAGGGCTCGGGCTGGCGGCCCAGGCGCAGCGGGCTCAGCGGGGCCTCGACCATCAGGGTGCGGCGCCAGTCGGCGCCGAGGCCGGCCTGGGTCGCGGCCCAGCCGGCGAGCCGCTCGCCGGCGTCACCCGGCTCGTGGTGCGCGCGCTCGAACGCCGCCCACGTGCTCCAGTCGGGGATCGCCCAGATCACGATGCACTCGGTGTCGTTGACCATCTCCACGCGGAACGCCCCGGTGAAGGTGAACCCGAACGACTCCACCACCGCTCGTCCTTCGTCGCGCACCGCGTCGAGGTAGTCGTCGGCGCTGCCCGGCGGCACCGCGACGAGCTCGTGCGCGTACAGCTCGCCGCGCACCCCGTCGGCGACGAGGCCGTCGATCGACCGTGACCACGGTGCCGGCGTCAGGATCCGGTCGTACCCGCCGCTGCGGAACTCGGCGGCCTGGGCCCACCACTCGGCGAGCGACGGGTCCTGCATCGTGCCTCGGCCGACGAACTCGTGCGCGAAGTTGGCGGCCAGCCCGTCCCAGCCGTCGAGCTCCCACATGTTGACGACCTCGGGCCACCGGCCCGTCGAGCCGACCGTCCCCCACACGCCGTAGCAGCGCTGGCTCCGCTCCTCGAGCGCGATCGGCACCCAGTTCGCGGTCATGTGGTGCATGTACTTCGCGCGGTTGTGGCCGCGGATGTCGATGAGCTCGTGGATGTAGACCTTCTCGTTCGTCATGTCGTCGCTCGTCATGTCGTCCGTCCGGTCAGAGGGCGCCGGCGCACGCTATGCCACACTCGCCCGCCGACGGAGAGGGGTCCCTGATGCATCGTCCATGCAACGTGGTGGCTGGAGTCGCGCTCGCGATCATCGGGCTGGTCGGCACGGTCGGACCGGCGGGCGCGCAGACCAGCGACGTGCAGGATCGCTCGTGCGACGAGGGCACGCGGGCCAAGGGCGACGGCGACGTCTGCACGGCGGGCACCCGGGAGGCGAAGGAGATCCTCGACGCGGCGCGAGGCGTCTTCGCCGACCAGCCGATCAATGGCTTGGAGCTCGGCGTCTGGAAGGACGGCGAGCAGGTGGTGACGGGCGCGCTGGGCGAGGCGCTGCCCGGCGTGCCGGCGACCCGCGCCGACCACTTCCGCATCGGGAACGTCACCGAGAGCTTCACGACGACGTTGCTGCTGATGCTCGTCGAGGACGGCACGGTCTCGCTCGATGACCCCGTGTCGAAGTGGTACCCCGACCTGCCCGAGGCCGACGCGGTGACCCTCGAGATGCTCGCCCGCAGCACGAGCGGATATCCCGACTACGTCACGAACGACGCGTTCGTCGACGTGCTCGACGCCGACCCGTTCCAGACCTTCGACACCCAGCAGCTGCTCGACTTCGCGTTCTCCCAGCCGGTGGTCTTCTCGCCACCCGGCTCGAGCTGGGCGTTCTCGGACACCAACTTCGTGCTCCTCGGCGCGATCCTCGAGGAGGCGGGTGGCAAGCCCGTGGGTGAGCAGCTCGAGTCGCGCATCCTCGACGAGCTCGACCTGTCGGAGACGCTGTACACGACCTCGGCCGAGATCTTCCCGCCGGTGCTCCACGGCTACAGCGCCGAGCGAGGCGCGTACGAGGACTCGAGCTTCTGGAACCCGTCGTGGATCGTGAACACCGCGAACATGTCGTCGGACCTCGCAGACATGGGGCGGTGGGCCCGTGCGCTCGGCGAGGGTGAGCTCGTGAGCACGAAGCTGCACGAGCTGCAGATCGGCGACGAGAACGTGGGGCTCGGCCCGCTGACCGAGACGCTCTACTACGGGATGGGCTCTGGGATCTCGAACGACTGGATCGTCAACAACCCGCAGATCTTCGGATACACGGGCATCGTCGCGTACCTGCCGGAGGAGAAGACGGCGGTCGTGGTCGTCGCGACCCCGAAGCAGGGGTACGTGCCCGGATACCACTACGCCGCCGACGTCTTCAACGCGATGGCCGACGTGATCGCCCCCGACCGCCCGCCGAACATCTCCGTCCAGCCGCGGGGCTGACGACCGCCACCTGCGTTGCTCGACCCTCGTGGCGAAGGTGAGCTACGCAACCAGGCGCGGGCTGGTCGACGGATGGTGAACCTCGGGTCAGAATGGTGAACGACGGTTCGGTTTCCGGGTCCCGGCGATGTCCGGGTCGGGGGGAGCATCAGATGCGCACCGAAGACATGATCATGATCAGCGTGGACGACCACCTCGTCGAGCCGCCCGACATGTTCGACGACGTGATCCCGGCCAAGTACAAGGACCGGGCCCCGAAGGTGGTGCGCACCCCCGAGGGCAACGACGTGTGGACCTTCGGTGACGCGGTCATCCCCAACGTGGGGCTCAACGCGGTCGCCGGGCGACCCAAGGACGAGTACGGCGTCGACCCCACGGCCTTCGACGAGATGCGGCCCGGCTGCTTCGACGTGCACGAGCGGGTCAAGGACATGAACGCGGGCGGGGTGCTCGCGTGCATGAACTTCCCGTCGTTCCCCGCGTTCTCGGGCCGGCTGTTCGCGGTGCAGGAAGACAAGGACCTCGCGCTCGCGGTCACGCAGGCCTACAACGACTGGACCGTCGACGTGTGGTGCGCCGCGTACCCCGAGCGGTTCATCCCGATGGCGTTGCCCGTGCTCTGGGACCCCGAGCTGTGCGCGGCCGAGATCCGGCGCATGGCGAAGAAGGGGTGCCACTCGATGACGTTCACCGAGAACCCCGCCGCGCTCGACCAGCCCAGCTTCCACGACCCGTACTGGGACCCGATGTTCGAGGCGCTCGTCGACGAGGGCACGATCCTCAACATCCACCTCGGGTCGTCGGGGAAGCTGGCGGTCACCGCGCCCGACGCACCGATGGACGTGATGATCACGCTCCAGCCGATGAACATCTGCATGGCGGCTGCCGACCTCGTGTGGTCGCGGGTGTTCAAGGAGTACCCGACGCTCAAGGTCGCGCTCTCGGAAGGCGGCACCGGGTGGATCCCGTACTTCCTCGACCGGCTCGACCGCACCTACGACATGCACCACCTCTGGACCGGCCAGGACTTCGGCGACCAGCTGCCGTCCGACATCTTCCGGCGCCACATCCTCACCTGCTTCATCGCCGACCCGGTCGGGCTGGCGCTGCGCGACGAGATCGGCATCGACAACATCTGCTGGGAGCAGGACTACCCGCACTCCGACTCGTCGTGGCCGAACGCACCCGAGGAGCTGCACCGCATGGCGGAGAAGTACGCGGTGCCCGACGACGACCTGAACAAGATCACCCACGAGAACGCGATGCGCTGGTACCGGTTCGACCCGTTCGCGATCCGACCGAAGGAGCAGTGCACGGTGGGCGCGCTGCGCGCCGAGGCCGCGGGTCACGACGTGTCTGAGCGGTCGATGAACAAGCGCAACCGGGAGCGCACCGAGATCTCGCTCGGGGAGCTCGCCGCGAACGCGAACGCGTGAGCACATCGGCCGTCGAGCCCGATGGGCCGCGCGACCGGCGGCGGCGCCGGGCCCGCGAATTGAGCCGCGAGCAGATCCTCGACGCGGCCGAGGAGGTCTTCGCGCGCAAGGGCTTCCACGACGCGACGGTGAAGGAGATCGCCGCCGCGGCCGAGTTCTCGGTGGGCGGCGTCTACGGCTTCTTCCCCGAGAAGGACGACCTCTTCGTGCAGATCTTCCTGCGGCGGGGATCGGAGTTCATGGACGGGATGCGGGCCGTGCTCGACGACCGCGGGTCACCGCGCGAGCGGATGCACGCGCTCGCCGACTTCCAGGTGACGTTCTTCCGGGAGCACGCCAGCTTCGGCAAGCTGTTCCTGCGGACCAACGGGGTGACGCTCGGCGACCTCGACTCGCGGGTCGACCGCACCGCGCTCGAGAACGTGACCGAGGCGATGGACCTCCAGGCGAAGCTGTTCCGGGCCGGCCAGGACGCGGGGGAGCTGCGCGCCGGCGATCCCGACGTGCTGGCGCGGCTGTTCAGCGGCCTGGTCAGCGCCTACCAGGCGGCCGACCCGCTGGTCGTCGGCGGCCCGGGCGACGTCGCCGCCGCCACCAGCGCGGCCGAGCGCATGCCCCTCGACGAGCTCCACGACATCCTCGACGCCGCCTTCCGCGCCTGACGCGAAACGGCATCGCCCCCCTGTGCTGCGCGTCGGAAGAGTGAGCGACAACAGCTGTCGCTGAGTCTTCCGACGGGTCGGGGGTTCAGGGGGTGGTGCGGTTGGACGGCCACTCGGGGCGGTAGTAGCCGTCGAAGCGGAGCTCGCCGTCCCGCAGCTCGCGGATGGTGAGGAAGTCGCCCTTGTACCCCTTGTGGTCGCCGGGGCCGAACTGCACGTAGCACGACGGCCCGCCGTTGGTGGCCGGCATCCAGCGGATCTTGTCGAGACCGTCGCGCACGTGGCGCGGCGTCGGGATCGCGGCGTTGGCGATGCCGTGGATGGCCGCCCGAGCGGTGTCGTACGCGAGCGCGACCACGACGTTCTTGGTGGTGCGCCCGAAGCGCGCCTCGAAGCGCTTCACCATCGCGTTGTAGTTGGGGTTCATCCCGTCCTCGCCGAGCTGGTCGACGCCGTGCCAGCCCTCGAGGCCCTGGGCCCACGCGTTGGAGTTGGAATAGAACATGAACGCGGTGCCCATGACACGGGGCGGGTCCCAGTCGAGCGCCCGGAGCGCGTCGGCGAAGTGGAACGTCGCGTAGCCGTAGCCGCCGTAGTAGAGGCCCTCGGTGCCCATCTCGCGCATCTCGGCGAGGTTCTCCTTCATGTTGCGCGGGTTGGGCTCGAGCTTCACCTCGCGGGTGATCGTCAGGCCGAGGCGCAGGGCCTCGTCGCGGAAGAAGTCGGCGTAGTCGCGGCCCGACGATCCGACCTCCCAGAACATGCCGACCTTCTTCAGGCCGCGCTGGTGCAGCCAGTTCGCGCACATGACGCCCTCGGTGGGGATGTCGCCGTTGGCGACCGTGTAGCAGTAGTCGCTCGCGAACTTGTGCGCGCCGGTCCAACCGATGACCGCCACCCCGACCTCGTCGGCGTGCGGCTGGAGCGTGAGGCAGTTGTCGCTGATCATCGGCCCGAGGATCACGACGCAGCCCTGCTCGACGAGCCAGTCGTAGCCCTTGATCAGCTTGCGGTAGTTCTCGCGGGGCAGGCCGCGCGCGTCGGCCACGACGAGCTGCACGGGGCTGCGGCCCCACACGCCCTCGTTGAGCGCGTCCTCGATCGCGAGGATGGTCGGGTCGATCCAGTCGGCCAGGAGCTGGCCGAGGTCCATGTCGACGAGGAGCCCGATCTTCACCGGCTCGAACGGGTCGCCCTGGGTCTGGAGGCCCCGGGTGGGCGGGTAGATCGTGATGCCCTGGACGGCCTTCTCGCCGACGGCGCCGCCGCCCTCGTACCACTCCTTGCCGGCTCCGCCGTCGGATTCCAGGTACGAGCTGGTGCCGAAGCGGACGTTGGTGACCGCGCGGTCGGCCTCGGCGATCCCGAGGTCGACCGGCGCCTCGAACATCCGCTCCGCGTACTCGTAGCCGTCCGGCATCCGGTCCCCCCCTGGTCCCTCTGAACGTCCGTTCAGTCCCGTGACTCTACGTTCACCGCCGCTCGGAGGCCCACGGAGCCCGGTTCGGGCGTCCACGGCCTCCAAGCGCGGCGGGGCGGGCGGGGGGTTCAGTTCGCGGCCGCGACGGTCGACACTGTCGACATGATCGGGGCGGTGGGTCTCGGGGTGGTGGCGCTGGGGATGCTGCTCGTGCTCGTCCAGCCCCAGCAGGCCTGGCAGGACGCGGCCGAGCACTCCAAGCGGTTCTGGTGCGCGTGGGCGCTCACGTTCGTGACCGTCGGCCTCGTGCCGAGCCTCGCGATCGGTGCGGTGCCGCGCCCCGACAGCCACCTCTGGGCGCTGGTGTGGCTGCTCGTCTGCTGCGCCGGCGCGGTGCTGCAACCCGCGCTCTGGACCGACGTGCTCGAGACCCGACGATCGCGGACGCGCGCGCGCCACGCGCCGACGCTCGTGTCGCCGGGCACCGCGCCGGTGACCGCGCCCGTCACGCTGCGCGGCGCGACGGCAGCACCCGACATCAGCTGGCGCGACATCCGTTGGCAGGCGCCGAACGACGCGGGCGCGGGTCCGCCCCGGCCCGATCAGACCTGGATGGGCACCTCGGCGTAGCCGCGCACCGTGCTGGTGTGCAGGCGGACGGCCCGGTCGTGGTCGACCGTCCACTCGGGGAACCGCCGCAGCGTCTCCTCGAGCGCGACGCGTCCCTCGAGCCGGGCGAGCGCGGCACCGAGGCAGAAGTGGATGCCGTAGCCGAACGACACGTGGTGGTCGATGCTGCGGTGCACGTCGAAGCGGTCGGGATCGGGGAACTTGCGCTCGTCGCGCCCTGCGGCACCGGTCAGCAGCAGCACCTTCGAGCCTGCCGGCACCACCTCGCCGTGAAGCTCGACGTCGGTCGTCGTCCAACGGCCCTGCACCGGTGAAGGTGCCTCGTAGCGCAGCAGCTCCTCGATCGCGTTCGGCAAGAGGCTCGTGTCGGCCGCGAGCTCGGCCCGCGCCTCGGGGTTCGCGTCGAGCACGACCGACGCCCACCCCAGCAGCCGGGCGACCGTCTCGGTGCCCGCGCTCACGAGCAGGTTCGCGAAGCCGATCGCCTGCTCGTCGGTGAGCCGGCGCACGGTGCCGTCGTCGTCGGTGATCTCCGCGTGCGCGAGGTCGCTCATCATGTCGTCGATCGGGTGCCGGCGCCGGCGCTCGAGCTGCTTCCCGAGGTACTCGTGCAGCCAGATCTGCGCACCGAAGGAGCGGTCGTTGACCATGCCGACACCCGGCTCGATGTAGAAGACCTCGTCGATGTGATGACGGACCTCCTCGCGCTCGTCGGACGGCACGCCGAGGAGCGCGGAGATGACCATCGACGGGAGCTGGGCGCCGAAGTCCTGCACGTAGTCGAACCCACCGCCACCCACGTGGGGGTCGAGGAGCTCGGCGCAGATCTCGCGGATGCGGTCCTCGAGCTGGGAGACCCGGCGCGGCGTGAAGGCGCGGGACGAGAGCGACCGCAGCCGCGTGTGCAGCGGCGGGTCGGTGAAGATCATCATCGTCGCGTTGATCATCGGCTCGGGTCCCATGAACTCGAGCACGGTGCCGTGCGCCGACGAGAACGTGGCCGTGTCCTTGTGCGCGGCTTCCACGTCGTGGAAGCGCGAGAGCGCCCAGAAGTCGAACTGGTCGTTGCGGTACAGCGGGGCCTCGTCGCGCATGCGTCGCCACACGCCGTACGGGTCGGTGTCGATGTCGACGTCGAACGGGTCCCAGTAGAGCTCTTCGTCCACGACCTGGCTCATCGGGCCTCCTCAGCGGCGGCTTCGTTCGCGATCCGGTTCAGGATCGCCGCCAGCTCCTCGGGGTGGGTGACGGCGGGGATGTGACCACAGTCCAGCACCTCGATGCGAGGCTCGCGGCCGACCGCCCGGAGCCGGGTCACGTTCTCGTCCTGGAGCGCCGGCGGCGTCGGGCGGTCGCGCTCGTGCCGCACGTACGTGACGGGCACGTCGGGCGCCGCGCTCCAGTGGACGGGCTGGAAGTAGATGTTCATCGAGTCCTCGACGCAGCGGGCCGGGTCGAGCACGAACTCGACCTGCTCGTCGGTGAGCGGATCGCCTCCGTAGGAGTCGCGCACCTTGTCGGGCGACTCGGGCCCGGGCGTGGTGAGCACCTTGCCCGCGCCGCGTGCCCAGTCCATGCCCGCGACGACCCGCTCCCGATGCGAGGCCTTCATCGCGTCGAGCCCGGTGCCGCCGTCGGGAGGCACGACGGCCGCGTCGAGGACGACGTGACGGACCCGCGGTGCGAGCGCGGCGGCGATGCCCGGCGCGTACAGCCCACCGGACGAGTGGGCGCCGAGCACGATCGCGCCGACGTCGGCCGCCTCGACGTCGTCGACGACCGAGCGCACGCACTCCTCGACGGTGAGCGACATCGGGTCGGCGGGCCGACCGGCGCGCCCGGGCAGGTCGGGCGCCAGCGACGGGTGGTCGAGGAACGGACGCAGCCGATCCCAGTACGCCCCCGACATCCCGCCCCCGTGGACGAGCACGAACGTGACGTCGCTCACCGCGCCGCCATCCCTTCCGACGCGTCGGAAGACTCCGCGACACCTGTTGTCGCTGCGTCTTCCAACGCAGCGAACTCGGGGAGCGGGCGCACGGCGCGGATCAGCCGGTGAGCGCGGGTCAGCCGGTGAAGGTGACCGGCGCCTCGATGGCCTCGGCGGCCGACGCGGGGTCCGGCTCGGCGCCCCCGGGTGGCGAGAACGAGTTGGTCACCGTGAAGCTCACCGTGCCGGGGCCGGTGAACGTCGCGCCGGCCCCGTTGGGCGAGCACGTCACCGGCCCGCTCGTGGGCCCGCACGAGTAGAAGACGGCGAGGGCGCCGCCGGTGCCGGTCTCCACGATCTCGCACGTCAACGGGTACGAGGCCTCCGAGATCGACGCCGCGCTCGGAGCACCGTTGGCATCGACGATGACGGGATTCGGCGTCGCGGTGCCCGACGAGCACAAGACGTCGACGGAGTACGACCCGCTGGGTGGCGCGCCGTCGACCACCTTCTGGATCTCGATGATCGAGGTGTCGCCGCCCGAGGCCGCGCCGCCGAGCACGCCGACCGACACCATGACGCACGCGCCCAGCAGCGCGATGGAGCGGCGACGTCGTCTCATCCGATCCTCCCTCACGCCGGGCGGGCGACGGACTTGATCTCGAGGTACTCCTCGAAGCCCTGCACGCCCGACTCCCGCCCGACGCCGCTCTGGCGGTAGCCGCCGAAGGGGACGTCGGGTCCGTACCACATGCCGCCGTTGAGCGAGACCGTGCCGGTGCGCAGCCGGCGCGCGACCTCGAGCGCGCGCTCGTCGGACGCACTGAACACCGCGCCCGACAGGCCGTACTCGCTGTCGTTCGCGATCGCGATCGCGTCGTCGACGCCGTCGTAGGGAAGGAGCACCAGCACCGGGCCGAAGATCTCCTCCCGGGCGACGCGCGCGGAGTTGTCGACGCCGACGAGCAGCGTCGGCTCGACGTACCAGCCCTTCGGCTGCGCCTCCGGACGTCCGCCGCCGGTGACCACGGTGGCGCCCTCGTCGATGCCGGTCTGGATGTAGCCGAGCACGCGCTCCTGCTGGCGCTGGCTGATCAGCGGCCCCATCAGCGTGCCGGGATCGAACGGGTCGCCGACCGGGATGCTCTCGAGCGTCGCCTTGGCGATCTCGGTCGCCTCGTCGAACCGGTCCTTCGGCACGAGCGCTCGGGTGGTGGTCGCGCAGCCCTGGCCGCCATGCGTCGTGACCTGGAAGCAGGCCGACGCGACCGCGGTCGCGAGGTCGGCGTCGTCGAGCGCGATCGAAGCGGACTTGCCGCCGAGCTCGAGGAACACCTTCTTGATGGTCGGCGCGCCGACCTCCATGACCCGCCGCCCGGTGCGGGTGGAGCCGGTGAACGACACCATGTCGACGCGTGCGTCGGTCGCGAGCTGCTCGCCGACTGCGTGGTCGGACGACGTGACGATGTTGACGACGCCGGGCGGGATGTCGGTCTCCTCGGCGATGAGTCGGCCCATGAGCGTGGCCGACCACGGGGTGTCCGGCGCAGGCTTGAGGACGACCGTGTTGCCGGCCGCCAGCGCGGGCGCGGCCTTCGCCAGGTTGATCTGCACGGGGTAGTTCCACGGCGTGATCGCACCGACGACCCCGATGGGCTCGCGCAGGACGGTGCGCACGGCCGGCATGCCCGGGATGACCTCGAGCGTGCCGAGGTCCTCGTCCCACTGGTAGCGCTCGGCGAGGTCCGCGACCCAGCCGATGCCGCCCACCGGCGTGTCGTACTGCGCCATGCCCGTCAGCGAGACGGGGGTCCCGACCTCGGTGACGATCGTGCGGGTGAACTCCTCACGGTGGTCGACGAGCGCCTGCTGGAGCTGGCGCAGGCACTTCACCCGGAAGCCGACGTCGGTCGCCCAGGCGCCGTCGTCGAACGCCTGCCGCGCCGAGCCGATCGCGCGGTCCATGTCGTCGGCGGTGCCGTCGGCGACCACGCCGACGACCTCTTCGGTCGTCGGGTTGACGTTCTCGAACGTCTTCCCGCTGCTCGCCGGCTCGAGCTTGCCGTCGATCAGCAGGTGCTCCTCGCTCCACACGTCGTGGCTCATCGCGCACCTCCGTCGTCGGCGTGGAGCATACGATCGCTGGCCCATGCAGCGCGGAGGAGTGGTGAGCGTCGTCGTGCTGGCTGTGGCCGTGCTCGGCGGGCTCGTGCTGCCGATCCACGCGAGCGTCGCGACCGGCGGTGCGGGTGACGACGTCATCGTGACCCAGGAGACGTTCGTCGATCGATCTCGGCCGAGCCCGGCGAGCGCGACGCAGCCGGCGGCCGACACGCGGACGCTCGAGACGACCATCGCGTATCCGACGAGCACGAAGCGTCCGCTTCCGCTCGTCGTGCTCGCGCACGGCGCCGCCGGCAACCCGAACAAGTTCACCCAGCTCATCGATGCGTGGGCGCGCGCGGGCTACGTCGTCGTCGCGCCGCTGTTCCCCCGCACCAGCGACACGTGCGGCAACCTCATCGCCGACTTCGTCGAGCAGCCCGCCGACGTGTCGTTCGTCCTCGATCGCGTGCTCGCGCTCGCGGAGAAGCGCGGATCGGAGCTGCGCGGTCGCATCGATCCCGAGCGCATCGGTCTCGCGGGCCTCTCGCTCGGCGGCTTCACCACCTACGGCACGATCTTCCACCCGTGCTGCGCCGACGACCGGTTCGACGCGGCACTGCTCATGAGCGCGGTGCTGGGGTCGTTCCCCGACGGCGACTACGAGTTCGACGAGGTGCCGACGCTCCTCGTGCACGGCGACGCCGACCCGCTGTACTCGCACAGCGTCACCGCGTACCCCCAGCTCGTCGCGCCGAAGTGGTTCGTCACGATCCACGGCGGCACGCACGCGTTCCCGTTCGAGGACTTCCCCGAGGCGTCCGACGAGCTGGTCCGCGAGATCACCACCGACTTCTGGGACCGCTACCTGCGCGGGGAGCGGCGGGCCGCGAAGCGCCTCGAAGCCGCGGTGGTGAGCAGCGACGGTCTCGCCGCGTTGCAGCGCGCCGCACCGTGAGCGACGTGCGACCTCGCGGCTGACGGGTCAGGTGGCGGGCAGGTCGTCGTCGGTCGACGTCGCCACGGCGGCGGGCACCGGTACGACGGGCCCCGACGCCGGCACCTCGGCCGGCTCGACCTCGGGGCGCGACCGGATGAACCGGCTCCAGATGAACCATCCGATCGCGCCGAGCAGCGCGGCGATCACGAGGTACTGGAGGTAGCCCATCGCCGACTCGACCTCGTCCTGGTAGGAGGACGCCGCGTAGCCCACCATGATCAGCCCGGTGTTCCAGATCGCCGAGCCAATGGCGGTGAAGACGCAGAAGCGCACCAGGCCCATCCGCTCGAACCCCGCGGGCAGCGAGACGAGCGAGCGCACGAGCGGCACGCAGCGCCCGATCAGCACGGCGGCTTCCTCGTGGCGCACGAACCAGCCCTCGGCCTTGTCGAGGTCGCGCTCCTTGATGCGCAGCCAGCGTTGCTGGCGCAGCACGAAGCTGCGCAGCCGGTCACGCCCGATCCACGCCGCGATGCCGTAGAGCACGAGCGCCCCGACGACCGAGCCGATGGTTGCGGCGATGATCATGCCGACCAACGGCGCGGCCCCGCCGTTGCGCTCGGCGTAGAGCCCGGCCGAGGGGAGAACCACCTCCGACGGGATCGGTGGGAACAGGTTCTCGAGCATGACGAGGAAGGCAACGCCGGCGTACCCGAGCGCGTCGATGACGCTTTCGATCCAGTCGGTCAGGTCACCGAAGATGAAGTCGCTCATGGGCTGCGCTCGCCTCGTGGGCGCCCGGCACTCGGGCGCGCGCGGTCAGCAGTCGTGGACACGGTGCGTGCCTCCACGGTAGAGCCTCGGAGATCGGACGCTTCGATCGGCGTCAGCCGAGCTGGATCGAGACGCTGCTGTCGCTCGCCCACTCGAAGATCTCGATGCCGACCCAGACGCCGACGACGATCGCCACCAGCTGGAGCACGAGCCCGTAGATCCAGAGGTTGCGAGTCGCCGGGATCTCCGTCCCGCCCCGGCCGTAGCGGTTGGCGACGCTGCGCCGCTTCTCCTGGAGGCGAGAGATCTTCGTCGACTTCCCGTCGAGCGCCCACTTGATGCCGAAGACCAGGGGCAGCCCGCCCATCAGCACGAACAGCACGCCGCAGACGAGCCAGCCCCACACGACGCCGTCGCTGCCGTCGGGCGGCGCGAACGCGTACTCGAGGAAGTTCCAACCCAGGCTGAGGAACAGCACCGGCCACGCCAGGAGCGTGAGGTTCGGGCCGATCGCGTTGAAGGCGTAGATCGCCAACAGGATGAGCCCGCCGAAGATCGAGCCGATCATCAGGCCGGGCACCCCGGATGGGCACGGCCGCGTGATCTCGTAGGGCACGTTGCCGCTCGCGCAGGAGCCGCCGATGTCCATCACCGACCGCATCGCGAAGAAGAGGCACGTGAACGCGGCCGCGATGCCGACCATGCAGACGAACGTGATCAGCGAGCGGCGCACCAGCGCGCCGGTGTCGATCGGCGCGGTCGAGTCGGTGCCGGTCGTGCTCGGCAGGCTCGTCACGGGGCGCACAGTACCCGTGACGATCCGAGGCCTTGTGCGATTGCGGGCTCGCGGCCACCATGGTCGGGGTGACGACGGGGCCGTGGGACCCCGATGGGCTGGTGCCCGACAGCGAGTGGGTGCGCCCGGTCGAGCGCGGTCGGCCCGCGCCACCGCCCGGTCCCGGGCCCGCACCTCGCTTCGGCGACGTCCCGCACGAGCCTCCCCGGCGCGACCCGCCGCGTCACGATCCGACCGATCCCCGCGGACGGCCGCCACCGCCACGTGACCCGACGGATCCCCGTGGTCACCCCGTGCCCCGTGACCGGACCGATCCCCGAGGCCAGCGGCGCGCGCCGCCACCCAGGGACGCGACCGACCCCCGGGGCCGGCCGGTGCCCCGCGACCCGACCGACCCGCGCGGGCAGCCTCAGATGCGGCGTCGTGGAGAAGCCTCGGTCGCCGATCCCGAGGCCGACGAGCGTCCGCGTCGACGTGGCGAGCGGGGCCGGGCAGTTCTGCCGATGGCGCCGACGTTGGCGATCGCCGGCGTGCTCGTCGTCGTGGCCTTCGTCATCGGTCGGCTCACCGGCGGCGGGGACGACGGCACCGGCGACGCGGTGCGCGCCTCGTCGGTCGAGACGACGACCACCACGGAAGCGGCGCGCACCCACACCGTGAAGTCGGGCGAGAGCCTGCTCGGCATCGCCAGCCAGTACGGCGTCACCGCCGAGGCGCTGGCCGCCGCCAACGGCATCACCAACCAGAACCACGTGTTCGTGGGTCAGGTGCTCACGATCCCCGACGCGGTCATCGAGCCCATCGCCACGACCACGACCGCGCAGGCGGGCTCCGGCCCCTGAGCCGGTTCGCGCCGGGGCGCGCCCTGCGCGAGCGCTAGCCGCGGGTCGTGGTCGTGGTCGGCGGGTTCAGCTGGGCCTCCTTGCCGGCGAAGCCGGGGAAGTCGTCCGCGTACTTCGAGACCTGGAAGAACCAGTTCTGGTCGATCGGGAAGCCGGCGCCGCTGTTGCGGGGGCTGAACGGTCGCAGGGCGGCGTAGGGGTTCTCGTAGTCCCACACGACCTTCCCCTTGGGCGTCACCTCGAGCACCCGACCCTGCGGGCCGTAGCCGATCAGGGTGTTGCCGTTGGGCAGGCGCTGGGCGCTCGAGACGATGGCGGCGAACTCGCCCTCGTCGTCGTCCTCGTCCTTGGGGTAGACGCGCTTGATCTCGGCCTTGAAGCCGCCGTTCTTCTCGTCGCGCACGTAGTTGCCCTCGGCGTCGAGCTCGGGGATGACCTCGTCGACCGACGTGTACTCGCGGACGTCGGGCGCGCCGTTGTTGAGGAGGAGGATGTTGCCCTCGCCCGGGAGGCCCGGCTCGATCCACTCGGTGTCGTGCTGGAAGAACAGCTCCCGCTCGCCCTTCTTGTCGCCGTAGGCGATCGGGTTGCCGTAGCGGAACTTGAGGTCACCCGCGGGGCCCTTGGCCTCCTCGGTGGTGACGCCGTGGTCGATGACCCACAGCTCGCTGAACGAGCGCGGGCTCAGCACGATCTCGTCGCGCTCGGCGTTGTAGTTGATGGCGTTGAGGTGGTTCCAGTCCGCCTGGCCGTTCTCGGAGTTGAGCACGTAGTTGATGTCGATCTTCTCCGGGTGCTCCGAGACGTCCTCGACGTAGTTGGGGAGGTCGGGGTCGCGGTCTTGCACCATGTGGTCCCAGACCCGCCACTCCCAGACGACCTGGTCGGTCGTCGGGTCGTACTCGACGATCTTGTCGGGCCACAGCTCGTCGTCGGGGAGCAGCTCGGGGTCGCGTCCCATCGCGAGGGCCTCGTCGCCGGGGATGCGCTCCCAGAGCATCGCGAGGACGTTGCCGTTGGGGAGCACGTCGATCTCGTGGTGCTGCATCACGTTGTCGTCGGCGAAGTCCTTCTGCCACAGCTCGCGCCCGTCCCACGACAGCGCCTCGATGCGACCGCCCGCGCCCTGGCCCTCGGCAAAGGTGCCCCGGATCTCGAGGTTGCCCCCGCGCACGAGGGTGCCGTCCTCGAGCAGCTGCTGGGACAGGCCCGGTCGGGTGCTGGTGCGCCACTGCTTGGCGACCCGCCCGTCGGGAGCGACCAGGTAGGTGTACTGCTGCTCGAAGGGGGCGATCAGCAGGTACCCGTCGGCGGGGTTCTCGTTGACCCGCACGCCGGGGTCGTCGGGCCCGATGTCCTGGGCCGCCGCCGCTCCTGCGGTCAGACCGATCGCCAGGGCGGCGATCGCCACCACGCGCACACTTCGATGCATCCGGTTTCCCCTCGTCCGCCCGGCCCCCACGGCGGGCGGCGGGCAGCATGCCACAGGCGGGACCCCCGTCTCATGGCGCGGTCGACACCCCCTGGTTGCGTCGCTCACCGTCGTACGGCGGGTCGAGCGACGCATCGTGACGAGCCATCTGACGGCCCGTCAGGCGCGCGATAGCGTCGCTCGCCGGATCACGAGGCGATGCGTCAGGAGACGACCGTGGCGAACGACACGCAGGTGCGCGACCAGCTCTTCATCGGCGGCGAGTGGGTCGCGCCCAAGAGCAAGGACACGATCGACGTCATCTCCCCGCACAGCGAAGAGGTGATCGGGACCGTGCCCGACGCCTCGCCCGCCGACATCGACGCCGCGGTCGCGGCCGCGCGCGCGGCGTTCGACGAGGGTCCGTGGCCGCGGATGATGCCGACCGAGCGCGCCGAGGGCATCAAGCGCCTGTCCGCCGCGCTCCAGGCCCGCTCCGAGGACCTCGCCCAGACCATCTCCGCGCAGAACGGCTCGCCGATCCAGTGGTCGATCATGGGCCAGGTCTTCTCCGCCACGATGGTCCTCGACACCTACGCGGGCCTCGCGTCCACGTACCAGTGGGAGGACGACCGCACCGGTGCGCTCGGCTCGCCGGTGCGGGTGCGGCGGGCGCCGGTGGGCGTCGCGGCCGGGATCATCCCGTGGAACGTGCCCCTCTTCATCTGCGCGCTCAAGCTCGGCCCCGCGATGGCGGCCGGCGTCCCGATCGTCCTCAAGGTCGCGCCCGAGACGCCGCTCGACGCGTACAAGCTCGCCGAGGCGGTCATCGAGGCCGACCTGCCGCCGGGCGTCATCAACATCGTCGCCGCGAGCCGCGAGAACAGCGAGCACATCCTGCGTCACCCCGGCATCGACAAGATCAGCTTCACCGGCTCGTCGGCGGTCGGGAAGCACATCGGCGAGGTCGCAGGCGGCCAGCTCAAGCGCTTCACGCTCGAGC
Source organism: uncultured Bifidobacteriaceae bacterium (assembly GCA_964501785.1). Lineage (GTDB taxonomy): Bacteria > Actinomycetota > Acidimicrobiia > IMCC26256 > PALSA-555 > DATBSK01. Next base: position 300,358 of record CAZCUD010000001.1, read on the forward strand.
TCGGTGGCAAGTCGGCCGCGATCATCCTCGACGACTGGGAGGTCGAGGACGCGGGGCTCCAGCAGCTCATGGACTCCGGCCTGATGAACAACGGCCAGGCCTGCGGCGCGCAGACCCGCATCCTCGTCAGCAAGAACAAGTACGACGAGGTGGTCGACGCGCTCGGCTCGAAGGTCGGCGCGCTCAAGGTGGGTGACCCGCTCGACCTCGAGACCCAGATCGGGCCGGTCGTCGCCGAGCGCCAGCGCGACCGGATCAAGGGCTTCCTCGACGCCGGCAAGAGCGCCGGCGCACGCGCGGTGGCCGGTGGCGGCACGCCGGCCGATCTCGACAAGGGCTGGTACATCGAGCCCACGGTGTTCGCCGACGTGACCAACGACATGTCGATCGCGCGCGAGGAGATCTTCGGTCCGGTCCTGTCGGTCATCAAGTACGACGACGAGGCGGACGCGGTCAAGATCGCCAACGACTCCGACTACGGGCTGTGCGGCTCGGTGTGGACCGCGGACCCCGAGCACGGCGCCGCGGTGGGCGCCCAGGTGCGCACCGGCGTGGTAGCGATCAACTCGGCGATGATCCTCGACTTCAACGCCCCGTTCGGCGGGTTCAAGCAGTCGGGAATCGGCCGCGAGCTCGGCCCCGAGGGCATCGACCCGTACACCGAGCTGCAGACGATCATCCTCCCGGCGGGGTGACCAGGCGCACCCGTCGGCGCGCGGCACGCGCCGGTCTCGGCGCGGTCGTCACCGTGCTCGTGCTGGCGCTCGCGGCGCCCCTGGGGGCGGCGACGGCCGACGAGTGGCGTGCGGACGCGGACGCGGTCTGTCGCGACGGCAACGTCGCGGTCTCGGCGTCGCTGTCGGCCGTGTTCCCCCCGGGGCTGCCCCAGCCGCCGTCGACCGACGACCTGAAGCTGCTCTCGTCGACGGCCGCGCCGCTGTTCCAGGCCCAGCACGACCTGATCGCCGAGCTCGACCGGCCCGCGAAGCTGCGGCGGAAGATCAAGCGGCTGCTGCGCGCGTTCCAGGAGGGCGTCGACACGATCGCGGCGGGCGCCGAGTCGGGCGCGGTGACCGTCGAGGAGCTCGACGATGCGCTGCTGCCCGCGGCGAAGCAGGCGAAGAGGCTCGGACTGAAGGTCTGCGGAGCATGATGCGCCGCTCGGCTACCGGAACGGTGGTTGAGATGCGCATCGAGGAGAAGGGGGACACGGATCGATGGTGATGTCATTGGCGCGGTTCAACTGCGTGCAGCCGGGCGTGGAGCCCGAGGAGATGGCGAAGCGCTACCAGGCGTTCGTCGACATGGCGGAGTACGCCGACCAGCACGGCTTCGCGATGATCACCCTCGAGGAGCACCACGGCGCGGAGAACGGCTGGAGCCCGTCACCGCTGGTGATGGCCGGGCTGGTGTTCGGCCGGTGCAAGAGCATCGGCATCTCGCTGTCCGCGCTCCTCGTGCCGCTGCACGACCCGCTGCGCATCGCCGAGGACCTCGCGGTGCTCGACCTCGCGAGCGGCGGGCGGATGACGACCATCGCGGGCATCGGCTACCGCCCCGAGGAGTACGCCGCGCACGGGAAGGACTGGTCGAAGCGCGGCGCGCTGATGGACGAGTGCATCGACACGATCCTCAAGGCGTGGACCGGTGAGCCGTTCGAGCACGAGGGCACGACGGTGCGCGTCACGCCCGTCCCCGTCACGAAGCCGCACCCGATGCTGCTCATCGGCGGCACCAGCAAGCCGGCGGCCCGGCGTGCCGCGCGCTTCGGGCTCCCGATGTTCCCTGCCGCGCACCTCCCCGAGCTCGAGGCGTACTACTACGAGCAGTGCAAGGAGCACGGGACGCAGGGCTTCTGCATGATGCCGGGCGCCGACACGGTGATGGTCCACGTCGCGGACGATCCCGACAAGACCTGGGCCGAGCTGGGCCAGCACTTCTTCCACGAGGCGTCGACGTACCACTCGTGGCAGACCCCCGACATCAAGTCGGCGGTGCACTCCCAGGCGACGAACGTCGACGAGCTCCGGGCCGAGGGGATCTACCAGGTGCTCACGCCCGAGGAGTGCGCGGCGCGCGCGCAGGAGACCGGGGCCGTCAACCTGCATCCCCTCGTCGGCGGCATGCCGATCGACGCCGGGTGGGAGAGCCTGCGCCTCTACTGCGAGCAGGTGCTGCCGAAGGTGTCCTAGCCCGGCGCGAGACTGCGCCGGTGCTGCCCTTCGACGACGAGCCGGCGATCGACCCCGCGGTCGACCACGACACCGACGCGGGCCGCGCCGCCGGCGGCCGGGTCGACCCCGAGCCCACCTACTCCGTCGCCGAGCTCAACGGCGCGATCGCCGAGGCGCTGGTCGACGCCCTGCCTCGCCAGGTCTGGGTGCGGGGCGAGGTCGCGCAGCATCGGGTCTCGGGCAACGGCCACGCGTACTTCGACCTGTGCGAGAAGGCGGAGCGACGCGACCACGTGCGGGCGAAGCTGTCGGTCGCCCTGTTCCGCAACCAGCGGGCCGCCGTCAACGCGACCCTGCGCGAGGCGGGGGTGAAGCTGGGCGAAGGCGTCGAGGTGCGGGTCAGGGGTCGGGTCGACTTCTACTCGCCGACCGGCCGCGTGCAGCTGATCATGGACGCGGTCGACCCCGTGTTCACGGTCGGCAAGCTCGCCGCCGAGCGCGCTCGTGTGCTCCAGGCCCTCGCGAGCGAGGGGCTCCTCGAGCGCCAGCGCGCGCTCGTGCTCCCGCCCGTGCCGTTGCGCATCGGGCTCGTGACGAGTCGCGACAGCGCGGCGTACCACGACTTCGTGCACGAGCTCGACGGCAGCGGTCACGCGTTCCGCGTCTACCCGGTCGACGTGCGAGTGCAGGGCCAGGGTGCGGATCGTCGGATCATGTACGGCCTGCGGCGCCTGGCCGCGGTCGACCTCGACGCGATCGTCGTTGTGCGCGGCGGCGGCGCGCGCAGCGACCTCGCGGCGTTCGACTCCGAGCACCTGGCGCGCCTGATCGCCGACCTGCCGATCCCGGTGATCGCGGGCGTCGGCCACGAGATCGACCGCACGGTCGTCGACGAGGTCGCGCACGTCTCGGCCAAGACGCCGACCGCGGCAGCGGCGCTGCTCGTCGAGCTCGTCGACGGCTACTGCGAGCAGCTCGCTCGGATCGCCCACCGCGTGTCGCTCCGTGCTCGGAGCGCGTGCGCGCTCGCGGGGCGCGACACGACCGACCTCGGCCGTCGCCTCGCGCGCGCGGTGCCGGTCGCGCTGGCGCGCGAGCGTCACGTGCTCGACGGGCACCGGCACCGGATCGGGGAGCGGGCCCGGCGGCGGGTCCGCGATGCCGACGCGCGGGTCGTCGAGCAGCAGCGGGCGCTCGTGACCGGCGCCCGTGGCCTCCTGCGCGACTCGACGAGCCGGGCCGACCTCGCGGCGGCCCGGCTGCGGCTGCTCGATCCCCAGCGGGTGCTCGAGCGCGGCTACACCATCACGCGGACCGACGACGGACATCTGGTGCGAGGAGCTCGTGACGTGGCGAGTGACACGATCCTGATCACCGAGACCGCCGACGGCTCGGTGCGCAGCAAGGTGGTCGACGACTCGTGAGCCCGGCGAAGAAGCCCCCGACCGACTCCGGCGACGCCCTCGGCTACGCCGAGGCGATGGTCGAGCTGGAGACGATCCTCGACGAGCTCGAGGGTGACCACCTCGACGTCGACGTCCTGGCCGAGCGGGTCCGGCGGGCCAGCGAGCTCCTCACGCTGTGCCGAGACCGGATCTCACGGGCCCAGGCCGACGTCGACCGGATCGTCGCCGACCTCGACGAGTTCGACGTGCCCGATCCCGACGATCCCGAGGCCGACGAGGCGTTCTAGCCCTCCACACGCCCAATTCGCGCCCTCCGCGCGAATTGGCGCTCAAGACCGGCCCCGGGGCCTCCGAAGTTCGGAGGCATGGGAGGTCGGGACCGGAACCGGGATCGCAGCGGGCGTTGGCCGCTGGCCCTTGCCGCAGTTGGGCTCTCGGCGGTCGGCGCCGGGCTGCTGGGGCCGACCGTGGCCGGTGCGGCGTCGGCGCCCACCGCGGGGGCGACCACGGAGCGTGAGCGTCCGGCCCGGGTGGCGAACGCCCGGACCCTGAGCGCCAGCCTGGTCGAGTCGGCCCTGCCGGCCGACCTCCGCGCGACCCTCGCGATCCAGCGGATCGTCACCCCGATCGACGGTGGCGACCTGGCGCTGTACCCGGCCCCTGGGGCGACCGAGCCCAGCCACGTCCTCCCGGCGATCAACGAGCTCGGCTCGCCGCTGCACCTGCTGACCGTGAAGGCCGTCGGTGACTGGTACGAGGTGCTGGTCCCGACCCGACCGAACGACGACACCGCCTGGGTGCCCGCCGCCGCACTCGCCGTGAGCACTCCCCAGTTCCGCGTCGAGCTGAGCCTCTCGGGGTACGAGCTGAAGGTGATCTCGATCGCCGACGGGTCGGTCGTGATGACCAGCCCGATCGGCATCGGCGCGCCGTCGTCGCCGACGCCGACCGGCCTGTTCTTCGTCCGGGACCACTTCCCGACCGAGGGGGGCAACCACCCCTACGGTCCGTTCGCGTTCGGCCTCTCGGGACACTCCGACGTGCACATGCAGTTCGGCACCGGGGACGGGCGCATCGCGATCCACGGCACGAACCAGCCGTCGAGCATCGGCGCCGCGGTGTCGAACGGCTGCCCCCACGTCCCCAACGACGTGGTGCTCGCGCTCATCCCCTACCTGCCGCTCGGCACCCCCGTCCTCATCACGCCCTGACATCTCTTCATGTGCGTATCTGAACCACCGAAACGGTGATTCAGATGCGCATCAAGGAGTCGGCGTGGAGACCGCGGCGACGAGGGCGTCCTCGACGGGCCAGCTCGCGACCAGGTGCGCGTTGCCCTCGACCTGCATGTCGTAGAGCCACCAGTACAGGTAGATCCCGCACGTCACGATGGTCACGATGATGCGCGCCGGGTAGCTGTGCTTGCCCTTGACGCGCGACGGGTCGGGCCGCGGCAGCGTGAGGCCGAGTCGCTCGTAGATGTCGGCGAGGTCGTCCTCGAGCGCGCCCTCGGCGCGGTCGTGGGTGTCCAGGTCCTGGTCGATGAACACGAAGCCGACGATCTGCGCGATGCCCGACGCGAACAGCGAGATGATCACCCAGATCGCGGGGTCGCGGAACTCGAACGTCTGGCGCCGCATGACCTCGAGGTTCGCGGCGGTGCGCTCGAACGCCGGCCGCAGCTCTTCGGCGATCCCCTGCTCGGACGCACGCTCCCAGGCGAAGCGGTTCGCCGCCTCCATCAGGTCGTAGCGGCGCTGCAGGTGGTCACGGTCGCGACGCATCAGCTGGTAGAAGAGGTAGAGGCCGAAGATCCCGCACGTGATGACCGTGAGGAACACGTTGAGGCCCGGCCCCTCGAAGATGTAGTCGCTCTCCCAGCGACGTGACGCGGCCCAGCGCACTCGCTCGGCGGCCGTCGTCGGCGGCGCCTGCCAGGGCGTGCCCGGCGGCGGGGGAGGTGCCCCACCGGAGGGCGGCGGCGGCGGAGGGTCCATCGTCACGCACCCGAACCCTAGGTGGCCGTATCGTGGTGTCGTCGCGCGCTCGGCGGGGCGAGCGCGCGCCAGGAGGGGCGAGAAGGGAACTCGACGTGCCGCTCGTGTTGGGTGTCGACTCGTCGGTCGCTTCGACGACCGTCGAGCTGCGTGATGCCGACGACGGTCGCGTCTACGGCTCCGGACGAGCCGTGCACCCCGACCCGACCAGTCGCGGCGAGCAGGACCCGGCCGTGTGGTGGCAGGCGCTGGTCGAGGCTCGGCACGACGCTGGAGGAGCGCTCGGCGTCGCCGGTGTCAGCGCCGCCGCCCAGCAGCCGGGCCTCGTCGCGGTCGACGGCGAGGGCAAGGTGCTGCGGCCCGCGCTCGTCGGACCTGCGGGGGCCGCGGTCGGCGACGCCCGCCGGCTCGAGGAGGTCATGGGTCCGTCCGAGTGGGTCAGCGCGTGCGGGTCGGTGCCGACCTCGGCGCTCCCGATCACCAAGCTCGCGTGGATGCAGCGCAAGGAGCCCGAGGCGTTCGCGCGCATGGCGTGGGCGCTCCAGCCGCACGACTGGCTGACCCTCAGGCTCAGTCGCCAGGTCGTCACCGACCGCGGCGGCGCGTCGGGAACGGGGTACTGGTCGCCGCGCGAGGAGCGGTGGCGCACCGACCTGTTGGAGATCGTCGACGAGGAGCGCGACTGGGAGCAGTGCCTCCCCGCGGTCCTCGCGCCCAACGAGCCGGCCGGCGACCGCGAGGGCGTCCTGATCGCACCCGGCACCGGGCATCCGATGGCCGTGGCGCTCGGGCTCGCGCTCGAGCCCGGCGACGTCGTCGTGGACACCGCGGGCGCGGTGTACGCGGTGCGCGAGCGTCCGACCGAGGACCCGTTGGGCGTGGTGGCCGGGCTCGCCGACGCGACCGGTCGCTACCTCCCGCTCGTCGAGACGATCGACCCCATCCGCGTGGTCGACCACATCGCGGGGCTGCTCGGCCTCGAGCGCAGCCGGTTCGACCAGCTCGTGTCCAGCGCACCCGCCGGTGCACGGGGGCTGGTCTTCCTCCCGCCCCTCGCCGACGGGCGGCCCGGCGCACTCGAAGGGCTGCGGGGCGACTCCGACGCCGAGGACGTGGCCCGCGCGACCGTCGAAGGCGTGGCGTGCACCGTGCTCGCCGCGATCGATGCGCTCCGCGACGCCGACGTGCCCGTCGGCGGTCAGCTGTACCTGGTGGGGAAGGGGGCGCGGATGCACGCGCTCGCGCAGGTCCTCGCCGACGTCGGCGAGCGCGTGGTCAGCGTGCCCAAGGGTGAGCGCGCCGCGTCGGGTGCCTGCGTGCAGGCGGCGGCGGCGCTGCACGGCGCCGCGCCCGACGAGGTCGCGCAGGCCTGGGGGATGCACGATGCTCGCCCGGTCGAGCCCGACCCCCGCGTCGACGGTGGCGAGATCCGCGCCGCGCACCGCGAGGCGCGGCACACCGCGATCGGTTGAGACGCACCGAGAAGGCGCGGGATCAGGGTGAGGCGGCCTGCTCGCGCTCGCGCCGCCGGGCGTGCCAGTGCAGCCCGCCCTTCATCGCCTCGAGCAGCTCGTCGTTGTCGCGCGAGATCTTGCGGTGCACCCAGCGCTCGAGCCCGAGGCGGCGCATCCAGGGGTTGAACGTCTCGTAGGTCTCCTCGAAGTGGATGCGCGTCGTCCCGTCGCCGAGGTCCTCGAGCCGCGTGATGCCCGTCGCGCGCGACCACAGGGGCTTGCCGATCGCGTCGTAGCGCCACGACTCGTACGGCTGCACCTGGGTGAGCCACTCCCACGACTGCGCGACGCCGCCCGACAGCAGCAGGCGCGGCACCTTGAAGTGGCAGTGGCGCACCAGGCCCTCGCCGACGTCGTCGCCCGGGTGGAGGATGTCGATGCGGGTCACACCGTCGTTCGGCTGGGGGCGGTCGGGACCCCGGTACCAGAACAGGTCCCACACCTCCTCGGGCGGGGCGGGCAGGACGTAGGAGTGCCGGTGCACCTGCATGGCCGCATCCTGCCCCGCAGGCCGAGCGCGTCGCCGCAACACTTCGGACTTGACCGAAGTGTTGCCAATCGGTAATGCTTCGGGAGATGCCTCAGCGTTCCCCGTCGCTCGACCTCGTCTTCAAGGCGCTCGCCGACCCCACCCGTCGGGCGGTCGTCGAGCGCCTCGGGCGAGGCCCGGTGGCGACGAGCGAGCTCGCCCGTCCGTTCGCCATGACGCTGCCGTCGTTCACCGAGCACCTCGGCGTGCTCGAGCGCTCGGGGCTGGTGACTTCGCAGAAGCACGGACGGGTACGCACGTACCGGCTGGCCCCCGACCGGCTCGCCGAGGCGTCCCACTGGCTCGACCGCCAGCGCGAGGTGTGGGAGCAGCGCCTCGACCAGCTCGACGACTACCTGCAATCGATGGCGGACGATCCCGAGCCGCCGCCGAGCGCCACACGGCGCACCACGAGGCCTCGTTCGAGGCCCACCCAGAGGAAGGACGACACCCGATGAGCCCCGACCCGATCCGCTTCACCCCCGACCCCGACCTCGACCTCGTGCTGGAGCGCGAGGTGGACGTGCCGGTCGAGAAGGTGTGGGCCGCGTGGACCCAGCCCGAGCACATCACCAAGTGGTTCACGCCCGCGCCGTGGACGACACCGAAGGCCGAGGTCGACCTGCGCCCCGGCGGCATCTTCCGCACCGTGATGCGATCCCCCGAGGGCGAGGAGTCGGACAACTCGGGCTGCTACCTCGAGGTCGTCGAGAACGAGCGGCTGGTCTGGACCGCGGCGCTGGCCCCGGGCTACCGGCCCCAGCCCGGTCCGATGCCGTTCACCGCGGTGATCGCGATGGAGCCGGCGGGCGACGGGCGCACGAAGTACACCGCGATCGCGATGCACCAGGACGCCGAGGGCGCGAAGCAGCACTCCGACATGGGCTTCCACGACGGCTGGGGCGCCGCCCTCGACCAGCTCGTCGAGCACGCCAAGACCATGTGAGGCGTTGACGGGCGCCGAGCACCTGGGCGCCGAGCACCTGGGCGCCGCGCGCGCTCAACGTTTTGGCGTCAGCACACCGTGCTGAGAGCGGTCTGCTGACGCCAGAACGATGGGGCGGCGCTCACTCGTACCACACGCAGAGGCAGAACTCGTTGCCGCCGGGGTCGAGCATGACCTGGTAGGCGCCGTCGCCCTCGTCGACGACCCCGCCGACGCGCGTCGCGCCGAGCTCCTCGACCGCGGCGGTGGCCGTGGCGAGGTCGGGGACGTTGACGTCGAGGTGCAGGCGGTTCTTGCCCACCTTGGGCTCGGGCACGATCTGGAACGCGAGGTGCGGACCGCCCGGCGGCACCGGCTCGAGCGCGATCCAGTCGGCCTCGCGGCTGCGCACGGTGGTGCCGAGGACCTTCGACCAGAAGGCGACGAGCGGCTCCGGGTCGGTGCAGTCGATCGCCACCACGTCGAGCTCGCCGATCGCGTCCATCCCGGACTGACGCTACCCAACCGTTTCGGCGTCAGGAGACCCGCCTGAGGCGGGCGTGCTGACGCCAGAACGATCGGGGGGCGACGCCGGAACGGTCAGGGGGCGAGCGAGTGGAGGAGGCGGCGGAGGTCGCGGCGCGCCTCGCGCTGGGCCTTCGGGAGGCCGCGGTCGCCCTCGGGCAGCTCGAGCGCGTAGATGGCGCGAGTTCGGTCGATGCCGCCGGCGTGGATCTCGACCGTCGTGGTGCCCTGGTCGGTGACGAGGGCCTCGCCGTACTCGGCGTCGCCGAGCAGCCCGATGCGCTTGGCTTCGCGCAGGAACCGCTGGAGCCGGCGCTCGGTCCACTGCTCGGTGGTGCCGTCGCCGTACACGACCCGGCCGTCGCCGTAGACGACGACGTCGACGGCGTCCGGGTACTCGGCACCCCAGCCGTTCTGCGACGTCTCGGCGCGGAACACGATCTCGTCGGCGCCGGTCGGGTGCTCGATCGTCTCCCACCGCGCGTAGGTGTCGGGGTCGGAGGCGTCGAGCACGAAGCTCCCGAGGCGCGCGCGAGCCTCGATCTGCTCCTCGCTCAGCGGATGCTCACCGGAGCTGTAACCCGCGCCGGAGAACACGAGCGCGTAGATGGACTGCTTGCGGTGCCGCTCGCCGTCGCGCACCTCGATCGTGGTGGTCGCCTGGTCGGTGATGTCGGCGTCGCCGTAGTCGAACCGACGCAACGCGCCGGCCCGGCGCGCGTCGTCGAGCAGCGCCCGCACGGCGGCCGCGGAGATCGTGAGCTCCACGCTCCCGGCGCCGTCGGCGACCCGCTCGATGACCACGCGACCGTCCTCGTGCACGGTCACCTCGGGTCCGGGGGACGTGAACGCGCCGGGCCCCGTCTCGATGTGCAGGACGACGCCAGGGGGCGAGCTCGCATCGATCGGCACCGCGTCCTCTACGCCCACGCGCGGCGCCGCGCCGGCCTCGGCGCCGAGCGGGGTGGGCGCGGCGCCGGCCGGGCCCGCCACCAGGATCGTCGCCGCGGCGAGGAGCGCGGCCAGGGTGCGCACGAGGATCGTCACGACGGCTCCGACGAACCGGACTGGCCGCCGGTTCCCGGGACCCCAGTCGGTACCGTGGGGCGATGGATGGCGAGCCCCGCATCGCCGACTCCCTGCTCGACCTCGTCGGCGACACGCCGCTCGTGCGCCTGGGCCGGGTCGGCGCCCACCTGGCGTGCGACGTCGTGGCCAAGGTCGAGCTGTTCAACCCCGGTGGGAGCGTGAAGGACCGCCCGGCGATCGCGATGATCGACGAGGCCGAGCGCCAGGGGCTCCTTCGCCCGGGCGGGACGATCGTCGAGCCGACCTCGGGGAACACGGGGGTCGGTCTGGCGATCGTCGCGGCCCAGCGCGGCTACCGCTGCATCTTCGTCATGTCCGACAAGATGTCGGACGAGAAGGTCGCGCTGCTGCGCGCGTACGGTGCCGAGGTCGTGGTGTGCCCGACCGCGGTCCCGCCCGAGCACCCCGACTCCTACTACTCGGTCGCCGACCGGCTCACGAACGAGACGCCGGGCGCGTATCGGCCGAACCAGTACTACAACCAGGCCAACCCTGCGGAGCACGAGCGCTCGACCGGTCCCGAGATCTGGGAGCAGACCGCGGGGCGCATCACGCACTTCGTCGCGGGCATCGGCACCGGCGGCACCATCACCGGCGTCGGTCGCCACCTCAAGGCGCAGAACCCGGCGGTGCAGATCGTCGGCGCCGACCCGGAGGGCTCCGTCTACTCGGGCGGCACCGGGCGTCCGTACCTCGTCGAGGGCGTCGGCGAGGACTTCTGGCCGCCGACCTACGACCCGTCCGTCGTCGACCGCACGATCATGGTGAGCGACGCCGAGTCGTTCGCGGCCGCGCGACGCGTCACCCACGAGGAAGGGCTGCTGATCGGCGGCTCGGGTGGCACCGCGGTGCACGCGGCGCTCGTGCTCGGCGAGGAGCTCGGGCCCGACGACCTCGTCGTCGTGCTCCTGCCCGACTCGGGGCGTGGGTACCTCTCGAAGATCTTCGACGACGAGTGGATGACGCGCTTCGGGTTCCTGCGAGCCGAAGGTCCGTGCGTCGGCGACGTGCTGCTCGCGAAGCACGACGCCGCGGGTGAGCGCTCGATCCCCGAGCTGGTGCTCGTCACCCCCGACGACCCCGTGCGCCGCGGGTTCGCGCTGATGCGCGACCTGGGCGTCTCGCAGGTGATCGTGAGCGTCACGACCGAGCTGCCGCTCGCGGCGAAGGAGGTGAGCGGGACGCTGAGCGAGCTCGCGCTGATGGACAAGGCGTTCCGCGACCCGGCCGTGCTCGATCGTCCGATCCGAGAGGTGATGGAGCCGGCGATGCCGATGGTCGGCGTCGGGGAGACCGTCACCACCGTCGTCGAGATGCTCGACACCGCGCCGTCGGTGCTCGTCCTCGACGGGGGCCACCCGATCGGGGTGCTCACCCGCCAGGACGTGCTGTCCTTCCTCGCCGCCCGGTCTCCCGAGGAGCTGACCCCCGGATGACCGCGACCTGCATCCACGACCTCGCTGCGTTGGAAGGCTCAGCGACAACCTGTGTCGCTCGGTCTTCCAACGCGCATCAGGGGCGGAAGGGGGAACCGGCGTGAGCGCTGAGCACTTCGGGGAGGCCGGGTTCGAGACCCGGGCGATCCATGCGGGACAGCCGCCCGATCCGGTGACGGGCGCGGTCGTCCCGCCGATCAGCCTGGCGACGACGTTCGCGCAGGAGGCGGTCGGTGAGCACCAGGGCTTCGAGTACGGCCGCACCGGCAACCCGACCCGGGCCGCGCTCGAGACGTGCCTCGCGTCGCTCGAAGGGGGCGCGCACGCTCTCGCGTTCGCGAGCGGGATGGCGGCAGAGGACGCCGTGCTGCGTGCCCTCGTCCGACCGGGTGATCACGTGGTGCTGCCCGACGACGCGTACGGCGGCACGTTCCGTCTGGTCGCCCGGGTGCTGGCCGAGCACGGGATCGAGTGGAGCGCGGCCGACCTCACCGATCCCGGCGCGCTCACCGCGGCGCTGCGTGACACGACGAAGGTCGTCTGGGTCGAGACGCCGACGAACCCGCTGCTGACGATCGTCGACGTCGAAGCGGTCGGGCGCGTCGCCCACGCGCACGGAGCCCGGCTCGTCGTCGACAACACGTTCGCCACCCCGTATCTCCAGCAGCCGCTCTCGCTCGGCGCGGACGCAGTCGTGCACTCCAGCACGAAGTACCTCGGCGGTCACTCCGACGTCGTCGGCGGCGCGTTCGTGACCGGCGACGACGAGCTCGCGGCTGATGTCGCGTTCCTCCAGAACGCCGTCGGCGCGGTGCCGTCGCCGTTCGACTGCTTCCTCGTGCTGCGCGGCATCAAGACGCTCGGCGTGCGGATGGATCGCCACTGCACCAACGCACGGGCCGTGGCCGAGCTGCTCGCCGACCATCCGGCGATCACCCGCACGCTATGGCCGGGACTGCCCGGCCACCCGGGGCACGACGTCGCGCGCCGCCAGATGCGCCACTTCGGGGGCATGGTGAGCTGCAGCGTGGCCGGCGGCGAGCAGGCGGCGCGCGAGCTGGTCGCGTCGACCCGCCTGTTCACGCTTGCGGAATCGCTCGGCGCGGTCGAGAGCCTGATCGAGCACCCCGCCGAGATGACCCATGCCTCGGCCGCCGACTCGCCGCTGGCCGTCGACCCCGCGCTCGTCCGCCTGTCGGTGGGGATCGAGAGCCTCGACGACCTGCTCGCCGATCTGCGCCACGCACTCGACGCCATCGCGTGACGATCGCCTAGGTTCGCCGCCGTGGCCTACCTGAAGCCGACCGGGATCGTGGCGAAGCTGAACTCGACGTTCGGGAAGCTCGCGGGCAAGCCGACGCTCGCGGTGCGCGGCCGCAAGAGCGGAGAGTGGCGCACGGTGCCCGTCAACGTCCTCGAGCGCGACGGCACGCGCTACCTGGTCTCGCCCCGAGGCGAGACCGAGTGGGTCCGCAACATCCGCGTCGCCGGTGGAGGCGAGATCCGCAAGCGGCGCGCCACTGAGGCGTTCACCGCGACCGAGGTGCCGGTCGCCGAGCGGTCCGAGATCATCGCCGCGTACCGCGCCAGATGGGACCGCGAGGTGAAGAAGCTCTTCGAGCAGCTCCCCGACGCGGCCGACCACCCGGTGTTCCGGCTCGCACCCACCACCACCGCATAGCCTCCGGCGGTGGCGGTCGAAGGGGCAAGAGTGCGCGCGTTTCGTCGATCACACATCGGTTCGACCACCGTGATCCTCGGGGTGTCGGTCGCCGCGTTCGCACTCGCGGGTGGACCCGTGTCCGCCGCGCCCCAGACCCTGTTCGACTCCGACGCGAGCGCGCTCCCCCCGGGGGTCTACGCGGCCGAGCCGGTTCCCGAGAACGTGTGCTTCGTGACGATCACCGCTGACGGTGGCCGCGGCGGCGCGGGGAGCGAGGCGTTCGTGGGCGGACGCGGCGCGCGCGTCGTGGCTCGAGCTCCCGTGACGCCGGGCGCGACGCTCGACGTCCTCGTCGCGGGGGCGGGCGAGGACGGGCAGCCGGAGTTCATCGGCGGCGTCGGCGGTCTCGGTGGCGGTGGCGGCGGTGGCAACTCCGGCAACGGCGTCGGCGGCACCGCGGGCTCCGGCGGTGGAGGCGGCGCGTCCGTGGTGTGGAGCACGGAGGGCGCACTCGTCGTGGCCGCGGGCGGCGGTGGGGCGTCCAGCGGCGACGGCGGAGGTGCCGGAGGGCTCGGTGACGGCGGTGGGGGGGCTTCACGCGGCAGGTCCGCAAGCCGGGGCGGGCGGGACCGCGGGCGGGAGGGGCGGTCTCGGTGGCGGTGGCGGCGGCGGCGGCGGTGGTGTGGACGCGGGGGGCGGGTCAGGCACGGACGGGGGCTCCGGCGGCGGTGGGAGCAACGGCGTGGGTGGCGGCGGTGGCGGCGGCGCCGGCAACGACAACCCGGCGGGTGACGGCGGCGTCGGTGGCACCGGCTCGGGCACCGGCGGAGCGGGGGCGAACGACGGCGGGGACGGCGGCGCCGGCAGCGGCGAGGGCGGCTCCGGTGGCGCGGCGGGGGCGGACTCGAGCGGCGGTGGCGGCGGTGGCGGCGGCATCGGGTTCGGCGGCGGTGGCGGCGGCGGCCGGGGCGGCGGTGGTGGCGCGGGCTACGGCGCCGGGGGCGGCGGTTCCGGTTCCGGCGGTGGCGGTGGCGGCGGGTCGTCGTTCGCGTCGCCGAGCGCGACGAGCGCTTCGTCCCAGATCAGCGACCGCGACGGCGACGGTCAGGTGACGATCACCTACGACCCCGACGCCGACTCCTGCCCTGCACCACCCGGACCATCGGGCCCCGCGGACGCGCTCGTGATCGCCCCCCGCTTCACCGGCTGACGTTGCGCCCGCCCCATCGAGCACTGCGGTTGGAAGACCGAGCGACACAGAGTGTCGGTAGGGCTTCCAACGCGCCGATGAGGGACGGCCGCGTCCCGAAGGTCAGTCGAGGGCGCGGAGCTGGTTGTTCGCGCTGGCGAGGCGGGCGGCGAGCATCTGGGAGTGGTTGCGGTACAGCGTGCCGGTGACGCTCGGGAACCGCTGGGTCACCGAGTCGAGCGCGGCCATCGTCAGCACCGCGATCTCGGCGTCCTCCTCGACCACCACGTCGGCGTTGCGCACGCCTCCCTCGAGCAGCGCCGACTCGCCGAACGACATCCCGCGGGCGAACGACGCGACCGAGCGGTGCGTGCCGTCGGGCAGCGGGAGCTGGACGCGCACGGCGCCGGCGAGGACGAAGTAGATCGCATCGGCTGCGTCGCCCTCGTGCACGACGCGGGCACCGACCTCGTAGCGGCCCGCGTCGACCGCCGACTCGATCGCGGCGATGGCCTCCTCGTCGAACTCGCGCAGCAGGGGCTGCTCACGCAGCGAGCCTCGGATCCGCTCCTGGTACAGCTCCGAGAGGATGCGCTCCTCGCACCACTCCAGCGCGGCGTGCACGTCGTCGAAGCGCTGGATCCCCGCCGACTCGGCGATCGCAGCGAGACGGGGATCGCGTGGCGCGACGTTGGCGACCACGAGCTCGCAGCCCTGCTCGGCGAGGTGGGCGCCGAGCGCCTGGAGGATCGTGGCGCCCGGACGGTCGACGTGGCGCACGCGGTGGAAGTCGACGATCACGACCTCGACCCCCTCGGTCGCGTCGACGACGGCCCGATGGACGGGCTCGGTCGAGGCGAACAGCAGGTCGCCCTGGAGCTCGAAGACCGCGACCCGCCCGCCTTCGGCGTCGAGGATCCGGTGCTCCTCCGGCGAGCGCACCCGCAACGACCGGACCGTGTCGGCGCGGTAGCTCCGACGGATCGCCGTCTCGACCTGCGGCCGGGCTCGCTGCGTGTGCAGCTCGAGCTCCTGTGAGATGCGCGTGCAGGCATGGATCCCGCGCACGCTGTTGCCCCGATCGTCGAGTGGCGGCGAGTACACGGCCACGCCGAGCTGACCCGGGAGCACCGCGACGATGCCGCCGGCCACCCCGCTCTTCGACGGGAGCCCGACCGTGTATCCCCACTCGCCGGCGTAGTCGTACATCCCGCAGCTGCTCATGACGCTGAGGACTCGTTCGACGTTCGCGTCACCGAGCACACGCTCCTGCGTGATCGGGTGCACGCCGGAGCAGGCCAACGTGGCCGCCATCAGCGCGAGGTCGCGACACGTCACGAGCGCGGAGCACTGCCGGAAGTAGAGGTCGAGCGTCACGTCGGGGTCGTCGAGCATGTCGAACGACCGCATGAGGTACGCCATGGCGCGGTTGCGATCGCCCGTCGCGCTCTCCGACTCGTAGACGCTCATGTCGGTCTGCAGCTCACGGCCGGCGAAGCTGCTCAGGATCTCGTTGATGCGCAGCGCGCGATCATCGGCGCCGTCTCCGGGGATCAGCCCGGTCGTGACGATCGCGCCCGCGTTGACCATCGGGTTGAACGGACGTCGCGACTTCTCGTCGACCGCGATCGCGTTGAACGCGTTGCCGGTCGGCTCGACGCCGACGCGCCGGAGCACGGCTTCGACGCCGAGCACGTCGAGCGCGGCGCCGTACACGAACGGCTTCGAGATCGACTGGATCGTGAACTCGCGATCGGTGTCTCCCACCTCGTAGACGTAGCCGTCGGTCGTCGCGAGCGCGATGCCGCACCACGAGGGGTCCGCCTTCGCGAGCTCGGGGATGTACGACGCGACCTCGCCGTCGCCGATCGCCCGGCACTCCGCGAGGAGGCCGTCGAGGAACTGCTCGATCGCCGCCCCAGCCACGGCGTGCATCCAAGCAGGCGTGAGGTGTGCGTGCGGTTACCCGCAGCCGACAGTCTCGTTGCGCGGACCTGACGCGGACCTGACGAGCGTCAGGCGCGCTGGCCCGTGAGGCGACGCTGCTTGAACTGCGCCTTGACGTAGTCGCGGTTCATCAGCGCGATGAAGTCGATCGAGATCTCCTTCGGGCACGCCGCCTCGCACTCGCCGTGGAGCGTGCACGAGCCGAACCAGCGCTCCATCTCGTCGACCATCCGCTGCGTCCGCTCCCACCGCTCGGGCTGGCCCTGCGGCAGCAGGTTGAGGTGCTGCAGCTTCGCCGCGGTGAAGAGCTGCGCGGCACCGTTGGGGCACGCGGCGACGCACGCGCCGCAGCCGATGCAGGCCGCCGCGTCCATCGCCGCGTCGGAGACCTCCTTCGGCACGAGGATCTCGTTGGCGTCGCGTGCCGAGCCGGTCGGCGCCGTGATGTAGCCACCCGCCTCGACGATGCGGTCGAAGGCCGAGCGGTCGACGCAGAGGTCCTTCAGCACGGGGAAGGCCCGGGCTCGCCAGGGCTCGACCGTGATGTGAGCGCCGTCCTCGAACTTGCGCATGTGCAGCTGACAGGTCGCCGTGCCCCGCTCGGGACCGTGAGCGCGGCCGTTGATCATCATCGAGCACGAACCGCAGATGCCTTCGCGGCAGTCGTGGTCGAACGCGACCGGGTCGTTGCCCTCGGAGATGAGCCGCTCGTTGAGCACGTCGAACAGCTCGAGGAACGACATGTCGGGGCTGACCTCGTCGACCTCGTACGTCTCGAACTCGCCGGCGGCCTTCGGGCCGCGCTGACGCCAGACCTTGAGCGTGACCTTCACGTGTGCGTCCTCACTCGAACCGTCCCCTGCACCGGCTACTTGTACGACCGCTGCGCGAGCTGGACCTCTTCGAACTCGAGCTGCTCCTTGTGGAGCACCGGGTTGGCGAGGTCGCCGGTGTACTCCCATGCGCCGACGTAGGCGAAGCTCTCGTCGTCGCGCAGCGCCTCGCCGTCCTCGGTCTGGTGCTCGAGGCGGAAGTGACCGCCGCAGCTCTCCTCGCGGTGGAGCGCGTCGCGCACCAGCAGCTCGCCGAACTCGAGGAAGTCGGCGACCCGGCCGGCCCGCTCGAGCGACTGGTTGAGCGACGCCCCGTCGCCCAGCACGCGGACGTCCTTGTGGAACTCGTCGCGCAGGACCGGGATCTCCGCGAGCGCCTTCTCGAGGCTCTCCTTGCTGCGAGCCATGCCGCAGTTCTCCCAGAGGATCTTGCCGAGCTCGCGGTGGAACCAGTCGACGGTGCGCGAGCCGTTGACCGACAGCAGGGCCCGTACGCGCTCGGAGACCTCCCGCTCGGCCTCGACGAACACCGGGTCGTCGGTGGGCACCGGATCGGTGCCGAGCAGCGGGGCCAGGTGGTCGCCGATCGTCGCCGGGAGCACGAAGTAGCCGTCGGCGAGCCCCTGCATCAGCGCGCTCGCGCCCAGTCGGTTCGCGCCGTGGTCGGAGAAGTTCGCCTCGCCGAGCACGTACAGCCCGGGGATCGTGCTCATCAGGTCGTAGTCGACCCACAGCCCGCCCATCGTGTAGTGGACGGCCGGGTAGATGCGCATGGGCGTGTCGTACGGATCCTCACCGGTGATCCGCTCGTACATCTGGAAGAGGTTGCCGTAGCGCTCCTCGATGGTGTCGTGGCCCAGTCGCTCGATGGCACCGCCGAAGTCGAGGTAGACGCCGTTCTTGAGGGGCCCGACGCCGCGGCCGGCGTCGACCTCTCGCTTGGCGGCACGCGACGCCACGTCGCGAGGCACGAGGTTGCCGAACGCGGGGTAGCGGCGCTCGAGGAAGTAGTCGCGTTCCGCCTCGGGGATCTGGTCGGCCGAGCGCTCGTCGCCGAACGCGTCGGGCACCCAGATGCGACCGTCGTTGCGCAGCGACTCGCTCATCAGCGTGAGCTTCGACTGGAACTCGTCGCTCGCCGGGATGCACGTCGGGTGGATCTGGGTGAAGCACGGGTTGGCGAACAGCGCGCCCTTGCGGTGCGCGCGCCAGGCGGCGGACGCGTTGGAGTGCTTCGCGTTGGTCGAGAGGAAGAAGACGTTGCCGTAGCCGCCGGTCGCGAGCACGACCGCGTGGCCGCTCAGCGACCGGACGTCTCCGTTGACGAGGTCGCGCACGACGACCCCGACCGCGCGCCCGTCCTTCTGGACCAGCTCGAGCATCTCGGACCGGGTGAAGAGCTCGACGGTCCCGAGCGACACCTGGCGGGCCAGGGCCTGGTACGCGCCGAGCAGCAGCTGCTGGCCCGTCTGGCCCCGGGCGTAGAACGTCCGCGACACCTGCGCGCCGCCGAAGCTGCGGTTGTCGAGCAGGCCGCCGTACTCCCGGGCGAACGGCACGCCCTGGGCCACGCACTGGTCGATGATGTTCACGCTCACCTGGGCGAGGCGGTACACGTTGGCCTCGCGGGCGCGGTAGTCGCCGCCCTTCACGGTGTCGTAGAAGAGGCGATAGACGCTGTCGCCGTCGTTGCGGTAGTTCTTCGCCGCGTTGATGCCGCCCTGCGCCGCGATGCTGTGCGCTCGGCGCGGCGAGTCGTGGTACGTGACGAGCTGGACCCGGTAGCCGAGCTCACCGAGCGTCGCGGCGGCCGACGCGCCCGCGAGGCCGCTGCCGACCACGATCACCGTGAACTTGCGCTTGTTGGCGGGGTTGACCAGCTTCACGTCGAACTTGTGCTGGTCCCACTTCTCGGCGATCGGCCCGTCGGGGACCTTCGCGTCGAGCGTGATCTGGCTCGGGCTCATGATTCCCGCTCCTGGCGGCTCCGCCGCCGGGCCGCTCGGGCCCCGCTCGTTGCGAGCCGGGGTACCCGGCTCGGAAGACACTCGCTCATGGCGACACCGCCCCGGTGGTGATGAGCAACGGCATGCTGATGTTGCCGACCGTGATCACCAGCGCGAACGCGCCGGCGAAGTACCGCTTCCAGATGTTGTAACGAGGGTTGTTGATGCCCAGGCTCTGGAACATCGACCAGGCGCCGTGGAAGATGTGCATGCCGAGCGCCACCATCGCGACGATGTAGACGATCGCCACCGGCACGCGCTCGAAGGTCGCGAAGAGGTTGTGGTACGGGTCGCCGTGGACGAAGTCGGGGTTCGCGTTGCCGAAGGTCAGATCGAGCAGGTGGAAGATCAGGAACAGGAGGATGATCACGCCCGTGTAGCGCATCGTGCGTGACGCGAAGTTGGCCGCCACGTAGTCGCGCTTGGACTGGTACTTCACGTCGCGAGCGGCATGGTTGATCCGGGTGAGCTGGGCCGCGGCGACGATGTGGATCACGAACGCCGCGATGAGCCCGAGGCGCAGCGCCCACAGCACCCAGGTGCGCGGGAGCACCGGCTCACCGAGGTCGCGGAGCCACTCGGCGTAGTCGTTGATGTGGCTCTCGCCGAGGAAGACCTTGAGGTTGCCGATCATGTGGACCAGCACGTAGCCGAGCAGCGCGATGCCGCTCAGGGCCATGGCCCACTTCTTGCCCACCGCCGAGCGCCAGAACGCGAGGAGGAAGTGCTGCTTCTTCTTCGGCGGCGGCACGGGTGGACCCGTGTAGCGCTCAAGCAGCTCCGCTGCGTCAGCGTCCTCGCGCTGGTCGGCGGTGGAGACCTCCCCGACCCGGTCGACCGTCGTCATGCGTCGCTCCTGCGCCCGGCGCTCGTTGCGCCAGTGGTTCCTGCTTCGACGCTACCGCCGCGACGCCGAGAAACGCCGATTCGGCGGGCGGCCGGGTGCGTACGGGAGCGACGGGTGCAGCGGCGAGGTTGGGCTAGGAGGTGGTCTCGCCCGAGGTCGACTCGGGCGGCTGGCCGCGCCCCATCTCCTTCTGGATCTGGCGCTCCTTCCAGCGCTGCACCGCGTCGGAGTCGCCGAAGAAGGTGGAGAAGCCGTGGATCGCGAGGCCGATCCCCCAGAAGAGGGTGACCCAGAGCCAGTCGACGCCGGCGATGATCAAGAAGACGACGTTGATGACCACGAAGACGAAGAGGTGGCCGAAGAACCCCATCCTCGACTCGACCTTCTGGCGTGCCTGCTCGTACCGATCGTCGTCGTTCGGGGCCATCGTGTCCTCCTCTGGGGCCGACGCGGGCCATGTTCGCGCAGGTTGCCGGGTGGTCGGCGGTCTCGGGTCCCGCCGTCCGCGGCCTTCTGCGGTGCCTGTAGGGTCGGCACCCATGTCACGGCCCGGCACGCTCGGTGAGCTCCGCAGCAGCGGATGGGTCTCGCGACCCGTCAAGCACGAGGTGCGCGAGAACGCGCTCCGGCGCATCGCCGCCGGCGAGCCCATCGTCGAGGGAGTGGTCGGCTACGAGGACACGGTCCTGCCGCAGCTCGAGAACGCGCTGCTCGCGACCCACGACGTCATCTTCCTGGGCGAGCGGGGCCAGGCCAAGACCCGCATGATCCGCTCCCTCGTCGATCTGCTCGACGAGTGGATGCCGATCGTCGCGGGCAGCGAGATCAACGACGACCCCTACGAGCCGATCTCGCACCACGCGCGCGTCCTCGTCGCCGAGCGGGGCGACGAGACCCCGATCGAGTGGGTGCACCGCGAACGGCGCTTCGGCGAGAAGCTCGCGACGCCCGACACGTCGATCGCCGACCTCATCGGCGAGGTCGACCCGATCAAGGTCGCCGAAGGTCGCTACCTGTCCGACGAGCTCACCATCCACTACGGGCTCGTGCCGCGCACCAACCGCGGGATCTTCGCCATCAACGAGCTGCCCGACCTCGCCGAGCGCATCCAGGTGGGTCTGCTGAACGTGCTCGAGGAGCGTGACGTGCAGATCCGGGGCTACAAGATCCGGCTGCCGCTCGACCTCATGCTGATGGCGTCGGCGAACCCCGAGGACTACACCAACCGCGGGCGCATCATCACTCCGCTGAAGGACCGCTTCGGCGCGCAGATCCGCACCCACTACCCGCTGCACGTCGATCTCGAGATGGACGTCGTCGAGCAGGAAGCCGACGTGCCCGAGGTCGACGGCGTGCGGGTGGCCGTGCCGGAGTACATGACCGAGATCGTCGCCGCGATCAGCCAACACGCCCGACAGTCGCCGCACGTCAACCAGCGCTCGGGCGTGTCGGTGCGGCTGTCCGTCGCGAACTTCGAGACGCTCGTGGCGAACGCGACCCGCCGCGCGGTGCGCAACCAGGAGTCCGAGGTGGTCCCGCGGGTGAGCGACCTCGACGCGCTCGTCTCGAGCACAGCGGGCAAGATCGAGTTCGAGACCGTCGACGACGGGCGCGAGGAGCAGGTCCTCGATCGCATCGTGAAGGCGGCGGTGCTGGAGACGTTCCGCTCCACGTGCAAGCCCGAGAAGCTCACCACGCTCGTCACCGCGTTCGACGAGGGGCTCGTCGTGCACACCGGCGACGACGTGCCGGCCGCGGACTACGCGTCGCTGCTGTCCGACCTGCCGGGGCTGCGCGACACGCTCGCCGACCTCGAGGTCGGCGAGACGCCGGCGGAGGTCGCGTCGGCCGTCGAGTTCGTGCTCGAGGGGCTCCACCTCTCGAAGCGGCTCAACAAGGACGCCGTCGGCGCCAAGGCCGCCTACCGCGGCAAGGGCTAGCCCGGCGCGGTCGTCGTCGGTCGGGTCAGCGGCTGCGACGTCTGATCAGAAGCCCGAGTCGCGCTCGTAGACGTTGCACGCCTTGTTCGCGTAGCGGTTGACCTCGTCGACCGACTCCTGGATCTCGGGGTCGTCGACGACCGAGCGGTCGCCGTCGGCGCGGCGCTGCATCGCATCGAGGAACACCTGGGCGTCGGCCGCGATCTGCTTCGGTGCCGACTCCGCGAGGTCCTCGACGATCGGCAGCTGGCGGTCGATGTCGACCTCACCCTCGCGCTGGGTGCGCTCGATCTCGGCGTCCCAACGCTCGGCGGCGTTGCAGAACGCTCGGTTGGCCGGCGGCTTCTCCTCGCGGCTGCACGCCGCCGCCGTCACGGCGACGCCGACCACCACCAGCACCACCATCGAGCGCCGCCTGACCCGCGTCCGCCGCATCCGCTCAGTCTCGCCCCTCGCTCGTCAGCCCCGGGCATCGAGCCCGGGCGGCGGCGGTACGGTGGGCGGCGATGCTGCGGAGACGACGCAAGCGCGACCGTGACCAGCGGGGGTTCCGGTACTCCGCGTGGGACGGCACCCAGCGCGGCTTCGACCTCGACGCCGATGCGCTCCTCGACGAGATGGGCGACGACCTCCTCTACCACGGCGACCTGCACGCGGCGCTGCGCCGGCTGATGCAGCAGGGCATGGAGGACCGCAACGGCGAGCAGCTGATGGGTCTGCGCGAGATGCTCCAGCGCCTCCGCGACCAGCGCCGCGAGATGCTCGAGCGCTACGACCTCGGCGGCGTCTACGAGGAGATCGCCGAGCAGCTGCGCGAGGTCGTCGACCAGGAGCGCGAGGGCATCGAGCGCCGGGTCGACGAGGCCAACGCATCCCACGACAAGCGTCGTCAGGAGATCGTCGACGACCTCGCCCGGCAGCGGCGGGAGGAGCTCGACCAGCTCCCACCCGACCTCGCCGGCAAGGTGGGCGCGCTCCAGCAGTACGACTGGATGGACGACGCCGCTCGCGAGCGCTTCGAGCAGCTCATGGAGCAGCTCAAGGAGCAGCTCCTCCAGAGCACGTTCAACCAGATGTCCGAGGGCATGCAGAACATGGATCCCGAGCGCATGGCCCGGATGAAGGACATGATGGCCGAGCTCAACGAGATGCTCGAGCAGCGCGCCCGGGGCGAGGAGCCCGACTTCGACGGGTTCATGGAGCGCTACGGCGACTTCTTCCCCGGCAACCCGCGCACCCTCGACGAGCTGCTCGAGCAGATGGCCCGCTCCATGGCCCAGATGCAGCAGCTCATGAACTCGATGACGCCCGAGCAGCGCGCCCAGCTCCAACAGCTGGCCGAGTCGCTCATGGAGGACATGGACCTGCGCTGGCAGGTCGACCAGCTCTCCCGCAACCTCCAGCAGGCCTTCCCCGACCTCCCCTGGGATCGCTCGATGCAGTTCCGCGGTGACGACCCGCTCTCGATGGGGCAGATGCCCGGCCTGCTCGACCAGCTCGGTGACATGGACGACCTCGAGCACCTGCTGCGCCAGGCGACCCAGCCCGGCGAGCTGTCCGAGGTCGACCTCGACCGCGCGCGCGAGATGCTCGGCGACGACGCCGCGCGCTCGCTCGAGCGCCTCGCCGAGCTCGCTCGGATGCTCGAGGACGCGGGGCTCATCGAGCAGCGCGAGGGTCGCCTCGAGCTCACGCCGCGGGGGATCCGGGCCATCGGCAACAAGGCGCTGGGCGACCTGTTCCGCAAGCTCATGAAGGACCGGTCGGGCCGCCACGAGCAGGACCGGGAGGGGATCGGCCACGACCCGGCCTACGAGCACAAGCCCTACGAGTGGGGCGACCCGTTCCGGCTCGACGTGAACCAGACGGTCAAGAACGCGATCTGGC
Organism: uncultured Bifidobacteriaceae bacterium; assembly: GCA_964501785.1. GTDB lineage: Bacteria > Actinomycetota > Acidimicrobiia > IMCC26256 > PALSA-555 > DATBSK01. Next base: position 324,265 of record CAZCUD010000001.1, read on the forward strand.
GCCAGGGCGCGGGCACGCCGGTGCGGCTCACGCCCGACGACTTCGAGATCGAGCGCACCGAGCAGATCACGCGCAGCGCCACCGTCCTGCTGCTCGACGTGTCGCTCTCGATGCCCATGCGCGACAACTTCCTCTCCGCGAAGAAGGTCGCGATGGCGCTGCACGCGCTCATCACGAGCCAGTACCCCCGCGACTACTTCGGGCTCGTGAGCTTCGGCCGGGTCGCGCGCGAGGTCCCGCCCGAGAAGCTGCCCGAGATGAGCTGGGACTTCGAGTGGGGCACCAACATGCAGCACGCCATGCTGCTGGCCCGTCGGATGCTCCGTCAGCAGACGGGCACCAAGCAGATCATCATGGTCACCGACGGCGAGCCCACCGCCCACATCGAGCACGGCGAGGCGTACTTCCAGTACCCGCCCTCTCCCGTCACGATCGAGGAGACGCTCAAAGAGGTGATGCGCTGCACCCGTGACGGCATCCGCATCAACACGTTCATGCTCGACGAGAGCCACTACCTGCGGCACTTCGTCGAGCGCATGATGCAGCTCAACAAGGGCCGGGCGTTCTTCACGACGCCCGACACCCTGGGCGACTACGTGCTCGTCGACTTCCTGGAGCAGCGTCGCCAGCACCGCCGCGCCTCGTGATGCGGCGCGGGTTCGCCGGCGCGCTCGTCGCGCTGGCCGCCACGGGCGTGCTCGCGGCACCCGCCGGCGGCGAGGGCCGCACCGGTGGCGCCGCGTGCCCGAAGCGATTCCGGGGGACGATCGAGCGCTCGACCGAAGGCGGCCACGATGCGGTCGAGCTGTCGGGACGCGACATCCGAACGACTCTGGCCGTCGACTTCGGCAACCGGAAGAACTACACGATCTACTTCGGTGACTTCCGCATCCCGAAGCGCGCGCTGGGCACCACGATCGAGGCTCCCGAGGGGAAGACGTTGGTGACGACCTTCGTGCGGGCCGCCGACGGTGACGACCTGCACGAGGGTCAGCGGCTCCGCATCCCGCGCGACCCGTCGACCGTCATCGTCGACCACGGCGGGGGCGCACGCGCGACGACGAACGGGGCGTCGGGCACGGTCGTCGTGCGGAAGCTGAGCGACGATCGCGTCTGCTTCACCTTCGACTACGAGGACGAGTTCCAGCGCCTCGACGGCACCGTCAGCGCGCCGCTCGAACCGCTCGAACTCACCAGCTCCACCTAGGCGCGCCCGTCCCGAGCGCCACGACGCGTCGCGGCGAGGTCACACCGAGTTTGAGCGCCGCCCTGTCGGGTATCGACGATTCGTGACCGCACTGATCGCCGTCTACCGCGACGAGGACGACGCCCGGGCGGTGGCGTCACGGCTGCAGGACACCCTCCCGGCCGCGGTGGAGGTGGCCGGCGACCGCGACCACGAGACGTCGATCCGGGCCGAGATGGAGGCCGAGGTCGACGAGTCCTGGGGCAGCCCCGGGGTCGGGGTCTTCCTCACCGCCGAGCAGATGAGGGGCGCGGTGCTGGTCTCTCTGGGCGGCGGAGCCCTCGGGGGGCTCATCGGCATGCCGATCGGGCTCCTGCTCACGTCCTGGACGCTGCCGTGGCAGCTCGGCATCGGCGCCCTGATCGGCGTGCTCTTCGGCGCCACGGTGGGCGCGCTCCTGGGCGGCGGCTTCGCCATGCAGAGCGCGATGCACGCACCGGCGGCCCAACAGGGCTACACGGTGCGGGTCGTCCCGGGAAGCGACGCCGCCGAGCAGGTCATGGTGGCGGCGAAGCCGATCCGCATCGACCGCGTCGCCTCCGGCCAGCGGGTCTCGACGCCCACCACGGAGGGACCGAGCGGGCTGCGCGAGAACGTGCGCGACACCGCCGACAAGCTCGTCGAGCACAGCCGGGACGAGCGCCGCCGCTGACGACGACCCGCCGCGCTCACGCACTCACGTGGCGTCGTCGACCCGGATGTCGCAGTCGAGGCCTTCGCCGTCGAGCTCCTGCTCCAGGTACACGGTCCAGCCGTCGGACTCGCCGGGGGTCAGCTCGTCCATCAGCTGCATCCCGCGCCCGATCTCGTCGTCACCGACGCGGAACACGACGGACACGCGGAACTGGCGGTTGTCGTCGGCGATGTTGACGAGGTGACCCGTCGCGAGCGGGTTGCCGAAGATGTTCTCGGCACAGGTGACGTCGCTCAACGAGTAGTCGTCGTCACCCGCAGGTCGTGCGTCGGCGGTGCTCCCGCTCGCGGGCACCGCGGCGAGGGTGGGATCGCCGTCGTCGAGGACGAACGAGCTGACGGCGACGCCCGCGCCCACGAGGGCGAAGGCACCGGCGCCGAGCACGAGCAGGCGGCGGCTGCGGTCGGAGATGTTCACGGGTCCTCCCGGTGCGCGGCCGAAGCCGCGTGGCGGTCGTCGGGGGAGTGGCGACCGGAGAGGACGCCGCGACCGCACCGGGGTGACTCAGTCGGCGCGCAGCTCGCGTTCGTACGCGGCGAGCGTCGGTGCGTCGAAGCACACGAACCGGACGAGCTCGACCCGCTGCGTCTCGACGGCGCGGCACGTGGCGACGGCGACCTGCGTCGCGGCATCGAGCGGGTAGCCGAAGATGCCCGTGGAGATGGCCGGGAACGCGACCGAGGTCGCACCGAGCTCGTCGGCCACCGCGAGCGAGCGGGCGTAGGCCGACGCCAGGGCCTCGGCCTCACCCGCGTCGCCGCCGTGCCACACCGGTCCGACGGCGTGGACGATCCACCGGGCGGGGAGGCCGAAGCCCGGCGTGGCCTTGGCGTCGCCGGTGGCGCAGCCCCCGAGCTCGGCGCAGGCCTCGGCGAGGCCGGCGCCCGCCCGGGCGAAGATCGCCCCGCAGACGCCGCCGCCGCGGGCCAGCGCGGTGTTCGCGGCGTTGACGACGACGTCGGTCGGCTGGGCGGTGATGTCGCCCAGCAGCGCCTCGAGGCGGGGCTTCATCAGCGCCGAACCCCAGAATCCGCCGATTTTTCTCGTCCAGATTCGGTCGAAACCGGACAAATCGTTGTGGGCAGCCCAAGTTCTCCTTGCACGACGGCGCGCGCTGGGGTCAGCATGACATCGATGTAATTCCAGCGGCGTGATTCCCGCCGGCCGTGGGGGATCCGCCGAGAACGCCAGCCCATCCGGGCTGGGAGCCGACCTTCTGTGAGGGGGACGCGGTGCAGGTCATCGATTTCGTGGAGCTGCTCCGAGGCGCAGCGGACGCCGACCCGACGGGCCGCTGGCAGGAGCGGGCCAACTGCCTGGGGGTCGATCCCGACCTCTTCTTCCCGGAGCGCGGGGCGTCCACCCGGGAGGCCAAGGGCGTCTGCAAGGGCTGCGAGGTCCGGGTCGAGTGCCTCGAGTACGCCCTGGCCCACGGCGAGAAGTTCGGCATCTGGGGCGGCCTCTCCGAGCGGGAGCGCCGCCGGGTCCGCCGTCAACGGGCCCTCGAACGCCGCGGTCTCGCCTCCGCCTGACCTGATCGGTCGCCGGGCGGCCGGCCACCGCTCAGCCGTGGACGGTGGCGAGGCGACCCTCGATGGTCACCTCGGGGGTGATGCCCGCCCACTCCCGGAACTCTGCCGAGCACCGCTCGTACTCGGCACCCGGGATCAGCCCGACGACCTCGACGCGTGACACGTCCCAGTCGTCGCGCTCGGCGAGGCGCCGCACCTCGGTGCACGCGGCCTCGAGGCCGGTGACCGGGAGGTCGACGAGGTTCATCGAGACCTGGACCGCACCCTCCGACTGCATCGCCAGGCCGAGCGCGCGCACGCCCGGGAGGCCGCCGTCGACCTCGCGCACGTGGCGGGCGATCTCACGGGCGACGAGCAGGTCGTCGGTGTCGAGCCAGCAGTTGACGGCGATCAACGGCGGGCGTGCCCCCACCGCGACCGCGCCGAGCTCGGGGTGCGGACGGACCGGCCCGATGTCGGGGGCGCGCTTCACGAAGGCCTCGGCCCGCAGCTCGGGCAGCGAACGCCGGAGCGGGTCGGCGTCGTCGTAGAAGAACACGGGGAGCGCGAGGTCGGACGCGGCCCAGTCGGCGAAGCCCACGGCCGCGGCGGCGGCGACGTCGTGATCCTCGTCGAGGGCGCAGAACGGCACCACGTCGAGCATCCCGAAGCGCGGGTGCGCGCCCTCGTGGTGGGTCAGGTCGAGGGTTGCGGCGACGGCCCGGGCGAGCGACGCGACCGCGGTCTCGGCGTCGCGCAGGCCCGGTCCGGCGAGCGTGAACACCGAACGGTGGTGGTCGGGGTCGGCGTGCCGGTCGAGCAGCGACGGTCCGCACGCCGCACCGAGCGCGTCGAGCGCGGCCGCGTCACGGCCCTCCGACACGTTCGGCACGCACTCGAGCATCTGCACATTCTTGTTCGTCGTGATGCGCATCCGAGACCCCATAGAGGGTCTCGGATGCGCATCAATAGAGTGGGTCGCACATGCGCATCGGGCTCGCTCTGCCGCAGTACGACTACTCGGTCCCGGGGGAGTCGCCGCTGTCGTTCGAGACGCTGGCCGAGCACGCCCGGCGGGCCGAGGCCGCCGGCTACGACTCGCTCTGGCTCTCCGACCACCTCTTCCTCGACCTCGCCAAGTACGGCGGTCCCGACGTGCGCGAGGGCGTGTTCGAACCGATCGCGACGCTCGCCGCGCTGTCCCGCGTCGTCTCGAAGCCCCGCCTCGGCACCCTGGTGCTCTGCGAGGCCTTGCGCCCCCCGGCGATCGCCGCCAAGGCGCTCGCCTCGCTCGATCGCATCACGGGCGGCCGCCTCGACATCGGGCTCGGTGCCGGCTGGTACGAGCCGGAGTACGAGGCCATCGGCATCCCGATGCCGACGCCGGGCGAGCGCATGCGCCGGCTCCGTGAGTGCGCGGAGATCATGGACGGGCTCCTGGGCGGCGAGCCGCTCGACCACGACGGCGAGTTCTTCCACGTCGCGGGCGCGAAGGTCGCTCCGCCTGCGCTCCAGCAGCCCCGCCCGCCCCTGTTCGTCGGGGGCAAGGGCGACAAGCTGATCGCCACCGCGGTCGCGTGTGCCGACGGCTGGAACACCTGCTGGGTCTGGACCCACGCCGACTACCGGCAGCGCCTCGAGGTGCTCGAGCGGGCGTGCGCCGACGCCGGGCGCGACCCGACCACGGTCTGGCGCAGCCTCGGCCTCTACGCGCTCGTCGGCGAGGACGAGCGCGACCTCGAGCGTCGGTTCGAGCGCCTGCGCGCGGGGACCCCGAAGGGGATCCTCGACGCGGTCACGCTCGACGACTGGCGCACGGGTCGTCTGGTCGGGACGGTCGAGCAGGTCCGTGAGCAGGTCGCGGGCTGGGTCGAGCTCGGGATCGAGACCCTCATCGTGGGTCCCGGTGCCGTCCCGTTCCACGTCGCCGACCTCGACGAGGTCGACGCGCTCGCGGAGGCGCTGCGCCCGTTCCAGGGCGTCGCCGCGACGCCGGCCGCCCCACCGGGCGGAGGCGGTGCCGCCGGGGTGAGCGGGTAACCTGAGCCCCGCGCCATCAGTGCCGGAATCGCCCCCGGAAGTCGCAGGAGAGCCGTCCGCATGAACCTCGGCCCTACAGAGCTCATCATCATCCTGCTGATCGTCCTGCTGATCTTCGGCGGCGCCAAGCTCCCGAAGCTCGCCCGCTCGATGGGGCAGGCCCAGAAGGAGTTCAAGAAGGGCGTCAACGAGGGCGCCCAGGGGGCCGACGACGAGTCCGACAAGGCCTGAGCCGCCCCGCCCCGGACCGATCGCCCCAGGAGGGGTGAGCGGGAACCGGTAGGCGCATCGGTTCGTTTGTCACATGGCCGACGGGATCCCCACCTGGGAGGAGGTCGCCCGCGATCACGGGCGCTTCCTCTACACGGTGGCCTACCGCCTGGCCGGCAACGAACAAGACGCGCAGGACCTCGTCCAAGAAGCGCTCATCAGGGTCCGCAGGGGCCTGGAGCGCTACGAGCCGGGGTCCCTGGAAGGCTGGCTGGCCCGGATCGTGACGAACGTCTTCCTCGACGAGATGCGACGCCGCAAGCGGCGTCCGACGTCCGCGCTCCCCGACGACCCCGACTGGGTCCTGCCGCCCGAGCCCGCCGCCGACGAGGCGAGCCGTGAGCTCCCGGCCGACCTCCAGGCCGCGCTCGCCGGGCTGCCCGAGGAGTTCCGCGTGCCCGTCGTGCTGTGCGACGTCGCCGACCAGTCGTACGAGCAGATCGCCGACTCGCTGGGCATCCCGGTCGGTACCGTGCGGTCGCGCATCCACCGCGGGCGGCGCCAGCTGCGCGGGGTGTTGACGGAGGGGGCAGCGTGAGCGAGCAGCCGATGACCGAGGAGTGGCTGTCCGCGTACCTCGACGGTGAGCTCGACGACGCCGAGCGCGCCGACGTCGAGATCCGTCTGGCCGAGTCGGAGGAATGGCGCGCGGTGCTCGACGAGCTGCGCGAGACCCGCAGCGCCCTGCGCGCGCTCCCGTCGGTCGACGCATCGCCCGAGTTCTGGCAGAAGGTCATGGCCGGTGACGACGTCGTCGACCTCCGGGTGGCACGCAAGACGAGAGAGCGACGCTCGGGGCGCTGGAAGCTCGCGGTCACGGGCGCGGCGGCCGCGGCGGTCATCGTCGTCGGCGTGGTGGCCATCCCGCAGCCCGACAAGGTCACGCCCCAGGTGTCCACGTTCACCGATGCGCACGCGGCGCGCTCGTCGATCGACGACGACGCCGTGAGCAGCCTCGCGTCGGTCGGCGTGCCGGGGTTCGGCCGATGAGGCACCGGCGCGCCGCGCTCGTGGCGGGTCTCCTCGCGGTGACGGTGCTCACCGTGCCGGGGACGCCCGCGGCGGCGGGTGCCGATCCCGAAGCGCTGCTCCAGCGGGCGCGCGACGCGTCCGACGACGTCGCCCTCACCGGGATCGTCGAGGTCCGCTGGCGAGACGGCGACGACCTGCGCGTCGAGCGCACCGGCGCCCGCTCCCGCGGGGACGCCTACGTCGTCGGCAACGGCGACAACTTCGTGGTCGGTGCCGACGGCGCCCGTTGGGCCGCCGACGACGGCATCGCGACGGTGTGGGGTCACACCGAGGGGCGCAAGCCGCCCCAGCCGGGGTCGACGTGGGAGCTCGAGCTCGACGACGACGCCCGCGTCGCGGGGCGCGATGCGTTCGTAGTGGTCGCGAGCTTCGACGACGGCACCGAGCGCGCCCGCTTCTATGTCGACAAGGAGCTCGGGCTGCTGCTGCGGCGCGACGTGCTCCAGGAGGACGGCGACCTCGAGCGCTCGGTGCGCTTCACCCACCTGGCCGCGGACGGCGTCGCGCCCGCGGTGCCACCCGTGCCCGGCGGGGTGCCCGGTCCGACCGCAACCGACGATCTGGGCCCTCGCTTCGTGGCGCCCGAGACGCTCGACCCGGGCTTCCAGCTGCTCGGTCGCTACGAGCATCCCGACGGCACCGTGCAGCTCTTCTACGGCGACGGGCTGTTCAGCCTGTCGGTGTTCCAGCAGCCCGGCAACGTCGACTGGTCGTCGCTCCCCGAGGGGGGACGTGAGGGCACGGTCGACGACGAGCGCGCCACGGCGTACGCGACCGCGGCGGGGACGGTCGTGATCTGGACCCGTGACGACCTCGTGATGACCGGGGTGTCGGACGCCCCGCCCGAGGTCGCGCACGAGGCACTCGCCGCGATCGACGGCGGAGGCGACGGGTTCCTCACCGAGGTCGTCGACTTCGTCCTCGGACCCTTCGGCTGGAACTGATGCGTCTCTCGACCACCGAAACGGTGGTCGAGCGACGCATCAAGAAGGAACGGGCACCTCGAGACTCGCCAGCAGGGCACGGACGCGGTCGCCGATCTCGTCGCGGATGGGTCGCACCGCGGCGACGTCCTGACCGGCCGGGTCGTCGAGCTCCCAGTCCTCGTAGCGCTTGCCCGGGTAGAGCGGGCACGCGTCGCCGCAGCCCATGGTCACCACGACGTCGGCCGCCTGGACGATCTCCTCGGTCCAGGGCTTCGGGTACTCGCCGGTGATGTCGATCCCGATCTCGGCCATGGCCGCGATGGCGGCGGGGTTGACCTCCGTGCCCGGCTCGGAACCACCCGACCACGCGATCGCCCGGTCGCCGGCGAGGTGCTGGAACCAGCCCAGCGCCATCTGGCTCCGCCCCGCGTTGTGCACGCACAGGAACAGCACGATCGGGGTGCCGTCGTCGGCCTTGCCCTCGACGCGGGCGAGGGCCTTCAGGCGCTGGCGGGCGAACCGCTCGGCGAGGAGCGGCAGGAACTTCGCGATCGTCGCCCGGTCGGCGAACTGCTCGAAGCTCGTGTGCAGGAACAGGTCGATCGTCTCGGTGCCGAACACGCCGTCGAACTCCTCGGCGAGGCGATGGGCGGCCGTGCGCAGCGCGAGGCTCTGCTCGGGGCTCAGCGGAGTCGGGGCGTCGGTCATGGTGGGGCTCCTGCGGTCGTGGGTGCTCGGTGGGTCCGGTCTCTCGGTCAGGTCGGCTGCTCGTGGGGGACGACGATGTCGTCGGCGTCGAGGTTCGGTCGCCAGTAGCGGACCAGGGCGATCGCCGCGAGCGCGCCGACGACCTGGAGCGCGACGAACGCCGGGACGTCGGCCGGCTCGATGCCGGCGAACGTGTCGGACAACGTGCGGGCGACGGTGACGGCCGGGTTCGCGAAGCTCGTCGACGACGTGAACCAGTACGCGGCGGTGATGTAGCCCGCGACCGCGAACGCGGCCATCTGCGCGCGCCCGGCGCGCACGACGCCGAGGATCACCATCAGGAGTCCGAACGCGGCCACGAGCTCACCCAGCAGGATTCCCGACGACGAACGGTCGTGGGTCGACCACGTCACCGCAGGCAGGTCGAACATCAGGTTGGCGACGATCGCGCCGAGGCACCCACCGGCGACCTGGGCGACGACGTACGCGCCCGCCTCGCGGGTGGTCATGCCACCGAGGATCCGGTCGGCCAGGGTGACGATCGGGTTGAAGTGCGCGCCCGAGATCGACCCCAGCGCCAGGATGAGCGCGACGAGCACGGCGCCGGTCGCGACCGCGTTCTCGAGCAGCTGCACACCGGTGTCTCCGGGGGAGAGCCGTTGTGCCGCGATGCCCGACCCGATGACAGCCGCGACGAGGAACGCCGTGCCCACCAGCTCGGCGCTGGCGCGCCGCAGGAGGTCGTGCGTGTCGCTCACCCGCAGCAGCGGGCTTCCGACTCGGGTGCCGACGCGCAGCAGGTGGCGTCGTCACCGGGGGCGACGGTGCGCAGCTCGCCCGGCGCGTGCTCGACGTCGGCGAGCACGGTGTAGATCTCCCACGGCTCACCGCTCGGGGCGTCGACCCACACCTTGTCCTGGAGCGCGAAGCAGCACGACACCTCGTCCTCGGTCGCGGTGGCGAGCCCCTCCGACGCCAGGCGCTGCGTCGCCGCGTGCACGTCCTCGGTCGACTCCACCTCGACGCCGAGGTGGTTGAGCGACCCGGGCGCGCCCTGGCCCTCGACGAGCACCAGCTTCAGCGGCGGGCTCTCGATGGCGAAGTTCGCGTAGCCGTCCCGACGCTTCGCGGGCGGGGTGCCGAAGAGCTTCGAGTAGAAGTCGATCGACGACTCGAGGTCGTCGACGTTGAGTGCGAGCTGGACCCTGGACATCGTTCCTCCTCGACCAGGTGTGACCCTGGTAGATTGACACTAGTCGATTCATCGATGATGGCAAATGCATCGATGGTTGTCAATACAAATCGAATATCGTCGATAGGTTCGCCGACAGGACCGCTCGACCCGACCGACCCGATCGAGGAGGCCGCCATGCGCACGGATCCCGCACCGCAGTGCTGCCCGTCGCTGCTCGATGCGCCCCTCGACGAGGAGCAGGCCGAGGACCTCGCGCGGGTCTACGCGGCGCTCGCCGACCCGGTGCGCCTGCGCCTGCTCAGCCTGATCGCCGACGCCGGCGAGCTGTGCTCGTGCGACATGCAAGGGCCGCTCGGCAAGTCGCAGCCCACCGTGTCGCACCACACGAAGCAGCTCGCCGAGGCAGGGCTCATCGTGGGCGAGAAGCGAGGCCGGTGGGTCTGGTGGCGCATCGTCCCCGAGCGCGTGGCGGCGCTGCGCGAGTCGCTGGCCGGCGTCGATGCGTCCCTGGAGCCCGCAGCGCGCGGCTGAAGGAGACCTCGATCGGCAGGGGTGCCGGGCGCGACGACGCCCGGTCACCTCCCCCGAGCGGGGGCAGGGCGACCGGGCGGTGCGGCAGTGGCTCGTCTAGCGGGCGGAGGTGAGCCGACGCTGCCGCAGGATCCGGCGACGCTCGCGCTCGGAGCAACCACCCCACACCCCGTGGTCGATCCGGAACGTGAGCGCGTACTCCAGGCACTCGGCCTTGACCGGGCACTCGGCGCAGATCCGCCGGGCCCGCTCGACGCCCACCCCGTCGGACGGGAAGAACTCCGCCGGGCTGAGCGACCGACAGCGCCCGCGGTTCATCCAGGGCGGGGTGTGGTGGTCGGGGGTGCCGAACGTCTCGTCCATCGAGGGGTTGAACGTACGCAAGGGGGCCCTGGTTCCCACGGAGTCCCGTGCGGCCACGGCGCTCCGCGGCCCCGACGTCCGGACGGGCCGGCGGGCATGCGATGCTGGGACGGCTCTCACCGGACTCTCAGGCCCCCCGGAGAGGATGAGGCCCCACCCCCGACCCGGGACGGAGCAGCGGAGCCCATGAGCGACATGACGACGATCGAGCACCCTCCCGCCGGGCCGGTCGGCCCCGGCTCGCCTCCGGGTCAGGAGCCCTCGCGCGGCCGGAGCCTCCTCGTGGGTGCGCTCGTCGGCGGCCTGGTGGGTGCGCTGGTCACCGGCGGGCTCTTCCTCGCGTTCGACGACGGCGACACCACGACGATCGTGCGCTCCTCGTCCCCCGAGGTGGTCAGCCGACCCGCCACCGAGCTCGCGGGCGACGAGACCGACGTCGCGGGGATCATCGAGCGGACCGAGCCGGCCATCGTCGCGATCACCACCGGTGACGGGCCCGGCACCGGCAACGGCGGCGCGGGCACGGGGTTCGTGCTCACGGCCGACGGCTACATCGTCACCAACAGCCACGTGGTCGACGGTGCGACGCGCATCCAGGTGGCGTTCACCAGCGGCGAGCTGGAGAGCGCCGAGATCCTCGGACAGGATCCGTCGACCGACCTCGCGATGCTCAAGGTCGAGCGCACCGACCTCGTCCCGATCGAGATCGGTGACTCCGAGGCGGCCCAGGTCGGTGACGAGGTGGTCGCGATCGGCAACGCGCTCGCGCTCGAGGGCGGGTTGAGCGTGACGCGGGGCATCATCTCGGGCACCAACCGCACGGTCGAGACCAACCTCGGCGGGTCGCTGCTCGGCATGATGCAGACCGACGCGGCGATCAACCCGGGCAACTCCGGCGGGCCGCTGCTGGACGCCAGTGGCCGGGTGATCGGCATCAACACCGCGATCGCCCGCCCCGACGTCGCGCAGAACGTCGGGTTCGCGATCCCGATCTCCAAGGCGGAGCCGATCATCGAGGACCTGCGCCTCGGGCGGGCGGCCGCGTTCCTCGGCGTCACCACCGACACCGTCACGCCGGCGCTCGCCGAGGAGGAGGACCTCGGCGTCGACGCCGGGGCGCTCGTCACGGTGGTGACCGAGGGCGCGCCGGCGGCGGAGGCCGGCATCGAGGTGGGCGACGTCATCATCGAGATCGGGGGCGAGCCGATCACCGGATCGGGCGACGTGCCCACCGCGATCCGTTCGCACCGGCCGGGCGACACGATCGTGGTCGTGCTCGACCGGGACGGCGAGCGGGTCGAGGTGCAGGCCACGCTCGCGGAGCGGCCCGACGCCGAGTGACCGCCTAGCCTGGTCGGTCCGCGAGCAGGAGTCCGTCGCACATGTCGATCGAGCAGGAGGAGCTGGAGCAGCTCCCGCCTCAGGGCCACGTGAAGATCGTGTACCTGGGCCCGACGTCGCCGCACTGGGAGGTGCACGCCGTCTTCGGCGACGGCCGCGTGATCGACCAGTTCCGTCAGCGGGCCTCCGCCCGGCTCCAGCTGCTCCCCCCCCACGACCCCCAGTTCCGCCGCAACCGCGAACGAGTCAACCGAGACGCCGAACGCGAACGCCTCATCATCGAGTGGGACCTCGGCTACCCCGAAGAAGAGACCTCGTAGGTCCCCTCATTCAGTAGCTCCTCCATTGATAGGGGAGCCGAGCACGTGCGCGACGCGGCGCCGACGCGCCGACCCCCGGAGGAGGACCCGCGCCGGAGGCGGCCGAGACCCGGGTCGAAGACCCGACCGAGCGCAGCGAGGGAGCAGGGGCTCGGCCGCCGTGAGACGCCCGACGGAGCGGGGTCGGCGCGTCGGCGCCGCCCTCCGGCACCGAGCTCACGCGGGGACGATGCTCTGTTCGAAGTGGAAGACGTCGGTGGGGTCCCACTTCGCTTTGATCCGTTGCAGGCGGGGGTAGTTGGAGCCGTAGTACGAGGTGCCGAAGTCGGCGATGGCTCCGTCGGGCACGTTCACGTAGCCGCCCTCCACGTAGTCGTCCATCGCCTCGCGGAACTCGCCGATCCAGGTCACGCACGCTTCGGAGAGCGCCGGGTCGTTCCAGCCCGCGCCCGGCTCGGCGTAGAAGAGCGGGTCGCGGTGGAAGAAGGCCGTGCCGCCGCTCGGTGCCTCCCTCACCTTGCCGCCCCAGCTCAGCGACCAGAAGTTGCACGGATCGGCCGGTGCCTTCGCCATCATCTCGCTGACGGTGTCGAGTGCCGCTGACGACAGCTCGCGGTACGCCCAGGCCGGCGTGAACTTCCAGTACGCGTTCTGACGCGGGCCGCCGTTGATGCTCTGGTAGCGCTGCGCCAACGTCGTCTCGGTCGTCTTCACCGTCGCACCGTCGGAGTCGGCGATGGGGGCGAGGAGGTCACCGAGCTCTTCGGACGTCCCGAGGAAGACGCCGTCGACCGACAGGCCACTCGTGGGCGGGAGGACGACGATCGTCGACCCGAGGCGCTCGTCGGCGTCCGGTGCCCAGCCCTGCCATGCGTCGAACGCGGAGTGCAAGGAATCGAACGGGAAGGTGACGTTGAACGTCGTGATCGTGTCGGGGACCGGGTGCAGGCGCAGCGTGTAGGACGTGGCGATGCCGAAGTTGCCGCCGCCGCCACCCCGGCACGCCCACAACAGATCGCGGTTGCGGCGCTCGTCGGCCCGTACGACACGAGCCCCTCGCCTGCCCGACGGCACGACGAGCTCGACGGCGAGGAGGTTGTCGCAGCTCACACCCATCGAGCGGGAGAGGACTCCGATGCCTCCGCCGAGCACGACGCCTCCGAGACCGACGCTCGCCTCGTCGCCCGTGGGGAACCCGAGTCCGGTGCCGTCGAGCGCCGCGACGAGCTCACCCTGGGTGACGCCGGTGCCCACGGTTGCCGTCTTCGCCCGTTCGTCGATCTCGATCGACTTGAGGTCGCTGACATCGATGACGATCCCGCCGTCGACCGACGACCACCCCTCGAGCGAGTGGCGGCCGCTGCGGACGCGAAGCGCCGTGTCGTGTGCGCGTGCCCACTCGAGCGCAGTCGCGACGTCATCGCTGCTCTGGACGAACACGACGACGGCCGGATAGGACGTGAACAGCGCGTCCCACAGCTGGCGCGCCGCCTCGTATTCGGCATCGCCGGGCAGCACGACACGACCCGAGAGCGCGGTCGTCGCGGATGCGCCCTGGACGGGGGCGAGCCGGCCGATCAGGTTGCTCGTCGCGGCGCCGGCGATCCCACCCGTGAAGCCGAGCGCACCAGCCGCGCCCGCGGCCGCACCGAGCATCTTCATCGCGTCGCGACGCGTGACCAGTCGTCGATCGTCGTCGGCCATCACGACGTGCTACCAGGTACGAGGCGACTGCGCACTGCTCGCTCGTTGACGGCCGGCTTCGCCGGCCGTCAACGACCGACGACGCCGAACGGTCGCGCCGGAAGGGCCTACGGGGGAGGCCTGCCTCCCCCGTCCGACCTACCAGCGCTTCTCGAAGTGGTTCCTCAGGAGGACGGCGGTGAGGTTGGCGATGAGGGTGACCACGAGCAGGGCCATGATCGCGGCGGCGGTGAGGCTGATCCGGAACTCCTCGGCGGGCTCGGCAGCCCACTGGTACACGACCTGGGGGAGCGCGGTGTAGGTGGTGGAGAACTTGTCCCAGAAGTTCGCGCCGCCGGTGGTGAAGAAGGTGCCGTAGAACGCGCCGACGAGGATGAGCGGCGCGGTCTCACCGATCGCCCGTGACACGGAGAGGATCGTCCCGGTCAGGATGCCGGCGAACGCGTTGGGGAGGACGAGCGTGCGCTGCACCTCCCACTTCGTCGCACCGACGCCGTAGCCACCCTCGCGGAGCGTCTGGGGCACCGCGCGGATCGACTCCGACGCGGTGACGATCACGATCGGCAGCACGACCACCGAGAGCGTGAGGCCGCCGGCGATGATCGTCTTGCCGCCGGTGATCCCGCCCTCGCCGAAGATGCTCTCCAGCGGCCCTCCGATGAGGGGGATCGTGTCGATGTCGCTGCCCATGAGCTGCACGAACACCGCGAGGCCGAGGATGCCGTAGACGACCGAGGGGACGCCCGCGAGGTTGCGGATGTTGAGTCGCACCAGGTTGGTGAACCGGTTCTCGCGGGCGTACTCCTCCAGGTACAGCGCGGTGGCGATGCCGAGCGGCATCGCCACGAGGATCACGATCGCGGCGAGGACGAGCGAACCGAAGATCGCCTGCCCGATGCCCGCCCGCTCGGAGAACCGAGAGAGGGGCGAGGTGAGGAAGTCGCTCGTCTGGATGAGCCCGGTGAAGAGCAGGATCCCGACCAGGACGGCGACGAGCACCAGCCCGAGGCGCAGCGACTTGCGGAACGCGGCGTAGAGGCCGAGCGGGAGGAGCAGGACGACGGCGAGGCTGAAGATCCAGCCCATCACGCCGATCGGTGCGACGAGGAAGTCGAACACCTCCGACACGGTCGCCGCGGTCTGGTCGGGCCACTCGGAGATCACGAAGCCGCGGTCGCTGTAGACGCCGACGCCGTCGTTGAGCACCTCCCACAGGAGCAGGACGATGATCGCGAGGCAGGCGAGCAGCGAGATGAGGAGCATGGTCTGGAACACGAGGCCCCAGACGTCGATCTTCTTGCCGCGCAGCGCGCGCTCGACGGTGAGGTTCCTCGAGACGGCGACGTCGGCGGTGCTCATCAGTAGCTCTCCCGGATCCGGCGGACGAAGAGATCGCCGAGCAGGTTCAACATGAGCGTCACGATGAACAGGAGCAGACCGAGGAAGAAGAGGCTGTTGAACGCCTGGCCGGCACCCGAGCCGCCGCCGCCCGCCACCTGGTCGGTGCCGGTGGCGAGCGAGGCCATCGCCGCGGTGACGGTGAGGCCGATGTTGGCGGGGTCGGTGGTGTAGTCGGCCTCGGCGAAGGATCCGGCGGCGAGCAGCACGACCATGGTCTCGCCGATGGCGCGGGCGGCGGCGAGGATCACCGCCGCGACGATCCCCGAGATCGCGGCGGGGAAGACGACGCGCACGACGGTGGTGATCTTGCGGGCGCCCATCCCGTAGGACGCCTCTCGCAACGAGTTGGGCACGGCCCGCATCGCGTCCTCGCTGACCGACGCGACGAGTGGCGTCACGAGGAAGCCGACGCCGATGCCCGCGGCGGCGATGCTGAACGTGCTCGCGTCGGTGAAGATGTTCTGGACGATGTTGGGCCCGATCCACGCGACGGCGAAGAAGCCGAGCACGATGCTCGGGATCCCCGCGAGCACCTCGAGGACCGGCTTCAGCAGTCGTCGCACCCGGGGTGACGCGTACTCGGCGAGGTAGAACGCGGCGCCGAGCCCGAGCGGCACCGCGACGATCATCGCGATCCCCGTCACGAGCAGCGAACCCATGAAGACGGTGAGCAGGTCGAACCGTCCGACGCGCGGTGCCCACCGATGGGGATCGGTCCACAGCGACGACAGGTCGATGTTCGAGAGGAACGTGATCGAGTCGCCCACGAGCGAGGCGACGATCGCGATGCTGATCAGCAGCGACGAGATGCCGGCGGTGAGGAACAGCGAGCGGAAGAAGCGCTCCCGCCGATGGCGGCGGGGGTTCCCGGACAGATCGACGGGGCCGGGGGCCCCCGTGGAGATCGTGGTCATGCGCTGTCCCTGGGCCGGTGGTCTGGGTGGATTCTGCCCCGACGGCGAGAGGGCGGTCGGTCCGGGGGGAGTTGGACCGACCGCCCTCGTCGCGCTCCTTGCGAGGTGCTAGCCGATCGCCTCGTAGGCGTCGATCGACTTGGTGATCTCCGCGTTGGACATCGGCACGTAGCCCGCCTGTTCGACGTTCTCGGTCAGGACGTCCTTGGTCATGTAGTAGTCCATGAAGTCCTTGAACGTCGCGTTCTCACCGAGCTTGGCGTTGTTCGGGTAGATGTAGAGCACTCGGGCGATGGGGTACGACCCGTTGCGGATCGTCTTCGCCGTCGGCTTCACGCACTTCCCGGTGTCGGGGTTCTCGATGGCCACGCCCTTCAGGTTGCCTTTGTTCTCCTGGAAGTAGGCGAACCCGAAGAAGCCGAGACCGTTGTCCGACTCCTCGACGCGCTTCACGATGTCGTTGTCGTTGGGGAACGTGCCGGCGGCGATGAGGGGCTCGGTGACCTCTGCCTCACCCTCGTCGTTCGTGCCGGTGCGGTCGGCCGGGATGTCGCCGGCCTCGAGCCGCTCCTCCATCGTGTCTTCGTAGGTGATCTCGATGAACGAGTCGTAGGTGCCCGACTCGGCGCCGGGGGTGTACTTCTCGACGGTTCCGCTCGTCGGGATCTGGCTCGAGCCGAGCTCGGTGGCGAGCGCCGAGGCGTCCGCGAGGTCGACCTCACCGCCGGCCGACTCCGGCCCGAACACTGCGTACAGGTCGGAGAACGACATGCACTTGATGTCGCTGCTGTTGTTGGCGACGACCGTCAGGCCGTCGATGGCGACCGGGAGCTCGGTGTACTCGACCCCGGCGGCCTCGCACGCCGCGACCTCTTCCTCGTCGATCGGACGCGAGGCGTCGGAGGCGTCGGTCTCGCCCTCGCAGAAGATCTGGAAGCCGTCACCGGTCCCCGGACCGTCCACTCGGATGCTCGCACCCGAGTTGTCCTCGGCGAAGATCTCGGCGTTGAGCGACGTGATCGGCTCGACGGTCGACGAGCCCGAGATGTAGACCTCGTCACCTTGGGCGGCCGCCGGACCGGCGCTCAGCACGCCGACCGCGAGCACACCGACAGCGACGGCGGCCACGC
Source organism: uncultured Bifidobacteriaceae bacterium (assembly GCA_964501785.1). GTDB lineage: Bacteria > Actinomycetota > Acidimicrobiia > IMCC26256 > PALSA-555 > DATBSK01. Next base: position 341,591 of record CAZCUD010000001.1, read on the forward strand.
GCTGGCGTCGGATGAAGCGGATCAATGGAACCCTCCTGCATCGGGAGATCGGTAGCTTGCGGCGCGCAAGTTACGGAGAGCACGTGGCGTGGAACTTCCGCCGTGGTGAACGGGGAGTGAACAGCGCCACAATGTCGAGTGGCCGAGCGATCGGATGTTGCGGGTGTGGTCAGGCGCCGCTGTCGCTCTGCTCGGCGCGCGACGGGAACTCACCGGTGACCATGAATCGGGTCCACGCACCGATGAGCACCGCGTGGTCGGCGATGCGCTCGTAGTAGCGCCCGACCAGCGCGAGCTGCACCGCCTGCTGGATGCCGGCTTCGTCGCTAGTGCTCGTCGCGAAGATCGCCCGGAAGAGCTCCTTCTGGAGGTCGTCCATCACGTCGTCCATGTCGGGCAGCGCCGAGGCGATCGCGACCTCGGCGTCGGCGAAGGCATCGACGGCCAGGTTGAGCTGGATCGCCGCCTGCGCACCCATGCGCTCGATCAGACCTCTGACCTTGGGAGGGAGCTGTCCCGGGTAGAGGCGGCGGGTCGCCTTGCTGATCGTCACGGTGAGGTCGGCGGTGAGCTGGATCTCCTGGAGGATCCGGAGCACGGCGAGCAGCGTTCGGAGGTCGCCGGCCATGGGCTGCTGGGTGGCGAAGACCTCGTAGACGCGGAACTCGACCGACTCCTTGAGCTCGTCGATCGTCGCGTCCTCGCCCACGACCCGCTCGACGGCGGTGAGGTCGGCGTCCAGCAGGGCCTGGGTGCAGGCACCGATCGCCTCGCTCGTCAGGCCCGCGAGCTTGATGACGTCGGCGCGGATCCCCTCGATGCTCTCGCCGAACGTGCGGCGGGTCTCGGCCGGCGGCTCGGGCGTCGGCGAGTCGAAGAGGTCGTCGGAATCGGGCATCGTCGCTCCAGGTCACCCGCGCAGCGGGGGTGCGCGGCGGCAGGACGCATTGTGACCGCCTCCGCCGCGCATCGCATCCGCGGGACCCGCGGCCCGGGCGACTGTTCACCTGTCGTTCACCCTCGTTCCACCCCCCGATCACGGGCTCGTCCTCGGCGATCCCTAGGGTCTCGCCGATGCTCGTGGACCTGCGGTGAACATGCAGCGCCAGCCCGCAGACGACCGCGCGAGGATCGCGAGCGATGACGACGAATGAGCCCGGGAGCGATGAGCCGATGAGCCAGGCCGTGATGCACCCGCCCGAGGTCGTGCGCCATGACGAGCCCCACGACCCACCCGCGTCGGCGGGCGGCGAGGTCGTCTTCAGCATGAAGGACCTGGCCGTCAGCTACAGCGGCAACATGGCGATCCGCGAGGTCACCTTCGACATCGCGGCGCGCCAGATCACCGCGCTCATCGGACCGTCGGGCTGCGGAAAGAGCACGTTGATCCGGTGCTTCAACCGCATGAACGACCTCGTCCCCGGAGCCAAGGTGCACGGCTCGCTCTCGTACCACGGTGCCGACCTGTACGGATCGAAGGTCGACCCGGTCGAGGTGCGTCGTCGCATCGGCATGGTGTTCCAGAAGCCGAACCCGTTCCCGAAGTCGATCTACGACAACATCGCGTTCGGGCCTCGGCTCCTCGGCAAGAAGCGTGGGCTCGACGACGTCGTCGAGCGCGCCTTGACGCGCGCCGCGCTGTGGGACGAGGTCAAGGACAAGCTCAAGGAGAGCGCGTTCGCGCTCTCCGGCGGTCAGCAGCAGCGTCTCTGCATCGCCCGCTGCATAGCGGTCGAGCCCGACGTCATCCTCATGGACGAGCCGTGCTCGGCGCTCGACCCGATCGCCACGGCGAAGATCGAAGACCTGATGGAAGAGCTGAAGGGTCAGTACACGATCGTCATCGTGACGCACAACATGCAGCAGGCCGCGCGCGCGTCCGACATGACGGCGTTCATCACGACCGACGTGGGGGAGGACGGAGCTCGGACCGGCCGCTTGGTGGAGTTCGACGAGACGAACAAGATCTTCACCCAGCCGGCCGATCCCCGAACGGAGGGCTACATCACTGGCCGCTTCGGCTGATCCGCGCGCGACCGTGCGCGTGGGGACACACTGAGACCATGCGCCGACGGTTGCGCGACGCTCAAGAGCGAGCTGTTCGAGCCGAGGCGGAGGCACGAGCGCGGGTCGCGCAGCTCGAACAGCGCGTGTCGCGTCTCGATGCGGCGCTCGACGCGATCGGTGACGCGGTCGTGGTCTTCGACGCGGAGGGCTCGGAGGTCGTCCGCAACGAAGCCGCGTCGCGCTTCCGAGCTGCCCGTCACTCGAACGCTGCCGTCGCCGAGCTGATCGACCGCCTCGTCGCGCGCGCTCTGGCCGGGGAGACCTGCCAGCAGGAGCTGCCGCTGTTCGGGCCGCCTCGCGAGGTGCTCGTCGTGCGCGCCCGGCCGCTCGAGCTCGAGGGTGTGAGCGGCGGCGCGGTGGTGGTCGTGCGAGACGTCACCGAGCAGCGCCGCACCGACGACGTGCGGCGCGACTTCGTGGCCAACGTCAGCCACGAGCTCAAGACGCCGATCGGCGCGCTGGCGCTGCTCGCCGAGACCATCGCCCAGAGCGACGAGCCCGAGACGGTGCGCGCCCTCACCGACCAGATCCTGCGGGAGACCGACCGACTGGCTCGGATCGTCGACGACCTGCTCGACCTGAGCATCATCGAGGCCCAGGAGTCGCCGACGCGGGAGCAGGTGCCGCTGCACGTGCTGCTCGACGAGGCCGTCGAGCGAGTGCGGGCGCTGGCGCTCGCGCGCGGGATGCCGCTGCGCTACGAGGAGCCGCGCCACGACCTGTCGATCGAGTGCGATCCGACCAAGCTCCTCGGTGCCGTCACGAACCTGCTCGACAACGCGATCAAGTACTCGGAGGAGGGTGGCACGGTGGAGCTGTTCACCGAACAGCTCCAGGGACGCGTCGTGATCGTGGTGCGCGACCACGGCATCGGCATCCCGAGTCGCGACCTCGAGCGGATCTTCGAGCGCTTCTACCGGGTCGACAAGGCGCGCAGCCGGGTGACAGGCGGGACCGGGCTGGGCCTCTCCATCGTGCGGCACGTCGCGCAGGCACACGGCGGTGACGTGTCGGTGGAGTCCGCCGAGGGGCAGGGATCGACGTTCCGGCTCGCGCTGCCGCTGGCCGGGAGCGTCGGGACACCCTCACCCGTCGGAGCGGAGGCTTCCTGATGGCCGACCCACCCACGATCCTCGTCGTCGACGACGAGCAGTCGTACCGCGACGCGCTGACCGTCGCGCTGCAGCGGGAGGGCTTCCTCGTGGACACCGCGGCCGACGGTGCGGAGGCGATCGCCCGATTCGACGCGTCCCGCCCGTCGCTGGTGCTGCTCGACGTGATGCTGCCCCAGATGTCGGGGGTCGACGTCTGCCGCGAGCTGCGGACGCGCTCGCAGGTCCCGATCATCATGGTGACCGCGAAGAACGCCGAGATCGATGCCGTCGTCGGGCTCGAGGTCGGCGCCGACGACTACGTCACCAAGCCGTTTCGCCTGCGTGAGCTGGTCGCACGCGTGCGTGCCGCGCTGCGACGGTCACCGACCAACGGCAGCGACACCCCGGCGGTCGAGGTGATCGAGGTGGGCGACGTGCACCTCGACGCGGCGCGCCACGAGGTGTCGGTGCGCGGCGACCTCGTCGCCCTCCCGCTGAAGGAGTTCGAGCTCCTCGAGCTCCTTCTGCTCAACGCCGGGCGAGTGCTGACCCGCGACGTCCTGATCGACCGGGTCTGGGGCCCCAACTACTACGGCGACACCAAGACCCTCGACGTCCACGTCAAGCGCCTCAGAGCCAAGATCGAACCCGACCCCGCGAACCCCACAAGACTCGTCACCGTCCGCGGCGTGGGCTACCGCTACGAGAAGCCGTAGCTACCTGAACGCGCGCCGGACAGCCCGCCGCCCGCCGACGACGTGAAGTCACCGCGAGTCGTGACCATCCACCGACCCAGCCGCCTCGTGAGTCGCCAGCTCGATCGAGCCGCGCTCGACACGAAGGTGACCGGCGCGGCGACCAAGGACCCGGCGTCCGTCGATCTCGGGACCCCCCGAAGGGCGGGATCAAGCCGAAGGCGGCCGAGACTCGGGTCGAAGACCCGACCGAACGAAGTGAGGGAGCAGAGGCTCGGCCGCCGGGAGGCGCCGCCCGTAGTGGGGTCCCGATGTCGGCGGGCGCACCAACTCAAGCAACGCCGCGTCGCAAGACACGCGTATCGAGCGCGCGCCCGATGCAGGTGGCCGCGTGCTTCGCCCCTCCGGGGACCGTCGCCATGCCGTCGAGGAGGGTGACGGAGGCGTAGCCCGACTTCACGAGCGCGAAGTCGGTGTCGGGGGCGGGGTCGCCGGCGTGGCCGATGTACTCGAGCGCGAGCTCGCCGGCACTGGCCGTCGCCTCCCAGCGCTCGTTGAACGGGCACAGGTGCGCGTCGCGAACGCCCTTCACCTGCGCGAGCCCGACGTTGGGCACGTTCACGTTGGCCACCATCGGGGCACCGGACTGGCCGGCGACCCACTCGACGGCGTCGGCCGCGATCGTCGCCGCGGTCTCCCAGTGCTGCTCCTCGCCCCAGGCGATGCTGACGGCGACGCCCGAGACCCCGAGCGCAGCGGCGGTGAGCGCGGCCCCGACGGTGCCGGAGTGCAGCACCAGGTGTCCGTAGTTGAGGCCGGGGTTGACTCCCGACGCGACGACGTCGGGCCCGTCGCCGAACGCACCGACGCAGCCCGCGTAGACGGCGGCTGCCGGCGGGACGTCGAGCGCGTTGACCGTCACGCCCGGGAGGTCGGGCCACTCGACCGGTGTCCACGCGATCGGGCCGGTGCGGTGGAGGCGCCCGATCGCGGCACCGCTGCCGCTTCGCTCACCGCTCGGTGCCACGACCATCACGTCGTGACCGGCGCGCACCATCGCGCTCGCGAGTGCGTGCAAGCCCGGTGCCTCGACGCCGTCGTCGTTGGTCACGAGCACTCGCATCTCCCGCCACGGTATCGCGCCGGGCGCGGCGCCCCGGATCACGAACGTTGAGACGTGGTGAACAACGTGCGAAGCCTGATGAGACGGTGCTTCCGCGCGTCGAGCGCGCGAGTCACACTGCTGGCGTGCGCGACAGGACTCGACTCGCGGTGCTCGACACCGGCGGCACGACGATCAGCGACGACGACGTCGTGCTCACGGCGTTCGTCGAGGCGCTGGCCGCGTACGGTGCCGGGCCCGACACGCGCGGCTTCTCCGATCGACTCGTCTACATCCGTCGTACCCAGGGCCGATCGCGCCTCGACGTGTTCCGCGCCTTGATCGAGGACGAGAAGCGCGCGCAGCTGGCGAACCACGTGTTCGAGGTCGCGGTCGAGTCGGCGGTCGCGCAGGGCGGCATCGAGCCGATTCCCGGAGCGCGTGAGGCGATCGAGGCGCTGCGTGACCGAGGGGTCGCGGTGTACCTGGCGACCGGCTACTCGCAGCGGACGCTCGACCAGATCATCGAAGCACTCGGCTGGCGCGACGTGATCGACGGCGCGCTGGCCCCAGGCATGCCGGCGCCATCCGGCGTCGGCTCGGTGCTGCGGGGTCGGCCCCACCCCGACCTGATCCTGGCTGCGCTGCTGCGCAGCGGCATCGACACGGTGCGCGAGGTGGCGGTGGTCGGCGACGCGGTCAGCGATCTGGTGGCCGGGACCCGCGCCGGCGCCAGCGTCGTCGCGGGAGTCCTCACCGGGGTGCACTCCCGGGACGAGCTCGCCCGGGCTCCCCACACCCATCTCCTCGACGGCGTCTGGGACGTCCCCGGCATCCTCTTCCCCGAGTCAGCCCCCCTCACCGCAGCCTGATCGCCTGAACCCCGGTGATGCGCATCTGAGACCCCGTATAGGGGGTCTCAGATGCGCATCAAGAGAACAGGGTGGCGCGCCAGTGGGTGAGGGGCGGGACGTCCTTGCCCGGGACCTTGGCGTCGTCGTCGGCGCGGCGCAGCGCGACGCAAGCCTCGAAGTCCGGACGGCGCTCGAACTCGCGCACCTCGGTCGGATCCATCGGACCGCCCTGCACCTCGAGCGTCGCGATGCTCTGCGGGCTGAGCACCCGGAGGTAGTCGGCGTCGACGGTGACGAGGTAGCGCTTCGCCTGGTCGTGCTGCGCGACGAGCGCGGCGACGCGTTCCCCGAGCAGCGCCCGCACGGTGTCGGCTCCGGTGCGCGCGTGGGTCAGCGGCCGGCCCGGCTCGAGCGTCGTCCCGAGATCGTGGACGAGCCCGGCGATCTGGAGCTCGCGATCGTCGGGTGCGTCGATCGCGAGCCGTGCCACCGTCTGGAGGTGGTGGGCCAGCATCGACACGCCTTCACCGTCGTCGGTCGCGTCGGGACGCGCCAACAGGTCGAAGAGCGCGTCGACGTCGGGGACGATCGAGCTCACGCAGGGGCCGTCACGCCGGAGGCGGGACGTAGCGGGCGGCGATGATCGCACCGGCCTCGGTGTCGAACACCCAGGTCGACCCCTTCTCCATGCGATCGTCCTCGAGTCGCACGCCCTGACGGAGACAGTGGTCAAGCAGCTCGCCGACGACGTCGCCATGGGTGCACAGCACCGCCGAGTCGTCGCCCAGCTTGTCGAGCAACGCCAACGTGTCGACGAGCGGAGCGCCCTCCTCGAGCGCGTCGGCGAGGTCGACGGGCAGGCGCAGCCGCTCGGCCAGCGGCTCGACCGTCTGGCGGCACCGCACGTACGGGCTCGACAGCACCCGGGTCACGCCGGCGCCCTCGAGCGCCTCGACGAGCGCGACCGCCTGCTTGCGGCCGGCCTTGGTCAGTGGACGCTGGTCGTCGGGGGCGGTCCATGCCGATCGGCTGCCGGCCTTGCCGTGGCGCACGACGTAGACGGTCATGGGCTAGTCCCTCTCGAGCCGGTCGAGGAGGTTCCGGTCGTGTTCGTAGGTGAGGAGTCTTGCCGCCTCGGCCGGCGTGCACCACCGCAGCTCGTCGACCTCCCGGTTGGGGACGAACCCGTCGCCGGTCTCGCCCTCGGCCAGCGCCATGTGCCAGTACCTGACGACCTTCTGACGTCCCCGGCCGTCGCGGTACTCGGTGCTGCCCGTCTCCTCCCCGAGCACGCAGCGGAAGCCGGTCTCCTCCTCGACCTCGCGCAGCGCCGTCGAGGCGTCGTCTGCATCGCCGGCGTCGCGCTTGCCCTTCGGGAAGCTCCAGTCGTCGTAGCGGGGTCGGTGCACGACCGCGATCTCGTCGCGCCGGCGGAGCCGCCGCCGGCCCTCGCGGTGCAGCAGCCCACCTGCGGCGCGGACCTCGGGCTCGGGCGTCTGCTCGCGTCGGCCCTTGGCCCCGCCGCGCTTCGCCTTGCTCACAGCCAGCCCCGGATCCGCTTGCGGTCGACGTCGTCCCACACGTCCCGCCACGACTCACGTCCCGCGACGATGGCGGCTCGCTCGCGCGCCGCCAGCAAGCCCGCTGCGAACCCCTGCTCGCCGTTGGGCGCCGACGCGGCGGCCCGGCGGAGCCACTCGCTCGCGACGACCGCGTCCTGATGGTCGCCGAGCACGTCCTGGAGGGCGACGAGCGCTCGGGCGAAGCTGCGCGCCGGCTTGCCGATCGCGGGCGCGATGGCCTCGGCCGCGTAGCGGGCGCGCTTGACCTTGATCCGCACCTCGTGCAGGGCGGTGTCGGTCGGTTCGTCGGGCAGCGCGTGCACGGCGCGTGCGAGCTGATCCCAGGGCTTGCGCACCAGCGCTCGCAGGACGTCGCGGTCGTCCTCGTCGTCGACCCGCAAGAGCAAGCGGGGGCGCCGTGCCGCGAGCACGAGATGGTCGAGCACGGTGTCGTAGCGCTCGCTGCGCAACGCGTCGAGCAGCTGCGCGACGCCCCGAGCCCGTTGCTCGCGGAGGTCGTCGAGCAGGTGATCGGCGGCGGACCGGTCGACCGGTTCGAGCTCCTCGATGTGCGACGACAGGCGTTCGAGCATCACGTCGGCGTCGCGGACGACGCCCAGCACGTCACCGAGCCAGCGCAGCTCGTCGCGCAAGCCGTCGGACCAGTGCTCGTCGAGCAACGTGCGGAACGTGCGCAGGTCGGAGCGGAGCCGCCGGGTCGCGACTCGCGCCTGGTGCACGGCCTCGGGGTCCTCACCCAGCCGCACGCCCGGGTCGTGCTCGATCAGGCGGGCGACCGATGCGGCGATCGCCCGCTGCACCACGAAGTCGAGCGTCGGTGGTCCGATGGGCTCCGGGACGACCACGTCGGGCGGCGCCGTCGCCGCGGGGCCGAGCGCCCGGACGATCTTGGGGGTCGGGTCCGCGGGCCCGGCGCCGGCGCCGCGCAGCCGGGCCAGCACGACCGCGCGATGCGCGTCGCTTGCCGAGTCGGGCAGCTCGACCTCGATCTCGCGGAACGATTCGCTGACCGCGTCGGTGTCGGCGAGGCGGACCTCGACGCGGTCGTCGACGACCTCGCCGACCTCGCGTGCGTCGCCGGCCCGCAGCCGGACGCGATGGCGGCGCGTCCGCAGGGTCGCGACCGAGTGCACCGGTGCGCCGCGGGTGAGCGCTCGGACGAGGTCGAGCGCCTCGGGGGGTGGGTCGGCGTGGTCGATCGGCCCGACGAAGACGTGCTCGCCACGGACCAGCGCCTCGCCGTCGGTGCCGACCGGCAGCTTGACCGTCCAGCCGTCGTCGCGCGCTCGCAGGCTCGCGCCCGCGCGCGACAGCCGGTAGTCGGCGGTGTCGAAGTACGTCGCGTGCAGCTCGAACGACTCGTCGGGCGCCGCGAAGACGTCACCACCGGGATCGGTGAGCGGCGGCAGCACGAAGTCGGGGGAGACGGCGAGCTTGACCTCCCGCTCGACGGAGCGTGTGCCGGTGCTCACCCCCGAGGCAGCTGGGCGCGCTCCTCGGCGAGCTCGCGCAGCCGGGCCTGGGCGTCGACGCCGACCGCGGTCGGCACCTTGCGCCACGAGCCGTCGGCACCGAGCTCCCAGGCGAGCACGTCGTCGGCGAGGTTGATCTCGAGGATCTCGGCGAGCCGGGCCCGCAGCGGTGCCGCGGTGACCGTGCACAGCGCCTCGACGCGGCGATCGAGGTTGCGGGGCATCCAGTCGGCCGAACCGATCAGGTACTCGGCAGTCTCGGGATCGGCGCCGAAGCAGTAGATGCGCGAGTGCTCGAGGTAGTAGCCGAGGATGGAACGCACCCGGATGTTGTCGGACATCCCGGGGACCTGCGGCCGCAGACAGCAGATGCCGCGCACGATCAGGTCGATCGACGTGCCGGCTGCGGACGCGTCGTAGAGCTCGTCGATCAGCTCGCCGTCGACGAGGCTGTTCATCTTCAGGACGATCCGGCCCCCGGAGCCCTTCGCGGCCTCCGCGCGGATGCGCTCGCGCAGCCCGCTGCGCACCGTCTCGGGCGCGACGAGGAGGCGGCGGTACCGCGAGGGGCGGCTGTAGCCGGTGAGGTGGTTGAAGAGCTCGGTGAGGTCGGTGCCGATGTCGGGGTCGCAGGTGAGCAACCCGAGGTCTTCGTAGAGCGTCGCCGTGCGCGGGTTGTAGTTGCCGGTGCCCACGTGGCAGTAGCGCCGGATCACGCCGTCCTCGTCCTTGCGGACGACGAGCAGGCTCTTGGCGTGCGTCTTCAGCCCGACGAGCCCGTACACGACGTGGACGCCCGCCTCCTCGAGGATGCGGGCCCGCTCGATGTTGGCCTGCTCGTCGAAGCGAGCCTTGAGCTCCACGAGCGCGACGACCTGCTTGTCTTCGCGGGCCGCTTCGACGAGCGACTGCACGATCGCGCTCTCGGCGCCCGCAGTGCGGTAGATCGTCTGCTTGATCGCGAGCACGCGCGGGTCGGCCGCCGCCTGCTTCACGAAGGCCTCGACCGACGTCGCGAACGAGTCGTACGGGTGGTGCACGAGCACGTCGGCGGAGCGCAGAGTGCGGAAGATGTCCTGACCGCCGTTGGTGGGCGCGAGCGCGTGCTGGGTCTGCGGTGCCCACGGTTCGGCCTTGAGGTCGGGTCGGTCGAGCGCGTACACGTCGAGGAGCCCGGTGAGGTCGAGCGGACCGTCGATCACCTCGGTGGCGCCGGGCGGAACCTCGAGCTCGCGCGAGAGCACGTCGAGCACGTCGTCGGACATCGTCGCGTCGATCTCGAGTCGGATGGTGTTGCCGAACTTCGTGCGCCGGTGCAGCACCGTCTCGATCGCCTCGAGGAGGTCCTCGGCCTCGTCGTCGAGCTCGAAGTCGGCGTCGCGGGTGACCCGGAAGGGGTAGTGCGCGAGCACCTCCATCCCCGGGAACAGGCGGTCGAGGTGCGCGGCGATGAGCTGCTCGAGCGGCACGAAGCGCTCGCCGTCGGGCAGCAGCACGAAGCGCGGCAGGACCGGCGGGACCTTCACCCGGGCGAAGCGCTGATCGCCCGACGAGGGGTCGCGCACGACCGCAGCCAGGTTGAGCGAGAGGTTGGAGATGTAGGGGAAGGGGTGGGCGGGATCGACGGCGAGGGGCGTCAGCACGGGGTACACGCGGTCCTCGAACTCGCGCCGCAGCGCCTCGCGGTCGTCGTCGTCGAGCTCGGCCCAGGTCGGGAAGTGGATCCCTTCCTCCTCGAGCGCCGGCGCGATGTCCTTGGTGAAGATCGTGGTCTGACGCTCCACCAGCCCGCGCACCTGCTCCCGGATCTCGCGCACGGCGTCGACCGCATCGAGCCCGTCGGGGCCGCGGGATCGGACACCGAGGTCGACCTGCTCCTCGAGCCCCGAGACCCGCACCTGGAAGAACTCGTCGAGGTTGGACGAGAAGATGGCGCAGAACTTGGCGCGCTCGAGCAGTGGGCGGGTCGCGTCCTCAGCCAGCGCGAGGACCCGGGCGTTGAAGTCGAGCCATGACAGCTCGCGGTTGAGGAAGCGATCAGATCGCGAGCGGATCTCTTCGTCGCGCCCGAGCATGGAGAGGATGGTAGTGGTCGCCCTTCCGGTGCCGTCAGGGGAGGATGAACGTGGGCGCACGGGTGCGCGACCGCCGCGTGGCGCCCGGATGAACGGTCCGGGAGCGGGCCCCTAGGCGGCTACCGTCGCTCGAGCGATGCCCGAGGACCCCCGCTTCCTGCCGCCGACGCCGTTCCAGCGACTCGTCGCCACGCACGCCGCGAGCGTCTGTGCCGACGCGTGCGTCGCGGCTTCGCTGGCCGGGTCGCTGTTCTTCGCGCAGCCGACCAACGCCGCGCGGGGCGACATCCTCCTGTTCCTGCTGCTCACGATGGCGCCGTTCGCCATCGTCGCCCCGGTCATGGGCCCGGCGCTCGACCGCATCAAGGGTGGCCGCCGGATCATGGTGGTGGCCTCGTGCCTCGGCCGGGCCGTGCTGTGCCTCGCGATGGCGCAGTTCATCACCCAGCCGTCGCCCGAGGGGCTGATCGTCTACCCCCTGGCGTTCGGCGTGCTGGTGCTCCAGAAGACCTACGCCGTGGCCCGGGCCGCGCTCGTACCGGCCCTGGTCGAGGACGAGGGCGAGCTCGTGAAGGCCAACTCGCGGCTCGCGCTCATCAGCCTCATCGCGAGCGCGGTCGGTGGCGGCCCGGCGTTCCTGGTGCAGCTCGTGTTCGACGCGAGCTGGTCGCTCGTCCTGGCGATGATCGTGTTCTCCGTCGCGACCGTGCTCGCGTTCAAGATCCCGCGCACCCAGGTCGTGCAGGACGAGGAGGAGAAGGAGCTCGAGCAGGAGGAGATCAGCCAGCCGAGCATCCTCCTCGCCGGCAGCGCGATGGCCGTGATCCGCATCGCGGTCGGCGTCACCGTGTTCCTCTCCGCGTTCTCGTTCAAGGACGACAAGTTCGCGCTCGGCGTCGTGCTCGGCTCCTACGCGGTGGGTGGCTTCGTCGGCAACATCGTCGCTCCGATCGCGCGCCGCCACGTGCGGGAGGAGGTCATCCTCGTCACCGCGCTCCTCGGCGCCGCGACCTGCGTGCTCCTCGGCGGCCTCACGGGCGGCAGCGTCGGTGGCGCCGCCATCGCCGCGATCGCGGTCGCGACCGCGTCCGCGGCCGGACGGGTCGGGTTCGACAGCCTGCTGCAGCGCGACGGCCCCGACGCCGTGCGCGGCCGCGCGTTCGCGCGCTTCGAGACCCGATTCCAGGTCGCTTGGGTGCTCGGTGCGCTGTTCGGCATCATCCCGTTCGGCGAGGGGGTCGGCCTGCTCGCGCTCGGCGTGGTGCTGCTCGCCGGCGGGCTCTCGTACCTGGCGGCGCTGCGCAGCGCGCGCACCAAGCCGCAGCGGACGACGTTGCGCCCCGAAGCGGTCGATCGGGCGTTCGGGCGAGCGAAGGGCGAGCTGCGCGACCGGTACCGCCGGTCGAAGGCCGGCCGTCGGCGTGCCGCCGACGATCGGCGGAAGGAGCGCGACCGATCGACGCGTGGCGGAGACGAGCCGCCGCGTCGGGAGGCGCCACCGCCGCGCTCCAGCGCGAAGTCGCAGTCGAAGGACGCACCGAAGCCGCCGGCGCGCCGTCGGCGTCGTCCGGCGCCGACCCCGGGCGACCCGCCCGACGCGTTCCCAGGCGGCAGCTGAGCCGGCGTCACCGGGGCCCGAATCGGCTGCGCGCCGAGTGCGGTGGCGCGCGAGCATCGGCGCATGCAGGCAGCGGTGCGTGCCATCGGGTCCGACGAGATCCCCGCGTTCGTGCGCACCGACGCGGCCGGGTTCGGCGAGGGCGATCAGTTCGCGACCGACTCTCCCAACTGGATCGCCGACGAGCTCGACCGGACGCGCTGCGCGTTCGACGGTGACGAGCTCGTCGGGACGAGCCGCAACTACTCGTTCGAGCTCACCGTGCCGGGTGGCGCGATCGTGCCCGCCGCGGGTGTGAGCTCGGTCGCGGTGCTGCCGACGCATCGCCGGCGGGGCATCCTGCGCTCGATGATCGATGCGCTGCTCGACGACGCAGTGCAGCGCCAGGAGTCGGTCTCGATGCTGACCGCAAGCGAGGCCGCGATCTACGGACGGTTCGGGTTCGGCGTCAGCACGTCCGCCGCGCAGATCGAGCTCGACGTGCGCAACGTGGAGTTCGCGCGCCCGAGACCGGGGGGCCGGGTGCGCATGGTCGTGGCGGACGAGCTGCGCAAGCAGGCGCCCGAGGTGTACGACCGCGTCCGGCGAGCGCACCCCGGCGCGCTGTCGCGATCGGCGATCTGGTGGACCGACATGCAAGGGCCGGCGCCAGACGCGGGGAACCGCTTCGACGTGCTGTACGAGTCGTCCGAGGGCGTCGTCGACGGCTTCTGCACGTACTCCATCAAGGATCGGTGGAGCCACGAGCCGTCGCATCGTCTGTTCGTGCGTGACCTCGTCTGCGCGACGCCCGAGGCCGCGCACGCATTGTGGCGCTACCTGTGCGAGATCGACCTCGTGCGCACGGTCGCCGCCCACCGGGTCCAGCTCGACTCGCCGCTCCAGTGGCTGCTCACGTCGTTGCGGACCGGTGCCCCGACGCGGGTCGACGACTTCGTGTGGACGCGCATCCTCGACGTGCCCGCGGCGCTCGGTGCGCGTACGTACGCCGTCGAGGGTCGGTTCGTCGTGCGGGTGCACGATGCGTCACGCCCGGGGAGCGGGGCGGAAGGGACCTTCGCCGTGGACGGCGGGCCCACCGGCGCCACGGTGGCGCGCACGAGCGACCCGCCCGACCTGTCGTGTGGGATCGAGGCGCTCTCCACCATCTGGCTGGGCGGCGTCCGGGCGAGCACGATCGCTGCCGCCGGATGGATCGACGTCGCCGACCCCACCGCGCTCCACACCGCCGACGCCATGCTCGCCTCGACCCCCCTCCCCTTCCCGTTCACCTGGTTCTGAGGCGCATCCGAGACCCCGGGGTCTCGGATGCGCATCAAGAAGGGGTCAGAGGTCGATGCGGGCGAGCCAGAGGCCGGGGGCGACGAGCTCGTTGGGGGTGGGGGCCATGTCGGGCGAGGACCACAGGCGGTTGAGACCGTCGAGGCCGGCGCGCTCGAGGACGCCCCGGGCGAACGTGCCACCGCGCTCGTAGTCGTCGCGATCGGCGGCGAGCCCGAGCAGGCCCTCGATGAAGCGCTCGGCCTCGCCGCGCTCGATGCGGTGCCTCGCCATCGCCTCGTGGATGCGGTCGAACTGGCCGATCAGCCGACGACCGACCTGCTCGAGCACGACGTCGGCGTAGCCGTCGAGCACCGAGTGGAACACCCGGGCCTGCTCGAGCAGCGCGCGCTGACGGTCGGTGCGCAGCGCGCCGAGCAGCTGCTCGGGGTGCTCGGCGAGCGCCTGGATCGACGACGGGTCGTCGGGGTCGAGGTCGGCGAAGGGCGTGTCGCCCAGCCGCGCGTCGAGGACGCTCGGATCGAGCTCGTACGCCGACACGTACTGCGTCGCCAGGTCGACGAGCCGTTCGCGCACCCAGGGCACCGAGCGCATCGCCGCGTGGACGACCTCGTGGATCGCGACGTAGAAGCGAAGGTCGGCGCGCTCGAGCGACCAGTCGGAGCCGAACGCGTCGATGTTGGCGACGACGAAGCAGAGCGACGGCTCGTCCGACGCCGGCAGGGGCAGGTCGTATCGACCGAGGGCGTGACGGGCGAGGTACCCGATCATCGATCCCGCCTGCACCCCGAGCAGCAGGGGTGCCAGCATCGGCGCCATCCCGGCCAGCTGCTCGGGGTCTGGCACCTGCGCCGAGCCGGGCTCGATGCCGAGCTCGTCGAGGCCTGCGCCCGAGAGGTCGACCTGCTCGAACAGGCCGCGCATGACCTCCGGTGAGAAGACCTGCCCGAGGTTCGTCGCGAAGACCTCGAGCACCGGGCGGAGCGCGTCGACGTGCAGCGCGGCCCACTCGCGCCGCTGCACGGCCCGCACCGGGGCGGCGGACGTGAGGGTGAGGCCCGTCTCGCCGACCACGTGCGTCTGGGCCGCCTGAGCGAGCTGCTCGAGCTCGGCGCGGTCGTCGTCGGCCACGGGCTCCTCGTCCTCACCGCCCGTGGCGCTCAGGTCGGCGAACTGCGACGCGATCTGCCAGTTGAGCGGGCCCGGCGTCGAGAGGACGTGCATGACCTGTGCCATGTCGAGCTGGGAGAACAGCTTCGCGAGGTCGAACGCCTCGGGATCGGGCCGGTCGGGGTCGCGATCGGGGAGATCGGGCCACGGGTCGTCGTGCGCCACGGGTCGAGTCTATGGACGAGAATCGACGGTGATGATCGCGGTCACCGGAGCCTCGGGGCTCATCGGCCAGGCACTCCTCGGCGTGCTCGCCGAGGCGCCCGGGGTCACGCGCATCGTCGCCCTCGACGTGCGTGAGCCCCCTCGTCGGCCCCGCGGCGTGGAGTTCCATCGGGCCGACGTCGCGCGCAGCGAGCTGAAGGCGCTCCTCGAAGGGTGCGACACCCTCGTGCACCTCGCCTCGGTCGTCGACCCGATCCCCGACGAGGAGCTGATGGCCCGGGTCAACGTCGACGGCACGCGCCGGGTGCTCGACGCCGCGGCCGCCGTCGGGGTCCGCAAGGTCGTGCGCGTGTCCAGCGCGGCCGTCTACGGCGCGTGGCCGAACAACCCGGTGCCGCTCACCGAGGACGCGCCGCTGCGCCCCAACCCGGGCTTCTCGCCCGGCGTGCAGGCGGCCGAGGTCGAACGACAGCTGATCGAGTGGCGCAACGAGCACCCCGGCGTCGTGGTGACGACCCTGCGCACCGCCCCGGTGCTGGGCCCGGGCGCAGAGCGGCTGCCTTCGCGCCTCCTGCTCGGGCGACCGCCGTGGCGCGTCCGGGGCGCGCGCCCACCCGTGCAGGCGGTGCACGTGGACGACCTCGTCGCCGCACTGGCGCTCGTCGTGCTGCACGACCACCCGGGCACCTACAACGTCGCGGCCGACGGCTGGGTCGACGGCAGCCGCGCCCGCGAGCTCCTGCCGTCGGCCATCCCGCCGCTGCCCGCCGAGCTCGTCGAGCGCGTGCTCGACGCGACCTGGCGTGCGGGCCTGGGCGACGTCCCGCCCGGCGTCGTCCCCTACCTCGCGCACCCCTGGGTCGTCTCCAACGAGCGGCTGCGAGGGATCGGGTGGGCGCCCCGCCACTCCAACGAGTCGACGATCACCGACGGCGCGGCGTCGCTCGGGCCGGCGCCCTCGCGGGCGCGGGTCGTCGCCGTCGTCGTGGTCGGTGTGCTCGCCGTCGCGCTCGTCGCGAGCGCGACGCGCAGGCTCGCTAGACGCCGGCGCTCGAGAGATGCTCGGCGCGCCACGCGTCCCACTCGTCGGTGAAGTAGCGCACCCGCGTCTTCTTGTACTCCTTCACCGACCAGAGCAGCGCGTACTCGTCGACGCCCGTCTCGTCCTTGATCGCGGCGATCGTGTCCTCGCACTCGCGGGCGTTCATCCCGTGCACCATCGTGAACACCGAGTAGGGCCAGTCGTCGTAGGTGGGTCGCTTGTAGCAGTGGCTGACGCGGGCGAAGCCCGCCATCTGCGGACCGATCTCCTCGAGCGCTTCCTCGGGGACCGCCCACACGCCCATCGCGTTGGCCTTGTACCCCGCACTGCGATGGTTCATCACGGCCGCGAAGCGGCGCATGAGCTTGCGCTCCTTGAACGACGCCAGCATCGCGAGCACCTCGTTCTCGGAGCAGCCGATCTGCTCGGCCTGGGCGGCGAACGGACGCTCGACGAGCGGGAGGTCTTCCTGCACGACGCTGATCGTCGCGACCTCGAGGTCGGACAGCACGGGGGCGGGCATCTCCGCCTTGCGCTCCGGCTTCTCGTGCGCGAGCACCTCGGTCTTGGCGTCGGCGGCCGTCTTGCCCGTCATGTCGAGCTTCACGCCGATCTTGTAGAGCTTGAGCGTCGGCAGCACGCGGGTGACGAGGGCACCGGCGTCACGGTGCAGCACGTCGACGTGGTCCTGGAGCGAGTCGCCCGGTGGGACGGCGATCGTGTACCAGAGGTTGAACGCGTGGTTGCGCTTGTAGTTGTGAGAGACCCCGGGGTGCTCGCTGATGACGGCCGCGGCCTCGTCGATGCGGTCGGGATCGATCTTGCAGGCGACGAGCGACGATCCGTAGCCCAGCGCCCGGGTGTCGAAGATGGCGGAGAGCTGGCGGAGCACCCCCGCCTCCTTCACGTGCGCCACCCGCTCCCGCACCTCGGGCTCGGAGATGCCGAGTCGCTCGCCGAGCGCGGCGTAGGGCCGGGGCTCGAGCGGGAAGTCCCACTGGACGGCGTTCAGCAGCTCACGGTCGACGTCGCTCAGCACATCGTCGTCGGGCACGTCTCCATCGTCGCACAAGTCCCGAGCACGCCTCCGAGCGGCGGCCGAGACCCGCCGGGAACCCGACGAGGACGGCTCAGGGGCTCGGCCGCTCGGCGAGCGTGGTGCGGACCTCCACCGTCGCGTCGCCTCGCACCACCGCGACCTCGACCTGGTCGCCCGGTCGACGATGAGCGACCGCCGCCACGAGGTCGGCGAGATCGGCGACCCTCGCGTCGTCGACGCCGACGATCACGTCGCCGACCCGGAGCTCGGCGGCCTGGCCGGGTCCGCCCTCCGACACGCCCTGGACGATCGCGCCGCCGCCCTCGCGCTCGGCGGCGTCCACCGCGTCGATGCCGAGCCAGGCGTGACGCACCCGCCCGCTCGTGCCGAGCTGATCGGCGACCTCGCGGGCCGCCTCGACCGGCAGCGCGTGGCCGGGCGCAGCGCGGCTGAGGATCGCGACGACCTCACCGTCCTGGTCGAGGAGGACGCCGCCACCCGCGGTCGGCGGGGCGTCGACGTCGGTCTCGACCATCCCGGGCATCGCGGCTCCGTCGCCCCGGGTCACGAGCACGTCGAGCCCGCTCACGAGACCCTGGCTCGCCCACCGGTCCTCGCCGCCGGACGCGGCGACGGCGAGCACCCAGGTGCCCACGGTCAGGTCGCGCGACGAGCCGGTGTCGGCCGGCGTGAGGCGAGCGCCGGGCACCTCGAGCAGCGCGAGGTCGGACTCGGGATCCGTCCCGACGACCCGTGCCGGCAGCACCCGCCCGTTGCCGGTGGTCACGAGCAGCTTCGTGGCGCCCGCGACGAGATCGTTGCTGGTGACGATGCGCTCGCCGCCGAGCGCGACGCCCGAGCCGTCGACGCTCGACCCCTCGGCGACCGTGGCGCGCACCGCGACGACGCTCGCCCCGGCGGCCGCCACGAGGTCGGACGCGTGGTCCCGCTGGAGCTGCGCGAACACGGGCACGAAGCTGGAGGGCGCGTCGACCGTGCCGCCCCCGCCGCCGATGCTGCCGGTCGCGGCGAGGACGCCGATGGTGACGACGGCGCCACAGAGGGCGGCGATGGCCAGGACGGCCCACTGCGGGGCGCCGTTCCGGCGCTCGGGCTCGGCCTCGGTCGCCCCCAGCTCGCTGGGATGGAACCAGACTCGGTCGAGCGGATGCGGGGGCAGCCCGGGCGCGCCCTCGTCTGCGTCGTCCTCGGGCATGAGGAGCCAGTGTACGAACCGCTCTGCGGCGTCCGACCGCGCCCCCCGAGCGGGTTCGGGCAGGGGGCCGCGTCGAGGCCCGGGGCTGCTTCGGCTGCACCGGGCGCCGAGCGGGGTGTGGCCACTGGTGCCACCGGTACGATTGCGCCCGTGAACGAGCGAGCTGCTCCCGGCGAGGGGGCGCGCGACTGGATCGCGCTCGGCGCCGATCCCCTGCCCGTCGTCGAGGCGACGGAGTGGGCGACGACCCCCCGCAGCGGAGCGGTCGTCACCTTCGTCGGCGTCGTCCGGGACCACGCCGAGGGACGCGAGGGCGTGACGGGGCTCACGTACGAGGCCTACGACGAGGTCGCCGTCGACCGCATGGTCGAGATCGCCGCGGAGGCGCGTCGGCGCTGGCCCGAGGTCGAGCGCCTCGCACTGCTGCACCGCACGGGTCACCTCGCGCTCTCGGAGGCCTCGGTGGCGGTCGTCGTGTCGTCACCGCACCGACCCGACGCGTTCGAGGCGGCTCGCTTCGCCATCGACACCCTGAAGGAGACGGTGCCGATCTGGAAGCGTGAGCACTGGGCGGGCGGGGACGACTGGGGCACCTGTGCGCACGACGCGCGGCCGGTCCCGGCGTCGCCGGGGCGGTAGGCCGACGTGTCACGCGACCTCGCGATCGACCTCGGGACCGCCAACACCCTCGTCTACGCGCGGGGCCAGGGGATCATCCTCAACGAGCCCACCGTCATCGCGCTCAACAGCCGCACCCAGGAGGTGCTGGCGATGGGGCACGAGGCCTGGCACATGATCGGGCGGACGCCCGGTCACATCGTCGCCGTGCGACCCCTGCGGGGCGGCGCGATCACCGACTTCGAGATCACCCAGCGCCTGATCCGGCTCATCTTCGCCCGGGCCGGCATCACGCGGCTCCAGCGGGCGCGGGTCCTCGTGTGCGTGCCGTCGGCCATCACCCACGTGGAGCAGCGGGCCGTGCTCGAGGCGACCCGGCGGGCCGGGGCCGCGCAGACCTACCTGATCGAGCAGCCGATGGCCGCCGCGATCGGCGCGTCGCTCCCGATCCACGAGCCGCTCGGCAACATGGTGATCGACATCGGCGGTGGCACGAGCGAGATGGCGGTGATCTCGCTCGGCGGGATCGTCGCGCTCCAGGCGGTGCGCGTCGGTGGGTTCGACGTCGACAGCGCGATCCAGGCGTACCTCCGGCGCGACCACGGGATCGCGGTGGGCGAGCGCACCGCGGAGGAGATCAAGTTCGCGATCGGCTCCGCGTTCCCGACGACCGACGAGTACAAGGCCGAGGTGCGCGGCCGCGACCTCATGAGCGGGCTGCCCCGCACCGTCGTCCTGGAGCCCGAAGAGGTGCGTGACGCGATCGAGGAGCCGATGCAGGCGGTGCTCGACGCGACGAAGCAGGCGCTCGCGGAGACGCCGCCCGAGCTCGCCCAGGACCTGCTGGAGATGGGGATCCACCTCGTCGGTGGTGGCGCGCTGCTGCGCGGGCTCGATCGTCGGATCGAGCACGAGACCGGTGTCCCGGTGCGCCTCTCGGATCTCCCGCTGGAGACGGTCGTGCTCGGCGCGGGCCGCTGCCTCGAGTCGTTCGACCGCCTCCGCGAGATGTTCATGGACCGCCCGCGGGGCTCGACCCAGCGCTACCAGGGCTGACCATCAAGAAGAAGAGAGGTCCTCGGCGGCCTGGCGAACCTGCCAGTCGCGGTCGGTGAGGGCTGACGCGAGGGCGGCATCCACCTCGGGTCCGTCGAAGGGGGCGAGCGCGAGCACCGCCCGCCGGCGCACGGTCACCTTGTCGCGGCACCCGGCGAGCACGGCCGGCAGCCCGGCCGGATCCCCGAGCGCGCCGAGCGCCGCGACCGCGGCCTCGCGCGCGATCGCGTCGGAGTGGCTCGTCGCGGTCGAGGACAGCGCCTCGACCGCAGCACCCGCGATCGCCTGCGCACCCAGCTCGCCCAGGCCGTAGGCGGCCGCCTCGACGACCGTCGGGTCCTCGTCGGCGAGGAGCGCGACGAGAGCCGCGACCGGCGCCGCGGGATCGGCGCCTCGCTCGACGAGGAGCGGCGCGAGCTCCGCCGCCCTCCTTCGGACCGGCACCCCGGCGTCGACGATCGCCTCGGCCCACGACGCGGCCGCGACCGCGGGCGTCCCGGCGCGCACTGCCGCCGTGATCCCGGCGGTGCGGACCACGGTGGCGTCGTCGGCCAGCGCCTCGCGAGCGGCGCGATCGACCTCGTCCGCCGTGCCCCGCCCCAGCCCGAGCGCGGCGACCTCCGCGGCGCGGGAGGTCTCCGCCGGCTCGGCGCGCTCCGCGCTCACTCAGACGCTGCTGTCGACCAGGGTGAACAGCGCGAGGAACGCCAGTCCGACGACGGCCGCCGTGGCGAGGCCCACGACGAAGATCAGGATGATCCAGCGCGTGAGGGCGCTCGCCTTCTTGAACGCGGTCATCGCGCGCGACGGGCGCAGGGTCTCGAGCGCGGCCTCGAGGTGGTGCTCGAGCGACGACTCCTCGTGCCTCGGTTCGTGCCGCGGCTGGACCGTTGGGCGGATCGGAGCGGGGGCGGGCCCCTGCAGCGCGCCGGTCCGGGGCACGGGGCCCGTCGGTGATGCCGGCGGGCGGGGCGCGGGTCGGGGCCCGGGCTGCGCGATCGGCGGTCGCGCCGGCGGCGCGGCGGTCGGCGGGCCCGACGCTGCGCCTCGGCCTGCGGGAGGACCGGGGCCGCGCGTCCCGCCGCGTCCCGGCGGCGTGGCAGGCTGACCTTCTCGCGGCATCGCTCCACGGTAGAAGAAACGACCGTCGCATCGCCCTCTCCGGCTCCAGGATCGGTTCACGACCACATGGACAGCCAGCCCGCCGCCCCGCCCCTGAGCGTGCCGGAACGCCCTGGCGAGGGTGCGCCGGACCCGCCCGGGCCGCCGGGTCCGCCGGGCGGAGGCGCGCCGAGCACCCGTCCGGCGCGTCGACGCAGGTGGCCCGCGATCGTCGCGTCGCTCGCGATGATCGGCGTCGCCGCGATCGTCACCGTCCTCGCGGTGGTCAAGGTCCCGTACGTGATCATCTCGCCGGGTGATGCCACCGCGCTCGACGAGAGCGTCGTGTCGATCTCCGGCGCACCGACCTTCGAGCACGACGGGGAGCTCCTCTTCCTCACCGTGCGCGTCTCGAACGACGATCCGAACGTGTGGCGCTATCTGTTCGCCCAGCTCGACGACGACGTGACCGTGCAGAAGCGCGAAGACGTGATCGGGTGCGCCTCCTATGCCGACAGCGGTCGTCTCAACGACGAGCTGATGCGCCAGTCGCAGGACGTCGCGAAGGAGGTCGCGCTCACACGGCTCGGCTACGAGGTGGGTCTCATCGGCACGCGCGTGATCATCCGCGACGTCGAGTGCGACGGGCCCGCCGAGGGTGAGCTGCGTCCGGGCGACGTCGTGACCGCCGTCGACGGCACCCCGGTGACGACAGCCGAGGAGATCGCGCCGCTCGTCCAGCAGCATCGGCCCGGCGACCGGGCGACCTTCGCGGTCGAGCGCGACGGGGACCCTGTCGACGTCGACGTGACGCTCGGCGATCGCGAGGGAGTGGCCTATGCGGGGGTGGTGTCGCAGACGCTCTCCGAGTGGTCGTTCCCGGTCGAGGTCGAGATCGACACCCAACGGGTGAGCGGACCCTCGGCCGGGCTCGCGTTCGCGCTCTCGATCGTCGACGACCTGTCGCCGGGCGACCTCACCGGTGGGCAGAAGGTCGCGATCACGGGTTCCATCGAGCCCGACGGGAGCGTCGGACCGGTCGGAGGGGTCGCGCAGAAGGCGGTCACCGCGCGCGAGGCCGGTGCGACGCTCATGCTCGTGCCGTTCGGCGAGGGCGCGGAGGCCCGGGCGCACGCGGGCGACATGGACGTCGTCGTGGTGCGCTCCCTCGACGAGGCGCTGCGGGCGCTCGAGGCGGCGGGCGGCGATGCGGTCGTCCCGGTGGCGGACGGAGAGCCCGCGCCGGTCGGCCAATAGCATCGTCGTCGTCATGGCGGATGCCGAGGATCCGGAGCCCTCGCAGCGCTCCGACGACCCAGCCCCGCGACCGGAAGACCCGGCGCGACGCTCGGACGAGGAGGAGCGCCAGGCGCGAGCGACCGCACTGCTCGACGAGGCGCAGCGGGCTGCCCTCGAGCACGGTCGCGCCGTCGTCGCGGAGGCGCGCGCTGTCAGGCGCCGCATGCTCGAGGACGCCGACGACCGCCGCCGCCAGATCGTCACCGAGCTCGAGCGGCTGCGCGACGCGATCGATGCGACGCTGGCCGCGCTGCGAACGCCGGCGACCGATGTTCCTGCGGCCCCGCGCGCTGCCGGCGATCCCCGTGGGGCGTCGGCGGACGACACCTTCCCGGGCACTCCCGACGACGGTCGGGTGTCCGCGGTGTTCGACCAGCTGCGAGCGACGCCACCGAAGCCGAAGCCGAAGGCCGCCCCGAAGCCGAGGCCGAAGCCGAAGCCGAAGGTGGCCCCGGAGCCCGCGCCGGACGCGTCGTCCGAGCACGCGGCCTCCGGGGGAGAGCCCGGCAGCCCCGAGGCCGGCGGGGCGACGGCTCCGTCGAGCGACGCGGACGGGTCGCCCCCGGACGGCGCCGAAGCCCGGCCGGGAGGCGAAGCCGCGGGCCGTCGCGACCGGCCCGCCCACGTCGATCCGGCGTTGGCGCGCCGCGACAGCGTCCTCGAACCGCTGCTCCCCGACGTGCTGCGTTCGGCCAAGCGGCTGCTCCAGGACGAGCAGAACTCGCTGCTCGACGCGGTGCGGCGCGCGCGCGGCAAGCACGAGGCCACTCGCCTGCTCCCCGAGGCGGTCCGCCAGCGCGAGACGTGGACCGCGCTCCTCGCGCCGTCGTTCAACGCCGCGTACCTCGGAGGTCGCGCCGCGTCCGGGAAGTCGGGCCGGGTGTCGCGGGCGCCCGACCGCGTGGTGATCGAGCTCGCGGCGGCGCTCGTCAACCCGCTCCGCGAACGGATCACCGTGACGATCGACGCGGTGGTGGCCGAGGGCCCCTACGAGTCGGCGGTCGAGCTCCAGCGCGCCCTGGGGACCGCGATCGGCGCGCGGTTCCGCGAGTGGCGGACGGTCGACCTCGAGCAGCGGATCCTCGACGTGCTCACCGCGGCGTACGCCCGCGGCGCCTACGAGGCCGCCGGCCCGGCCGCCATGCTCCGCTGGTTGCCCGACGAGCCGGGGCGCTGTCCCGACTGCGACGACAACGCGCTCGAGCCGACCCTCAAGGGCAAGCCCTTCCCCACCGGCCAGACGCACCCGCCGGCCCATCCGGGGTGCCGGTGCATCGCCCTTCCGGGCGAAGCCTCGTGAACAGCAGCGATAAGTAGGCTCGCACCTCGATGCGCGTCCCGACGGCCGAGCGCCGCCGCTTCCGTGTCCGCGGGTGGATCATCGCGCTCGCGGTCGTCGTCCTGGTGCTGCTGTTCAGCCTCCGAGGGCTTGCGGGCTTCTACACCGAGTACCTGTGGTTCGACTCCCTCTCCCAGGGCGACACCTGGGGGTCGCTGCTCGCCGCGAAGGTGGTGCCGGCGCTCGTCTTCACGGTGATCTTCTTCGCGATCCTCTTCGCGAACCTCGTGATCGCCGACCGGCTCGCACCGAGGTTGCGGCCGATGGGCGCGCCCACCCCCGAGGACGAGCTCGTCACCCGGTACCAGGAGACGACCGCCCGCTACCGAGGCCGCATCCGCGTCGGCATCGCCCTCTTCTTCGCGTTGATCGCGGGGATCGGCGTCTCGTCGCAGTGGCGCCAGTGGATCCTGTTCACCAACTCCGTCGACTTCGGGATCAAGGACCCGCAGTTCGACAAGGACGTCGGCTTCTACGTCTTCCAGCTCCCGTTCATCAACTTCATCATCGACTGGCTGTTCGCCGGGCTCGTGATCGTGCTGCTCGTCACGGCGGTCGCGCACTACCTCAACGGGGGCATCCGGTTCCAGAGCCCGCTCCAGCACGTGACGCCGCAGGTGAAGGCGCACCTCTCGGTGATCCTGGCGATCATGGCGCTCGTCAAGACCGCCGAGTACTACTTCTCGCGGTTCGAGCTCGATCTCTCCGACCGCGGGTTCGTCGACGGCGCGAGCTACACCGACGTCAACGCGCAGCTCCCGGCGCTCAACTTCCTCGTCTTCGTCTCGATCATCGCGGCCGCGCTGTTCATCTGGAACATCTGGCGTCGCGGCTGGGTGCTGCCCGTCATCGCGGTCGGCCTGTGGGCGTTCGTGTCGCTCGTCGTCGGCACCATCTACCCCGCCATCATCCAGAACTTCCGTGTCAACCCCAACGAGTTGGCGACGGAGCGGCCCTACATCAAGCGCAACATCGAGGCGACCCGACAGGCCTTCGACCTCGCGTCCATCGACGTCGAGCAGTTCGACTACACCCAGAACCTCGAGCCCGCCGTCGTCGACGCCAACCGGCCGACGATCGACAACGCGCGCCTCTGGGACCCGAGCGTCATCCGCGAGACCTACGAGACGCTGCAAGCGCTCCAGACCTACTACCAGATCAACGACGTCGATGTAGATCGCTACTCGATCGACGGTCAGATCACCCAGGTGCTGCTCTCGGCCCGCGAGCTCAACAGCAGCGAGCTGCCGAGCCAGTCGTGGGTCAACGAACACCTCGTCTACACCCACGGCTACGGGGCGATCGCCGCACCGAGCAACTCGGCCGAGGGCGACGGATCGCCCTCGTTCGTGCTCTCCGACATCCCGCCGGAGGGTCAGGCGATCCCGCTGGAGGGCACCGGCGCGGAGGTGTACTTCGGGGAAGGGCTCGACGGGTTCGTGATCGTCGATGCCAAGCAGAGCGAGCTCAACTACGCCCGTCAGGGCGTGCAAGACGCCCGGACCCGCTACAAGGGCCGTGACGGCGTCGGCATCGGCAACTTCATCCGGCGCGCGGCGTTCGCACTCCGGTTCGGCGACCCGAACATCCTCATCTCGGGGCAGGTCACCGACCGATCCCGCATCCTGTTGAAGCGGGACATCCGTGACCGTGTGGAGACGCTCGCGCCGTTCCTCGACTACGACGCGGACCCGTACCCGGTCGTGGTCGACGGTCGCATGGTGTGGATCCTCGACGGCTACACGACCTCGACCGAGTACCCGTACTCGCAGGTGTACCAGGGCTCGGGCGGGCTCTCGGGCGACGTCAACTACGCGCGCAACTCGGTGAAGGTGACGGTCGACGCGTACGAGGGCACGGTGAAGTTCTTCGTCATCGACCCCGACGACCCGATCATCCAGGCCTACCAGAAGGCGTTCCCCGACCTGTTCACGCCCTTCGACGAGATGCCCGACCCGCTGGTCGAGCACCTCCGCTACCCCGAGGACCTGTTCAAGCTGCAGTCGAACGCGTTCTCGAAGTACCACGTGGTCGAGCCGCAGCGCTTCTACAACGGCAACGAGCGCTGGCTCCTGTCGCCCGATCCCAACGCGGCGGTGACGCCGATCGCCGAGGCCGGCACGAACCAGCAGGAGAACACGACGCGCGCGCCGGAGATCACCGCGCAGACCCGACGTCAGGATCCGTACTACCTCTACCTGCGACTCCCGAACGACGAGGAAGAGAGCTTCTTGATCCTCCAGCCGTTCGTCCCGGTGTCGGAAGGCAACCAGCTCACGCGCCTCGTGTCGTTCATGAGCGCCAAGTCCGACCCCGACGACTACGGCGAGCTCGAGGCGTTCGTGATGCCCCAGGGCGAGCAGGTGCTCGGTCCGGTGCAGGCGGCGGCGAACATCCAGAAGGCGACCGAGATCTCGGAGCGGATCACGCTGCTCAGCCGGAGCACCAACGTGATCGCCGGCGCGGTGCAGCTGATCCCGGTCGGCGACTCGGTGCTCTACGTCCAACCGTTCTTCACGGTGGCCCGCAACAACCCGAACGCGTTCCCGCAGTTCCAGTTCGTGACGGTGGCCGTGCCCGACCCAAACCAGGAGCCCGTGCTCGCGTCGACCGTCAGCGGTGCCCTCGACCGGATCTTCGGTCGGGCCGCGCCCGAGCCGACGGAGCCCGGTGAGCCGACCGAGCCCGGCACGCCGCAGGATGCGACCGTCGCGTCGCTGCTCGAGGAGGCCGAGCGGAAGTTCGCCGAGGCCGAGCAGGCACTCACCCAGGGCGACCTCGGCGAGTACCAGGACCTGGTGAGCGAGGCCCGCGAGCTGATCGCCGAGGCCACGGAGCGCCTCGCGTCAGAGGGCACCAGCACGACGCCCCTGACCGGGCCCGCCACCACCACCACGACCTCGCCTCCGTCGGCGAGCGCACAGCAGGCCCTGGGCCCGATCGACCGGGCGCTGCGCGGCTGACGACCGGCCCGCCCGGCCGGGCGGGCGGGATTGAGAGCGGGTCGGGGGATTGTTACTATCGGCGTAGTGTTAATTCGCGGGTTCCGCCACCCGTGATCACGAAGGCAACACAGACCTCAGCATCCGCTCGACGGGAGCGCCAGATGGCCGTCCAGGGCATCGACCTCGGCAAGTACAAGCTCGGCTGGCACGACTCGACGGACGACTACGCCTTCATCCCGAAGAAGGGCCTCAACGAGGAGATCGTCCGGGAGATCTCGGGCTTCAAGGAGGAGCCCGAGTGGATGACGAAGTTCCGGCTGAACGCGCTGAAGCGCTTCGAGCGCAAGCCCATGCTCGAGTGGTTCGCGAAGAACATGCCCGACATCGACTTCGACGACATCTACTACTACCTGAAGCCGACCGAGGGCGGGCAGGTCAACGACTGGGACATGCTCCCCGAGTCGATGAAGGAGACCTACGAGAAGCTCGGGATCCCCGAGGCCGAGCGCAAGTACCTCGCCGGCGTGACCACGCAGTTCGAGTGCCTGCGGGGATCGACCCTCGTGTGGACGACTGGTGGCATGCGGCCGATCAAGGAGCTGGGCGCGGGCGACGAGGTGTTCTCGCTCGACGAACACCGGAAGCGAATCGTGCCCGGTCGGGTAGTCGACGCGGGTTGCTCGGGAGAGAAAGAGGTCTTCGAGATCCGTGCTCGCGGCGGTCGCGTGATCGGCGCGTCGGGGAACCACCCGTTCCTGACGTTGCGTGATCGACGCAAGCCGGGACGCCAGCGCGCGCGCTTCGCCGCGGAGTGGGTACCGGTCGACGATCTGCAGGTCGGTGACTACGTCGCGATCGCGACGGATGTTCCCGACTTCGGCGAGTCGTACGACCTCCTCGTCCCTGATCGCGCGGATGCCGCTGGCTTCCCGATCTCCACGTCGGACGATCTGTGCTGGTGGGCTGGCGTGTTCCTCGGGGACGGCTACTTGAAGCACAGCGGCCCCTACACGACGCTCGAGTTCGCGATCGACACGACCGACACGGTGATGGTCGACGAGATCGTCCGCGTGACGCGTGAGCAGTTCGGGATCGAGCTTCGCGTCGCCAAGGACGGACTCCGTCTCACGGGGCTCGGCACGGCGCCGATCGCGGAGTGGGTGCTGTTGAACGGTCTCGGCGGAAGCGCGCACAGCAAGCGGTTCCCCGATTGGGTCTGGTGGCTCCCGCAGTCGCAGCGCCTCTCGCTCCTCGCTGGGTACGCGGACGCCGATGGATACGTGCGAGATCACGCTTCGTCGCACGATCTGAGCATCACGAGCGCGAACGAGGACCTCCTCACCGACGCGAAGCAGCTCGCGGCGCTGTGCGGGATCTGGAGTGGGAGCGTCAACCCCTTCACGCAGCGCCTGTCGCACGATCCCAGCCGCATCGGCATCGGCTACCGACTGCAGTTCAGCGGTCGGTTCGACCGCATCCCCGTGCGGTCGCCGCGTCGCATCGAGCGGATGAACCGGCGCAAGTACATCCACACCAATCGAAGCGCCAAGGGCACGGTGTTCCGCGCGCACAGCGGCGACTCCCTCGGCTTCGTGCGGATCGAATCGATCGAGTCGGTCGGCGTCGAACCGGTCTACGACATCGAGGTGGCGAACCACCACAACTTCGTCGCCGAGGGGTTCGTGGTGCACAACTCCGAGGTCGTGTACCACAAGAACCGTGAGGAGCTCGAGAAGCTCGGCGTGTACTTCACCTCGATGGACCAGGCGGTGAAGGACTACCCGGAGCTCGTGCGTGAGCACTTCGGCACCGTGATCCCGCCCGGTGACAACAAGTTCGCCGCGCTCAACTCCTCGGTCTGGAGTGGTGGGTCGTTCATCTACGTGCCGCCGGGCGTGCACGTGGAGATGCCGCTCCAGGCGTACTTCCGCATCAACGCGGAGAACGCGGGGCAGTTCGAACGCACGCTGATCATCGCCGACGAGGGCGCGTCGGTGCACTACGTCGAGGGCTGCTCGGCGCCGGTGTACTCGACCGACTCGCTGCACTCGGCGGTGGTCGAGCTGATCGCGAAGCCCGGCGCGCGGATCCGGTACACGACGATCCAGAACTGGTCGCCCAACGTCTACAACCTGGTCACGAAGCGTGCGCGCGCCGAGACCGAGGCGACCGTCGAGTGGATCGACGGCAACCTCGGCTCGAAGCTCACGATGAAGTACCCCGCCGTCGTGATGACCGGCCCGAAGGCGCACGGCGAGGTGCTGTCGGTCGCGTACGCGGGGCCGGGGCAGCACCAGGACGCGGGCGCCAAGATGACGCACGCCGCGCCCGAGACGACGTCGGTGATCGACTCGAAGTCGATCTCCAAGGACGGCGGGCGCACGACGTACCGCGGCCTGGTGAAGGTCGACGAGGGCGCCCACGGCGTGAAGAGCCACGTGCGCTGCGACGCGCTCATCCTCGACGAGCACAGCCGCTCCGACACCTACCCCTACATGGAGATCGGCGAGAAGGACGCTCGCATCGGCCACGAGGCGACCGTCTCGAAGGTCGGCGACGACCAGCTCTTCTACCTCCAGTCGCGGGGCCTCACGGAGCAGCAGGCGACGGCGATGATCGTCAACGGCTTCATCGAGCCCGTCACCAAGACGCTGCCGATGGAGTACGCGGTCGAGCTGAGCCGCCTGATCGAGCTCAACATGGAGGGCTCGGTCGGTTGAGCGAGCAGGTGCAGCGCTCCAGGTGACCACGGCGTTCACCCCCGACGCGGCCCGCGCGATCGGGGGTCCCGACTGGCTCGCGCGCCGACGCCTCGCGGCCGCGGAGCAGATCGCGACGCTCGAGTGGCCGAGCGAGCACGACGAGATCTGGCGCTACAGCCGCATCGGCGACTTCGACCTCTCCCGCTACCACCCTGTCCCACCCGAACAGCTCGGTGACCCCGCCGTGGAAGCAGCTCCGGGCGGTGGACCGTTCGCGGCCGAGATCGGCGAGCACGCGGGGATGGTGGTGGTGCGCAACGGTCGCGTCGTGCACCACGAGCTCGATCCCGCGCTGGAGTCGAAGGGCGTGACGGTGTGTGGTCTCGCCACCTGCGACGACTCCGAGCTGCGCGACTCGCTCGGTGTGTGCTCCGACGCCTCGCCGGACGCGTTCACGGTGCTGCACGACGCGTTCCTCGCCGGTGGTGCCTGCATCAAGGTTCCCGCGGGCGTCGTCGTCGACCGCCCGATCGTCGTGCTCCACTGGGCCCAGGGCGAGGGGTGTGCGAGCTTCCCCCACACGCTGCTCGTCGCGGGCGACGGCTCCGAGGTCACGCTCGTCGAGCGGGCCGGGTCACCCGACTTCCCGGCCGACGGGCCGGGTCACCTCGTCGACGGCGTGGTCGAGCTGCTCGTCGGCGACAACGCGCACGTGCGCTACGTCACCGTGCAGGAGCACGGTCCCCGCACGTGGAGCATCGTGCTCCAGCGTGCGCACCTGGGTCGCGACGCGACCCTGCGCTCGTCGGCAGTGGCGCTCGGTGGCGACTACGCCCGGCTGCGCAGCGAGTCGCTCCTCGCCGCCCCGGGGTCCGAGAGCGACCTGATCGCGGTGTACTTCGGCGATCACCGCCAGATGCTCGACTTCCGCACGTTCCAGGACCACGACGCGCCGCACACCCGCAGCGACCTGCTGTTCAAGGGCGCGGTCGAGGACCACGCCCGCTCGGTGTACTCGGGGCTCGTGCGGCTCCGCCCGCCGGCCCAGAAGTCGGAGGCGTACCAGACGAACCGCAACCTCGTGCTCACCGAGGGCGCGGGTGCGGAGTCGATCCCGAACCTGGAGATCGAGGCCAACGACGTGCGGTGCTCGCACGCCAGCACGGTCGGCCCCATCGACGAGGACCAGCTCTACTACCTCGCCACGCGCGGCATCCCACCCGAGGAGGCCGAGCGGCTCATCGTGCTCGGGTTCTTCGACGACGTCTTCGCCCGGCTCCCCGTGAGCGCGCTCGTCGAGCCACTGCGGCGGCGCGTGATCGAGAAGATCGAGCACCCTGCCGAGGGCGACCATGGCTGACCTCGCGCTCTGCAAGACGGGTGACGTCGCCGACGGGTCCGCGAAGCGGTTCGACGTCGACGGTCACCGTCTCTGCGCCGTGAACCTCGGCGGCCGGTTCCACGTGATCGACGACGAGTGCTCGCACGAGGACTACTCCCTCTCCGAGGGCGACGTGTGGCCGGACGAGTGCGAGATCGAGTGCCCGAAGCACGGTTCGACCTTCCTGCTCACCACCGGCGAGCCCCAGACCCTGCCGGCGACGCAGCCCGTCGCCGTCTACGGCGTTCGGATCGAGGGCGACGACGTGATCGTGGAGGTCCCGTGAGCTCCCACCGACTCGTGATCCGCGACGTCCACGCGTCGGTCGAGGGCCTCGAGATCCTGCGCGGGGTCGACCTCGAGATCGCTTCGGGCGAGGTCCACGCGCTCATGGGACCCAACGGCTCGGGGAAGTCGACGCTCGCGAACGTCCTCATGGGCCGGGCCGACTACGAGGTGACCGCCGGGTCGATCGCCGTCGACGGTGACGAGCTCGTCGGGCTGGCGACCTGGCAGCGCGCGGCGCGTGGGCTCTTCCTCGCGTCGCAGTACCCCGCCGGCGTGCCCGGCGTGCCCGTCGGTGAGCTCGTCGGGGCCGCGGTGCGCGCGCGGGGCGACGACCTCGCGGGTGTGGACGCACGGCTGCAGGCCGAGGCGCAGCGGCTCTCCATCCGTGACGAGCTCCTCGAGCGCGGGGTCAACGACGAGTTCTCCGGCGGTGAGCAGAAGCGGATGGAGACGCTCCAGCTCGCGGTGCTCGCTCCGCGCTTCGCGATCCTCGACGAGATCGACTCCGGTCTCGACGTCGACGCGCTGCGTGACGTGTCACGGCGCATCGAGACGATGACGTCGGAGCAGGGCCTCGGCGTGCTCGCCATCACCCACTACGCGCGCCTGCTCACCGAGCTGCGCGCGGATCACGTCCACGTGCTGCTGGGCGGGCGCATCGTCACCAGCGGCGGCCCGGAGCTCGCCGACCACCTCGAGGAGGTCGGCTACGAGGGCATCGCCGACGAGCTCGGTGTCGACGATCTCCGCGTCGAGAAGCCCACCGAGCCCGACCCCTTCTCCGAGCCGGGCTTTTGATCACGGGGGAGGCAGGCCTCCCCCGTGGGCCCCCTCCGTGTGCACGGGGGAGGCAGGCCTCCCCCGTAGACCCCCTCCGGCGCGGCTCGGTGCCGCGCTCGGTTGTTCAAGGCCGGCGAAGCCGGCCTTGGGCGAGCCGATGGCGTCCGCCGGAACGAAGTCTTCCTGGCTCAGTCGGCGTAGAGGTTGACCGAGTCGTCGAGGCCGAGGGCTTCGGGCTTGCCGCGGCCGGTGGCGGCGAGGATGAAGGGGAAGGCGTCGCCGTCGAGGCGCGTGCCGCCGCCGCTCACCTCGAACTCGGGGAGGCCGTCGAACGCGAGCGTGGTCGGCTGGAACTGGAGGCGGGTGAGCTCGGTCGCGATGTGCGAGACGCTCGCCTTGTCGCCCGAGGCGCTGCGCTGGGTCGGCTGACCGATCGACGAGCGCATGTCGTCGGCGTGCAGGTAGGTGTCGAACCAGAGGGCCTCGACGCCGTCGCCGAGCGTGCCGTGGTAGCCGCCGGGCGCCGGTGCCTCCCACGCCGCGTCGTCGAACGCAGCGAGCAGACCCGTGGCCAGCTCGCGCACCTCGGCGCACTCGTCGGCGAGCTCCTGAGGTGAGCGACCTCGTCGCTCTGCGACCTCGCGCTCGGTGACCTCGGGCGTGCCGAGGCCGTCGAGGCGACCGTGCACGACGTCGGCCATCGAGCCGATCACGTGGCCGGCCACGTCACCGACCGTCCAGCCCTCGCAGCGGCTCGGCGTGCTCCACTGCTGGTCGTCGAGGGAGCGGACGAGCTTCTCGAAGTCGCTCAGCTCGTCGATGATCCCGGCCGTCACCTCGTCGCGAGGAAGCGTCATGATGGGCTCCTTGGAATACTTCCGTGCAGGTTGCACGTATCTTGCGCCGCCGGCGGTCGGAGGTCAACGGTGACCCGCGTCACAGGTCGCACCCAGGCGGAGCGCACCGCGGCCACCCGGGCGGCGCTGCTCGAGGCGGCGCGCTCGTTGTTCGCCGCCCAGGGCTATGCCGCGACCGGGCGTGAGCAGATCGTGGAAGCGGCCGGGGTGACCAGGGGCGCCCTGCACCACCACTTCGGCGGCAAGGAGCAGCTCTTCCAGGCGGTGTACGAGGCGCTGGAGGAAGAGCTGATGGCCCGCGTGGCCGAGGCGGCGATGGCGGGGGTGACCCCCTCGGAGCAGCTGCGGCTCGGATCCCTCGCCTACCTCGACGCGGCGATGGACCCCGCGGTGCAGCGGGTGTGCCTGGTCGACGGCCCGGCCGTCCTCGGATGGGAGACCCGCGAGGCGATCTCCGGCGCGCTCGCGCTCGGGATGGTCCAAGAGGCGCTTGCCGGGGCGATGGACGCAGGCGAGATCACGCGTCAGCCGGTCGAGGCGCTCGCGCACGTGCTGCTCGGCGCGCTGCACGAGGCCGCTCTGCTCGTCGCGCGGGCCGACGACCAGGCCCTCGCCCGTACCGAGGTCGGTGCCGTCGTCGAAGGGATGCTCGCCCGCCTCTGAGCAGCGACGCGCGGAGGATCAGGATCGCGCCGCGACCGAGACCGTCACCGTCTCGACCTTCGCGCCGCGCTCCTGACGCGACCGCTCGGGCTCGCCGAGCGTGGGCGAGGTGCAGCAGAAGAGCGTGCGGCCGTCGTCGCCCCCGAGCGCGCACGCGATCGCGTGTCGGCCGGGCGTCTCGACGGTGTCGGTCACCTCGCCGCCCTCGCGCACGCGCACGAACCGGTCGGAGGCCGGCCCGCTGATCCAGATCGCGTCGTCGGCGTCGATGCAGATGCCGTCCGGGTAGTCGCCCGCCGGGAGGTCGGCCCACAGGCGCTGGTGCGAGAGCGAGCCGTCGGCCGCGACGTCGAACGCGGTGAGGCAGCGGCCCGCGCTCTCGGCGACGACGAGCGTGCTGCCGTCGGCGGTGATCACCATCCCGTTCGGCATGCGCAGGCCGTCGGTGACCTCGCGTGCCGAGCCGTCCGGATCGACGCGCAGCAGGGGCGCCGGACGCGGCTTCCCGCCGCCGTGGAAGTCGTAGCCGAACTGCGACACGAACGCATGACCCGCGTCGTCGACGACCATGTCGTTGATCTCGTGCGGGGCGAGCCCGCTGAGGTCGGCATGTTCGGCGAGCGCACCTTCGTCGCTGCGGCGCAGCAGTCGTCGGTCGTCCATCGAGACGATCAGCAGCGTGCCGTCGGGCAGCCAGCCGAGGCCCGACGGAGCCGAGTGGTCGAGCCGCGCGACGACGTCGACCGCGCCGTCGGTGGTGACGCGCAGCACCTCGTGGCCGTGCATGTCGGACACGAAGAGCGCGTCGTCACGCCAACGCGGGCCCTCGAGGAACGCGCGACCCGCGACCAGCGTCTGGAGCTCCGCCATGCCAGCCGAGCCTATGGCCGTCACGGCATCCACCTCCCGGGTTCTGGGCAGGTCGACGCGGTCCACCACCGCAACAACGTGCCGCCTCCCGGGTTCTCGGCACGTTGACGCGGTCCATAGCCGCAGCAACGTGCCCAGAACGTCGGAGGACACCGGAGGAAGCAGTGGATCACCGTGCGGTCGGGCGGCTCGCAGCAGGTCAGCTAGGAGTCGTGTCGCTGGATCAGCTCCGCGAGCTGGGGGTCGAGCGAGGCAGCGTGGAGCACCTCGCCGAGCGCGGCTACCTCGTGCGGGTCCACGTCGGCGTGTACCGAGTTCGAGCGGCCGGCGAGGGCTACGGGCAGCGTCTCCTCGGCGCCTGTCTGGCGATCGCCGGACCCGCGGCGGCATCGCACCGCGCCGCAGCAACCCAGCACGACTTGCTCCGGTACAAGGAGCCGCCGGTCGAGATCACCACGAGTCGACGCCATTCGCCCGAGCTCGCCGGCGTCGTCGTGCACCGCCTCATGGATCTGCATCGACGATGGGTCGAGCTCATCGACGCCGTTCCGACGACCACGGTCGCCCGGACCCTCGTCGATCTGGGTGCGGTCGCGGGCCGCCGAACCGTCGAGGCCGCGCTCGACCGAGCGATCGGATGCAAGCTCGTCACGTACCGGGACGTGCGGGACGCGATGCGTGCCGTGGCGCGGCAGGGGCGACACGGCGTGGGCACGATCCGAGTGCTGCTCGACGCTCGCATGGGCGAAGTCCTGCCGGCGGGCGTGTTCTCGGCACGGATGGCGTCGCTGCTCCGCACAGCCGGACTGCCGAAGCCGGTGCACGAGCACCTCGTCAGCGACGCGCACGGTGGCTTCGTCGGCGTCGTCGACTTCGCGTATCCGGAGAAGCGACTCGCGATCGAGGTCGACGGCTACGAGTTCCACTCGTCGCCGACCGCGGTCAGGACCCGCAACCAGCGTGACCGACTCCTGGCGGACGCGGGATGGCTGACGCTCCACTACTCATGGGAGGAGGTCGAGCGTCAGTCCCGAGCGGTCGGTGCCGAGATTCGCCGCCACTTCTTGGCACGTTGACGCGGGCCATGGCCGCGTCAACGTGCCGAGAACCCCGGAGGTGGTCAGATCGCCTGGGTGGAGGTGATGATCTCGACGTCGGTCGGGCCGCCGTCGACGTAGACCGCCTCGCCCTCGACGACGAGGGTGTGCCAGTAGTTCGCGATGTGCATCGGGATCCGGGCGCAGCCGTGCGACGCCGGGCTCGTGGGTACGGAGTCGTAGCCGTGGATCGCGCGGCCCTTGAAGAAGTAGTACGGGTTGTAGAGCTCGCCGAGGTCGCCGTCCTGCCAGCCGTCGTAGAAGTAGTAGTACTGGTAGCGGCCGTTCGGCGTGGTCGCGACCTCGCAGATCCGCTGCGTCGGCGCCTTCTTCGGTGTGACGTAGCAGTACGTCTCGCCACTGGCCGTCGACGTGGTGGTCACGAGCGCGACCTGGTTGCCCTTGTAGAGGGTGATCACCTGCTTCGCGATGTCGATCTCGGTGCGGTCGAGCTCGGCCCCGTGATGGAGCGGCTGCGGGTACTGCCAGCCGGCGAGCAGGTCACGCTCGGTCGGCCCGATCCGGCCGTTGGGGTCGAGGCCGTGGATCTTCTGCACGGCCTCCATGGCATAGATCATCGCCTGCCCGTAGTTGCCGTCGACCGGGCCCGGATCGAACTTGAGGTCGTGCAGTCGTTGCTGGAACGCCGCGACGACCGCCGGGTCGGAGCCCGGTCCGATCGAGCCGTAGAGCGGGGCCGCGGGCAGGTCTGGCGCCGGTGCGGGCTGCTGGAGCGCCGGGAGCGTGGTGGTGGTCGTCGCCGGGAGCGTGGTGGTGGTCGTCGTCGGCGCCGTCGACGCCGTGGTGGTCGTCGGCTCGGGGCCGGAGGCGCCGGACTGATCGTCATCGCGCAGGACGGAGCCGGCGACCACGACCCCACCGATCAGGACGATCGCGAGGACGAGGCCGGTCACCACGCGCGTGGGGAACGCCTTCTCGACCATGTGACGAACGAGCGTACCGGAGGCGTCGGGGGGGCTCCGACGCGTGCCCGCCCGCATCCCGGGCCCGGACGTACCGCTCGTAAGCGCCGGCGACCGCTGGGCGTCATCTCCATCGGATGGCGGGGCAGATCGCTCTCGCCGTGCCCCGACGGGCATCCGTGGGAGACAATGACGCGCAACGGATGGACGACGACCGCCGCGCTGCCGAACGTGCCGAGGACGCCGCGCTGGTCGCGCGCGCCCGGGGGGACGATCCGGACGCGTTCGGGCGCCTCTACGACCGCTGGTTCGATCGCGTCCACGATCTGGCCTTCAGGATCGTGCACGACGACGCGGCGGCTGCCGACGTCGCCCAGGACGCGTTCGTGGCCGCGTGGCGCAACCTCGAGAAGCTCGAGAAGCCCGAAGCGTTCGGCGGCTGGTTGCTGCGGATCGCCCGCAACGGAGCTCTCGACCGGAAGCGAAAGGACGCACGCGCGACGCCGGTCGACGACGAGGGCATCGCGATGATCGAGGCGACCGGCCCGTCGCCGGCGTCGGCACCGGCGGGCTTCCGGGTCGAGGACCGCACCCGCGAGAGCGACGATCCTGCCCGCGCCGCGGAGGACAACGAGCTGGCATCGCTGGTGTGGGAGTCGGCCGCCGCGCTCGGCGAGCGCGACGCCGAGATCCTCGACCTCGGTCTGCGCCACGGGCTGACCCCCGCCGAGGTCGGCGAGGTCATCGGGATGAATCGCAACGCGGCGAACCAGGCCGTGCACCGCGTGCGGAGCCGGCTCAAGGCCGCGGTCGAGGCCCGCGTGCTGTGGCGCAGCGGCGAGCCGGTGTGCGCGGGCCTCGCCGGCGCGCTGGAGGCTGCCGACGTCCACCGGTTCGGTGCCGAAGCAGTGAAGGTAGCGACGAAGCACGCGGAGAAGTGCGCGGCCTGCCAGGAGCGGCGCCAGCTGCGGCTCGAGCCCTCCAAGATGTTCGCCGCGCTGCCGATCCTCTCGGTGCCCTACCTCAAGCAGAAGATCGCGCACGCGCTCGACGCCACCGACGTGCCGATGGGGGAGTCGCAGACGCTCGCGGAGGCACCCGTCGACACCGTCGGAGGGCGCGCGCACCCCCGCGTGCGGCGGCTCGTCGGGGCCGGGGTCGGGATCATCGTGGTGGTGCTCGCCGTCGGCGTGCTGGCCGACGACGTCGACGCACCGACGACCGAGAACGCCCTGAGCACGAGAGCGACCGCGACCACCAAGGCCGACGGCGCGACGACCACCACCGCGGTCGTCGCCGCACCCACCGCCGACCCAGAGGCGGTCACGTCCACGACCCGCGGCGCGCCGGCCGGCCTCCCGGGCGTCGAGGACCCGGGCGCGCCCGGGCCCCAGCTCGCGCCACCGACCGCGGCGCCGGTGACGCAGCCGCCTGAGGTCGGGACGGCGACGATCCGCGTCGCCCACATGGGCCGCGGCTTGGTCGCGGTCACATGGTTGTCGAGTGGAGGCACGTCGGCGTCGGTCAGCGGGCCGGGGTTCTCCGGGAGCGGCCTCTCCGGGAGCAGCGGAGCGTTCTGCCCCGTCAGTGATCCGCGAACCGGTTGCGCGACCGGCCTCACGCACACCTACACGATGACGCTGTACGGCTCGAGCGGCCAGGTGCTCGATCAGAAGAGCGCGTCAGTGACGGTGTGAGCCCGCGCTAGGCGACGATGTCGACGGGTGTGCCGAGCGGCACGGCCTGCGCGATCTGGAGGATCACGTCGTTCAGCACCCGGATGCAGCCGTTCGACTGATCGGTGCCGAGCTGACCTTCCCACGCGCCCCCGTGGACCGCGAGCTGGCCCGGTCCGCCGTTGAACTCCTTGAGCACCTCGGAGTAGCCGGAGATGCCGAGCGCGTACGCGCCGTAGGCCCCGTTGGGTCGTGACTGAAGGTCGACCGGATCGGTGATGTAGTAGCGACCGGGCGGCGTCGGCGTCTCGGGCTTGCCGATCACGATCCCGGCCTCGAGCACGACGTTGCCCGACTCGAGCATCTGGATCTTGTGCTCACCGAGGAAGATCTTCAGCTCGTAGGTGGTGGACCCGGGGGTCACGTCGGCCTCGCGCACCCAGCCGATCGAGCCGTTCGGTCGCATCGGCAGCAGCGCCTGGTACCAGCCGGGCTGCTGGTCGACCGCCAGGAGCGTGCGCGGCTGGAGGTACTCGGTCTGCGCGGAGAACGTGTTGATCACCTTCGCGGTGTCGGACGGCGCCTCGTACGCGTTGAGCTCCGGCACCTTGGTCGTCAGCGTGGTGAACGCCTGGAAGGCGGGCGGCGCGGTGCTGGTGGTCGTCACCCGCTGCGCCGACAGCTTGGTCTGGGGCTGCTCCTCGCCGCCCTGGCTCAGCGCGAACGCGGCGACGCCGCCGAGGAGCAGTGCCGCGACGACTCCGAGCGCGACGAAGCGCTTGCGCGAACGGTTCTTGCGCCGGCTGCGGGCCCGTCGCTCGCCCCGGGTGCCGGCGGCGACGGTGGCCTCACCCGCGGCGCGGGACGGACGCGGTGCCGGGGCGCCACCGGGGCGCTGCTGCGCTCGGGACGGACGCGGGTCGCGACCTTCGGGTGGCGGCGTCCCTGCTCCGGGCGGGGGACCGCCGCGACCGGGCGGGGGGCCACCGCGACCGGGCGGGGGACCGCCGCGACCGGGCGGGGGGCCACCGCGTCCAGGTGGAGGACCGCCGCGTCCCGGTGGAGGGCCACCGCGTCCGGGTGGGGGACCGCCGAGACCGCCGGGACCTTCGAGTGCGCCGGGACCTTCGAGGCGCCCCGGCGGCCGGCGCCGAGGATCGCCCGCGCCCGGGCCACCGGGACCCGGCGGACCGGGTGGGCGCGGGGGTTGGTTCGGCGGCATCAGGGCAAGAGCCTAGGACGCGTCGGGGGCGTGGTGATCGGTCGGGGCGAGCCGGCGGCGCTCAGGAGGAGGCCGGCGTGCGGACCTCTTCGTCGGCGGCCAGCAACATCAGCCGGAGGTCGAGGAGCAGGTCGGTGATCTCGGAGCCCGCGATCAGATCCCGGCCCCGGTACTGCTCGAGGGCTTCGTCGATGCGCTGCGTGAGTGCCGACTGGTCGGTCCGGGCCTCGTCCATCAGAGCTCCGCCTCCTCGATGCGTTCGTCGGTGCTGGCTCGTCCCCCCGTGGGACTCAACGTAGTCGCGGTCACATCCATGCCCCGGGCAGGTTCCGCCGAGACCCCGCCCCGGCTCATTCGGCCTCGTCGTCGTCGAGACCCTGCTGGAGCGTGTTCCAGGCGAGGGTCGCGCACTTGATGCGGACCGGGAACTTGACCACGCCCTGGAGCGCCTCGAGGTCGCCGAGGCGAACGTCGTCGTTCACGGCTTCGGTCGCATCGGTGTCCGCGCCCTCGAGGTGCGACTCGTGGATCGACATGAGGGCCTTGAAGGCTCGGATCAGGCGACGCGCCTCGTCGACCGACTTGCCCTTGACCGCCGCGCTCATCATCGACGTCGACGCCTGGCTGATCGAGCAGCCCTGGCCCGCGGTGCGGATGTCGACGACCGTTCCGTCATCGACGTCGAGGTAGAGGATGACCTCGTCGCCGCACAGCGGGTTGAAGCCCTCGACCCGATGTGCTGGTGGCACCGGCAGCTCGCCGCGGTTTCGCGGCGCGCGGTAGTGATCGAGGATGATCTCGCGATAGAGGTCTTCGAGTCCCGACACGCGGATGCCTCTCGGTCTAGAAGCCGAAGAACTGCTCGGCGCGCCGCAGCGCGTCGACCAGCGCGTCGACGTCGTGCTCGTCGTTGTACACGTAGAAGGAGGAGCGCGTCGTGGCGGGCACGCCGAGGACGCGCATCAGCGGCTTCGCGCAGTGGTGCCCGGCGCGCACGCACACGCCCTCCTCGTCGACGACCTGGGAGATGTCGTGGGCGTGGATGTCACCGAAGAGGAACGAGACGGCGCTGCCGCGCCGTTCGACGTCGCGTGGCCCGTAGATCGTGATCCGATCGCCGAACGCCGCGTCGAGGGCCTCGAGCGCGTACGCGGTGAGGCGCTTCTCGTGCTCGCGCACCGCGTCGAGCCCGAGCCCGGTGAGGTAGTCGACCGCGGCCGCGAGGCCGGCCGCCTCGGCGATCGGCGGGGTGCCGGCCTCGAACTTCCAGGGCACGTCGTTGGTCGTGAAGCCCTCGGTGGTGACGTCGCGGATCATCTCGCCACCGCCGAGGAACGGCGGCATCGCCTCGAGCAGCTCGGCGCGCGCCCAGAGGCCGCCGATCCCGCTCGGGCCGAGCATCTTGTGGCCCGTGAAGCCGACGAAGTCGGCGTCCCACGCACGAACGTCGACCGGCATGTGGGGCACGGCCTGCGCGGCGTCGACGAGGACGAGCGCACCGGCCGCGTGAGCGGCGTCGGCCAGCGGTCGGATCTCGTTGAGCGACCCGAGCACGTTGGACGCCGCGGTCACGCACAGCAGCCGCGCGCCGTCGAGCAGCTCGTCGAGCCGGGTCAGGTCGAGGCCGAAGTCGGCCGTGAGGGGGATCCAGCGCACCTCGATGCCCCGCTCGGCGGCGAGGAGGTGCCACGGCACCACGTTGGCGTGGTGCTCCATCTCGGTGACGACCACCGCGTCGCCCTCGCGCAGGTTGGTGCGCGCCCAGGAGTGGGCGACGAGGTTGATCGCCTCGGTGACGTTCTTCGTGAAGACGATCTCGTCGGTCTCGCCGCCGAGGAGGTCCGCGATCTTGACGCGCGCGCTCTCGTAGGCCGCCGTCGACTCCTCGGCGATCGTGTAGACGCCGCGATGAACGTTCGCGTACGACTCGCGATAGAGGCGATCCATCGCGTCGAGCACCTGGGTCGGCTTCTGGGACGACGAGGCCGAGTCGAGGTACACGAGACGCTTCCCGTGCACCTGACGCTTCAGGATGGGGAAGTCGGAGCGGACCCGAGCGACGTCCATCAGGCGGTGCTCCCCGCGGTGGAGCGGAAGGCGTCGAAGCCCTCGCGCTCGACCGTGTCGACGAGCTCCGATCCGCCGGACGCCACGACGCGGCCGTCGAGCAGGATGTGGACCCGATCAGTCGTGAGGTGGTCGAGGATCCGCCGGTAGTGCGTGATCAGCAGGATGCCCAGCTCGGGGCGGGCCTCGCGGACTTGCGACACGCCCTCGGCCACGACGCGCAGCGCGTCGATGTCGAGGCCGGAGTCGGTCTCGTCGAGGATCGCGACCTCCGGCTCGAGCAGCGCCATCTGGAGGATCTCGTTGCGCTTCTTCTCTCCGCCCGAGAAGCCCTCGTTGAGGTAGCGCTGCGTGAACCGGTCGTCCATGCCCAGGCGTGCCGACCAGTCGAGCAGGGCCATGCGCACCTCGAGGATCGACAGGTCGGGGATGCCCTTGCGGGCCGCCATCGCCTGGCGCAGGAAGTTGAGGACGCTGACCCCGGGGATCTCCTCGGGGTGCTGGAAGCCCAGGAACATGCCGCGTGCGGCTCGCTCGTCGGTCGAGGCATCGGTGAGGTCCTCGCCGCCGACGAGGATCCGACCCCCGGTGATGCGGTAGGCCGGGTCGCCGAGGAGGGTCTTCGCGAGGGTCGACTTGCCCGAGCCGTTGGGGCCCATGAGCGCGTGCAGCTCGCCGGGCGCGACGGTCAACGAGACCCCACGCAGGATCTCGGTGTCGTCGACGGTCACGTGCAGGTCACGGACGTCCAGTGCGGGCGAGGCGCCGGCCATCCGACCCATGATAATTCCCCTATCCCCGTAGTGGAAACTCGGGGTTCACCCGCTCCCGGTCAACGAACCGGTCGGGACAGGCTGAGCGCGAAGTCGCCGGGGGGATCGGTCCACCAGGCGGCGAGCTCCAGGCCGGCGGCGGCGAGCTCGGACTCGACGCGCTCCCGACGGAACTTGGCGCTGATCTCGGTGCGCATCTCCTCGCCGGCCGCGAACTCGACGACGAGGTCGAGCCCGCCGACGGTCACCTGCATGGGTGCCGTCGCGCGGAGGCGCATCTCGATCCACTCCTCGTCGGGAACGAAGCGAGCGACGTGCTCGAACGCGTCGGGTCGGAAGTCGGCGTCGAGCTCGCGATTGACAACGTGCAGCACGTTGCGGTTGAACTCGGCGGTGACGCCTGCCGCGTCGTCGTACGCGGCCTCGAGGCGCGCGACGTCCTTCACGAGATCGGTGCCGAGCAGCAGGCCGTCGTCGGGGCCGAGGCCGCTCGCGACCTCGGCCAGGAACTTCGCCCGCTCGGGGGGTGCAAGGTTGCCGATGGTGCCGCCGAGGAACGCGACGAGTCGGCGGCCTCCGGTCGGCAGCTCCGGCAGGTGTCGCTCGAAGTCGCCCACGACCGCGTGGACCTCGACGCCGTACTCGTGGGCGACGGCAGCAGCAGCGTCGCGAAGCGTCTGCTCGCTCACGTCGAAGGGCACGAAACGGCGCAGCGTTCCTGCGTCCGCGAGTGCCGTGAGCAGCACGCGCGTCTTCTCCGACGTGCCCGAGCCGAGCTCGACGAGCGTGGAAGCGCGCGACGCGGTCGCGATCTCCGCAGCACGCGCGTCGAGGATCGCTCGCTCGGCTCGCGTCGGGTAGTACTCGGGGAGCCTGGTGATCTCGTCGAAGAGCTGCGAGCCCCGGTCGTCGTAGAACCACTTCGGCGGGAGCTCCTTCGGCGACGCCGTGAGACCCTGGCGGACGTCGGCGGCGAGCGCGAGCGCCACCTCGTCGTCCGACAGGTGGACGTCGACCCGGATCGGCGCCGGCTCGATCACGTGACCGCGCCCGCGTGGTCGGAGTCGTCGCGCGCGACGAGGGTCACGGTGCGGTCGGGGACCCGGCGCCAGCCCGGACCGTCGTCGAGGGGCTCGGACGCGACGAACGTGCCGTCCCGGAAGAGCGAGTTGCCCCATGCCGTCGCCGCGACGACACGTCCGTCGCTGAGGAGGAGGTTGAGCCGGCCGGTCGTGCGCTCGTCGACCCGATGCACGACGGCGAGGAGCGCATCGCTCGGGGACGCGCCGGCGTCGAGCGCGTCGAGCGCCATCGCGAAGAGGACTTCGGTGTCGGCGTCGCCCTCGATGCCGTCGAGGCGGGCCTGGGTCGTGAGGCCGCGGAGCTCGTCGCCGACTCCGTCGAAGAAGCCGTCGACGATCCCGTTGAGCGAGAAGAGCCACTCGCCGTCGGTGAAGGGGGCGCTGCCGGTCTCGACGATCGAGGCCCCGGGCGACGCGAGCCGCGCCGCGGCCATCGCCGAGGTCGTGACCACCGAGGCGGCGAGCTCGGCGAGGGCCGGGTCGTCCCACATGGAGACCGCGGACCGGTAGCGCTGGACCCGTCCCTGGTCGTCGAACCAGCCGACGCCCCACCCGTCGGGGTTCTCGTCCCCGCTCGTCTGGTGCTTGGGCGTCCGGGCCTGGTGCACGAGGGCGTGTGGCGCGTCGACGAGCGGCCCCGCGAGTCGCAGGGGGGTCGAGCTGGCGAACGCGAGGTGGCGGCACACGGTCAGGCGTCGGCCGCGAGCCGGAAGCCGGCGAAGATCTGCCGCCGGATCGGGTAGTCCCAGTTGCGGAACGTCGGCCGGATCGCGACCGGGTCCGTCGCCCAGGACCCGCCGCGCAGCACCTTGTACTCGTCGCCGAAGAACACCTCGGAGTACTCGCGGTAGGGGAACGACCGGAAGCCCGGGTAGCCGTGGAAGTCGGAGTCGGTCCACTCCCACACCCGCCCGGTGCGCTCGAGGGCGCCCGCTCGGTCGGCGCACTCCCACTCGGCCTCGGCGGGCAGGCGCGCGCCCGCCCAGCGGGCGTGGGCCGCGGCCTCGTACCAGCACACGTGCTCCACCGGCGCGTCGGCCGCGAGGTCGTCGGTGCGGCCGAAGTGGCGTCGGCACCAACCTCCCGCGCCGTCCCGCTGCCAGCCCATCGGGTGCTCGAGGCCGGCCTCCTGGCGCCATGCCCAGCCGGCCGCGGTCCAGAGCCGCTCGTCGTCGTAGCCGCCGTCGTCCACGAACGCGGCGTGCTCGGTGTTGGTGACGGGCTGCGACCCGATGCGGAACGGCCTGATCGATGCGACGTGCGCCGGCCGCTCGTTGTCGTAGGCCCACGGCGCGTCGTCGGTGCCGAGCACCACCTCGCCGCCCGGCACGTCGACGAAACCGACCCCGGCGTCATCTCGAGGCGTACCTGGAGCCCGCGATCCGGGCTCCAGGTACGCGTCGAGGGAGGGTGGCAACGCGGCGTCCATGAGGTTGACGGTCGCGAGCATCGTCTCGTCGTGCTGGTGCTCGTGCTGGATCACCATGCCGTAGACGAAGGCGTCGCGCAGGAGCGGGTCGGAACCGTCGAGGTCGACGTCGGCCAGGTGCTCGAGCACACGGACGCGGACGTCGGTGACGAACGCCCGCGCGTCGGACGGCCCGAGGATCGGGAGCTCGGATCGCTCGCGACGCGGGTGCTTGAACGCGTCGTACAGATCGTCGTAGCGGGCGTCG
Source organism: uncultured Bifidobacteriaceae bacterium (assembly GCA_964501785.1). Lineage (GTDB taxonomy): Bacteria > Actinomycetota > Acidimicrobiia > IMCC26256 > PALSA-555 > DATBSK01. The sequence goes on from CAZCUD010000001.1 coordinate 386,479, forward strand.
GTCGGACCGGCGCCGGCGAGCTCGCGCAACAGCCAGAGCTCTTCGTAGTGCCCGATGTGGGCGAGGTCCCAGACGAGCGGCGACATCAGCGGCGAGACCTGCCGGGTGAGCTCGTCGTCGTCGAAGGGTGCGAGCAGACCGAGGGTGCGCTCGCGGGCGCGCGCGAGCTCCGCTTCGACCGTGCCGCTCAGGTCGAGCGGAGCATCGAGTCGCGCGCCGGTCACGCGCGGGCCCGCTCGAGCTCGCGGCCGTTGTCGGGTGCGGGCAGCGGCGACCCTCCGCCGTGCCACGCGTCGAGGCGGTCGTCGGCGGGACAGCGCCCCCGAGCGACGTACTCGGTGATGAACGCGTCGGTCGCGGCGATCGTGGCGTCGTCGGCGCCGGCGGCGGGCAACGCGTCGCGGGCGACGCGGAAGCACTCGCGCGCCGCCGAGGCGAACGCCGGGTCGTCGAGCCCGGCGCGAGCCGCGACGTCCCACCGCCCCACCGTCGGTGCCACGACGCCCGCGACCTCCTGGTAGAGCCGCGGCGCCTGGACGAGCACCGCGCTCACGGCCACCGCGACCCGCCACCACGGCGTCGGAACCGCGTCGATCATGCGCAGCTCGAGCCAGCCCCGCGGGCGCACGGGCGGGAACAGGGTGGTGAGGTGGTAGTCGAGGTCGTCGAGCGTCGGCCATCCCAGCTCGTGGCCGCCTTCGATCCACTCCTCGAACGTCAACGGCGCGAGCACGGGCTCGTGCCGTTCGTCGGAGGCTCGGACGAGCATCACGTTGGCGCTCATCGCGTAGTCGGCCCACGCGTCGCGCGCGCTCGTGGTGAGGTCGGGCTGGCGGGTGCGGCACCCGTCGATCGCGGCCCACACGGCCATGCGAGTCGACCGGTCGCCCGTCGGCCCGTGCTCGCCGATCGGCGAGTTCGCGAACGCCGCCGCGAGCACCGGACCGATGTCGTGCGCGACGCGCCAACGACGCTCGCTCTCGGCTCCCCGCCCGAGGGCCAGGTTGACCTGGACCGCGGCCGTGCTGCGCATCATCGTGCGGCCGGCCGGCCCGGTGCAGTCGAAGAACGCCTCCATCGCGTCGTAGCGGGCGCTGTGCACCGCTCGCTCTCGACGCGGGCCGGGCTCGAGCCCGAGACCGACCAGCGCGATGCCGGCCTCGGCGAGCGCATCACCGAGGCGACGTGCGTCGTTGGCGGTCGCATCGCAGGCCAGGAGGAGCGGGAGTGGCGGAGAGCTGAGCTCGATCTGCCCGCCCGGCTCGAAGGTGAGGAGGCTGTGGCCGGGCAGCGGCCCGGCTGCCCGAGCCGCGTCCTCGACGACGTCGAGGGGGACGGATCGGGTCGGGTCGTCGGCGTCGACGACGAGCCACTCGAGCTCGATGCCGACCAGGCGGTCGGTGGCGGCGGGGAGGCCGGCGCCCGAGGGCCGATCGAAGCCTCGATCGGCGATCGTGCGGCGGGCCTCGGCGCGGTCGAGGACGCGTCGTTCGGACGGCATCGTCTACCGATGCCCGAAGTGGGCGGTGACCCAATCCATGTCGCGGACGGGGCCGAGCTGGAGGTGACGGATCAGCGCGTGACGCATGGCGTGGCGCCTCCTACGGGGCTCGGGAGCGGGAGGCCCGGGCGAGGGCTCTCGATCGTTCGGCGCACGGCGGTCTCCCGGATGTCGGGGTACGGGTCGCGGTGGTCCGTGAGGGCCATCGGCCTGGGAAGACGCTAACGCCTCGGTGTGACGCCTTCGGCCACGGCCCGCTCGGGGTGGTGTCGATGCGTGCGGCGGAGGAGACGGCGGATCGCCCGTGCCACCCGGCGCGGCGGCGCCGTCTCGAGGAGATCCCGGTACGTGCGCACGTAGAGCGTGGTCGGCACCTCGTCGAGATGACGGTCCAGGCGTCCGCTCCAGTCGAAGACCGCGAACTCGGGCGCCGCGCCCCAGGCATCCACGAGCAGCATCGTGTTGAGGCACTTGTCGCAGCGGGAGCAGTTCCCCGTCGGTCGCCCGTGCTCCCAGCACACCCGGAGGTGCTGCTGCGGCAGCTCGTGCCCCACGATGTCACCGACCTTCTGGAGCCGGGTGCGATCGCCGCCGTACCGGCGGATCTCGACCCGATCGGACGACCACCGCGCGTCGACGCGCGGGTGGCTTCCCCACGGGATCGCCTGGTCGTCGGGCAGCCCGGTCGACACGAGCAGCACGCCCACGGTCCCGCCGAGCAGGTGGCCCAGCGCCGCGAGCGCGCCGCCGTGCGAGCGCTCCCAGTCGAGGCCGGCGAACGGCTCGTTGGTCCGCAGGTTCGTCCTGATCCATGCGGGTCGCGTGTCGAGCTCGCGAGCGATCGTCGCGAACGACCGACACCACGCAGCGGCTCGCACCTCGTCGTGCAGGTAGATGTCGTAGCCGTGGCAGTAGGCGAGCACCGAGGGGCGCGGCTCGTGGCAGAGGAGCGTGTGGAACGAGTCGACTCCTCCGGTGAAGCACAGCGCCACCTCGCGAGACCTGGTGCTCGAAGCAGCGTCACCGATGTCGCGATCGGTCGTGGCCGCGCGGACGACGTCGGTCGAGCAGCCCCACCACTCGTGCCACGTCTCGAGGATGTGCTGGACGCCCTCACGCCACGTCGCGCTGACGGGATCAGCGACCTCCAGCGGGATCGAGTCGCTCGCCGCGGCGAGCAGCAGCGCGCTCGCGAACGCCTCGGGCGACGGTTCGAGCTCGACGTCGCTCGATTCGAACCACACGGGACGGCTGACGACTGCCTCGACGCGAGCGACGCCGGCGACGACGCTCGATCGCACCGGACCGATGCGCAGCGCCCCGTCGGTCACGCGTCGTGCCCCTGGTGGGCGACGAACGTGGGGCACCGATCACCGAGTGGGTACGTGGGGAAGTGGGGCGGCTCGACCACGTCGAACCTGGTGGTGAACAGATCCTCGAACCACGCGAGCGTCGGGAACCAGTACACCGCGCGCTCGTCGCGATACGACTCGATCGTCGAGATCTCCTCGGGAGGCCATCCGAGCCGACGACCGATCTCGTCGGCGGACGTGCCGCGGCCATCGAAGTCCTCCCAGGCGCGCGCGACGTCTACTGCACCCTGCGGATCGCAGAGCGCCATCAGGAGCCGAAGCTTGAACGACGCGAAGCAGTCGATGCGACCGTCCATGAGCTCGTCCCAGACCGTGGCGGGCGACTCCTGCTGCTCGGGTCGCGCGAAGACGCGGACGCAGCAGGACCCGTCCTCGCGGAGCGTCCGGGCGAGTCTCCGAGCGAAGGCTCCGGACTCCTCGGGCGTCAGGTTCGCGAAGCTGCCGTCGGCGAGCACGAGGTCGCACGCGGGCTCGGCGAGCGGCAGCGCGCGCCAGTCGGCCTCGACGGCGAACCGCGGGGCCTGGTGGGGCGCCGGGGCCGGCCAGACGTCGGTCAGCGCGGTGTGAGAGCGATCGACCGCGATGACCACGCTCCCCGGTGGCCACCGGAGATCCGCGAGCCCAGGGGTCGCCCCCAGGACGATCGCGGCCGCGCCCTCCGATCCGGCCCGCTCCACCCAGTCGTCGATCGTCCGTTGCGCCACGTCGAGGTCTTCGCGAGCGGGGCTCAACGGCGGCGTGAGTAGGTTCCACTGCCGGGCCTGCTTCGACCAGAGCGACTCGCCGTAGCTCATCGCGCGTGCGGAGGGGTGACCACGGCCCGGAAGACGTCGGCGAAGGCCTCGGGGGCAGCGTCGCGCAAGGGTGGGCGGTTCGCGCGCTGGTCGGTGCTGGTGGGCAGTGCGGCATCGAGCTCCGCGACGATCCCGGCCGCGAGCGCAGGCGCGTCGCGTGGCGGCACCAGGCGTCCGGCGTCGGGGTGCGACCCGGCCAGGATCTCGGGTGGCCCACCCTGGTCGGTGGCCACGACGCGCGCGCCGCTCGCCAGCGCCTCGACGGCCACCAGGCCGTAGGGCTCCGGCTCGGTCGACGGGAGCACGAAGACGTCGAGGTCGGCGAACACGTCGGCGACGTCGTCGCGTGGGCCGAGCCAGTGGACGTCGGCAAGCTCGGCGGCCCGCGCCTCCAGGCCGGCGCAGTAGTCCTCCTTGCCGACGACGGCACCGCCGGCGACGACGAGGTGCGCGGCCGGCACCGCCGCCTTGACCGCGGGCCACGCGTCCAGGAGCACGTCGACGCCCTTCCACGTGTCGATGCGCCCGGCGCTGCCCGCGAGCGGAGCATCGTCGGGGATGCCGCGGGTCGCGCGGAAGCGCCCGGCACGGTCGGGCCGGTACTCGGCCGGGTCGGCCGATTCGTGGATCACGACCACGTTCGCCGGGTCGAGCTGGTCGGCGATCGCCTGCGACATCGCGATCACCCGCGTCGCGTACCGCCGGGTCAGGAACCGCTCGACGCGCAGCGCGGCGCGCGACTGCACGACGATCTCGCGCGCGTGCCACACGTGCGGACGCCTCGCCAGGCGGGCGACGGCCCAGCCGTACCAGGAGTTGAGCGAGTTGGTGTGCACGACGTCGACGTCGAGACGCCGCACGAGGGCCCGCAGGCGGCCGACCGCGAGCGGCCACCCGCCGGCGTACCCGAGCCATGCGAGCGCCCCGTGGCTCGTCGAGATGCGACGCATCGGCACCACGTGGACGGTCACACCCGCGGCCTCGAGCTCGGGACGCAGCGGTGGGTCGGCGGGCACCGCGACGTGGCACTCGAACTCGTCCGATGGCAGGCTGCGCAGCATCCGCAGGAGCGCCTGATCCGAGCCACCGCGCTCCGCGACGGGCTGGATCGAGAACAAGCGAATCATGCGTGTCGCCCTCAACGTCGAGCAGCTCGTGCACCGCCCGCCCGGTGGGATCGGGCGCTACACCGCGGAGCTGGTGAGGCTACTGCCGGACGGTGACGTCGATCTGATCCCGTTCGTCGCGCGCCATCGCGCGTCGACCGTCGAGCATGCGCTGGCGCGGTTCGGGCTCGACGGCGAACGGGGCGTGCAGCCCGTGCGCTTGCTGCTCCCGCGCCCGGTGCTCTACGACACCTGGAACGTCGTCGGCGTCCCTCCGCTGGGTCTGCTCCACCCGCGCCTTCGAGGTCTCGATGTCGTGCACGCGCCGTCGCTCGCGGTGCCACCACGAAGCGACGCCGTTCCGCTGGTGGTGACGGTCCACGACGCGGCGCCCCTCGTCTTCCCCGAGACCTACCCGCGCCGCGGGCGCTGGTTCCACGCGACCGGCTTCCGCGCCGCGGCACGCCGGGCCGACGCGGTGATCGCGCCGACGCAGGCCGCCGCCGACGAGATCGTGCAGCGCACGGCGATACGTGCCGACCAGCTCCAGATCGTCCCCCACGGCGTCGACCAGGACGTGTCCGACGCCGCCGCGGTGCACGAGATGCGACGGGCACTCGGGCTCGGCGACGCCCCGTACGTCCTCTGGGTGGGGACGCTCGAGCCGCGCAAGAACGTCGCGGTGCTGCTCGCCGCGTTCCGGCGGGTCGTCGATGCCGGGCTGCCGCACGCGCTCGTGCTCGTGGGCTCGAAGGGATGGCTCGACACCGCGTCGGCGATCCGCGCGCCCATGGTCGCGTTGGGCGATCGCGTGCACCTCACCGACTCGCTCCCGGATCGCTCGCTGCACGCGCTGTACCACGGCGCGGACCTGCTCGCGCTCCCGAGCCTGCACGAGGGCTTCGGGCTGCCCGTCCTCGAGGCGATGGCCCAGGAGACCGCGGTCGTCTGCTCCGACATCGCGGTGCTCCGAGAGGTGGCGGGAGACGCCGCCGCGTTCGTCCCGGCGCGCGACGCCGACGGCTGGGCTGATGCGCTCGTCGGCCTCCTCCGGGACGAGGCCACGCGAGCGCGGCTCGCGCGGGCGGGGCGAGCGCGGGCCGAAGGCTTCACCTGGGGGCGTTGCGTCGAACGGACGCGCGCGGTGTACCGCGAGCTGACCTGAACGGCTACCAGCCGCGGTCGGCCCACTCCTGGAGATGCGGTCGCTCCTCGCCGACGGTGGTGTCGAGACCGTGCCCGGGCAGGATCAGGTGATCGGCCGGCAGCGTCAGGAGCCGGCGGTCGATCGACGTCAGGATCTGCTCGAAGCTCGCACCCGGCGTCGACGTGTTGCCGGGGCCGCCGGGGAAGAGCGTGTCGCCCGTGAAGACGACGGGCTTGCCCTCGAGGAGGAACGAGGTCGATCCCTTGGTGTGCCCGGGCGTGTGGATCGCACGCAGGCGGAGGTCACCGACCTCGAACACCTCGTCGTCGGGGATCAGGAAGTCGTAGGTCGAGAGCATGTCGGTGTCACCCTCCGCGATGCCGACGTCGATCCCGGCGTCGCGCATGGCGGTCACGGCCTGCACGTGGTCCCAGTGCCCGTGGGTCGTGAGGACACGCCGCACCCCGGTCGCACGTGAGACCTCGAGAAGCTGTTCGTGCTCGTTGGCCGCGTCGACCAGCACGGCGTCGCCGGTGTGCTTGCACCGGACGACGAACACGTTGTTCTCGTAGGGACCGACGATCAGCTTGTCGATGCGGACGTCGTCGTCCTCGAGGTGGGCGGGGATGCGAACCGGTGGGGCCATCTACCGAGCGTATCGGCGGTGTGACGTTGCGGTAAGACTGCATTCGGTGATCACGACTCGATGGAGGCACGGGCGGTGATCCGCGCGCGCCGGCGTCGACGCGCACGCGTCGTGCTGATCGGCGACATCGGCGGTGCAGAGACGTTCCACGTAGGTGACGAGGCGATGTTCGCCGCCGACCTCGCCCTAGTGCGTCGATTGCTGCCGGACGCGCAGCACCTGGCCGTGAGCGCTGATCCTGAATTCACAACCCGGGCATACGAGGTCGATGCCGTCACACAGGCGGAAGCGGGGGATGTCGCTGCGGGAGCCGACCTGCTCGTGGTGACCGGAGGCGGCAACCTCAACTCGTCGTTCCCGGCGCACATCTCGGCGAGGCTCGACCTCGCCCGGACGGTCTTTCGCAGTGGCGGACACGTCGTGCTGCTCGGGCAGATGCTCGGACCTTCCCTGGACTCGCGGGGCGCCGAGCAGCTGCGCGAGCTGCTCGGGCTCGCCGCGTTCGTGGGCGTCCGCGATCCCGCGTCGGCTCACCTCGCCCGAAGACTGGGAGTCGAGGTCGGGCGGCTCGTCGAGCAGCCCGACGACGCGTGGGAGGTCGGGGCGGATGTCGACCACCGGCCCGCGCTGGACCTCGACGCCGAGTCCTACGTCGTCGTCACACTCCACCCGCACGCGGCGCTCATCGAGATCCCCGTGCTCAACCAGCTCGCGATGCAGCTCGACGAGCTCGCGCGAGCGACGGGGCTGACCGTCGTGCTCGCGCCGCACTGTCGGGCGCCCGAAGGGCCACGTGCGACGAGTGACGAGTCGGTCGGTGCCGCGCTCGCTCAGCTCCTCGCCGAGACGGGTACACCGCACCGATCTGTCTCGGTTCTCGAGCCTCGCGAGACGGCGGCGATCGCACGGCGAAGTGCGCTCGTTCTGAGCACCCGCTACCACCCGGTGGCGTTCGCGTGCGCCGGTGGTGCACCCGCACTCGCCATCTGGTCCGACGCGTACGTCTACGCCAAACAGCACGGCGCGCTCGCCGCGGTCGGTCTCGATGACTGGATCGTCGGACTCGAGGACGTGCTCGACCGGGGACTCATCGATCCGGTAGCGGAGCTGTGGCAGCGCCGGGACGAGCTCCGGGCGTGGCTCGCTGAGGGCGCGCTCGTCGAGCGGGCGCGCCTCCGGCGGCGTGATGGGGTGCTGGCGAACAAGCTGCTCGAGGTCAAGCTGCCTGTCGACGAGGCGTCGCTCCCGGATGTCAACCCGCGCGTCGAGCTGGTTGGGCCGAGCCCGGTCCCGCGCGGGCGCTGGTACCGGCGACTCTCATCCGCTCCTGGCGCAGTGCGACGTTCGACGGTGATCGACCGCGTCCGGCTGGAGGCCCACGCGGATCACATGGCATTGACCGCCCGCGTGCAGACGCGCGACACCGAGGCGACCGATGTGCGCATTCGCGTGCACGACCCGTCGCTTGCCGATCGGCTCGACGCGTCGGCAACTCCTCTCCTACCGATCGCGGTGCTGCTCGCGGCGGCGACCGCGACCGACCTCGTCGTCGACGCCCCAGTGGACGCGAGTCTCCTCGATGGTGTCGAGGCGGCGGCGCGCCGCTACCACGACTGGTGGGGGCTGCGATGCCCCGAGGTGGACGTGCACGCCGTGTCACGCGACCGGCCACCCGCGGAAGGTGTCGGTCTGTGGTACTCCCGCGGCGTCGACTCGAGCGACACGCTGCTCCGCTCGCTCGCCGGCGAGCTGGTCGAAGACGAAGAGCGCTACACGGTCACGCACCTGCTCGGACTCGACTGGATCGATCCGCCGTACGCGACACCGAGCGCTCCCGCGATCTGGGTCGAGACGGCAGCTGCGGCCGCGCGGGTCGGGCTGCCGATCGTTCGCCTGACGACGGACGTGCGTCGCGTCCTCGAGCCGTTCGCGGGCTGGAAGCAGAGCCACGGCACGGTTCTCGCTGCGCTCGGCCATCTCTTCGCACCGATCCTCGGGACCGTGATCATCTCTGCGAGCGAGATCGGCGACGCGCCGCGACCGCTGGGAAGCCATCCCCTGCTCGACCCCCTCCTCGGCACCGCGACGACCCGCATCGTGCACGCAGGGCGGGTCGCCCGTTCGGCGAAGGTCCGTCGCATCGCGGCGAGCGAATGGGCGCTCGACTCGTTGAAGGTGTGCTGGGAGGTGGACTCGCCCCGCAACTGCGGGCGATGTGCGAAGTGCCTCTCGACCATGACCGTCCTGCGCTCGTTCAACGCCCTCCAACGGTGCGACCGCTTCGACGCACCGTTGTCCAGCGACGCGGTGTGGGCGCTCGCGCGCGGGGACCAGCAGATCGCGATCGTCCCGCACACGCTGCAGGACGTCACGGCGGTGGCGCGTGCTGTCGCCCCAGAGCTCTTCGATGCCTGGCGCGCGGTCGAGCAGCGGGCGCTCCGAGAGCTCGAGACGGAGCAGTTCCCGGGCGTGGCCCGGGAAGATACCGACGGGTAACGTCGCCGGCATGCTCGGCTCCGGATCGACGCCATAGCGATGGACTTCACCGACACGCCGGCCGAGGCCGAGTTCCGTGACGAGGTCCGCGGCTGGCTCGGAGAGCACCTCACCGGGGAGTTCGCCGCGCTCGGTGGGCGAGGCGGCCCGGCCGACGAAGAGGGCTGGGAGGTTCGGGTCGAGTGGGAGCGGCTGCTCGGCAAGGACCGCTGGCTCGGCCTGTCGTGGCCGGAAGAGCACGGGGGCAGGGGCGCGAGCTTCTCGGAGCAGGTGATCTTCAACGAGGAGTACGCCCTGGCCAACGCACCCGCGCGGGTCAGCTTCTTCGGCGAGGGGCTCTTCGCCCCGACGCTGCTCGCGTACGGCACCGACGATCAGCACCGCCGGTTCCTGCCGAAGATCCAGTCGGTCGAGGAGCTCTGGTGCCAGGGCTTCTCCGAGCCCGACGCGGGCTCCGACCTGGCCAACGTCCAGACCCGCGCCGAGCTCGACGGGGAGCAGTGGGTCGTCAACGGCCAGAAGGTGTGGACGACGCTCGCGCACCGGGCGCAGTGGTGCTTCTGCGTGACGCGCACCGATCCCGACTCGACGGGGCACCACGGCCTGTCGTACCTGCTGATCCCGATGGACCAGCCGGGCGTCGAGGTCCGGCCCCTGCGACAGATGACCGGCACCGCCGAGTTCAACGAGGTCTTCTTCTCAGACGCGCGCACGGACGCCGTCAACGTGCTCGGGCCCGTCGGCGAGGGGTGGAAGGTCGCGATGGCCACGCTCGGGTTCGAGCGGGGCACGGCCTTCCTGTCGCAGCAGCTCGGGTTCCAGCGCGAGCTCGCGGAGATCATCGAACTGGCCCGGTCGAACGGAGCCTCGTCGGAGCCGACGATCCGCCAGGAGCTGGCCGACTCCTACGTCGGCGTGCAGATCATGAAGTACAACGGCATGCGGATGCTGACGAGCCTGGTGCAGACGGGCGTCCTCGGCCCGGAGGCCAGCATCGGCAAGCTCTACTGGAGCTCCTGGCACCGCCTCCTCGGTGAGCGTGCCATGCACGTGCTCGGGCCCGAGGCCGGCATCGTGGAAGGCGCGCCCGGAGCAGGCGCGTATACGTTGAACGAGCTCCAGAGGATCTTCCTCTTCAGCCGGTCGGAGACGATCTACGCCGGCTCGAGCGAGATCCAGCGCAACATCATCGGTGAGCGGGTGCTGGGGCTCCCGCGTGAGCCCAGGTAGCGCCGCCGACCGCGGCCCGACACACAGAAGCCACGAGAGCACACGAGAGCACACGAGAGCAGAGGAACGGCAATGAACTTCGCGTTCTCCGAGGAGCAGGACCAGCTGCGTGACGCGGTCCGCAAGTTCATGGAGGCCAAGTCGCCCGAGTCGGAGGTGCGTCGCCTCATGGAGACGACCGAGGGCTACGACGAGGCGGTCTGGACGCAGATGGCCCAGGAGCTGGGCCTCCAGAGCCTGCACCTGCCCGAGGCCCACGGGGGCCAGGGCTTCACGTTCGTCGAGCTCGGCATCGTGCTCGAGGAGATGGGCCGCGAGCTGCTGTGCGCGCCGTACTTCTCGACCGTGTGCCTCGCGGCCAACGCGATCATGAACGCGGGCTCCGACGCGGAGCAGGGGGAGCTCCTCCCGGGGATCGCCTCCGGCGAGACGATCGCCGCCCTCGCGTTCACCGAGCCCAACGGCAAGTGGGACGCGTCGGGCATCACGATGGAGGCGAAGGGCTCGGGCGACTCGTGGACGCTCGACGGCACGAAGATGTTCGTGATCGACGGTCACACCGCCGACACGATCGTCGTGGTGGCGCGTGAAGCCGGGACCTCGGGCGAGGACGGCATCCGGTTCTTCGTCGTCGACGGCGACGCGAACGGGCTCTCCCGCACACCGCTGTCGACGATGGACCAGACCCGCAAGCAGGCCAAGCTCGAGTTCTCCGGCGTCGCCGCGAAGCCGCTCGGCGACTCGGGTGCGGGATGGCCGGCGCTGTCGAAGACGCTCGACCAGGCCGCCGTCTGCCTCGCAAACGAGATGGTGGGTGGCGCCCAGAAGGTGCTCGAGATGTCGGTCGAGTACGCGAAGGTGCGCGTGCAGTTCGGTCGCCCGATCGGGTCGTTCCAGGCGATCAAGCACAAGTGCGCCGACATGCTGCTCGAGGTCGAGTCGGGCAAGTCGGCCGCGTACTACGCAGCCTGGGCGGCAGCCGAGGACAACGACGAGCTGCCGGTGGTGGCAAGCCTCGCGAAGGCGTACTGCTCCGACGCGTACTTCCACGCCACGGCGGAGAACATCCAGATCCACGGTGGCATCGGCTTCACCTGGGAGCACCCCGCGCATCTCTACTTCAAGCGCGCGAAGAGCTCCGAGATCCTCCTCGGTGACGCCACGTACCACCGCGAGCTGCTCGCGCAGCGCATCGGCATCTAGGAGTCGCCCCGGGGTGGTCCATCAAGACGGTCACATCAGGGCAAGCGACGCGGCCGAGCGCTCTGGAGGCACCTGGGAAGTCGTGGAGCCGGCGCACGAGATCGTGCTGCCCGTCCCGCGACAGTGTGGCGCGCTGCCGTTCGCGTTCGAGGAGCGCTACGGACCGCTCCCGTCGCGGCTCGGATCCTCGGGTGTCCTCGCGCTCCCGGGCGGTCGAGTGAGCGGTGAGCACGGCTGGCCCCTGACCAACGATCGCCAGCTGATCGCGGACGCCACTGCTGTGCCCGCCTACCGGCTCGACGTGGGACCGGTGGGCGCTCCGCCCGAAGTCCGGCGGCTCGCGGGGCGCGTGGTGTCGCTCACATCCGTATGGGCCGGTTCGAACTTCGCACACTTCCTGGTGGATGGCTTGGCGCGCCTCGCCTTGGTCGAGCGCAGCGCGGTCGGGCCCAGCGACTGGTACGTCGTCGCGCCCACGGGTGGCGCGGAAGACTGGGTCGAGCGCGCGGGTCTCCCGCTCGACCGGGTCGTGTGGGCGCGTCCGGGCGTCGAGTACGTCGCGGACGAGCTGGTCGTCTCGTCCTTCCCTCGTCCCGGTCGTGTCTGCCCGGCCTGGCTCCCTGAGTGGCTGCGGCGGAGGCTCGGAGTTGGCAGCGACGACCGAGACGCTGCGACAGACGTCGTCTACCTGGCGCGTCGCGCACCGACGCGCATGCTCACGAGCTCGCGAGCGATCGAAGCGCGGATGGCCGCTCTGGGTGGTCGGGTGCTGATGCCGGCCGTGGGAGTCGACGTGCGTGCCGACCTGGCTCGCGCTCGAGTGATCATCGGTCCGCACGGCGCGGGCCTCACGAACCTCGTGTTCGCACCGCCCGGCGGGCGCATGCTGTTCCTCGTCCCGACCGATCAGCCCGATTCCTTCTTCTTCACCCTCGCCGCGGCGGCGCGCATGGAGTGCTTCGTGCTCGTCGGAGCGAGCGACGGCGTGCGAGCCGGTCACGTACCGGGCCCGAGTCCGTTCGACTTCGACGTCGACCACGAGGAGCTGGACCATGCGCTTCGGCTCGTTCTCGCCGACGACTGACCTGGCGAAGCCGGGCGAAGGCCTGTCGGCGCGGTCCTTTCCTACGATGGCGGCGATGATCATCCCGATCGGTGAGCTCGTGACCCGCCACGACATCGACCTCGGCACGGTCCTCCACCTCGGTGCCCACCTGGGCGAGGAGGCTGATCAATACCAGCGCGCGGGTGCTCGGGAGGTTGTCTGGGTCGAAGCCGATCCCGACGTCGCGGAGCGGCTTGTCGTGCAGGTGACCCCGTTCGGGCATCGAGCGATCAATGCAGTCGTCTCGGAGCGCGACGACCGGGAGATGACCTTCCACGTCGCAGACAACGACGGGAGGTCGTCGTCTCTCCTCGAGATGGAGACTCATCTCACGCAGCACCCCGAGGTCGGGGTCATCGGGACGAAGCGGCTGCGTACCTCCACTGTCGACAGCATCTGTGCGAGCCATGCTGTCGCAGACGTCGATCTGCTCACGATGGACCTCCAGGGTGCCGAGCTCATGGCGCTGCGCGGCGCGACGAGGACGCTCCAGTCCGTTCGCTTCGTGTACACAGAGGTGAACGTGGAGGAGCTCTACCGTGGTTGTGCCACGCTCGAGGAGCTCGACGAGCACCTGCACGACTTCGTGCGTACCGACACCGCCCTCACTGAGCACGGCTGGGGCGACGCCTTCTACGTGCGGCGAAACCTGGTCGGGAGTGCTATCGAGCCGAGGACGTGGCACGCTTAGCGGCGTGTCTCTGCCCGAACGGAGCCGGTAGGTACGTGGAGCTCGAAGGCGCGACGGTCGTAGTCACCGGCGGCACCGGCTTCCTCGGCACCAGTGTGTGTCGCGAGCTGCAGCACTTCGGCGCACGCGCGGTGCCCGTCGGTCGTTCGAGATGCGACCTGCGTCGCCGCGCCGAGATCGATGCACTGTTCGCCGAGACCAGACCCGATGCAGTCGTCCACCTGGCGGCGGTCGTCGGTGGGATCGGCGCCAACGCCGCGTCGCCGGGCCGCTTCTTCTATGAAAACGCACTCATGGGGATCGAAGTGCTCGATGCGGCCCGCGTCTCCGGCATCGGCAAGGTCGTCGTGAGCGGGACGGTCTGCTCGTACCCGAAGGTGGTGCCGGTCCCGTTCCACGAGGACGATCTCTGGGCCGGCTACCCCGAGGAGACCAACGCACCGTATGGCCTCGCCAAGCGGATGCTCATCGTGCAGGCCGACGCCTATCGGAAGGAGTACGGGTGCAACTTCGTCACCCTCCTGCCGGTCAACCTGTACGGACCTGGTGACAACTTCGAGCCCGAATCGAGTCATGTCCTGCCTGCGCTGATCCGTCGCTTCGTCGAAGCCGAGGAGCAAGGAGCGAGCGAGGTGATCGTGTGGGGCGACGGGTCGGCGAGCCGTGAGTTCCTTTTCGTCGACGACTGCGCAACTGCGTTCTGCCTCGCGCTGCGCGACTACGACGACCCGTCGCCGCTGAACCTCGGCACTGGTGTCGAGACGACGATCAGCGAGCTCGTCGATCAGGTGCGAGAGGTCACGCGGTACTCGGGGCGGGTGGTCTGGGATGCCAGCCGACCCAACGGGCAGCCACGCCGGAGTCTCAGCACCGAGCGCGCGGTCCAGCATCTCGGCTGGAAAGCGACGACACCGCTCGAGGAAGGGATCGCCCTGACGTTCGAGTGGTGGATGCGCAATCGCGCGTGAACCGCTTCCCGGTCAGCGAACGTCGACCGAGTGCAGCATGTACGCGAGGTGGCGCCGGTCGGCCCCGAGGCCGACTCTGCGAGGAACGAACGCCTTGGTCGCTCGGACCTCCACCCTCCACGGCGGACCCAGGCGCTGAGGCAAGCGAGCCTGCACCGAGAACTCGCCGTCGGCGAGTGTCTGCTCGGTGACCACTTCGCCGCCGACGAGCACCGTGAGGTGCTGGTCGCGCAGAGCCGGATAGCGGACCGTGTCTACGGTTCCACGAACGAGCACGGAGGAGCCGCGGTCTCCCGAGTAGACGCGGACGCGTCGCGTTGCCCACCCGTCGGCGTATCGGCCGCCCGCGACCTCGGCGGCGAGCTTGCTCGCCGCGATGCGGGTGCTCACCTCCGCGGCGAGTCTTGCGACTGCCCGACTCTGGTGACCGGACCAACGATCCATCTTCGATCGGAGAAGCTCGTTCGCGTAGACACGGTACGCGGGCGCGCTGATGGGTGCTCCGTGACGTCGAAGCATCTTGTAGATCTCCCAGAGGCGAGGGATCCCTCCGGTCTCGGTCAGGGTCTCGGAGTGACGCCGCCAGACTGCCAGCGGCGCGCTCGTCGCGACCATCGGACCCAGGGCCATGACCCTGAGGAAGAAGTCCCAGTCGAAGGCCCATCGGTAGCGTTCATCGACGAGACCGGCAGCTCGGGCCGCTGCGGCGCGGACATAGGTCGCCGGTTGGATGAAGGGGTCGTTGAGCTCGAGGGCGTCTCGCGGGTCGACCTCCCGCGTTGGCCATTCCTCGATCGGGCTCCCGCTCTCGTCGGTCACGAGACCAGACCCGTAGACGCCGACTGCATCGGGCCGCTGGTGCAGGGCGGCGACGGCCGTGCGAATCGCGCCCGGCAAGAGGAGGTCGTCCGCGTTGACCCAGAGCAGGATCTCGCCGCGCGACCTACGCCAACCCTTGTTGATGGCGTGCGCGGGACCGCGGTCGGGCTCCGACGACCATTGCAGGTTCGGCTCGTGCTCGCGCAAGATCTCGATGGTCGAATCGGTCGATCCCCCGTCGATCACCAGGTATTCGAGAGTGGGGTAGTCCTGGCCGAGGACACTCTCGATCGTTTCTCTGATGAACCTGCCATGGTTGTACGAGGGGGTGACCACCGATACCAACGGCAGATCCTCGGCGGAGTCGTCGTTCACGGAGCCCTCATTCGCTGCGGACGGTACCGGCTCCCTGGCGTAGAAGCAGTGGCGCCGATTGCGACTGCATGGGCGGCGCACCAGCCCCGACCTGGCAGACTTCGTGTTCGATGACGACGGTCCTCGTGGTGCTCCTGGGGGTCGTGGTGACGCTGCTGGTCGTGCTCGTTGCCGGGCTCCTGCGGAGCCATGCCGAGATCCTCCGCGCGCTGCACGAGCTGGGTGTCGACCTCGACCCCGATCGCGCCGACGGTGCGGAGGTCACGCAGTTGCGCGCGGTGCGTGTCCCTGATGTGGGACGCGAGTCGCGCGCCGCGGCCGACGTTTCCGGAAGGACTCCCGACGGGGACGCGGTCAGCTTCGTCGTTGCGGGCGCCCCACAGCCGACGATGCTGGCGTTCCTCACCAGTGGGTGTGCAACGTGTGTCGGGTTCTGGAACGCGTTCGCAGATCCCGACGAGGTGCGGGTGCCCGGCGGCGGTCGGCTCGTCGTGGTTACCAAGGGAGAGGAGGCCGAGAGCCCCGCTCGTCTCCGGAAGTTCGCTCCTCCTGGCGTCCCGGTGGTGATGTCGACTCAGGCCTGGGACGACTACGACGTGCCGGTGGCGCCGTACTTCGCCTTCGTCGACGGGCCGACGTCGACCGTGGTCGGTGAGGGAGCCGCGAACACATGGGACCATGTGGTCTCCATGTGTGAGCAGGCGATGACGGACGCCGGGATGTCGACGAGCCGAAGCCGCCGCCGACGCAAGATGGACGGTCGGTCGAGAGAAGCGCGGGTCGACTCGACGTTGCGTGCGGCAGGGATCGATCCGGGTCACCCGAGTCTCTATCCGCGCGACCACCGCGATCTCCGTTCCGACGGCTAACCCCGCTGCGGGCTTCTGATCACGCGCCGAATCCACGCTGTGCTCCTGAACGTCCTCGACTGCCGGAGCCCATGCAGCTCGCGGAGCGCGTCTTCCCGGTCGCGTTCGGCCTTGGCGACGCGACCTTCGAGGTCGCCCAGCTGAGCACGCGCCGTACGGAGCTCGGTCGTGATCTGCTCGTTGTATCGAACGGCGCGCCTCAGGTCGAGCAGCTTTTGCTGCAGCTGTGCGGTGACGAAGTGATCGTTGATGTTCGCAGCAGCGCCGAGGAGCTCTCCGAGGCTCGGCTCTTCCTGGCGGATGTAGAACGAGTTGAGGCCGTCGAACAGGACGTGCTCGTACTCCGCGGTGCGGAGCACGTCATCGAACTCCGCCTCTCGTCGTTGTGACGACTCCGGGACGACGGCCTCGATCGTGATGACTCGCGGCCGCCATCGATCCCAGTCGGCCCCGACGAGCACGTCGCGCTCGGAACCCTCGACGTCGATTTTCAGGAAGTCGATCTCGCCGACGACGTGCTCTTCGCACACGCTGGCGAGCGTCGTGACCGAGACCGTAGCCTCCACCAGACGATCGCCGGATCCCAGGATGCGCTCACGCCCGGCGGCGCTCGTCGTCGAGAGGTTCGGGTCTCGCTCTGGAACCCAGAGCGTCGCCGTGCCCGACCGATCGCCGAGCGCAACGCAGAGGTTGACGTCTCGGGGCCGCTCCTGTGCGAGCAGCCGATGCATCTCGGGGCGTGGCTCGATGTTGATGCCATGCCAGCCACGCACCGAGAAGGCAGCAGTCACTGAATCGTCGCGCGGGTGACCGGCGCCGACGTCGATCCAGATGCCGAGTCGCTCGTCGGGGCGCAGCGCACGCGCCAGCACGACGTCTTCGGCGTTCTGGGCATAGGAGACGAAGCGCCCATCGAGCGTGGAGACCACCTCGAGGTCGCCGTCGAGCTCTGATTCGGATGCTGGCGTCGGCATCGTCTCCACCTGAGCTGGCCGCGGGTGACGGTGCTGCCCGCAGCCGCATCGACGCTACCGGCGCAGTGCGGTTCGTGCTCGTCGATGCAAGGTGTGGTACGAGGGTGCGATGCGTCGGGACGAAGCACTCCTCGCCGGTTCGGGGCAGTAGGGGATGGCTGAGCTCGTTGCGCACGGCCTCACCGTCGACACGCCGGCCGGATGGGAGGGTCGAGTCTTCCGCCGAGCGGAGCATGGCCAGGTCAATGTCGAGGTCGCTGGTGCCGCGGCGCCTCTGGGCGAGCGCTCGTTCCCGGTGGTGCACGTGGCGACGATCGCGCTACCGCTAGACATGGCCGACTATGGCAGCGACGTGGTCGAGGACCTCGGACGGGACGACGCCCTGGTGGTCCTGAAGGAGTTCGATCCCGCGGATGCCACGCAGCCGTTGTTCGAGCGCGAGGGCATGCCGCGTCCGTTGCGTCCCGCACAGTTCTCCAAGACCGTGCTGCAACGCCGTCTTGACGGTCAATCTGGCTACCAAGAGTTCTTCCAGGAGGGTGGCCGGGCGTTCTGCCTCTACGTCGTGCTCGGCGACCACGATCGCCGCTCAGCGGTCGTCCCGAAGGTCAACTCGGTGCTCGCGTCCCTGGTGATCGATCCACTGCTCGAGCCTGAGGAGACGGAGCCCACGACCACCACCTCGTCGACGTTGCCCGAGGCACCCACCACGACCTCGACCGCGCCGGCCGAGGAGCCGGTCACGTCGACGACCGGGCCGCCGATGGATCTCCCGCCCGAGCCGGACCCACCACCGGAGACGGCACCGTGACGCGGATCGGATGGCGTTCCCCCGTAGGGTCGTATCGGTGAACGCTGCGCTCGGCCCCTTCGCGATCGCCGCAGGCTTGCTGCTGGTCGCGGGAGTCCTCAAGGCCGCCCGTCCGCACGACACCGCGGTCGCAGTCGAGAAGATGGGTCTGCCCCTGTCGGACTGGGTCGTTCGCGTCGGCAGTGCCGCCGAAGCCGCCCTGGGCGTGCTCGCGCTCGTCGTCGCTTCCCGCCTCGTGGCGGCCCTCGTGGCCGCGTCGTACCTCCTGTTCCTCGCGTTCGTCGTGGTTGCGCTCGCTCGCCGACTCCCCATCGCGTCGTGCGGGTGCTTCGGGCGTGCAGACTCACCCCCGAGCCTCGTCCACGCCGGTGTCAACCTCGCTGCCGTGCTCGCCGCCGCCGCCGTCGCTGTCGACCCTGGGCGCTCGCCGCTCGAGCTCGTCGGCGAGGCTTCGCTCGAGAGCACGGCATTCGCGCTGCTGGTCGTGGTCGGGGTAGCGGCCGCGGGGCTCGCCGTCACCGCGCTGCCGCGTGTCCTCGCGCTCGCCCGAGAGGGGAGTGCGCGATGAGCGCGCTCGGCTTCACCGACCGCGCCGTCGACCGGGCCAGTCGCTTGCTGGGCCGGAAGGTGTCGCGCCGGGGATTCATCGCCAAGACGACGATCCTCGGCAGCGCCGTGGCGGCGAGCGGGTGCGTGCCGATCACGCAACAGGGATCACCGTTCACGTTCATCGCCGACTGCCCTCCGGGGACGATGTGTCGTGATGGGTACACCGAGTTCTGCTGCGTCATCAACTCCGGGCAGAACGCGTGCCCACCCAACAGCTTCCCGTCGGGCTGGTGGCGCGCGGACTACTCGATCTTCTGCAACGGCACCCGCTACTACATCGACTGCAACGACTACGCCGGTGGAGGTCCGTGCCGCTGCGCACACGGGTGTGACTACCGGAAGGTGTACTGCAACCACTTCCGCTACGGGCAGTGCAACATGCAGATCCCGGGCACAGGCGTGATCGCGTGCCGGATGGTGACCTGCGTGCCGCCCTACGCAATCCCCGAGCTCAACTGCGTCCCGTCGGGTGCCGTCGACAACTCGACGGCAGGTCACGTGGTCGACTGCGCGCCGTTCACTCCTCCGCCGCCGGCTCCAGCGCCACCTCCGCCGAAGCCGACGTCTCCTCCAGCAGCCGCGTTGCCCCTGGGTGGCGCGGCGTCGCCAGGACCGGGGGAGATCCTGGTTCTCGTGCGCGTCGGTGGTGGCGCGGTCGCGGCTCAACACCTCGCCGCGGGTGTGTGGCAGGGGTGGCAGACCCTGCCGTTGCCCGGAGTGACCGCGGCATCGAGAGTCGTCGCGGTGACGTCCGCTCCAGGGGTTGTGGAGGCACTGGTCGTCGGCAGCGACCGTCAGCTGTGGTGGCAGCACTGGGAAGGTGGAGCATGGGCACCTGACTGGCAGCCTCTCGGTGGCGATCTGCGTTCGGACCCCGCGGTGGTCCGGTCCGGGAGCACCGTTCACGTCGCGGTGCGCGCAAGCGGCAGGGTGACGCTGATCAGGCGCCTCGTTGGCGGAGCCTGGAGCGGCTTCCAGTCGCTTGGTGGGACGTCGACGTCGGATCCGACTCTTGCGAACCTCGGCGCGCAGCTGATGCTCCTCGTTCGCGGATCCGACGCGGGCATGTACGCAAAGCGCTACGGCGGCAGCTGGCCGAGCGGCTGGACGAATCTCGCGGGCATCATCACGTCTGACCCCGCTGTCGCCAGCGCGGATGGTGGATTCTGGGCATTCGGCCGCGGCACCGACAACGCGATCTACGTCAAGCGCTCGTCGTCGACGAGCTGGCAGGGCTCGTGGCACCGTATGACAGGGCAAGGTTCGCGATCGGATCCCGAAGCCGTCTTCGATGGCGTCCGGGTGCGCGTGTTCATCAAGGGGAGTGGCGATCGGCTCTACGGTGCCCGCCGTGTAAGCGGAGGTTGGTCGCCATGGCAGGACCTGGGCAGACCGAGTGCTGGAGGTCTCACGTCGAACCCGCTCGCAATCGGCTACGACGGTGAGACCATCGTGTTCGCACGCGCCGCCAACGAGCTCCATGCGCGCCGCACTGTCGGCGGGAGCTGGACCGCGTGGGAGACCCTGCCCGGAGTGTCCGTCGCTCCGGTGCGAGGCGCGACCTCCGCGTAGTCTGCGCGTGTGGTGCTCGTCGTCGGCCTCGTGGCGGTGGGGATCGTCATCGCGATCGCGGCCGCGTTCGTCGTCCGCGAGGCGGGGCGCATCGCCCGAGATCCTCCTGCTTCTCTGTTCGATCCTGATGACGCCTATGAATGGGTCGTCGAGCACCTTCCCGACGACGTCGCAGCGACGCTGACGGCCGACGATGTGCACCGCATCCTCGACCTCCAGCTGGAGTTCTTCCGACGGAAGGGTGTGTCGGTGAATGGATCGCGCCGTACGATGGCGGGGCCGGTCGTCGTGGGCGGAGCGGAGCAGATCGCGTTCATCGTGGAGCGATCTGCTGCGACCGGCGAGGCGTACATCCCCGAGCAGGTGTATCCGGTCGTCGAGACCCAGCTCAGCTACCTGCGTGCCATCGGCGCGATCGGTCCTCCCGTACCGCCAGACGAGAATCCTCCACCGCCATAGCCCCGAGCCGTGCTACTACTGGGCTCACCAGGGAAAGGAGGTGGTCCTACGCATGCATGATCGACACGGGACCCTGGAGGTGCGCGGCCGCTAGGCCACTCACTTCGGTGGACCTCGGCGGAGTCCCAACCGTCGCACCGGCGTCGAATCGGCGGGGACTGGTCCCTCTCGCGTAAGGGTTTGGCGCTACGGGTTGCATGATCTGCAGACGAGCGGGTGGAGCGAGTTGCTCCACCCGCTCGTCGCGCCCGTCCTGTGGCAGATTCTTGACCTATGAGTACGGGCAAGGATTCCGCGGCATCAGCGATCACGGTGGTGCTTCCGGCCTTCAACGAAGCCGAGAACCTTTTCCCCGTCGTCGACGAGCTCGTGGGTGTCCTGGAGTCGCTCGAGTGCTCCTTCGAGGTGCTGATCGTCGACGACGGCAGCAGCGATGCGACTGCCGAAACGATGGTCGAGCTGGCGACGAAGCATTCCGCGGTTCGCGGCATGCGGCTGCGGCGCAACGTCGGGAAGAGCACCGCGCTTGCCGCCGCATTCACTGCTGTCACCGGCGAGACGGTCATCCTGATGGACGCCGACGGACAGGACGATCCCGCCGGAATCCCGCAGATGCTCGATGCGCTCGACGGTGGACTCGACCTCGTCACTGGGCGCCGCGAGGCGCGTCAAGATCGATTCATGAAGCGCAACACCTCGCGCGTCTACAACGCCGTCACAGCGCGTGTGAGCGGCGTGCCCGGGCGCGACTTCAACAGTGGCTTCAAGGCGATGCGTCGACCGGTCGTCGAGTCGCTGGAGCTCTACGGCGAGCTTCACCGCTACATCCCGGTGCTCGCGCACTGGTACGGCTTCCGGGTGGGCGAGATCGAGGTCCACCACCGCGCACGGCTGCACGGTTCGTCGAAGTTCGGGCGAGCGCGTTACTGGCGCGGCTTTCTCGACCTGTTGACGGTCCGCTTCCTCACGAGCTACGCGAATCGGCCCCTGCACCTGTTCGGTGGGCTCGGTGCTGCGCTCTCGATGGTCGGCGTGGGGATACTCGTGTGGCTGTTCGTGGAACAGCAGTTCGACGGACAGGCGATCGGGAGCCGTCCCGCCCTCTTTGCCGGCGTCTTGCTCGTGATCGTCGGATTTCAGTCGTTCTCGCTCGGTCTCCTGGCGCAGCTCCTCGTGCATCTCTCGGCGCGGCGCGATCCGGCGAGCTGGATCGTCGCGCCCGCGGACGCCCGGCCGCGCTGACCCGAGTTCCGGGTCAGCGCGTCGCTAGTTCCGCGCGTCGATGACCTGATCGATGTACGAACGCAGGCTCCTCGCGAGCGCAGGCTCGCTGTAGTCACGTTCGAAGCGCTCGTGCCCGCGGCGCGCGAGGGAAGCGAGCGCGGCCGGGTCTGCGCAGAGACTCCGCATGGCATCAGCGAGTGCTGATGGGTCACCGGGCGGCACCGTCGCGACCTCGCCATCGAACGCCTCGCGGATCGCCGGCGTGTCACCGGTGAGCACCGGTCGGCCGACCGCGAGGCACTCGTAGAGCTTGTTGGGGACGACCCTGCCGGCCTTGGGTGTAGTGCCGAACACTCCGAGGCACAGAGTGGCGCTCGCGATCTGCTTGGGGACCTCGTCGAGCGGCAGGAGTCCTGTCAGCTCGACGTTCGACACGTCGAGCTCCTCGAGGAGCGCGTCGACCTTCGCGCGCTCCTGACCGTCACCAATGACACGAATCATGAGCCCGTCCGGCTCGACGAGCTTCGCGGCGCGCACGATCGTCTCGAGCCCCTGGAGTGGGATGAAGGTTCCATGGAAGACGACGAGGCTCGGGACCGGTGTGACGCCTGGCTGAGGACGGAAGACGTCTTGCGCGCCGAGCCACAGCACCTGGAAGCGATCGCGTGGAACGCCCGTGAGATCGGCGAAGAAGTCGGCGTGTGACGGCGTGTCGGCGAGGATCAGATCGGATCGTCGGCATGCAGCGCGGTCGACTCGACGCGCCACCTTGCTCATCATGGATCGTGAGGTTCTCAGCGCCCGGTCACCCGAGATCGTGTCCTGGAGCGAGATGAAGATGTCGAAGACGAGGGGAGTCTTGTGCCGACGAGCGAACCGGTGCACGAACGGCACGTCGAAGTATCCCGGATAGAGGACGAAGACCACGTCGGGCGCCTCGGCGCGCCTCAAGAGCCGGACAAGCCGCGCGAATGCGCTCGCGCCGCGCAGCACGAGCTTCAGCTTCGATTGGTCGACGAGTCGAAAGCGGTCTTGCCCCCACAGAGGCACCTGCACCTCGTCAACGACGAAGTCCTCCCGCTCGAGGAGGCTGCGGACGACCCGGTTGCGAGCGAAGTCGGGTTCGTAGGTGCCCGCGAGGAGGACACGCCGGGCGGGTGACTTCACACTGATCAGGCGTCCGCGACTGCCGAGCGCCATCCCTCCGGGAAGCTCTTCCAGACTTCTACCCCGACGAACTCGGGGGAGCGGCGAGGTCCTTCCGCTCGCGCCCACTCGGCCATGCGAGCGATTCCTTCCGGGAGCGGGACCGTGGCTTCGTCCCCGAACACCGCGTGCACCTTCTCGTGCGACGCGAATGCATGCTCGACCTCGTTGCGAGCCGGCAGGTGCTCGATCTGCGGATCGACGTCGAAGGCGTCGGCAACGATCCGCGCGAGCTCGGCGACCGTGGTCGCCTCGTCGGCGCCGACGTTGAAGACTTCGTTCACCGCGCGAGGCTCGTCGACACTACGAGCGATGATCGGCGCGACGTCATCGATGTGCGAGAACGCGCGTGACTGGAGCCCATCGCCGAAGACCGACATCGGGAGCCCCTGCATCACTTGATTCATGAAGATTCCGACGACGTTGCGATACCTGTCACCGATGTTCTGGTGCTCGCCGTACACGTTGTGCGGACGGAAGACGGTGAACTCGAGTCCGAACATCTCGTACGCCGCTCGAAGATCGAGCTCGACGGCATACTTCGCGACTCCGTACGGGTCTTCTGGGCGCGGAATCAGATCCTCGCTCATCGGTAGCTGGTTCGTGCCGTACACCGCGATCGAGCTGGTGAAGACGAACCGCTGCACCTCGCCGCGCACGGCGGCGTTGATGAGGTTGACGCTCCCGATGACGTTGTTCGTGTAGTTGAAGCGCCGGATGAAGTGAGAAAGCCCCTCGGCCGCGTATGCGGCAAGGTGATACACGTAGTCGAACTCGGTCGCTTCGAACAGGGCGTCGACGAACTCCGCATCCGAGACCGAACCGACTCGAAGCTCGGCACCCGTGGGGACGTTCCTCTCGAACCCGCCCGACAAGTCGTCGACCGCAACCACGGAGTGACCGAGCTCGAGGCAGTGGTGCGCCACGTGGGAACCGATGAAGCCTGCGGCTCCGGTCACGAGTGAACGAGGCATGGTGGTCCTGGAGGCGGGGTGCCTTGCGGGTGGTGGATCGTATCGGAGGCGTCGGCGCCGAGGAGGATCGTTCAGACGCGTCTCGCGGTCACGACATAGCCGATGCCCCGATCGGTCCGGGCCAAGGGTCGCTGCAGGATTCGAAACGGCAGCGCCGCTGCCCAGCGCACGCTTCCGGTGGCGGCATTCCGGGGTTGGAGGAATCGGCCGCTTGCACCAGTGCGTGCTTCGCGACTCGACGGAAGCTCCTCGCGCGCTGCAATGCAGGCGCGGGCGCGATCGGTGGCGTGACCCGCGAGCATCCCGTAGGAGCAGATTCGAACGACCTCGAAGCCACCCGCTCGGAGCGTGGCGATCAGCGGTTCGCGGTCGTAGCGACGATGGTGGCCGACGGCCTCGTCGGCAGGACCGAAACGGCGACTGTGGGCGGGAACGCTCAGGAGCAGGATGCCGTTGTCGTCGAGGTGCTCACGCCATGTCCGGAGTGCGCCGACATCGTCGTCGATGTGCTCGAGCACCTCGAACGCGCAGATCAGGTCGAACGACTCCGCGTCGCCGACCGAATCGATCGATCCCCGCCGCGCCTCGCCTGCTCCGAGGATCCGTAGACGCTGTTGGAGCACCTCGAACGAGGTTGGGTCCGGCTCGAGCCCCACGTAGGCGTAACGACGAGCGAGACGATGAGCCATCGCGCCTTCGCCGGCACCGATCTCGAGGACTCGGCTCGGCGGATTCTCCCGAATGGCCGTTCGGATCGAGTCCCACCGCAGCCATCCCATCAGGGACAGTGGTGGCGTCACCTGCGCAGGCTATCGACCACTAGCATGCGCGCCCCGATGAGCACCTCGACGAACGGCCCGCACGTTCTGATCGTCAACCAGCACGGTGAGAACCGCGGTGACGAGGCCGCGATGCGGGCGATGCTGACGGGCATCGCTACTCACGTTCCCGACGTGAGGTTCACCGTCGCGACGCAGTTCGCGGACCGTGATCTCACGATCCGCGTCGATGAGCCTGTCGTCTTCCTGCCGATGTTCCGGTCGGTTCTCGACGTCGTTTCGATCAGCTCGTTCGCGCTGCTCCTTGCGATGGGCATCCGCACGAAGTTCGTGCTCACGGGCACTGCGCGGTTGCTCATCGAGGCGTACGAGTCGGCCGACCTCGTGATCTCCGCGCCGGGCGGGCCGTACTTCGGCGACATCTATGCCCGACACGAGCTCTTCCATTGGCTCTTTGTCTGGCTCGCACCGCGGTTCGGCCATGAGATCGTGCTGTACGCCCCATCTGTTGGACCCTTTCGCCGGCGGCTGCTCAACCGTGTCCGACGTCGGCTGTTCCCACGTTTCGAGAAACCCCTGTGCGTCCGGGAACCGGTCTCGGCAGAGGCCTTGCGGTCACTGCTGGGCGAGACGGTCGACGTCGAGGTCACCGCCGACGCGGCGTTCCAGGAGCGCGTCGAGCCGGCTCGAGCAGAGACGGTCGACGGCGCGACGACGGATGGCCGACTTCTCGTCGCCGTCTCCGCGATCGACTTCGCCTACCCGGGGTCGGGGAATCCCCAGATGAAGCGATCGCGCTACGACGATGCCGTTCGCGCGGTCCTCGGTCACCTCGCCAGGGAGCACGGAGCGCAGCTGCTCCTCTTCCCGCAGCTCTACGGGTCGGTGCACTCGGACGTTCCGTACCTCGAGCGCCTGGCGGCCGGCTTCGATGACGGCCTCGAGTGGGAGATCGTGGACCCGACTGCCGACTCGGACACCCAGCGTGCCTTGCTCGGCGGATGCGACCTCTGCATCGCGAGTCGCTATCACCCACAGGTGTTCGCGGTGTCTGCGGGTGTGCCCGGAATCTGCATCTACTACGAGCACAAGGCGCTGGGAGTCATGAAACAGGTTGACCTCGAACGATTTGCTTTCGACATTCGGGATGTCGACGGCGACCGACTGATCGCTGGCATCGAAGACGTGATCACACAGCGCGACGAGGTCGTCGGGTCTCTGCGGCGTCAGGAACCCGTCCTCCGAGCGCGATCCGCGGCGACGACGCTCTTCGTGGCCGAGGCGCTCCGGAGCCGTGGCAACGTCATCGCGTAACCGATCCCACCCAGCACGAGGGTCACGCAGAGCATCACGCCACGATCGATGGTCGCAGCGAGCAGGCCCGTCGGCACGGAATAGCCCATGGCCGCTGCGGCGCCGGCAACCGCGAGCTCTCGCAGACCGAGCGCCCCAGGCGTGAACGCGATCACGCCCATCAGTGCGGCGACCGGACCGATCACGAGGTAGAGCCAGATGGGCGCGTCGACACCGAGCAGCTCGAATGCGATCTCGAATCGGACCGCGAGGAGCGCGAGCTTCAGCGTGTCGACGACGAGCACGACGAATCCGACGCGGGGGCGACGACGGAGCTCCTCCCAGCCGCGGTGGAACTCGTTCCAGGCGGCCGACATCCTCCCTGGACGGCCGGGCCGTGGCTGCAAGAACTTGGGCATCGGCAGCGACGCGGCTCCGACGGCGACGAACAGGAGCGCCGAGAAGATCGCGAGCATGATCCAGGAGAGATCCTGCTCGCCGCTGGCGGCGACGCCGATCACGCCGACGAGTCCGCAGACCGCGGTGCTCGCGAGCGTGATGACCAGGTTCATCGCGAGGTTGCTCGCGTTGGCCGCGTAGCGCAGACCATGCACGACCTTCAGATAGCGAAATCGATAGATGGTTCCCGCCTGCATCGGCAGGTAGTTGCCGAGCTGTCCCGCGCTGAACACGGCCCAGTTCTCGACGTGCCCGATGCCGACGCCGGTGGCCCGGTACATGAGCCCGAACTCGAACGCGTTCATCGCGTGACCGACGACGACGAGCGCGAAGAGCGCGACTACTTGATCCGCGGAGGCTTGGAACGCAGCCTCGAGCTCGTCGCGACGAGACCAGGCGAACACCAGCAGGCCGACAGCAGCGGCGATCTGGAGGCAGCGCACGAGCACCCGACGGCGTGGTCGCAACGGTGGCGCGACGTCCATCGAGACCCCGTCGCCATCTGGCTCGTGGATCATGCTCAGGTCACGATGCGCTTGACGCACGCTGCGTACGTGCACAGAAGCCCGACCGGTTGAAGGATGTGGTGTCCTAGGCGCGCGACCCTGTCGCGGTATAGACCGTCGAGGATCCCGCCGTCGAGGAGCGTGTTGACGTAACCGCGGTCCCACTCGAAGGGCAGGTGCTCCAGGAGTGCAAGCACTTCGCTGCGCAAGGGGCCCGCGTACCATCCGTCAATTGGCGCGTCGACCGGAGATTGCTTTGGCTGGTGGATAACTTCCGCAGGGAGAAGATCGTGACGTTCGGCCATGTCCAGCACGAGCCGCTTTCCCACATCGGCAGCCCGTGTTCCCGTCGGGCGCAGGATCTCGGGGTCGAGCCCGGCGGCAAAGGCGCGCAGACGCGGGTCGAGGTACGGGCTGCTCTGCGCGACACCGGTCGCGGCGACCGCACCTTCTACCTTCACGCGGCTCTGGGCGATCAACCCATGGCCGTGCAGAGCGAGGCGGGACGCCTCGAGATCTTCGAGTCCTTCCGCTAACCGTGCGCGGGTCGCTTCGACCGACTCCGCCTGGTTTGGGCCGTCGCCGCGCAGCCGTTGGCGTGCCGCTGCATCGAAGATCGGGGTGGGCAAGTGGCCGCGAGCGGCGCCTGTGGCTTCAGCCTGGTCGAGTACCGCACGGACCTTGCGTCCCGTGTGCCCGAGAAGCCGTTCGAGTACGCGGGTGCTCGCGACCCGCATCGCGGCGCGGCGGACCGGTCGAGGTACGCGACCGGTGCGGGCCAGTAGCCGGGCTCGCTGGTTCACGGTCGGGTAGCCGAGGAAAGCAGCGTCGGCACCGTCACCTGAGAACGCGTGGCGGAGACCTGCATCGCGCATGGCCTCGCAGGAAACCAGCGTGTGGAACAGGTAGTGAGGTTGTGCAACGGGTTGGTTGTACACGTCACCGTACCGTGCGAGTCCATCCGCAATCGCGTCAACGGTGATCGGAACCCAGGTGTGTTCACCCGGGACGATCCGCCGCACATGCTCGACGTTGCGCTGGTTGTAGCGGGTCTCCTCGAACCCGAACGTGAACATGTGGACGCGCTTGCCCAGTCGGTGCAGCAACGACGCGACGATCGCGGAGTCGACACCGCCGAGGAGTACCCCTACCGCGTCATCGTGTGCTGTCTGCTCACCGAGGATCTCGAAAAGCAGCGAGTAGAGGCGGTCCCGTGGATCACCGCCGAGTTCGTCCTTCGTCGGCCCGGTGAACCGGGCGTCCAAGGACAGGGGGTCGGTGTCGGCTGGGACTGTGTCAATCCCCGGTGCAAGGGTCCTCTGGTCAGGAAGAAAGGCATACGAGAGCAAGAAGTCTTCGCGAGATCGATCGATGTCAAGACCCGGTTGATCCGCGCGTGCGCCGTCGCTCGCGATGCCGACCTCCGTCGAAGCGACGAACGTGGTGCCGTGCTCGTAGCGGAATACGCGATGCTGTGCGCCATTCGCGGCCGTGATCGGCGCGCCCACAGATGTGGAGGCAACGACTACTGTATTGGGTGGGAGCGCGCGCCGCAGCGTCTCCTCGCCTCCGACCATCGCATCTAGCAATGCTCGTGCAAGGTCGTCGGGATGTGCCCCGCCGTGCACCCCCGACCCGAACACTGCGAGCGCGCCGCTTTCGGCCCGGGCGGACCCCACGATGCCAAGATGATCGGTGCCTACGAAGACGCTCGTGTCTGCGTACCTTCCGCGCCCTGGGATCTTCCACTCAACCTGCGTCGCCGCGGTCCGAGCGATCGTTTCGCGCACCTGCCTTGTCGCGTCCGCTCCGGTTACGCAGGTGATGGAGTTCATCGGATTCGTAGCCGCCAGTGCTGCGCTCGGAGAGTCACGAGCCCGCTTTGGCCTCACGGTAAAGGCGTCGCCCGACGAGATCGACGGCCGCCTCCCGCAGCTCTCGCCTGTCGAGTCCGGCTCGCCTCGCGTAGTCCCGCAGGCTCCAGAACTGCCAACGCTCCTCGTCGGGCGTCGCGAGTACTGGAGGCCCGAGCGCTGCTGTGAGGTCGGCGATCGCCTTGGCTCCGTCGTCGCTCTCGTACGCCCACCGATCGACCAGGATCCCTTGAAATCCGAGGCCTCGGAGCGCAGCGAGGCTCTGGGCCGGAGCGTCGGAGTCGACCTTCCGCTGCCAGTCCGCCTCGGGTCGTCCCTTCGTGCCGCCGTAGCTCCAACGAAGGGAGTCGGACCAGAGGTAGGGAAGCATCAGTTCATAATCGAAGACCCGACCAAACCGACTCCGGTACTCGGGGTATGGGACGACCGGCAGCTGGAAGACCGCCGCGTCCTTCGGAATCTCACGCTCGATCTCGTGTACGAGGTCGCGTACAACTCCGTGGGTGTTGGCCTCCCTTGGTTGGTCAAAGCGGTACGGCACAGCTGTGTCCCACAGACCGAAGCCCAGTACGCCGACCATGAGGACGATCGGCGCGCCGCGGCGAAGGATCGTCGGACCGCGTGCTTCGATCCACCTGATGACGGCCTCCAGCGCGATCGCGACCGTGAGCAGCGAGAAGAATCCGATCACGACGACCGAGCGACCCCACACGCGCACGAACTGGAAACCGCTGAGGCTGATCAGCAGTGCAAATCCAGAGATCGTCGCGAAGAGAACGAGGATCAAGGTCGCGTAGCCTGAATAGCGCCAAAGGTCGACTCGGTCGCTGATTGACTTTGTCGATCGTCGAGGGATTCCACGCGCGAGCACTCCGACCAACGCGCCAACGAATCCCAACCCGCCGATGATTCCGAGTGCTTGGCCGCTCTCGGAGGGAATCCGGGTCAGTCTGATCGCGTCGAATCGAACTTCGCGAAACTCCTGTGAACGGTGCACCGGGATCGGCAGCAAGAGTTGTGAGATCTTCAACCCGTAGACCTCTTGCTCAACGACGTTCCGCTTCGCCGCTCGCTCGTTGCGACCATGCTCAGACCAGTAGGCCAAGTTCGGAATCAGCGCGATCAAAAAGATGGCGACTACGGCGAGCGATGCAAGAGCTCCTGCAAGCAACACCGAGGGTGAGCGATCGCGGATTGCTGCAATCAAGCAACCAATCACCAGCGTCACGAGAACGAACACCATCGTGAGCGACTCGGTGATAGCGACGACGCCGCACAGCGTCACGAGGACAGCGACACGGTTCCAGCGCACGTTCGCTCTCAGCGACGACCACGGACGCAGTCTCCCCTCGGGTTCCTTGAGCAGGGTCGTTCGGAACGTAAGAACCCAGAGGATCACGAGCGCGCCGATCGGAGCACTGAGATACATGGATCTCACGAGGTGGGATTCGCCGTGAGCGAAGTGGAACGGGAGGAACGCGTAGAGGAGCGCTATCGGTCCAGCGATCAGGAAGCGGAATTGCAGCGACTTCAGGACCAAGAAGGCGGCAATCGCCACCGCTGCGAATCCGAGCAAGTAGTAGGCATTCATCACGACGCCGAACCGGTCGCTGAAGGCCGACAGAACCCAGATCGCGACTCTCTGCAGAGTCTCTCCAGCAGTGGGGTGGTCGACGTTGTACTTGCTGAACGGCGCACCCAGGTTGGGGTTCGGCGTGATCAGCCAGCCGTGGTTGATGATCGACTTGACGAACGCGCTGACCTGGCGCGCGTCGTAGACGTTCTCATAGGGGATCGAGAACGGGCGGTCCCAGGATCGATAGAGGCGAGTGACGATCCCGAGCGCTCCGCCGCCGACGACCGCGACTTGTGCGAACCCGAGCAACAGCCTGCGCACGCCCGCGGGTGGTCTCGGCAGGCTCGGCACCGGCACATGCTACGTGAGCCGAGGATCGCGGACTCGGTCGGTTCGGCTCGAAGAATTCATGAAGAGTCGGACATCCCCATTACTCTCAGGGCGTGGCGCGCAATCCGCGTTTCGAAGCTTTTCGGTTCGTTGGCGACCGCGACTCACAGCGCGTATACGACCAGGACGCCGACGCCGTCGACGATGCCGTCTCTCGACTCGTTGACGCGAATCGTGCAACGGTGTTCGCGCCCGACACGCTGGCTGAAGCTCGGAACCGCGGCTACCGACCAGATCGCCCTTAGTCGCTTGTCGCCGTCGGGTTCTCGAAGCGCTCGTGTAGCTCGCTCTGGACGAGGTCGAGGCGCGCCGAGAACGACGTGTCGCTGAGCGCCGGCTCCGAATCGAGCATCGCGGGATCGGGAAGTCCATCGAGCTCGACCCAGCTCGAGCAGCCGGCGTAGCGCTCGTCGAACGGGATCTCGATCGGCTCGAGGAGTCGGTGGGCGCGCAGCGCGAGGATCCACAGCGCGTCGCGGGGCTTCCAGTCGAGGCGTGACTCCACGTACTCGCGCGTCCAGATCAGCTTCGAGTCGATCGCAGCGAGGTGCTCGCGCTGGGTGATTCGGGCGACGCCGACGATCTCGGCCCATCCGGCGATCTCCACGACCGAGGGCTGGCCCTCGGGGGCCGGCTCGAGCCAGCGGCGGTATGCGGGCTTCAGCAGCTCGGGACGTTCGTGCTCGGTCGTGGGGTACAGCCAACACCGGTCGGCCCGAAGCGCGAAGCGGCGACCGTCTTCGCGCAAGCCCCCCTTGCGGACGTCGAGGAGCTGTTCGCCTGCGAGCAGCGCGCGGACGATCACCGCCCACTCCTTCAGAGCCGGTACCGTCACGGCGACAAGGTTACGGGGCCAGGAGAGCGCACGACCGATGGCGGACCGGACGGACGGTCGAACAGGGGGTCCGACGATCTGCACGATCGTCGCGCGCAACTACCTCCCTGCAGCACGGGTGCTCGCGTCGTCGTTCCTCTCGCAGCACCCGCTCGGCGAGGTGGACGTGCTCGTCGTCGACGACCTCGACGGCACGGTCGACGCAGCCGACGAGCTGTTCACGCTCGTTCGCCCGGCCGAGCTCGACCTCGATCCGGACGAGTACCTCCGGATGGCGATGCTCTACGACGTCACCGAGCTGTGCACGGCCGTCAAGCCATGGCTGCTGCGCCTGCTCCTCGATCGAGGGGCCGACGTGGTCCTCTACGTCGATCCCGACATCGAGATCTTCGGCTCGCTCGACCCGCTCGTCGATGCGGCGCGAGAGGCCGGGATCGCGATCGTCCCGCACGCCGAGGCGCCGATCCCGCTCGATCGTCGGGAGCCGAGCGAGCAGACCATCCTCTTGTCGGGCGTCTACAACCTCGGCTTCGCCGGCGTGAGCAGTGCCGCGCGCCCGTTCCTCGCCTGGTGGGAGGAGCGCCTGGCCCGAGGCTGCTTCCGCAAGATCGAGGACGGCCACTTCGTGGATCAGCGCTTCGTCGACCTGGTGCCCGGTGCGTTCGAGCCCGCGATCGTCCGCGACCCCGCCTACAACGTCGCGTACTGGAACCTGCACAGCCGAGCCGTCGCCCGGGGTGCCGACGGATACGAGGTGAACGGACGACCGCTCGCGTTCTTCCACTACTCCGGCTACTCCCCGAAGCGCCCGCACATCCTCTTCAGCTACCACCACGACGACGACAAGGGCCCGCGGGTGCTGCTGAGCGAGCACCCGGTGGTCGAGGAGCTGTGCCGGGGCTACCTCGAGAAGCTCGCGGCGGCAGGTGGTGACTCGGAGCAGCCCCCCTACGGCTTCGGCTCGCTCGACGACGGCAGCGAAATCGATATCCGGATGCGTCGGATCTACCGCGAGGCCCTCGAGCTCGCCGAGCGCGGCGAGGGCGACGAGCCTGCCAACCCGTTCCGTGACGGCACGCCCGCGTTCGTCGACTGGCTGACGGCACCGTTCTTCCCGCGGGTCGCGCCGCAGGTCGGTCGGTATCTGCACGGCGTCTGGGACGAGAGCCCCAACCTCCAGCACGAGTTCCCCGAGCTCGAGCCCGAGACCGCGGATGCCTACCTGGAGTGGTGCGCCGGGCCGGCGAGATCGGGCCTGCCAGCCTGCGTGCTGCCCGACGACGAGGCGCTCGAGGCGCGACGCGTGGAGCGCCGGCGCGCGCGCCCGACCGGGCCCCGCGCACCGGGGGTCAACCTCGTCGGCTACCACGGGGCGGTGCTGGGCCTGGGGGAGGTCGCTCGCTCGCTCGCCGACGGCCTGCGCGGTGCCGGCGTCGAGGTCGCGGCGGTCGGGAACCCCGAGACCTTGAGCCACCAGCTCGGCGACGTGGAGTGCGTCGATCCGCTTCATGCTCCGCACGACGTGAACCTGTTCGTCGTGAACGCCGACATGATGCCGCCGCTCGCCGGACAGCTCGGTCCGACGTTCTTCGCCGGTCGCCGCAGCGTCGGGCTCTGGTTCTGGGAGGTCGACGAGATGGCGCCCCCGCCGTCACAGGCCCTCCAGGTGCTCGACGAGGTCTGGGTCGCGAGCGAGCACATCCGCGCCGCCGTGGCGAAGGTGTCGTCGAAGCCGGTGCGCGTGGTTCCGATCCCGATCCCGTCGGCGCCGGAGGCGGCGTCGTCCCGTGCCGGCGTCGGGCTTCCCGACGATCGCTTCGTGTTCTTGATGGCGCTCGACTTCTTCAGCGTCGGGGAGCGCAAGAACCCCTGGGGGCTCGTCGACGCGTACACGCGTGCGTTCGGGCCCGACGACGGCGCGCTGCTCGTGGTGAAGACGATCAACGGCGGACGACGGGCCGACGACCTCGAGCGACTGCGCTTCGCGGCCGCGGGCCGGGCCGACGTCGTGATCCGCGACGAGTACCTCTCGCGCGACGAGCAGTCGGCGCTGATGGCCGGCTGCGACGCGTACGTGTCGCTGCACCGCTCCGAGGGGTTCGGGCTGACGATGGCCGAGGCGATGGCCCGGTCGAAGCCGGTCATCGCGACCGGCTACTCCGGCAACCTCGAGTTCATGGACGAGACGGTGGCCTACCTCGTCCCGTACGCATTGGAGGAGATCGGTCCGGGGCACCACCCGTACCCGCCCGACGCGCACTGGGCCGATCCCGACCTCGAGCAGGCGGGCGCGCGGATGCGCAGCGTGTTCGAAAGGCGCGACATCGCCGCCGAGATCGGCCGACGGGCCGCGGCGCGGATCCGTGACGAGTGGTCGTCCGCCGCACTCGGCCCCGCGCTCGCCGAGCACGTCGCGAACCTGCGAGCCCGCACCGACGTCGCACCGACGTGGCGGGAGTTCTTCATGCGCGGCTGGCGCCCGCTCCTGCTCGGGCGGGTGCACCGCAACTACGACTTCGACTGGCTCCCCGACGGCACGCCCGTCGACGTCTCGATGCAGGCCCTCTTCGACCACGCGCTCGAGCGCGCCCGCACCGGCCGGGGCAAGCCCGCGCCCGACCCCGACGCCGAGGGCGGCACCGAGCGCGTGCTGGCGTGGTTGGCCAAGCCGTTCGCGCCCCGAGTCCGCCCGATCGTCAGCCGCTACCTCGTCCAGTACTGGCACGACCACCCCGACCTGCACGAGCGGTTCCCGGCGATCGAGTCGGATCGCGCGAGCGCACGGGCCTACGTCGACTGGGTGCGAGAGCACTGGCACGACGAGACCGACGTGCCGCAACGGCTCGTCCCGAGCTGAGCGCGCCTACTCGAGGCGCGACGGGCTGCGCCCGGCCCCTCGCAGCACGCCGACCGCCTGCCCCAGCCCGTTGCAGGCGGCGAAGGCGACGACGAGCGACATGCAGGCGAACGTCTCCCGGTGCCCGCCGCGGCGCAGCCCGTCACGCGTCTGGCGATAGAGCACCTTCGGCATCGAAGCGGCGTAGCGCAGGCGCTCCGTGCGGCGATAGGCGCTGACGGGCTCGTGGTCGAGCCCGCCGTACCCGCGCCCGGCGTGGTACTGGAGGGTGAAGCCGCGCCATCCCACGTGCTGGTCATGAACGACGCGGATGTCGTCGACGACCGCCATGTCGCCGTCGTCGCGGATGGATGCCGGGAGCTCGTACTCGAGCCAGCCCGACGGCGGGATCGAAGACGGCAGCACCGAGCGTCGGAACGCGATGGCCCCGGGAGGCGGGCAGCGATCGTCGGGGAGGTCGGGGAGCGGCGGGAGGAACGGCGCCCAGGTGAGGAGGAAGCTCGCCCGATCGAGGAGACCGTGTGCGCCGTTCTCGACGGTGCTGACGATCGCGAGCGCGTCGCTGTCGTCGAACGCCCGGAGGACTCGCCGGCAGTAGTCGGCAGGGACGGCGATGTGGTCCTCGATCACGGCCACGACCTCGCCGTGTGCCTCGACGCTGGCGGCGGCGCGAAGCGCGAACACGTCGGCGCCGGGGACGTGGACGACCCGACACGGTGCACCGGGCGCCGGGCTGGCGACCTCGTGCTCGCTCGCCACGAGGATCTCTCCCCCCACCTCCTCGACCTGCTCCCGGAGGATCTCCGCAGCTGCCCAGGCGCGGGGAGGGGCGTACACCGTCGGGACGATCACCGTGATCGGGACCGCGTCGACCATCGCTCGACGCTAGCCCCGCGTCCTCGCCATCACGTCCTGGTAGAGCGCGACGAACTCGCCGGCGGCGTGCTCCCACGTGTAACGCCGCGTGCGCTCGTGTCCCCGTCGCACGAGCTCGGCGCGCAGTTCGGCATCGGTGAGCGCGCGCGTCAGCGCGTCGGCGATCGCGTCGGCGTCGTCGGGGTCGGGGAGCAGGGCCGCGTCTCCGAGCACCTCGACGAGCGCGCCGGCGTTCGACGCCACCACCGGCACACCGGCGAGCATCGCCTCGAGCGGTGGGTGGCCGAAGCCTTCGTAGATCGACGGGTAGGCGAGGACGGTGGCCCCGGCCAGCAGGTCGCGCCGATCGGCGGCGTCGACGTACCCGAGCCGGACGACCCGGTCGCCGTGGTGCGCGTTCGCACAGGCCTCTGCAAAGGCGTCCGCGCCCCACCCGTCGGGCCCGCCGATCACCAGCCGGACCGCCGGGTCGGATGCCGCGACGCCGTCGAACGCGCGTACGAGCATCGGCAGGTTCTTGCGCGGCTCGATCGTTCCGAGCGCCAGCACGTAGCGATCGGTGCCGGCCAGCTCGCGCCCGCGCGCGGGGTCGCCA
The DNA here is from genome assembly GCA_964501785.1 of uncultured Bifidobacteriaceae bacterium. Lineage (GTDB taxonomy): Bacteria > Actinomycetota > Acidimicrobiia > IMCC26256 > PALSA-555 > DATBSK01. Next base: position 422,671 of record CAZCUD010000001.1, read on the forward strand.
CCGGCCGTCGGGGCGAGGCCGGGATAGACGCGCACGACCCGATCGGCGGGAAGCCCGAAGTGCTCGACGATCTCGGCCGCGATGCAATCGCTGTACGTGTGAACGACCGCGCCCCGGTCGAGCGCCACCCGGATCAGCCGCGGGTACGTGAGCGTGTCGCCGGAACACATCTGCGGGAAACGCACAAAGGTCAGGTCGTGGACGGTGAGCAGCACCGGGGCCCGACTGGGTGGCGCGACGAAGGATGTGGCGTGCACGACGTCGACGGGACCGGTCCAGTGCTCGACGTGCGGGATCGGCAGTCGAGGCCAGAGCGCCCTCGTCAGGCGAGCGGGGAACGGCTTGGTTCCTGATGCGACGCCAGCGGGGAGCTGGTCGCGTAGAGCGTCACGTCCCCGCCAGCTGATGGCGAAGGCCCGGACGTCGAGATCGCCGCGCGCCGCGAGCGCCTCGATGAGGTGCGCGGTGACCTGACCGACCCCGGTGGTGGTCCCCAGCAGCGACGTCGCATCGATGGCGACCGTCGGGTGTCGCACCGCCGGTCAGATCTCGAGCGGTTCGTGCTCGATCTGCTCGACGAGGGACGCAAGGCCGCCCTCGGGGATGCCGGCTCGGAGCCGCTGGAGCAGCAGCAGCGCCATCATCGCGGCGCTGGCGGCCGCCCCAGCGATGAACCCGAGCTCGACCCGGGTGAAGAGGTCGTCGCCTGCGAAGGCCGTGACGAGCACGAACACCGCGAGGCCGAGCGCCCAGGCGATCAGAGCCCGGGCGTGCCCCATGAGCGCGATCAGCGCCTGCGCCAACGTGAGGGCGAGGATGAAGAGGCCGCTGCCAGCCGCGAGCAGCGCAAGGTCGACGTTGCCGAGCGTGAACTTGTCTCCGAACAGGATCTCACCGACCGCGGGACCGATCGTGCCGGCGGCCAACACGCCGAGCGTGCCGATGACCACGACGACGAGCACCAGCTTGCGCAGCCCGCTGCGGAAGTCGTCGTGCTGCCCGGAGCCCGCAAGGTGCGCGAGCTTCGGCAGGAGCGCGGCCTGGACGGCTTGGAAGAGCAGGATCGGGATGCGGGCCAGGAAGAGGCCGACGATGAAGTCGGCCACCGCATCGCGCTCGCTCGGGGTCGACAGCAGCTGCGCGCCGAGGAACGGCGCGTAGCTCAGCGCCTGGGCCATGAGCGATCCCGCGAGCAAGAAGCCGAGGTTGGTCGACAGCTCCGACCAGGGGGCCTCGGGCCCCTCTTCGAGGAGTCCGTGCTGCCCGCGCAGCGACACGAGGCTCCCGAGCACCGGAGGGATCGCGAGGCACAGGCCGTACCAGACCGGGTTGGTCACGCCGGCGACCGCGAGCGCGATGCAAGGAACGACGCGGATGAGGCCCTCGGCGCCGAGGATCATCCCGTAGGGACCGAAGCGTCCGTTGCCGGCGAGGGTGCCGCGCGTGAGGTGCTGGCAGCAGTAGGTGAAGAGGGCGATCACGAGGCAGATGATGAGCCCCGCGCTCCCCTCGAACAGCCGGTCGACGATGTCGGTCGTCGCCGCCACGATGCCCGTGACGATCGCAAGTCCGACCGTGAGCCACAGCCCCAGCGCGGCCGCGCGGCGCACGACGGGTCCGCCCCCGACGCGCCGTGACCGCCGGTCGGCGACGGCCCGGCCGACCTCCTGCTCCAGCGGGAGGAAGACGCCGGGTGCCAGCACGAACACGAAGACCCACAGCGCGTTGAGCGCTGCGTAGTCAGCCTTGCTCAGCGCGCGGAACGAGATGATCTGGAAGAGGTACGCGGTGATGCCGGCGACGAGCAGGCCTGCGCCCACCGCGAAGGTCCCCTCGGGGAGTGGGCGGCGCGCGGCTTCGATCAGCCGCTGGGTGCGTTGGGCCATCGTCTTGTTCTCGTCGCTCCCCGGAGCAGTCCACGCACGTCGCGGGTCGGTCCAGCGAGGCGCGCAAAAGCATAATGGGCGCTCCGATGAGCACCCGGACGCTGATCGTCCTCGCCGCACTCTGCGCCGTCGCCATCCTGGCTGCGTCGGCGGTTCAGATCCTGCTGGCCCGCTAGCACTCTCCGGTTCCGCCCGGTTCTCCCCCGAGGAATCGCTCCCAGACCGTCCCTCGGAGCAGCTCGCTCACCTCGTCCCAGTTCTCGATCGCCTGGTGCAGCGGCCGTCGAACGAGCTTCGCTTGCGATGAGGCGAGGGGTGCGGCACGTATCCCAAGGAATCGCTCGATCGTCGCGTGGGTATCGACGCTGTTCAGATCCGTGTACTCGATCGTCAGCCTCGTGTTGCATCGAGTCGCTGCCGCCAACATGGCCTCTCGCGCGAAGAGCTCGTAGATGGCGCCGAGGAGTGTGGTCGTGTCGATCCGGACGCGATCGACCTCGTGGGGTCCGCTGGTGGAGTGATACGTGCTCGTCGCGGCGACGAACGCATTCGACGTCACCTGCGCGAGGAGGTTGTCTCGTCGCAGGAGGAGAACACGTAGGTGTCGGTCGTCGAGAAGCTGGAAGAGCGCGGGCAGATGCTGCAGATCCTGATAGGTCAGCTTGAACCCGAAACGACGCGTCGGTGAGAGCAGACGGACGTCGCGCAGGTAGTCGAACGGGTTGTCGTATCCCGATCCGCGGTATGCCGCTCCGTCCATGGGGTTGAAGAGCTCGGAGAGACACGTCAGCTGTGGATGCGAGTCGAGCAGGCTCACGAGGTGCTGAGAGCCAGTTCGACCCGTCGTGATGATGACGAAGTGGAGTCGATTCCGACGGTCTTCTCGCCACCGTCGCCACTTGCGCCTGGTCGAGTTCAACACACCCAAGGATCCTCCGGTGCGATGAGTGTCGCGCAACGTCCCGACCGGGCGCCGCGTAGGCGCGACAATGCACGCATGGCAGACCACTTCGACGTCGTCGTCCTCGGCGGTGGGCCCGGGGGCTATGCCGCCGCCCTCTACGGGGCGGCGGCCGGGCTCAACATCGCGGTCGTCGAGGAGCAGCGCGTCGGCGGTGTCTGCCTGCACCGTGGCTGCATCCCGGCGAAGGAGCTCCTCCAGACCGCCGAGGTGCTGAGGACCGTGCGGGGGGCCAAGGACTTCGGCGTCACGACCGCCGATCCGACCCTCGACCTCGCGGTCAGCCAGACGCGCAAGCAGCAGGTCGTCGACCGGCTGACTCGCGGGCTCGAGTCGTTGCTCAAGGGTCGCAAGGTCACCGTGGTGCCCGGCACGGGCACGGTCGTGAACACGGGCAACCCCTCGGTGCGCCTCGCCGACGGCGGCCAGGTCAGCGGTGACGCGCTGATCGTCGCGACCGGCTCGTCACCGCGAGGTCTCCCCGGGCTCGACTTCGACGGCCAGCGGATCCTGTCGTCCGATCACGTGCTGGAGATGTCGAGCGTGCCCGAGCGCGTCGCGATCATCGGGGGTGGTGCGATCGGCTGCGAGTTCGCCTCGCTGTTCGCCGACCTCGGATCCGAGGTGAGCGTGCTCGAGGCGCTCCCGCGGCTGCTGCCCGGCGTCGACGCCGACGCGTCCGAGGCGCTGGCACGGGCGTTCAAGAAGCGGGGCATCGCGGTGCACGCCGGCGTGCGGGTCACCAGCATCGAGGGCACGAAGGAGCTGTCGGTCGGCTTCGAGGACGGGAGCACGTCCCAGAAGGTCGTCGTCGACAAGGTCGTGCTCAGCATCGGGCGCGCGCCCCGTGGCACGGGCATCGGCCTCGAGGCCGCGGGCGTCACGCTCGACGAGCGCGGCTACGTGCTGGTCGACGGTGAGATGCGCACGAACGTGCAGGGGATCTACGCGGTCGGCGACGTCGTGCCCACGCCCGCGCTCGCGCACGTCGGGTTCGCCGAGGCGATCGTCGCGATCAAGTCGATCCTCGGGGAGCCGGTCCAGCCGGTGGAGTACGACAAGGTGCCCTGGGGCATCTACTGCCATCCCGAGGTGGCGTACGCAGGACTGACCGAGGAGCAGGCGCGCGAGCGCGGGCACGACGTGGTCACCTCGACCCACCGGTTCGTGGGCAACAGCCGCGCACTGATCATCGGCGAGCCCGACGGTCTGGTGAAGATCGTCGCCCAGCGCGACGGGCCGGTGCTCGGCGTCCACATCGTCGGTCCGTGGGCGACGGAGCTCGTCGCCGAGGGCTACCTCGCGGTCAACTGGGAGGCGACGCCCGAGGAGATCGGCGACCTGATCCACCCGCACCCGACCCTGAGCGAGCTCTTCGGCGAGTCCGCGCTCGCGCTGACCGGACGCGCGCTGCACGGCTGAGCGCGCCGAGCCCGACCTCGACGATCAACGACCCGACACCGACGACCAGGAGCGCAGGCCGTGGACGTGACGATGCCCCAGCTCGGCGAGACGGTCACCGAGGGCACCATCACGCGGTGGTTCAAGCAGCCCGGTGACGCGGTGCAGGCCGACGAGCCGCTCTTCGAGGTCTCGACCGACAAGGTCGACTCCGAGGTCCCCGCGCCGGCGAGCGGCGTGCTCGCCGAGATCCGCGTCCCCGAGGGTGAGACCGCAGACGTCGGGCAAGTCCTCGCGGTGATCAGCGACGCGCCTGCGGGGGCGTCGCCACCGGCGGCTGCGCCGAGCGCGCCACCGGCGGCTGCGCCCAGCCCGCCCCCGGCGCCGCAGCCCGTGCCGGTCCCGCAGCCCGCGCCGGTGCCACAGCCCGCGCCGGTCCCGCAGCCCGCGGCGACGCCCATGCCGCCGGCGGCACCGGAGCCGGTTGCACCGGAGCCGGCGCCCCCGGCCCCGTCGCCGGTCGGTGCCGACGAGACCCAGCCCGGCGTCGTGGTGAAGCCCACGACCGCGCCGCGTCCACCCGTGTCGTCGGCCGCACCGCCTGCCGCGTCGAGCGCGGCCCTGACGTCACCGGTCGTGCGGCGCCTCATCGCCGAGCACGGCCTCGACCCCGCGACGATCACCGGCACCGGCGAGGGCGGACGCATCACCCGCAAGGACGTGCTCGACGCCGCGGCGCGCTCTCGCGACGAGACGATGCCCGGTGCGTCGCCTGCGGCCCCGCCACCAGCCGCGCCCGTGGCGCCCGCACCGCCTCCCGAGGCCCCGGCCGCTCCCTCGCCGCCTCCCCAGGCCCCGGCCGCTCCCGCGCCTCCTCCACCGGCGCCGGCCCCGCCGCCCGCACCCCCCACGCCGGCCGCGCCACCTCCGGTCGAGGCCCCGGCCGCGGCGCCGTCGCGCCCGTCGGGAGGCGACGAGGTCGTGCCGTTCTCCAACATGCGCAAGCGCACCGCCGAGCACATGGTCCGCTCGAAGGCCACGAGCCCTCATGCCGCCACGTCGGTCGAGGTCGACTTCGAGCGCATCGAACGGGTTCGGGTCGCGCACCAAGACGCTTGGAAGGCGCGCGAGGGGTTCTCCCTCACGTACCTGCCCTTCATCGCGCGCGCGTTCTGCGACACCGTCGACGACTTCCCCCACGTCAACGCGAGCGTCGTCGACGACACCCTCGTCGTGCACCGCGACGTGCACCTCTCCGTCGCGGTCGACCTCGACTTCGAGGGTCTGATCGCGCCGGTGGTCCGCGACGCCGACGGCAAGCGGCTCCGCCTGATCGCCCGCGAGATCCGCGACCTCGCGACACGCGCTCGGTCGAAGCAGCTCACGCCCGACGAGGTGCTCGGGGGGACGTTCACGATCACCAACCCCGGGCCGTACGGCACCTACCTGACGCTCCCGATCATCAACCAGCCCCAGGTCGCGATCCTGGCCACCGACGGGATCACCAAGACGCCGCGGGTCGTGCAGGGCCCCGACGGGCTCGACGTGATCGCGGTGCGCCACGTCGGGATGCTCGGGCTCACGTGGGATCACCGAGCGTTCGACGGCGCGTACGCCGCTTCGTTCCTCTCGGCGATGCGCGACCACCTCGAGCAGCACGATTGGGCGTCGGAGCTCGAGTGACCGCACGCGAGGTGCTGCACGTCCGCTGGCTCGGCCGGGTCACCTACTCCGACGGCGACGCCCTCCAACGAGCGCTGCACGACCGCAGCGCCGACGACCACCTGCTGCTGCTCGAGCACCCGCACGTCTACACGCTCGGCACGCGCGCCGACCCGACCCACGTGCTCGTGCCCCCGACGTCGGTCGGCGCGGAGCTGGTGCACGCCGATCGCGGCGGTGACGTCACCTACCACGGTCCGGGCCAGGTCGTCGGCTACCCGATCATCACGTTGCCCGAGTGGCGCGACGGGATGCGCGACGTCGTCGCGTACGTCCGTGCCCTCGAGTCCGTGCTCGTCGACGCGCTCGGCGACCTCGGGATCCACGCGTCGACGCGACCGGGTCTGACGGGCGTCTGGGTCGGTGACGACAAGATCGGCGCGATCGGCGTGAAGGTCGCGGGTGGTCGCACCCGCCACGGGTTCGCGCTCAACGTCGACCCCGACCTCGCGATGTTCGACCACATCGTCCCGTGCGGGATCCGAGATGCGGGCGTCACGGCCATCGCGCGGGTCCTCGGTGCGGCACCGCCGACGGCGCGGGTGGTCGAGACCATCACGAACCGCTTCGCCGAGGCGTTCGGCTACCGCACCGTCGAGCGGCAGTCGGTTGCGGGTTCTCGGCACGTTGGCGCGGCCATGGCCCGCGCCAACGTGCCGAGAACCCTCGGGGGCGGCGCCGCCGGCGGTGCGGACGAGCAGCCGGTGCGGCTCCTCGGCCGGCTGGCCGCGGCCGGGGTCGACCCGCAGGTCGACAGCGGACGACGACCCGAGTGGATGCGCGTGAAGGCCGACCTCGGCCCTGGCTATCGGGCCACCCGGGCGCTGATGCGCACGCTCGACCTGCACACGGTCTGCGAAGAGGCCGGGTGCCCCAACATCTACGAGTGCTGGGCCGACGGCACCGCGACGTTCATGATCCTCGGCGAGCGGTGCACGCGCGCCTGCGGCTTCTGCCTCGTCGACACCCGACACCCGTTGCCGCTCGACGTCGCGGAGCCCGAGCGGGTCGCCGACGCGGTCGCGACGCTCCGGCTCCAGCACGCGGTCATCACCAGCGTCGCTCGCGACGACCTCGACGACGGGGGAGCGAGCGCCTTCGCCGCGACCATCCGCGCGATCCGCGCTCGCACGCCGCACACGAGGGTCGAGGTGCTGATCCCCGACTGCAAGGGCGACGCCGACGCGCTCGGGGTGATCTTCGACGCCCGCCCCGACGTCCTCAACCACAACCTCGAGACCGTGGCTCGCCTCCAGCGCGCCGCCCGTCCGTCGGCGAGCTACGCCCGATCGCTCGCTCTGCTCGGTCGGGCGAAGGACGCCGGGCTCACGACCAAGTCCGGCCTCATCGTGGGCATGGGCGAGGAGCCCCACGAGGTGCGCGCCGCGATCGGCGACCTGCGTGCGGTGGGCGTCGACGTCCTGACCGTGGGGCAGTACCTGCGCCCGTCCGCCCGTCACCTGCCCGTCGTGCGGTGGTGGACGCCCGACGAGCTCGCCGAGATCGGCGCGCACGCGGAGCGCCTCGGCTTCGCGCACGTCGAGGCCGGGCCGCTGGTGCGCTCGAGCTACCACGCCCGGCGCGCCGTCGACGCGGCGGAGTCCACGGATCCCCGGCGGGTGAGCGCGTGACCGGTCCGATCGCTCGGTGAGCTTCGGCCCACGGCTCGCGCGTGCGCGCGAGCGGATGCGCGAGCTGGGGATCGACGCCCTGTGCCTCTCGGTCGGGCCCGACCTGCCGTACCTGACCGGCTACGAGGCGATGCCGCTCGAACGGCTCACGATGCTCGTCGTGCCCCGCGAGGACGAGGCGACGCTGATCGTGCCGCGTCTCGAGGCCCCGCGCGTGGTCGAGCACCCCGGCGTCTTCACGGTCCTGCCGTGGGACGAGACCGACGACCCGATCGCGCTCGTCGTCGAGCGCCTGGGTGGTGCCGAGGAGGTCGCGATCGGGGAGCACACCTGGGCCCGGTTCCTGCTCGCCCTCCAGGCGGAGCTGCCCGGCGCCCGGTACCGCTCGGCGGCGGAGGTCACCGGTCCGCTGCGCGCGGTGAAGGACGCCGACGAGGTCGAGCTCCTCCGTGCCGCTGCCCGCGCCGTGGACGCGATCGCCACGGAGCTGCGAGGCGTCCGCTTCGCCGGCCGGAGCGAGCGCGACCTGCATCGCGAGATCGTCCAGCGGATGCTCGACGCCGGCCACGAGCGCGCGAACTTCGCCATCGTGGCGAGTGGTCCGAACGCCGCGAGCCCGCACCACGAGCCGACTGCACGCGTGATCGAGCCGGGCGACGTCGTGCTCTGCGACTTCGGCGGCACGATGCACGGCTACTGCTCCGACATCACCCGCATGTACGTCGTCGGCGAGCCCGCTCCCGAGGTACGAGAGGCCTACGAGGCGCTCTCGGCCGCGCAGGCGCGCGGCGTCGACGCCGCGACGGTCGGCACCTCGTGCGAGCACGTCGACGCAGCCACGCGCGCGGTGCTCGCCGACGCCGGGCTCGGTGAGCGCTTCATCCATCGGACGGGCCACGGGATCGGGATGGAAGCCCACGAGGAGCCCTATCTGGTCGCGGGCAACGCCGCGCCGCTCGTCGCCGGGCACGCGTTCAGCATCGAGCCCGGCGTCTACGTGCCCGGTGCGTTCGGCCTGAGACTCGAGGACATCGTCGTCGCGACCAGCGACGGTCCGGTGCGGCTCAACGAGGCGCCTCGCGACCTCGCGGTCGTCGCGTAGCCCCCGTGCGCCTCGACGTCGCGAGCGTCCTGCTCCAGTGGTCGACCGGTGGCCTGCTCGGCCTGTGGGTGACGCAGCGTCATCGCATGGTCGGCGTCGGCTACGGATGGCTGCTGCGATCGGTCTTCGGCGTCCTGGCCATCGGCGCGATCGCGGCCGGCATCGCCGACTCCGACCACGGCGCGGGGGCAACCGTGCGCGACGGCTCGACCATCGCGCTCGTCGTCGCCACCACGATCGCGCTGCTCGTGTCGGTCGCCTGGCGTCGCACCCCCGAGCGGATCCCCGTGTGGATCGACCTGCCCGCACCGGTGCTCGGGATCGTCGCGCTGCTCGGCGCGGCCGAAGCCGTCGGCGGCGACTACGCGCTCTCCGCCGGTCGCCTCGTCGTCGGCGCGGTGTTCCTGGGCTTCGTCACCGACGCGATGCTGCTCGGTCACTGGTACCTGGTGCAGCCGGGTCTCTCGCGCGAACCGTTGCGCGAGATGATCCGCCTCTCCACGTGGAGCTGGCCGCTCGACGTCGCGCTGCTCCTGGTGCCGCCCGGGATGATCTCGGTGATCGACGGCTCCGTCGACGACGGATACGCGGGGCTGCTCGGCTGGACCTGGGTCGTCAGCGCGCTGACGACCATCGTCCTGCTGGTGGTCGCGCAGCGGGCGCTGCGCGAGCGCGCGTACTCGGCCGTGATGGCGGCGACGGGGCTGTTGTACCTCGCGATCCTCACGGCCTTCGGCACCGACGTGCTCGCTCGCGCGCTGCTCGCGTGAGCAACGGCGCCGTTCCCCGGGCGGGGTGGGCGAGGGGCCTCGCGATATCGTGGGCAGCCGGAGCGCGCGGGTCTGACCGCGCCCAGAGGCCCCCGGGCCAGGACGGTTCGAGTGCTCGCCCCCGTCACCGAAGTCTGGAACCACCGCAGCATCGTGCGGAACCTCGCCGAGCGCGAGTTCCGGGCCAAGTACAAGAAGAGCCTCCTCGGGTGGCTGTGGTCGATGCTCAACCCGGCCGCCACGATCCTCATCTACTCGCTCGTCTTCGGGGTCTTCCTCAAGGTCACGCCGCCGGTCGCGGGCAACGGGGACCTCCAGAACTTCGCTCTCTACCTCTTCGCCGCACTGATCATGTGGAACTTCTTCTCCACCGTGATCACCGGCTCGATGAACTCGATGACGTCGGCCGGCCCGCTGATCCGCAAGGTCTACCTGCCGCCCGAGTGCATCTCGTTCGCCGTCGTCACCTCGTCGATCGTGCAGACGCTGATCGAGGCGGCGATCCTCGCGGTCATCATGATCATCCTCGGGAACGCGTCGTTCACCTTCCTGCTGTTCCCGGTGATCCTCGTGCTGATGATGCTGTTCGCGACCGGCATCGCGCTCGTCGTCAGCATGCTCAACGTGTACTTCCGCGACGTGAGCTACCTCGTGACGATCGGGCTGATGTTCCTCTTCTATGCGACGCCGATCGTGTACACGATCACGCTGATCCCCGAGACCGCGTGGGGACTCCCGATGCGCGACATCATCGAGGCGAACCCGCTCACGCAGTTCGTCATGGCATCGCGCGACATCTTCTACCTGCTCGAGGTTCCGACGTTGTCGCAGTGGGCCTACCTCACGGCGGCGTCCTTCGGATCGCTGGCGCTCGGCTGGTGGATCTTCTCCCGTCGCTCCTGGCAGATCGCCGAGGAGCTCTGACGTGACGCTCCCGACCACCCCCGACGACGGCATGGCGATCTCGGTCCGCGACGTGTCGAAGCGGTTCAAGCTCTACACCGACAAGCCGTCCGACCTGAAGCAGCTCGTCACCCGGATGAGCCGCGCGCGCTACGAGGAGTTCTGGGCGCTGCGCGACATCTCGCTCGAGGTCCCCGCCGGCGAGTCGTTCGGCCTGGTCGGGCACAACGGGTCGGGCAAGTCCACGATGCTGCGCCTGATGGCGCGCATCCACCAACCGACGACCGGGAAGGTCACGACCCAGGGTCGGGTGTCGGCGCTGCTCGAGCTCGGCGCGGGCTTCCATCCCGAGCTGTCGGGGCGCGAGAACGTCTACCTCAACGGCGCAATCCTGGGGTTGAAGCGACGCGACATCGACGCCGTGTTCGACGACGTCGTCGAGTTCGCCGGGCTCCAGTCGTTCATCGACTCACCGGTCAAGGTGTACTCGAGCGGCATGTACGTGCGGCTCGGCTTCGCGGTCGCCGTGCACGTGAAGCCTCAGATCCTGATGATCGACGAGGTGATCGCGGTTGGTGACGAGGAGTTCCAGCGTCGGTGCATGGATCACCTCTACAAGCTGCGGCGCGACGGGGTGACGATCGTGCTGGTGTCGCACAGCCTGGGGACGCTCCAGAGCCTCTGCGATCGACTCGCCTGGCTCGACCACGGTCGGCTCCAGCAGGTCGGCGACCCCAACGACGTCGTGCGGGCCTACCTGGGCAAGGTCGACGACGCCGAGGAGGAGAAGCGGCGCGACGCGCACCAGGAGCACGCGATCGACGAGACGAGTCGCAAGCTCCGCCACGGGAGCCGTGAGCTCGAGATCACGCACTTCGAGGTGCTCGACGCGTCGGGTCAACCGGTCGTGATGCCCGCGTCGGGCGAGCCGGTCGTCTTCCGGGTGCACTACGACGCCCACGAACCGGTCGACGCGGTCCGCTTCAACCTCGAGTTCCAGACCGAGAGCGGCATCGTGCTCACCGGTCGCTCGACCGGTGAGGACGGCGTCGTGAGCGGCACGCTGTCGGGCACGGGGCACATCGACTGCGTCATCGACGAGCTGCCGTTCCACGCGGGGACGCTGCTCGTCAGCATCGGTGTCACCGATGACCACCAGATGCACACCTACGACCACCTCTACCAGGCGCACGAGCTGCGGGTCCGGGGTGAGACGATCACCGACACGCGGGTCGGGGGCACGTTCAGCCGTGGGCTGGTGACGTTCGGCGGTCGGTGGACGAGCCCGGTGCCCGACTCCGGGTCGCAGCTGCTGCGCTGACGATGTGGCACACGGACGAGCGTCCCTGGGCGCTGCACGAGACTCGATTCGCGGTCGACGACCTCGTCGACGATGCCGAGGGCGCGCCGGCCGGCCTCCTCTCCACGGCGCACCGCTCGTTCGTCTACGACCTGGTCCGTTGGGGTGCGCCCGACGTGATCGTGGAGGCGGGCGCGGTCACGGGTTCGTTCCTCTTCACGTGCTGCCAGGCGACCCGCGACGTGGGTGGTCACGCGTCGCTGCACGCCGTCGAGACAGGGGAGTCGAGCTCCGCTCCGGGTGACGACGTGCTCGTCGGGATCGAGCGTGCGCGTGCGCGCCTGTTCCCCGAGCTCGACGTGCACCTGCACACCGACGACCTGCCGGCCACCCGGTCCGCGCTGGCGGACGGTTCGGTCGACCTCCTCCAGGTGGGTGGCTACCTGTCCTTCGAGGTCGCGAAGGACGACTACGAGCGTTGGCTCGCCAAGCTCTCAGACGACGGTGTGGTGCTGTTCCGGGACGTCGCGCCGTGGCAGCGCGGTGCGTCGTCCCAGCTCTGGCGCGACCTGAGCGCCGCTCACCCGTCGCTGACGTTCGTGCACTCGTCCGGCCTGGGCGTCCTGCTGCCCAAGGGAGCCGAGCGCCTCGGATACCTGCTCGGCGACGAGCTGACCCGCTGGCACGACTACTACGCGGCGCGCGACGCGGCGGTGCTCGCCGGCGCGCGGATCCGCGAGCTCGACGCGACGGTGCTCGACCGCGACACGCGCATCGACGAGCTCGAACGCGAGCGCTCGGGCCTGCGCGACGAGGTCGACGGTCTGCGGCGTCGTCTCGGTGACGAGCGCGCGGCATCGGGGTCGGTCGCCGCTCCCGCCCCGAGCGCCCTCCGCGCCGAGCCGCTGCCGAGCGAGCCGGCGCCGGCCGCTCCGCCACCCGCGGGGTTGCTGCGGCGGGTGGTGCGGTTCCTGCGCCGTGGGGCGCGCGCGGCGAACCGACACCTGGGCACCAACATCCGCATCGGCGGCGGCAACGACCTCGAGGCGCGCGTCGCGTCGGTGTTCGACCCTGTCCACTACCTCGACCGCTACCCCGACATCGCGCTCGCGGGGATCGACCCCCTCGACCACTACCTGCGGCGGGGCTGGATGGAGGGTCGTGACCCCTCGCCGCTGTTCTGGACCGAGTGGTACCTGCGTCGCCACCCCGACGTCGCGACGTCGGGCCGCGACCCGCTGCAGCACTACCTCGAGGTCGGATGGCAGGTCGCCCACGACCCGTCGCCGCTGCTGCGCACCCGCTGGTACCTGGGGCAGTACCCCGACATCCGCGGCTCGGGCCTGAGCCCGCTCGAGCACTACTGGACGATCGGGTTCGCCGAAGGGCGCTACGCGAACCCCGAGCAGCGCCGCCGCCTGGTCACGGCCGAGTCGCCCACGGGCACGTCGCGCCGCACCGTGACGGAGTGCGAGGTGCGCTCGTCGGACCAGCTCGCCCGCCTCGTCACGCTCGACGCCATCGCACGGGCCGACGTCGAGCTCGTGACGTTCGACCTCTGGGACACGCTCGTCACGAGGTCGCGGCCCGCCGACGCGCCGAAGCTCGCGACGGCTCGTCGGATCTGGCTCGAGCACGGCCGGTCGCTGCGGACGCCGATGTCACCGTGGGAGCTCTTCGCACACCGGGTCGAGGTCGAGGCCGCGATCGCGGGCAGCAGCCATCACGAGGAGTACCGACTCGTCGATGTGCTCACGCGGCACCTGCAGGAGGTGCTCACGATCGGGGCACGCAAGGCGAAGCCGGTGGCAGTCGAGCTGGCTCGGGAAGAGGCGATCGAAGAGGCGCGCTGCACGTATCGGATCGACGAGGTGGCGGACACGCTCGACGAGCTGGCCACGCGCGAGCCGCGCCCGCACCTCGCGGTGCTCTCCGACTTCTACCTGGGCGGCGAAGAGCTGCGGACGATCGCCGAGAGCACGGGCATCGACCTCACGGGGATCGATGTGCTCGCGTCGTGCGACCTCGACGTCTCGAAGCGGGTCGGCGGCTTGTTCGAGCTCGCGCGCGAGCGCGCGGGCGTGGAAGCGGCACGTCATCTGCACGTCGGCGACAACCCGTGGTCCGACGGCGAGCAACAGGTGAGCAGTGGAGGCACCGCGGCACTCGTCACGCTCTCGCCGACGCCCCTCCCCGGCCCCGGCGCGCTCGCACCCGACCGCGTGCCCGCCCTCATCGCCGATCAGCGCGACGAGCTGCTGAGCGTCGTCGACGTGCTGGCGTCCGCCTCGGGGGGCGGCGATACCCAGCGGCGGGCGGCCCATGCGGGCGTCCTCACCGCGTTCCTGCCCGTGCTGCTGGTCGCGGCCGCCGTCGAGGATGCGGTGGAGCGGGGTGTCCCCACGGTGCACTACCTCAGCCGTGAGGGCTCGTTCCTGCGGCGCGTGCACGACGTCGTCGCGCCGCGGCTCACTGGCCGGCTTCCGGCGCCGTCGGCCCGTCACCTGGAGGTGAGCCGCCGCTCGACGTTCGGAGCGTCGATCGACGGTCTCGACCGAGGCGCGCTCGCGCTGATGTGGTCGCAGTACGCGGACCAGTCCCCGCGGGCGCTCTTCGAGTCGCTCGGCGTCCCGGTCGAGCCGCTGGCCTCCGCGATCGCGGAGTGCGGGCTCGAGGTCGATGCCGTGGTCGCCGACGTCGCGCACGACGACCGGGTCGAGACGCTGCTCGAGCGCCCCGACGTCCGCGCGCACTCCGAGCGCGTCCTCGGTGAGCGCAGGCGCGCGCTGCTCGCGTACCTGCGTCAGGAGGCCGATCTGGGGTCGCGCGACCTCGTCGTCGTCGACGTCGGCTGGCGCGGGACGATCCAGGACAACCTGGCGCGGGTCCTGGTCGACCACCGGCTCCACGGCGTGTACCTGGGCCTGTTCCCGTTCCTCAACCCCCAGCCGGAGAACACGACGAAGCACGCGGTCGCGTTCGACGGCAACGCCGGCGATCCGTTCGTGCACGTCAGCCCTCCCGCGGCGATCGAAGCCCCGCTCACTCCCGACGTCCCCTCGGCGGTCGGCTACACCGAGCAGCGTGACGGCCACGTCTCGGTGGTGCACGAGCAGGAAGGGCCGCGGACCGGGGCGGAGATCCGCTCGTTCCAGGCCGGTGTGCTCGCGGCCGCTCCACGCATCGCCGACTGGTTGGTCGTCAACGGCCTCACCGCGCGCATGCTGCGCGTGGAGCTCGGCGAGATGGTCTCGGAGTACTACGGACGACCGGAAGGCGGCGTCGCCGACATCTGGTTCGGTTCGACGCACGACGACACCTTCGGAGCGTTCAACGTCTCGCCGTACGCGAAGCAGGAGCCGTCGCGTCGGGTGCTCTCCACGGTCGCGAGCGGCGACTCGATCAGCGACGAGGCGCGGGCCAGCCAGTGGGTGCCCGGGTACCGCGCGTGGCACACCGCACGTGCGCCCGAGATCCTGCGCGAGATGTGGAGGGAGCTGCACTGATGGCACCGATCCGAGGTCGCGGGAACGGCGCGTCGAGCGACCCGTTCCTCCACGACTACTTCTCGCAGTTCGCCGCGCCGACCGGCGACGGGGCGAAGCCCTCGATCGCGTTCCTGCTCGGCTCGACCGACATCAGCGGCGGCACCTACGTCATCCTCCAGCACGCGCTCCACGCGCAGCGCAGCGGAGCCGACGTGACGATCATCCACATGTTCGAGCACCGGCCCGAGTACGGCGCGTGGCACGACGCGCTCACCGAGCTCCCGCTCGTCCCGCTCGACGAAGCGACCGGGATGGAGTTCGACGTCGTGGTCGCGACGATGTGGCGCACCGTGTACGAGCTCCCGAGGCTGCGCTGCGCCCATGCCGTCTACTTCGTGCAGTCGGTCGAGTCCCGCTTCTACGGCGGGACGGTCGACGCGTGGGCGCCTCCCCTGGCCGCGCTCACCTACACCTTCGACCTCCCGGTGATCACGATCGCCCGCTGGATCCAGGCCTACCTCGCGTTCGAGCACCAGCGGCCCGCGTTCCTCGTGCGCAACGGGATCCGCAAGGATGTGTACACGCCCATCGGGCCGACGGTGGCTCCCGACAGCAGCACGAAGCTGCGGGTGCTCGTCGAGGGTCCGCTCGACGTCCCGATGAAGAACGTCGAGGACTCGATCGAGCTCGCGCGTGCCGGTGGTGCCGACGAGGTGTGGCTGCTCACGTCCAACGAGCTGACCGAGCACCACGGGGTCGACCGGGTCTTCTCGAGGGTGCCGATCGAGCAGACGCCGGCGATCTACCGCTCGTGCGGCGTGCTGCTCAAGCTCAGCCACGTCGAAGGGATGTACGGTCCGCCCCTCGAGATGTTCCACTGCGGCGGCACGGTCGTGACCTACGACGTCACCGGGCACGACGAGTTCGTGCGTGACGGCGTGAACGGGATCGTCGTGCCCATGTACGACCGGTCGGGAGTGATCGAGGCGATCCGCTCCTTGCGGGATCGGCCCGACCTGCTCCGCGACCTCCGGCACGGCGCCCTGCGGACAGCACGTGCCTGGCCCGACTGGGAGCAGTCGTCGGCCGACTTCTTCAGCACGCTGCGCCTCATCGCGCGCCGGCCGGCGGCCGACCACGCGCACACGATGCTCGCGATCCGAGGCGCGGGCGCCGAGCTCCCGTGGTGACGGCGGGGGGCTGCGCGCGGTGATCCGTCAGATCGGCGCCGTCGTACGACGACGCGACCTGCTCGTCAACCTGACGCTGCGCGAGCTGCGCAGCCGCTACAAGAAGTCGGCGCTGGGCTGGGCCTGGTCGCTCATCAACCCGCTGGCGATGGTCGGCATCTACGCGCTGGTCTTCTCGTTCTTCCTCAAGATCGAGCCACCGGTCGGCGATCCGTCGGGGCTCCAGAGCTTCGTCATCTACCTGCTCTGCGCGCTGATCCCGTGGATCTACTTCTCCAACAGCGTCCAGACCGCGCTCGACTCGCTGGTCGGCAACGCCGGGCTCATCAAGAAGGTCTACTTCCCGCGCGACATGCTCGTCATGGCGGTGGTGGGCTCGATGCTCGTCTCGATGCTCATCGAGATGTCCGTCGTCGTCGCGATCCTTCTGCTCGCCGGGAACTTCGTGATCCCCTGGATCCCGATGGTGCTCGTCTTGATGGCGCTCCAGACGCTGTTCGTGCTCGGCACGAGCCTCTTCCTCAGCGTCGCGAACGTGTACTTCCGCGACGTGAAGCACTTCATCGCGATCGCGATGCAGGCGCTCTTCTACTCGACACCGATCGTGTACCCCCTGTCGGTCGTGCCCGACGACGTCGATGTGCTCGGGATCACGATCCCGCTCGGCGACATCTACCGGCTCAACCCGCTCGTGCAGACCGTCCAGGCGTACCGCTCGGTGCTCTACGATCTCCGGTTCCCGCCGCTCGACACGATGCTGTACCTCGTCGGATGGGGGGTCGGCGTGCTGGCCGTGGGCTACTGGTTCTTCGACCGTCACCAGCGCCGGTTGGCAGAGGAAGTATGAGCGACACGCGGCAGCTGGCGGCATCCGGCCGACCCGAGCGCGGATCCTGAACCATGTGGCACAGCGAAGGAAGAGAGTGGATCGTCCACGATCCGGAGTTCGTCGGTGACGTGCTCGATCCCGAGCGCGCCTCCGCGCTGTGGGCCGGTCATCGCTGGTTCGCCTACGACCTCGTGCGCTGGGGTCGTCCCGACCTGATCGTCGAGCTCGGCACGCAGTACGGCCCGTCGTTCTTCACGTTCTGCCAGGCGGTGCGCGACGAGGGGCTCACGACGAGCATCCACGCGGTCGACTCGTGGGAGGGCGACTCGTTCACGGGCAGCTACGGCGACGAGGTGCTCGCCGTCGTCGAGCGGATCCACGCCGAGGCGTTCCCCGACCTCGATGCACACCTGCACCGGAGCCTGTTCCGCGAGGCACTCGCAGGGTTCGAGGACGAGTCGATCGACCTGCTCCACATCGACGGTTGCCACGACTACGACGCGGTCCGCGACGACTACGAGTCCTGGCTCCCGAAGGTGGCGGTCAACGCCGTCGTGATGTTCCACGACATCGACCCCGACACCGACATGGGCTCGGCGCGCTACTGGGAGGAGCTCGCGCCGACGATGCCCTCGTTCTCCTTCGCCCACTCGCTGGGCCTGGGCGTGTGCTTCCCGAAGGGCACCGACGGCTTCGACTTCCTGTTCGGCCCGGAGTTCGAGCGCTGGCGCGCCTACTACCCGAGCCGCGCCGGTGACTTCCTCGGCCTCCTGCGCTTCCGCGACCAGGGTCGGATGATCGACGAGCGCGACGCGCTCCTGCGCGAGTACGAGCGCCGCCTGGTCGAGCAGGAGCAGGAGATCCGGGAGCGGTTGCGCTACGCGCGCGAGCTCGAGTCGCAGCTGCATCATCCCGTGGTGCGCGTCGCCAACCGTGCCCGCCGTGCCGTCTCCCGGGCTCCGCAGGCCGAGGACGGCGGAGGCGGGGCGTGAGCGACGAGCCCGCGGTCACCATCGACCACGTCACGAAGCGCTTCCGTCTCTATCACGAGCGCAACCAGTCGATGAAGGCGGCGATCCTCCGGGGTGGTCGCGCCCGGTACGACGACTTCCTCGCGCTGCGCGACGTCACCTTCGACGTCGCGAAGGGCACGACGCTCGGCCTCATCGGGGAGAACGGGTCCGGCAAGAGCACGCTGCTGAAGTGCATCGCGCAGATCCTCTTCCCCGACGAGGGAACGATCACCACGCGCGGCAAGGTCTCGGCGCTGCTCGAGCTCGGGGCCGGCTTCCACCCCGAGCTGTCGGGCCGGGACAACGTCTACCTCAACGGCGCGATCCTCGGGCTCAGCAAGAAGCAGCTCGACGAGCGCTTCGACGACATCGTCGACTTCTCCGGCATCAGCCAGTTCATCGACTCGCCGGTGAAGAACTACTCGTCGGGGATGTACGTGCGCCTCGGCTTCTCGGTCGCGATCAACGTCGATCCCGACGTGCTGCTCATCGACGAGGTGCTGGCGGTCGGAGACGCCGAGTTCCAGCAACGGTGCACCGACAAGATCGTCGACCTGAAGGCGCAGGGTCGGACGATCGTCGTCGTGTCGCACTCGATGGAGTCGGTGCGCAACCTCTGCGACCAGGTCGCGCTGCTCGAGCACGGACGGCTCGTGACCGTCGGTCCGGCGGTCGACGTGATCGACGAGTACCTCGTCGACGTCTTCCACGACGAGGAGTTCGACGCCGACGACGGGGCACGGTGGGGTTCGGGCGAGATCCGCATCGACCGGGCCGAGCTCCTGGGGCCGGACGGGCGACGCGCCAACCTCGTCCGGACCGGCGACGAGGTCACCGTGCGCATGCACTACACCGCGCACGAGCCCGTGCGCCTCCCGGTGTTCGGGGTCGGGATCCACGCCGCCGACGGCGCATACGTGGCGGGTCCGAACACCCGCGATGCCGACCTCGTGATCGAACAGGTCGACGGGGAGGGAGTGATCGACCTGCACGTCGAGCGGCTGATGCTGGTGCCGGGCACCTACTCGGTCACGGTGGCGGTGCACGACGAGAGCTGCACCCACCCGTTCGACTTCCGTCAGAAGCTGCTGACCTTGAAGGTCGAGCTCGGGAAGCCCCGCGACATCCTCGGCTACGTCGCGCTCGACACCCGGTGGGACGACACGGGTGTCGGCAAAGGCCCCACGGTACGCTGACGACGATGGTCAGGGTCACCCACGCAGGTCGCATCTCCGTCGTCATCGTGAACTACGACGGCGCCGACGACACGATCGCGTGCCTCGAGAGCGTGCAGGAGCTCGACATCGAGCCCGATCGCCTCGAGATCATCGTCGTCGACAACGGATCGCCGGCCGACGACGCCGACCGGATCGCGGACGCCGCCGGTCCGTCGGTGCACGTCGTTCGCCTGCCGAAGAACGTCGGGTTCGCCGCCGGCTGCAATGCCGCGGTCGCCCGGGCGACGGGGGAGTACCTCGCGTTCCTCAACAACGACGCGCGGCCGCACCCGCACTGGCTGGCCGCCGCGATCCACCCGCTCGAGTACGACGGATCGATCGCCTGCGTCGCGAGCAAGGTGCTCGGATGGGACGGCTCCACGGTCGACTTCGTCGGCGCGGCGCTCTCGTACTACGGGCACGGCTTCCGGGTCGACTTCGGCAAGCCGGCGAGCCCGATGGAGAACACGGCGGTCGACGTGCTGTTCGCGTCCGGCGCGGCGATGGTCATCCGGGCCGACGTGTTCCGGCGGGTCGGCGGGTTCGACGAGCGCTACTTCATGTTCTTCGAGGACGTCGACCTCGGCTGGCGTCTGTGGCTGCTCGGGTATCGGGTGCGCTACGTGCCGGGCTCGATCGTCTACCACCGACACCACGCCACGGCGGCTCGCTTCGGCGCGGCGCGCGAGCACTTCCTGCTCGAGCGCAACGCGCTCTTCACGATCTACAAGAACTATGACGACGACAACCTGCGCGCGGTCCTGCCTGCGGCACTGCTGCTCGCGATCCGTCGCGGCACCACGCTGGGCGGTGACGACCCGCACGCGCTCGACCTCGCGACCATGACCGGCGACCCCGGCGGCACGCTGATGACCGTCAACCGTCAGACCCTCGCCCCGACCTACGCCATCGACGCGTTCGTCGACGCGCTTCCGGGCCTCGAGGAGTCGCGTGCGGAGCTCCAGGCGTCGCGGCGCCGGCCCGATCACGAGATCACGCCGCTCTTCGGGACACCGCTCAAGCCCAACATCGAGGACGAGCGGTTCCTCGAGGCGTTCGCGTCGGTGAACCGCATCTTCGATCCGGCGGCGCGCCTCGCCCGCCGGCGGCGAATCCTCGTCGCCACCGGCGACGTGCTCCAGCCGAAGATGGCCGGGCCGGCGATCCGTGCCTGGCACATCGCCCGCGTCCTGTCGCGCGAGCACGACGTGCGCCTCGCGAGCCCGCATCCCTGCACGCTCGAGCACCCCGACTTCCCGGTGCTCCAGGCCGACGATCGACAGTTCACCGAGCTCGAGGCCTGGGCCGACGTCATCATCTTCCAGGGAAACCTGATGCGGCAGTACTCGGCGTTCCGCGACACGAAGAAGATCGTCGTCGCCGACGTGTACGACCCGTTCCACCTCGAGGTGCTCGAGCAGTCGCGCCACCTCCAGCACGACGCCCGACGCTTCGCGGTGCGCTCGTCGACGGAGATCCTCAACGAGCAGCTCATGCGAGCCGACTACCTCCTGTGCGCGAGCGACAAGCAGCGTGACTTCTGGCTCGGTCAGCTCGCAGGGGTCGGGCGCATCAACGAGCTCAACTACGACGCGAGCGAGCGCCTGAGCTCGCTCATCGCCGTGGTGCCGTTCGGCATCGACGAGCGGCCGCCGGTCGCCACCCGCAAGGTGCTCCGCGGCGTCGTGCCGGGCATCGGCGATGACGACAAGGTGATCCTCTGGGGCGGTGGGATCTACAACTGGTTCGACCCGCTGACCCTGCTGCGCGCGGTCGACAAGCTCCGAGCGCGCCTGCCGAACGTGCGCGTCTACTTCCTCGGCATCCGCCACCCCAACCCCGACGTGGGTGAGATGCGTCGCACGGTCGAGACGCTCGAGCTCTCCGACGAGCTCGGCCTGACCGGGACGCACGTGTTCTTCAACGACGATTGGGTCGAGTACGAGGATCGACCCAACTACTTGCTCGAGTCGGACATCGGAGTCAGCACGCACCTCGACCACGTCGAGACGGTGTTCTCGTTCCGCACGCGCGTGCTCGACTACCTGTGGGCGGGGTTGCCGGTCGTCGCGACGCAGGGTGATGC
Organism: uncultured Bifidobacteriaceae bacterium; assembly: GCA_964501785.1. Lineage (GTDB taxonomy): Bacteria > Actinomycetota > Acidimicrobiia > IMCC26256 > PALSA-555 > DATBSK01. The sequence continues at coordinate 444,170 of CAZCUD010000001.1, forward strand.
GCTCGCCGGGGTGCTGGAGAGCGAAGGGGCGGGTCTGGCCGTGCCACCCGGCGATGTCGACGCGCTCGAAGAGGCCCTCTTCCGAGTGCTCGACGACGCAGAGCTCAACGCGTCGTGTCGCGCCGCCGCGACCGAGCTCGCCGAGAAGTTCCGGTGGAACGAGGTGCTCAAGCCCCTGACCGACTACTGCCGGAACCCCGTGCGTGCTCCCGACCTGCTCGACCCCGAGCTCGCGGCGACGGTGCGCGACCCGCTCGATCTCGCGACCTGGCGGCCCCGGACGATCCGGCGCGACGTCGACCGCGCGCTGGCGCTCGTTCGCCGGGGCGAGGTGACCCAGCTGGTCCGCAAGGTCGTCGTCCGGGTGCGTCGGATGGTCAAGGGCTACTGACGATCTCCGGGACGCATCAAGGAGCAGCGCGGGGGACGTAGTCGGCGATGCCGCTGGGGAAGTTGGGCCCGTAGAAGGGGTCGTCCCGCAGCAGTCGTCCCCAACGACGACGGATCAACCGGAGCTCGTCCGTGGTCACCGAGCCGTCGCGACTCGACGACTCGTAGTGGTCGAGCACGGCGTCGGGCGTCGCGACCACCCGATAGCCGGCGCGCCCGACCTTGCAGCAGTAGTCGAGGTCGTTGTAGCTGGCGGGGAACCACTGCGACATGCCGCCGACCTCGAGGAACACATCGCGCCGCGTCATGAGGCACGCACCGGTGACGGCGAGGAAGTCGCCGGGCACGACCGCGTTCGCGCCGTAGCCCAGGACGTCGGCGGGGAGCCCGTGGTAGGGGTGGCCCGGGTTGCCGCCGACGCCCACGACGCCGGCGTGCTGGATCGTGCCGTCCTCGAACAGGAGTCGCGCGCCGGACGCGCCGACCGCCGGATCGAGCGCGTACACGAGCATGGCCTCCAGCCACTCGGGGCTGCGCACCTCGGTGTCGTCGTTGAGGAAGACGAGCACCTCCCCGGTCGACGTGAGGGCGCCCCGGTTGACCTTGCGCGAGAAGTGGAACGGCTCGTCGAAGTCGACCAGGCGCACGCGCGGGCCGAGGTCGACGAGCTGTGCGCGCACCGATGGGTCGGTCTCGCGATCGGTCACGCAGATCACCTCGAGGTCGGAGTAGGTCGAGCGCTCGAGGACGCTGCGCACGCAGGTGACGACGAGCACCTGCTCGGATCCGCGTACCGTGCGGCGCGCGCCTCCGGTCGGGACGACCACGCTGACCCTCGGCTGCCGGGTCAGGCGCGGCTCGAGGCGCAGGAGCCCCGGGTGGGTGTCGTGCGGACGCGCCACCGCCTGCACGCCGCCACGAGCCAGGTGCTCGTCGACGACCCGGATCGCGTCGGCGAGCGCGTGGTCGGGGAACGCGGGATACGGCCGGGGCCACGGCCGACCTCGCCGACACAGCGGCTCGCCGACGTGCACGACCCGGGGGGCGACCTCCGCGACGCGCAGAAGCAGGTCGTGCTCGGTCGCGGCACCGGCGTCGGATCGGAGTCCCCCGGCGTCGGAGTACAGCTCGGCCCGGAGCAGCACGAGGCGCCCGACGTAGGGCTGGCACCGCAACCGGTCGGGCGACCAGCCGGGCTTGAAGAACGGGACGTCGCGGCCACCGTCGCCGTGGGTCTCGTCGGTGTACACGGCGTCGACCCCGGGATCGGTGAGCAGCGCGGCCAGGCGCTCGCGCGCGCGCGGCGCCGGACGATCTCCCGGATCGACCAGCCCGATCCACCCGGCCGTCCCGGGGACCTCGGCGTGCCCGCTCGCGTCGGTGTCGACGAACGCGACGTCGGGGAGCGTCATGCGACCAACGGCGCGGGTGGGCACACGACCGACACGCCGCGGGACTTCAGGTGCTGCGCCGGCGAGGTCGGACGCGGCCTGCCACTCGCCGCCACCGACCACCACCGCCGGCGTCGAGCCGCCGCTCGATCGCGTCGAGCCGGTCGTGCACTTCGTCGAGCTGGGCCTGGATGCCCAGCAGCTGGTCGCGCGCGTCGAGCAACGACTCGGCGTCGCCCGCGCCATCGCGGGAGGGCCGGTCGACCGGGGCGGTCATCGCTTCGTCGCAGTCAAGAAGTTGGAGCAGGCGAGCTCCTCGGTCGCCTCGGGCGACAGCTCGCCGACGAACGGCTTGTCGAGGTACTCGTGACCGTCGCGCAGGAGGTCGCGCACGCGCATCGCTCCCAGTCGCCGTGCCGTCGCCGGCGGAAGTCCCTTGAGGTATGAGTCGAGGAACCATGTGAGCGTGAAGATCGGGAGCCCGTAGCTCGCCGTCGAGCACTGCTCGATGTCGAACTCGTCGGCGAACAGCTCTTCGAGACCACGCCGAGTCATGTTGAAGTAGTGGTGCGGATACCCGTGGTAGGGCTGGAGGAAGGGCACCGCGACGTAGATCCGTCCGCCCGGTCGGACGACTCGTGCGATCTCGGCGGCGCAGCGGAACGGGTCGCGGACGTGCTCCAGCACGACGAGCGAGAGCACGGCGTCGAAGGAGCCGGTCTCGAACGGCAGCCGCTCCCCGATCGCGATCACGTCGGCGCTGGGATAGCTCGCCACCTCCAGGTTGACGACGTTCTCGTAATAGACCGACTTGAGCCCGCTCCCGGCGTCGAGCACGAGCCCGTCGGAGAACTCCTCGATGATGCCGCTCGCGATCGGGTCGTAGCCCCAGCTCGAGATCGCGTCGGTGTCGTCGATCGCGCCGACGGTCCGGAGCTCGTCGCTCAGGAAGTCGAAGTGAGCCGGGCGTCGATCGAAGCGTGCCCCGCACCGGTCGCACACCAGCTTGTCGGCGCCTTCGTTGCTCAGCGGTCCGAGGCACGACTCGCTGGTGCGCGGATCCCCGACCGGGCGCGGGCAGCGGAGCAGGGGCTCGAGCCGGGCGAGCTTCGCGTCCTTGCGCCGTGCGTACTCCGCCCGCCCCTGCTCGTCGATCCGGACGTCGATCGGTCGGCGATGCGTGTTCGCGCCGACGGTGACCTCGAGGTGCCACGGCGCTGCGGCGGTCGCATCGTCGATCGCGACCAGGCCCTCGAACCCGACGACCTCGTGACCGGGCCACCGGGCGCCGACGTCAGCGCGATCGACGAGGTGGAGGCGGGTGCGCCCGCCGTGGTCGACGACGACCTCCACCACCGGCTCGCCAGGCCTCGTGAGCAGCCACCCCTTGACGCGCACGGTGTGGGTCGCCGCGGGCTCGTCGGGCGTCGGCTCCTCGATCGCGTGGACGTACGGGAAGCTGCGTCGAGGGAGCAGCCGTTGCTTCGCAACGCTGGCGAGGTCGCGCACCTTCGTCATCGCCACACGAGACTACGGCGTCCGCGAACGGGAGCCGGCCTTCCGCACCGTGGGGCCGGACGGCAGACGTCCGTGTAGCGTTCGGTCACGATGCGCATCGTCCTCTCCGACGTGGGCGTGTCGCTGGAAGGTTGGAGCAACCTCACGACGGGCGGTCACGAGACCGCCGCGCTCCACGCGGGGCCACTCGAGGTCCTGGCCGCCCGCCGCGACATGCTCGACGAGCTCCTCATCGTGTCGAGCGTCGAGCGTCGAGCTCGATCCGACGCGGAGGCGCTGCTCGAAGTCGTCGCGTCGAGCGTGGCGCCCCAGACGGTCGTCACCATCCTCGTCCCCGACGTCGCCGCGGCGTTCGCCGCGCTCGACGCAGGAGAGGTCGACGAGGACGACGTCACCGAGTGGATCGAGGCCGTCTACCCGTCCGGCGTCGCGCCATGGTGCACGGGCGTGCACGAGCTCGCCCGGGTGGCGCTCTCGGCCGGCTTCGGCTCGTACGAGCCGGTCGAGCTGCCGCTCGGCCTCGCGCCAGGCCTGCGCCAGTGGCGACGGGCGGTGCGCGTCGGCCACTTCGGTGCGTCAGAGGTGCCGGCGTCGACCGACGGTGGGCTCCAGGCACGTCTCGCCGGCCTGTCGGCAGGCGCGGTCGGCCGTGACGAGCCCCGGGTGAGCGCACCGGTCGTCCCCGTCGCGCCCGTGTCCCGGGCGCGCGAGCTGATCGAGCGCTTCCTGCCGCGGGGCGGCAGGCGACGCGCCATCGCCCGGGCCGGGCTCGACGCGTTGCACGAGACCCAGGACTACGTCGACCGCGTCCACCAGATCGCGACCCAATCGGGGCTCCACGAGCCGCGCACGCCCACCTACCGGCGTTGGTGCAAGCAGCACGACGCCACTTCGCGGCAGCTCGCCGATCAACGCGTGCTCTCGGAGCTCGCGCGCGATCCGGTGACCGTGCACTGCATCGTGCTCGCCCGCGGGTCGTGGAACGATGCCCGCGCGACGCTCGACTCGCTGCGACACCAGTCGTGGTCGCACTGGCGGGCGACGGTCGTCGGGCGCGCGCCGCGGTGGCTCCAGAACGATCCGCGGCTCTCCTTCACGCAGGTCGACGGCGACGATCCCGCCGCGCTCGTGAACCGGGCGCTGTCGGATCCCGACGACCGGGCCCTCGTGCTGTGCCTCGAGGCGGGGGACACGCTCGCGCCGGACGCCGTCTTCCGCATCGCCGACGCGGCGGCGACCGACCCGCTCGTCGACCTCGTCTACTGGGACGACGACGTCGTGCACGGTGGTGAGCGCGCCGATCCCCGGTTCCGTCCCTGGTGGTCGCCGGAGACGCTCCTCGGTGCGAACTACCTCGGGCGCTCGTTCGCGATCCGGCGTCGCACGGTGGCCGGACTCGCGGGGCTTCGCGAGGGGCTCGGCGACGACACCTGGCTCGACCTGCTGCTGCGCGCCGACCTCACCGCCGAGCGCGTCGCTCGCATCCCGCACGTCCTCGCCCACCTCCGTCACCGCGCGGAGCCGATCGGGCCCCACGCGCTCGACGTCGTGAGGAGTCATCTCGAGCGCGTCGGCGCGCCGGCGACGGCATCGTCGTCGCCCGGATGCGTACGAGTCCGCTGGGAGCTCCCCGAGTGGCCCCACGCGACGGTGATCATCCCGACCCGTCACAACCGAGAGATGGTGAGCCGCACCCTGCGCGGAGTGGCGGCAGCCGACTACCCCAGCGTCGACGTGATCGTCGTCGACAACGGAGGTCGTACCGACGAGCGGGCCGAGTGGTACGCCGAGAGCTTCCCCGACCTCGACCTCGAGGTCGTGTGGTGGGAGGACGACTTCAACTACTCGGCGGTCAACAACGCCGCGGCCGAGCAGGCGCGCGGCGACGTGCTGGTCTTCCTCAACGACGACACCGACGAGCCCGACCCCGGTTGGCTCCGTGAGCTCGTCGGCTGGGCGACGCGTCCCGACGTCGGCGTCGCCGGGCTCCAGCTCGTCGACGGCGAGGGGCTCATCCAGCACGGTGGCGTGATCCTCGGGCTCGAGGGCTTCGCCGACCACCTGTTCCAGGGCCTCGAGCCCGGCTCCTCGTCGCTCCTGGGTCCGACGACCTGGTACCGCGACGTGCTCGCCGTCACCGGGGCGTGCCTCGCGATCGAGCGCCGCGTGTTCGAGGAGCTCGGCGGCTTCGACGAGCGGTTCCGGCTCTGTGGCAGCGACGTCGTGCTCGGGCTCGACTCGGTCATCTCGGGCCGGCGCAACGTCTGCTCACCGTTCGGTGGCGTGCGTCATCTCGAGTCGGCCACCCGGGGCACCTACGTGCCCCCCGAGGACTACTTCACGAGCTATTGGCGGTACCAGCGGTGGATCTTCGCGGGCGACCCGTACTTCTCGCCCAACCTCTCGCTCGGCAGCCGCATCCCTCGTCTGCGCGCCCGGTACGAGCAATCGGCGTCCGACCGCATCGCCGAGCCGCTCGGTCGCCAGATCACGGTGTTCCGGCAGTCGACCGACGTCGCCGAGGTCGATCCGCTCGCGCGCGGCTGTCGTGCGACCGACGCCGAGGTCGAGGCGGTCCGCACGCTCCACCACCACAACTCCGACCCCTTCGCCCCGAAGACGATCAACTGGTTCCTGCCCGAGCTCGACAGCCCCTTCTACGGCGGCATCAACACGGCACTGCGGATGGCCGATCAGCTCGCGCGCGTGCACGGGGTCGAGAACCGCTTCGTCCTCTGGGCGCACCCCAACGAGGGGTTCCACCGTTCGGCGATCGCGGCCGCGTTCCCGAGCCTCGCCGACTCACCCCTCTACTACGACCTGTCGTTGCGCGCGACTGCGGGCATCCCGGCGTGTGACGTCTCGATCTCGACCCTCTGGGTGACCGCGTTCGTCGCTGCGCACTTCGCCGGCGCGCGCCGCAAGTTCTACCTGGTGCAGGACTTCGAGCCGATGTTCTACCCGGCGGGCACGATGTACGCGCTCGCCGAGGAGAGCTACCGACTCGGCCTGTACGGGCTGTGCAACACCGAGAACCTGCTGCGGCTCTACGAGGAGTACGGGGGCCGGGGCACGTCGTTCCGCCCCGCGGTCGACGGCAACGTCTTCCACGCGGTCGGTCGGCGGGAGCGACGCGCCGACGACCCGGTCACGGTGTTCGTGTACGCCCGCCCCGGGCACTGGCGAAACTGCTGGGAGCTCGCGTCGTTCGCGCTCCAGGAGCTCAAGAGCCGCCTGGGGGATCGGGTGCGCATCGTGACCGCCGGGTCGTGGGCGCGTCCCGAGGACGTCGGCACCGGGATCCAGCACCTCGGCCTGCTCGACTACCGCGAGACCGGCAACCTCTACCGGTCGTGCGACATCGGGGTGGCGCTGACCGTCTCGGAGCACCCGTCGTACCTGCCCCTCGAGCTCATGGCGTGCGGCGTGCCGGTGGTCGCGTTCGACAACCCGGCCGGCTACTGGCTGCTGCGCGACGGCGAGAACTGCCTGCTCGCACGGCGCACCGTCGACGGGCTCAGCCGCCAGCTCGAGCGGATGGTCGTCGACCACGACCTGCGCGCCTCGCTCGCCGCGCAGGGCGTGCGTGACATCGACGAGGGCTACGCGAGCTGGGACAAGGCGCTCTCGGGGATCTACGAGTACCTGAGCGATCCCGAAGGCGTGGCTTCCACCGGCTGATCGTCGGTCGGCGCGGGCGGCTCGCCCTCCGTCGACCTGGGTGTCGTGGCGAGGCACGCGACGAAGCCGGCGACGAGTGCGGCGTAGGCGAGCATCAGCAGCCACGCCGGGAGCGGCGGCGCCCACTCCGGGTCGATGACGAAGTCGAGTGGGCCGTCGTAGCCGACGGTGTTGCGCCGCAGCGCCTGACCGAACGCGACGAGGTTGGCGACGCCGAGGGCCACGCCGATGGGTGCCACGATGCGCCCGATCCAGCCGTCGATCGACCGGTCGTCGGCGTCGGCGTCGGCGTCGACCGGTTCGGCGTCGGATCGGTCGCGCCGGGCGATCGCGAGCGACAGCGCGAGGAGCACGGGCACGCCGATGGCCATCGGCATCGAGTAGCGACCCTGCCAGAAGAACCCGATGCGACGGGCCTGGAGCACCTCGAACCCGATGGGGGCCGCGACGGCGACCACGGCGGTGAGCGCGGCCACGATCACGTAGCGGCGACGACCGACGGCGATCGCGATCGCGGCCAGCGCCGCCAGCGCGGCGACCCACACGAGGTACGTGAACCCGGGCGAGGGCGTGTCGAGCCAGCCGAACCACCCGACCATCTCGCGCAGTCGGTTGAGGCTCTCGCCGAAGGAGATCCGCAGCGCCGTGCCGCGTCCGAGCCCCGGGATCCCCGTCGCCTCGCCGAGGGCGGGATCGAGCGGGCCGGCGAGGAGGATCCAGCCCATCTGGAGCACACCGGCGATCAGCACGCCCACACCCCATCGCCGCGCGTGCCGGGACGCCCACAGGGCGCGCACCGCGGCCCACCCGCCGATCGCCACGAGTGCAGCCGCGATCAGCGCGAGCCACAGTGGCGCGAGCTGACGCGACAGGACGAGCACGATCGCGGCGGCGGCGACGCGCCGCACCAGCTTCGGGTCGATCCGACTCGGTGCCTCTCGCACGAGGAGAGCGCCGCCGACCCACAACGACAGCGCAGCCGCGAGCTCGGGCGCGCTCGGGTTCACCACGCCACCGACGAAGAACAACATCGGGGTGGCGGCGAGCAGCACGCCGAGCGCGCCGACGCGCGGCCGGCGGAGCCGTTCGAGCGACGTCGCCGTCGACGCCACGAACGCACCCACGATGAGCGCGCTGACGAGCCGCATGAGGTAGACGCCGACATCGCCGCGGAACGCGAGCGAGGGCAGCCCGGCGACGAAGTAGTACGCCGGCGGGTGACGCCCCGCGCTCGTCGGCACGTCCACGAGCTGCGTCTCGTCGGTGAACTCCGAGCAGTCGGCGGGGATCGAGCGCTTGAACGCGTAGCAGGTGATCGTCCCGGCGGCCCGGTAGTAGGCCTTGGGCGCCTGGACCACGAGCGCGTTGTCGAAGCGGGGCACCTCGTCGCCCAGGACCTCGAGCCGGGCGACCGACGCGGCCCGCACGGCATGGGCCGGCTCGTCGGGGGCGGCGAACAGGGGGGTCGCCAGGGCCCACGCGACGCACAGGAGCGTCGTCAGCGCGAACGTCGTCCACCAGCGTGAGCGTTCGGTGGCCCGAGCGCGCGCGACGGCACGCTGAGCGACGTCTGGGAGGGCCACGAAGCGCGAAACCTACTCGTTCCGCGACCGGATCATCGACGGCAGGAGCCGCACGAACCCACCGAAGGCCCGGATCCGATCTTGCACGATGGCGGGGCGGACGTCGTCACCACGCAGCATCGGGCTCACGACGTCGCGCCGCGCGTACGACGCGGTGACGAGCAACGACTGCCCGGCCGCGCGGGCTGCCGTGGTCCAGGGGGCGTGACGGGCGAGCACGAGCAGGTGGTTGCGCTCGTTCTGGTATCGGGCGAGGTGGGAGTGCTCGCCGGTCGTCGCGGAGTGCTCGTGCCAGACGACCGACTCGGGTACGTAGGCGTAGCGCCAGCCTCGCTCGCGACCACGCCACGCCAGCTCGAGGTCCTCGTAGTACAGGAACAGGCGCTCGTCGAGCAGCCCGACGTCGGCGAGGTAGCGCGCGGAGAGGAGTGCCGCCGCGCCGCACCACGCGAACACCTCGCCCGGCTCGTCGAAGCGTCCGTCGTCGGGTTCGAGGTAGCCCCGGTCGGCGCCGAACCCGCCTGGCGTCAGGACGGAGCCCGCGTTGTTGACGATCGGCACGGGATCGCTCGTCACGGCGAGCTCGTGCCACGTCGGTGCCGTGCTCAGCTCCGCCTCGAGCCTGGTCGAGCCCGTGCGCAGCTCGAGGTCACCGGTCGCGCGTCCGACGACGCAGAGCCTGATCGCGGCGGGGCGCGGAGCATCGCGCCCGACGGGGACGCGCAGCACCGCCTCTGACCCGGACCACTGCGTGCTGACGCCGTCGTCGCGATCGGGCTCGGGACCGAGGAAGCCTCGCCACCACTGGACGCCGCCGAGCACGTCGACGCGACCTCCTTCGGCGTCGACGAGCTCGGCGCCCACGACGCGCGCGCCGAGCTCGCGATGGTCCCCCCTGCCCGGGACCGACGTCGTGCTCGACAGCTCGACGTCGAGGTAGCGCGACGCGAAGAGGATCTTCGGGCACGCGGCGCCGAGCGCCGAGTCGCGTTCGAGGGCGTCGACGAGCGGGGTCAGCCAGCCGGGCGGCACCTCGACGTCGTTGTTCACGAGCGCGACGTGATCGATCGGGCCGAGCGCGCGGATGCCGAGGTTCGTCCCGCCGGCGAACCCGAGGTTCTCGTCGCTGCGGACGACCCGGACGTCGGACCATCGACGCGCGACCTCGTCGGCGACGCCGTCACGGGAGGCGTTGTCGACGAGGACGACCTCGAGCCGGTCCTGGGGCCAGTCGGTCGCCCGGAGCTGCTCGATGCAGCGCAACGTCAACGGTCCGCCGTCGTAGTTGACCGTCACGACCCCGACGCGTGGCAGCACGCGCTGAGGTGGGTTCGAAGGGCTCATGGCGGCGCTCCGGCGCTACGATCGGAGTCCTGACGCTTCCACCGCCGGGCTCCGGCGCGGCTGTCGACGGATCGTAGTGGACCCAACGCTGCAAGACGCCACCCCATACTTCGCGCATCCGACCGCGATCGTCGAGCCGGGAGCGACCATCGGCGCCGGCACGCGGATCTGGCACCACGCGCACGTGCGCGAGGGCGCCGCGATCGGTGTCGAGTGCAACCTCGGCAAGAACGTCTACGTCGACGGTGGTGCTCGCATCGGAGACCGTGTGCGGATCCAGAACAACGTGTCGGTCTACGACGGCGTGACGCTCGAGCACGAGGTCTTCGTGGGGCCGAGCGCGGTGTTCACGAACGACCGAGCACCGCGCGCGACCGGCGATTGGGAGCTCGTGCCGACGGTCGTGCGTCGCGGCGCGTCGATCGGCGCGAACGCGACGATCGTGTGCGGCATCGAGATCGGAGCGCTGGCCGTCGTCGGTGCCGGCGCAGTGGTGACGCGATCGGTCGCCGATCACCAGGTGGTGGTCGGCAACCCCGCCCGACCGGTCGGCTGGGCGTGCGAGTGCGGACGGGTCGCGGCGCGGACCGACGAGCGTCCCGACGACCTCCGCTGCGACGAGTGCCGAGCGGGGACGGGCGGGGCATGACCGTGCGCGTCCCGCCACGCGAGATCTCGGTGACCTCCGTCGACCTCGGTGACGAGGAAGAGGCGCTGGTGCTCGAGGTGCTCCGGTCGGGGCAGCTCGCCCAGGGCCCCATGGTCGAGCGGCTCGAGGAGGGGTTCCGTGCCGTCACCGGGACCCGACACGCGATCGCGGTCAGCTCGGGCACCACGGCGCTCTCCGTGGCTCTCGAGGCGCTGGGCATCGGGCCCGGCGACGAGGTCGTGACGAGCCCCTTCACGTTCATCGCGACCCTCAACGCGATCCTCGAGACCGGCGCCACCGCCACCTTCGTCGACATCGGTGACGACTTCACGATCTCGGCCGAAGATCTCGGCAAGGCGATCGGTGACGCCACGCGGGCGGTGATGCCGGTGCACCTCTACGGCCTCCCGGCCGACGTGGGCGCGATCGGCGAGCTCGCCTCGGCTCGGGGCGTCGCGCTCGTCGAGGACGCCGCTCAGGCGCTCGGCGCGACGGATCGTGGCCGCGCCGTCGGGTCGTTCGGCGTCGGCTGCTTCTCGCTGTACGCGACCAAGAACCTCACGTCGGGCGAAGGCGGCGTCGTCACCTGCGACGACGACGCCCTCGCCGACCGGATCCGTCTCCTGCGCAACCAGGGGATGCGCGCCCGGTACCAGTACGAGATCCCTGGCCACAACTACCGGCTGACCGATCTCCAGGCCGCGGTGGCGATCCCGCAGCTGGGGCGGCTGCGAGCGATCGTCGAGCAGCGGGCCCGCAACGCCGCCGCGCTGTCGGCAGGTCTGAAGGGCGTGCCCGGGCTCGTGCTGCCCGAGGTCCCCGCCGACCGAACGCACGCCTGGCACCAGTACACCGTCCGCGTCACGTCGGAGGCCCCGCTCGGCCGCGACGAGGTCGCGGCCGAGCTCGCCGAGCGCGGCATCGGCACCGGCGTCTACTACCCGCGCATCGTGACCGACCACGAGTGCTACCGCGACCACCCGCAGGTGCGGGTCGCCGACGTTCCCAACGCGCGCGCCGCCGCCGACGAGGTGCTCTCGCTGCCCGTGCACCCCCGTCTGCTCGCCGAGGACGTCGACGCCGTCGTCGGTGCGGTACGAGAGGTGTTCGACGCTTGACGCTGCGGCTGGCCATCGTCGGCGCGGGCATCATGGGCGCCAACCACGCTCGACTCGCGCAGAGCCTGCGTGACGTCGCGGTGACGCACGTCGTCGATCCCGACCTGGCCCGCGCGAGCCGGCTTGCGACCTCCGTCGGTGCGGAGGCGACCGCCGACGTCGGCGAGGTCCTCGACCGCATCGACGCGGCGGTCCTGGCCGTGCCGAGCGACCTCCACCACCCGGTGGGCCTCGAGCTGGTGAAGGCCGGGCTCCACGTCCTGGTCGAGAAGCCGATCGCACCGACGGTCGTCGAGGCCGAGGAGCTCGCCGCCGCCGCGGAGGCGGGAGGGACGACGCTCATGGTCGGGCACGTCGAGCGGTTCAACCCGGCGGTGCTCGAGCTCGACAACCTCGTCGGGGACGACGTGCTGCACGTGGCGGCCGCCCGCATCAGCCCGTTCTCGACCCGGATCCGCGAGAGCGTGATCGCCGACCTCATGATCCACGACCTCGATGTGATCCGCGCGATCGCCGGATGCGGCGTCGTCGACGTGGCGTGCATGGGCATGGCCGTGCGCTCCGACACGACCGACCTCGCGAACGTGCTGCTCCGCTTCGAGAACGGCATGACCGCGTCGTTGACGGCCAGCCGGATCGGCCAGCAGAAGATCCGAGAGCTGCGCATCACCCAGCCCGACCGCTTCGTCACCGTCGACCTCGTCCGACAGGACGTCACGATCAACCGCGTCGAGCACTCCGAGTTCCTCTCGTCCCAGGGCGCGCGCTACCGCCAGAGCGGGGTCGTCGAGATCCCGTTCCTCGAGCACCGGGGAGAGCCGCTCCTCCTGGAGCTCCAGGAGTTCGTGCGGGCGGTCACGACCGGCACCCAACCCCGCGTCACCGCGGCCGACGGCGTCGAGGCCGTGCGTCTCGTCGAGCGGATCGAGGCCGCGGCGACGGGTCCCACGACTCCCGCGGAGCGCTGAGCCGGCGTGTACCGAGATCGCACCATCGCGGCCGTCGTCCCCGCCCACAACGAAGAGGCGCACATCGCGGACGTCGTCAACGGTCTTCCCGACTACGTCGACCACATCGTCGTCGTCGACGACGCGAGCACCGATCGCACGGCCGAGGTCGCGGAGGCGACGGGCGACCCGCGTCTCGTCGTGATCCGTCACGAGCAGAACCAGGGCGTCGGCGGTGCCATCATCACCGCCCATCGGCGGGCACTCGAGCTCGGGAGCGACATCGACGTCGTCTTCGCCGGCGACGACCAGATGGATCCGCAGCACCTGCCTGCGCTCCTCGACCCGATCATCGACGACGGCTATGGCTTCACGAAGGCCAACCGCTTCTTCTCCCGCAGGTCGTTCGAAGGCATGCCCCGCTATCGGGTGTTCGGCAACATCGTGCTGTCGTTCCTCACGAAGCTCGCGAGCGGCTACTGGCACCTCTTCGACCCGCAGAACGGCTACACCGCGATCACTCGTGAAGCCCTGGAGCTCGTCCCGCTCGACGAGATCGCACGCGGCTACGAGTTCGAGAACGACCTGCTCATCAACCTCAACATCGTCGGCATACGCGCGCACGACGTCTCGGTGCCCGCTCGCTACGGCAGCGAGGTGTCCGGCATCAAGCTCCGTCAGGTGATCCCCGCGATCGGCTTCCTCCTCGTGCGGGGCTTCTGGAAGCGACTGATCTGGAAGTACACGATCCGCTCGTTCTCGCCGATCGCGCTGTTCTTCTTCGTCGGCATGCTGCTCGTGCTCTGGGGCGTCGGCTTCGGGATCTGGGTGATCGTCGAGACGGTCGGACCCGGCGTCGCCACCACCGGGACCGTGATCCTCTCGGTGGTACCGTTCCTGATCGGCGTGCAGCTGCTCATCTCCGCGCTCGTGCTCGACATCCAGGAGTCCCCAGACTGATGAGGTTGCGACGCCGACGGGTCCTGCCCGGTGCCGGCGCAGTCGATCCGCCGCTCACCCGCGACGACACGGCGCGCCTGCTGCTGCCGAACCGTCGCATCGGTCGCGACGCCGGCAGCGGTCGCGCGGATGCCCGCGACGACCTGCCCGCGTTCGTCGGCCACGTCGACGAGCCCGCAGGTCCCGACGTGATGGGTCGCGGGCTCCCGATGCTGCGGGTGCGCGGCTGGGCGGCGTCGACACGGGGTCTCCCGGTGCACGCCACCGTCCGCGCCGGTCGCGCCGAGCCGGTGACCGTCGTGTGCGACCTCCCGAGGCCCGACGTCATCCAGAACCTCGACGGTCGCTTCGGGGTGCTCCCCGAAGCCTGCGGCTTCCAGGTCGACGTCGACCTGCCGGCCGGCGAGCGGTCGGTCGCACTGGTGCTCGACGTCGACGACGGCGAGTACGGGAGCCGGCGCACCTATCGGGTCGACACCGACGGCGGCTCCGTGGCCCCGCGGGCCGACTACAAGGCGACGTGGCAGGCGGCCGCCGTCGACGTCGACAGCGCCAAGCTGGCCGTCTCGGGCTACACGAGCGAGGCCGAGTACGAGCGCACCGCGCACCAGAACGTCGAGAACTTCCGCGCGACCGTCGGCATCCAGCCCGACGACGAGATCCTGGAGATCGGCTGCGGTGTCGGGCGGGTCGGCACCGCGCTCGCGCCGCTCTGCAAGCGCTGGGTCGGCGCCGACGTGTCGTCGAACATGCTCCAGCACGCGCGTGAGCGTCTCTCGGCGCACGACAACGTCGAGCTCGTCGAGCTGAGCGGGTGGGACCTCGGGCCGATCGCCTCGGAGTCCCTCGATCTCGTGTACTCCACGGTCGTGTTCATGCACCTCGACGAGTGGGAGCGCTACTCGTACATCGCAGAGGCGTTCCGGGTGCTCCGGCCGGGCGGGCGGCTCTACGTCGACAACTTCAACCTCTGCAGCGATCCCGGATGGGCGTTCTTCACCGAGATGGCGACCAACTACCACCCACTGGGTCGGCCGCCCAACATCTCGAAGTCGTCGACGCCCGACGAGATGCGCACCTACTTCGAGCGCGCGGGCTTCGAGGCGATCAAGGTGCTGTCGTCACCCGACATCCTCTGGATGTCGGTGCACGGCAAGAAGCCGGCCTGAGGGACCCTCGACCCGAGGCGGGCCGGCGACTCGTCACGCGCGCTGCTTGAGCGGTTCCCACCACCAGCGGTGGTCGCGGTACCAGGCGACGGTCGCCTCGAGCGCCTCACCGAACTCCCGTGCCGGTGACCAGCCGAGCGCCTCGACCTTGCTGGTGTCGATCGAGTAGCGGCGGTCGTGGCCGAGGCGGTCCTCGACGTACTCGATCATCGAGTCGTCGTGACCGAGGATCGAAAGGATCCGGTCGGTGAGCTCGCGGTTCGGCACCTCGTTGCCCGCACCGATGTTGTAGATCTCGCCGACCACGCCGTCGCGACGGACGGCTTCGAGCGCGGTGCAGTTGTCCTCCACGTAGCACCAGTCGCGGACGTTCATGCCGTCGCCGTAGAGGGGGACCTTCTGCCCGTCGAGGAGGTTGGTGACGAACAGCGGGATCACCTTCTCCGGGTACTGGTACGGGCCGAAGTTGTTCGACGACCTGGTGACGATGACGGGCAGCCCGTGGGTCGTGTGGTACGAGAGCGCGATCAGGTCGGACCCGGCCTTCGATGCCGAGTAGGGCGAGCGGGGGTCGAGTCGGTCGGTCTCGACGAACGACCCGTCCTCGATCGAGCCGTAGACCTCGTCGGTCGAGATGTGCACCACCCGCTCGATCCCGACCGTGCGGGCCACGTCGCAGACCACGTTCGTACCGCCACAGTTGGTGCGCACGAACTCGTCCGGCGACACGATCGAGCGGTCGACGTGGCTCTCGGCCGCGAAGTGCACGACGACCGAGTGACCGTCCATCGCCGCGAGCACCGCGTCGCGGTCGGTGATGTCGCCCTTGACGAACGTGTAGCGGGGATCGTCGTCGAGGTCGCGCAGGTTGTCGAGGTTGCCGGCGTAGGTGAGCGCATCGAACACCGTGACGGAGTCGTCGCTGTTCGCGAGGACCCCGCGCACGTAGTTGGAGCCGATGAACCCGGCCGCGCCGGTGACGAAGAGGCTCGTGCCAGAGGGCATGAGCCGACGAGTCTACGAGGTGAGGGTTGCGACCAGCCGGTCGAGCGCGCTGCGGTACGGGGGGAGCAGGGGGATGCCGGATCCTCGCAAGGCCGCGTTGTCGAGGACCGAGTTGGCCGGGCGCGGTGCCGGACGGGGAGGATCGAGGTCGGCGGTCGCGATCGGCAGGACGCGCTCCGGATCGTCGCCGGCCGACTCGAGGACCGCGCGGGCGAACTCGAACCACGAGACCGCACCCTGGTTGGTGACGTGGAAGCAGCCGGGTCGGCGCTCGACGACGAGGCGACGAACCATCGCCGCGGCGTCGTCGGCGAACGTCGGGTGGCCGCGCTGGTCGTCCACGAAGCGCAGGGTGTCGTGCTCGCTCGCGAGCCGCAGGATCGTCTTCACCATGTTCTGACCGTTGCGGCCGCACACCCACGAGATGCGCACGATCGTCGCGCCGGGCGATGCGGCCGCCTCGTGCTCGCCCGCGAGCTTCGATCGCCCGTAGACGGACTGCGGCGCGGGTTCGTCCCACTCGACGTAGGGGGTCTCCTTCGTGCCGTCGAAGACGTAGTCGGTCGAGAAGGCGCAGAGGTGTGCGCCGACTCGTCGCGCCGCTTCGGCGACGTGGCGAGTGCCGAGGGCGTTGACGGTGAACGCCCGGTCGGGGTCGCTCTCGCACGCGTCGACGGCGGTCCACGCGGCCGCGTGCACGACCGCGTCAGGGCGCAGCGTCGAGATCGCGGCGAGCACCTCGCTCCGGTCGGTGATGTCGAGCGCGGCGTGGTCGCAGGCAACGACCTCGTGATCGGAGAACGCGGCGACCAGCTCGTGGCCGACCTGGCCGCCCGCGCCGGTGACGAGGACCTTCACGACCCGGTGAGGCGCACCTGGAGCCCGGGATCCGGGCGCCAGGTACGCATCGACGTCTGCTCGGTCACGTCCGCAGGCCGAAGTGCGGACGGAGCGCGGGCTCGAGGTCGGCTCGGGCCGGGTTCGTCTGGTCGCGCTTGGAGAGGATCGGGTCTCCGACGCCCCAGTCGGCGCCCACCGCCGGGTCGTCCCAGGCGACGCCGAGCTCGTCGTCGGGGTTGTAGTAGCCGTCGACGAGGTAGGTGATCGTCATGTCGGTGAGGGCGGCGAAGCCGTGCGCCACGCCGGGCGGGATGAAGACGCCCCGATGGTCGTGGCTGCCATCGGGTCGCGCCCCGAGGTCGAGGGTGAGGGTGGCGCCGTCGGTCGGGCCGCCGGCGCGGAGGTCGTGCAGCACGACGCGGGCTCGTCCGAAGGGCACGTACCAGTAGTCGGCCTGGTGAAGGTGGTAGTGCAGACCCACGACGCAGCCCTGCTGACGATCGGCGCGGTTGGCCTGGATCATCTCGCGACCCTGCGGGAACCACTCGCGGCGGTACGTCTCGACGAAGACGCCACGGTCGTCGCCGAAGAGCGCGGGGTCGGCGATGTAGACGCCGCTGATGACGTCGGACTCGGTGATCTCGGCCACGTCGTGATGTCTACTCCAGGTCGACCTTGGAGTGGTCGCCGAGCATCAGTCGCAGCGCGCGTGGACGCTGCCCCGACCGGATCAGCTCGACGTCCCGGCCGATGAGGGAGTCGGCCACCCCCGCGATGCCGACGATCCGGCTGCGCTCGAGCACGACCGAGTGGTCGAGCTCGGCGTCGAGGATCTCGCAGTCGGCGGCGATCGACGTGAACGGACCCACGTAGCTGCGCTCGACGCGCGTGCCGCGCCCGATGATCGCCGGACCCCGCACCCGTGAGTCGACGATCGACGCGCCTGGTTCGACGACGACGCGCCCCTCGATGCTCGACGCTTCGTCGACGTCACCTTCGATCGATCGCTCGAGGGTCTCGAGGATGTAGCGGTTGCTCTCGAGGAGCGGATCCTTCTTGCCGGTGTCGATCCACCAGCCCACGAGCACCGTCTGCACGACGCGGTGCCCGTGGTCGAGGAGCCACTGGATCGCGTCGGTGATCTCGAGCTCGCCGCGGCCCGAGGGCTCGATCGCGCGCACCGCGTCGTGGATGCGCTTGTCGAACAGGTAGACGCCGACGAGCGCGAGGTCCGACGGCGGGTCGGCGGGCTTCTCGACGAGCTGCACGACCTCGCCCGCGGCGTCGATCTCGGCGACCCCGAACTGACGAGGGTCGTCGACGTGGGCGAGGAGGATCTGAGCGGCGGGCGCCCGGTCGGGCGCGGAGGCCCGTGCCTTCTCGAAGCCGTCGACGAACTCGGTCAAGCCCTGCTGGAGCATGTTGTCGCCGAGGTACATGACGAAGTCGTCGTCGCCGAGGAAGTCGCGGGCGATGAGCACGCAGTGCGCGAGGCCCAGTGGGGCGTCCTGGGGGATGTAGGTGATCTTCACGCCGAACCGGGAGCCGTCTCCGGCCGCCTCCATGATCTCGTCGGCGGTCTCGCCGACGATGATGCCGATCTCGGTGATGCCCGCGGCCGCCATGTCCTCGATCCCGTAGAACAGGATCGGCTTGTTCGCGACCGGCACGAGCTGCTTCGCGCTCGTGTGGGTGATCGGCCGCAGCCGCGTGCCGGCGCCGCCGGAGAGGATGAGACCCTTCATGCGAGGCGCCGAGTGTAGGGGAGCTCGGTGGAGCGACGCCCCTAGGTCACGAAGTACTTGGCCTCGGGATGGGGGACGACGATCGCCGAGGTGCTCTGCTCGGGCTCGAGCTGGAACTCCTCGGTGAGGCGCACACCGATCGACGAGAGGTCGAGCAGCTCGTCGAGCTTCACCTGCTCCTCGAGGTCGGGGCACGCGGGGTAGCCCCACGAGTAGCGCGAGCCGCGGTACTGCTGGCGGAACAGCCCCTGGAGCGTCGGTCCGTCCTCGTCGGCGAACCCCCACTCCTCGCGGATGCGTCGGTGCCACAGCTCGGCGAGCGCCTCGGTCATCTCGACCGAGAGCCCGTGCAGCAAGAGGTACTCCTGGTACCGGTCGGCGGCGAAGAGCTCGCGCTCGCGGATCGTGGCCTGGTCGCCGATCGTCACCGCGTGGAAGCCTGCGTAGTCGACCTCGCCGGAGTCGACCGGCCGGAAGAAGTCGCTGATGCAGAGGAACCGGTCGCGCTGCTGGCGCGGGAACGCGAAGCGGAGCCGTTCGGTGCGCCGGTCGTCGTCGGTCCACACGATCAGGTCGTCGCCCTCCGCGTTCACCGGGAAGTAGCCCCAGACGACGGCCGGCACGAGCAGCGCCTCCTGCTGGGCCTGTGCGAGCTGCTCGCGCAGCACGGGGCGCAGGCGAGCCTTGAACTCGTCGTCGCTCTCGGACAGCGTCTTGTCGGGTCGGAACTGCCACTGGTTGCGGAACAATGCCGTCTCGTTGATGTACGACGCGATCTCGTCGATCGCGATGCCCTTGGCGACCCGCGCGCCGAGGAACGGGGGCACGAAGATCGGCACGTCGGTCGAGACGTCCGAGCGCGCCGGGACGTCGACGTCATCGCTCTCGGCCTCGCGGCGTGGACGCGCGGGCAGGTCGCGCCCGCCCGGTGCTCGTCCGAAGTCGGGATCGAGGGCACCCGCGCGCTTGCCCTCCATGAGCGTGTCCATGGTGCGCAGGCCCTCGAAGGCGTCCTTCCCGTAGAACAGCCGGCCGTCGTACACCTCGCGCAGGTCGCGCTCGACGTAGGTGCGCGTGAGCGCGGCTCCGCCCAGGAGCACCGGCACCTCGGCGAGACCGAGCGTGTTCATCTCCTCGAGGTTCTCGCGCATGATGAGCGTGCTCTTCACCAGCAGCCCGCTCATCCCGATCGCGTCGGCCTCGACCTCTTTGGCCTTGTCGACGAAGGACTGGAGCGGCGCCTTGATGCCGATGTTGTGGACCTCGTAGCCGTTGTTGGTGAGGATGATGTCGACGAGGTTCTTGCCGATGTCGTGCACGTCGCCCTTGACCGTGCCGATCACGAGCGTGCCCTTGCCGCCGCCCTCGGCCTTCTCCATGTGGGGCTCGAGGTAGGCGACCGCGGTCTTCATCGTCTCCGCGCTCTGGAGCACGAACGGGAGCTGCATCTCACCGGTGGCGAAGAGCTCGCCGACGACCTTCATGC
Organism: uncultured Bifidobacteriaceae bacterium; assembly: GCA_964501785.1. Taxonomy (GTDB): domain Bacteria; phylum Actinomycetota; class Acidimicrobiia; order IMCC26256; family PALSA-555; genus DATBSK01. The sequence goes on from CAZCUD010000001.1 coordinate 463,996, forward strand.
CGCCGAGGAGCACGTCGTTGACGATGGCCAGGGCCGGGAGCGCGCCGAGCTGCTCGTCGAGGTCGGCTTCGAGCCCGTCGCGGTCGCCGTCGATGATGCGGTGCTTGAGCCGCTCCTCGACGGGCCAGCCCGAACGGTCCTCGCGCTCGACGGTCGTCGCGTCGACGTCGGCGAACGCCGCCATCAGCTCGTTCAACGGGTCGTAGTCGGGTCGGCGGCGGTCGTAGACGAGGTCGAGCGCGAGCTCGCGCACGTGATCGTCGATCTTGTGCATCGGCATGATGCGCGCGGCGTGGACGATCGCCGAGTCGAGGCCGGCCTCGGCGCACTCGTGGAGGAACACGCTGTTGAGCACGTGACGCAGCGCGGGCTTGAGGCCGAAGCTGACGTTGGACACGCCGAGGATCGTGGAGACGCCCGGCAGCTCGGCCTTGATCCGCCGGATCGCGTCGATCGTCTCGATCCCGTCGCGCCGCAGGTCCTCCTGGCCCGACCCGAGCGGGAACGTGAGCATGTCGAAGATCAGGTCGGTCGCCTCGATGCCGTACTCGTCGACCGCGATGTCGTGGATCCGCTTGCAGACCCGCACCTTCCAGTCGGCGGTGCGCGCCTGACCCTCCTCGTCGATCGCGAGGCAGATCACCGCGGCGCCGTACTCGCGCGCCAGCGTGAGCACTCGGTGCAGCCGTGAGCCGGGGCCCTCGCCGTCCTCGAGGTTGGCCGAGTTGAGGATCGCCTTCCCGCCGGAGTGCCGGAGCCCGGCCTCCATGACGTCGGACTCGGTCGAGTCGAACACGAGGGGGAGCGGCGCCTGGGTGGCGAACCGGCTCGCGAGCTCGTCCATGTCGCCCACGCCGTCACGGCCGACGTAGTCGACGCACACGTCGAGCACGTGCGCGCCTTCCTTCACCTGGTCGCGCGCCATCTGGACGCACAGGTCCCAGTCGGCCTCGAGCATCGCCTCCCGGAACTTCTTCGAGCCGTTGGCATTGGTGCGCTCGCCCACGAGGAGCAGCGACAGGTCCTGCTGGAACGGCACGTGCGTGTACACCGACGAGCAGCCGGGCTCGTGCACAGGTGTCCGACGGATCGGCTCGCGCCCGACGCCCACCCGCTCGACGACCGCCCGCAGGTGCTCGGGCGTCGTGCCGCAGCAACCTCCGACGATGTTGATGCCGAACTCCTCGACGTTGCGCTCGTGCGCCTCGGCCAGCTCGGCGGGCGTGAGGTCGTAGTGGGTGCGGCCGTCGACGACGGAGGGGAGTCCGGCGTTGGGAAGGCACGAGAGGTAGGTGCGCGCGTGCTGCCCGAGGTAGCGGAGGTGCTCGGTCATCTCGGCCGGACCGGTCGCGCAGTTGAGCCCGATGACGTCGGGTCGCATCGCCTCGAGGCTCGTGAGCGCGGCACCGATCTCCGAGCCGATCAGCATGCGGCCCGTCGTCTCGATCGTGACCTGGACCATCAGCGGGATGCGGATGCCGGTGCTCTCCATCGCCCGGCGTGCCGCGACGATCGCGGCCTTGCCCTGGAGCAGGTCCTGCACCGTCTCGATCAGGATGACGTCGGCACCCCCGGCCAGCAGGCCCTCCATCTGGGGCACGTAGGCGTCGCGGAGCTCGGCGAAGCCGATGTGCCCGAGGGAAGGGAGCTTCGTGCCCGGCCCGACCGAGCCGATGACGAAGCGGGGCTGCTCGGGGGTCGAGTGCGCGCTCGCGGCTTCACGCGCGATCCGGGCCGCAGCCTCGTTGAGCTCTCGGGTCTTCTCGGGGATGTCGTACTCGGCGAGCACGATCGGGAAGGCCCCGAAGGTCGCGGTCTCGACCGCGTCGACCCCGACCGAGAGGAAGTCGTCGTGCATCCGGCGGATGATGTCGGGCCGTGAGAGCACCACGTGCTCGTTGCAGCCCTCGAGCTCGGGCCCGCCGAAGTCGTCGGGCGTCAGGTCCTCGCCCTGGACCCAGGTGCCGAACGCACCGTCGAAGATGAGGACGCGCTGCGCGAGGGCGTCGAGGAACGGATGGGAGGTGTCGCTCATGTGAGGCCAAGGCTACCGGTGGGGTCCCTTCCCGGCTCGCAGAGTTGTCGCCGCTACGCTCGCGAGTCGTATGAGCGACCTCGGCGAGCGCTGTCTGAGCGTCGTGATGCCCTGCTACAACGAGCGCGACACGATCGTCGAGATCGTGGGCCAGGTGCTCGACTCGCCGCTCGTCGCGGAGCTCGTGATCGTCGACGACGGCTCCACCGACGGCACGCGCGAGATCCTGCGCGGCTTCACCGATCCCCGGGTCCAGGTCGTCGAGCAGCCCATCAACCTCGGCAAGGGCGCGGCTCTCCGTCGTGGCTTCCAGGAGGTCTCCGCGCCGTACGTCATCGTGCAGGACGCCGACCTGGAGTACGACCCCCGCGAGTACCCCGAGGTCATCGCGCCGCTCGTCGAGGATCGGGCCGACGTGGTCTACGGCTCCCGCTTCCTCGGTGGGCGGCCGCACCGCGTCCTCTACTACTGGCACTCGGTCGGCAACAAGGTGCTCACCACCGCGTCCAACATGTTCACCAACCTCAACCTCACCGACATGGAGACCTGCTACAAGGCCTTCCGTCGCGAGGTCGTGCAGAGCGTCGAGATCCACGAGGACCGATTCGGCTTCGAGCCCGAGATCACCGCCAAGGTCGCCCGCGCCGGGTGGCGGGTCTACGAGGTCGGCATCTCCTACGACGGTCGCACGTACGCCGAGGGCAAGAAGATCGGCTGGCGCGACGGCGTGCGCGCGATCTGGAGCATCCTCCGCTACTCGAAGATCGCCGATCGACGCGACCGGAGGCTCGTCGATCGCGCGGCGGGTCCGGTCCACTTCGACGAAGCCGACGCCGAGCTCGCGACCACGCTCGACTCCCTCGACGGCGCCGACAACTACACCGACTGGCTGTACTCCATGTGCGAGCCGTACCTGGGGTCGTCGGTGCTCGAGGTCGGCGCCGGTCACGGCGACCTCACCGCGATGCTGCTCCTCGCCGACCGGCAGGTGACCTCGACCGACCTGTCCAAGCGGTGCGTGGAGCTGCTCGAAGAGCGGTTCCGAGGCCAGGTCGGCTTCGACGCCCGCTGCTGCGAGCTCGAGGAGCTCGCCGGCGACGTCGCCCAGCGCGACCACTACGACTCCGCGGTGCTCGTGAACGTGCTCGAGCACATCGAGCGTGACGTGCACGCGCTCGCGACGGTCCGTGAGCTCGTGCGACCCGGTGGCCACGTCCTGGTGTTCGCGCCCGCGTTCGAGGGCCTCTACAGCGAGTACGACCGCAAGATCGGTCACCATCGCCGCTACCGCCGCGCGCACCTCGTCGAGGTCGCGGATCGGGCCGGGCTCGAGATCGTCGAGGCGAGGTACGTCAACTCGCTCGGCGCGATCGCCTGGTGGCTGTACGCGCGCCAGCTCCGACGCACACCGACCGAGCGGGCCAACGTCGCGCTCTACGACCGGCTGGTGGTCCCGGTGCTCCGCCGGTTCGAGGAGCGCCGCGAGCCGAGCTTCGGCCAGTCGGTGCTGCTGGTCGCGCGTCGTCCCGTCTCCGGAGCGTGACGACCGCCCACAAGGTGGCCGCCGCCGCGGTCGCGGTGGTGCTCGGCGCGGTCGTCGGCGTCGGTGCCTGGCTGCACCTCGTCTACGAGGAGACGCCGGGCCCGCGCGAGATCACGGTGGAGGCCGTCCGGGGCAACGACGGTGTCGTCGCCTTCACGATCGAGCGCTCGCCGCGCTCGGCAGTGCCCGTGGGCGACCTCGTCGCCACGACCGGCGGTCGCGCCACGGAGTGGGTCGAGGACCCGCCGGGCACGTTGCGGCTCGCGTCGGGTGCGGGCCGCGCCACGTACGAGGGCACGGTGGACGAGACCGCGACCGTGCGGTTCGAGACCGGGCCCGACGGTGGGCGGTCCCGGGTGGTCGTCGACGGACGACCGGGTCGCGTCCTCTCGCTCGAGTCTTCCGAGGACGGGACGCGAGTCGTTCCCGTTCGCCTCGATGTCGCCGTGCCGGGAGCCGCCTGGGCGCTGCTCGCGCTCATGGTCGCCCTCGGTGTGCTCGTGGTCGCGGCGTCGGGCTGGGCGCTCCGGGAGCTGCGACGCGCCCGCGACCCGCGGCTCTGGATGGGGCTGATCGTCCTCGCGGTCGCAGTCGCCGCCGTGGTCGCCGTGGTGCTCTCGGAGCCGGCGCCGGTCGCGGATGCCGGCGGAGCCCTCCCCGTGATCGACCGCATCGGCATGGGCGTCGGGTTCGGCCTCGTGGTCGCGCTGGTCGGGTCGCTCGTGCTCGGGGTCCGCCCGCCCGCGGCCCCGACCTGGGTCACCGCGCCGGAGACGAGCGGCGACCGCTGGCGCCTCACCGCGCTGCTGGGCGCGGTGCCGTTCGTCGGCTGGCTCGCGCTGTGGCTGCTCTTCTGGCCCGGGCTCATGAACCCCGACATGGCGGTGCAGTGGACGCAGCTCGACCAGGGCGCGCTCGACAACTGGCACCCGTACCCGGTCACCGTCGTGGTCGGGGTCCTGCGCCACCTCGTCGACTCGCCCGCGCTGCCCGTCCTGCTCCAGATCGTCGGCGCCTCGCAGCTGGTCGGTCGCATCGCGGCGTGGACGGTGTGGCGCCGGCGCTCACCCTGGGTCGCGGCGGCGTTCCTCGTGCTGCTGCCGCTGCTCCCGCCGACTGGGCTGTTCACGATCACGCTCTGGAAGGACACCCCGTTCGGGATCGCGCTCCTGGCGCTCGCGCTGGTCGTGTGGCGCATCGAGGACACGAAGGGCGAATGGCTCCGCGACGGGCGCAACGTCGTGCTGACGGTCGCGACTGCCCTCGGGCTGCTGCTCTCGCGCCACAACGCGTGGCCGATCCTCCTCGTGACCTTGGTGGTGCTCCTCGTCGCACACCGGTCGCTGTGGCGCCGTCTGGCGCTGACCGGGGGCGTGACGCTGGTCGTCGCGCTGGTCGTCGCCGTGCCGCTGGCGTCACTGCTCGACGTGCGTGCGAGCCGCGTGCAGAGCATCGTCTACGTGCAGCACATCGCGAACCACCTGAACCGCGGGGTCGAGCTCACCGCCGACGAGCGGCGCGAGCTGCGCGAGATCTTCCCGCTCGATCGTGAGTGGCCGTACAGCTGCTCCTCGATCCAGCCGACCTGGTCGGGCCCGGACGCGATCCCGCTCGAACGTTTCCAGGACAAGGCGGGTGATCTCCAGTCGATCGCCATCGACATGGCCCTGCGCGACCCCGGTGCCGAGCTCGACCACCTCGCCTGCGCGAGCGAGATCGTCTGGAACCCGTTCGATCCCGACGAGCAGACCTACTTCCTCGAGTGGAGCAACACCTCCGGGCGCGTCGACTACATCCCGCCCGTACCGGGCGCGTCGATCGCCGAGGATCCTGCATCGCCACGTGCGATCAACCGGATCTACGACGTCGTCATGGAGCGACTCCCGATCTGGACGATCCGCCCGGCGCTGTACCTCTATGCGTTCCTGCTCGCCATCGCGTTCGCGGCCTGGCGCCGGCGCTCGTGGGCGGTCGTCTGGATCGCGATCCCGGCCCTGACGCAGTCCGTGACGCTCGCCGCGCTGAACCTCGTGCAGGACGTGCGGTTCCAGTACGGCGTGATGCTCACCGCGGTCGTGTTCGTGCCGGCCCTCTTCGCCGTCGCTCGACGATCGGAAGGCGACGACGAGCCGCCGCTCCTGTGGCGCTCGAGCGGCAGCACGGCCGGGGTTGCTGCTACTGGTTCGGGTGGGGCGGTGCCGCGACCTTCTCCTCGTGGTACTCCTCCTCGACGTTGACGTTCCACACGTCGTGGTGCGCGCCGAAGATGTTCTCGACCGAGAGCATGGCCGTGAGCATGGAGTGGTCCTGGTTGTTGTAGCGGTGCATGCCGTTGCGACCGACCGGATAGACGTTGGGCGTGTGCTCGCTCAGCCACGAGGCGAGCACCTGCACGTTGTCCTTGTAGTCGGCGTCGTACATCGGGTACGCCTTCGGCATCCGCACGACGTACCCCGCTTCGACGACCGACGGGTCGTCGAGCAGGCCGATCTCGTTCATCTCGCGCTTGCCCTGCTCGATCAGGTCGGCGTCGTCCTTCGTCCACATGTCGTCGCCTTCCCAGACGAAGAACTCGAGCCCCAGGCAGGTGCGCCCGTCCTTCACCAGGTACGGCGACCACTGGCCGAAGTTCTGGACGCGCCCGACCTCGACGCTCGGGTCGTTGATGTAGATCCAGTTGTCGGGGAAGCCGATCTCCTCGGGCACGACCAGGGCCACCGTCATGAAGTCTCGGTAGCGCAGCGCGTCGGCCGCGGCGAGCACCTCGGGCGGCGGCGGCGGATCCATCGATCGCAGCAGTGCGCTGATCGGCATGGTCGAGATGACGTCGGTGCACTCGTAGCGGGTGGGTGCACCACCCGTGATCGCGGTGACCGCGACCGCCTGTCCGTCGCGGTGCTCGATCTTCGTGACCGTCGCGTCGAAGACGATCTTCGTGCCCTGGGCCGTCACCAGCTCGGCACAGCGCTCCCACATCATCCCCGGCCCGTACTTGGGGTAGTTGAACTCCTCGATCAGGCTCGTCACCTGCTTCGACTTGTCACCGCTCTTCAGGCGCTTCGGCTTCACGGCCTCCCACACGGCCCGGAAGAGCGACAGGTTCTTGATTCGCTGCGCACCCCAGTCGGCCTGGATCTCGGTGCACGGGACGCCCCAGACCTTCTCGCTCTGGGTCTTGAAGAAGTGGCGGTAGAGGCGCCATCCGAAGCGCGACGCGACGAAGCCCTCGAGCGTGGTCTTGTCCTTCGGCGGGTGGATGCGCACCCAGAGGTACGAGCCGACGCAGCGCAGCGCCTCGATCGGGCCGAGGTTCTTCAGCGCGTTCGTCGCCGAGATCGGATAGTCGTAGAACTTGCCCCGGTAGTAGATGCGGCTGAGGCGGGGGCGGCGGAGGAAGTCTTCGGGCCCGAGGATCTCGAACCAGAGGTCTTCGACGGGCTGCACCTTGGTGAAGAAGCGGTGCCCGCCGATGTCGAAGCGCCAGCCCTCGGCGGTCGCGGTGCGGCTGATCCCCCCGACGACCGTGTCGGACTCGAGGACCGTGCTCGCGACGCCACGCTTGTTGAGCACGTACGCGGCCGTCAGCCCGGCGGGACCCGCGCCGATGACCACGATCCGATGTTCGTCAGGCATCGGCCTAGGTTGCCACGCGATCCGCGGTCAGCGCGGAGCCGAGCGCGAGCGCACGCGGACGGGGTGATCGGCGCGCGCGAAGAGCTCGTGGTCGCCCGAGGAGTCGCCGTAGGCCCAGATCGTGGCCGGGCGACCTCCCAGCCAGGCATCGAGTCGGCGGACCTTCTCGGCCCGCCGGACGTTCGGACCGTCGAGACGCCCGGTGAGTCGTCCGTCGAGCACCTCGAGCCGGGTGCCGAGTGCCGCGTCGAAGCCGAGCGCGGCGGCGATCGGAGCGAGATAGCACTCGTACGAGGCGGAGACGATCACCAGCCGGTGGCCCTCGTCGGCGTGGCGGCGTGCCCGGTCGAGGACGTCGTCGCGGAGGTGGTGGGCTACGACGTCCTCGGCGAAGCGCGCGGCCAGGGCATCGAGCTCCGACGCGTCGCGATCGGTCAGGAGGCGCGTGAGGCGCGCCTTGACCGCGTCGCGCCGGCCACGTGCCACGTCGAGCGAGGAGGCGCCGAGCGCTCGCGCGACGCGAGCACGACTCGTCGCCGCGGTGAGGAAGGGCAGCACGTTGTCCCGCGACGAGAGCGTCTTGTCGAAGTCGAACGCCGCGACCGTCTCGCGTTCGGTCACCGTTCGTTCACAGCGGGAGCTTGCGGAAGACGGCGCGCGGCGTGTGACGCAACACCGACATCACCCAACGCAGCGCCGGCGGGACCCAGAGGATCTCGCTGCCGCGCTCGATGCCGCGCACGATCGCGTCGGCGACCGCGTCGGGTGTCGTGGCGAGCGGTGCCGCGTCGAGTCCGGCCGTCATCTTCGTGTGCACGAAGCCGGGGCGCACGATCAGCACCCGCACACCGGTTCCCACGAGGCTGTCGCCGAGGCCCTGGAAGAAGGCATCGAGCCCGGCCTTCGACGAGCCGTAGACGAAGTTCGATCGTCGAGCGCGCTCGCCCGCGACCGAGGACAGCACCGCGATCGTCCCGTGGCCCTGGGCCCGGAGGTGAGCCGCGAGCGGCACGGTGACGGACACCGCACCCAGGTAGTTGACGCGCGCGACCTCGGCGGCGGCCGCAGCATCCCGCTCGGCCTCGGCCTGGTCGCCCAGCACGCCGAACGCGACGAGGACGAGGTCGAGGTCGCCCACCCGGTCGACGACCTCGTCGACGAACGCCTCGTGCGTCTCGGTCGCCGCCGCATCGAACGCCAGGGTCTCGACGCGGGTCGCGCCCAGGGCGCGCAGCTCGTCGGCGGTGGCCGCGATCTGCTGGGGGTCGCGGGCCGCGAGCACGATCGTGCGGGTTCGGTTCGCGACGAGGCGGCGCAGGGTCGCCTGCGCGATCTCGGAGCCGCCCCCGAGCACCAGCACCGTCTGCACGCCTCCGAGCGCGTCCTCCACCTCGTCCTCCGTCACCTCTCGGGAATTCGGCACGCTGCGACATCCATGGTCCGCGACAGCGTGCCGAGATCCCGGGGAAGGACTCGCATCAGATCTGGAGCCGGCGGGCGAGGTCGGACTGGAGCACGCCCGAAGGGTCGACGCGGCTGCGCAGCTCGCGGAACCGGTCGAGCTCGGGGTACATGCGCCCGAGCAGCTCGGGCGCGAGGCGCGAGTCCTTGGCCAGGTACACACGCCCACCGGCTTCGACGACGAGCCGGTCGAGGTCGTCGAGGACCGGAGCCAGGTCGCGCACCGAGGCGGGCAGGTCGAGCGCGAGCGTCCACCCCGCGATCGGGAACGAGAGCGGCCCGGGGTTCCCCGGCCCGAAGCGCTTGAGCACCGCGAGGAACGAGGCGCACTGCTCCTGCGAGAGGCGTTCGAGCGTCGCACGCACCGTGTCGGTCGCCCCGTCGGGGACGACGTACTGGTACTGGAGAAAGCCGCGGCTGCCGTACAGGCGGTTCCATCCCCGCACGCCGTCGAGCGGGTGGAAGAACGTGCTGATCGTCTCCAGGTGCCCGGTCTGATGGCGTGGCGCCTTCCGGTACCAGAGCTCGTTGAACAGCCTGATCGTGAACCGGTTGAGCAGACCGTTGGGCGCCCACCGCGGGGCCGCGAGCAGCGCCCGGGGCGCGAAGTGCAGCGGATCGGCCTGCGCGCGCGCCGGCAGCGCGTCGCGCGGCGCATGGTCGCCGCGGGTGAGGATCCCTCTCCCGAGCGAAGCACCGCGTGCGAGGCAGTCGATCCATGCGGCGGAGTAGTGGTACCGATCGTCACCCTCGACCATCCGGCGCATGAGCTCGTCGAGGTCGCCGACGCGCTCGTTGTCGACGAGCAGCATCGACGTCTCGATCGGGAGCAGCCGCAGCGTCGCCTCGCTGACGACGCCGGTCAGGCCCATGCCGCCGGCGGTGCCCCAGAACAGGTCGGGGTCGGACGCGGGATCGACGACGAACCGACCCTTCGGCGAGTGCAACGTGAACGACTCGACGTGGTTGGCGAAGCTGCCGTCGGTGTGGTGGCCCTTGCCGTGGATGTCGGCGGCGATCGCGCCCCCGACGGTGACGAAGCGCGTGCCGGGAGTCACGACGAAGAAGCCGAACGGGACGAGGAGTCGCATCAACGCGTCGAGGCTCACCCCCGCGTCGACGCGAAGGACGCCACGCCCGAGGTCGAAGTCGCGGATCGCCGCCAGCGTCGTGGCATCGATGACGGTGCCGCCCGCGTTCTGTGCCGCGTCGCCGTACGAGCGGCCGAGGCCCCGAGCGACGATGCCGCGGCGCCCGGCCTGCTCGAGCAGCGAGTCGACCGCGGCGTCGTCGCTGACGGGCACGAGCCGTGCCGCGGTGGCGGCGGTTCGGCCCCAACCGGTCAGCAGGCGTCGCGGCTCCCCGTCCGCGGCCCCGGTGCGGTCGACGGCGACCATCTCAGGCGTTCACCCCGATCGCGAAGGTCGCGATCCACAGCAGGCCGAGGACCTGGATGATGCGGTCGCCGAGGACGACCTCCTCGGGCGCGCCGCCTCGACCCTGCTCCACGACGTGCGCGTAGCGCAGCACGGCGAGCACGAACGGGATGATCGACAGCCGGAACCAGGTCACGTCACCGGTGGCGAACGCGTTCTCGAACGCCCACAGGCAGTACGCGGTCACCATGACGCTCGCCGAGACCGCGCGCACGAAGCCGAGGAAGCTCGGTGAGTACTCCTCGAGGGTGCTCCGGTGCGCGCCCGAGCCCTCGCCGAGCTCGAGCTGCTCGGCGTGGCGCTTCCCAGTGACCATGAAGAGCGATCCGGACGCAGCGACGATCAGGAACCAGTCGGAGATCTCGACGTCGGCGGCCACGCCACCCGCGATCGCCCGCAGCACGAAGCCGGCAGCGACCGCGGCGAGGTCGATGACCGGCTCGTGCTTGAGCCAGATGCTGTAGGAGACGGTGAGGGCGGCGTAGCCGGCGACGACGAGGGCGAGCTCGCCGCGCGAGACCGGGATCGAGATGGCGATGCCCGCGGCGATCAGCAGCGCGGCGATGAGCTTCGCGACCCCGACGCTGAGGTAGCCCGCGGCGACCGGGCGGAAGCGCTTCGTCGGGTGCTGCCGGTCGGCCTCGGCATCGAGCGCGTCGTTGAGGAAGTAGGTGCCGCTCGCGGCGAGGCACAGCGCGACGAACGCGACGAGCGTGCGGGCGAGCGGGCCGGGCTCGGTCAGCACGCCGGCGGCGCCGGGCGCCGCGAACACGAGGACGTTCTTGACCCACTGCTTCGGACGTGCCGTGCGCCACAGCGCGGCGACCATCGACGGCCGCGGGCCGGAGGCCGCGGACCGCTGCGATGCAACGGACATCGTCGCCAGGGTACCGGAGCACCTCACCGCGACCGTGTCGTGCTGCTCGATCGAACCCGAGGACGCCGATCCGGCCGATCCGCCCGGCGAGCCGACCCGCAGACCCCGAGCCGTAGAATCGCCGGGTGACCCGAACGCCGCGGACCGTCTACACGCGCACCGGCGACGACGGGACGACGGCGTTGCTCTTCGGTGGAAGGGTCGGCAAGGACGCACCCGGCCCCGCCGCGTACGGCGTGGTCGACGAAGCGGTCGCGGCGCTCGGACTCGCACGCGCCGAGTGCGAGCGCGAGTCCGAGCTCGACCGACTGCTCGTCCGGCTCCAGCGCGAGCTGTTCGTGGTCGGTGCCGAGCTCGCGACGGCGCCCGAGAACCGCTCCAAGCTCGTCGACGGCACGACGCGCGTGACGAGCGAGATGGTCGCCGCACTCGAGCCGATCATCGACGAGATCACCGACCGCTTCGACCCCCCGCAGGAGTTCGTGCTGCCGGGTGAGAACCGCGTCGCGGCGGCGCTCGACCTGGCGCGCACGGTCGTCCGCCGGGCCGAGCGGGCAGCGGTGGGAGCCGGGCGCGAGGGCTGGCTCGCGGGCTCGCAGGTGGTCGCGTACCTCAACCGCCTCGCCGACCTCGTCTACACGCTCGCGCGCTGGCAAGAAGGCGTCTTCCGCCCCGTTCGCACCACCTGATCCCCCCGAGTTCACCGGTGCCGTCGCACCGACAAGGAGCAGCAGTGAGCATCACCGTCAGCGTGTCGTCGCAATCAGCCGCGTCGGTCAAGGCCGGGATGCTCGCGGTGCCCGTCGGGGCCGACCGCGAGCTCGGTGCCGGGGCGGATGCCGTCGACCGCGCGCTCGGCGGTGGGCTCGACGCGTTCATGCGGGAGGCGGGGTTCGGCGGCAAGCCGGGCGAGACGCTCCTCGTGCCCGTCGACGGGCTGGCGGCCGACGTCGCCCTCCTGGTCGGGACGGGCCCGCGGGCGAAGATCACCCCGTCGACGCTGCGCCGGGCGGCAGCCGCGATCGCGCGGCGGGCGAGCAAGGTCGGCTCGATAGCGACGACGCTCACGAGCGCTGCGCCCGATGACGTCGACGCGGCTGCCGCGGCGGCTGCCGTCACCGAGGGGCTCCTCCTCGGCTCGTACCAGTTCCTCTCCTACAAGACCAAGGGCGAGCCGTCGAAGCTGAAGAAGGCCGTCCTCGTCGGGTCCGGTGGCGCCGACGTCGCGACCGCGGTCCGCGAGGCATCGGTGATCGCTGAGGCGGTGCGGTGGGCCCGCGACATCGTGAACGAGCCCTCCGGCACGAAGTCGCCGACCGAGTTCGCGGCCGCCGCGAAGAAGCTGCTCACCGGCAAGGGCGTGAAGGTGACGGTGCTCACCGAAGGCCAGATCAAGACCCAGAAGATGGGTGGCGTGCTCGGCGTGGGGCAAGGCTCGACGCGCCCGCCCCGCTTCGTGAAGGTCGTCTACGAGCCGCCGGCGGGCAAGCGCGCCAAGGGCACGCTCGCGCTCGTCGGCAAGGGCGTGACGTTCGACACGGGCGGCATCTCGATCAAGCCCGCCGACGGCATGGAGGCCATGAAGACCGACATGGGCGGCGCCGCCGCGGTGCTGGCCGCGATGTCGACGCTGCGCGACCTCGGCGTGCGTCATCGCGTCGTCGCATACGCGCCGATGGTCGAGAACATGCCGAGCGGCTCGGCCATCCGTCCGGGTGACGTGCTGAAGATGCGCGACGGGCAGACGGTCGAGGTGCTCAACACCGATGCCGAGGGTCGCCTCATCCTCGCCGATGCGCTCTCGTGGGCCGTCGACGACGAGGTCGACGCCATCGTCGACCTCGCGACGCTCACCGGGGCGTGCGTAGTCGCGCTCGGCGAGAAGGTCGCGGGACTGATGGGCAACGACGACGACTGGTGCGCACAGGTGCGTGCCGCGTCCGATCTCGCCGGCGAGCCGACCTGGCCGCTGCCGCTGCCGACCGACTACCAGAAGCAGCTCGACTCCGAGGTCGCCGACCTCCGCAACATCGGCGCAAACCGCTACGGCGGCGCGCTCACCGCCGGGCTCTTCCTCCAGTCGTTCGTCGGCGACGTCCCGTGGGTGCACCTCGACATCGCCGGACCCGCGCGTGCGTCCGGTGACGACGGCGAGCTGACCCGGGGTGGCACCGGCTTCGGCGTCCGCACCCTGGCCCGGCTCGCCCGGTCGTTCGAGCCGCTGGCGCGGTCGGGCCGCAGCGCCGGCGCTCGTCGATCGGGCGCCGAGAAGCAGTCGGCGAAGAAGCAGTCGGCCAAGAAGCAGCCGGCGAAGAAGGCGACGGGCCGCACGAAGGGCGCGGCGCGCACCTCCCGATGAACCGAGACCGGTGCGCGCTCCGGCCGATCCTCGCGGTGGTCGTGGTGCTCTTCGTGTCGACCGGCCTCGCCCTGTCGGCGACGGCGCACGCCGGCCCGTCGCCGACAGATCCGAGCGCGTCGACGACCTCGACGACCGCCGTCGGCGCGGGTCCCGTCATCGACGTGCGGATCGGCGACAACTTCTTCCGACCGAAGCGGATCCGGGTGCGCGCCGGCACGACCGTGCGGTGGCGCAACGCCGGGCGCAACGAGCACAACGTGCTCCCCGACCGCGGCGACGAGTTCGGGATCGACGACCTCCCCCGCGGCGACGTGTACGCGTACCGTTTCGACGAGCCCGGGAAGTACGGCTACTACTGCTCGTTCCACGGCGCGCCGCGCTCGGGGCAGTACGGCACGGTGATCGTGAAGAAGGCCAAGGGGCCGAGGGCGCCGAAGGCGCCGGAGCGTGAGGGGGAGCGAGATGCGTCGACGACCAGCACGTAGCGCCACTGTCGGGCTGGTGATCGCCACGCTGCTCGGAGCGGCGTCGGCCGTCGCGACGGTGCCGGCCGTCGCGGGCGAGTCCGACGTGATCCGCGTCCCCGCCGACGAGTCGACCATCCAGGACGCGGTCGACGCCTCGGAGCCGGGCACGCTGATCCTCGTCTCGCCGGGCGTGTACCGCGAGGCGGTGATCGTCCCCGAGGACAAGCGCAACATCGTGATCCGCGGACTCGACCGCGCGACCACGATCGTCGACGGCGAGTTCAGCGAGGAACGCAACCGCGAGAACGGGTTCAAGGTGTTCGCGGACGGCGTGGCGATCGAGAACCTGACCGCGCGCAACTTCGTCACCAACGGCTTCTACTGGATCGGGGTCGACGGCTACCGCGGGTCGTACCTCAACGCGATCCGCAACGGCGACTACGGCATCTACGCCTTCGACTCCGTCAACGGTCAGTTCGATCATTCGTACGCCTCGGGCAGCGCCGACGGCGGCTTCTACATCGGGCAGTGCGTCCCCTGCAACGCGCTCATCGTCGACTCGGAGGCCGAGTGGAACGGGCTCGGCTACTCGGGCACGAACGCGGGTGGCAACCTCTTGATCGCGCGGTCGTCGTTCCACGACAACCGCATCGGCGTCGTCCCCAACAGCCTCACGAGCGAAGACCTGTTCCCGCAGCGCGAGGCCCAGATCATCGGCAACCACGTCTACGACAACAACAACGCCCAGAGCGCGGCCGTCGAGATCGCGCAGCTCGCGGCGTTCAACGGCATCGTGGTCGCGGGTGGGCGCGACAACCTCGTCGAGCGCAACCTCGTGACCGGTCACCAGAATATGGGGATCGGGGTGATCCCGCTCCCCGAGACGGTCTTCTACAGCGACGAGCCCTCCGCACGCGACTTCGACGCGCTCGACAACACGGTGCGCGGCAACGTCACCTCTGGCAACGCCTACGACCTCTTCGCGGTCTCCAACATCGAGGACGCGACCGAAGGCGGCGGCAACTGCTTCGCGCGCAACGAGTACACGACGTCGGTGCCGGCCGACATCGAGGCGGTGCTCCCGTGCTCCGGCAGCGCCGAGGGCTTCGAGACAGACATCACGCTGTTCGCCTCGCTGTTCCTCACCGAGAAGCCTCCCGCGATCGACTACAAGACCGTCGTCCTGCCCGATCTGCCCGCCGACCTCCCCGACATGCCCAAGGCGAAGCGGGCCAAGGCGCGGCCGGCGACGAACGAGCCGAGCATCCGCGTGAACGTGCAGGCGCTGGGGGTGCCGACCGGGTAGTCGCATCGGTAGCCTGGCCCGGATGGCGAGCCGCTGGGAGCGCGTGCGCGGGCTGGCAGCTCGCTGGAAGGCCGATCGCGCCGCGCACGGCCCGCGTCACGCCACAGTCCTGCGGGCGCGGGAGCTCCTCGACCTCGGGCCGGTGACCACCGGTCGGGTCGACGAGATGAGCGACCAGATCGAGGTGCTTCGTGAGCGTGCAGAGCACCTGGACCGCTTCGCGCACGACGTCGCGGGTTCTGCCGATGCCGCAGCGCGCGAGGCCACGCAGGCGCGTGACGCCTCGCAGGTGGTCATCGCGTCGGAGCACGAGCGCCTGCTCTTCGAGCAGGTATGGGCGACGACGCAGTGGATCCAGGCGCTGCCCGTCGACGACTCGACTCTGATCACGGTCGTCCTGCCGACCCGGGGGACACGCGAGGGGCGGTTGCTGCGCGCCGTCGCCTCCGTGGTCGGGCAGCGCCACCAGCGCTGGCAGCTCGTGGTCGTCGTCGACGGAGACGAGCATGCGCTCGCGGCCGTGATGGAAGTACTCCCAGAAGACTCACGGATCGAGATCGTGGCGTCATCGGGCAGCGGTGTGAGTGCGGCCCGCAACACCGGTCTCGACGCGGCACGCGGCGACCTCGTCGCCTACCTCGATGACGACAACGTCATGGGCCCGTCGTGGCTCGAGGCGGTCGCCTGGGCCGGCCGTACGTACCCCGACTCGGACCTCTTCTACGGCGCCGAGCTCGTCGACGACCCGACGGAGCGCGGGCACACGGGGACGTTGCCCGCACTGCACCTCGTTCGCTTCGACCGGCAGCGACTCGCTCGGGGCAACTACATCGACCAGGACGCGCTCGCGCATCGACGGACGCTTCCGCAGGCGCACTACGACGAGTCATTGGTGGCAAACGTCGACTGGGACTTCCTGCTCCGCATCACCGCGGAGTGCGAGCCCGTGATGATCCCGGTCGTCGCGTCGTTGTACTCGACCGACGCACCCGACCGTCTCACCGGAAGCGCCGAAGCCGAGGAGAGCTGGGCGGTGGTGCACGCGCGCGCGCGGGATCGGGCGCCGTTGCGAGTCCTCGCGTTGAACCAGATGTACCCGCTGATCACGGAGACGTACATCGGTGAGGATCTCGACGCGCTCGCTGCTCACGGTGCCGAGATCGCGTGCTGCGTCACCGGTGCGCGGACCGCGCCGTCGCCGTCTCCGTATCCCCTGTACCGAGATCTCGAGACCGCGGTCGCAGAGCACGAGCCCGATGTCCTGCTCCTGCACTGGGCGCCGTTCGCCATGCAGGAGCAGCCGCGCCTTGCCGAGCTCGGGATCCCGTACGCGGTCCGGAGCCACTCGTTCGCGGGTGAGGAGCAGCGCGTCGCCGCGCTCGCCGAGGACCCTCTCTGCGTCGGAGTCTGGGCGTTCCCGCGTCACGCGATCGACCACCCCAAGGTCCACCCGCTCCCCATCATCTTCGGTGGCGCCGACCTGATCCCGCCGCCCGGAGAGCGGGAGATCGTGCTGTCGGTGTCGGCCGGGCTCCCCAAGAAGGACTTCCCGCTCCTGGTCGGCGCGTTCGCCGCGCTGCCGGGCATCGATCGTCGCATCGTCGTCGGCACCACGATGCACAACGAGTCCGTGGTGACCGACCTCGTCCTCGCGTGTCGTGAGCTCGACGATCCGCCTCTCGTCCAGGCCAACCTCGATCGAACGACGGTGTTCGGGCTGCTCGCTCGGGCCAGCACGCTCGTGTACACCGTGACCCCCGAGTCGGGGTTCGGATGCCCGATGTCGGTGGTGGAGGCGATGACCGCCGGCGCCTCGGTCGTGCTGCCCGATCGTCCGGAGGCGCGCGAGGTGTTCGGCCCCGACATCCGGACGTATCGCGACGCTGACGACATCGTCGGGCACGTCCGTGCAGTGCACGCAGGCGGTCCTCTGGTCGACGACGAACGTCGGCGCCTCACGTCCTGGGCCCTGGAGCACTTCTGCGATCCGGAGACCGGGAAGCGCTTCTACGACGAGCTCGCGAACGCGGTCCGGGGCTGAGCGGGGTCGAACGGGACGCCGAGCAGCTCGGCGATCCAGGGCGCGACCTCGACCGGGTCGATTGGCTCCGCTCCGCCGGGTGTCGCGCCGGCACCGTGGACCACCAGCAGCCCGTCGGGCGTGTGGTCGCCGGTGCGGACACCGACCCGGTCGGCGTGCACGATGCCGAGCTCGGGTGACGAGACCCGATCGAGGCTCCCGTGCTCGTGCCACTCGAGGTAGAGGTCGGCGAGGCGATCGTCGTCGGCGAGCTCGGGGACGACCTCGGCCCGTCGCCGCACCGACGCGACCGCGGCGGTGCCGGTGCGGTCGTCGACGAGCTCGAGCAAGGACGCGCGCACGCGCTCGACGACCGCCTCGACGTCACCGGGCTCGACGACACCGCCCGGATCGCGGCCGCGCACGAGCAGCCGGATCCCGTTGCCGGTCGGCACGCTGCAGGGGACGAGCGCGGCCGCGTCCGGCAGACACCGGAGCACCGCAGGGAACAGGTCGCGCCCGCCGCCCCGGGTCTCCATGCCCGTGTGCAACACGACGAAGGTCGTGGTGTCGGGGCCGGCGAGGTCGAGGTGTCGGGCGATCGACGCGTCGATCGTCGCGAACGTCTCCTCGACCGGATCGCCGAGCAGCGCCCGCGACTCCCGATCCCGGGGCGTCGTCGGTCGGTGCAGGTGCCAGAGCTGATGGGTCGCGCAGTGCGACTCGCCGAACACCGTGAAGAAGAGGTCCCAGGGCTCGGAGCCGAGCAGTGCTTCGGACGCGCCCGACTTGGTCCGCACGCTTGCTCGGAGCAGGGCGTCGAGCGCGCGCAGCTGGTGGTTGGTTCGGCGCTCTCGTCCCGAACGGCAGATGACGTCGCAGGTGGACACGTTGGGCTCCCCCTCGGCCCGTGCCGCGGCCAGCGCGTGCTCGCCGTGCTCGGCCTCGAGCGCGGCCACGAGTGCGGCGGGGCTCGTCTCGGTGCCGACCGTCCGGTCGTGCGTGCCCCACTCGTGGATCAGGATCCCGTTGACGTCGGACGGTGGTTGGCGGGGCACGTCGATCACCGCGACGCGACGGCCCGCCGCCGAGAGGACGTCCCAGATCCGCGGCGTCGCGTGCGGATCGACGCTGACCGTCCGGTCGCCGTCCCGCCCGGTGTCGTAGCGGGCCCAGGTGTGGAACCCGTGCACCGCGGGCCCCACGCCGGTGGCGATGGAGGTCCACCGTTCGGCCACGTACGCGCCGCCGCGTGGCTCGGTCATCGGGCGCACCGCGCCCTCGGCGAGCAGTCGCGCCATCGTGGGCATGCGTCCGGCCGCGGCCAGCTCACGGACGGTCGTGGGGTCGCCGGCGTCGAGGCCGATGACGAGGACGCGAGCGGTCATGGTGACGCGTGCCCCGCGGGCTCGCTCAGTGCGCCGTGCTGCTCCCGTCGGCGAGGGTGGCGTGGGGGAGGCACAGGTCGTCGTACTCCGCGATGACGATCTCGCCGGCCTTCTCGCCGCACGTCGGGCACTCGGGGTCGCGACGCACCTTGAACGTGCGGAACGACTGCTCGAGCGCGTCGTAGGCGAGCAGGCGACCGACGAGCGGGTCGCCGAGGTCGAGGACGATCTTGATCGCCTCGAGCGCCTGGATCGACCCGACGATGCCCGGCAGCACACCGAGGACCCCGGCCTCGGCGCAGCTCGGCGCCAGCTCGGGCGGGGGCGGCTCGGGGAGCATGCACCGGTAGCAGGGACCCTCGTACGGCTTGAACACGGTGACCTGACCTTCGAACCGGAAGATCGATCCGTGCACCACCGGCGTGCGCGTCAGCAGGGACGCGTCGTTGAGCAGGTAGCGGGTGGGGAAGTTGTCGGTGCCGTCGACGACGACGTCGTAGCCCTCGATGATGTCGACGACGTTGTCGGCGCCGAAGCGGACGTCGTAGGTGACGACGTCGACGTCGGGGTTGAGCTGGGTGAGCGTCTTCTTCGCGGAGTCGACCTTGCGCTCGCCGATCCGATCGACGTTGTGCAGGATCTGGCGCTGGAGGTTGGACGAGTCGACGACGTCCATGTCGACGATGCCGAGCGTCCCGACCCCGGCCGCGGCGAGGTAGAGCGCGGCCGGGCTGCCGAGCCCGCCCGCGCCGAGCAGCAGCACGCGACTGTCGAGCAGCTTCTGCTGGCCGACCTCGCCGACCTCGGGCAGGAGGAGGTGGCGGTGGTACCGGTTGCGCTGCTCCGGGTTGAGCACCGCCGGGGTGACCCACGGGCGGTCCTCGTTCTTCCAGCGGCCGAACCCGCCCGCCATGGAGACGACGTCGGTGTAGCCGAGCTCCTCGAGCGTCTTCGCCGCGAACGCGGAGCGGACCCCGCCCGCGCAGTAGACGACGACGGGCGTGTCGCGGTCGCTGATGCGGTTCTCGACCTGGCTCTCCAGGTTGCCGCGGGGGATGAAGAGCGCGCCGGGGATCATCCCCTGCTCGTACTCGTCGAGCTCGCGGACGTCGAGGAACGTGGCCTCGCCGAGGCGGCCCTCGGCCTCGGCGGGATCGACCTCTCGGATGCTCTCCTTCGCCTTGGCGAGGAGCTCGCGGAACCCGGCCATCGATGGTCCTTCCAGGAAGAGGGCCCGGGAGGAGGGCCACTCACCGAGTTGAAATGCTACCGCGGGGGTCGGAAATTCCCAAGGGGGCCCGGCGCAGCGTCGCGACCGCCTGCTCGGGCACGACGAAGCGGAGGTCGCCGGCCCGTCGGTGCTGCGCCAGGGCGGCCAGCGTCGCCTCGAAGCCCGCCAGGAGGGCAGGCTGGTGCGCCAGGTCGGACCGGACCGCGAACGCCAGGTAGGGCGCGCCGTCGTCCAGCAGCCGGGCGAACAGGGCGGCGGCGTCGTCGTGCCACGGGTAGACGGTTCGCCGGCGGGTGCGGCCGTCCCGCGGGTCGACGGCGACGGCCGCGCTGAGCGGGAGCAGCACCGGTCCGCGCCGGAGCCGGCTGGGCCGGGCGATGTCGCGGCGGCGGGGTCGGTAGGGACGGCCCGGCGCCTCCTCGAAGCCGGCGCCCGCGACGACCGACTCGATGCCGAAGGCCGGCTCGCCGGGCTCGACGGTCATGTCGATCCGGACGCCCCGGCGGGCGAGATGGTCGTACGCGACCTGATCGAGGAACCGATCGCCCATCCGGACGAGCTCGCACCGGTGACCGACGGCTTCGGCGAAGGCCTCCAACGAGACGTCGATGCAGGTCCGGATCCACGAGGGATCGTGCCCGTCGGCGATCCACGTGTCGCGTCCTGCGACGCGCCGCCACAGGTGCGGGTGCACGCCGTGCGCGTCGCCGCGGGCGGTCGTGTCGTCGAGCAGGTCGCGGAACGTGTCGAACCCCCAGGTGGCCGAGCCCCGGCTCTGGGTGACCTGTGGGTCGGCGCGCCAGAACCACGACAGCCGTGCCGGGTGCGCGGTCGCGTCCTCGAAGCGGCGACGCCAGCCCTCGAGCACGCGCGCGGTCTCGGGGACGCCCGTCCATCCGCCGCCGTCGCGGGTGACCTGGCGGGCATCGGGCTCGACGTCGACGCACAGGACGACCGGCACCGTGCTCGGGCTGGTCGCCATCGCGGACTCCCCGATCGCCGTCAGACGCGTGCGACGAGGTCGGGCAGCACGTCGCCCAGGCGGTCGCGGAGCACGGCGTCCGCGAGGCTGTCGAACGGGGTGTCCTGCGCGTTGCAGATCACCAGGCGGGCGCCACTGCCGAGCGCGACCTCGGGCAGGCCCGCCGCCGGGTAGACGGTGAGCGACGTGCCGACCGCGAGGAAGACGTCACAGCCCGCCGCAGCCGACTGGGCCCGCAGCAGGTCTTCGGGCACGAGGTTCTCGCCGAACGAGATCGTCGCCGACTTGAGCATGCCGCCGCACTCGTGGCAGTCGGGATCGTCCTCGCCCGCCCGGACCCGCTCGAGCACCGGCCCCATCGGTCCGCGCCAGCCGCACGCGAGGCACTTGGCGTCGTGGACCGTGCCGTGGATCTCGACGATCCGCTCGGGTGAGGAGCCTGCCGCCTGGTGGAGCCCGTCGACGTTCTGGGTCACGAGGGTGTGGAGCGCCGCCTTGTGCTCGAGGTCGGCCAGCGCGCGATGCCCGGCGTTCGGCTCGGCCCGCCACATCTCGCTCGTGAGCCGGTTCTGCCAGGCCTGGCGCCGCACGTCGGGGTCGCCGACGTAGTAGCGGAGGGTCGCCGTCTTCTCCGCGTCGGGGTTCTTGGTCCACACGCCCTGGGGGCCGCGGAAGTCGGGGATGCCCGACTCGGTCGAGATGCCGGCACCGGTGAGCACGACGATCTGCTGCGCCGCGGCGAGCCACGCCGCGATCTGGTCGAGGTCCTCGGCGTCGGGCACGCCCGCACGTTAGGCGTGCAGCGCCTGCGCGAGCCCGGCGCGCGTGCTGCCGGGCACGACCGCGCACGAGCGATCAGGCCGGCTGGAGGCCGACCTCGCGGGCCGCGTCACGGTGACGGTCCCAGGCCCACCGAGCCGCGTCGTGGCAGACGGCCGGATGGAACCCCGTCGCCGCGAGCTGGTGCTCGACCTCGTCGGGGCTCGGGCAGTGGCGGTCGTCACCCTGCTCGAGCAGCGCGAGCGCGACCCGACGCGCCCGACGCCGGGCGTCGGCCATGGGCTCCTCGGCGAGGCGGGCCTGGGTCCAGGCCGCGTGCTCGGCCTGGACCTCGTCGGGGAGGCGGCGCAGGTGGCGCCGGTTGGCGGGCGGCAGGTTGCGGCGCACCGCGAAGGTCGTGCCCCCGTCGCTGCACGCGAGCTCGAACGACTCGAGGCGCACCAGCGAGCGCACGATCGGTGAGCTCGCGCCCTCACGGTCACCGAGCCCCAGTGCCCGCGAGGCGTCCGACACCCGCAGCTCGATGCCCTCGGGATGGAGGTCGAACTGCGCGGCGAGGTGGCGCAGCAGCAGCAGCGCGGTGGGCCCCAACGTGGGGAGCCAGAAGCGCTCGGCATAGCGCGATCGGGGATCGTGGCCGACGGTGTCGAGCAGCGCGTCGGGCCAGGGCTGGATCGAGAGCGACACGGGCATGCGTGGGCCTCCGTGAATCGACGGACGCCGACCACGACGCCGAGCCCAGGATCTGTGACGGCTAACGAGCGATCCCGCCGATGAGGTCCGCGAAGCGTCGTCGCGCGTGCGCGTAGAGCGCGAGGTCGAGCTGGTTGTGCTCTTCGATGGTCGCGCGGACGCGCGGGTCGAGATCGGCGACGGAGGGTCGGTCGTGCGTGACGTTCAGGCGAGGGAGCTCCCCCTCGGTGATCCCGACGAGGTCACGCAGCAGCCGTGTCGACGTGTCCAGCTGCTCGTAGAGGCCGACGAACGCGAAGCCCTCGTCGATCCGCTGTCGCGCCCGCTCGAGGTCGTGGGGGGTGGCCGCCGACGACGACCGGTCGAGCACGTCGCCGCCGAGCTGGCGTGTCTGGGCGTCGTTCACGAGATGGCGCAGGGGCGAGCGCGTGACATGTCCCTCGAGCGAGCGGTTCGCGCCGTGGGCGTCGTGCAGCTCGACGAGGGAGGGCTCCGTGAGCACGTAGGAGTGGTGCGAGACGATCCGATCGACCGGGTCGCGCAACATCGTCAGGTAGATGGAGTCACCAGGGAGGAGATCGGCGAGGCCGTACTTGACGTGGCCGGCGACGAGGGCGACGTGGCGTCGGCGTCGCCGCGACCACGAGAGCAGCTCGTCGAGCCCGATCCCGTACTCGCCCTCGTAGAGACGCACGGTGTGGCGCGGGTCTCGCACCGACTCGAGCAGCGCGACGAGCGACGTGCCGGCCGTCTTCGGGACGTGCACGAAGATCAGCCGCGGTCGCCGACTCCGCACGCGCGCCACGGTACCGGCGACGCGCCCCCGCGGGGCGGTGACGTGCCCCGAGGGGTCAGGTGGCGCCGAACGCGGCCCACTGCCGCTCGTCGGGACGCTCGCCCCAGGACTCGGCCGGCGCGGGCTTGCCGAAGAGGAAGCCCTGGGCGAGCTCGCACCCGAGCGTGCGCAGCTCCGCGAGCTGCTCGGGCGTCTCGACGCCCTCGGCGACCGCTCGCAGGCCCAGCGCGTGGGCGAGGCTCACGACCGCGGTGCAGATCGCGGTGTCCTCGGGCTCGCGTCCGATCCCGTCGACGAAGGTGCGGTCGACCTTGAGCGCCTGCACCGGGAAGCGCTTGAGGTACGACATCGACGAGTAGCCGGTCCCGAAGTCGTCGACGGCGAGGTGCACGCCGAGCGACCGCAGGGCGGTCAGCGTGCGCACCGCGGACTCGGCGTCACGCATCAGGGTGTTCTCGGTGATCTCGAGCCAGAGGGCACCGGGATCGATGCCGGTCGCGTGGAGCACCCGCGACACGTCCTCGAGGAGCGTCGGCTCCGCGAGCTGGCGCGGCGACAGGTTGACGCTGATCGAGAGGGGTGCGCCGGCCACGTGCCAGGCCGCGGCCTGGCGGCAGGCCTCTTCGAGGGCCCACGACCCGATCGGCACCACGAGGCCCGTCTCCTCGGCGAGCGCGACGAAGTCGTCGGGCATCACGAGCCCGCGCGTGGGATGGTCCCATCGCAGCAGTGCCTCGAAGCCGCTCACCCGGCCGTCCTCGAGGCTCACGATCGGCTGGTAGTGGAGGCGCAGCTCGCCGCGCTCGAGGGCCCGGTGCAGCTCGTTGCCCGTGCGGAGGTGCCGCACCGCGCTGTCGAGGGCGTCCGTCTGGAACAGCTCGGCGCGGGCCCGGCCCCGGTCCTTGGCGCGGTACATCGCCGCGTCCGCGTTGCGCAGCAACGTCTCGGGCGTCTCGAGCTCGCCGCCCGAGAGCGCGATCCCGACGCTCGCGGTCACGAAGACCTCGCCCTCGGCGAGCGCGATCGGCTTCGCCACGGCCTGCGAGATCCGTTGTGCGAGCTCGTAGGCGACGTGCTCGTCGGGCACTCCCGTGCACAGCACGGTGAACTCGTCGCCGCCGAAGCGGGCGACCGTGTCGCTCGGTCGGATCGCGGCCCGCAGCCGGTCGGCGAGCGCGACGAGGAGTCGGTCACCCGCCGGGTGACCGAGGCCGTCGTTGATGAGCTTGAACTGATCGAGGTCGAGGAACAGCACCGCGACCCGATTGGCGTCGTCGGCGGACGCGAGCGCGCGTCGAAGACGGTCGACGAACAGGAGGCGGTTGGGCAGCCCGGTGAGCGGGTCGTGGATCGCCTGGTGCGCGATCAGCTCGCCGCGAGCCCGCCGCTCGGTGACGTCCTCGAGCTGGCTCACGAAGTAGAGGGGCTCGCCGACGCTGTCGCGCACGACGGAGCCCGAGTGGGCGACCCAGACGGGGCGACCGTCGGCGTGCATCAGCCGTTGGTCGATCCGGTACGGAGTCCCGGATCCGCCGAGCGCGTGACGCATCGTGTCGTGCACCCGCTCGCGATCGTTGGGATCGGTCAGCGCGCCGATGGACTGGCCGGCGAGCTCGTGCTCGGCCCTCCCGAGCATCTGGGCGAACGTCCGGTTCACGCGCAGACATCGGCCGTCGGGCGCGAGGAGCGCCATCCCGATGGGTGCCTGCTCGAAGACGGCGTGGAAGCGCTGGGTGGCCTCGCGCAGCTCGCGCTCGCGGGCGTGGAGCGTGTCGTCGCGCGCCTCGAGGTTCCGGCGCGCGCGGCGCTCGCGGGCCCACAGCAGGGCCAGCGCCACCAGGGCCGCCGACGCCAGCGCGCACGCGACCGCGAGGAGAGCCTCCGATCCCATCCCACGACGGTTGTCGGCCCGTTCGGGCCCCGACCTGAGGGCTTCCTTGGGGATCGGGTGGCGGAGCGACCGGTGCCGGGGCCCTCAGCCGGCGAGCTCGTCGAGGACCCGGCCCGCCGCCACGGGCGGAGGGAGCCGCCCGGCCACGACCTCGGCCTCGAACCGCTCCGCGGCCGCCGCCGCTCCCGGGTGCGCCCGCAGGCGCTCCAGCAGGCCCGCCCCGATCTCGGCCCACATCCAGTCGCGGGCCTGCTCGGCCCGGCGCTGCTCGAGGTCGCCCGACGCGCGCAGGGCCGCCCGGTGGTCCTCGACGGCCGCCCACAGGTCGTCGATCCCCCGGGGGACGACGGCCGAGCAGGTGACGACGCGGGCCTCCCACGCGTCGGTCTTGGGTCGCACGAGGTGCAGGGCGTGGGCGTAGTCGGCCGCCGCGTGCGCGGCGGCGCCCTCCAGCGGTCCGTCGGCCTTGGTGACCACCACGAGGTCGGCCAGCTCCATGATCCCGCGCTTGATGCCCTGGAGCTCGTCGCCGCCCGCCGGCGCGAGGACGAGCACGAACGTGTCGACCATGCCCTCGACGGCGACCTCCGACTGCCCGACGCCGACCGTCTCGATCAGCACGACGTCGAAGCCGGCCGCCTCGCAGCACAGCATCGCCTCGCGCGTGCGCCGGGCGACGCCGCCGAGGGTGCCGCTCGTCGGCGAGGGCCTGACGAACGCCTCGGGTCGGCGGACGAGCTCCTCCATGCGCGTCTTGTCGCCGAGGATCGAGCCGCCGGTGCGGGTGCTCGACGGGTCGACCGCGAGCACCGCGACCTGGAGGCCCGCGTCGACGAGGTGGACCCCGAGCGCCTCGATGAGGGTGGACTTCCCGGACCCGGGAGCGCCCGAGATGCCCACGCGCACCGCACCGCCCGTCCGCGGCATGAGCTCGGAGAGCAGCGCGTCGGCCTCGGCCCGGTGGTCGGCACGGGTCGACTCGACGAGCGTGATGGCCCGCGCCAGCGCCCGCCGATCCCCGGCGATCAACGCCGCCCCGATCTCGCTCACGTGTCCCTTGCTGCGTCGCTCACCGTCGTGGGGCGGGTCGAGCGACGCATCGAGGATCGGGGCCGCGCGTCAGTGCTGCAGGAGCGACAGGACGCGGGCGGCGGCTTCGGGGATGTTGGTGCCGGGGCCGAAGACCGCGGCCACCCCGGCGTCGTGCAGGAGCTCGTAGTCGGACTGCGGGATCACACCGCCGCACACCACCACGATGTCGCCGCCGCCCTGCTCGCGCAGCTGCGCGATCAGCTCGGGCACCAACGTCTTGTGACCTGCGGCCTGGCTGCTCACGCCCACCACGTGCACGTCGTTCTCGATGGCATCGCGCGCGGCCTCGGCGGGCGTCTGGAAGAGCGGCCCGACGTCGACGTCGAAACCCAGGTCGGCGAACGCGGTCGCGATCACCTTCGCGCCACGGTCGTGACCGTCCTGGCCCATCTTCACGACGAGCATGCGGGGTCGTCGCCCGGCCGCGCGCGCGAACTCGTCGACCTCCTGGCGGACGTGCGCGTACCCCTCGTCGCCCTCGTACGCGCCGCCGTACACGCCCGAGATCGTACGGACCTCGGCCCGATGCCTGGCGAACACCTTCTCGAGCGTCTCGGAGATCTCGCCGACGGTGGCGCGCGCCCTCGTCGCGTCGATGCTGAGCTCGAGCAGGTTGCCCGTGCCGCGTGCACCCTCTTCGAGGCGCTTCAGCGCCGCGGCGCACGCCTCGGAGTCGCGCGTCGAGCGCACCCGGTGGAGCCGTTCGATCTGGGCGTCGCGGACCGCGGTGTTGTCGACCTCTCGGATGTCGACCACGGGCTCGTCGTCGAGCCGGTACCGGTTGACCCCGACGATCGTCTCGTCGCCTCGGTCGACGCGGGCCTGGCGCCGCGCCGCGGCTTCCTCGATCCGCAGCTTGGGCATGCCCGACTCGACGGCCTTCGTCATGCCGCCGAGCGACTCGACCTCCTCGATGAGGTCCCACGCGTGGCGCACGAGCGACTCGGTCAACGCCTCGACGTAGTAGGAGCCACCCAGCGGGTCGACGACATGGGTGACGCCGCTCTCCTCGGCGATCACCAGCTGGGTGTTGCGGGCGATGCGAGCGGCCATGTCGCTCGGCAGCGCGATCGCTTCGTCGAAGGAGTTGGTGTGCAGGCTCTGCGTGCCGCCCAGGACCGCGGCCAGCGCTTCGAGGGTGGTCCGAACGACGTTGTTGTAGGGGTCCTGCTCGGTCAGGGAGACGCCTGACGTCTGGCAGTGCGTCCGCAGCATCTTCGATCCGGGCTTCTTCGGGTCGAAGCCCGACATGACCCGCGACCACAGCACTCGCGCGGCACGCAGCTTTGCGACCTCCATGAAGAAATTCATGCCGATCGCGAAGAAGAAGGAGAGGCGTCCCGCGAAGGCGTCGACGTCGAGGCCGCGGTCGGTCGCCGCGCGCACGTACTCGAGCCCGTCCGCGATCGTGAACGCGAGCTCCTGGACGGCAGTCGCCCCGGCCTCTTGCATGTGGTAGCCGGAGATCGAGATCGAGTTGAACCGCGGCATGTGCTGCGCCGTGTGCTGGATGATGTCCGCCACGATCCGCATGCTCGGCTCGGGCGGGTAGATGTAGGTGTTGCGGACCATGAACTC
>CAZCUD010000002.1:0-47640 GCA_964501785.1 uncultured Bifidobacteriaceae bacterium
TCAGGCCCAGCTCTCCCGCTCTCGGCACCTGCGGTGCCGGGCCGCTCAGGCCCAGCTCTCCCGCTCTCGGCACCTGCGGTGCCGGGCCGCTCAGGCCCAGGCAGCCTCACCGGCCGCGATGCGGAGTCGCTCGCGGGCCTGACGGGCGTGGGCCGAGCAGTGGGCCTTGCCGGCGACGCGGGGGGCCTCGCAGGCGGGCATGGCGCAGGGCACCCGACCCGGCTTCGCGCCGGCCTTGGTGCGCCGAGCACGGGGCTTGGCGGTGCGGGTGCTCGCCCCGGCGGGGCGGCGACTGGTGGTGCGGGACTTGCTCATCGGTGCTCTCTTCGTAGGAAGCGCCTGATCCGGATGGTGCTGCGGAGGTGGCTGGTTCGGGTGTCGGAACGGGTCAACCAGGACGGGCCGGATGGCATTCCGGCTCGGCGGGCACGATCGGGGGAACCGTGACCCACCCTCGAGGCCCGATCGGGCCGGTCTCGAGGTCCGGTCGAGGGTCCGAAAGTGTACCACAGACCGCGGTGAAGGACTACACGCGTGTCATTGGGTCTTCCAGGCGTGCTCCGAGGCCAGCTCGCCCTGTGACCCCGCGGCGAGCGGCGGCGCCCCGTCGTCGAGGAGCTCGACCACCACCTCGGCGATCCCGCCCGTGAACGGGAACGGCGACTCGTAGCGGTCGCTCACCGCGGTGCCGTCGTCGTAGCCGCAGCAGAGGCCCTCGCCCGCGAGCGAGAACCGGAACGGCGTCGTGCGGGCGATGTCCACGCCGGCGGGCGCCCCTCCGTCGACCACGAGGTCCGCCCGCATCGCCAGCCCCTCGAGCGGAGTGAGCTCGACGGCGGCGACGTGGCGTCCGGGATCGAGCGGGGCGTCGCACGTCACCGTCACCCGATCGACCCCGGCGAAGTTGAACGAGTAATGGACGCGGTCGTCGACCACGAACAGGGAGTAGCCGCCGAAGCGACCGCCCTGGGCGAGCAGCACGCCTTCCGCTCCGTCAGCCGGCACGTCGAACGTCGCCACGATCCGGTGGCGCCGGAGCTTGGTGTCCGGAGCGACCTCTTCGGACACCGGGGCGTTCATCGGCTGGAGCACGGTGCGGCCGCGGCGACGCACGGCATCGGGGCGACCGGGGGCGAACACCCGCTGCGAGTGCAGGGGCAACGCGCCGTACCGGCCCGCCTCGCGCCACCAGAGGTCCTGCAGCTCCCGCAGTCGGCGCGGGTGCTCGGCCGCCAGGTCGTGGCACTCCGAAGGATCCTCCGCGACGTGGTAGAGCTCCCACCGATCGTCGGCGAACGGCGCGTCGGGATCGTCCTCGTCGGTGTAGCGCACGATGCCCATCGAGTGGAACGTCACGGCCTTCCACCCGCGGTCGTAGATCGCGCGGCACGCGAACTGCTCGTAGTACTGCGTCGTCCGGTGCTCGGGCGCGTCGGCGTCGACGATCGACGGGAGGATGCTCGCGCCTGCGAGCGGCTCCTGCGGGACACCTCCGAGCACGGACGGCATCTCGACGCCGCACACATCGAGGATGGTGGCTGCGACGTCGATCGCATGCGTGTAGTGCGGGCGCACCGCGCCGGGGTCGGGCACCCCCTTCCAGGAGACGATGAGCGGGTCCCCGATGCCCCCTTCGTGCGTCTCGCGCTTCCAGCGCCGGAACGGCGTGTTGCCCGCGAAGGCCCACCCCCATGGGTAGTGGCCGTAGGTCAGCGGGCCACCCAGCTCGTCGATGAGGTCCATCGTCCGCTCGGCGTCGTGCTCGATTCCGTTGAAGATGAAGTTCTCGTTGAACGTCCCGTTCGGCCCGCCCTCGGCGCTCGCCCCGTTGTCGGAGAGCACGATCACCAGCGTCTCCTCGAGCTCGCCACGCGCCTCGAGGGAGCCGAGCAGCCGCCCGAGCTCGTGATCGGTGTGCGAGAGGAAGCCCGCGTACACCTCCATCATGCGGGCGAACAGCCGCTGCTCGTCGGCGTCGAGGGCGCCCCAGTCCTGCACCCACGGCGGCCGCGGGCTCAGCTCGGTGCCGGGCGGGACGATGCCCAGCTCGATCTGCCGGGCGAGGGTGCGCGAGCGCCACGCGTCCCAGCCGTCGTCGAACCGCCCCCGGTAGCGGTCGATCCACTCGGGCGCGACGTGGTGCGGCGAGTGGCACGCCCCGAACGCGAGGTAGGTGAAGAACGGCTTGTCGGGATCGGCCGCACGCAGATCGGCGATCTCGGTGATGGCGCGGTCGACGAGGTCCTCGGTCAGGTGGTAGCCGGGCGGCGGGTCGAACCGCACCGAGTGGTTGTCGATCGTGAGGTCGGGCGCCCACTGGTTGGTCTCCGCGCCGATGAAGCCGTAGTAGCGCTCGAAGCCCTGGCCGAGCGGCCAACGGTCGCGCGGCGCCGCCGCGTGCAGCTCGTCCGACGGCGCGAGATGCCACTTCCCCAGCGCGTACGTCGCCCATCCGTGCTGGCGCAGCACCTCCGACACGAAGCCGCACGACTTCGGGATGCGGGCGTTGTAGCCGGGGAAGCCCATCGCGAGGTCGGTGATGCCACCCATCGCGCAGGTGTGGTGGTTGCGACCGGTGAGGATGCACGCGCGCGTCGGCGAGCACATGGCGGTCGTGTGGAAGCTGCGGTACCGAAGTCCCCCGGCCGCCAGACGATCCAGGTGCGGGGTCTCGATGTCGGAGCCGAAGCAGCCCAGCTGCGCGAACCCCACGTCGTCGAGCACTACGAGCAGCACGTTGGGGGCGCCGTGGGGAGCGCGCCGGGCCACTGGCCACGCCGGTCGCGAGTCGGCGAGCGTGACGCCGACGCGACCGGGGAACTCCTCCCCGTCGAGGTAGCTCCGCGTCAAGCGAGCACGTCCTTGCGCCGGAACCACAGCCAGGCCACGCCGAGGAAGAGCACGATCCACGGGAGCGGCTGGAGGAGGCCGGAGTACATGTCGTCGGGGACGCGGTTCGACCAGAAGAGCCCCCGCCACGCATCGATGTAGCGGGTCGGGAGGAACGAGCGGATCCCACCCAGCGACTCGATCTCGTTGAGGATCTGCGACGTCACCCCCAGCCCGACTCCGGCCCCGGCCGCCGCCGCCGGGGAGTCGGTCATCGTCGAGATCATGAACGCGAACGCGGCCACGCTCGCCAAGGTCCACGCGACGTAGCCGGTCGCCATGCCGATGTGGCCCAAGAGGTTGGCGACCGACTGGTCGGCGAAGAAGATCTCGAACTCGAGCGGCTCGAACCCGAACGCGAGGCCGCCCGCGAGCGTCGCGGTGCCCGTCAGGACGACCGCGGCCGCAGCGGTGAGGACGACCGTGACGAGCAGCTTCGCGGCGAGGAGCCGGGCACGACCGATCGGTCGCAGGAGCAGGTACCGGAGGTTGCCGGTGCTCGCCTCGCCGGCGATCGCATCGCCGGCGAACAGGGCGACGACCACCACCAGCACGAGCCGGCTCATGATGTCGAGCATCGCGGCCGGGAACAGCAGTCCGGTCTGGGTGGCCGTGTAGAAGAAGCGGTCGGCGTCGCCGAGGTCGGGGGGGTTCAGCCAGAGCGCGAGCGCGACCACCGCGGGGATGAACGCGACGAAGCCCAGGGCCACATAGGTGCGCGGTCGGCGCAGGGTCTTCGCCCACTCGGTTCGCAGCGTCGCGATCATCGGGCGTGCTCCTCCCCGACGAGGTTGAGGAACGCGTCCTCCAGCTGGCGCCGGGCGGTGACGGTCTCGACACCGATCCCCGCGCCCACGAGGGCCGCGACGATCTGGCTCCGGGACACGCCGTCGGTCGCGACGGTGATGCCACCGACCTCGCGGAGCACCTCACCGATGCCCGGCATCTCACCCAGGACACGCACCGCGGCGTCGTCGTCGTCGACCTCGAGGTACACGGACGCGTCGCTCGCGCGCACCAGGTCGTCGGTCGGGCCCGCGGTGACGAGGCGTCCGCGGTCCATCACCACGAGGTGCGTGCAGGTCTGCTCCACCTCCGAGAGCAGATGGCTCGACAGGAGGATCGTCACGCCCTCCCCGGCCAGGCGCGCGACCAGCCGGCGGACCTCACGGATCTCTTGTGGGTCGAGGCCGGTCGTCGGCTCGTCGAGCACCAGGGCCTCGGGGCGGGCGAGCAGCGCGCGGGCGATGCCGAGCCGTTGCTTCATCCCGTGCGAGTACGTCTTCACCTTGCGCTCGACGGCATCACCGAGGCCCGCCACGGCGAGCGCGTCGTCGACGGCGGCGTCGCCCCACGGCGCGCCGCCCGCCTCCCACCAGAGGCGCAGGTTGGTGATCCCCTTGAGGTGGGGCACGAAGGCCGCGCCTTCGATCAGCGTGCCGACCCGAGCGAGGGACGGCAGCCCGGGCCGGACCGGCTCACCGAACAGGGAGGAGTCGCCCGCGGTCGGCCGCACGAGCCCGACCAGCATCCGCAGGGTCGTCGTCTTGCCGGCGCCGTTGGGACCGAGCATCCCGCAGACCTGCCCCCGGTCGACGGTGAACGAGAGGTCGTCGACCGCGAGCACCGACGAGGAGTACCGCTTGGTGAGCCCGCGGACGGCGATGACGGCCTCGGACGAAGGGGGGTCGTCCATCCGCGCGACCCTAGGCGGCCGCCCGGGCGCCCTCGGCACCGCGCCCTGCTACCGTCCCCCGCTCCATGCCGACCGCACACGTCAACGGGATCGACTGCTACTACGAGCGGTCGGGAGCCGGCACACCCCTGCTGTTCCTGAACGGCACGGGCTCGACGCTCGAGACCAGCGCGCTCCTGATCCAGCCCTTCACCGCCTCGTTCGACGTCCTCGCCCACGATCAGCGTGGCCTGGGTCGGACGGAGATCCCGCCCGGCCCCTACTCGATGGCCGACTACGCAGCCGACGCTGCGGCCCTCCTCGACGCGGTCGGGTGGGACACCGTCCGGGTCGTGGGGATCAGCTTCGGGGGCATGGTCGCCCAGGAGCTCGCCGTCACCTGGCCCGAGCGGATCGAACGCCTGGCCCTGCTGTGCACCTCCCCCGGCGGCTCGGGCGGCGCGTCGTACCCGCTCCACGAGCTCGAGCGCCTCGATCCCGACGAGCGGTTGCGGCGCGGCGCCCTGCTGCTCGACACCCGCTTCACTCCCGAGTGGCTCGCCGAGCACCCCGGCGACCAGAGCATCGTCGACGTCGTCGCGGCGCGCGAGCTGGTGACGCGCACCCCCGAGGCCCTGCGAGGGATGGCCCTCCAGCTCGAAGCGAGGAGCCGACACGACGTGATGTCGCGACTCCCGGCGATCACGAGCCCGACGCTGGTCGCCTCGGGTCGATACGACGGGATCGCCCCGCCGGCCAACGGGGAGTCGATCGCGTCGCTCGTCCCCGGCGCGGAGATGCGCGTCTACGAGGGCGGTCACGCCTTCTTCGTGCAGGATCCGCAGGCGTACCCGGACGTCATCGAGTTCCTGAGCGCCTGAGCGGCGCGCCCGATCGCGGCGCGACTCGGCTCGGAGCCCGTCGGGCAGAATGCGTCGAGTGGACCGCGCCCGCATCGACCTCGACACCTCGCAGCGGCGCGTCACCGACGTGACGCCGTTCGTCGAGGAGTTCTGTCGCGGGAGGGGCGACGGTCTGGTCAACGTCTTCGTGCCCCACGCGACCGCGGGGCTCGCGCTGATGGAGCTCGGGTCCGGGTCCGACATCGATCTCGACGAGCTCGTCGAGCGCCTGCTCCCCCGCGACGACCGCTACGTGCACGCGCACGGGTCGCCGGGCCACGGTGCCGACCATCTGCTCCCCGTGCTGCTCGCGCCGACGATGACGCTGCCGGTCGCCGCGGGGCGCCCCGACCTCGGCACCTGGCAGAGCGTCGCCTTCGTCGACTTCAACCGCGACAACCCACGGCGTCACCTCGACCTGTCGTTCCTCGCCGGCTGAGCGCGCCTTAGGGCACGAGCACGACGCGGCCGAACGCCTGCCGGCTCTCGACGTACGCGTGCGCGTCCGCGGCCTGGGACAGCGGATACGTCCGATCGATCACGACCTCGAGCGCTCCACGGGCGGCGTCGGCCAGGTGCTTCGCCACCATCGCCTGCACTCGCTCGGTCGTGATCTCGGCTCCGAAGAACACGCCCACGAGCGTCTGGTTGCCCATCATCAGCGACGCGGCGTCGAACGGCTGGGGGTCGCGCCCGGCCTGACCGACCAGCGTGCAACGACCGCGGTAGGCCAGCGCCTGCACGCTGCCCGCGAGCGTCGAGCCGACCGAGTCGACGACGAGGTCGACGCCGCGCCCCCCGGTCAGCTCATGGGCCCGGGCCGCGAAGTCGTCGGTGCGGTAGTTGATGCCGTGATCGAGGCCGAACGCACGCAGTCGATCGAGCTTGGCGTCGCTCGACGCGGTCGCGAGGACGGTCGCGCCCGCTCGCTTCGCGAGCTGGATCGCGGCGATGCCGACGCCGCTCGCACCGGCCTGCACGAGGACCGTCTCCCCCGCCACCAGGCGTCCGAACTCGAACAGGCAGTCGTCGGCGGTGCCGAAGGCGATCGGGACGCAGGCGGCACGCTGCAGATCGAGGTCGTCGGGCACGAGCCACGAGACGACCGACGGCACCACCACCCGCTCCGCGTGAGAGCCTTCGAGGAAGGAGCACACCACTCGCTGCCCGACGGCGCGATCCGTCACGTCGACGCCGACCGCGGCGATCGTCCCTGCGCTCTGATAGCCGACGATGTGCGGCGTGCGCGACATCTCACCACCGCCGCGATTGAGCGTGTCGCCGCCCTCGATGCTGATCGCCTCGACGTCGACGAGGACGTCACCGGGACCGCACACCGGCTCCGGCACGTCCTCGTAGCGGAAGACGTCGGGCGGACCCGTCTCGTAGTACACGGCCGCCTTCATCGCGCGGAGACGCTAGCGAGCGGTGGATGACCCGTGCGGCTGTCAGCGCGCCGGCTCGCCCTCCTCCATCCATCTGCGCGAGAGCCGCTCGAGGACGCCGTCCCTGCGACAGTCCTCCAACGCCTCGTTCACGGCGTCGCGCAACGTGACGTTGCCTGGAGCGAAGGCCGCCCCCAGGGACTCGGCGGTCGGTACGTGCTCGACGACCTCGAGGCTGTCGTGCTCCCGCGCGCACCAGGACGCGACGGGCCCGAGGGTCAGCAGCGCCCCGACTCGACCATCCATCAGGTCGGTGACGGCCGCCGGAAGTCCCCCGCACGGGTAGCGGCGCACGTCGCGCACCCTCCCCGTTGCGAGCAGCTCGTCGGCGAGCGCCTCGGAGGTACGACCGGCCTCGACGCCCACGACCTCTGTCGAGAGGTCCTCGAGCGACTGGACGTGTCCGCCATGGACGCCGTCGACGAGCAGCGCCTGGTCGACATCCAGGTAGGACGACGAGAACAGCGCGACCACCTCCCGCTCGGGCGTGATGCTCGTCGCCGCGACGACCGCGTCGTAGTCACCCGTGCGCAGCCCGTCGAAGATCCGGCCACAGTCGGCTCCGGCGTAGCGGGTGACGCTCCAGCGCAGCCCGAGCCGACCGCAGACCGCGCGCATGAGCTCCGCTTCGAAGCCGCTGTCGCTCCCGTCCCGTTCGACGGCGAAGGGCGGGAACGGCGAGATCGTCGCGATCAGCAGCGTCCCCGACTCGATGGTCCTCGGTTCGGCCATGGCCCGCTGCTCTCTGGTCCCGAGCCCTCGCGAGTCGCCATCATCGCCCACCCGTCCGCGCGACGCGCGGATCCGACGACCCGGCGACGAGCCCGGCGTCCGTCCTCGTCAGGAGAGGCGCTCCACGACGAGCTCGGCGGCGTGGCGCTCCAGCGAGCGCTCGCGACGCTCGGACACCGGATGGTCGGCGTCACCGGACACACCGATCGTGACGGCCCTGCCGTCGACGAGGAGCTTCAGCTCGGTCCCGTACTGGTCGGAGAGGAAGAAGGCATCCTCGCCCAGGCCGTCGATCGGTTCGGCGTCCGGCGATGCCCGGTCCTCCTCGAGCTCACCGACGGTCCGACCGTCGGAACCCTCCGAGATCCACAGCGTGTACGCCTCGTCACCGCCCTCGGACGTGTCTGCGCCCTCGGCGATCCACTCGCAGTACGTCGCCTCGATCGTGCGGTCGGTGTCGAGCTCGCCGTCGTGCACGGGGACGCCGAGCACGTCGCTCGCCTCGTCGTCGCTCAGCAGCGAGCACGCGTCCGAGACACCTCCGGAGCACCCCGCCAGCGCCAGCAGCGCGAAGCACGTGACCACAGCGGGCATGGCGCGACACTTCAGGGCGGTGCTCACGCGGGAAGTCTCGCGCTCGGCCACCGCTCTCGGCCGTCGCCGCGCGCGGATGCACCGAGTCGCCTACGTTGACCCAATGAGCACACCCGAGCAGGTGTTCCGCGAGATGATCGAGGCGTTCGGGGCCGGCGACCGCGACGCCATGCGCGTGCTGCTGGCCGACGACCTCGTCGCCTTCGTCACGAACGCCGAGGGTGGCGCCGACCGGGTCGACGGCGCGGATGCCTACCTCGCACGCGTGCCCGAAGGCCTCGACGCGACCTACTCGGCGACGGTGACCCAGGTCGTGACCGTCGACGACGCGCAGGTGCTCGGCATGGTCGAGATCAGGGCCGAGCGCAAGGGGAAGACGCTGCACAACCACGCCGGGTTCCTCGCGCGCGTCGGCGGGGGCCGCATCACCGGGCTGTGGATGGTCGACGCGCTGCCCGAGTACAGCGACGAGTTCTGGGCCTGAGCCGGCGGGCACGCGCTCAGCGGCGTCGCTCCAGCCCGCGCCACGCGATCACGGCGGTGATGCCGATGGCGATGGCCCAGATCAACAGCACGGAGGTGCTCACCTCCACGCGATGCCCCATCGATACCGCCCCTACACGCCCACCCAGCGTCAGGAGAGACGCTCGCTCAGCACTTGGCGGTACTCGGGGAAGTACTGCTCGATCACGTCGAGAGAGAACTCGCTCATGATCGCGGTTGCCGGCTCACGCTCGAGGAGGAAGGCGAACGACTCGCGGACGAGCTGCTCCCCTGCGTCCTCGGGGAGGCCCAGATCGACGAGGAGCGCCGGTGGCACCTCGACGAGGTGTCGGGTCGTGCGCACGTCGTGCACCTCGACGACGAACGTCCGTGGCCCATCAGGTCGGATCGTCAGGTCGACCATGGATCGATGACCGTAGGGGGCCCGGTCGACGCGTGCACGCACCCCCGTCCGCGAAGGACGGAGACCCTCAGAACCGTCGGGCGGTCTCGACGAACCACGCCTGCACGATCTCGCCGAGGCCTGCCGCGCTCGTCCCGAGCTCACCGGCGTTCGCTTGGATGACGACGTTGTCGCGGCGAACCGTCGGGCGATGCTCGTGGCTCACGATCTCACCGAGGGTGATCGTGCCGTCGAGCAGCACCGAGCCCTTCACGCGCCTGACCTTCCCCCGTTCGAGGTCGGCCGAGGCCGGCGCGCCGCCGGAGATCGGGCTCATCCCGAGCTCGGTCGTCGCGACCACGCACGCCTCGGCGTCGTCGTTCGTGATCAGCTTGAAGTAGCGCTTCGCGTCCTGCTTCGAGTCGAGGATCGTGATGCGCGCGAACGCACCGCCGGGCTCGCCTCCGTAGGCCTGCTCCACGGTCTCGCCCTCCGCAGCGAGCGCGTCGGCAGACCTGACGCCGTCGCACTCGGGGCCCGGGGCGTACATCCCCCCGCCCTGCACCGGCACCATGGTGGGCGGCATCGACGCGGTGAGGTCCGCGATCGCGCCCTCCGCGACCGTGCGCTCGTCTGCCTCACCGGCGAGCACCGGGGGCGCGGCGGCAGCGACGACCACGATCGAGAGGAGGACGGTGCCGAGCACGGGCTTTCGGCGCACGGCTTCACCCTACCGATTGCCGGGACCGTGAGCCTCGCCGACACCCCCGACCAGCGAGCATCGCGGCATGGTAACGATGGTGCTCATGCTCGACGAGGCGGCCGGCCTGCGCGGTCGCTCGGTGGTGATCGCCGGCGCAGGTGGGGGCGGCATCGGCACCGGCGTGGCGGAGCTCGTGGCGGAGGCCGGCGCGCACGTGTTGGCCATCGACGTCGACGCGTCGAAGCTGGCGATCACGACCGACGCGCTGGCCGCCGCCGGTGCCGGGCACATCGGTGCGATCGCCGACGCCTGCGATGCAGATGCGGTCGACGCCGCCCTCGACCACCTCGACGAGCTCGGACCGCTGCTCGGCCTGGTGCACGTGGCGGGTGGGCTGAAGACCGAGGAGTGGTCCTCGTTGCTGGACCTCTCCGACGAGAGCTTCGACGCCGTCGTCCGCCGAAACCTCAGCTCCGCGTTCGTGACGTCGCGCGCGGTCGCGCGTCGCCTCGTCGACCACCGGTCGGGGGGCTCGATCGTCCACGTCGCATCGATCGTCGCCTCGTCGGCGATGCCGTTCGGCGCTCCGTACGCCGCGGCCAAGGCGGCGCTCCTCTCCCTCACGCGCACGGCGGCGCTCGAGTGGGGACCGGCCGGCATCCGCGTGAACGCAGTGGCCGCGGGAACGGTGCGCACGATGCGCAACCGTGCCACGAGCGCGCCCGAGGGCAGCACGGAAGACGCCGCCGGCATCCCCCTGGGGCGCCGCGGCGTCCCTGCCGACGTCGCCGGGGCGGCGGTGTTCCTGCTCTCGGACCTCGCGTCGTTCGTCACCGGCCAGGTGCTGGCCGTCGACGGCGGCGTGTCCGTTCGCCCGTCCTTCGTCGACGACGAGGGTCTCCCCAGAGCAGTGCACGACGACGCCCTTCGCGCTCGGCTGACCGGCCGCCCCGGATCGCCGACGACCTGACCCGCGCTCCCCGACTCGTCAGGAACCCGCGCTGCCGACCAGGCGGTCGCGTACGGGGCCGACGACCTGGTCGCCGAGCGCGACGATCTGCTCGCGCACCTCGGTCGGCGTCACACCCGGCACGTGGATCCGGAGGTTCAAGGCGTCGGCCCCGGCGCGAGAGCACACGTCGAGCAGGCCGGCGACGACCTCGGAGGGCTCCGTCGACGCGATGACTTCGTCTCGCCCCCACTTCTCCTGCGCCGCGGCCGGCGCGTAGCCGCGGTAGACGTCGAGCTGCGAGTCGAGACGGCTCCGGGGTGGCGTGCCCAACCAGGCCCGCCGGATGAGCACGCACGCCGCAGTGCCGCCCGCGTCCCGGTACGCGTCGACGAGCTCGCGGCATCGCTCGGGCGTCGACATCGAGTCGAAGAGGATGCCGATCCCGAGGGCCGCAGCCCGTCGCACGGCCGTGAGGCCCATCGCCGCACTGATGATCGGGATCGGGTCGCTGGTGCTCGCGGCGATCGCCGGGTCGTCGGCGAGGTCCGGCAACCGACCGTCGAGCAGCCCGACGACGCGGTCGAGCGCGTCCGCGAAGCGTGTCGCGAGCCCACGCATCTCGAGACCCATCACCTCGAAGTCGTTCGGCAGTGCACCGGCCGCGACTCCGAGCCCGACGCGACCTGGGAACCGCGCCGCGAGCCACGCCGTCTCCTCGGCGACGAGCGCGGCGGGGCGCAGCGGCAGCAGCAACGGCGCCGGCGCGGCCCAGCCGCGCGGCATCGCCTCGAGGCACCAGCCCGCGGCTTGCAGCGGGTTCGGGAGATAGCCGTGGAACCCGGCGTGGTGCTCGCTCGTCATCACGCCGTCGAAGCCGTGCTCGGCGCCGAGCGCGGCCTGCGCGAGCAGCTCGTCGACGATCGCGGCCGCAGGCAGATCGTTGTGCGGGTAGAGCCGCAGCGACACGGACCCCGGCGCGAAGGCGTGCACGACGCCGATGATGGCATGCGATCTCGGTGTCGGAGGGGGGACTTGAACCCCCACGCCCTTGCGGGCACTAGCCCCTCAAGCTAGCGCGTCTGCCGATTCCGCCACTCCGACGTGGACCGTCGAGTGTAGCGAAGCACGTTCCGCGCTCCGATCTCGGCGCGTCGGAAGCGCGAGCGACAACCTGTGTCGCTCGACCTTCCGACGCGCCGTCGTCACGCGCTCGGGGGCGCGTGTGCGCCGGCACCGGCGTCCGGGTCGGCGAAGTGGCACGCGACCGGGTGGCCCTGGCCGCGGTCGACGAGCGCGGGCTCGTCGGTCGCGCACACGTCCTGCGCCTTCCAGCAGCGCGTCCGGAACCGACAGCCGCTGGGCGGCTCGACGGGTGACGGCAGGTCTCCCTGGAGCACGATGCGCTGTCGTGCTCGCTCACGCACCGGATCGGGCTCGGGGACGGCCGAGAGCAGGGCCTGCGTGTACGGGTGCCCGGCCCGCTCGTAGATGTCCGCCGCGCCGCCGACCTCGACGATCTTGCCGAGGTACATGACCGCCACGCGGTCGGAGATGTGGCGGACCACCGACAGGTCGTGCGCGATGAACAGGTATGCGAGCGACAGTCGCTCCTGCAGCTCCTCGAGCAGGTTGAGCACCTGCGCCTGGATCGAGACGTCGAGCGCCGAGACCGGTTCGTCGAGCACGATCAGGTCGGGTTCGAGCGCGAGCGCCCGGGCGATGCCGATGCGCTGACGCTGGCCACCCGAGAACTCGTGCGGGAACCGGTTCGCGTGCTCACCGTCGAGGCCGACCATCGCGAGCAGCTCCGGCACCCGATCACCCGCCTCGCCCCGTCGACCCTGGATCACGAGCGGCTCGGCGAGGATGTCCTGCACGCGCATGCGGGGATCGAGCGATGCGTACGGGTCCTGGAACACGATCTGCATCCGCCGGCGCAGCGCGCGCAGCTCTCGACCCCGCATCGACTCCACCGGCGCGCCCTCGAACCGGATCGCGCCCGAGGTCGGGTCGAGCAGCCGCAGCGCGAGCCGCCCGGTGGTGGACTTGCCGCATCCGGACTCCCCGACGAGCCCGAGCGTCTCTTCGCGCTCCAGCGAGAAGCTCACGTCGTCGACCGCGTGGACCACGCCGTCCTCGCGCGTCCCGAAGTAGCCCCGACGGATCGGGAAGTGCTTCACGAGGTGCTCGACCTCGAGCAACGGCGGGGTCACGCGGACCCTTCCATCGGCGCGTCGCCTCGGACGAGACCCTCGAGCTCCGCGGCGCGGAAGCACGCGGAGACGTGCGCACCGCCGTCGTCGGTCGCTGCGAGCGGCGGGGTCTCGGCCCGGCACCGGTCGACGACGTACGGGCAACGCGGCGCGAGCGAGCATCCGGGCGGGAGCCGCAGCAGGTTGGGTGGCGAGCCCGGGATCGTCGCGAGCGGCGCGTCGCGGTCGCCGTCGAGTCGCGGCAACGAGCCGAGCAACCCGAGCGTGTACGGATGGCGGGGTCGCGCGAACACGTCGTCGGTCGTGCCCTCCTCGACGATCCGGCCTGCATACATCACCGCGACACGATCGGCGACGCCGGCGACGATCCCGAGGTCGTGCGTGATGAGGAGCATCGCGGCCTCGGTCTCGGCCTGCGCGGCGCGCAGGACGTCGAGCACCTGCGCCTGGATGGTCACGTCGAGCGCCGTGGTCGGCTCGTCCGCGATGAGCAGCTTGGGGCCGTTCGCGATCGCCATCGCGATCATCGCTCGTTGGCGCATGCCTCCGGAGAGCTGATGCGGGTAGTCGCGCGCGCGATCGGCGGCTCGAGCGATTCCGACGAGCTCGAGCAGCTCCGCTGCCCTCAGGCGCGCGGCGCGCTTGTCGTCGTACGTGTGCTGCAGGAGCGCCTCTGCGATCTGGTCACCGACCCGGTAGGCCGGGTTCAGCGACGACAGCGGGTCTTGGAAGATCATCGCGATCTCCCCCCCGCGCAGTCTCCGGTATGCGCGCTCGGGCAGGGCGCGCAGCGAGGTGCTGTCGAAGAGGATGTCGCCGTCGACGATGCGACCGGGCTCGTCGACGAGCCCCATGATCGCCAGCGCGGTCACGCTCTTGCCGGATCCCGACTCGCCGACGATCGCCAGCGTCTCACCCCGGTGGAGCGAGAACCCGACCCCGTTGACGGCCCGGACGACCCCCCCATGGATCGGGAACTCGATCCGGAGGTCGTCGACCTCGAGCAGCGGGCCCCCTCCCCCGCTCATCGTGTCGCCTTCGGGTCGAGCGCGTCGCGCAGCCCGTCACCGATGAAGTTCACGCAGAGCACGATCAGGAACAGCGTGAGCCCCGGGAAGATGATCAGGTAGGCGAGATCGGTCCCGACCGTGCTCTCGGCGTCGGCGATCATGTTGCCGAGCGAGACGTCGGGCGGCTGGATGCCTGCCCCGAGGAACGACAGGGTCGCCTCGGCCAGGATCGCGAGTCCGACCTCGAGCGTGGCGAAGACGACGATCGGCCCCACGGTGTTGGGCAGCAGGTGCCGGGCGATGATGCGCAGCCCCGAGGCTCCGGCGGCGCGAGCCGCTTCGACGTACTCCTTCTCGCGCAACGAGAGGAACTCGCCGCGCACGATCCGCGCGATCGCCATCCATCCGAGCGCGGCGAGGATCAGGATCATCCCGCTCACCTCCGTCGCCGGCGGGAAGTGGAAGAGCCCGAAGAAGCTCGGATCGGGGTTCTTGGCGACGATCAGCAGCACCGCCAGCTCGGGGATCACCAGGAAGAGATCGGTGAAGCGCATGAGCGCGCCGTCGGTGACGCCCCCGTAGTACCCCGCCATCGATCCGACGATCACCCCGAGGACCACGGAGACCAACGCCACCCCGAGGCCGATGAGCAGCGACTTCTGGAGCGCGTGGAGCACGCGGGTGAGCTGGTCGCGGCCGAGCTTGTCGGTGCCGAAGGGGTGCTCCCACGACGGCGGCTGCCGGGCGTCGTCGAGGACGTCCGCGGTGAGCGGCGGGTTGAACTCGTGCGGCGAGACCACCGACGCGAATGCTGCCGCCAGCCCGACGAGGAGCAGGATCACGAGCGAGGCCGTCGCCACCTTGTGACGGAGGAACCGGCGGCCGAAGAGGCGCCAGCCCGAGCCCGCCGGACGGGCGTCGGTCAGGTCGACGTCGGCGAGCATCTCCTCGGCGCTGACGACCGCCTCGTCGAGCAACGCCGACGTGCCCACGGGCGACGCGGTCCCGGTGCCCGCCTCCCGGACGCGTCGCTTCGGATCGGAGTCGCGCGCGCTCACCGCGACCTCACGTCACCCGCACGCGCGGGTCGAGCAAGCCGTACGCGATGTCGGCGACGAGGTTGAACACGATGATGATCGCGCCGACGACGAGCATCCACGGCAGCACGATCTGGGTGTCGCCGTTGTTCACTGCGCTCAAGAGCAGGGTGCCCATGCCCGGACGCGAGAAGACGCGCTCGGTTATGATGAGGCCACCGAAGAGCGCGCCGACGTCGAGGGCGACGACGGTGACGAGGGCGCTCAGCGAGTTCCTGAGTCCGTGCTTCCAGACGACCGTGCGTCGAGGCAGCCCCTTCGCTCGAGCGGTCCGGATGTAGTCCTGATTGAGCTCCTCCAGCATCGAGGAGCGCTGGTAGCGACTCCAGCCCGCGACGAGCTGCACCGACAGCACCATGACCGGGAGCGCGAGCTCACGGAAGTACTCGACCGCTCCGGATCCCACCGGGTTCGGGATCGAGTAGAAGATCGGCTCGGTGGTGCCGAGCACGTTCTGCAGCTCGAACGTCAGGTACTGGATCGTCAGCAGACCGAACCAGAACGTCGGCATGGCGATCCCGGCGAACGCGAGCCCGGTGAACAGGTAGTCGCCACGCGAGTACGGCCGACTCGCCGAGTAGACACCCACCGCGAGCGCCACGCCACCCGACAGCAGCACGCCCCAGAACGCCAGCTGCGAGGTCTCCCAGAGATCGTCGCGGATCGACTCGCCGACGGAGCGACCCGTCCGCTGGCTCTCGCCCCAGTCGCCCTGGACGAAGTCCCCCATGAAGCGCACGTACTGCTCGGGGAGCGGATCGTTCAGCCCGAGCGCTTCGCGCGCGCGGTCGCGGCACTCGACGTCGCGG
This sequence comes from uncultured Bifidobacteriaceae bacterium, assembly GCA_964501785.1. Classification (GTDB taxonomy): domain Bacteria; phylum Actinomycetota; class Acidimicrobiia; order IMCC26256; family PALSA-555; genus DATBSK01. The sequence continues at coordinate 15,908 of CAZCUD010000002.1, forward strand.
CTGGCCTGGCAGCGGATCCGCGCCGGGTCGGCGCCGAACTCGCGCACCAGCAGGAACACCAGCACGGAGGCCAGCAGCAGGACCGGGATGGACGCGGCGATCCGCCGCAGCACGTACTTCGTCACGGCGCCGCGGTGGGCGCTACTGGAGCACCCACTCGTTCATGGTGAAGAACGGACCCATGACGACGTTGTCCACGATGTTCCCGCCCAGCCGCTCCCGGTCGTAGATGAACAGGGTCGGCGTCTGGTACAGCGGCAGCGACGCCACGTAGGTCGCCAGCGCCCGCTGCCCCGACTGGGCGGCGCTCACGCGAGCGGCCTCGTCGAGGGTCGTGTCGACCGCGCTCCACGACTCGTCGATCGCCGGGTCGTCGGTGCGCGTCACGTTCTGCCCCGCCTGACGGTTCTTCTTCGACGGGATGTTCTCGGAGCAGAAGATCAGGCACAGGCCGGGGTCGGGCGTCCCGACCGAGGCGAAGAGGCCTGCCGCGTACTGCCCCTTCGGCAGCCGATCCCCGAAGAACACGTCGGCGTCGAGCGGCTTGATGTCGACCTCGAAGCCGGCCTGCTGGAGCTGGCTCTGCCAGAGCTCCAGCGTGCGCTCGCGCACCTCGTTGCCGGCGGTCGTGTTGACCGTGAACGATGCGGTCTTCCCGTCCTTCTCCCAGTACTGGCCGTTCTTCTCCCAACCATCCTCGGTCATGAGCTCGTCCACTCGGGCCGGGTCGGCGGAATACTGCTCGAACGAGGGGTCGTAGAACGCTCGGAACGTCGGGACGATGAAGCTCTGCAGGACGCGCGCCTCGCGGATCGCCGGCTCGAGGATCGCCTCGACGATCGTCTGGCGATCGGTCGCGTACGCCACCGCCTGCCGGACGGCCTGCGAGTCGAACGGGAAGGCGTCGGCGTTGATCCAGAACGCCTCGAACTGGTTGCCGTAGCTCACCGTGTACTCGAGGTTGGGCGTCTCGTCGAGGTCGTCGAGTGCGCCGTCGATCGGCAACGGATACGCCGCGACGACCTGCCCCGACTTCACCGCCTCGAGCTCGGCCGAGCTCTCGGGGATGAACTGGAAGATGACCTTCGCGATCGACGGTTGCGTTCCCCAGTACGCGTCGTTCGGCACCAAGGTGATGGTCTTGCCCTTCTTCCAGCCGCTCTTGCCGCCGTCGAGCTGCCAGGGCCCGCCCGAGAAGTCGTAGCCGTCCTTCATCACCTTGTTGCGGTCCTTGCCCTCGAGCAGGTGGCTCGGGAGGACGAAGTAGAACCCCGCGAACAGGTCCCGCCACGCCGCGAAGGGCTCGGAGAACGTCGCGACCGCGACCTGCGGATCGGTGGTGTCGATGCTCTCGATCAGGTCGTAGCCGGTGGTGTCGTAGATGTCGTCACCGTTGACGATCTGGTCCCACGTGTACTCGAAGTCCGCCGACGTCATCGGCGTGCCGTCGCTCCACACCGCTTCGGGCCGGATGCGGTACGTGACCGTCATCGGCGGCCCCGGGTCGACGGTGGGCATCTCCGCGAGCATCGGCCCGGGCACGTAGGTGCCGTCGACCGCGACGTTCGTCGCCTGCGGCATCGTCAGGTTGCCGAGCGCCCAGTTCCCCCAGACCAGCGCAGCGCAGCTCGAGATCCAGTCGGCGCAGAACGGCTCTTCCTCGGCCGCGATGCGGATCGTGCCGTCGGCCTGTGCGCGTGCGCGGTCGGCCCGATCGGCCGCGGCCGGCGCGATCGAGGCCGCAGCGAACACGGTCAACGTGCTCGCCACCAGCAGGAAACGTGCGCGCGAGCGCGTGCTCATTGCCGACCCCCTCGCCGTCGTCGGAGCACCCTGATTACCAGAAGGTGCGCCGCATTCGGTGGACCCTCTGGACGCGCGCGCCGGGCGCGCGCTCGGGTCAGGCCGGCTGGAGGCGCAGCGCCAGGATCACGGTCGAGAAGCCGAAGATGATCCCGGTGATGATCGTCAGGCGGTCGAGGTTCCGTTCGACCACCGTCGACCCGGCCATGGAGCCACCCAGCTGCCCGCCGCCGAACATGTCGGACAGACCGCCACCGCGGCCGGAGTGCAGCAGGATCAAGAAGATCATGACGAGCGCCGAGGCGACGCAGATCACGATGAGGGCGGCGTCGAGGACCACGGCCGAGCAGTCTAGGCGCGGCTCGCCTCAGCCCCGGTAGCGCACGATGCGCGCGAAGTCGTCGGGATCGAGCGACGCCCCGCCGACGAGCGCACCGTCGATGTCGGGCATCGCCATGAGCTCGCCGATGTTGCCCGGCTTCACGCTCCCGCCGTACTGGATGCGCACGCCGTCGGCGGCGTCCCCGTACAGGTCCCGCACGACGCCCCGGATCACTGCGATCGTCGCGTTGGCGTCGTCGGGCGTCGCGTTGCGGCCGGTGCCGATCGCCCAGATCGGTTCGTAGGCGATCACGCAGCCGGCCGCGGCGTCGCGCTTCACGCCGGCGAACGCCGCTCGGGTCTGGGACGACACGCGCTCCTCGGTGCGCCCCGACTCGCGCTCGTCGAGGGTCTCGCCGACGCACAAGATCGGCGTCATCTCGTGCTTCAGCACGGCTTTGACCTTGAGGTTGACGGTCTCGTCGGTCTCGCCGAACAGCTGCCGGCGCTCCGAGTGTCCGACGATCACGTAGTCGACGTTGAGCTTGGCGAGCATCGGCGGCGCGACCTCGCCGGTGAAAGCACCCTTGTCCTCCCAGTGGCAGTTCTGGGCACCGAGCAGGATCCCGAGCTTGTCGCTCTCGATGACCGTCTGCAGCGTCCGCAGGTCGGTGAACGGCGGCGCGACCACGATGTCGCACGCCTCGTAGTCGTCCTTCTCGAGTCGGTACGAGAGCTTCTGCACCACCTGGATCGCCACGAGGTGGTCGTGGTGCATCTTCCAGTTCGCCGCGATGATCGGCTTGCGGTCGGTGTCGCTCATCCGTCGGTCCCTTCTCGTGCGGCGGCCTCACGCAGCGCGGCGAGCCCGGGGAGGTCGCCCTGCTCGATGAGCTCGAGCGACGCGCCGCCACCAGTGCTCACGTGATCGACACGGTCCGCGAACCCCATCTGACGGATCGCCGCGGCGCTGTCGCCGCCCCCGACGACCGTGAAGCCCGGGCACGACGCGACCGCTTCGGCGACCTCGCGCGTGCCCTCGGCGAACGGTGCCACCTCGAACACCCCCATCGGTCCGTTCCACAGCAGGGTGGCGGCGGACCCGATCTCCTCTGCGAACGACCGAGCCGTCGCCGGCCCCACGTCGAGGCCCTTCCAGCCCGCGGGCACCGCATCGGCCGCGACGACGCGGGTCTCGGCGGCCGCATCGATCTCCTGCGCGACGACGACGTCGCTCGGGATCCGGATCCGTCCGCTGTCGAGCAGGCGGCGACAGGTGTCGACCATGTCGGGCTCCACCAGGGAGTCGCCGACGGCCCCGCCGCGGGCGACCTCGAACGTGAACGCCATCGCGCCGCCGACGAGGATCGCGTCGCACTTGTCGAGGAGCGCCTCGATCACGCCGAGCTTGTCGCTCACCTTCGCGCCACCGAGGACCGCCAAGAACGGTCGCTCCGGTCGACGGAGCAGCCGCGACAGCACGTCGACCTCGCGTTCGAGCAGCAGCCCCGCGGCACACGGGAGGACTCCCGGTGGGCCCACGATCGACGCGTGCGCGCGGTGCGACGCGCCGAAGGCCTCGTTCACGTACCTGTCACCGAGGCTCGACAACGAGGCGACGAAGTCGGGGGCATTCTCGGTCTCCCCCGCCTCGAAGCGCAGGTTCTCGAGCATCACGACGTCGCCAGGCTCGGCCTCGCCGATGATCGATGCGACCTCCGCACCCACGACCGCCGGTGCGAGTCGCACCCCGGCGCCCAGCAGCTCACCCAAGCGCTCGGCGACCGGGGCCATCGAGTACCTCGGATCGGGCACGCCCTTGGGCCGACCGAGGTGCCCGCAGGCGACGACCACTGCACCCCGGCTCCGCAGGTCCTCGATCGTCGGCAGCGCGGTCGCGATGCGGAGGTCGTCCTCGACGCGCCCGTCGTCGATGGGCACGTTGAAGTCGACGCGCACGAGCACACGAGCGCCGCGCTCGAACGAGAGCGCGCCGAGAGACGGCAGGTCCATGGCGGAGTCGGACTAGCCGACGAACGCGACGAGGTCGACCAGGCGGTTCGAGTATCCCCACTCGTTGTCGTACCAGCCGAGCACCTTGATCATCGATCCGCTCGCCATCGTGTCCGGCGCCGAGAAGATGCACGACGAAGGGTTGTGCACGATGTCGGCCGACACGAGCTCCTCGTCGCTGTACTCGAGCACACCCTTGTACGACTTGTCGTTGGAGGCCTTCTGGAACGCCGCATTGATGTCGTCGACCGACGCGTCCTTCGACAGCTCGGCCGTGAGGTCGGTGATGGACCCGGTCGGCGTGGGCACCCGCAGCGACGTCCCGTCGAGGCGACCGTCGAGCTCGGGCAGGACCTTCCCGATCGCGCGCGCCGCACCCGTGGTGCTCGGGATGATGGACAGCGCAGCAGCGCGCATGCGACGGAGGTCGGGTGTGCCCTTGCGGGTGGGCTTCGACAGGTCCTGGAGCGACTGGTCGCTCGTGTACGCGTGGACGGTCGTCATCAGGCCGCGCACGATGCCGAACTCGTCGTGGAGCACCTTCGCCATCGGAGCCAAGCAGTTCGTGGTGCACGACGCGTTCGAGATGACGGCGTGCTGGTCGGCGTCGTAGACGTCGTCGTTGACGCCCATGCAGATCATGGCGTCGGCGTCGCCGCTGGGGGCCGAGATGATCACCTTCTTCGCGCCGCCCGCGAGATGGCCGGCCGCCTTCTCGCGAGCCGTGAAGAGGCCGGTCGACTCGATGACCACGTCGACCCCGTGGTCACCCCACGGGATCTCGGCGGGATCCATGACCTCGAGCTTCACGACGTCCTTGCCGTCGACCGAGAACCCCTGGTCGTTGGCCTTGACCTCGTTCGCCAGGGTCCCGCCGACGGAGTCGTGCTTCAGCAGGAACGCCATCGTCGAGGCGTCACCCATCGGGTCGTTGACGGCGACCAGCTCCACGCCCGCCGACGCTCCCCGGGCCAGCAGCGCCCGATGGAACGAGCGCCCGATGCGCCCGAAGCCGTTGATCCCCACTCGTACCGTCATCTGACCCACACCCTTCGGCGATGTCTGGCGGCGCTCCTGTCGCACCGGTCTCGTTCGAGCTTCGATCCTCTCGCATCAAAGTAGACGGGCGAGCACCTCCGCCAACCGCCCGGGATCATGGCCCGGGAACGCCTCGCCGGCGACGGCGGCGCGCACCGGGCGCACGCCCAGGGCGGCGACCTCCGCCTCGTCGACGTCGAGGCGCCCGTCGACCGCGGAGACCAGCACGTCGACCCGCGCGCCGTGGTCGAGCACCGCTCGGAGGTGGTCGACGCCGTCGAGCCCGTCGGTCTCGGGGATCTGGGGGACGAGGTTCCCGACCTGCACGACACGACCCGGCGACGCACGCACCGCGCGTCGGATGTCGGGCACGAGCACCGCCGGCAGGAGGCTGGTGAAGAGCGAACCCGGAGCGAGCACCACCTGGTCGGCGCGCTCGATCGCCTCGACGGCGACCGCGTCGGCGGGCACGCCCTCGGGGCACAGCTCGATGCGCCGGATGCGCCCCGGCGCGTGCATCACGGCGACCTGCCCCTCGATCTCGCGCTCGGAGCCGACCCCGTCGGCGCCCGACCCTTCCACGTGGGCCTTGAGCACGACGGGCTCGGTCGTCGCGGGGCGGACGCGAGCGTGCGAGCCGAGCAGCGCGCCGGCTTCGTCGAGCGCGGCACCGAGATCGCCCAGCGTCTCGGCGAGGCCGACGAGCACCAAGTTGCCGAGCGCGTGGCCGGCGAGCTCGCCACCGTCGAACCGGTGCGCGAACGCGCGCGCCCAGACGTTGTCGGGGTCGGCGGTCGCGACCAGGCACTTGCGGAGATCACCTGGTGGCACGACGTCGAGCTCGCGCCGCAGCCGCCCGCTCGAGCCGCCGTCGTCGGCGACGCTCACCACCGCCGTGAGCGTTCCGGCGTAGCGCTGCGCCGCTCGGAGCGTCACCGCGAGTCCGTGACCACCGCCGATCGCGACGACGGACGGCCCGACACCGTGGTCACCCACGGTCGAGGTCCCGGTGGCTCACGCGTGCTCCGAAGCCGAGCTCTTCGAGGATCTTCCCGAGCTCGGTCGCGATCACGACGCTGCGATGCCGGCCGCCCGTGCAGCCCACGCCGATCGACAGGTAGGCCTTGCCCTCGCGCACGTACGCGGGCAGCAGCAGCCGGAACAGGCTGCGCAGCTCGTCGAGGAACGCCTCGGCCTCGGGCTGGCGCAGCACGTACCGGCGCACGTTGGCGTCGGTGCCCGGCAGCGGCCGCAGCCGCTCGACCCAGTGCGGGTTCGGGAGGAAGCGGCAGTCGAACAGCACGTCGACGTCGACCGGCACGCCGTGCTTGTAGCCGAACGAGATCACGTTGGTCTGGAGCTCGCCGGGCTCCGGTGCCGCGCCGCCGAACAGCTCGCGCACGCGCTCACGGAGCTGGTGCACGTTGAGCTCGGTGGTGTCGATGATGAGATCCGACTCGCCCTTGAGCTCCTCGAGCAGGTCGCGCTCGAGCGCGATGCCGTCGATGATGCTGTCGGCATCCGAGAGGGGGTGCCGTCGCCGCGACGCCTCGAAGCGCCGGACGAGCACAGGATCCGACGCGTCGAGGAACAGGACGCGCGTGCGCGCGCCCGAGTCGCGGAGCTCTGTGAGCGCCGTCTCGAGATCGTCCATGAACGCACCCGAGCGAACGTCCACGACCAGCGCGTAGCGCGAGGGTCGACCGCCGCCGGCAGCGAGCTCGGCGACCTTGGGGATGAGGGCGGGCGGCATGTTGTCGATGACGAAGAAGCCGAGGTCCTCGAGCGCGTCCGCGGCCGACGAGCGGCCTGCGCCGGACATCCCGGTGACGATGGTCAGATCGAGCATCGATGCGTTGCGCGGCCACGCCGGCGGAAGGTCGCACCGCGTGATCGCGTCATGCCACCGTACCCGCCTCGTTCGCGACGCCGCGCCCGCGACAGATCGCGTGGACGCACCAGAAGATGCCGATCGCGATCAGCACGTCCCCGATGCTGAACACGTTCGCGAGCGGCATCCACGAGGGCATCGGGATCACGTCGCCGAGCAGCTCCAGCTTCGGGTCCGCGAGCACCTCCGAGTTGGTGAAGCCCTCCTCGGTCGGCGAACGACCCGCGGTGCGCAGCGCGTCCTCGCTCGCGGGCATCACGCCACCGTTCGCCGCGATCACCACCAAGTTGGAGAGCCCGCCCAGCGCCACGAGCCACAGCCCCGGCAGCCGGCGGTTGCACCAGATGAAGGCGAGCACCAGCCCGTAGCTCGCGAAGTGGACCGTGGTGGCGAGCCAATCGGGCATGTCCGGGAACACCGAGATGATCACCACCTGCCCGAAGAGTCCGACGAGCGCCAGGGCGGGCAGCCGCAGTCGGACGTCGGCGAGTCGCCCGAGCTTGCCCCCGGTCAGGGGGACGGTGAGCACGGCGAGCAGGACGACGACGACGAGGAGCACGACGGGCCTTCGGCGGTCCTACCGGCGGCCTTGAGCCGCTTGCCCCGGGACACGCCGAAGAAAGGGTTGCGCTCGGCGGGACGGATTCCTCAAGATCGAGACGGTGATCTGCCGATAATGACCCGTCGGCCACGTCCGTGGGCGACCACGACCAAGGAGGCAGAGCGTGAAGGCTCGTCTGATTCGACTTGGGATGGCCGTGGCCGCCCTCGTGGCCACCGCTTCGGCGCTCGGTGCCGGCAGGAAGTGGCACTGACCCAGCGATCCCGAACGATCGACGACTGCGGCCCCGCCTCCGGCGGGGCCGTGTCGCGTCCGGGCCCCGGCGGTACGGCATCGCCGAGCCCGTGAACGCAGGCCCGGCCCGGCGGTGAGGCGGCCCACTGCGTCGAGGCCCCCAGCAGGTAGGCTGACCCCCGTTGCCGCCGAGAGCGCGCCCACGACCACCGGGCGTGACACTCGGGCCGGGGTGAGGCTCCCGGCCCAGCGCGGAGTCGACGGGGGGCCGGCGCGGGAGGGCTGGGCGTGAAGGCCACGGTGCGCACCTACATCGCCGTCGTCACCGTCGCCGGCCTCGCGACCCTCGTCGCGTTCGCCATCCTCGACATCGGCGAGCTCCCGGTCGACGAGCCCGCCTTCTGGGTCCTGGCCGCCCTGGTCGTCTTCGGCGAGATGTTCCCCCTCCTCGTCCCCTTCCACGACGAGCACGAGGAGGTCACGACGTCCACGACGTTCGTGTTCGCCCTGTTGCTGATGTTCGGTCTTGCGTCGGCTGTGTTCGCGCAGGTCGTCGCCTCGCTCATCGCCGACCGCTACCGGGGCGTGCCGTGGTGGAAGGCGACGTTCAACCTCTCGCAGTACACGCTCGCCTGGCTCGCCGCCGGCGCCGTGCTCGAGCTCGTCGCGGGCCCGTTCCACTTCTCCGATCCCGCGAGCTTCGGGGCGCAGGAGTTCATCGGCATCGCGCTCGCCGGGCTCGCCTTCTTCGTCGTCAACACCGAGCTGGTGGGCATCGCGCTCGCGCTCGTGACCGGCGTGCCGGTGCTGCGCCACTTCCGCAACGAGCTGGGCTTCTACCTGTCCACCGCGGTGGTGCTGCTGTCCCTCGGCTTGATCGTCGCGATCGTCGCCGACTGGCGGGTCGAGGTCGTCCCTTTGATCCTCGCCCCCCTCTGGATCGCGTACCGCAGCGCCAAGGTCTCGCTCGAGAAGGAGTACCAGGCCCACCACGACGCGCTCACGGGACTTCCGAACCGCGTGTACTTCACCGACCGCGTCGGACACCTCATCAGCTCGGCACCGGATGCGGCGTTCACCGTGATGGTGCTCGACCTCGACCGCTTCAAGGAGGTCAACGACACGCTCGGGCACCAGATCGGCGACGATCTCCTCCGCCTCGTCGGCACCCGGATCCTGGGGACGATCGGGCCCGACGGGGTCGTCGCCCGCCTCGGTGGCGACGAGTTCGCCGTCATCGCGCCCTCGGACACGGCGTCCGCCGCGTCCGAGCAGCTGCGCCACGCGTTCGAGGCGCCCTTTCTCGTCGAGGGCCTCCACTTCGACATCGATGCCAGCATCGGGAGCGCCCGCTATCCCGATCACGGCACGACGGTCGACGATCTCCTCAAGGCGGCCGACGTCGCGATGTACGTCGCGAAGGAGCACCGACGGGGCTTCGTGGTGTACGAGCCGGAGCTCGACCGCAACGATGCACGTCGCCTGCAGCTGCTGGGCGAGCTGCGCGCCGCGATCGACCACGGCGAGGTGATCGTCCACTACCAGCCCGAGCTCTCGACCAGCGGTGCCCGCGTCGTCGGAGCCGAGGCACTCGTGCGCTGGCAGCACCCGACGCTCGGCCTGCTCGCGGCGACCGAGTTCGTGCCGCTCGCGGAGTCGACGAGCCTGATCGGGACGCTCACCGAGCACGTGCTGCGTGACTCTCTCATCGAGTGCGCGACGTGGCGCGCGGCCGGCCACGACCTCTGGGTGTCGGTGAACATCTCGGTGCGCAGCCTCTACGAGGACGGCTTCGTCGACAGCGTCGCCCGCATCGTCGAGGAGTGCGACGTCGACCCCGGCATCCTCATGCTCGAGGTGACCGAGAGCATGATGGTCACCGATCCGGCACGTGCTGCCGCCGTCCTCAACGACCTCCACGACCTCGGAGTCGGGATCGCGGTCGACGACTTCGGCACGGGGTACTCGTCGCTCGCGTACCTGAAGCGGCTTCCGGTCGACCTCCTCAAGATCGACAAGTCGTTCATCGCCGACCTGGCCGACGACGACGAAGACCTGGTGATCGTGCGCTCGACCGTCGATCTCGCCCACTCGCTCGGGCTGCAGTCGGTCGCCGAGGGCGTCGAGAGCGAGCGAGCGCTCCGTACCCTCGAGTCGCTCGGGTGCGATCTCGTGCAGGGCTTCCACCTGTGCGAGCCGCTGCCGGCCGCGGACCTGCGCACGTGGCTCGCAGCCCACGATCCGGTGCCGTCGGCACCACCGCGACTGCCCCGCGACGCGCCCCGATCTGCAGGTCAGGGACTCGTCGCCAGGCGCTCGTAGACCGCGCGCCCGACCCGCTCGGGGAGCCACGGGATCGCGACGAGCTCCTCCTCCGACAGCGCGCGCAGCTTCTTCACCGAGCCGTACTCGCGCAGGAGGCGCGATCGGCGGGTCGGGCCCAGACCGGGGACGTCGTCGAGCACCGAGCGAGTCGCCTTCCGTTCGCGCAGCTTGCGGTGGTACGTGATGGCGAAGCGGTGGGCCTCGTCTCGCACCTGCTGGAGCAGGAACAGCGCCGGCGAGTCGCGCGGGATGCGCACCGGCAGCTCGCGGTCGGGCAGGTAGACCTCTTCGAACCGCTTCGCCAGCGATGCCACCGCGATCTCCTCGAGCCCGAGCTCCTCGAGCACGCGGATGGCGACGTTGAGCTGTCCGCGACCGCCGTCGACGAGGAGCAGGTTGGGCGGGTACGAGAACCGCTTGCCCGCCCGCGCACCTTCGTCGCGCTCGTCGAGGTAGCGCCGGAAGCGCCGACCGAGCACCTCCTCCATCGCCGCGAAGTCGTCCTGCCCCTCCTGGTGGCGCACCTTGAACCGCCGGTAGTCGGAGCGCTTCGCGAGGCCGTCCTCCATCACGACCATCGAGCCGACGATCTCGCTCCCCTGGAGGTTGGAGATGTCGAAGCACTCGATGCGCAACGGTGCCTCGGCGAGCCCGAGCGCGTCCTGGAGCGCAGTGAGCGCCCGGGCGCGTGCGTTGTGGTCGGACGCACGGCGCAGCTTGTGCTGGGTGAAGGTCTCGGTGGCGTTGCGGGTGACGGTCGCGAGCAGCTCGCGCTTGGCCCCGCGTCGAGGTACCCGCACCTCGACCTTGCCGCCGCGCACCTGCGCGAGGAAGGCCCGGACCAGCGCGGGGTCCTCGGGGTCGACCGGCACCAGCACCTCGCGGGGCACGTCCTCGGATGCGGCGCCGGCGTACAGCTGCTCGAGCAGGCGGGCGACGAGCTGGCTCGTGTCGAGGTCCTCGACCTTGTCGACGACCAGGCCTCGTCGTCCGACCACCCGGCCCCGGCGCACGAAGAACACCTGCACCGACGCCTCGAGCTCGTCCTCGGCGAGCCCGATCACGTCGAAGTCCTCCTCCTTGCGCGCCACCATCTGCTGGCGTTCGATCGCCTTGCGCACGCTGGTGAGCTGGTCGCGCAGGCGGGCTGCGCGCTCGTACTCCATCTCGTCGGCGGCCTCGCGCATCTGGCGCTCGAGGCGCGCCACCACCGGTGCGGTGTCGCCGTCGAGGAACGTGAGGAGGTCGGCGACGAGGGCGTCGTACTCGTCGCGCGTGACGTCGCCCACGCACGGTGCCGAGCACTTCTCGATGTGGGCGTACAGGCACGGACGGCCGAGCCGATGGTGGCGGTCGAACTTCCCTCGCGTGCACGTGCGGATCGGGAACGTGCGCAGGAGGAGATCGAGCGTCTCGCGGATCGCGTACGCGTGGGCGTAAGGACCGAAGTAGCGCACGCCCTTGCGCTTCGTCCCCCGCATGACCATGGCGCGGGGCCACTCTTCGTCGAGCGTGACCGCCAGGTACGGATACGACTTGTCGTCCTTGTACCGGATGTTGAAGCGCGGCCGGTGGCGCTTGATGAGGTTGTACTCGAGGAACAGCGCCTCGACCTCGTTGCGCACCTCGATCCACTCGACCGAGTCGGCAGCCGCGACCATCTGGCGGGTGCGGGGCATCAGGGTCTCGGGCGGCGCGAAGTAGCTCGCGAGCCGGCTCCGCAGGTTGGTCGCCTTGCCGACGTAGAGCACCCGGCCCGCGGCGTCCTTGAACTGGTACGAGCCGGGACCGGTCGGGATCGAGCCGGGTTCCGGACGCTGCACCACGTCCCCCATCGTCGTCGATCAGCGGCCCCGGCGGGTCCACACCCGGCGCCGACGCCGCGGCACGTGCCGCGCAGCCGGTCGCTCCGTCGCCAGGAACCTCATCCAGGTCACTCCCATCTCGATCTCCTCCCGAATCGGGGGTCGCAAGGGCGACCACCACGTGCTCGTCGATGTCGAGGGCGACGGTACGGACGAGCCCCGTCGACTCCATCGGGGCGATCCCCCGTCGGCGAGGTCGACCATCGGGGTTCGCCGCCGCCGGCACGCTCGACGCGACGAGCGACCCCTCGTGCGCGACGAACGGGAAGGCCGGACGGGGGGCGCGGCGTTAACATCAGCGAAGGCCGGCCTGGAAGCACCGGCCACACATCAGGCTCGGGGCCGACAACCCCGCGGTGGGCGACCAGGCTGTCCCCGCCGGCCACGACCGAGCCTCCGGACTCACCCACCTGGCCCGTCTCGGGCGAGGTGCTGGGGGTGCGACAGATGCTGCGACTCCAGGCCCCGCTGCCGGACCGCTACACCCTCGCGTCGCCCGACGAGCTCGAGGCGTGGATCCGTGACGCCAAGGAGCAGCTCGGCGAGCGCCTGCTGATCCTGGGGCACCACTACCAGCGACCCGAGGTCATCCGCTGGGCCGACCTCCGGGGTGATTCCTTCAAGCTCGCGCAGTGGGCCGAGGAGCACGACGCCGCCGAGAGCATCGTCTTCTGCGGCGTGCACTTCATGGCCGAGTCGGCCGACATCCTCACCGCCGACCACCAGCGGGTCGTGCTCCCCGACCTCAACGCCGGCTGCTCGATGGCCGACATGGCCGACATCGACCAGGTCGAGGAGGCCTGGGAGGAGATCGCGGCGATCACCGACATCGACCAGGTGGTGCCCATCACCTACATGAACTCGTCGGCCGCACTGAAGGCGTTCGTCGGCGACCACGGCGGCGCGGTGTGCACCTCGTCGAACGCGCGAGCGGTCCTCGAGTGGGCCTTCGCGAAGGGCAACGCGATCAAGGTGCTCTTCTTCCCCGACCAGCACCTCGGCCGCAACACCGGATACCAGATGGGATACGACGAGTCGCACATGCGGGTGTGGAACCCGCACCGCGACCTCGGCGGCCTCGACGAGCGCGATGTGAAGGAGGCGACGTTCCTCCTGTGGCGCGGACACTGCACGGTGCACCAGCGGTTCCTGCCCGAGCACGTCGCCGCGTTCCGCGCCGAGCACCCCGACGGCGAGGTGATCGTCCACCCGGAGTGCCGGCACGAGGTGGTCGAGCTCGCCGACAAGGTCGGCTCGACCGAGCGCATCCTCGAGTGGGTGACCGCTGCGCCTCCTGGCTCCGAGCTCGCGATCGGCACCGAGATCCACATGGTCCAGCGGCTCGCGGAGGAGAACCCCGACAAGTCGATCACGTCGCTCGATCCGCTGATCTGCCCGTGCGCCACGATGTTCCGCATCGACGAGCCCCACCTCGCCTGGTGCCTCGAGTCCCTCGTGCGGGGCGAGGTCGTCAACCAGATCACCGTCGACCCCGAGACGGCCGCGTCGGCTCGCGTCGCGCTCGAGCGGATGCTCGCGATCAAGGGTGCGCCCGTCGATCCCGCGAAGGTCGACTGACACTCCGGGAGACCTCCCGAGGTCGGTCTCCGCGCGCGCTCAGGCGTGCTTGCGGGTGCGCAGCACGAGCAGCCGCGGGATCGTCGCCGCTTCTCCGTACTCGGGCGCCTGCGACAGGAACCCGGGCGGCGGGGCCGGTTCCTCCATGTGCTCCACGAGCAGGCAGCACTCGGCCATCGTGTTCACGTACCGGTGCAGCGGCCGGTGCATGAACGGCAGCCGGATGCCCGGGGCCACCTCCTCCATCGCCACGTCCTCGGGGAGGTACGGGCCCATCCGCCAGTACTCCTCCTCGAGGATGCGGTCGTCGATCCACCCGCTGCCCGGCGCCTGGAGCAGCGGATGGTTGAGGAACAGCACGAACCGCCCGCCCGGCTCGAGCACGCGCGCGACCTCGACGATCGCGGGCTCGAACGGATCGAGGTGCTCGAGGGTGAGGCAGATGACGACCGCGTCGAACGCGGCGTCGGCGAACGGGAGCCACTCGGCGGCCGCCCGCGAGTACGTGACGCCACCACCGCGTTCGCGGGCGGCGACGAGCTGGTTCTCGGTCGGGTCCACGCCGAACACTCGGGCGCCCTCGAGCGCGCCGATGCGCCGGGCGACCTGACCTTCGCCGCAGCCGACGTCGAGCACCCGTCGCGCGCCGGCGAGCTCGACGTCGGCGATGGGCAGGATCTGCTCCTCGTACTCGGGGTCGACCCCGTCGGTGAAGTGCTCCTGCCACCACCCCGCGTGCGTCTCCCACGGATCCCGGGCGCTCATCGGGCCCATCTTCCCCGCTCGGAGATCCTCGGGGCCCGATTCGGGCGCGGCGGGCCTCCCCGGAGGTCGCGGCAGGTCAGGGCAGGTCGAGGAGCGGCGCGAGGAACCGGCCGGTGTGGCTGTCGGCGGTCTTGGCGACGTGCTCGGGCGGGCCCTCGGCGATGACGCGCCCGCCCCGATCGCCACCCTCGGGTCCGAGGTCGACGAGCCAGTCGGCCGACTTCACCACGTCGAGGTTGTGCTCGATCACCAGCACCGTGTTGCCGGTGTCGACGAGGCGCTGGAGCACCCCGAGCAGCCGGCGCACGTCTTCGAAGTGCAGCCCCGTCGTGGGCTCATCGAGGATGTAGATGGTGCGCCCCGTCGCCCGCTTGCCGAGCTCCGACGCCAGCTTCACCCGCTGCGCCTCACCACCGGACAGCGTCGGAGCGGGCTGGCCGAGCCGGACGTAGCCGAGCCCCACGTCGAGCAGCGTCCGCAGGTGACGCGCGATCGTCGGCTGGTTCTCGAAGAACTCGCAGGCCTCCTCGATCGAGAGGTCGAGCACCTCGGCGATGTTCTTGCCCTTGAACGTGATGTCGAGCGTGTCCCGGTTGTACCGCGCACCCTTGCAGACCTCGCACGGCACGTACACGTCGGGCAGGAAGTGCATCTCGATCTTGATCGTCCCGTCACCGGCGCACGCCTCGCAGCGCCCGCCCTTGACGTTGAACGAGAAGCGCCCGGGCAGATAGCCCCGCACCTTCGCCTCCTGCGTCGCGGCGAAGAGCGACCGGATCTTGTCGAACACGCCCGAGTAGGTCGCCGGGTTCGACCGCGGGGTGCGGCCGATCGGTGACTGGTCGATGTTGATGACCTTGTCGAGATGCTCGGCACCTTCGACCGTCTTGTGCCGACCGGGGACGACCTTCGACTTGTAGACGCGCTGCATGAGCGCGTGATGGAGGATGTCGCTCACCAGCGTCGACTTGCCGCTCCCACTCACGCCGGTCACGGCGATGAAGCACCCGAGCGGGAACCCGACGTCGATGTTGCGGAGGTTGTGCTCGTGCGCGTCGCGCACCCACAACCACGCGTCGCCGGGCTCTCGGCGGCGCTCGGGCACGGCGATCGTCCGCTCGCCCGACAAGTACTGGCCGGTGACCGATCGCGGCTCCGCGAGCACGGTGGCGAGCGTCCCCGCCGCGACGATCTCACCGCCGTGCTCCCCCGCGCCCGGCCCGATGTCGACGACGTGGTCGGCGACCCGGATCGTCTCTTCGTCGTGCTCGACGACGATGACCGTGTTGCCGAGGTCGCGCAGGCGGACGAGCGTGTCGATCAGCCGCTGGTTGTCGCGCTGGTGCAGCCCGATCGACGGCTCGTCGAGCACGTAGAGCACGCCGACGAGCCCGCTGCCGATCTGCGACGCGAGCCGGATCCGCTGCGCCTCCCCACCCGCGAGCGTGCCGGACGCGCGATTGAGCGAGAGGTAGTCGAGTCCGACGTCGAGCAAGAACTTCAGCCGCTCGTTGACCTCCTTCACGACCGCTTCGGCGATCATGAGGTCGCGCTCCGACAGCTCGAGACCGTCGAGGTACGCGGCCGCCTTCGCGATCGAGAGCTCACCGACCTCGTAGATGTTGAGATCGCCGATCGTGACGCCGAGCGATGCCGGCTTGAGGCGCGCCCCGTCGCACGCGGGGCACGGGACCTCGCGCATGTAGCCCTCGATCAGCTCGCGCGACCGATCGCTCTCGGCGTCGGCATGGCGGCGCTCGAGCCACGGGATCACGCCCTCGAACGCGGTGTTGTAGGAGCGCTGGCGCCCGTAGCGGTTGCGGTACTTGACGTGCACCGCGCGCTCGCCCGTTCCGTTGAGGATCGCGTTGCGCGCTCGCTTGCCGAGCCGCTTCCACGGCGTCTCGGTGCTGAACCCGAACTCGTCGGCGACCGCCTCCAGCACCCGGTCGAAGTAGCGGCTGCGGAACCCGGTCCAGGGGGCGATCGCGCCGTCGGCGAGGCTCAGGTCGTTGTCCGGCACCACGAGCTCCGGATCCACCTCGAAGCGCGTCCCCAACCCGTCGCAGCGCTCGCACGCGCCGTAGGGCGAGTTGAACGAGAAGTTGCGCGGCGCGAGCTCCTCGAAGCTGAGCCCGCAGTGGCTGCACGCCAGGTGCTCCGAGAACGTGAGCGTCTCGGCCTGCTCCTCACCCTCTCGGGGGACGATCTCGACCTCGGCGACTCCCTCTGCGATGCGCAGCGCGGTCTCGAGCGAGTCGGTGAGCCGTCGTTCGATGCCGTCGCGCCGCACGAGTCGGTCGACGACGACCTCGATCGTGTGCTGCTCGTACCGGGCGAGCGGGACCTTCTCGGTCAGCTCGTGGAGCTCGCCGTCGATGCGGGCCCGTGTGAAGCCCTGCGACGCGAGCTCCTTGAGGAGCTTCTCGTACTCGCCCTTTCGCCCGCGCACGACGGGCGCGAGCACCTGGAAGCGCGTGTCGTCGGGCAGCTCCAGCACGCGGTCGACGATCTGCTGGGGCGTCTGACGCGTGATGACCCGGCCGCACTTCGGACAGTGCGGCACGCCGATGCGCGCGTACAGCAGGCGGAGGTAGTCGTAGACCTCGGTGATCGTCCCGACGGTCGAGCGCGGGTTGCGCGACGCCGACTTCTGGTCGATCGAGATCGCGGGCGACAGCCCCTCGATGAAGTCGACGTCGGGCTTGTCCATCTGCCCGAGGAACTGCCGCGCGTACGCCGAGAGGGACTCGACGTAGCGGCGCTGACCCTCGGCGTAGATGGTGTCGAACGCGAGCGACGACTTGCCCGACCCGGAGAGGCCGGTGAAGACGATCAGCCGGTCGCGGGGCAGCTCGAGGTCGACGTCGCGGAGGTTGTGCTCCCGGGCCCCCCGGATCGTGATCGTCGGGCCGGCGGGATCGCTCGTCGTCGCTGCACCCGCCTTCGCCACGAAGCCAGCGTACCCACCCCGAGCGACGATCGAACGGATGTTCGTGGTCGGCTCAGGCCGTGAAGGTCGGCTCCACCGGGATCGGCGTCGGCGGTGGCGGCGGCGTGACCAGCGGTTGCCAGTCGGGCTCGAGGTCGTCCTGCCCGTCGCTCGGGTCGGTGAGCGGGGTCGGCGTGCCGCCGGTCGCGGCGACCGTCACGATCCGGCCGAGCCCGCTGCCATCGGTCGACTCGACCAGCACGAGACGCGTCCCGTCGGGTGAGTACGCAGGACCGAAGAACGTCGTGCCCGGCAGCACGACGGTCTCGTCGGTGCCGTCGGGCCGCACGCTCACGATGGACCCGTCGCGCTCGAACACGATGCGGCTGCCGTCGGGCGCCCATGTCGGCCACGCATCCGCAGGATCGGTGGTGACCGGCTGGGCGACGGCACCCGTGACCGGCGCGATCACCTCGATGCCGTTGCCGCGCGCGAACGCGATGAGGTCGCCGAGCGGCGACCACGAGAGCTCGCACGTCCCCACCGGCAACGTGACGAGCACGGTGCCGTCGAGCGCGTCGATGATGACGATGTCGCCCGGGCCGTCCGAGTAGGCGATCTTCGTTCCGTCGGGCGACCACGTCGGGCACGTGTTGCCGTCGTCGTCGGTGAGCGGCGTGATGCCGGTGCCGTCGGCGTTCATCACCGCGATCAGGCCCTGGTTGCCGGTGTCGCGGGAGAACGCGATCTTCGTGCCGTCGGGCGACCACTCGGGCATCTGGTCGAGCGCGGTGGGATCGTTCGTCAGCTGCACCAGGTCGCCGGTCTGGGGGTCGACGGTCCAGAGGTGCGCCGCGATCTCGCCCGAGAAGTCCTCACGGGTGAACGCGACCAGCCCGTTCTGGCCCGGGTACGCGCCGCCGCCGGCGGACCCGGCGAGCGTGGCCACCGCAGCCACCGCGATGAGCCCGGTGACGAGGACCCGACCGGCTCGAGACATGGCGCGGGAGCATACCGACCTCTCGTCGCCACGCCCGCCGGGACGACTCAACCGACGGCCTTGAGCTCCCGCTTCAGCTCCGTGATCTCGTCGCGCAGGCGCGCGGCCTCCTCGAATCGGAGGTCCTTCGCCGCCTCGTGCATCTCTTCCTGGAGCGTCTGGATCATGCGTCCCAGCTCGTCGGGTGGGACACCCGACAGGTCGAACACCGCCGAGCGCGTCCGGCCGCGTCGACCCCGGCCCCGACCACGCGACGCCGGGGCGTCGTCGCCGCCGTCTCGTGCGCGCACCATCTCGAGGATGTCGGTGACGCCCTTGCGGATCGTCTGCGGGTCGATGCCGTGCTCCGCGTTGTACTCGAGCTGCGCCTTGCGGCGGCGGTTCGTCTCGGAGATGGCGAAGCGCATCGAGTCGGTGACCGAGTCGGCGTACATGATCACCTGGCCGTCGACGTTGCGGGCGGCACGCCCGATCGTCTGGATGAGCGACGTCGACGAGCGCAGGAACCCCTCCTTGTCGGCGTCGAGGATCGCGACCAACGAGACCTCCGGCAGGTCGAGGCCCTCACGGAGCAGGTTGATGCCGACGAGCACGTCGAACTCTCCGAGCCGCAGCGCCCGCAGGATCTCGACCCGCTCGAGCGTGTCGACCTCGCTGTGGAGGTAGCGGACCCGGACGCCGAGCTCCACGAGGTAGTCGGTGAGGTCCTCGGCCATCTTCTTCGTGAGCGTGGTGACCAGCACGCGCTGCTCGCGCTCCTCGCGCGCGCGGATCTCGGCGACGAGGTCGTCGATCTGACCCTTCGTCGGCTTGACGATCACCTCGGGGTCGACGAGCCCGGTCGGACGCACGATCTGCTCGACGACGACCTTCGAGTGCCCGAGCTCGTAGTCGCCCGGAGTTGCCGACATGAACACGATCTGGTTGACCTTGGCCGCGAACTCGTCGAACGTGAGCGGTCGGTTGTCCATCGCGGACGGCAACCGGAAGCCGTGGTCGACGAGCACCTCCTTGCGCGACCGGTCGCCCTCGTACTGGCCGTGCAGCTGGGGCACGGTCACGTGCGACTCGTCGAGGACGATCAGGTAGTCGTCGGGGAAGTAGTCGAGGAGGGTGTAGGGCATCTGCCCCGGCGCGCGACCGTCGAGGTGCCGGGAGTAGTTCTCGATGCCGGAGCACACGCCGACCTCTCGCAGCATCTCGAGGTCGTAGGTGGTGCGCATGCGCAGCCGTTGGGCCTCGAGCAGCTTGTCGGCCCGCTCGAGCTCGGCGAGACGCTGCGCGAGCTCGGCCTCGATCCCGGCGATGGCCTTCTCGAGTCGGGCGCGCGACGTGACGTAGTGCGACGCCGGGAACAGCACCAGGCGGTCGAGCTCACCGACGAGCTCGCCGGTCGTGGGGTCGACCTCCGCGATGCGCTCGATCTCGTCCCCGAAGAGCTGGAGCCGCACCGCGTGCTCCTCGTACGACGGGAACACCTCGATCGTGTCGCCGCGCACCCGGAACTTGTTGCGAGCGAAGGTGAAGTCGTTGCGCTCGTACTGGAGCTCGACCAACCGGGCGAGGATCGAGCGCTGGTCGCGCTCGGCCCCCCGATCGACGATCAGGCACTGGCGCTCGTACTCGTCGGGAGCGCCGAGCCCGTAGATCGCCGACACGGACGCGACGACGATCACGTCGCGCCGGCTCATGATCGCCGCCGTCGCCGAGTGGCGGAGACGGTCGATCTCGTCGTTGATCGACGAGTCCTTCTCGATGTAGGTGTCGCTCGCCGGCAGGTACGCCTCGGGCTGGTAGTAGTCGTAGTAGGAGACGAAGTACTCGACCCGGTTCCGCGGGAAGAACTCGCGCAGCTCGCTCGCGATCTGCGCGGCGAGCGTCTTGTTGGGCGCCAGCAGGATCGTCGGTCGCTGCACCGCCTCGATCACGCCGGCGATGGTGAACGACTTCCCGGAGCCGGTGATGCCGAGCAGCGTCTGGGCCGGGTTGCCGGCCTCGATGCTCGCGGCGAGGCCCTCGATCGCGCGCGGCTGATCGCCTGCGGGGGTGAACTCGGAGACGAGCTCGAACTTCGCCATCGAGCGATCGTACCGACGCCCTGTGACGGAGCCGGTCAGCCCTCGCCGGGCTCGTCCGGCGGGCTCGCGGCCTCGGCGTCCTGCTGCTCCTTGATCCGCAGCAGGTCGTCCCAGATGCGATCGACTTGGGGCACGAGCGCCTCCAGGTCGCCTGCGTTGTCGACGAGGTGGGTGGCCAGGGCACGGCGCTCCTCGTCGCTCGCCTGCGCGGCGATGCGCCGCTGGGCGTCGTCGCGGGGCACACCGCGCTGCTCGAGCCGATCGAGGCGCAGGTCGAGCGGTGCCTCCACGACGATCACGACCTTGTAGCCCCGCGCCTGGGCCTGCGTGGACTCGGCGAGCAGCGGCACGTCGCAGACGACGATCGAGTCGGAGGGCGCCTCGACGATCCGGCGCATGAACTCCTCGTTGATCGCGGGGTGCGTGATGTCCTCCAGCGCCTTGCGCGACTCGTCGTCCCCGAACGCCGCGTCCGCGAGGGCCTGACGGTCGAGAGCACCGCCGGCGTCGAGGATCCCGGGCCCGAAGCGCTCGACGAGCTTCTCGAGCGCGGGCGTGCCGGGCTCGACGACCGCGCGGGCGACCGCGTCGGCATCGACCACGACCGCGCCCCGCTCGGCGAGCATCGCCGCGACCGTGCTCTTGCCCGACCCGATCCCTCCGGTGAGTCCCACCAGCAGCACGGCGGCAGCGTATTCGCCCCGCCCCGCTCCCCGGCCGCCCCCTCGGCATGTGACGCCCACCCACCACTCGGCATGTGACGGCCACCCACCATGTGACGCCGAGCCACCACATCGGCGGCTCGCGGTCACATGCGGTTGCGGGCGGACGCGTCACTCGGCGACGTCGCGCGCGTCGACGCAGCACATGACGGACGGGGACGCACGGATCGCGGCGCTCGCTCGCGCACGGCACGGGCTCGTGACTCGGCGCGACGCCCTCGCGGTGCTCACGCCGCGCCAGCTCGAGCGCCGGGTCGCGAGCGGCCGGCTCGAGCGCGTGCGACCACAGGTGTACCGCGTCGCGGGTGCGCCCGAGACATGGGAGCAGACGGTCCTCGGTGCATGCCTGGCCGCAGGGGACGGCGCGTTCGCGTCGCACACGACGGCCGCGGCGCTGTGGGCGCTCGCCGGGCTCGAGGCCCCCGGAGCCGTCGAGGTGACGACCCCGACTCGTCGTCGGCGGCGGATCGAAGGCGTCGTCGTCCACGACACGCAGGTGCTCGGCCGACGTCACGTCACCAGTCGTGACGCGATTCCCGTCTCTTCCCCGGCGCGCACGCTGTGCGACCTCACCTGGCGCTCGTCGCCCGAGGCCGTCGAACGAGCGCTCGACGACGCGCTGCGTCGCGAGCTCACGACGCTGCGCACGCTGCGCGCCACCTACCTCGACCTGGCCGGACCGGGCCGGCGCCGGTGCACCGTGATGCGCACGCTGCTGGACGCCCGCCTTCCGGGCCTCGACCCGGGTGACTCGCCCAGAGAGCTCGACCTGCTGGGTTGGATCGTGGCCGCCGGACTGCCGCGACCGGCGCAGCAGCATCGGGTCAGGCTCGGTCGCCGGTCGTGCCGGATCGGCCTCGCCTATCCCGAGCTGATGATTGCGATCGAGTACGAAGCCTGGGACGGGCACCGCTCACGGCGCTCGTTCGCCGCCGACCGGGCGCGCCAGAACGAGCTCGAGATCCGCGGCTGGCTCGTGCTGCGGTTCACGGCGTCGTCGACCCGCGAGGACGTCGTCGCCGCGGTGCGGGCCGCGATCGACGCACGCCGGCGGATGCTCGCCCCCGCCCGCCCCGGCATGTGACGCTCACCCACCATGTGACCGGACGCCACCACATCGGTGGCCGAGGGTCACACGCGCCCCCGGAGCGGGCGTCAGACCTCGGGGTCGGCGTCGGGTGCGGGCTCCGCTGCGTCGGGCTCGGCGAGCTGGGCGAGCTCGGCCGCGGTGGCCTCGGGCTCGACCGCCGTGGCCTCGGGCTCGGCGAGCTCGGCAGCACCCAGCGCGCCTTCGGTGTCGGCGAGGGCGGTCGCCTCGGTGGCCTCGGGCTCCTCGGTCACCTCGGGCCCGATGTAGTTGCCCGCCTCGTCGTACATGTGCTCGCCGAACTGGTCCTGGTACTCCGCGGCGACGACCCCGCCCTCGGCGGCCTGCTTGATCGAGAGCGAGATCCGTCGACGGTCGAGGTCGATGTCGATGATCTTCACCCAGAGCTCCTCACCCGGGGTGACGACCTGCTCGGGCGCCTCGACGTGGTGCACCGCCATCTCGGAGATGTGCACCAGGCCCTCGATGCCGTCGCCCACCTGGACGAAGGCGCCGAACGGCACGAGCTTGGTGACGCGGCCGTACACGAGCTCGCCGACCTGGTGGCCGTCGGCGAACTCCTGCCAGGGGTCCTGCTGGGTCGCCTTGAGCGACAGCGAGATGCGCTCACGCTCGAGGTCGACGTCGAGCACCTGCACGGTGACCTCGTCACCGACCTGCACGACCGAGCTGGGGTGGTCGACGTGCTTCCACGACAGCTCGGACACGTGGACGAGCCCGTCCATGCCACCGAGGTCGACGAAGGCGCCGAAGTTGACCACCGACGACACCACGCCGCTGCGGATCTCGCCGGGCTTGAGGTTGGCGAGGAACTCGTCGCGCTGCTCGCGCTGCGTCTCCTCGAGAAACGCGCGGCGCGAGAGGACGACGTTGTTGCGGTTCTTGTCGAGCTCGATGATCTTGCACTCGAGCGTGCGCCCCACGAACGGGTGCAGGTCGCGCACGCGTCGCAGATCGACGAGGGACGCCGGCAGGAAGCCGCGCAGCCCGATGTCGAGGATGAGCCCGCCCTTGACGACCTCGATGACGGGCCCTTCGACGATGCCTTCCTTCTCCTTGATCGCCTCGATCGTTCCCCAGGCGCGCTCGTACTGCGCGCGCTTCTTGGAGAGGATCAGGCGGCCGTCCTTGTCCTCCTTGGTGAGGACGAGCGCCTCGAGCTCCTCGTCGAGGCTGACGACCTCGCCGGGGTCGACGTCGTTGCGGATCGAGAGCTCCCGCGAGGGGATGACGCCCTCGGACTTGTAGCCGATGTCGAGCAGCACCTCGTCGCTGTCGATCTTGACGACCTTGCCGGTGACGATGTCGCCGTCGTCGAACTCGACGATGGTGGCGTCGACGGCGTCCGAGAACGACTGGCCGTCGAGGTCGTCGAGGACGACCGGGCCGTCGGGATCACCGTTGGCGCTCGGCGAGCTGCTGGGCGCCTCCGTGGGCGGCGCCGCCTCGGCCGCCGTGTCCGTGTCCGTTGCCGGGTCAGCTTGGCCCGGCGCTTCCTGTTCCAGGACGGGCGTGCTCGCGCCCGTCGCGTCCGACTCCGACAACTGCTCGTGACTCCTCAACCGATGGGCTCGATCACGCGGGTGAGGGTGAGGTACGCCCGGCGCGAACGAGTGGTCCCCAGGTCGGGGACGCCGTTCCAGGCTAATCGCTCGCTGTGGTCAGCGCGCCACCGCGCCGACGCCGCGGTGGGCGAGGAGCAGCAGCTCGGGTGCGTCGAGGACGGGTGGCGCGTCGGCGTAGCGCCCCGGCGTCACCCCGTGGACGCGGACGTCGCTCAGATCCGTCGCGGCGGCGAGCAGCTCGAGCTCGCGCGCCGTGAAGCAGGTCGTCCAGAGGTCGAACTCGCGCTCCTCCCCCGACTCGTCGCGCAGTCGCGCCCGCTCGTGGAGCACGCCGGTCGCGGGATCGAACGTCTCACCGTCCTCGAGATGGCGGACGGCGAACGGCGCGTGGAACGCCGACACCGCGATCGCTCCGCCTCGCTTCGCCGCCGCGACGATGCGGCCGAACACCTCGACCTCGTCACGGCCGCCGAGCAGCCCGAAGCCGCCCTGGCAGAGGCAGATCACCGCGTCGAACCGTTCGGCCTCGTCGAGGTCGCGCACGTCGAGCACCTCGAACCCCGCGGTCAACGACTCGGCCGCCGCGGCGTCGCGCGCGAGGTCGACGAACTCGGGCGACGCGTCGACGCCCAGCACCGTGAAGCCCCGTCGGGCGAGCGCCAGCGAGTGTCGCCCCGGGCCGCACCCGACGTCGAGGACCTCCTGCCCCGGCGCGAGCCCGAGCGCGTCGACGAGGTAGTCGACCTCCTGCTCCGTCCCCTTCGTGAACGCGTTGCGCAGGTACGCCGGCCCGAGGAACCGCGCCAGTGCCCCGAACCAGTACTCCCGCGGCGGCTCGGTCATCTTGTTGCGTCCCTCACCGTCGTGGGGCGGGTCGAGCGACGCATCCCCTACTTGGCCGTCGCCCAGGTGTCGCCGAAGCCCATGTCGACGACGAGGGGGACCTTGAGGGTCGCGACCGACTCCATCGTCTCGCGGATCACGGGCTCGACCCTGGCCTCCTCGTCCTCGGGCACCTCGAAGACGAGCTCGTCATGCACCGTGAGCAGCATCCTGGTCGCGAACCCGCCCGCTTCGAGCGCGTGGTCGACGGCCACCATCGCGAGCTTGAAGATGTCGGCGGCCGAGCCCTGGATCGGCGCGTTCTGCGCCATCCGCTCCCCCATCTGACGGATGCGGAAGTTGTCGGAGGAGAGCTCGGTGATCTGGCGCCGGCGCCCGAAGATCGTCGTCGTGTAGCCGCGCTCCTTCGCCTCGGCGACGGTCCCCTCCATGTACGCGGCGACGTTGGGGAACGCGGCGAAGTAGTCGTCGAGGATCTCGCGCGCGTCCTCGGTGGGGATGCCCATGCGCTGGCCGAGCCCGTACGCCTCCATCCCGTAGGCGAGCCCGTAGTTGACGACCTTCGCGAAGCGCCGGTCTTCGGGGTCGACCTCGGTCTCGGCCTTGTGGAACACCTTGGCAGCGGTCGCGGTGTGGATGTCGACGCCCCGCTCGAACGCGTCGATGAGCCCCGGGTCTTCGGCGAGATCGGCGAGCACCCGCAGCTCGATCTGCGAGTAGTCGGCCGCGAGCAGCCCCGCGCCGGGCTCGGCGACGAACGCGCGCCGGAACTCCTTGCCGTCAGCCGTGCGCACCGGGATGTTCTGCAAGTTGGGATCGGAGCTCGAGATGCGCCCCGTCGTGGTGTCGGTCTGCTTGAAGGTGGCGTGGACCCGCCCGTCGTCGCGCACCAACGGCGGCAGCGCGTCGGCATAGGTGTTGCGCAGCTTCTCGACCTCGCGGTAGCGCAGGAGATCGGCGACGATCGGGTGGTCCTCGGCCATCTTCTGGAGCGAGTCGGCGTCGGTGGACGGGCCGGTCTTCGTCTTCTTCACCGGCGTGAGCCCGAGCTTCTCGAACAGCACGACCCGCAGCTGCGGAGTGGAGTTGACGTTGAACTCCTCCCCCGCGTGCGCCCAGATCTGCTTCTGGAGCCGGTCGCACTCCTTGTTGAGCTCCGCGCTCAGCGCCCCGAGGAACTCGAGGTCGACGCGGATCCCCGCGCGCTCCATCTTGGCGAGCACGCGCACCAGCGGCTTCTCGAACCGCTCGTACAGGTCGGTGAGCTCGCGGGCGTCGAGCGCGTCGGCGAGCGCATCGGCGAGTCGGAGCACGGCCGCAGCCCGCCGACCGGTCTGCTCCGCGCCGCCCGTGCCCCCGAGGTCGAGCTGGCCCTCCTCGACGTCGGGCGACTGCAGCTCGATGGACAGGTACCGCAGCGCGAGGTCGTCGAGGAGGTACTTCCCCTCGGCCGGGTCGAGCAGGTACGCCATGACCGCGGTGTCGCGATCGAGCGTGCGGATGTCGACGCCCAGCCCGTGCATCAGCTCCTTCGCCCGGTGGGCGACCAGCGGTGGGCCACCCGTCGCGACGAGCGCTCCCCCCGCCGCCAGTACGTCGGGCTCGCGGAGCAGCGAGCCGTCGAGGTACGCCGCGCGGCCGTCGCCCGACGCGATCGCGAGCCCCGTGATGCCGCTGCGGCCCGGTGCGCCGTCCCACTCCGGCTCGAGGGCGTAGCGCTCCCCGGCCTCCACGAGCGCACGCAGCCGATCGGCCGCAGCACTCGCGTCGCGCAGCACGTCGACCTCGACGTCGAACGTCTCGGCGTCGGGAACGGCCGCGGTCTGGCCGACCGCCTCCATCATCCGCGGCAGGAGGGTGCGGAACTCGAGCTGGTCGAAGAGCACCCGCACGCGCTCGGGGTCGAACGCGCCCTGGCGCAGGTCGTCGAGCTCGACGCCGCAGTCGACGTCGAGCCGCAGGATCGACATCTCACGGTTGAGGCGCACGCGGTCGGCCATCTCGGTGAGGTTCTGGCGCTGCTTCGGGGGGAGCTCGTCGACGTGGGCCAGGATCGACTCGACGTCGCCGTAGGTGGTGATGAGCTTCGCCGCGGTCTTCTCGCCGATGCCCGGCACCCCGGGCAGGTTGTCGCTGTTGTCGCCGCGCAGCGCCGCGTACTCGGGGTACTGGGCCGGCGTGACGCCGCCGGTGCGCTCGACGATCCCCGCCTCGTCGTAGAGCTTGTAGTCGGACACGCCGCGCATGTTGTAGAGGACCCGCAGATGGGGGTCGCGCACGAGCTGGAACGTGTCGCGGTCGCCGGTGACGACGACGACGTCGATCCCTTCGTCGGCCGCGCGCACCGCGAGCGTGGCGATCACATCGTCGGCCTCGACGCCTTCCACCTCCATGGTCGTGATCTCGAGCGCGTCGAGCACCTCGCGGATCAACGGGAGCTGCGACCGGAAGATGTCGGGCGCGGCCTTGCGCCCCGCCTTGTACTCGGCGTCCATGTCGTCGCGGAAGGTGCGACCGGGCGCGTCGAACGCAACGCCGATGTAGTCGGGCTGCTCATCGGCCAGCACCTTCGTGAGCATCGCGGTGAAGCCGTACACCGCGTTGGTGACCGTCCCGTTCGCCGTCGCGAGGTCGGACGGCAGGGCGTAGAAGGCCCGGAACGCGAGCGAGTGGCCGTCGAGCAGGAGGAGCTTGCTCGTCATCTCGGCGTCCCTCGCTGCGGCACGGAGCGATGGTATGCCCGCGCTGTGACGCCCGGGCCGAGGCGCGCCGCCTCCGTCAGGGGGTGAGCTCGCCGTCGACGACCCGACGCGCGATCTCGCCGATCTTCACCCGCTCGCTCATCGCACGCGTCTGGATGAAGCGCCACGCGGCGTGCTCGTCCATGTCGTGCTCGTCCATGAGTCGGCCCTTGGCCCGGTCGATGACCTTGCGGGACTCGAGGCGCGCCTCGAGGTCCTCGACGTGGCGCTCGAGCGACGTGAGCTCGGCATGTCGGGCGAGCGCGAGCTCGATCGCCGGCATCAGGTCGCTCTTCTGGAACGGCTTGACCAGGTACGCCAGCGCTCCCGCGTCGCGGGCCTGCTCGACGAGGTCGCGCTGGGAGAACGCGGTGAGGATGAGCACCGCGGCGAGGCGCTCCGCCGCGACCTGCCGTGCAGCCGAGAGGCCGTCGAGGCCCGGCATCTTGACGTCGAGGATCACCAGGTCGGGCACGAGCTCCCGGACGAGGTCGATCGCCTCGTCGCCCCGGCCCGTCTCTCCCACGACGGCGTAGCCCTCTTCCTCGAGCAGCTCCTTGAGGTCGAGGCGGATGATGGCCTCGTCCTCGGCGATCACGACGCGGGGCGCTCCGGTGGTCTCGCTCATGGGTGTGGCCGCCGATCAGCTGGCCGACAGCTCGGCCGACATGCGGTCGAGCAAGGCGTCCTGCTCCCGCTCGAGCTCCGCGATCGAGAGGACGAGCGAGTCGCGGTGCCGGGCCAGCGCATCGGCGTGGCGCCGTGCGTCCCGGGCCTCGGCGTCGGCGAGCGGGGTCTCGGCGACGAGCGCGCGCAGCCGAGCGTCCTCGGCCTCGTCCTGCAGGAACACCAGCTGCTCCTCCGTGACCGCCCGCTCGGCCCGGAGCCGCTTCAGGCGGTCACTCACGTCGACGAGGCGTCGTTGCAGGATCGAACGCGCCATGGAGAGGAGAGCCTACGCGGGGATCCCTGCGCCGTCAGGGTTCGAAACGGTGTGGCAGCGTGGTCCGATGGGCGTGCCCGCTCCCCGCCATCCCATCTTCACCGCCGAGCACGACGAGCTCCGGGCGTCGGTCCGGCGCTTCGTGGAGACCGAGCTCGCGCCCCACGTGGACGAGTGGGAGGACGCCGGTCACTTCCCCGACGAAGTGTTCCGCCGCGCCGGCGAGCTCGGTTTCCTCGGGCTCCACTACCCCGAGCGCTGGGGTGGCAGCGGCGGCGATCTGGCCGCCGAGGTCGTCTTCGTCGAAGAGCTCGCCAAGTCGGGGTGCGGCGCGATCGCGATGGCGGTGTCGGTGCAGACCGACATGGCCACGCCCGCGCTCGCCGAGTTCGGCACCGACGAGCAGCGCGACCTCTACCTGCGCCCCGCGATCGCGGGCGAGAAGATCGCCGCCATCGCGATCACGGAGCCCGACGCAGGCTCCGACGTCGCCGGCATCAAGACCCGCGGCGTGCGCGACGGAGACGCGTGGCGCATCGACGGCGCCAAGCTCTACATCACGAACGGCGCGCGCGCCGACTTCATGACCACGGTCGTGAAGACCGACCCCGACGCCGGTCACGCCGGCATCTCGCTCTTCCTCGTCGACACCGACCTCCCCGGCGTCGTGGTGTCGCGCAAGCTCGACAAGCTGGGGATGCGTTCGAGCGACACGGCGGAGATCGCGCTCGACGGCGTGCTCGTGCCCCACGAGAACCTCATCGGCCTCGATCCCGGCCAGGGCTTCGCGCAGCTCATGTGGCAGCTCCAGTACGAGCGCATGTCCAGCGCGGCCGCGTGCATCGGCTACGCCGACGCGATCCTCGCGGAGACGATCGAGTACGCGAAGGAGCGCTCGGCGTTCGGGAGGCCGCTGAGCGGGCACCAGGTGATCGCGCACAAGCTCGCCGACGCCGCGACCGACCTCGAGGCAGCACGCGCGCTCGTCTACGACACCGTGTGGCAGCTGCAACAGGGCGAGTACCCGGTCGGGATGATCTCGATGGCGAAGAAGCACGCCGCGCAGGTGTTCAACCGACTCGCCGACACCTGCCTCCAGGTGCACGGCGGCGCCGGCTACATGAGCGAGTACCGCGTGTCGCGCGCGTTCCGCGACGCGCGCCTCCAGCGCATCGGCGCCGGCACCGACGAGATCATGAACGAGGTGATCGCGAAGCGCCTCGGCATCACGCCGTAGCCGGAGCGTCCCTGCACGCGATGGGCCCGCCGACCCGAGGGACGATCGGTAGCCTGGCTGGAGCCTCGGCGGCGTAGCCCAACGGCAGAGGCACCGGATTCAAGACCCGGTCAGTGAGGGTTCGAATCCCTCCGCCGCCACTCCTCCCGCTCCGTGAGCCGCACGGGCAGCGAGTCGATCGACACACCGACGTTGTGCGCGGCGCCCGCGTTGAGCCACACCGGGGGGCCGGTGCGCTCGATGTCGAAGCGCTCCACGAGCATCCCGGTCATCACCTCGACCTCCTTCTTGGCGAGGTTCGCGCCGAGGCAGTAGTGCGGCCCACCGCCGCCGAACGACACGTGCGGGTTCGGCGACCTCCGCACGTCGAACCGGAACGGGTCGTCGAAGGCCCGCTCGTCGCGGTTGCCCGACGGGTACCAGAGCACCACCCGATCGCCCGCCTCGATCCGGGCCCCGCCGAGCTCGACGTCGCGGGTCGCCGACCGGGCGAAGAACAGCACCGGGCTCGCCCAGCGGATGATCTCGTCGGTCGCGGTCGGGAGGACCTCGGGATGCGCGCGCACGTCGGCGAGCTGGTCGGGATGATCGAGCAGCGCCATCAGCCCTTGCGTGAGCGCGTTGCGCGTCGTCTCGCTCCCGGCGATGGACAGGATCATGAAGAACGTCTCGAGCTCGACGCCTTCGACGCTGGTGGTGTTGCCGTCGTCGTCCTCGATCTCCGCGTGGGCGATGATCGTCCACACGTCGTCCGCGGGCTTGCGCCGACGCAGCTCGGTCAGCTCCTGCGCGTACCGGAACAGCTCGAGCATCGCCTCGTTGCTCTCGGCCTCGCTGATGCCGCCCCCGGGCACGAAGCCGCGCAGCGTGGCGTCGGTGCAGGTGAAGATGTGCGCCCGGTCGGACTCGGGGATCCCGACGATGTCGGCGATCACGTGCATCGGCAGCTGGTACGCGACGTCCGCGACGAAGTCGCAGTCGCCCTTGGCCGCCGCGTCGTCGAGGATCCGTCGGCTCCGCTCGGCGATGTGATCCTCGAGCCGCCCGATCATCCGCGGCGTGAACCCCGCGGTCACGAGGCGCCGCAGGCGCGTGTGCGCGGGCGGGTCCATCGACACGAGCATCGATCCCGAGTGGTCCGACGGGGCGGGGTCGATGACGACGTTGTGGCGGGCGGTGAAGGTCTCCCAGTCGCGGTTGGCCTGCTGGATCTCCGTGTGGCCCACCACCGACCAGAAGCCGACCGGTCGGCGACCCGGCATGATCTCGACCGGGCGGTGGCGATGGACGCCGCCGCGCGCCCGCAGCTCGGCGAACACGTCGTGGGGCACCCCGTCGACGTAGATCGCCGGGTCGACCAGGTCGACGTCCGAGACGTCGGTGACCGTCATCACCGGCAACCTATTCGGTGCACCGGAAGTCACGCAGCGCGCGGGGCGGCCCACGTAGAATGTCCGCCTTGTCTCCCCTGGCCGCCGACGCCGTTCCCTGGATCGTGGGCCTGTCCGTGCTCTCGGTCCTGGTGCTGCTCCTCATCCTCATCGCACCCTGGAAGAGCGTGCGCGACGAGCGGGCGCTCGACGACGAGACCGAGACCCGGCTCCTGCTCGGCGAGGATCCCGACGTCGTCGAGCGTGATCTCGAGGCCCGGGAGGCCGACCAGGCCGGTCGCGTCTCGAAGCTGCGCCCCCGCGACGACGAGTAGGCGAGCTCAGGCCGGCGCGTCGGCGATGGCGAAGAACAGCCGCGCCGAGCAGGCCGTCTCGCCGTCGACCGTGGCGCTCCCCTGGCCCCACCCTCCGCGGGCCGAGAGCCGCTCCAGCTCGACCTCGAGGGTCAGCTCGTCGCCGGGGACGACGAGGCGGCGCCACCGCACCTTCTCGACCCCGCCGAAGAGCGGCAGCTTCCCGGCGTAGCGCTCGTCGGCGAGCACCGCGATCGCGCCCGCCTGGGCGAGCGCCTCGAGCTGGATCACGCCGGGGAACACGGGGTTGCCGGGGAAGTGGCCGGCGAGGAACGCCTCGTCGCCGGTCACCCGGTAGCGGGCCGTCACCCGGCCCGCGGGGTCGAACGCCTCGACGGCGTCGACGAACCGGAACGGCGGTCGGTGCGGCAGCAGCGCGATCAGCTCGTCGGAGCGCTCGTGAGGCGTCATCATCCTGGTCGCGC
>CAZCUD010000002.1:47740-397266 GCA_964501785.1 uncultured Bifidobacteriaceae bacterium
TCGCTCGGCCGCACGGTACGTGCGGCCGCCCTCCGGGACGCTCGGCTGCTCCATCATCCCGGTCGCGCTCGCTCGGCCGCACGGTACGTGCGGCCGCCCTCCGGGACGCTCGGCTGCTCCATCGCCGGGACGTTACTGCCGGTTCTCACGCGGTTCTCACGCCTGCAACACGGGCCCCGCACGATCACTGCGTGCGGGCCGCCAAGTTACCGGCAGGTACCTGTAACCCGACCTCTCGGGCGTCGGTCCAACCGGGACGCGCGACCGGAGAGGGGTCCTTGCGTGGCGATCGCCGTCATCTTCCCAGGACAAGGCACCCAGGCGCCCGGCATGGGCGCGCCCTGGCGCGACCATCCGGCCTGGGTGGTCGTCGAGCGCGCCGAGATGGCCTTCGGCGAGCCCCTCGCCCCGCTCCTCCTCGACGCGCCGGCCGAGACCCTCGCTCGCACCCGCGAGGCCCAGCTCGCCGTCCTCCTCACCTCGCTCGTCGCCTGGGAGGCGGCGCGTGAGCACGTGGCCGCTCCGGTCGCGTTCGCCGGACACTCGCTCGGACAGGTGACGGCGCTGATCGCGGCGGGCGCCCTCCCGCTCGACGCCGGCGTGCGGTTCGCGGCCCGTCGGGCCGAGCTCACCCAGCGGGCCGCCGACGCGCATCCCGGCCGGATGGCCGCGCTGCTCGGCGCCACCGTCGAGCAGGCGTCGCAGGCCTGCACCGCCGCTCCCGACGCATGCTGGGTCGCCAACGACAACGCCCCCGGACAGGTCGTGATCGCGGGGACGCCGGACGGCGTCGACGCGGCCGGCGCCCGCGCCAAGGAGCTGGGCGTGAAGCGCGTCACGCCGCTCAACGTGGGTGGGGCGTTCCACACCCCTCTGATGCGCGACGCGGCCGACGCCTTGCCGGCCGAGCTCGAAGACGTGCGCCTGTCCGCACCCGCCGCGCCGATCGTCTCCAACCACGACGCGCGCGCCTACGCCGACGGCGACGGATGGCGCGACCGGCTCCCCGAGCACGTCACCGTGCCGGTGCGCTGGCGCGAGTCGATGGAGACCATGGTCGGCCTCGGCGCCACCTCGTTCCTCGAGGTCGGCCACGGCACGATGCTCGCGGGGCTCGCCAAGCGCACGACGCCCGACGCCCCCGTGCGGGCGGTCGCGACCCCCGACGACCTCCAGGCACTCGACGAAGAGACGGAGCTGGTCTGATGGAAGCACTGATCGACCACGGAGAGGGCTTGCTCGTCCCCGAGCGCATGATCGTCGCCCCGTCGGTGGGCACCTTCCGAGCCGTCGACGTCACCGAGCGCACGGCGGTCGAGGCCGGTCAGACGGTCGGCATGGTCGACGGCCCGGGCACCTCCACCCCCGTCGCCAGCCCGTTCAGCGGTGAGATCGTCGGCATGCTGGTCCACCCGGGTGAACGGCTGCGCGAGGGCCAGCCCGTAGCCTGGCTGCGCGTCTCCTAGCGGCAGCGTCCGCCCCGGGCCCGAAGGAAGCAGATGCGCGCGTCGATCGCGGGATGGGGGACGGCGGTCCCCGAGCACCGGCTCACCAACGCCGACCTCGAACGACGCGTCGACACCAGCGACGACTGGATCGTCGAGCGCACCGGGATCCGGGAGAGGCGCGTCGCCGACCCCGGCGAGACCACGGCCACCCTTGCCATCGAGGCAGGGACGGCGGCGATCAAGCAGGCCGGGATCACGCCCGAGGACGTCGACCTCTTGATCGTCGCCACCGCGACGCCCGAGCAGCCCATCCCCCACACCGGCGCGTTCGTCGGCGAGGGGCTCGGCGTGCGCTGCGGGTCGTTCGACCTCGGCGCCGGCTGCGCCGGGTTCGTCTACGAGCTCGTCACCGGTGCCGCCCTGCTCACCGCCGGGCCCATGGACCACGTGCTCGTGATCGGGGCCGAGACGCTCTCGCGGATCGTCGATCCCACCGACCGCGGCACGTGCATCCTCTTCGGCGACGGGGCCGCGGCCGTGGTGCTCGAGCAGTCGTCCGACGACCGCACCGGCGTGCTCGCGTGGGACCTCGGGTGCGACGGGTCGGCGACCGGGCTCCTCGGCATCCCGGCGGGCGGGAGCCGGCTCCCGGCCACGCCGGAGACGATCGCCGACGGCCTCCAGTTCATCAAGATGCAGGGCCAGGAGGTGTTCCGCCGGGCCGTGCGCGCGGTCGTCGACTCGGCGCGGCTCACGCTCGAGCGGGCGGGCCTGAGCGCCGACGACGTCGACTGGTTCGTCCCCCACCAGGCGAACCTGCGGATCATCGAGGCCGCCGCGTCGCGCCTGAAGATCCCCATGGAGCGCACGATCGTCAACATCGAGCGCTACGGCAACACGTCCGCCGCGTCGATCCCGCTCGCGATGTCGGAGGCCGCCGACGACGGACGCATCGGCGAGGGCGACGTGCTGCTGCTCAGCGGGTTCGGCGCCGGCATGACCTGGGGCAGCGCCGCGCTGCGCTGGGGCCGCGCGCAGTGAGCCGCACCGCCCTCGTCACGGGCGCGTCCCGCGGCATCGGGCGCGCGATCGCCGTCTCGCTCGGTCGCAGCGGGCATCGCGTCGCCTGTGGGTACGCGACCGACGCGGCCAGCGCGGAGGAGACCTGTGGCGCGGTCGGCGAAGCCGGCGGCGAGGCGATCGCGGTCGCCGTCGACGTGGCCGACACCGACTCCGTCGACGCCGCGTTCAAGCGGATCGAGGACGAGCTCGGCGCCGTCGAGGTGCTCGTCAACAACGCCGGCATCACCGCCGACGGCCTCGTCGCGCGGATGAGCGAGGAGGCCTGGACGTCGGTCGTGCAGACCAACCTCACGGGTGCGTTCCACACGATCCGCCGGGCCACGCCCAAGATGATGCGCAGCCGCTGGGGCCGGATCGTCAACGTCTCGTCGGTGAGCGGCCACATCGGGGCCCCGGGCCAGGCCAACTACTCGGCCGCGAAGGCCGGTCTGCTCGGGCTCTCCCGGGCCGTGGCACGAGAGCTCGCCTCACGAGGCATCACCTGTAACGTTGTGGCACCCGGACCTATCGTCACGGCGATGACCGACGGGATGCCGCCCGAGTGGCACAGCGCCATGGAGGCGACCGTGCCGCTCGGGAGGCTCGGGACCCCGGAAGAGGTGGGTGCCGTCGTCGGGTTCCTCGCCTCCGAGGCTGCGGGGTACGTCACCGGCGCCGTCGTCCCCGTCGACGGCGGCCTGGGGATGGGGCACTAGCGCGATGCGGCACCCGGTGCTGGGCCGCCCCGGCCGGCACGACACCAACACGATCGAACCCGAAGGAGAGCACAGCTGATGGAGCGCGACGAGGCAGTGGCCGCCCTGCGTGAGGTGGCGGTCGAGGTCCTCAGCGTCGAACCCGACGCCGTCACCGAGGAAGCACGATTCAAGGAAGACCTCGATGCCGACAGCCTCGACCTGGTCGAGCTCGTCATGGGCCTCGAGGAGCGGTTCGACATCTCGGTGCCGGAGGAAGACCTCGAGGGCGTCGCCACGGTCGGCCAGGCGGTCGACCTCGTGCTGAGCAAGGTGGACTCATGAGCGAGCGTTCGCGGCGCAGGTACCCTGCGCCGCAGCGAGCGTGGCCCGAGCGGCCCGGCGCGCAGCGCCGAGAGCGGGAATGATGACGTCGGACCTCGTCGACCATCGGGGTCGACCGCGGGTCGCCGTGACCGGCATGGGCGTGAAGACGCCCGGCGGGTCCGATCTCGTCACGTTCTGGACCAACCTGTGCGAGGCGAACCCGATGGCGGGGCCGATCCAGGCCTTCGACGCGTCCGAGGAGCCGGTTCGCTTCGCGTGCGAGGTGCGCGACTTCGACCCCGAGGGCTACTTCTCCACGAAGGAGGCCCGCCGACAGGATCGGGTGACCCAGCTCGGCGTCGGCGCGGCCGCGGACGCGCTCGCCGATGCCGGCGACCTCGGCGCCACCGACCCCGATCGCTGCGCGGTCATCGCCGCGACCGGTATCGGCGGCCTCCACACGCTCGAGGAGAACTGCAAGGCCTACTTCGAGAAGGGCCCGTCTCGGGTGAGCCCGTTCTTCGTGCCGATGATGATGCCGAACGCGACCGCCGGCGTGATCTCGATGCGCTTCGGCTGGACCGGTCCGGCGATCTGCATCGCCACGGCATGCGCGGCCGGCACGAACGCGATCGGCGAGGGCGCGCGGCTCATCCGCGACGGATCGTCCGACGTCGTGCTCGCGGGCGGCACCGAGTTCCCGATCACGCCGATCACGCTCGCGGCCTTCGCGCGCATGACAGCGCTGAGCACCCGCAACGACGATCCGTTGCGGGCATCCCGCCCCTTCGACGCGAACCGCGACGGCTTCGTGATCGGCGAAGGATCGGGCTTCTTCGTGCTCGAGACGCTCGAGCGCGCCCGCGCGCGCGGCGCGCGCATCTACGGCGAGGTGTCGGGCTACGGCCGCAACGCCGACGCGTACCACATCACGGCGCCCTCCCCCGGGGGCACGGGCGCCGCCGCGTGCATGCAGCAGGCCCTCGACGACAGCGGGCTCTCCCCCGCCGCGATCGGCCACGTGAACGCACACGGCACCTCCACCGATCTGAACGACCTCGCCGAGTCGCAGGCGATCCTCAAGGTGTTCGGCGACGACGCCCCTCCGGTCACCTCCAACAAGGGCGTGCTCGGGCACATGATCGCCGGTGCGGGTGCGGCCGAGGCGGTCGCGTCGATGCTCTCGATGCGTGACGGCATCGTCCCGCCGACCGCGAACTTCGAGCAGCTGGGCGAGGACATCACGCTCGACGTCGTCCACGGCGCTCCGCGAGAGGTCGGGACGCAGCCGGTGATCTCGAACTCGTTCGGCTTCGGTGGCCACAACGCCTCCCTGGTGCTGACGCCGACCGCGTGAGAACGCCCGCGTGAGAACGCCCACGTGAGACCGCCCACGTGAGACCCGGGGCCGCGCCGCTACCACTCGGTGCGCGCCGCAGCGAGGCCGCGTCGGGATCGCTGCACGAGGTCGACGAGCGCACGGTCGCGTCGTTCACGCTCCGCGGCGGCAAGCACGTGGGCGCGATCGGCCCACCGGAGGGCACGACGATCGAGCAGACGATCCGGGCTGCGATCGCGACCGGGGTGCCCGTGGTGGGCACCATCGCGTCCTCCGGAGCCGACGTCGTCGAGGGGGTCGCGTCCCTGCATGCCTGGGGACGCGTCGCCAAGGCGATGACCGACGCCTCCGGCGTGGTGCCCACCGTCCTCGTCGTCGTCGGCCCCTGCGTGTCGGGCCCCGCCCTGCTCCTCGGCCTGGCCGACGTCGTGATCATGACCGACGAGGCGTTCGCGTACGTGAGCGGGCCCGACACCGTCCGGGCGTTCACCGGCATCTCGGTCGACCACCGCGGCCTCGGCGGCGCCGAGCACCACGACACGCGCAGCGGCGTGGCGACGATGGTCGTCGCCGACGAGCGCGCGGCGCGGGATGCGGTCGCGTCGCTGCTCGACTACCTCCCCTCGCACCATCTCGACGACCCGCCGCGCTGGCCGACGGACGATCCCGTCGACCGCGACTGCACGGTGGCCGCGACCGCCGTGCCCGCCCGCTCGAACGCCTCGTACGACATCCGCACGATCGTGGACGATGTGCTCGACCAGGGCTCGCTGCTGGAGCTGCGGCCCCATCACGCGAGCAACCTGGTGACCGCGCTCGGCCGGCTCGACGGACGCACGGTCGGGATCGTCGCGAACCAGCCGCAGCAGCGCGCGGGCACCATCGACATCGAGGCCTCGGAGAAGGCGGCCCGGTTCGTCCAGTGGTGCGACTGCTTCAACATCCCACTGCTCACGTTCGTGGACACGCCCGGCTTCGAGCCGGGCAAGGACCTGGAGTGGCGCGGCATGATCCGCCACGGCGCCGAGCTCGTGCACGCGTACGCGGCGGCGACCGTCCCGAGGCTCTGCATCGTCTTGCGCAAGGCGTTCGGTGGCGCCTACATCGTCATGGACTCCAAGGGTCTGGGGAACGACTGGTGCGGCGCCTGGCCGACCGCCGAGATCGCGGTGATGGGTGCACCGGGAGCGGTGCAGATCCTCCACGGGCGGACGCTGCGCGAGGAAGCCGACGAGACGGCGCGCCTCCGGCGGCAGGCCGACCTCGAGCACGAGTACGAGGACCGCTTCGCGAACCCGTACGTCGCCGCGGAGCGAGGCTTCGTCGACGACGTGATCGCCGCGACCGACACCCGCCGCGTCGTCGCCGACGCGCTCGCCCGCCTGGGCACGAAGCGCGAGCAGACCCCCTCCCGGCGCCATGCCAACACGCCGCTCTGACCGAGGCCCCGGGTAGGTTGTCCCGATGCTGCTCGACGGCAAGCGGATCCTCGTCACCGGTGTGCTCAACGACCAGTCGATCGCGTTCTCGGTCGCCCGACGGGCTCAGGAGGAAGGCGCCGAGGTCGTCCTGACGTCCTTCGGCCGCGTGATGCGACTCACCGAGCGCACCGCGAAGCGTCTGCCCGCCACGCCCGAGATCGTCGAGCTCGACGTCTCCAGCACCGACGATCTCGACGCGCTCGCCGAGCGGGTCGGCGGAGAGCTCGACGGTGTCCTCCACGCGATCGGCTTCGCGCCCGAGTCGTGCCTCGGCGGCGGCTTCATGGACGCGCCGTGGGAGGACGTCGCGGTCGCGGTCCAGGTGTCGGCGTACTCGCTCAAGTCCCTCGTCAAGGCCGCGCTGCCCCTCATGGGTCACGGCGGCTCGGTGGTCGGCCTCGACTTCGACAACACCGTCGCCTGGCCCGTCTACGACTGGATGGGCGTCGCGAAGTCGGCGTTCGAGTCGGTGTCGCGCTACCTCGCGAAGGAGCTCGGGCCCGAGGGGATCCGGGTCAACCTCGTCGCGGCCGGGCCCGTGCGCACGATGGCCGCGAAGAGCATCCCGGGGTTCGAGGCGTTCGAGGAGGTCTGGGGCGAGCGCGCGCCGCTCGGCTGGGACATCCGCGACCCCGAGCCGGTGGCCTCGGCGTGCGTCGCCCTGCTCTCCGACCTCTTCCCCGCGACGACGGGCGAGATGGTGCACGTCGACGGCGGCTACCACGCCGTCGGCGCCTGATCGTCACGCTCCGTCGAGGGCGGCCTTCACCTTCGGGACGGTGTCCTTCGGGCTCACCTTGTAGAACGCGGCCGCGATCTTCCCCTGCTCGTCGACGACGAAGGCCGAGCGGATGATCCCCATGTACTTCTTGCCGTACATGGACTTCTCGCCCCACGTGCCCCACTTCTCCGCGACCTGGTGCTCGGTGTCCGCGAGGAGTGGGAACCCGAGGTCGTACTTCGTGTCGAACTTCGACTGCTTCTCGGGCGCGTCGGGACTGATCCCGAGCACGACCGCCTTCAGCTTCTTCAGGTCGGGCATCGCGTCGCGCAACGAGCACGACTGCGTCGTGCAACCCGGCGTGTCCGCCTTCGGGTAGAAGTACACGACGACCCGCTTGCCCTTGAAGTCGCTCAGCTTGATCTTCTTGCCCTTCTGGTCGGTCAGCGTGAACGCGGGCGCCTTCGCCCCGACCTTCAGCTCAGCCACTGTCTCCCCCACTGCCTGATACATCATGGCTGCCACTCGCGGCAGCGTTCCCAGCGCGCCCGGACATCCTTGCATCGCTGTCCCCAACGGCGAAGTCGGGCGAGCCTTACAGTGCGCAGTCATGGCCGACGATGCTCTCAGCAGGTTCACAGCGTCCGAGTTCACCGCCGACGACCGGACGCGGACCGTGTACAGCGCCGGCACCGGGCCGGCGGTCATCGTCATCCACGAGATGCCGGGCCTCCACCCGGGGGTCGTCGACTTCGCCCAGCGGGTGGTCGACCGGGGCTACCACGTGCGCATGCCCTCGCTCTTCGGGACGCCGGGTCGTCCGATGAGCACCGGGTACGTGCTGCGCTCCTTGACCAGCGGCTGCGTCTCGCGCGACTTCACGACCTGGGCCCTCGATCGCACGAGCCCGATCACCACGTGGCTGCGGGCGCTCGCCGCCGACGCCCACGAGCAGTGCGGCGGGCCCGGCGTCGGCGCAGTCGGGATGTGCTTCACCGGCGGGTTCGCGCTCGGGATGATGCTCGACGACCGCATGCGCGCGCCGGTGCTGAGCCAACCGTCGATGCCGCTCCCGCTCGGGAAGAAGCGTCGGGCCGCGGTGGGCATCAGCGACGCCGACCTCGAGGTCGTCCGACGCCGTGCGAACGACGAGGGCGCGTGCGTCCTCGGGCTCCGCTTCACCCAGGACCCCGCGGTGCCCGCTGCTCGCTTCGACACGTTGCGCCGCGTCCTCGGTGAGCACTTCATCGCCGTCGAGATCGACTCCTCGAAGGGCAACCCGCACGGCTTCGGTCGGTCGGCGCACTCGGTGCTGACCGAGCACTTCGTCGACGAGCCCGGCAACCCGACGGTCGCTGCGCTCGAGCGGGTCCTCTCGTTCTTCGACGAGCGACTCCGCTAGACGTCGCCCACGTCGGCGCTGCACACTCGGTCGCCGTCCGCGTCGACGAGGTCGACCGACGCGTCCGGGTGCGGGCCGTCGACGATCGGGCCGGTCCACTCCCCGGTCCCTCCCGCGATCCGCATCGACCCGACGACCTCGGACCCCCGACGCGAGCGCACCACGACGTCGTAGCGCCCATCTGGGACCGCGTAGTCGACGGCGATCGCCAGTGACGTCGCCTCGCCGACCGCGGTGACCACGTCCCCGACCCGGATGCCGTCGGAGCCGACCATCGCGCTGCGGGTCACTGCCGGTGCGACCGCGACGTCGGAGCGCCCGGCGTCGATCACGCGGACCGCGACGACGGTGGCGATCACCGCGACCGCGACCGCCGCCGCGAGCACGGCCAACCGCCGGCGGCGGCGCCGGCGAGGTCGACCGACCGCCGCGACGACGCGGTCACCGAAGCCGGGAGGTGGCTCGATCTCGGGCGCGAGGTGCACGAGCGCGTCGGCGGCACCGGTCAGGTCGGCGACGTGCGCCTGGCATCCCGGGCATCGGTGGACGTGCTCCAGCACCCGGGCTCGTTCGGCGCCGTCGAGGATCCCCAGCACGAGGTCGGGCGCGAGGTCGCGGGCGCGAGCGCACTCGGCGGTGGTCACGTCCGGTGCTCCGACGCCCTCATCCGGCAGGCTCGGCGTCGGCGAGGAGCGTCCGCAGGCGCAGCAGTGCCGTGCGGATCCGAGTCTTGGCGGTGCCGAGCGGGATGTCCTCGTGCTCCGCGACCTCGCGACCGCTCAGCCCGAGGACTCCGGTCAGCACGATCGCACGGCGCTGCTCCTCCGGCAGCGATCGCAACGCTCGGCGCAACCGGACGACGTCGTCGGTGACCACCGCGACGTCGTCGGGCCCCCGATCGGTCAACGGCGTCGCGATCGCGAGGAGCACCTCGGGGTCGAACGCGATCGGCCGTCGCACCCGGAGCTCGTCGATGGCGACGTTGCGGGTGATCGTGAGGAGCCAGGTCGCGACGCTCCCCCGGCGCGGGTCGTACGCGGCGGCGTGGCGCCAGGCGCGCACCATCGCCTCCTGGGCGACGTCCTCGGCGATGCGGTCGTCGCCGGTGATCGATCGCGCGAGGCCGTACGCACGACGCTGGAAGCGTGCGACGAAGGCCTCCGTCGCGCTGCGGTCGCCCGCCGCGAGGCCTGCACAGAGGGTTTCGTCGGAGACCGACCACATCGCGGTCCTACGAGCGAGCGCCGGACCCGGATTGGTCGCGCTCCCACCCGTCGCCTGCAGGCTACCGGCGGGGCCGCCAATCCGTTGGCGGCCGACGTCCGTACTCCCGAGGACCGCCCGAGCCGTCCCGAGGGAGTGCCACATGCGAACGATCACGTCCGTCGCCGTCACCTTGGTCCTCGTCGGGACCGGTGCGCTCGTCGGGACCGGTGCGCTCGCGGGCGCGTCGGTGGCGACGGGCGACTCGCCGCCCGTCGAGATCAAGGGCGAGGTCGACGACCACGGCACCGGGAAGGTCCGGAAGGGCAAGGCCGTGTCGATCGACGCCGACGACTTCTACTTCGAGAAGACGTACATCAAGGGGAAGGCGGGCGAGACCGTCGGCGTCACGATCGACAACACCGGCGCCGTGGACCACACGTTCACGATCGACGCCCAGGCCATCGACGAGGAGCTGCCCCCCGGCGACAGCATCGACGTCGACGTGCGCATCCCCGCGAACGGGAAGCCGGCGGTCTTCTACTGCCGCTTCCACAAGGCCTCGGGGATGCAGGGCGCCCTGTTCTCGAAGAGCGCGTCGAAGTCGCGGAGTGAGCGCGGCACGGGATCGACGAGCGGAGGTGGCGGCACCACCGGGACGACCGGCAGCCGCGGCGGCTACGGCTACTGACGCCGGAGGCCGTGCCCGAAGAAGCCGCCCCGTGGGCGAGCGTGCGCGTGGTAGTGGTCAGGGATGTTGCGCATGTTGTCGTCGACGTAGTGCTCATAGCTGAAGTGCAGCTCGACGACCTCACCCAAGCGCGAGTGCATGTGCTCGAGCTCGTGGGACGACGGTGCAGTGCCGTGCGCACGCCACACCACCATCGGGACGGCGCAGATCTCGCACTCCGCGATCCAGCACACGTCGTCCTCGTGGAACCACTCGGTGATGCGCGCCGCCTCGCAGAGGTCGCAGTCGTCGGCGAACGGACGCTCCGGGCTCACGCCGCGCTCCTGTCCCGTCACCGGTCCAACGCCTGCCTGAGCTCCCGAACGAGCTCGTGCGCCGACTCGGGCCCATCTCCGCGCAGGACCCGAGCCATGAGCGCGCTCCCGACGATGACCCCGTCGGCCGCCGCGGCGGCCTCGACGGCCTGGGCAGGCGTGGAGATGCCGACGCCGAGCAGCACCGGCAGATCGGTGACCGCCTTGCACCGCTTCCCCATCGCGACGGCCTGCGACGCGAGGTGCTCGCGCTCGCCGGTGACGCCCATCAGCGAGACGCCGTAGACGAAGCCGCGCGAGCGGTCGCAGATCGCGCGCAGCCGGTCGTCGGTCGTCGTGGGCGCCGCGAGCAGGACCGTCTCGACGCCCGCGTCGTCGGCGGCCGTACCCCAGCCGTCGAGCTCGTCGAGCGGGAGGTCGGGGACGATCGCTCCGTCGATCCCGGAGCCGGCGAGCGACGCCGCGAAGCGCTCGTGGCCCGCGTGGTGCACGGTGTTGTAGTAGGTCATGACGACGAGCGGGACGTCGACGTCGAGCGCCCGCGCGTCGCTGATGATCCCCTCGGGCGTGGCGCCGTCGCGCAGGGCCCGTTGCGAAGCCTCCTGGATCGTGACGCCGTCCATCACGGGATCGGAGAAGGGGATGCCGAGCTCGACCGCGTCGGCCCCCGCGTCGACGACCGCGCGGACGACGTCGCACCAGTCGTCGCCGAGACCGCCGGTGACGTACGGGACGAGGAGCTTGGCGCCGGACTCGCGGCGCGCTCGCAGGTGTCGCTCGAGGTTCACGGCGCGGAAGGCCCGAGCACCCGCTCGGCGACCTGGGCCGCGTCCTTGTCACCGCGCCCCGAGAGGGTCAGGAGGACGGTCGAGCCCGTCGGCACGGTGCGCCCTGCCTCGCGTGCGAGCCAGCCGATCGCGTGGGCCGACTCGAGCGCGGGGACGATCCCCTCGGTCTCGGCGAGGAGGCCGAACCCGGCGATCGCCTCGTCGTCGGTCGCCGCCAGGTAGCGGGCGCGGCCCGACGCGGCGAGGGCGGCGTGCTCGGGCCCGACACCCGGGTAGTCGAGTCCGGCGCTGATCGAGTGCGCCTCGAGGATCTGGCCGTGCTCGTCCTGGAGGTAGAGGGAGCGCGCGCCGTGCAGGACACCCGGGACGCCGCGAGCGACGGAGGCGCCGTGCTGCCCGCTCTCGAGGCCGAGCCCGCCGGCTTCGACGCCGACCAGGTTCGCGTCGGTGTCGAGGAAGGCGATGAACGTCCCGATCGCGTTCGACCCGCCACCGACGCAGGCGACGACGTAGTCGGGATCGGCGCCACCCATGAGGTCGCGGCACTGCGCCCGGGCCTCGTCGCCGACGACCCGCTGGAGCTCGCGGACGATCATCGGGAACGGGTGCGGACCGACGACCGATCCGATGCAGTAGTGGGTGCTCTCGACGGTGGCCACCCAGTCGCGCAGCGCGTCGTTGATCGCGTCCTTGAGCGTCGCGCTCCCCGACTCGACGGGGATCACCTCGGCTCCGAGGAGTCGCATCCGGAACACGTTGAGCGCTTGGCGCTCGACGTCGACGGCTCCCATGAACACGACGCAGTCGAGGCCGAACAGCGCGCACGCGGTCGCGGTGGCGACGCCGTGCTGGCCCGCACCGGTCTCGGCGATGACCCGCTGCTTCCCCATCCGTCGCGTCAGCAGCGCCTGGCCGAGCACGTTGTTGATCTTGTGCGAC
This sequence comes from uncultured Bifidobacteriaceae bacterium, assembly GCA_964501785.1. Lineage (GTDB taxonomy): Bacteria > Actinomycetota > Acidimicrobiia > IMCC26256 > PALSA-555 > DATBSK01. The sequence continues at coordinate 60,151 of CAZCUD010000002.1, forward strand.
CCGGTGTGGGTGAGGTCTTCGCGCTTGAGCAGCACGCGCACGCCCAGGCGCTCCGAGAGCCGATGGCACTCGGTCACCGGGGTCGGGCGCCCCGCGTAGCCGGTGAGGAGCGCGTCGAGCTCACCCCGGAACTCGGGCGACGCCCACGCGGCCGTGAACTCGCGCTCGAGCTCTTCGAGCGCGGGCACGAGCGTCTCGGGGACGAAGCGACCGCCGAACTCGCCGAATCGACCGAGCCCGCTCGGGCCCGCGGTGGCTGGTGACCGATCAGCTGTCATCGGGTGACGTCGGCCTGCCAGTCGTAGAGGGGTGCCGTCGCCGGCACCCAGTCGTCGGACTCGATCTCTGCGCCTGCCTGGCGCGCCGCCTCGAGGAAGCGCTGCAGGCGCCGGGGGTCCTTGCGCCCGTTGGCCGGACGGTCATCGGTACCGTCGACCTCGACCCCGGTCGCCACGTCGACGCCCCACGGTCGGACGCGCCGGATGGCGTCGGCCACGTTGTCGGGGGTCAGGCCACCGGCGAGCAGCAGGCGCGACCCGGCAGGGAGCCCCTCGGCCAGCGCCCAGTCGAACACCCGCCCCGACCCCGGCTCGGCCGAGTCGAGCAGCACCACGTCGGCGCCGCTCTCACCCGCCTGGGCGATCGCAGGGTCGCCGGCGCGGAACCCCTGGATGAGGAAGGGGACGCGTTCGCGCACGAAGCGCACCTCGCTCTTGGGCTCGCGACCGTGCAGCTGCGCGCCACCGAGGCCGGCGCTGTTGACGATCTCCACCACCCGCTCCGGGCGCTCGTCGCGGAACACCCCGACCGTCGTGGTGCCGGGTGGGAGGCGCTTGAGGATGTCGCGCACCACGCTGGGGGTGACCTGGCGCGTGCTGCCGGGCGCGAAGTTGAAGCCGAGGGCGTCGGCACCGAGCGCGACGGCCAGCAGCGCGTCCTCCTCGTTCGTGATCCCACAGATCTTCACGAACATCCCGATGACGGTACCGGACGGCGACCCCCATCCCTGATGCGTATCTCGAGCCCGGGGCTCGGGCCCGAGATGCGCACGGGGGAGGGCGGGTTAGCCTCGCTCGCTGACATGAGCGCCGACGAGGGTGTGCTGGTCCGGTACGAGCGCGACGACCACGTCGCCACGATCACCTACGACCGCCCGGAGAAGCTGAACGCGATCACCGGCGCGCTGCGCGCCCAGCTCAACGCCGCCTGGGAGCGGTTCCGCGACGACGAGGACGCCTGGGTCGGCATCGTCACCGGGGCCGGTCGGGCGTTCTGCGTGGGCGCCGACCTGGCCGACGGCGCGGGGGCGGCCGGGTCGTGGCCCGGGTCGTTCTGGGAGATCCCGACGGTGAACTCGTTCGAGTCGGGACTCGAGGTGTGGAAGCCGACGATCGCAGCCGTCAACGGCTACTGCCTCGGCTATGGGCTCACTGCGGCGAGCGCGTGCGACTTCGTCATCGCGGCCGACGACGCCCAGTTCGGGATGCCCGAGGTGCGTCTCGGGGTGCCGACCATCGTCGGCGCGATGCGCCTGCCCCGCCGGGTCGGCATGCAGCATGCGCTCGAGCTGCTGCTGACGGGTGATCGCATCGACGCCGAGCGCGCTCGGGAGATCGGGCTCGCGTGGAAGGTCGTGCCCCGCGCCGACCTGCTCGACGAGGCTCGCGCGCTCGCGGATCGCCTGTGTCAGGGCGCGCCCCTCGCCGTGCGGGCCGTCAACGAGATGGCGCATCGGGGTTCGAACGTCCCCTGGGAGGACGCGGTGCGGATGGGCGAGGCGATGCGTCGTCTCGTCGCGGCCACCGACGACGCCGCGGAGGGCATGCGGGCGGCTCGCGAGAAGCGTCCGCCTCGTTGGACCGGTCGCTGAGCCCGGCCGCCCCCAGACCGTTCTGGCGTCAGCAGACCCGGCCCAGACGGGTCTGCTGACGCCGAAAGGCGGTCAGCGCGTGGCGATCGAGCTCAGGGCGCCGACGAGGGCGGTGGGGTCATCGGCCTTCACGAGAGCCTCGCCCACGAGCACCGCGTCGAAGCCGGCGTCGGCCATGCGCCGGGCGTCGTCGACCGAGCGGATCGCGCTCTCCGCGACGGACACGACCTCGTCGGGGAGGCGATCGACGAGACGCTCTCCCACCGTGAGGTCCTCGGCGAAGCTGCCGAGGTCGCGGGCGTTGACGCCGATCCACCGCGCGCCGATCGAGAGCGCGCGGTCGAGCTCGGTGTCGTCGTGGACCTCGACGAGCGGCGAGAGACCCAGGTCGCACGCCAGCTCGTGCAGCTCACGCAGGTAGCCGTCGTCGCGCAGCGCCGCGACGATGAGGAGGATCGCGTCGGCACCGATCCCCTTCGTCTCGAAGACCTGATCGGCGTCGATGGTGAAGTCCTTGCGGAGCACCGGCGTCTCCGGCGCGGCCGCCCGGGCCGCCTGGAGGTCGGCGACCGACCCCCCGAAGTAGGGGCCGTCGGTGAGCACCGACAGGCACGCAGCCCCGCCCTCCTCGTAGGCCGCGGCGGTCGTCGCCGGGTCGAGGTCGGGCGCGAGGTCGCCCTTCGACGGCGAACGACGCTTGATCTCGGCGATCACCGCGAGACGGTGCTCCTCACGCGACCGGGCACGGATCCGCGCGATCACGTCACGCGGCTGCGGCGCGTCGACCGCCGCCTTGCGGAGCGCGTCGCGCGCCTGTGGCTGGTGCAGCAGCGTCACCTCGTCGCGCTTCGTCACGAGGATCTCGTCGAGCACGCTCACCCGATCAGTGTGACAGACCACCGAGAGCACGACCCCCGCCTACGTGCGTCTCTCGACCCGCCTCACGACGGTGAGCGACGCAACGAGAACAGGCATGTCGGTACGATCCGGTGATGCCGACGACGTTTCCCGAGGGCTTCGTGTGGGGGACCGCGACCGCGGCCCATCAGACCGAGGGATCCAACTGGAACAACGACTGGTGGGCGTGGGAGCACGCACCCGACACGGTGGTCGAGGAACCTTCGGGCGATGCCACCGACCACTACTGGCGCTACCCCACCGACCTCGACATCCTCGTCGAGCTCGGCTTCGGCGCGTACCGCTTCTCGCTCGAGTGGTCGCGGATCGAGCCCGAGGAAGGCGAGTGGTCGAGCGCACAGCTCGACCACTACGCGCGCATGATCGACGCGTGTCACGACCGCGGCTTGCTCCCGGTGGTGACGTTCCACCACTTCACCACGCCCCGCTGGTGCGCCGAGGACGGGGGGTGGACCAACCCGCGAACCGCGGAGCGATTCGCTCGGTTCTGCGAGCACGCCGTCGCGCGCCTGGGTGATCGCATCTCGTTCGCCTGCACGATCAACGAGCCCAACATCGTGGCGTTCATGGGCTACCTCATGGGCCTCTTCCCGCCCGGTCGCCGCGACGACCTCGAGAGCTACGTGCGGGCGAGGGACACGCTCCTCGACGCGCACCGCCGCTCCTACGACGCACTCAAGGCCGGGGCGGGCGACTTCCCCGTCGGCCTGACGCTCTCGATGAGCGACTGGGCGGCGGAGCCGGGCGAGGAGGACAAGATCCACGAGTACCGGTCGAACCACGAGGACCCGTACCTCGAAGCGGCCCGCGGGGACGACTTCTTCGGCGTTCAGGCCTATTCGCGCACCCGGGTCGGTGCGGCCGGCGTCATCGGGCCCGAGCCCGGGGTCGAGGTGCTGCCCATGGGCTACGAGTACTGGCCCGCCGCCGCCGAGGCGTCGATCCGCCACGCGGCGGAGGTCACGGGGTGCCCGCTCTACGTGACGGAGAACGGGATCGGCACCGACGACGACGATCAGCGCGTTTCGTACCTGCGCGACTCGCTCGCGGGCGTCGGCCGCACGATCGCCGACGGCATCGACGTGCGCGGGTTCTTCCACTGGTCGCTGATGGACAACTTCGAGTGGGCCTTCGGCTACCGCATGCGGTTCGGGATCGTCGGCGTCGACCGCCGCACACAGGTGCGGACGATCAAGCCGAGCGCCCGCTGGCTCTCGCAGGTCATCACCACCGGCTCGCTCGACGACTGAGCGAAGATGGGCGTGCCATGACGGGCGCGAACGCCAAGGGCACGATCGTCGTCGTCGAGGACGAGGCGAACATCGCCGACCTCGTCGGCATGTACCTCGAGCGCGAGGGCTTCCGTGTCCTCAAGTGCGCCACGGGTGCGGCCGGCATCGACGCGTTCCGGTCCCAGCGACCGCGGATGGTGATCCTCGACGTCGGGCTGCCCGACACCGACGGCCTCGAGGTGTGCAAGGAGATCCGCCGGACCTCGCAGGTCCCCGTCTTGTTCCTCACGGCGCGCGACGGCGAGGTCGACCGCGTCGTCGGGCTCGAGCTCGGGGCCGACGACTACCTGACGAAGCCGTTCTCTCCCGCCGAGCTCGTGGCCCGCGTGCGCGCGGTCCTGCGGCGCACCGACGGCGCACCGGCGCCCGAGATCGTGCAGGTCGGAGCGGTGGCGATCGACGCCGGGCGCCGCGAGGTCCGAACCGGGGAGACGGTGGTCGAGCTCACCACGAAGGAGTTCGATCTGCTCCGCTTCCTCGCCGAGCGTCCCGGCCTCGCGCTCTCGCGTCAGCAGATCCTCGACGGTGTCTGGGGCCACGACTGGTTCGGCGACACGCGCACCGTCGACGTCCACATCGCGCAGGTCCGCAAGAAGCTCGGCGACGCGCTCGCGATCACCACCGTGCGCGGGGTCGGCTACCGACTCGAATCGAGCGCCCCCGGGTCGACGTGACCCGACCCCGTCGCCGCCTCCGCACGCGCCTGATGGTCGCGATGATCGGGCTGGCGTTCGGTGTCCTCCTCGTCGCGACGCTCGGTGCTGCCGGGCTCGCCCGCGACACCGCGTCCGACAACGCCGTCAGCGACCTCGAGCGCCAGGCGCCGGAGATCGCCGCCGAGCTCCAGCGGCTCGGCCAGGGGCTCAGGGTCGCGGCGCGGAGCCCCACCGACGCGGGCGCAGTGCGCACCCAGGCGGTGCGGCGGGCGTGCCGGCTCGTTGCCGCGACCATGCGCATCTCCGACGGCGGCCTCGTGGTCGTGGACGCCGACGGCACGTTGGAAGACGGCATCGGCGACCTGTTCGGCTCTCCGTGCCCGGCCCGGGACACCGTTCCCGGGCTGCCGGACGGCCTCGAAGCAGCCGATCTCGACACCCGCGAGCTGCTCGCCGGCGAGTCGAGCTCGGGGGTCGCCGGCGACACCGCCTACGTCACGGTGCCCCTCGACCCCGTCGCCGGGCGCCTGCCCGTGCTGATCGTGACCCAGCACGTCGAGAGCAGGCCGCTCGGACAGGCGGGTGGCTGGTTCGTGGTGACGAGCGCGATCGCGCTCGCCGTGGCTGCCGGCGTCGCGGCGTTGCTCGCCCGACGCCTGACGCGGCCGATCGCGGCGATGCAGGCGACCGCAGGCGCGATCGCGGCCGGCGACCTCGGAGCCCGGGTCTCGGTCGACCGCTTGCCCGACGACGAGCTCGGCAGCCTCGCTCGCAGCATCGACACCATGGCGGACGAGCTCCAGACCGCCCAGGGGCACGAGCGAGCGTTCCTGCTCGGCATCTCGCACGACCTGCGCACTCCGCTCACGTCGATCAAGGGGTACGCCGAGGCGATGGCGGACGGGGTCATCACGTCGCCGCCCGACCGGGCCCGGGCCGCCGAGGTGATCGCCTCCGAGGCCCACCGACTGGAACGGCTCGTCGCCGACCTCCTCGACCTCGCTCGTCTCGACGCTCGTGAGTTCTCGCTGGAGCCGCAGCGGATCGACGCGCGTCGCATCGTCGCCGACGTCGTCGCCGGGTTCGAGCCCACGGCCCGAGAGTGGGACGTCACCATGGCGCTGACCCCCGGCGAGCCGATCGAGATCGAAGCCGATCCCCAGCGCCTCGCACAGATCGTCGCGAACCTCGTCGAGAACGCGCTCAAGTACGCGACCACCACGGTGAGGGTCGACGTCGACGAGTCGGATCCGGCGGTGGAGATCCTCGTCGACGACGACGGACCCGGCGTGCCCGCCGAGGAGCGCGAGCGCGTCTTCGAGCGCCTCTACACGGCGCGGACGACACCGGGCCGCAAGGTCGGCACCGGCATCGGCCTCGCGGTCGTCCACGAGCTCGCCGGCGCGATGGGCGGTTCGGCGCGCTGCGAGCCCCTCGAAGGCGGCGGTACCCGCTTCGTCGTCAGGCTGCCGCGACGGGGAGCGCCTCGACCGTCGCGCTGACCTCGCGGCCGCCGTCACGCACCACGATCGTCGCGGGGGGCTCGACCTCACGTCGCACCATCGCGAGCGCGACGGCGCCACCGCCGTCGGCCGGCTCGGCGGAGCTCGTCACGGAGCCGACGACGTCGCTCCCGAAGAGCACCTCGGCGCCGGCGGCGGGCGCCGGCCCGGAGACCCGGAGCAGTCGCAGGTAGCGGTTGACGTGGCCGCGGGTGTCGATGCGGCACACCAGCTCCTGGCCCAGGAAGCAGCCCTTGCTGAAGGACACGGCCTCGCGCTCGAGGAACGCCTCCTGCGGGATCGTCTTCTCGTCGACGTCGACTCCGAGCCGCACCACGCCCGCTTCGATGCGGGCCACCTCGTAGGCACCCGGTGGGAACGGCTCCACCCCGACGCGCAGCAGGGCGTCGCGTGCTTCGCGCACAGCGTCGATCGGGCCGATCACGTCGACACCGGGCAGGTCGGGCCAGTCGCTCCGCACCACTCGGCGGGTGCCCCACGCGACGTGCGCGCACTGGGCGTCGGGGACGTCCACCTGCGCGGTCGCGGCGAGGCGTGCCGCCGAGTCGTGACCGCGCACCTCGAGCAGTCCGACCGAACCGGTGCGGTCGACGATCTCGACCGCGACCCGGATGCAGAACCGGCGCAGCGCATCGGCGAGCTCTCCGCCGTGGCCGGCGTCGCAGTCGAGCCACCAGTCGTCGCCGACACGAAGCATGCGCAGCGGCACGCCGAGCTTGCCCTGCGGCGTGAGGAGCAACGAGCGCGCCCCCTGGCCGTCGCCCAGGCCTTCGACGTCCTGCGACACGAGGCTCTGGAGGAACGATGTCGCATCGGGCCCCGTGACCAGCACGGCACCGCGATCGCGGTGCTCGGCGAGGCGGGAGCTCATCGGACCCCGGTGCCGAGCGGGGTGAGGCGGCGAGCCGCACCGGCCGCCGTCAGCAGCGCTCGCGCCTTGTTGTGGCACTCGAGGTCTTCGTCGACCGGGTCGGAGTCGGCGACGATCCCGGCGCCGGCGGACACGCTCGCCCGGCCGCCGCTCCACACCATCGTGCGGATCGCGATCGCGGTGTCGAGGTTGCCCGAGAAGTCGACGTATCCGACCACTCCCGCGTACGGGCCCCGCTTCACCGGCTCGAGCTCGTCGATGATCTCCATGGCTCGCACCTTCGGCGCCCCGCTCACGGTGCCGGCCGGGAACGTCGCTCGCAGCACGTCGACCGCGTTGCAGCCCTCGGCGAGATCGCCGACCACCTGGCTCGTGAGGTGCATCACGTGGGAGTAACGCTCGAGCGTCATCAGCTCTTCCACGTGCTCGGTGCCGTACCGCACCACCCGTCCGATGTCGTTGCGAGCCAGGTCGACGAGCATCACGTGCTCGGCGCGCTCCTTGGGGTTCTCCCCGAGCTCCGCCGCGAGACGCCGGTCGTGCTCCTCGGTACGGCCGCGGAAGCGCGTCCCCGCGATCGGCCGGATGATCACCTTGCCGTCGAGCAGCTGGACCATCGGCTCGGGCGACGAACCGACCAACGTCACCTCGGGGTGGCGCACGACGTACATGTACGGCGACGGGTTGACCTGACGGAGCACGCGGTACACGTCGAACGGATCGAGCTCGTCCTCGATGTCGAACCGCTGCGCAAGGACGATCTGGAACGCGTCACCGGCGAGGATGTGCTCACGCGCGACCTCGACCGCGTCGCGATAAGCATCACCCGCCATCGACGAGCGGACGTCGGGCAGCTCCGCGAGATCGTCGGCCGGCGGAGGTGACGGCGCATACGGCAACGGGCGCGCCAGCTCGTCGACGAGGTCGTCGAGGCGCGCGCACGCTCGGTCGTAGGCGGCGTCGATCGCGACCTCGTCGCGCGCCGCGCCCTCTCCGAGGAACACGTTCTCGATGAGACAGAGACGTTGCCGGAAGTGGTCGAAGGCGGTCACATGACCGGTGAGCGAGAGCACCGCATCAGGAAGGCCGCCGTCGTCGGTCGGCGCCGCGGGCAGGTGCTCGATCTCGCGCACGACGTCGTAGCCGAGGTAGCCGACCACCCCGCCGTGGAAGGGCGGCAGCTCGGGGATCGTCGGCGCGCGGTGCTGGGACAGCAGCGCCTCGAGGGCGGCGAGCGCTCCGGCGTCGCGCGGCACGCCGGCCGGGAGGTCACCATCGACCGCGACCCGCTGCCCGCGAACGACGAGGGTGCACGCCGGGTCGCGCCCGAGGAACGAGAAACGTCCCCACCGCTCGGCTCGCTCCACCGACTCGAGCAGGAAGCCCGGGGGGCCCTGGGCGTCGGCACCGACGAGCTTCACGAACGCCGAGACGGGCGTCTCGAGGTCGGCGAGGACCTCGCGCCAGACCGGGACGACCGTGTGGTCGCGCGCGAGCGCGCGGAAGTCGTCGCGGGCGGGTCGGACGGTCCCCGAGGCGGTCACCGGGGCCCGGGCTCGGAACCGTCGCCGAAGGCCCGGAAGAAGCAGGACCGCTCGCCGGTGTGGCACGCACCGCGCCCCTCCTGCTCGACGACGAACAGGAGCACGTCGCCGTCGCAGTCGTAGTACGCGCCGCGCAACCACTGCCGGTCGCCGGAGGTGTCGCCCTTGCGCCACAGCTCCTGACGGCTCCGGCTCCAGAACACGGTGCGGCCCTCGGCCAGGGTCCGGCGCAGCGACTCCTCGTTGACCCACGCCATCATGAGGACCCGGCCCGAGGCCTCCTCCTGCACGATCGCGGGCACGAGACCGTCGTCGTTCCAGCGGATCGCCTCGATCTCCGCGTCGGTCGCCGCGATCGGCGTCGCGCTGGTGCTCATCGCGCGACCGAGCGTAGCCGTCGGGAGAATCCTCACCGATCGCGTATCCGAGTCCCGCGTTCGGTGTCCTCTCCGTCGGTGACGAGGGGACGTGGGGCACGCGCCGCGCCGAAGGAGCCCGGGTCGAGGTGCGAGACTGCCGGGCTCATGCCCGGCGACCACGAGCCCCCACGCGCGCCTCGACGCCCCACGACGCTGCGCCACTTCGACGACGAGCGCGTCGACGAGTGGTACTGGCTGCGCGATCGCGACGATCCCGCGGTGCTCGAGTACCTCCGAGCCGAGAACGCGCACACCGATGCCGGGCTCCGGCACACGCTCACCCTGCGTGACGCGATCTACGACGAGATCCGGCGCCGGGTCCGCGAGACCGACGTCACCGCGCCGGTGCGACGGGGGCCGTGGGAGTACTACGCGCGCACCGTCGCGGGGCTCGACTACGCGATCCACTGTCGTCGACCATCCGGAGGCTCGTCGCCGCCCGATCCGGACGCACGTCCCGGTGAGCCCGACGACGAGCAGGTGCTGCTCGACGAGAACCAGCTCGCGGCGGGTCACGACTACTTCGTGCTGCGCAGCTTCTCGCTGTCGCCCGACCAACGACTCCTCGCGTACGGCGTCGACGTCACCGGCGCCGAGCGCGCCACGGTGCGCGTCCGAGACCTCACGACGGGCTCCGACCTGGCCGACGAGATCCTCGACACCTACTACGGCCTCGCCTGGGCCGACGACGCCACCACCCTCTTCTACGTGCGGCCCGACGAGACCGTGCGCCCCTACCAGGTGTGGCGCCACGCCCTGGGGAGCGGGGTCGCCGAGGACGTCCTCGTGCTCCAGGAGGACGACGAGCGCTACTACGTGGGCGTCGCCCGAGCACGCAGCGGTGCCGCGATCGTCATCACCTGCGAGTCGAAGCTCACGTCAGAGGTCCATCTGGTCGACGCGGCGGCCCCGGCGACGGCGCCGCGCTGCATCGCTCCGCGCGAGCAGGGCGTCGAGTACCACGTCGATCACCACGTCGACGGGCGCGGCGAGCAGCGGCTGTACATCCTCACCAACGCCGACGGCGCCGAGAACTTCAAGCTGATGTCGGCCCCGGCGACATCGACCTCGCGCGCCGACTGGACGGAGGTGCTCCCCCATCGGGCGGACGTGCGGCTCGCCGACGTCGACGCGTTCGCCGAGCACCTGGTCGTCTCGGAGCGCGCCGACGGCCTCGAGCGCCTGCGCGTCGTGCGGCTCGCCGATCGCACGCAGCACCTCGTCGAGATGCGTGACGAGGTCTACTCGGCGTGGCTCGGCCCCAACCCCGAGTTCGACACGTCGACCGTCCGGTACGGATACACCTCCCTCGTCGTGCCGCACTCCGACGTCGACTACGACCTCGAGGCGCGCACGTCGACGATCGTGAAGGTCCAGCCCGTCGCGGGCTACGACCCCGAGGCGTTCGAGACGCACCGCCTCTGGGCCACGGCCACCGACGGTGTCCGGGTGCCGATCTCGATCGTGCACCGACGCGGCATCCCGCTCGACGGGTCGGGGCCGCTGCTCCTGTACGGCTACGGCTCGTACGAGGTGAGCATCGATCCCGCGTTCTCCGCGACGCGGGTCAGCCTGCTCGACCGCGGCGTCGCCTTCGCGATCGCGCACGTGCGAGGCGGCGGCGAGCTCGGGCGGCCCTGGTACGAGGACGGGAAGCTCGATCGCAAGCGCAACACGTTCACCGACTTCGTCGCGTGCGCCGAGCACCTGGTCGCGCTCGGGTACACCGCGCCCGCGCGGCTGGCGGCACGCGGTGGGAGCGCCGGTGGGCTGCTGATGGGCGCGGTGACGAACTTGCGACCCGACCTGTTCCGCGCCGTCGTCGCCGAGGTCCCGTTCGTCGACTGCCTCACGACCATGCTCGACGAGGACCTGCCCCTCACCGTCACCGAATGGGAGGAGTGGGGCGACCCGGTGCACGACCGGGCGATCTACGACTACATCAAGGGCTACGCCCCGTACGAGAACGTCCGCGACGACGCGTACCCCGCGCTGTTCGTCACCGCCGGGCTCAACGACCCGCGGGTGCAGTACTGGGAGCCGGCCAAGTGGGTCGCGCGGATGCGGGCGACGGTGACGACGCCCGACGCGGGCCCGCTGTACCTGAAGACCGAGCTCGGCGCGGGGCACCACGGCCCCTCCGGTCGCTACGAGGCGTGGCGCGAGGAGGCCCAGGTGCTCGCCTTCGTCCTCGACCGGATCAGCCCCTGACCCGCGTCAGCTGCCGGGGATCGGCAGGATCGCGGCGAGCTGACGACTCTGGGCGAGCAGGGTCCCGTCGGGAGCCCAGATCTCGCCGTCCTCCTCCATGAACCCGTCGGCTGCGGTGGTCGTGCGGAACACCGCGAGCACGAACCCGTCGGCCGCGACCTCGGGGTACGGGAGGGGGCGGCGGAAGTGCACGGTGAGGTCGATCGTCGGGACGACGAGGGGCTCGCCGGTCCGCCCGAGGATCGGCGGGATGTGCGCGTCGGCGAGCGCGGCGACCGCCGGTGCGTCGAGCGGCTGGGGCTCGGCGAGTCGCATCCACGACCCTCCGACCGCATGCGGGTTGCGGGCCGGCGTGCCGTCGTCGCCCAGTGGCGGCGTGCCCACCGCCCATCGCGTGTCCCACCGGCTCGCGAACGGAGGTGCGGCGGCGTGCAGCTCGCGCGGCTCCAGCGCGTCCGGCGGCGAGACCTCGGGCATGACCAGATCGCAGAACTCGGGTCCGGGACGAGGCGCCGAGACCGCCGCCATCGCGACCGCCAGGAGCCGCCCGTCCTGGGACAGGCGCGCCGAGCACGAGGTCATCGAACGGCCGGTGCGCTCGACGGTGGCGTCGATCTCGACGCTCCCCTCGTCAGGGGGCGCCATGTAGTGGACGGTCAGGGAGCGCGGCGCGCGCGTCGCGTCGTCGACGGCATCGAGGACGGCTCGGAGCAGGATCGCCGCGAGGTACCCACCGTTGGGACCACGTTGGACCCACCACCCGGTGTCGAGCGTCGCCCGGTAGCGCCCCGATCCGATGCGCTCGATCGCGGTGTCATGCTCGAAGCGGGTCGTCACGGGCGCCGAGGCTACCGATCCGCTCGGGTGACCCGTCCCTCGTGCGCTCCCCCTACGATGCCGTCGTGACCGAGCCCCGGACGCTGCACGTCGACGACGTCGCGCTGGAGGCCGAGCTCGCGCCGGCGACCGGCGACGTGCGTGCGGCCGCGGTGCTGTGCCACCCACACCCCCAGTTCGGCGGCACTATGCGGAGCATCGTCATCTCGGCGCTGTTCGAGGCACTTCCCCAACGGGGCGTCACCTGCCTGCGCTTCAACTTCCGCGGCGTCGAGGGCAGCGGCGGATCGTTCGACGAGGGACGCGGCGAGCGCGCCGACGCCATGGCTGCGCTGGACGCGCTCGCGGCCGAGGTCGGCGCCTCGACACCGGTCGTCGTCGCCGGATGGTCGTTCGGCGCCGACATCACGCTGTCGCTCCTCGACGATCGCATCGCGGCCTGGCTCGCGATCGCACCGCCGCTCCACTACACCGGCGAGCGACCGTCCGTCGCCGACGACCCGCGGCCCAAGCGCCTCGTGCTCGCCGAGCACGACGAGGTCACAGCACCCGAGGTCGTCGAGCGCGCGATCCACGACTGGCAGGCGACGACGATCGAGATCGTTCCCGGCGCCAGCCACTTCTTCGTCGGTCGCACCGACCACGTGGTGAACGCGGCCGACCGCTTGTTGCTGGAGGTCCCTCGGTAGATTGGGCGGGATGCCCGACGCAGCACCGACGTCCGGCACGGCCAGCCCCGGCGTCGCGCTGCCCACGACCTTCGGCCACAAGCCCGCGCTCGACGGTCTGCGCGCGGTCGCCGTGCTGTCGGTCATGGCCTTCCACTTCGGGTCGACCGTCTTCGAGGGCGGCTTCCTGGGCGTCGACACGTTCTTCGTGCTCTCGGGCTATCTGATCACGTCGCTGCTGATCACCGAGTGGGGGCGCACCAAGACGATCGACTTCGTCGCGTTCTGGGCTCGCCGAGCGAAGCGCCTGCTCCCCGCGCTGTTCCTCGCCCTGCTGCTCGTGGGGATCTGGGCCTACTTCGAGGCCGACCCCACCCGCCTCGACTCCTTGCGCGCCGACATGCTCTGGACGCTGTTCTACGGCGCGAACTGGCACTTCATCTGGTCGGGCCAGTCGTACTTCGACCTCTTCAGCGAGGCGTCGCCGCTGCGCCACGCGTGGTCCCTCGCGATCGAGGAGCAGTTCTACCTGGTGTGGCCGCTGCTCACGTTCGCCGCGATGCGGATGGGCAGGGGGCGCACCGGCGTGCTCACCGCCGTGTGCGTCGGCGGGATCGTCGCGTCGAGCGCAGTGATGGTGGCCACGTACGACTCCGACGACCCGTCACGCGCGTACTACGGCACCGACTCGCGTGCGAGCCAGCTCCTCGTGGGCGCGCTCCTCGCCATCATCCTCACCCGTTGGCGGCCGACGACCGACGGGCAGCGACGCGGTGTGCAGGTGCTCGGGATCGCGGCGGCCGCGTTCATGCTCTGGGCCTTCACCAACACGACGGACACCCAGGCGTGGCTCTACTACGGCGGCTTCCTCCTCTTCGCCATCGCGACGGCGTTCCTGATCGTCGCGATCGTGCAGCCCGAGCGCTCGCCCCTCACCTGGGCGCTCTCGCTCGAGCCGATGCGGTGGATCGGGCTGATCTCGTACGGGCTGTACCTGTACCACTGGCCGGTCGTCGTCGCGATCTCCGAGCCGCGCACCGGGCTCTCGGGCTGGGACCTCGCCCTGGTGCGCATCGCGGTGACGTTCGCGATCGCGATCGCCTCGTACTACCTCGTCGAGCTCCCGATCCGACACGGGGCGCTCAAGGGACGGATCTCGCGCGTGGCGGCGCCCGCGGCCTTCGTGATCGTCGCCGCGATCTCGATCGTGCTGACCGCGGGCGGGGTCAAGCCCCCCGACTTCCTGGGTGCGACGCCGGGGAGCGTCGTCGAGAGCGGCCCGGGCCCGACCGTCGCGCCGAACCCCACGGGGCCGAGCGCGGCACCCGAGCTGGGGAAGGTGCTGCTGCTCGGCGACTCGGTCGCCGCGTCGCTCGGCGACGCGCTCCAGCGCGAGGCCGCGACGCGGGGCATCGCGCTGCACACCGCCACCCGTCCCGGATGCGGGCTCGTCACGGGCATCCCGACGCTGCCCGACGGGGAAGCAGTCCCGTGGGGCAAGGACTGCTCCGACGGCACGCCCGGCTACCTGACCTCCCAGGTCGAGGAGCAGGCGCCGCAGACCGTGCTCTGGCTCAGCACGTGGGAGACCGCCGACCGGCTCGTCGACGGGACGCTCTACCGCTTCGGGGATGCCGAGGCCGACGCCGTCGTGCTCGAGCGCCTCGAGGAGTCACGCCGACTCATCACCCAGGACGGTGCCCGTCTGGTGCTGCTCACGAACCCGCCGAGAGCCGAGACGAGCGAGACCTACGTCCGCAACCCGGAGGACGACCGCAAGATCGTGCGGCTCAACCGACTCTTCCGTGAGTTCGCGGCCGAGCATCCCGACACCGTGTCGGTCGTCGACCTCGCGGAGATCGTGTGCCCGGGCGGTCCGCCGTGCCCGGCCGAGGTGGAAGGCGTGACGCTCCGGCCGCGCGACGGCGGCCACTACGAGGGCGACGGCCCCGGCTGGGTCGCGCCCCGGCTGCTGGACGCGATCACGCGCGCGACGACGGCCGCGACCACCGCCACGACCTGAGCCGGGCGCGCACGCCCGAAGGAGCGACTCAGGCGGTCGAGACGCCGGCGATGCCGTGGCGTTCGAGGAACGAGTGGCGACGCTCGAGCACGCTGCGCCACAGGTCGAGGTCCTGCTCGAAGTGCGCCCGATCGCCCTCTTCGTAGGCGTGCTCGAGCTCGTCGAAGGCGGTGTCCTCCGCGTCGAGCAGCTCGCGGTACCGCCGGAAGAACCCCTCGTCGAGGAGACCTGCCTCGCTCATCAGCGACCCCCTTCTCTCAGGTGCTGGCGCACGTGCCGGTGCGAAGGATGCCCGGCCCGCAGGGGTCGCACACCCTCGACCGGGACGGTACCCCGCCCGGAGCCCGGGTGCGACGCCTCGCCGGCGCTCAGTCGGCGAGGCGCTCGAGCGCCTCCGCGACCGTGAACCGGCCCTCGTAGAGCGCCCGGCCGGCGATCGCACCCGCGAGGTGGCGCCCCCCGACGCGCAGGTCGGCGAGCGCGACGAGGTCGCCGATCGACCCGACGCCGCCGCTCGCGATGACGGGCACGTCGGTCGCGCCGAGGACGGAGCGCAGCTGGTCGATCGACGGACCCTCCATGGTGCCGTCACGCACGATCTCGGTCACGACGAAGGCCGACACACCGAGATCGGAGAAGCGCACCACGGCCTCGACGAGGTCGAGGCCGGCGTCCTCGGTCCAGCCCCGAACCGCGACGTCGCGACCGCGTGCGTCGAGTCCGACCGCCACCGATCCGGGGTGCAGCGAGCACAGCTCCTCGACGAGCTCGGGCCGCTCGACGGCCGCCGTGCCGACGACGACGCGCGCGGCACCCGCAGCCAGCAATGCTGCCGCGGCATCCACGCTGCGCACTCCCCCGCCCGTCTGCACCCGGCACGGCACCGCGGCAGCGATCGCCTCGATCTTGGCGAGGTTCGCCGGCTCGCCGGTGCGGGCCGCGTCGAGGTCGACGACGTGCAGCCACTCGATCCCGGCCGCCGCGAACGCGCGCGCGACGGCCACCGGATCGTCGTCGTAGACGGTCTCCTCGTCGAAGTCGCCCTGGTGCAGCCGCACCGCGCGCCCGGCGCGGAGATCGATCGCCGGGTACAGCGTGAAGGTCACGCGGCAGCCGTCACAGCGTGCCCTTCGTGCTCGGCACGCCTCCACCCTCGCTCTCGATGCGCACGGCGTCGCGCAGCGACACCGCGACGCCCTTGAACGAGGCCTCGATGACGTGATGTCCATTGCGACCCGTGAGCGAGCGGATGTGCAGCGTCATCGCCGACGCGACCGCGAAGGCCCGCCAGAACTCCTCGCAGAGCTGCACGTCGAAGGTGCCGATCCACTCCACGACCGGGTCGACGTCGTACACGAGGAACGGCCGGCCGGAGAGGTCGATCGCCACCTGCACCAGCGCCTCGTCGAGGGGCACGGTCACCGACGCGAACCGCCGGATCCCGGCCTTGTCGCCGAGCGCGTCGCGCAGCGCCTCACCCAGAAGGATGCCGGTGTCCTCGACCGTGTGGTGCAGGTCGACCTCGAGATCGCCCTCGGCGCGGACGTCCAGGTCGAACCGCGCGTGCTTGCCCAGCTGCTCGAGCATGTGGTCGAAGAAGGGGATGCCGGTCGCCGCGCTGGCTCGTCCGGTGCCGTCGAGGTCGAGCGACACCGCCACCGACGTTTCCTTCGTGGTGCGGTCGCGCTCCGCGCGTCGCGCCATCAGGACGCTCCCATCACACCGGCTCCGGGGTCGACATCACGATCTCGCGGAGCGCGGCGAGGAGGCGGTCGTCCTCCTCGGGCGTCCCGACCGTGATGCGGAGGCAGTCCTCGACCCGCGGCCAGCGAGAGAAGTCGCGCACGAGGACCCCGCGATCGACGAGCTGCTGCCAGAGGGCGTGACCGTCACCGTCGCATCGTACGAGCAGGAAGTTCGCGCCCGACGGAAGCACTCGCAGCCCGGGCAGCAGCGCCAGCTCTGCCGCCAGCCGCTCGCGCTCGGCGACCAGCGAGGCGACTCGCTCGCGCATCTCGGCGTCGAAGCGGAGCGCAGTCAGCCCGGCGAGCTGGGTCGCGGCCGACAGGTGGTACGGCAGCACGACCTTGTCCAGCTCCGCGATCACCGCCGCGGGCCCGATGGCGAATCCCAGTCGCAGCGCAGCCAGCGACCAGACCTTCGAGTACGTGCGCACGACCAGCAGCGGGACGTCGTCCGCGACCAGCTCGGTCGCGCTCCAGTCCGCGAACTCGCCGTACGCCTCGTCGACGACGAGGAGCCCGGGACCGTGGTCGAGCACCGAAGCGAGGATCTGCTCGACGGCTGCCCGCGGCTCGACCGTGCCGGTCGGGTTGTTCGGGCTGCACAGGAAGACGACGGACGGCCGCTCCGCGCCGATCTGGATGCCTGCTTCGGTCGGGGACACCCGGTAGTCGTCTCCACGATCACCGGTGACGACCTGGGTGCCCGTGATGCGAGCGATGTGGGAGTGCAGCGCATAGCTCGGCTCGAAGACGAGTGCGCGCCGACCCGCCCCGCCGTAGGCGAGCAGCAGGGTCTGGAGGACCTCGTTCGACCCGTTGGCCGCGAACACGCGCTCCGCGGGCTGTCCGACGTGCGTCGCGAGCGCGCGGCGCAGGTCGTCGGCGCCGCGGTCGGGATATCGGTGCAGCGGCACCTCACGGAGGGCCTCGAGCCACGCGTCGACGAAGCCCGCCGGGGGCGGGTACGGGCTCTCGTTGGTGTTGAGCCGGACGTCGACGTCGAGCTGTGGCGAGTGGTAGCCGGAGAGCTCGACGACGTCGGGGCGCGGGCGCGGCAGGCTCATGCGCGCTCGACCCTCATCGCGACCGACCGACCGTGCTCGGTCAACCCCTCGACCGCGGCCAGCGTCTCGACGTACGGAGCCACCCGGCGCAGCGCCGGCTCGTCGACGTCGACGACATGGGTGCGCTTGCAGAAGTCGTCGACCCGCAGCGCGCTCGCGAAGCGCGCCGTGCGGGCGGTCGGGAGCACGTGGTTCACGCCTGCGACGTAATCACCGACCACGGCGGGCGCCCAGGGCCCGCAGAAGATCGCGCCCGCGTTGCGGATCGCGTCGACGAGCGCCTCGGGATCGTCGACGATCAGCTCGACGTGCTCCGGCGCGATCGCGTTCACGACCTCGGTCGCGGCGGCTGGACCGTCGACGAGGACCACCTGACCCGCGGCCTGGAGGGTCCGGGCGATCTCTGCACCCGCGGGCGCGATCGCGAGCTGCCCGGCCACGGCGGAGTCGACTGCGTCGGCCAGGGGCGCGGACCACGTCACGAGCACGGCCGCACCGCCCGGACCGTGCTCGACCTGTGCGATCAGGTCGGCCGCCACGAGATCGGGCGCGGCCGCGTCGTCGGCGACGACCACCACCTCCGAGGGACCGGCGAGCGACTCGATGCCGACGTCGCCCGCGACCTCGTGCTTCGCCGCGGCGACGAAGGCGTTGCCGGGCCCGACGACGACGTCGACCGCCGGGATCGACTCGGTGCCGTACGCCATGGCTGCGATCGCCTGCGCACCCCCGACCCGGTACACCTCGTCGACGCCGGCGACCGCGGCGGCCGCCAGCGTCGCGGCCGGGACCTGGCCGTCGTCGCCCGGGGGCGTGCAGAGCACGACCTCGGCGACCCCTGCGACCCGGGCCGGGACCGCCGTCATCAGCACCGACGACGGATAGGTGGCCCGACCCCCGGGCACGTAGCAGCCGGCGCGGTCGACCGGTCGGACCAGCTCCCGGAGTCGCACACCGTCGCGCGCCAGCTCGATCGGGTCCCCCCGTTGCGCCTCGTGGTAGGCGGTGATCTCACCGGCGACGTACTCGAGCGCGGTCCGCAGGTCGGCGGAGGCGGAGTCGAGGGCCTCCTGGACCCGCGCCGCGGGGACGCGCAGCTCGTCGACCGCGACGCCGTCGAAGCGCTCGGTCAGCTCGCGCAGCGCGACGTCACCGCGCGCACGGACGTCGGCCACCACCGATCGCACGCTCGCGCGCACGTCGCCGTCGTCCACGTCGGGTCCGCGCAGCACCGATCTCGGATCGTCGGTGGAACCGCGAAGATCGACCCGCGCGAGCATGAGTGCACGTCATCGTAATTTCCCCGATGCGTACCTCAGCCCCCCTATAGGGGGGCTGAGGTACGCATCGAGAGCCACGGAAGGCGGGAGATGAGCGAAGGATCCGACCGCGCGGAGCTCGCGACGCTGCGGGCCCAGATCGACGACCTGGTGACCCGGGTGGAGGCGGTCGCCACCCGGTACGAGGAGAGCGACGACACCGCAGTCGCCGACGACCTCTTCGGCGCCGAGCGATCGCTGGTCGGTGCCCGTCGCCTCGTCGAGCGCGCGATCGGGCGCATCGACGCCTGAGCCGCGACGAGGCCGGCTGTGCGGCGAGCGGGTCTCAGACCTTGAACGCCGAAGGGCACACGTCCGCGAGCAGGCACTCGTCGCACCGTGGCTTGCGAGCCGCGCACACCCGACGACCATGGAGGATCAGACGCAGCGACAGCGCGCCGCGCTCCTCGGGCGCGACGAGCACGTCGAGGTCGTGCTCGACCTTCACCGGGTCGGTCTGATCGGTCAGTCGCAGCCGCCGGGAAAGGCGCCCGACGTGCGTGTCGACCGGCAGCCCGGGGAGGTCGAACGCGACCGAGCGGATCACGTTCCCCGTCTTGCGCCCGACCCCGGGGAGGGTGACGAGGTCGTCCAGGTCGGTCGGGACCTCGCCGTCGAAGCGGTCTTCGAGGGCGGCCGCCATGCCGATCAGGCTCTTGGTCTTCTGCCGGAAGAACCCCGTCGCATGGATCAGCTCCTCGACCCGCGCGGGCTTCGCCTCCGCGAGGTCGTTCGGCGTCGGGTACTCGGAGAAGACCGCGGGCGTGACCTTGTTGACCATCTCGTCGGTGCACTGCGCCGAGAGGATCGTCGCGACGAGGAGCTGGAACGGGCTCTCGTGCTCGAGCGCGCACAGCTCGTTCGCGCTCCCGGGGTACTCCTGCGCGAGTCGATCGACGACGACGGTCGCGCGCGCCTTCGCGCCTCGGGGACGAGCCATCGCGAGAGCCTGACACGCCAGTCGGTAGCGTGGCGGACGTGCCCGAGATCGTCGCGCATCGTCCTCCCGCGCCCGACGACGGGGCCACGCTTCGGCAGCTCGCCGCGGTCGCGAGCGCCAGTGACGGCCACCCGCCCTTCGGCGACTCGGTCTGGCGCGACCTCGCCGACCCGAGCCCCCAGAGCGCGGTCGTCGTCGCGATCGAGCGGGACACCGTCGTGGGCGCCGCGCACGTCGCGCCCGCCGACAACGCCCCGGACGGATCCGATCTGCTCGGTGCTCTCGTCGTCGATCCCGCGCACCGTGACCGCGGGATCGAACGAGCCCTCCTGGACGGTGCAGGCGCCGAGGCGAGGGCCGCCGGAGCGCACCGCCTCGTGCTCTGGACCTTCGGCGCCGGCGAGGCGCCACCGCCGTACCTGCGCGACGCCGGGTTCACGGTGCTCCGCGAGCTGCACCAGCTGCGGGTGGCGCTGCCGGTCGACGAGCCGCCCCGGCTGCCCGACGGGGTGCGCATCACCTCGTTCCGGCCGGGCGTCGACGAGGACGAGTGGCTCGACGTCAACAACCGCGCCTTCGCGACCGATCCCGACCAGCGGGGCTGGACGACCTCCACGCTCGCACCGCGCTTGGCCGAGCCGTGGTTCGAGCCGGCCGGGTTCCTGCTCGCCCGCGACGCCGACGGGATCGCGGGCTTCTGCTGGACGAAGCAGCACCCGGCCGATCCGCCGGGTGAGCCCGAGGCCCTCGGGGAGATCTACGTGATCGGCGTCGACCCCCGCTGCCAGGGCGTCGGCCTCGGACGCGCGCTCGTCCTCGCCGGGCTCGCATGGCTGCACGAGCACGGGTCGTCGACCGGGATGCTCTTCGTCGATGCCGCGAACGAGCCGGCGATCGCCCTCTACCGCGCGCTCGGCTTCACGTTGGCGCGCCGCGACCGCGCCTTCGTGCGCGAGCTGTCGTGAGCACGCGCTACGGCACCACTCGAGAGGCGCTCGACGCGCTCTTGGCCACCTGGGGCGAGCCCTCGTACCGTGCCGAGCAGGCGTGGCACGCGCTCTACCGCGAGGTCACCCCCCTCGAAGCGGCCAGTGCCCTGCCCCGCGCGCTGCGGGACCGGCTCGCGGGTGCACTCCCGCTCGCGCTGACCGACGTGACCGAGGCGACCGCGGGTGACGGCCTCACGACGAAGTGGCTGTGGGCCGCCGGCGCCGACCGAGCCCAGATCGAGACGGTGCTGATGCGCAGCGACCGGCGGGCCTCGGTGTGCGTGTCGTCGCAAGCCGGATGCGCGATGGGCTGCACCTTCTGCGCGACCGGACAGGCCGGCTTCCAGCGCCACCTCGACGCAGGCGAGATCGTGGAGCAGGTCGTCCGAGCCCACCACGCGTCGCCGCAGCGCGTGACGAACGTCGTCTACATGGGGATGGGCGAGCCGCTCGCGAACTACGAGCAGGTCTGGACGTCGGTGGAGCGGATCCACGGTGACCTCGGCATCTCGGCGCGCCGCATCACGATCAGCACCGTCGGAGTGGTCCCGGGGATGCTCCGTCTCGCCGACGAGACGCTCCCGGTGTCGCTCCACGCGCCCGACGACGAGCTCCGCAACGAGCTGGTGCCCCTCAACCACCGCTATCCGCTCGAGGAGGTGCTCGACGCCGCGACCGCGGTCGCGGGTGCCCACGGACGCCGCGTCACGTTCGAGTACGCCGGCATCGCCGGCGTCAACGACTCGCGGCGACAGGCCGCGGCGCTCGGCGAGCGGCTCGCGCGCTGGCCCGGCGTGGGAGGTCCACACGTGAACCTCATCCCGCTCAACCCGACGGGCGGCTACACGGGACGCACACCCGCGCACGCCCGACTGCGCGCGTTCGCGGACGTGCTGCGCGGGCTCGGAGTGTCGACGACGATCCGCCGCAACCGAGGCGTCGACATCGATGCCGCCTGCGGCCAGCTCCGCGCCCGCACGCTCGGCGCCGAGCCCGCGAGCACCGGCCCGTCCTGATCCCGGAGACCTCCCGCAGGTCGGCCACAATGTCGTGGTGAACGGCGAACGGCGGTTCCTCAACCAGTACCAGCCGCAGACGCTCGTCATCGCGACGATGCTCTGCTACCTCGACGCCGCCTTCGGTCTCCTCGGCGCGCTCGGCGGCGGCGCGTCGCTCCTCGGGCTGTTCATGGTGGTGGGCCTCGGCCTCGGCGGGTACGGGATCGCCAACGAGAAGCGCTGGGGCTACGGGCTCGCCGTCGTCGCGGCCATCCTCCAGGTGCTGGTCCTCCTGGCGTTCGCAGGATCGGACGCCTTCGCCTTCCCGCTCATCCTCAACCTCATCTTCGACGTCGCCCTCGTGGCGCTCCTCCTCCACCCCCAGAGCCGCGACTACCAGCGCATCTGGTTCAAGTAGGCGCTGCTGCGGTCGATACAGGTCTGGAACCCCCGGCGGACCTGGACGGTGGACATGCGGGGATCACTGGTACGAGGCGTGGCCTCGGTCGGCGCGACGCTGACGCTGGCGGCGGCATGGATGGGCGCCACGGCGGTGTCGGCGCCGGCCGGCACCGACGTCCCGACCGGATCGGTGCAGCCCGACGGCGTCCACGAGTTCTTCGCCATCGAAGCCGAGAGCGGCGCGCTCGAGGAGCGCGACGGCGAGCGCGTGCTCACGCTGCGCGACGTCGACCGCGACGCGGCCCTGTTCAGCGAACGCCCGGAGCCGCTGTCCGGCGCGGTTCCCGTGCGCCGGCTGGTGAACCGTTGGGACGAAGAGGGCCTCACCGACGATCCGCCGATCGCGGTCGTGACGGTGCTCGACGGCGCCGGCGCCGGAGCGACGACCGCCTTCGAGCTGTCCGATCCGACCTATTCGGACGGGGACGCGAGCTTCGTCGTCGAGGAGGTCGACTCGCTCGACGGCGAGCCCCTCGCACCCGACGTCGCGGCGATCGCGGACGAGAGCACTGAGCCGGTGCCCGACGAGTTCGGCTCGGCCACGCTGCTCGTCGACCCCGAGAACGACATCATGCAGTACTGCTTCGCGCGCGTGATCAACCGATCGGGCACCGGGATCGCGGGCAAGGGAACCCAGCTCATCTTCCCGACGTCGGCGGGCATCAAGCAGCTCTCGCACGACGAGGAGAAGACCGTGTCGTCGAGCGGCACGTTCGCGTGCAACATCAACTACGTGTTCCGGGCCGGCGCAGGCAGCGGCTGGGGGTTCGCGATGGCCGCCGCGACCGGCGAGGACAACGTCTCCACCTGCGATCGCCACTGCAAGCGGACCGTCACCCATGACACCTCGACCTACCGGGTGACGTTCGAGCTCCTCAAGCCCTGACCGAGCGCGCGGTCACCGGAACTCGGGCATCACGCGGTCGGCGAGCAGTCGCAGCGTCGTGTCGTCGGGGTAGTCGGAGCACCACGGCACGAAGTAGGTGCACCCGAGGTCGACGTAGGTGCGCACCTTCTCGCACACCTGCTCGGGCGTGCCGACGAGGTTGCCCGTGCGCCACGACTCGTACGGCTCCCCCCACTTCGACCCGGCCCTCCCCGCATCGACCAGGCGGCGGATCTCGTCCTCGGAGTCGCGGATCATCACCTCGGGGCTCCACGTGAGCTCGATCTCACCCGCGTCGCGCCCGACGTCGTCGCAGTGGCCGAAGAGCACGTCGCGCTTGTGCGCCCACTCGTCTGGCTTCCCGCCGAAGTTCGCCTTGTCGGCGAGGCGTGCCACGACGCGCAGGGTGAGCTGCTCTCCCCCGCCGCCGATCCACACGGGTGGATGCGGCTGCTGGATCGGCTTCGGGTCGCACTGGGCGCCCGCGACCTCGAAGTACCGACCCCGGTAGGTCGCGTCGGGCTCGCGCCACATCTCGAGCACCACCTCGACGGCCTCGCGCAGCATGCCGATGCGCACCTTCGCCTCGGGGAACTCGTAGCCGTAGGCGTCGTACTCGCCCTGGTACCAGCCGGCGCCGACACCCCACTCGAGTCGCCCACCCGAGATCACGTCGAGGTTCGCGGTGATCTTCGCGGTCAGCGCCGGAGGCCGGTACGACGTGCAGCTCACCATCTGGCCCAGCCGGATCGTGGTCGTCGCCTCCGCGAGCGCGGCCATCGTCGTCCAGCACTCGAACACCGCCTCGTGCGCGGGGGCCGGCACGTTGTGGAAGTGGTCGTAGACCCACACGGAGTCGTAGCCGAGACCCTCGGCCAGCAGCGCGGTGTCCCGGCACGCGGTCCACTTGTCCTGGGGATCCGGGATGTCGATCAGCTCCGTCTTCCACCCTTGCGGCGCGAACGCGCCGAAGCGGATCGGTCGTGCGTCGGGCATCGGGGACCTCCGTTCGTCTCGGATCCACGCTAGGTCGCGGCGATACAGTCGGCGGCTTCCGACCTCGGCGGGGGCCGACGTGCACGCGGCGACGAGACGGGAGGATGACGTGCAGGCTCACGGACGAGGATGGTCGGTGCTGGTCGCGACCGTGATCGCGATCTCTGCTTCGCTCGCGACCCCGGTCGCGGGCGCGACGACTGCGCACCAGGACGTCCAGCGGGGCGCGACCGGCTCCGATCGAGACGCCGCGGTGCGCCAGCTCTTGCGCCACATCCCCTTCGACCATCGGTTCCGCTGCAACGACCGCGACCCGGCCGACGCGTCGTTCTACGACTCGGCGACGTTGGCAGAGGCGGCGTCGACGAGCGCGGCGGTGACCTGCGGGCCCACCGACGAGGTCGACTTCCTCGGCTACTGGCAGTTCACCGACCGTGCGGCCATGGAACGGGCGCACGGCGCGCTCGTGCTGACCGGCGGGAACACCGAGGACTCGGACGACTGTCCGGTCGACAGCACGTGGGGCTTCGGTGACGGCACCGACGGCAAGCTGACCTGCTTCTACGGCACCCAGCGCGGCGACGTCACGATCCCGCCGACGGTGAGCCGGGTCTGGACCGACCACCGGAACCTGATCCTCGGCCAGGTGAGCCTGCCCGAGGGCAACGACGACGCCTTCGAGCTGCGCGAGTGGTGGCGCGAGCACGCCGGCCCGTTGCAGGAGCCCGATGACGACGTCTTCTCGGAGGGCGTCGACGCGAGAGCGTCGCGGCGGCTGCTCCGGAGCATCCCGAAGCGCACCCGGGCGGCCTGTGAGGTCGCCGACCCGTTCGCCGAGGAGGGCAACCGCAGCGATCGCTTCTACATCGAGGCCTTCGTGACCTGCCCGCAGCCCGGGGGCGCGGTCGGCGTGGTCACGTACGCGAAGGTCGATCCCGGGATCGTCGAGGACCTCCTCGAGGACGCGTGGACCGCACCGCGCGCGCAGCTCGATGCCGCCGACCACGACGCCGTCTGCCCGGCGACCGGTCCGTGGACCGAGCAGGTCGGATCGAAGGAGCGCGAGGTGGGCAGCTACTCCTGCTTCTACGCGGGCTCCGCGCAGGGCGACTACGCACTGTGGGCATGGACCGACACCGACGCCGGGATCCTCGCCGTCGCGGCCGGCGTCAACGACGATGCCGAGGCGCTGCGGAAGTGGTGGCGCTCGTCCGCCAGCGGTCCGTTGCAGTGATCCACGAGGCGGGCGTGACGTGACGGACAGCGCGCGACGGCTCGTCGACGAGATCGAGGCCCGCCTCCGACCGCTCGAGGTGGACCTCGCGCGGGCGTGGTGGGAGGCCAGCACGTCCGCGTCTCCCGATGCCGAGCGGCGGCGGGCCGATGCCGATCTCGCCCACCGGGCCGCGCTCGCGGACGGGGACGCGTTCCGAGCGGTGCGCGAGGCCCGCGCCGACGGGTCGCCGGACCCGCTCGTGGCCCGCCAGCTCGACGTGCTGCACGACGCGTTCGTGCCCCACCAGGTGCCCGACGACGTGCGGCACCGCCTCGTCGAGCTCGAGACCACCGTCGAGGCCACGTACAACACGTTTCGCGGCGAGCTCGACGGCGAGCGCGTCGACGACAACACGATCATCGAGATCCTGCGCACGAGCGACGACGCCGGCCTGCGCCAACGGGCCTGGGAGGCGTCGAAGCAGATCGGCAACGAGGTCGCGGACCACGTGCGCGACCTCGCCCGGGTCCGCAACGAAGCCGCGCGCTCGCTCGGCTACCGCGATCACTTCGCGCTCGCGCTCGCGACCGGTGAGCTCGACGAGGAGCGCCTGTTCACGACCTTGGGCGAGGTCGAGCGACAGACCCGGGCACCCTTCACGGCGTGGAAGGCCGAGCTCGACGACGCCCTGGCAGCGCGGTTCGGATGCGCGATCGACGAGCTCCGGCCCTGGCACCTCGACGACCCGTTCTTCCAGGACCCACCGACGAGCGGCGCGGTCGACCTCGACGCGGTCTTCGCGAACCACGACCTGGTGGAGCTCACGCTTCGGACCTATGACGGCCTCGGCCTCGACGTGCGGCCGGTGCTCGACCGCAGCGATCTGTTCGCCCGCGACGGCAAGAGCCAGCACGCGTTCTGCATCGACATCGACCGCGACGGCGACGTGCGCGTGCTCTGCAACCTGGAGCCGAACGAGCGGTGGATGGACACGATGCTCCACGAGTTCGGTCACGGCGTCTACGACCGCGAGGTGCGACGCGACGTCCCCTGGCTCATCCGCGGCGCCTCGCACCCACTGACGACCGAAGGCGTCGCGATGCTGTTCGGACGCCTCGTGCGCGAACCCGAGTGGCTCACCAAGGTCGCGGAGCTGCCGGCAGGCGACGTCGACCAGCTCGAGCCCCGGCTCGCCGCTGCGCGACGCGCCTCGCTCCTCACGTTCGCCCGTTGGGTGCTGGTGATGACGAGCTTCGAGCGTGCGCTGTACGCCGACCCGGAGCAGGACCTCGACACGCTCTGGTGGGACCTCGTCGAGGAGAACCAGCAGCTGCGCCGCCCCGACGGACGCCACGAACCGGACTGGGCCGCGAAGATCCACCTCGCGGTCGTGCCCGTCTACTACCAGAACTACCTGTACGGAGAGCTCGTCGCGTCACAGCTCTCGGCCACGCTCCACCGCGACGCGGGCGGGCTCGTCGACCGCGCGAGCGCGGGCTCGCTGCTCGTCGACCGGTTCTTCGGGCCCGGAGGGTCGCTCCGCTGGGACCACCTCGTCGAGTCAGCGACCGGCGAGCCGCTCACCCCCACCCACCTCGCCCGCGAGCTCGCCGCACCCTGAGGCGTCGCTCGAGCCCGCGGAGCGGGCTCCAGCGACGCACCAAGATGGGGGCGTGTGCGACAGCCTCTGCGTGATCGGCGCCGGGCGGACCCTGTTCGCGAAGAGCTCCGACCGCCCCCGTGACGAGGTCCAGGTCGTCGAGGCGCACCCGTCGCGCCCGTCCGGCGGCACGATCCGCGCGACCCACGTCGAGATCCCCGACGAGGGTGCCTGCGCCCTGATCGGCTCCCGCCCCGCGTGGATGTGGGGCTTCGAGCACGGTGTCAACGAGCATCGGGTCGCGATCGGCAACGAGCGCATCTTCACGATCGACGACCCACGCGCCGTGCCGCCCGCCCTGATCGGGATGGACCTCGTGCGACTCGGACTCGAGCGAGCCAGCACCGCCGAACGCGCCGTCGAGGTCATGACCACGCTGCTCGAGCGTCACGGCCAGGGCGGTCGTTGCGCGGAGCACGAGGACGATCCCTACTGGTCTTCGTTCCTCGTCGCCGACCCGACCGAAGCCTGGGTTCTGGAGACGAGCGCACGGACCTGGGCCGCGCGTCGTGTCGACGACGGCGCCGCGATCTCCAATCGCGTGAGCCTCGGCACCGACCTGACGCGCACGTCGAACGACGTGCCGGACGGCGCCGACTTCGATCGTTGGCGCGATCCCGCGATCCCGACCGTCCCGGCGGACGACCGACTCGCCGCGACGCGCGCGTGCATCGCGACGCGCGCGGGTGCGCTGCGACCGCGCGACCTGGCCGCGACGATGCGCGACCACGGCGGTGGCCCCTGGGGCGCACCGGGCGGCGACCTCGACGAGCTCTCGCCGCTCCCGACCGGCGTCGACGCCGACCTCCACGGCTTCACGGTCTGCTTCCACGTCGACGTGCCGGGCCTGGTCGTCGAGACGACGACCAGCTCGATGATCGCCGAGCTGCCGACCGATCCGGGGGCCCCGGTCCGGGCCTGGTTCGCGCTCGGCACGCCCTGCACGAGCGTCTACCTGCCGGCGTTCCCCCCGGCGGTCGCACCGGCGCTCGCCGACCCCGGCACCTGGCGACGGTTCGCAGCGCTGCGCGACCGGGTCGAGGCCGACGCCGCCGAGCTGGCCGAGGTGCGGTCGGTGCTCGGCCCGCTCGAAGCCGACCTCTGGGAGCGGGCCGACGCCGACGCGCCCGACGTGGCCGCGCACGCGCTCTCCGTGACCGAGGGCTGGGCTGCGGTCGATGCCGCCCTGACCCGCCTCGGCGTCTGAGGCCTCGTGGCGCCGAACCGCCCGGGCGGGGCTCCTTGAACCATGGGTGAACCTGACGCGATTGCATGGCGCGCGCCACCGAGTCGCGCGTAGAGTGCCTCCGTCGGCCACTGCCAGTGGTCGGCGCTGCAGGGCTGGGAACGCGAAGAACCGATGCCGTCAGGCGGTCACCTCTGGCGTCGGGGAGCGAATGGTGAGACCGGTCTGCCCCTGCCACATGTACGTCCGTGCGCAGTCAAGGGGTGACCATGTCTCGACGACCGACCAAGGCACTGCAGGTGTTCCTGATCTGCGCGGCGGTGTTCGCGCTGATCATCGGAGCCACCGGGATGGCGGTCGCCGAAGACCCCGCCGTCGACACCACCGAGGCGACGACGCCGGACACCACAGCGGACACGACGCCCACGACCACCGCAGACACGACGCCGACCACCACCGCAGACACGACGCCGACCACCACCGAAGACACGACGGCGACGACGGCGCCACAGGAGCCGAACCTCACGTCGCTCGACGTCAGCACCCAAGCTGCCGGCGCGAACCAGGTCGAGGTCACGAAGGCCGTGCAGCCTGGCGACCCTGCGGGCTCGTTCTCCATCCAGCTCCAGCGTCGGCAGTGCACGCTCGTGATCTTCTGCTCCTGGGTCAACGTGGGAGCCGCGCAGAGCGTCGCGTCGGGCGGCACCGCGTTGTGGTCCGACCTGAACGGCGGCACGCGCTACCGCCTGGTCGAGTCCGTGCCGACGGGCTGGTTGTTCGTCTCCGCGACTTGTGGAGGGGGCAGCTCGGCGACCACGAACGGCGTCGAGTTCCAGCACACGAGCAACGCGGCTTGGAACTGCACGTTCACAAACGCCAACAAGCAGGTCACGATCGAGAAAGCGTCCGACGGCCCCGACGCGGCGACGATCGCGCTCCAGCGCTGCACGTCGTGGGTCTTCGTGTGCCTCGGGTGGAGCAACATCGACTCGTCGTCCTACAGCGACGGCACGTCGAACACCTTCACCAGCGTGAGCGGCGGAGCGGCCGACCTCTACCGCGTGGTCGAGACCGTGCCGAACGGCTACCGGCTCACCGACGTCTCGTGCTCCGGCGGAGCGACAGGCGAGAACCGCAACGGCCTGTTCGGACCCGTCGACGGCGCATGGTTCGCGCTGGACGCTGCCAACCCGACACGCAGCTGCACGTTCACCAACACCCAGAACCGGATCACGGTCACCAAGGCGACCGAACCCGGCGGCGTAGCGACGAGCTTCGAGATGAACGTCGAGAAGTGCGACGTAAACATCTTCGCCAACTGCCTCCTCGGCTGGTACCAGGTCGACGGATCGCCCGTCTCGATGACCGACGGCCAGACCGTCGAGTTCACCGGCGGCGACCTCGCCGACCCGGAGCTGTTCAACCGCTTCTTCCGCGTCCGTGAGAGCGACCCCGGCTCGGTGTGGGACGTCGACGTGTCCTGCACCGGCGAGTTCGCGGGCACGCAGTCAGGCGACCTCTACGAGGCGTTCGCGTTCAGCCTCAACCAGAACGTGCCCGCAACCGCCGACTGCCTGGTGACGAACTCGACCGACGCCGGCTCGATCACGGTCACGAAGGCGACCGACCCCGCGGACACTCACGGCAACAGCTTCGGCTTCAGCTTCGACGGCGACGACTTCAGCCTCGAGACCGGCCAGAGCGAGGCCTTCGGGCCGCTCGTCGCGGGTGAGTACACCATCGTCGAGACGGGCCTCCCCGACGGTTGGACGCTCGACGGCATCGACTGCGGTGACGCGTCGACCACGCCGGTCGACGACGGCGTGACCGTCGACCTCGCGGTCGGCCAGGACGTCACGTGCACGTTCGAGAACACCACCGAGCTCGGCTCGATCACGGTCACCAAGGCGACCGATCCGGCGGACACCCACGCCTCCGAGTTCGACTTCTCCTTCGTCGACCTCGACGACGTGAACTCGCCGGCACCGACGACCTTCAGCCTGACGACCGGACAGTCGGAGGAGATCGACGGGCTGCTGCCGAGCTCCGAGGACGGCTATCGAATCCTCGAGACCGACCTCCCCGACGGCTGGACGCTCGACGACGTCGACTGCGGTGACGCGTCGACCACACCGGTCGAGGGCGGCATCGAGGTCTTCCTCACCGCCGGCGAGGACGTCGAGTGCACGTTCGACAACACGACCGAGCTCGGCGCGATCACCGTGGCCAAGGTCAGCGACCCGGCGGGCGGCGAGGACTTCGACTTCGAGTTCGCCGACCTCGACGACCCGAACCTGCCGCCGGCCACGAGCTTCACGCTCGACGACGACGGCTCGCAGACCTTCGCCGGTCTGATCGCCTCGACCCTGAACGGGTACGAGATCCTCGAGACCGACCTGCCCGAGGGCTGGACGTTCGACGGCGTCGACTGCGGTGACGCGACCGTCAACGAGCTCGCCAACGGCGTGGCCGTGCTCCTCGCTGCGGGCCAGGAGGTCACCTGCACGTTCGGGAACTCCAACCCGACCGAGCCGGCGATCTCGATGACCAAGACACCCGACCCGGCGAGCGCGATCGTGGGAGACACGATCACCTACACCTACGTGGTCACCAACGAGGGCCCGGTGACGGTGAGCGACCTGACCGTCGTCGACACGCCGCTCGGCCCGGTCGACCTCGACACCACGACGCTGGCACCGAACGGACAGCCCGGCGACACCGCGACCGGCACGCTCACCCGTGCGGTGACCGACGCCGACGCCGGTACGACCATCACCAACACGGCGCTCGCCACCGGCTTCGTCTCGTGCAACCCGGAGGTCGAGGTCTGCATCGAGGAGCGGGGCCGGACCGAGGTGACCGCCGAGGCCGAGACCTCCGTGGGCGTCGCCGCCGTCGGTGGTGAGGTCGTCACCAACGACCCGGGGGCGGGCACCAGCTCGGCCACGACCGGGAACCTGCCCTTCACCGGCTCCGACCCGACGATCGGCATCGCCGCTGCCGTCGCCCTGCTGCTGGCAGGCGGGCTCCTGGTGCTGCTCGACCGCCGTCGCCGCCACGGGCTGGGGGCGTAGGCCCGGATCGGGCGCACCTGACGTGGGCGCGCCGCTCACCCCGTAGATTCGGGGTGAGCGGCGCGTGCCGCGTCTGGGAGCTCGCACGATGGACTACAACCTGGCCGACCTCTGGGAGTGCGTCGTCGACGCCGTCCCCGCCAACGAGGCTCTGGTCTGCGGTGACCGGCGTCTGACGTTCGCCGAGGCCGACGAGCGCGCCAACCGCCTCGCCCACGTCCTGGCAGCACGCGGCATCGGGCCCGGCGACCACGTCGGCCTCTACCTGTACAACGGCACCGAGTACCTCGAGGCGATGTTGGCGGCGTTCAAGATCCGCGCCGTGCCGATCAACGTCAACTACCGCTACGTCGAGGACGAGCTCCGGTACCTGCTCGACAACTCCGACGCGAAGGCCCTGGTGTTCCACCGCGAGTTCGCGCCGAAGCTCGCCCACGTGCGTGCCGACCTCCCCGATCTCCGCACGTACCTGTCCGTCGACGACTCCAGCGGGGCCGACCTCGGCCCGCTGGACGCGCTCGACTTCGAGGCTGCGCTCGCCGAAGCATCGCCGGCGCGCGACTTCGGCACGCGCTCGGCCGATGATCTGTACATCCTGTACACGGGCGGCACGACCGGCATGCCGAAGGGCGTGATGTGGCGCCACGAGGACATCTTCTTCGGCGCGTTCGGTGGTGGCGGGCTCGGCAACCCCATCTCGAAGCCCGAGGACATCGCCGACCGTGCCCGCGCCGGCGCGAGCCGGGCGCTGCCGGCGTGCCCGTTCATGCACGGCACCGCGCACTGGATGTCGTTCCTGACGCTCTTCGAGGGCGGCGCGGTGGTGATCGACCCGGAGCGCAGCCTCGACCCGGCGCACGTGTGGAAGCTCGTCGCCGACGAGCACGTCACCTTCCTCATCATCGTCGGTGACGCCATGGGGCGGCCGCTCGTCGAGGCCCTCGCGCACCTCGACCCGGCGCTCGACCTGTCGAGCCTCGTGATGCTCCTGTCGGGCGGAGCGATCCTCTCCCCGGCGGTCAAGCGTCAGCTCGCCGCCCATCTCCCGACGACGATCGTCATCGACGGGATCGGCTCGTCCGAGGCCGGGGGGCAGGGCCAGATGGTGGCAACGAAGGACGGCGAGATCCCGGCGCAGCCCCGATTCATGATGACCCCGGAGAACACCGTGCTCGACGACGACCTCGAGCCCGCGGGTGTCGGCGTCGTCGGGAAGCTCGCGCGCTCGGGGCGCATCCCCCTCGGCTACTACAAGGACGAGGCGAAGTCGGCCGAGACGTTCCCGGTCGTCGACGGCGTGCGCTGGTCGATCCCGGGTGACGCGGCGCGCCTCGAGGAGGACGGATCGATCACCGTCCTCGGGCGCGGCTCGGTGTCCATCAATACCGGTGGCGAGAAGGTGTACCCCGAGGAGGTCGAAGGCGTGCTCAAGGGACACGACACGATCTTCGACGCAGTCGTCGTCGGGGTCCCTGACGAACGGTGGGGCGAGCGCGTCGTCGCCGTCATCCAGCCGCGCGGCGACGCGCGGCCGACGCTCGACGACCTCGCCGATCACCTGCGCACGCATCTCGCGGGGTACAAGACGCCACGCGACCTCGTGCTCGTCGAGAAGATCGTCAGGTCACCGTCGGGCAAGCCCGACTACCGGTGGGCGAAGCAGACGGCCGTCGCGAACCTGCTTCCGCACGATCCGAGCGCGGTGCCCGCGCCCTGATGGCCAACCGCCTCGCCGACGAGACCAGCCCCTACCTCCGACAGCACGCGGACAACCCCGTCGACTGGTACCCGTGGGGTGAGGAAGCGTTCACCGCGGCGCGCGAGCGGGACGTTCCGATCCTGCTCTCGGTCGGCTACTCCTCGTGCCACTGGTGCCATGTCATGGCGCACGAGTCGTTCGAGGACGGTGTGATCGCCGAGATCATGAACCGGCTCTTCGTCAACGTGAAGGTCGACCGCGAGGAACGGCCCGACGTCGACGCCATCTACATGCAAGCCGTGCAGGCGATGACGGGCCAGGGCGGCTGGCCGATGACCGTCTTCCTCACGCCCGAGGGTCAGCCGTTCTTCGGCGGCACCTACTACCCGAGCCGTGATCGGTCCGGCATGCCCGGGTTCCCGCGCGTGATGGCCGCGGTCGACGACGCGTGGCGCGACCGGCGCGACGACCTGCTCGACACCGCGAGCCGGCTCACCACGGCGATCGAGCGCGCCACCACGCTCGACGGTGGCGGCGACGGCGACCCGTCACCGGAGGTCCTCGACGAAGCCGTCACGCGCGTGCGGTCGCAGTTCGACCCGCGGTTCGGCGGCTTCGGACGGGCGCCGAAGTTCCCCCAGGCAATGACCATCGACTTCCTGCTGCGCTCCCACCTGCGCTCGCCCGACCCCCAGGTGCTCGAGATGGCCACGGTGAGCCTCGACGCGATGGCCGCCGGCGGGATGTACGACCAGGTCGGAGGGGGCTTCCACCGATACTCGGTCGACGAGCACTGGCTCGTCCCCCACTTCGAGAAGATGCTCTACGACCAGGCGCTGCTCACGAGCGCGTACCTCCACGCCCACCTGGTGAC
Source organism: uncultured Bifidobacteriaceae bacterium (assembly GCA_964501785.1). Classification (GTDB taxonomy): domain Bacteria; phylum Actinomycetota; class Acidimicrobiia; order IMCC26256; family PALSA-555; genus DATBSK01. The sequence continues at coordinate 94,091 of CAZCUD010000002.1, forward strand.
GGGCGAGCCCCGGCATCGGCGCATCGTGGAGGAGACGATCGGCTACGTCCTGCGCGACCTGCGCCACGATGCCGGTGGCTTCTTCTCGGCCGAGGACGCCGACTCCGAGGGCGTCGAGGGCAAGTTCTACCTCTGGTCGCTCGACGAGCTCGACGAGGTGCTCGGAGACCGCGCGGCCGACGTCGTCCGGTACTACGGCGCGACCCGCGGCGGGAACTTCACCGACCCCCACACCGGCTACTCCGGCAACATCCTGCACGTCGTCGATCGCCTCGAAGAGCCTTCCGACGCCGTCCAGCATGCCCGGGCCGCCCTCCGCGACCGACGCGAGGGCCGGGTGCGCCCAGGCCTGGACGACAAGGTGCTGCTGGCGTGGAACGCGCTCTTCCTCCGCTCGCTCGCCGAGGCGGCCGCCGCGCTCGATCGCGCCGACTGGATGGCCGCGGCACGCGCGAACGCCCACTTCCTCGTCACCGAGATGCGCGATGGCGACGGCCGCCTGCTGCGCTCGTGGCAGGACGGCCGCGCTGCGATCCCCGCGTACGCGGAGGACTACGCCGCGCTGGTCGAGGCGCTCCTCACGCTGGCCGAGGTCGACGACGTCACGTGGCTCGCCGAGGCGCGCGCGGTCGCCGACGACCTGCTCCGGCTCTTCGCCGACCCCGAGCACGGTGGCTTCTTCACGACGGGCAGCGACGCCGAGTCGCTGATCGTGCGACCGAAGGACGCGCAGGACAACGCCACGCCGGCCGAGAACTCCCTCGCGACGAGCGCCCTGCTGCGACTCGCCGCCCTGACGGGCGAGACCCGGTACGAGGAGCCCGCGGCTGCCTGGCTCCGCGCGATGGCACCACTCGTCGGTGAGCACCCGACCGCGTTCGCCTACCTGCTGGGCGCGCTCGATCGCTGGCTGGCGCCACCCGTCGAGGTCGCGATCGTCGGTCCGCCCGGATCGCCGGCCACGGCCGCGCTGCGTCGCGAGGTCATCGGCCGCTTCCGGCCCAACCTGGTCACGCTCACGGCCCCACCCGGTCAGGGTGCCGACGTCTCACCGCTGCTGGCGGACCGCGAGCTCGTCGACGGCGAGCCCGCGGGCTACGTCTGCGAGCGCTACGCCTGCCGACGCCCGGTCACGACCCCCGAGGAGCTCCGCGCCCTCCTTGCGTGAGGCCCGTCCGCGGCTCGGCGTGGTCAGCGGCCCTGGCGACGTGTGAGCGGGCATGGGCCACGGCATCCGGGAACGAGTCGAAGAGGTGATGCTCGTGCGCGAGCGCGTCGATCACCCCCACGGACCGCAGCGCGCGCACGTGCTCGGGTCGCGGGCCCTTCATCAGCACGGTGATGTGCCGCGCCTCGAGCTCGCGCACGATCTCGGAGAGCGCCTGCGCGCCCGTGGCGTCGAGCACCTGGATGGCGGGGAGACGCAGGATGACGACGCGGACGTCGGCGACGGCCGTCAGCTCGGTGAGGAACCGCTGCGCCGCGCCGAAGAACAAGGCGCCGTCGATGCGGTAGGCGAGGATGTGGTCGTCGAGCAGGGACGCCTCGGTGTCGGCATCGACGTCACCGGCGTCATCGGCCGCGATCGGCTCGGCCGAGAACGTCGCGCTGCGGGCAACCGAGCGAAGCACCAGGACCACCGCGACCGCGACGCCGATCTCGACCGCGACGACCAGATCGAACACGACCGTGGCCGCCGCCGTGAGCAGGAAGACGACCGCGTCGCTGCGGGTCGCGCCGACGACGGCACGGACGGTGTGCGGCTCGACCATCCGCACGGCCGTCACCATGAGGACCCCGGCGAGGACTGCGAGGGGGATCCGTTCCACGATCCCGCTCGCGAACAGCACGACGAGGACCAGCACCAACGAGTGGACCACGGCCGACAGGCGCGTGCGCGCGCCGGCCCGCACGTTGACCGCAGTTCGGGCGATGGCGCCGGTGGCGGGCATGCCCCCGAAGAGTGGCGATGCCAGGTTGGCGAGGCCCTGCCCGAAGAGCTCGCGCTCGGGGTCGTGGCGCCGGTGATCGGTCATCCCGTCCGCGACGCGGGCCGACAGCAGGCTCTCGAGGCCGGCGAGGAACATCACGGCGAGCGCCGGACCCGCGAGGTCGCCGATGACGTCGGGAGTCACGGACGGGAAGGAGGGTGAGGGCAGCGACGACGGCAACGAGCCGATCCGCTCGACGCGGAGCCCGGCCACCTCGGCGACCGCGGTCGCGACCACGACCGCCAGCAGCGACGCCGGGAGCGACCGATGCAGGCGCGGGAGCAGGACCATGAGCGCGGCGACGAGCACGACGAGCCCGACCGCCGCCAGATCGACTGCTCCGATCGCGTCTGCGCTCGCTCGAGCCGCGGCCAGCGCCGCGTTGTCGACGTCGGGCTTCTCCACGCCCAGTGCTGCCGGGACCTGCTGGCAGAAGATGATGAGCGCGACCCCGACCGTGAACCCCTCGACGACCGGCCACGGGATGAACGCGAGGAAGCGGCCGAGCCCCACCAGTGCCGCGACCACGAGTCCGATGCCGGCCAGCAGCCCGACCACGACGACGCCGTCGAAGCCGTGGTCCGCCACGATCGGCACGAGGACGACCGTCATCGCGCCGGTCGGTCCCGACACCTGCACGTTCGACCCACCGAAGACCGCGGCCACGATGCCCGCCACGATCGCCGTGACGAGCCCGGCCTCGGCCCCCAACCCGGTCGTGATGCCGAAGGCGAGCGCGAGGGGCAGCGCGACGACCCCGACGGTGATGCCCGCGACGACGTCGTGGCGCCAGCTCGTGGACAGGCCGGCGTAGTCGGCTCGGCGCGGCAGGAGACCCGTCACGCGACGGAGCCCGCCGCGCACGATGGCACGAGCACTCACGGACGCCCGCTGGCTCGCAGGTCAGCGAGGAGGTCCTGCCCTTCGGAAAGGGCGTTGATGAGCACGCGCTTCGCGACCTCGAGGAGCCGGACGAGCTCCGGGTCGCGGATCGCGTAGATCACCGACGCGCCTTCCTTGTGCGTGGTGACGACCCCGGCATGACGCAGCACCGCCAGCTGCTGCGACAGGTTCGGCAGCTCGACGCCGACCAGGGGCTGGAGCTCGCCGACCGAGTGCGGCCCCTCGGCGAGCACCTCGAGCACGCGCACCCGGGCGGGGTGCCCCAACGCCTTGAAGAGCTCCGCCTTGATCTCCGAGATGGGCGCGTTCACGACCGCCGCGCGTCGGCGTGGCATGCCAAGCTCCTCGATGATTCGCTGAGTTGCGAGAATTCGCAACTCAGCGAAGATACCGGACCGACCGGCGCAGCGACCCATCGGCGCGGTGGTCCTGACGCGAGACGACGCCGCCCTGGGTGCAGGCGACGTCGGGGTATCAGATCGCCCGGCTCGGAGCCGGGCGCGAGGTCGCGGTCAGATGCCGTCCGCGAGCTGCTCGGCCATGGCCCAGCCGTAGGCGATCATCGCCTCGCCCTTGCCCGGGTCGAGGACGCCCACCAGGTCGGCAGCGGCCTTGCCGCCGAGCTTCACGTGGCGGGTGTCGAGGACGGGCTCCACGCCCTTGCCCTTCTTGACCTTGAACGCCTTGTCGTCGTAGCGGCCGTCGCAGCCGAAGCGCCGGGCGAGGCGCCGGCCCCATGCCCGCTCCTCGCCGTTCGGGTTGTACTTGGGCCGCGGGCACACGTCGCTCAGCGAGCTCAGGAGCGCGTAGCCGGCGGGCTGACCGATGCGGGCCGCCACCAGCACGTCCTCGTCGGGGAACGAGATCGCGGCCCGGCGGTACAGCTCCCCCACCAGGCCCTCGAGGGTGGGCCGAGCGGCCCGGCCCTTCTTGACCGCACCGAGCCCCCACAGGATGCAGGGCGTGCCCCCGATGCGCTCCAGGGAGCCGAAGAGGAACCCCCCGATCTCGTCGTCCTCGGACGCCAGGATGATCAGGGGGAAGTGCTCCACGGCGGCATCGAGCTGCTGATCGTCGAGCGGGAGTCCGACGGCTTGCAGGAGCTGGCCCAGCTCGTCGAGCTCGGCCGGCTTCAAGGAGACGGAATCGCGGGACTCCACAGCCATGGAACGTCCATTGTGGCCGACGCGGACCCCCTACGGCCAGTCGATCGGTCGACACCCACACCCGCATCGCCAGCCCCGTCGCCCCACTCGGGTCACTCGATCCGCAGGCCCTCCAGCCCCGGGTCGGGCTCGGGGATCTCCGGATCGAGCCGGGTGAACGTGTCGACCAGCAGCGTCGCGACGGCGACGTCGCGAGCCCACTTGTGATCGGCCGGGACGACGTACCAGGGCGCGAGCTCCGTCGACGTCGCGGTGATGGCGGTCTCGTACGCAGCCGCGTAGTCGTCCCACTGGCGACGGGTCTCCACGTCGCTAAGGTTGAACTTCCAGCGCTTCGCCGGATCGTCGATGCGCGTCTGGAGCCGCTCGCGCTGTTCGTCCTTCGAGATGTGGAGGAAGACCTTGACGAGCGTCGTGCCCTCTTCGGTCAGCATGCGCTCGAACTCGTTGATGTGCCGGTAGCGCAGCTCGCACTGCTCGGGAGTCGTCGCGCCGATCATCTGGGCCGCCACGACGTCCTCGTAGTGCGACCGGTTGAAGACGCCGAGCTTCCCCCGCGACGGGCACTCGGCGTGCACGCGCCACAGGTAGTCGTGCGCGAGCTCCCCGTGACTGGGTGCCTTGAAGCTGGCGACGTGACAGCCCTGGGGGTTGAGGCCGGTCAGCACCTTGCGGATCGCGCCGTCCTTGCCCGCGCTGTCCATGCCCTGGAGGACGAGGAGCACCGAGCGCTTCGCCTCGGCCCAGAGACGATCGTGCAGCCCGTCGAGCTCCTCCAGCAACCCCTGCACGACCGGAGCTGCCTCGGCCTTGGACTCGGCGCCCATCCGGGTGTCGGTCGGCCGCTTCGCGAGCTTCGCCGCCTTCCCGGGCTTCACTCGCAGCTCGTCGAGCAGTGCCGCCCGCTCCGATCGCTTCATCAGTACCGGATCTCCGCGCTCACGCCGTAGTGGTCGGACGGCTGCACGCCGTCGACCGGCTCCACTCCCTCGACGCGCGCCGAGAGGACCTCACCCCGCGCCTCCTCCCCCGGATAGCCCACGAACACGTAGTCGATCCGGCGGTCGGGCTCGGGGTCGGACGCGGTGAAGGGGTTCAGCCGCGACCAGGTCCATCCCGGGCCCCCGTCGCCACCCACCCGCCACGAGTCGAGGAACACGAGCCCGTCGACCGGCCCCGCCGAGTAGCCGGTGAGACAGCGGATCTCGTCGGCATCGGGCTCGGCGTTGAAGTCGCCGCACAGCACCGGTGGGTAGGAGCGGTCGTCGGCCGAGCTCGCGATGAAGTCGCACACCGACGCGACCTGGCGTCGTCGCACCGCACTCTGGTCGAGCTTCCAGTTCAGGTGCGTGCAGAACACCTGGAACGGCCCGTTGGGACCGTCGATGTCCGCCCGCATGACGCTGCGCAGCTCGTCGAGACCTTCGGGGGCGGGCAGGCCTCGCGCCTTGCCGCCCGCGATGGGCCAGCGCGAGAGGATCGCGTTGCCGAAGCTCTCCTCGGCGATGTCGAGGCCGAGCCCGGCGGCGGCGATGTACTGGTAGCCGAGCGTGTCGGCCAGCGCCCGGGGCTGTGACGTCCCGTCGCGGGCCTCCCAGACCTCCTGGAGGCAGACGACGTCGGCGTCGATCCGGCGCAGGGTCTCCGCGATCGCGGGTTGACGGGCCTCCCAGGGACCGAACCGCCACCACAGGTTCCACGTCAGGACCCGCATCGTCGTCTGGACGCGCCGAGGTGGCTCCCAGCCGGCAGTCGATGACGGAAGGCTCATGGCGGGCCGGACACTAGCGGTGCGTCCTCGCCGGAGCCCTCATGGCCGGATCGGATCAGCGCACTACCGCCACGGCGCAGTCCCCGTTACCCTCCCTCGCCGGATGACGACCGCGACCGACGTGCCCGGTGCCGAGGTCCCCGACCTCGCGGTGAACCTCCTCGACGGCGACCTCTACGCGGGGGACCCCTCCCCCGTCTATCGCCGTCTGCGCGACGAGGCGCCCGTGTACCGCGACGCCGTCCACGGCATCTGGGGGATCAGCCGTCACGCCGACGTGGTCGCCGTCGAGAAGGACGCCGCCCGCTACACGTCGTCGCTGGGCTCCCGGCCGCGCATCGTCGGCGACGTGTCGATGATCAACAACGACGATCCGCTCCACCAGAACAAGCGGCGTCTGGTCGCGCGTCGGTTCACCCCCCGATCCGTCAAGCAGCACGAGGACCACGTGCGGAGGATCGTGACCGAGCTGATCGATGCCGTGGCGCCCGACGGCCGCTGCGACGTCGTCGCCGACCTCGCCGCACCGCTGCCCGCTCGCGTCATCTGCGAGATGCTCGGGTTCGACGCGTCGCTCGCGGACAAGTGTCGCGAGTGGTCCGAGGTCACGATGCTCTCCGGCGGTCAGTACGACGTCAGCGGTGCGGAACACGAGCCCAGCGAGGCGACGATCCAGGCGGTGCTCGAGTTCTCCGTCGCGGCGCTCGAGCTGCTCGCCGCGCGCCGCGCCGCGCCGCGCGACGACCTCTTCTCCGTGTGGGCGCACTCGGAGCTCGAGTTCCCCGATGGCACCGTGCGTGCGATGAACGACGACGAGATCGTGCACGAGGCGCTCCTCCTCCTCGACGGCGGCGCGGAGACGACCCGCACCGTCATCGGCACGATGTGCCTCGAGCTCGCCCGACACCCCGATCAGCGGGCCGCCCTCGTCGCCGACCCGGGGATCCTCGGTCGCACCGGGGTGGACGAGATGATCCGATGGGTGACCCCGATCCTCAACATGCGTCGCACCGCGACGGAGCGCCACGAGCTGCACGGTCAGGTCATCGACGCCGGGGACGAGATCCTCTTGATGTACGGCTCCGCGAACCGCGACGAGCGCGCCTTCGACGATCCCGAGACCCTCGATCTGTCACGCGAGCACAACCACCACGTCGCGTTCGGCTTCGGCACCCACTTCTGCCTCGGTGCCTCGCTCGCCCGACTCGAGATCCGCGTCATGTTCGAGGAGATCGCCCGGCGTCTCCCGGATCTCGCTCCCGAGGGCGACGCGTCGCCGCGACGCCTCCCGTCCGCCTTCGCATGCGGCTACGAGACGCTGCCGATGACCTTCACGCCCGGTTCGGCCGAAGGGGCTATGCAGTCGGCGTGAACTGCACGGGCATCCGCTTGATCCCGTGGATGAAGTTCGACTGGAGGTACTCGGGCTCACCGGAGACCTCGATGTCGGGCAGCCGCCGCAGCAGCTCGTCGAACATGACCCGGATCTCACGGCGGGCGAGGTGCGCGCCCAGGCAGAAGTGGGGCCCGCCACCACCGAACCCGACGTGCTCGTTGGGATCCCGCCGGACGTCGAACGCGTAGGGGTCGGCGAACACGGACGGGTCTCGGTTGGCGGCGCTGTACCAGAGCACCACCTTGTCACCTTCGGCGATCGGTTGGCCGCCGACCTCGGCGTCGACCGTCGCGCACGTGCGGCGGAAGTGCACGACCGGCGTCGACCACCGGATGACCTCTTCGACCGCGCTCGGAGCGACCCCGTCGACGTCGTCGAGCCAGATGCGCTTCTGGTCGGGGTTGTCGGTCAGGGCCTTCATGCCGTGGCTGATCGCGTTGCGCGTCGTCTCGTTGCCCGCCACGACGAGCAACACGAAGAACGAGCCGAACTCCTCGGGCGTGAGGCTGTGACCCTCGACCTCGGCGAGCGCGATCTTCGTCGTGATGTCGTCGCGGGGGTTCGCGACCCGGTCGGCCCGCAGCTCCTGCGCGAACGTCCACAGCTCCTGGGCGGCGAGGAAGGCCTGCATGATGTCGCCGCCGTACTCGGGGTCGCTCGCGCCGAGCACCACGTTGGTCTTGTCGAAGACCCACTGGTACTCCGACTCGGGGATGCCCATCATGTCGCAGATGATCTGGAGCGGCAGCGCCGCCGCGACCTCGGTCACGAAGTCGCACTCGCCCTTCTCGGCGATCGCGTCGACGATCGCCGTCGCTCGGCGTTGCACGTCGTCCTCGAGGTCGGCGACCTGGTGCGGAGTGAAGCCGCGGTTGACGATCAGGCGGAACCTCGTGTGTCGCGGCGGGTCCATGTTGATCATCGAGCCGAGGAACTCGTAGACCTCGGGCGGGAAGTCGGGGATGTTGGTGCCCTTCCCCGACAGGAACACGTCGGGCCGGCGGCTGACCTGCTGCACGTCGGCATGTCGGACGACCGACCAGAACCCCTTGCCCTGCGGCAGCCCCTCGATCTGGGGCTCGGTGTGCCAGGACACCGGCCGCTCGGCCATCAGCTTGGCGAACATTCCGGGGACGTCCGGCCGGTACCAGAGGTCGATGTTCCCCAGGTCGATGTCGTCGACCGCGAGGTCGGTCTGCGGGATCTCGGCCACGCCGGGAGCCTACGTGGGGCCCCCCGACAAGACACCCTCAACCCGGGCCTCCGGGACGCCGAGAAACCATGAGGAAGGGCCGCCCGTGCGGGCCGCCCATTGGCTGGGAGGGGCTGGACATGCGACGCATCCTGAGCATCGCGGCGATCGCCGCGGCCGGGACCATCGGGATCCTCGCGACCGGATCGAGTGCCGGCGCACAGTCGAAGCCCGATGTCGACGCCGTGCTCGAGTGCATCATCCTCGACGGCGAGGGGGGCTACGTGGCCGTGTTCGGCTACTCCAGCTCCGAGAGCACCACGGTCGAGCTGCCGATCGGCAAGGACAACAAGTTCACCACCAAGCCGGAGAACCGTGGGCAACCGACCTCGTTCGCGCCCGGTCGGCACCAGAACGTCGTGAAGGTGGAATCGCGCGGTTCGGCGCTCACCTGGCACCTGCCGGGGAGCAACGCGACCGCCAACAAGAACTCCAAGCAGTGCGACGCTCCGCCCGTCCCGACGGGCAACGACAGCCCGCAGGCGGTCGTCCTCATCGGCGCCGCCGCAGGAGTGATCGTCGTGGGCGGCGGTGCCTCGAGCTGGTGGATCAGCCGCCGGAAGCGCCGGGCCGCTTGAGCCTCCGGGTCGGCTCGGCGCCCCGGTCGGCGCCGAGCCGGCTCACATCCGTTCCACAGGTCGGTGCGTAATACTCCCGACGACGAACGGAGCCCGAGCCCATGACCCAGACCCCGTCATCTCCCCCTGCCCCGAGCAGCGCACCCGGCAAGAGCCGGAAGTGGTGGTACATCGGCGGCGCCGCCCTCCTGGCGCTCGTCGTGGTCGCGGTCGCGGTCTGGTACTTCGTGTTCCGCGACGACTCCCCCGAGGCGGTCGACATCACCCGCGCCGGGGAGACCGCCCAGGAGGAGCGCTCGGGATCGGGATCGGCGTCCGACTCGTCGCTCGACGGCACCTGGCAGATCGACCCGACGATCGGGTCGTTCAGCGACTTCACCGGTACGTTCGTCGGCTACCGCGTGCAGGAAGAGCTCGCCAGCATCGGCGCCAAGACGGCGGTCGGGCGGACGCCCGACGTGACCGGCTCGCTGCAGGTCGACGGCACCACGATCCCCGAGGCGACGTTCACGGCGAACCTCACCACGCTCCAGAGCGACAGCGACCGGCGCGACGGCGCATTGGCCAACCAGGCGATCGAGACGAGCCAGTTCCCGGAGGCGACCTTCGAGCTGACCGAACCCATCGAGCTCGATTCGGTGCCGGCCGACGGTGCCACGATCGAGGTCGATGCCGTGGGTGACCTCACGCTGCACGGCGTGACGCGTGAGGTGACGATCCCGCTCGAGGCGCAGCGAAACGGCGACGTGATCGCGGTGACCGGGCAGCTCGACATCCAGTTCGCCGACTACGACATCGACCAGCCCCAGAGCTTCGCCGTGCTGTCGATCGAGGACCACGGCATCCTCGAGGTCCAGCTCTTCTTCTCGAAGGCCTAGCACTGGTTGCGTAGGTCACCTTCGTAGAGAGGGTCGAGCTACGCAGGCGGAGGCAGCGGCTCCCACGTGAACATGACGTGGCGCGACTCGGCAGCCGGTACGGTGCCTCGGTACGTCGCCAGCGCCGCCGAGTTGTCGTCGTCGGTCAGCACCCACATGCCGTAGCACCCTCGCGACGACGCGAGGTCGGCGAGCGCGCGCACGAGCGTCGTGCCGACACCCTGTCGACGATGCGCCTCGCCGACCGAGAGCTCGTACAGCAGCATCTCCGTGCCCTTGTCGGGATGCGTCATCTCGACCCCCGAAACGAAGCCGAGCGGCCGGCGCGCGTCGTCGAGCGCGACGAGGAGATGGTGACCTTCGCGACCGAGGAAGCGAGCCAGGTGCTCGTCGTCGAGGGGGCTGTCGAACAGGTCGGCTCCCTGCCGTACGAGGGCAGCGTCGTCCGGGCCGATGCGGGAGACCTCGATCACGCCGGTCCGGGCTCGAGCGCGTCGATCGACGCGAGGTGCACGGCCTGCTCCCCTTCGCCGAGGAAAGACGCGGTGAACGAGTTGCGCGCGAGCTGGAGCACCTCGGCATCGGTGAGCTCGAGGGCCTCCCTGGCTTCTCGATAGTTGTCGCCCACGTAGCCCCCGAAGTAGGCCGGATCGTCGGAGTTCACGGTGACGAGAAGGCCTCGCCGCAGCATGTCGGCGAGGTTGTGGTCGGCGAGGGTGTCGTGGACACGAAGCTTGACGTTGGACAGCGGACACACCGTCAGGGGGATGCCCTCGTCGACGAGTCGAGCCACGAGCTCGTCGTCCTCCTCGCAACGCACACCGTGGTCGATCCTGCTGACGCCGAGCAGATCGAGCGCCTCCCACATGTACGACGGCGGTCCCTCCTCGCCGGCGTGGGCGACGGTGAGGTAGCCCTCGGCGCGGGCGCGATCGAAGACTGCCCGGAACTTCGACGGCGGGTTGCCGACCTCGGCCGAGTCGAGCCCGACCGCGGTGATGCGATCACGAAACGGGGCCGCGTGATCGAGCGTCGCCATCGCCGACTCTGCGCTGAGGTCGCGCAGGAAGCACATGATCAGGCGCGAGGAGATCCCCAGATCACGCTCGCCGTCGTCGAGCGCGCGCGAGATCCCGCCGATGACCGTCGCGAACTCCACGTCGCGCTCGGTGTGCGTCTGCGGGTCGAAGAAGATCTCGGCGTGCCGGACTCCCTGGGCGGCAGCTCGCTCGAGGTACGCCATCGTCAGGTCGTAGAAGTCCTGCTCGGTGACCAGGACGCGACATCCCGCGTAGTAGATGTCGAGGAACGACTGGAGGTCGTCGAAGACGTACGCGGCGCGCACGGCGTCGACGTCGGGGTACGGGAGCTCCACGCCGTTGCGCTGGGCGAGCCGGAACATGAGCTCGGGCTCGAGCGTGCCCTCGATGTGCAGGTGCAGCTCGGCCTTCGGGAGGCCCGCACCGACGTCGATCACGCCAGCAGGCTAGAGGGCCACGAATGAGCCGCCCGGCCGTGCGCACGAGGTCGTAACCTCTGCTCATGCACGAGAAGTCGCTCCGATCGGGCAAGAACAAGCGTCAGGGCAAGAGCCTCAAGGAGAAGCGGGCCGCGAAGTCGGCGAAGAAGGCCGATCGCTCGGCCGCCGCTCGCCGCCAGCCCACGGAGTAGCCCCGCCCGGAGATCCCGCGAGCTGCGCCGACGGCGTCGCCGCGCTCGGCTCACGCGTCGGCGGCGATCCTCCACGCCCGACTGCGCACGATCCGCTCGCAGGAGCCGCAGTCGAACGACCGATCCGCCCCCGCTCGCTCCAGCCCGTGCCGCCCGCAGAGCGAGACCAGGTCGAGCGTCGGCAGCGGTCGTCCGGGGAAGTCGCGACGCCACCGCCGTCGGTCGGGTGGTCGTCGGTACGCGAGGTGCACGCGGCCCGTGAGGTCGGGGCTCAGGGCGGCGACGAGCCCGGCGCGATCGTGCCGTCCGGGATGCGCAGGCGGCACGGCAGCGTCGGGATCAGGGCCGCATCGGGGCCAACAGCACCTCGAGCTCCTTGTGCCTCGTGATCCCCGGAAGCTCGTCGCGCGCGAGCCACGAGGGTGAGGGCGGGGCATCGTGGCGGGCCCAGGGCGGGTCGTCGGGCCAGTGCTTGCGGGTCATGCGCGCGATCGGATCGGCCACGCCGGCGCGCTCGCACGCCGCGGCGTACTCGACGCTCGTGCGTCGCGCACCGTCACGGTCCCAGTAGTCCTCCTCGGAGGCCCACAACCCGTCTCCGGCGTAGCGGAGCACGGAGAGCCCCGGGAAGTCGAAGTGAGCCGGACCCGACGAGTCGGGGTTGTCGCGCCGGTTGATCACCTTGAACACGACCGTGTCACCCTCGATGACGTGCCACTCGTAGATCCCGTAGATCTCGGGCACCCCCTTCATCACCGCGTTGATCCAGACGTCGACCTCGGCCCGGCCGTGCAGTGGACCCCAGAAGTAGTCGTGGTACTCGACGTCGGGGACGAAGAGCCTCGTCCACGCGCTCCAGTCCTCGCCCGCGTTGCCGACCTGCCACCAGTGCTCGAACGCCTCCTGCACCTCGTCGCGGGGGAAGGTGCGCCCGTGTTCGTCGGTGGTGCCCATGACGTCCTCAGTGCCGCTTCACGCCGCCGTACTTCATGCGGATGACGGCGCCACCAGTTCAGGATCGCACTCGAGGGCGATGCGTGCCGCTTCTGCAGGAGAGAGGAAGAACACCGCCGGGTCGAGCTTGAAGAAGGCGGCGTAGACCTCGACGTCCTCGGGCGTCATCCGCCGATGACCCTTCCGCTTCCTCTGGACCTCCTGCTGGGTCCGCCCGACCGCATAGGCGATCTGCTCGTCGGTGTAGCCGTAGAGCCGCTTGAGCTGGTCGAGCACGGCCGGGGGACGCTGCCAGCGCTCGCGGGCGGCCTCGCGGGCCTGGGCGACCCGATCGACCTCGAACGTCGGTAGCGGGTTCGTCGTCGTCATCGGTGTGCTGGACCCCCGTCCGGTGCGGTTCTAAGGCTTTCTGCAAGATAGCGCCCGAAATCCACCCCTTCCACGTCAACTTGGCGTATTTTCATCCCTCGATGGCTGAAGGCACACCAGCGCCGCTCCCCGAGTGGCTTACGGCAGGCGAAGCGGCGCAGCACCTCAACGTGCCGCTGGCCGTGCTGCGCGGGTGGGCCGACGACGGCACGATCCCGTGCCAGCGGACATCTGGTGGTCACCGCCGCTTCCTCCGCTCAGCGCTGGACGCGTTCCTCGAACAGCAACGGTCCAGCGAGAGGGCGGCGTCGTGAACGGCTGCTCCTTCTGCGGTCGGCCGCTCGAGTGCGTGTGGTGCTCGACCCCGGTGGCGTTGTCGAACGGCGCGTACCGCGACGGCCGTGGGCGAGAGCGGTGCGCCGACGCTCGGACTGACCTGCGCACGCCATGTGCCGGTGCACGTCGACCTCGAGCTGGTCGTGCGCGACCGCCGCTACGAGCCGCGTGTCGTGCCTGTCCCCCAGCGACGCGGGTCGGTGCCGGCATGAGCCTCCGCGACCGCGCGATCGGCGCTCACGAGCGGATCGCCGCGGCGGCGGAAATGCGCGGTGAGCGGTGGCGGTGCAAGCACGCGTGCAACGCGTCGCTGTTCGTCGAGCAGCGGCTGCACCATGTCACCGCGCCCGACGACTGGCAGCGCGACCCGCTCGACAGGGAGCGGCTGGTCTGCGCGATCGAGGGGCTGCAGTTCCGGTGGGCCCGCGCCGAGGACCGCCAGTGGCGACTGCATCTCGTCATGGAGATGGACGGCGGTGGGGTCCTGCAGTCGGCGCCCGTGTGGGGGCTGGCGAGCCTCGGTGAGGCCCTCGCCCTCGCGTTGGAGCAGGGCTGGCGGACGACCGTGGCCGGGGGTGCCGCGTGACGGGGCTGCTCGTGCCCGCGCACGTCGAGGCCGCCCGGTCAGAACCGTCGATGCGTGAGCTCGTCGACTGGTGCTGGCCCATCAGCCAGTCGGTCGGGGCGATGCGGACCGCGACGTCGCGGGAGATCGCCGCGGGCGCGCACGTCGCGTTCTCCGGGATGGGCCAGCGCAACGAGCGCATGGAGCGCCTGATCGACGAGGCGCGGGAGCGGTTCGCCGAGTACGAGCGGAAGCGGGGTCGGTGATGGGTGTCGTTGCGCCGGTGGGGGCCGATCGGTTCCCGCGCCAGGGGATGCTCGGCGAGCGCGTCGAGGTGTGCTTCGACTACGACCCGTCGCGCCGAATCGGCGGCGAGGTCATCCGCGACGACGTCGACGAGCCGTACCGCACGATCATCCGACTCGACGACGGCCGGGTGGTCCTCGCTACGGAGTGCCAGTACCGGTTCGTCGACAGCCCCCAGGGGACCACGTACGACCGGCCGGCGCGGACGCGTTGGTCACGGGCCCGGTGGTTCGGCCGGTACGCCGCGATCGTCGCGCTCGGCGCCCTGGGGGCTATCGCCGCGTGGGTCGGCGCCCTCCTGGTGATCGCGCTGTTGTGGGGTGAGGGCTGATGCCGCCGGCATCCCCCACCTCGTCGTCGGCGACGACGCCGACGTTGCGGGTCGACGTCCGGACGGACCAGACGCTGGGGCGCGCGGTGACCGGCGGGCTGATCGCTGGGTGGTCCCGGTTGGGGAACACGTACACGATCGAGCTGCCCGGGGCCCCGCGGCGGGTGCGGCACTACAGCCGGGCGGAGGCAGCGGCGTTCGCTGACGCCGTCCGCGCCGCGGAGCGAGCCGCTGCAACACAGGTCGAGGGGCCTTCCGGTGGGTAGCCGGCTCTCTGGGGTCGGTGAGCGCCGCGGCTGCGCGTCGGTGGTGTCGTTGTCCACTGCCGGGGCGTCAACGGCGGACCAGCCGAAGCCTGGCAGCCACCGGGAGGCCACCCCGAACGTCGCGACGTGGCTGACGACGGGTGACGTGGCGCGGCTGCTCGAGGTCCCTTCGACGGCCGTCCGTGACCTGATCCGCAACGGCGAGCTCCCGGCGGTGCAGTCGCAGTCGCGTGAGTGGTACGTCGAGCCGCGGGTGGTGCGCGCGTACGTGATCCACGGCTGCGCGGCCGGCGCGACCGAGATCGCCGACATGATCCGCCGCAACGCCACCGCGCTGTACGAAGCCGCTGGGCTCCTCGAGGCGCAAGCAAAGGCGGGTCGGTGATGGCCAAGCGCGACGTGATGCGTGTGCTCGGCCGGCGAGGCCTCGCTGACGGTCGCTACTGCGAGGACCCATCCGGCATGGAATGGCTCACAGCCGAGGCCGCCGACGTCACCCAGGCGGTGCTCGAAGACCGCGACCCGGGCGACGTGCTCGTCGACACGGGATGGTGGAGCGACGACGAGGGTCCGTTCCCGGCCGGCCTGCGCGACGAGCTCATCGAGGCGGCACGGTCCTGATGGCTGCGACCTGGTCCCTCGACGCCGAGCCGCGCCGTGAGCGCCGCCGAGGCCGGCTCGTGCCGTGGCTCTGCGACCACCAGTGGCGCACCACCGTCGTCGACGGCGTCGTGGTGGTGCAGCAGTGCCGGAAGTGTCCGCGCGAGCGCCGCCAGGTCCTCGAGCACGGGTGGTGGTGATGACGGCCGCCGAGGTGCCCTACGTGCCCACCGACGTCGAGTCGGTGCCCACCAACGGTGTCGTCGACGAGGACCGCTCCGCGGTGTTCGAGGCCCGCACGTGCGTGCAGATCCTGCGGATGACGAGCGCACTCGACGACCGCCTCCCGGCGGGGACGCTCGACGAGCTCGACGAACGCCTCGGTGGGCTCCTGCGGGGCACGTTCGTCCCGACCATCGGCGTCGAGGTCGACTCGGAGCCGCTCATCGTGGTCGGCGGTCTGCGCCTCCCGGTGCCCCTCGCGTTCGCGCTCGCGTGTCGGCGCCTCCACGAGTACCGCCGCCTCGTCGACGTCGAGCACTACAACGACCCGCTGTACGGGCGGGTCGAGGAGCTCCTCGCCGCGGTGCTCGGCGAAGCGGCCCGGGTGTCGATCGAGTCGAGCGTCACGCTCCTGAACCGGGCCGTCGGTCGTCGGTCGTCGAGTCGGCGGTTCCGCCGCGACCCGCTCGCCGCCCGGTCATCCCAGGACGTGTTCTCCCGCCGTGCTGGCGGCTACGAGACGTGGGGGTCCGAGTGACGCCCCTCGTCGACGCGACCGCCGCCCGTGAGGCGCTCGAAGCCGCGATCGACCGTGGCGACGTGCTGCTGAAGCCGTGCGGCGAGATCGAAGGCATCTACCTGTTCGCTCTCACCACGCCGTCGACGAGAGCTTCGGGCTCACAGTCGCCGCGTGGTGAGTCGGAGCCAGCTCGGCCCGTCCGCTCGGTGACCCCCCGGCCGGCGGGTGAAAACGAGGGCGCTCCGACGTCGGCGGGACCCGAAGCGGAAAGCACGGCTGCTGAAGCAACGGGTCCCGCCGACGCTGCGATCGACCGCGACGAGCTCCTCGAGCAGCTGCTGTGGCTCGCGCTGCCGGAGCCCCCGTCACGGTGGACCGGCTGGATCACTGGCGAGCTCAAGCGCGCCGGCGTGCAGCGCGTGGTTGACCTCGGCCCCGACCAGCTGCGCGACGTCGTCGCCCGGGCCCACACCCTCGCCGGCGCGTTCCGCCAGCCGATCACCCGCCCAGGGTGGGGCAACCGGACCGTGTCGGTGCCGCAGTCGGAGACCCCACGCGTCCCCCCGACGACGACCGCGGCGCCGGAAGGAACGAACCAGTGAGCGGGACGCTCCGCAGCCAGATCAGGAACGCCGCCAAGAGGGCGCAGCGTCGCCACGACTACGCCCAGGTCCTCGACGGCGGGTGGGTGCGCTGTCGCTGCGGGTTCGAGTGTCCGGCCTGGGATGTCTGGGGTGACCACTACGCGGACGCGGTCCTCGCGGTCGCGCTCGACGCGATCGAGGAGATCGGCGACGAGCCGCATCACGTTGCGCGGCTTCGGGCGGGCTGGTGGACGCTGAAGCACCCGCTGACCTGTCGCCCGACGCTGTTCGACTGCGCGATCCACGCGGCGTTCACGAGGCTCGATGCGACACCCGCGAGCGAGGACGGGGACTACGTCGTCACTGTCGATGCCGACGGCATGCTCATCGTCGGGGAGCGCGTGGCGTGAGCGCTCAGGCGACGGGGTTCGTGTGGAAGTACTCGCCGAGGTCGCACTCGGCCGCGGTGCGCAACGTGCATCTGGCGATCGCTGACGTGGTGAACGACGGCCACGACCACGAGTTCTTCATGCGCACGGAGCAGCTGGCGATCAAGTCTCGGTGCTCGAGGTCGACCGTGGTGTCGGCGTTGGCGACGCTGGTGGAGGGCGGGTGGCTGGAGGTGCTGCGTGAGCCGTCGGGCGCGCGTGCGGGCCACTACCGGTTCATGTTCCCCGACGCGGCCGTCGTGTGGGAGACCGAGAGCGAGCGACGCTCGCGTCAACGCCGCCGAGCGAGTGACCAGGAATCGGTCACAGGCTCCGGGGGCGGAGCGCGCGATCCCCGTACACAAGGCCCCGCAACGAGTGACCAGGAATCGGTCACAGCCGATCAGCCGAGTGACCGGGAATCGGTCGCTAGCGAGCCGGTCGCGCTGTTCGGGGATCGCGCGCCCAGCGACCAGGGATCGCGCGGTTGTGACCAATCCCCGGTCGCGGGTGGCGCGACAGGTGTTCGGGAATCGCGCGCAGAACTGAAGAACTCAACTGAACACAACGCGAACGGCGCCTGCGGCGCTGAGGTCGTCGCGCTCGACGACCGGCGCGTGTCGACGGGACGCGACCGCGACTACCTGTGGGAGGCGGTCATGGACGCGTGCGCGATCAGCGGGCCGATCCCGCCGAGCGCGCGTGGTGCGTACAACAGCGCGGTTGGTGACCTCCGCGGGATGGGCGTGTCGCCGGCCGAGGTCGGACCTCGAGCGATCGCGTACCGGGCCCGGTTCCCGAAGGCGGCGCTGACCCCGAACGCTCTGGTCCGGCACTGGGCGGAGTGCGACCCGGCACAGCTGCTCGAGCAGCCGTCGGCGCCCTCGGGGAACCGGCTCGCGCTCGCGCAGGCCGTCGCTCGCCGGGAGGGTCGACCGTGAACGCACTGCGGGCGAGCGCGTTGGTGGAGCGGCTGCAGGCGGTGTGGCCGCACCCGGAATGGCCGATCGAGACGTGCGGCGTGTACGTCGAGTACTTCGAGAGCTTCGACGACCCGGACCTGGCGCTCCTGGCGGTGAAGCGCTGCGAACGGTCGTGCAAGTGGCGCCCCTCGATCGCCGAGCTCGACGAGGCGTGGCGTGCGATCGTCCGGGAGCTGCAGGTCCTCGACGACCTGGCCCGCCCGGCACTCGAGGCCGGCCCGTTCGTCCCCGCCCCCGTCGAGGTCGTCGAGGAAGCGTTGAGCGAGGCGCGCGCCGCGCTGGACCGGGCCCGCGCTGCGCGCATGCCGGCCGTGCCGATCGCCCGGGCGGCAGTGAACGTCCTCGAGCGCGCCGTCGACGACTGGGCCGCGACGATCCCGCCCGCGGTGCCGATGCCGCTGCCCGCGGAGGCCGTCGCGTGAACAGCCTGCAGGCATCGGACCTCGTCGACCGGATGATGGCCGCGTGGCCCCGCGCCCCGTGGGGTGACGACACCGCCGACGAGTACTCCCGGTGGTTCTGCACCCTCGACCACAAGCTCGGTGTCGAGGTCGTCGAGCGGCTCATCGCGTCGAAGCGTCGCCGCCCGTCGATCGCCGAATGCGCCGAAGCCGCGCAGGCGACCGTCGCGTCGTACGGCCGGGCGGTCGCCACCGGTGACGAGCCGATCCCCGACCCGGAGCCGGACTGGCGGCTCGACCCGAAGTCCCGTGAGCTCGGCCGTGAAGGCGTCGCCCGCCTCCGCCGCAGCCTCGAAGCCGCCCGCGAGAGGAGAGCGTCGTGATGCCGACGGCATCGCCCGAACCTCACGCCGGCGGCGACGAGTGGGTCGTCGTGGCGATCCTCGGCGCGATCGCGTTGGCGCTCGTGGTCGTGGCGATCGTCGACGGGCGGCGCCCACTCCCGCCCCGCCACTTCGTGCACCGCCTCGCCCGGCCCCCGTGCCCCCGCCCCGCGCGTCCGGCGAGGGAAGCCGCACCTGCACCGGTGCAGATGCTCCCGGCGGACTACCGCCCGGTGTCCACCGACCGCATCGCCACCGAGTCATGCTCCGACTCGATCGACGAGACGGTCGACGAGGCGATCGATCGGTGGTGGCGGTGACCGAGCTCGTCGCCTGGGCGCTCGTCGGCGTGCTGTTGCTGGTCGTCGTCGCGCAGCGCTCGCAGCTGCTCGAGCTCCGCCGCCGGCGTGTGCGTCGTGAGCGCGTGTGGTTCGACCCGACATGGGCGACCAAGCCGACGAACCGCAGCGACACGGAGGCGACTCGGCCGTGAGGTTCGTGTTGGACGTGCCGGTCAACCCGGTGCCGTGGGAACGACCTGCGGGTGGCGCGTCCCGCTACAAGCGGGACCGGTCGCGTCAGTTCGCCCTCGACTTCCAGACCGCGCTGCTCACCGTGCGGGACCGGCCCCGGGAGCCGCTCGAGGGCGACGTCGCGGTGACGATGCGCCTCTACCGGAACTGCGGGCCCGGTCACCGTCAGCGCGGCGACATCGACAACCTCGAGAAGGCGATCCTCGACGCCGGCAACGGCGTGCTGTGGGTCGACGACGTGCAGGTCACCCATGTGACGAAGTCGATCGAGGCCGCGGGCCCCGACGTCGAAGGCCGCGTGTTCCTCATCGTGTGGTCACCGCCGTCGTCCGAGGGTGGCGCCCTTATGGCGATGCATCAGACGGTCGAGCGGCTGCAGCGGGCCCGGGAGCGGGTCCTGTCGAACTTCGGTGCCGGCGAGGTCGCCCGCCTCGACCAGGTCGCCTCTGCCGTGCGGGAACAGCTCGCCCTCGCCGACGTCGACCTCGACGACCCGCTCGTGCGCCGCGCCGTGCTGCGCATCCTCGACCAGGTCCTGCACTCCTCCCACCCGTCGATCGCAGCGCTGCGCGCCTGCGCCGCGCTCGCACCCGCCCGCCCCCGCGCCAGCGAAGGAACCGAACGATGACCCACTCGAGCATGTCGCGCTCCCCCAACGACCCCTCCACCACCGGCGACCTCGAGTGCTGCGGCCGGACGTTCGACACGGCGCATGGCCTCGCGGTCCACCGAGGCCGAGCACACGGCGGGTCGGCGCCCTCACCGCGACGGCGCGCCCCGTCGACCGCTGCACCGAAGCGCCGCCCTCGCCCGAAGCCGGCGCCCACCCCGACACCCGCCGCAGCTGCGCCACCGCCACCCGGATCGGGGGCGTTGCCGGACGAGGTCACCGACGTGATCGCCGCCGTCGCGTGCCTCGAGGACCGCCCCGCCGCGCAGGTCGTGCACGAGCTCCTCGCCCCATGGGTCGAGTCACAGCTCGCCGACCCCGACGTCCGAGCGATCGCCGACGCCCGCGCGCACCACCGCCAGGTCTCGGCGGCCTGACCGCCAGAAAGCACACCCAACCCAGGAGCGAACGATGACGAAGACCAAGCACCGGAACGGCAACGGCCAGGCGGTGGAACTCACC
The DNA here is from genome assembly GCA_964501785.1 of uncultured Bifidobacteriaceae bacterium. Taxonomy (GTDB): domain Bacteria; phylum Actinomycetota; class Acidimicrobiia; order IMCC26256; family PALSA-555; genus DATBSK01. Next base: position 114,610 of record CAZCUD010000002.1, read on the forward strand.
GCGGAGCAGCTCGAGCTCGCCGTGACAGCGAAAGCCCCCGAGTTCCCGATCGGGTCGATCGTCCCCGCGGACGACAACGTGCGCGACACCAACGAGAACCTCGGTGACCTCGACGGCCTCGCCGACTCGATCCTCGAGCTCGGCATCATCGAACCGCTCATCGTCACCCCCCACCCCGAACAGCCCGGGAAGTGGCTCCTCGTCGCCGGCCACCGCCGCCTCCTCGCCGCGAAGCGCGCCAAGCTCAAGACCGTCCCGTGCCTCGTCGACGACGACCGCTCCGACCCGACCCGCTGGGCGAAGATGCTCGTCGAGAACCTCCAGCGCGAGAAGATCGGCCACGTCGAGCAGATGCACGGCTTCCGTGCCCTCGCCGACGCCGGATGGTCCCAACGCAAGATCGCCAAGACCGTCGGCCGCAACCAGTCGCACGTCTCGAAGCACCTGCAGATCAGCGTGCTGCCCGACGAAGCGCTCCTCGCACTCCACCGCGAGCAGATCACCATGGCCGACGCCGACAAGCTCTGCGACCTCGCCGAGCACCCCGCGGCGATCGTCAAGATCGTCGAGTCGGTCAAGGGCAAGGACCGAGGCTTCTACGCCGCGTCGGTGCCCACCCAGGTCGAACAGACCCTCCGCTCGATCGCCCGCCAAGCCGAGGTCGACGCCCTCAAGACCAAGCTCGAGAAGCAAGGCCTGACCGTCGTTGTCGGTGACCGGGTCCCGTGGGACCAGCGCCTCGATCAGATCGGCCTCAAGGTCGGCGCCCACAAGAGCGAGGAATGCCACGCCGTGTTCGTCTCGAGCGGCTGGTCCGGGGCGGAGCAGGTCCCGTACTGCACCGACCCGCGACGCCACACCGACAAGGGCGCCTCGACGCTCAAGATCACGAAGAAGGCGGCGATCGAACGCGCCGAGGACCACACACCCCGACCGGTCGGCAACGACGCCGAGAAGGCCCACCGCAAGGCGCAACGCGACGCGGCCCGCCGGCGCCTCGACTTCATGACCGCGGTGATCTCGTCCGGGTCGTCGGTGCCGTGGATCACGAACATGGTGCAACGCCGGTTCCTCACCGAGACCGAACGGCTCACCAAGGACGCCCGCCGGGTCCTCGCCCAGCTGCTCGACATCGACTCCCGCGAAGCCGACGACCAGCACACCTTCGCCGAGCAGGTCCTCGCCTACGCCGGGATCTCCAAGGCGAACCTCGAGCGAGCCTGCCTCGCCCTCGCGTTCGTCCAAGGTGAGAACGACTGGCGCCCCGCCGTCCGCGGCGAGCACCGCGACATGCTCGCCACCCTCGGCTACGAAGACGTCGACGACGACTTCGGGCCCGCCGACGAGAACGCCCACCTCGACGACGGTCCCGCACCGGTCCTCGACCTCGGCGCCATCGACGATGCCGACAGCATCGTCCGGGTCTGCCGCGCGTGCGGCTGCACCGACGCCGAAGCCTGCGACGGCGGCTGCACCTGGGTCGAAGACGACCTCTGCTCGGCGTGCCTCGACGAGACCGGCGACAAGGAACAGCCCCGCGACGACGAGGACTACTTCGACGCCCTGCGCGAGGAGGTCCGCGGATGAGCGACCAGGTGCACCTGCCTCCCGAAACCACCGCGCTCGTGCATGTCGTCGGCCCCGCCGAAGTGTGGGAGGGCCGGCTCCGACGTCAGCGCTGCACCTGGTGCGGCGCACTACTCGACGAGGTCGACCTGGCGCGGACGGCGGTGATGATCCCCGAGGGCAAGACCGAGGATCAGGCGCGCGCTGACGGCGACCTCGAGCTCCCGATCTGGCCGGTCGGCGGCTTCCTCCGGGTCGACGGGCCCGTGCGGGTGGTCGTCGACGCCGAACAGTCGGACGTCGACCCGAACGCGTGGAAGGTCCCCGCCGACTGTTGCATGCGCCTCGACCCGGAGGTCACCCGCTGATGCGCCCGGTCCCGATTCCACCTGGTGTCGCTGAGGCGATGGGCGGGCGGACGGTCGTGATCGGTGAGCCGGGTGACGTCACCCGCACCGACGTGCGACCGTGCGAGTACGTCGTGACCCCGTCGTCGCTGTACCCAGGACGCCCATGCTTCACGGCGCTGATCGAGCTCGACGACGCGGATCGTGAGGCCATCGCCGCGGGCGCACCGCTGGCGCTCACGCTCGACGGCGCGGAAGTCCCGTGGTCCGTCAGCGTCGGGGCGGAGCGCTGATGCGCCCGACGCCGATCCCCGACGACGAAGTGTGGGCCGGCCACGACCGGATCGTGATGGGCCCACCTGCCGGCCACGAGGTCACGGGCGACATCCGGTCCGTCGAGATGCTCGTCGACCGGCGCGGTGCCGTCCCGGTGTACACGGCCCGGATCGTGCTCGAGGACGGCGACCTCGAGCGTCTCGGCGCCGGCGAGGCGTTCTACCTGTCGATGTGGGGCCACGTCGTCCCCTTCGACGTCGCGATGACGGAGCGGCCGTGACCGAGCACCTCGAGTCGCCGGCGTTCCACCGGTCCCCCAACGACCCGGGCGGCACCCCCGCACCCACCACGCGGTACGGGGCCGACTGGCTCCGCTCCCGCCTCGACGACCTCCGCGATGGCCTGGCTGTGCTCGAGGCCCGCGGCGTCCGGGGCCTTGCGAATCTCCACGCGTGGGGTGGCCTCGGCTACGCCACCAAGTCGTCAGGCACAGTCGGCGGGACCGGTGCCGGCGGCCACTCCGACCCGACGTTCGTCGCCGCCAGCATCGGCCTCAGCGAGAAGGACCGCGACCGGTGGGCTCGCCAACACGCCGACGTGACCGACGCCGTCGAGCAGGCCGTCCTCGCGGTCGCGCGTGCTGTCGACATCATCGACGGAGCCACCAACACCGCCGAGCTTCCACCCGCCGACGGCTGCTCGGTCTGTGCGCGCGTCGTGCAGATCGTCGGCGTCCACGACTGCTCACGAGCGTGCCGCGACCGCGACCCCAAGCACCAACACCCCGACGCCTGGCAACCCATCTACGGCCGTCGCCGGCGCCCAGGCCACGAAGCCGACACCCTCGCGCTGCTCGTCCCCTACTGCAGCTTCTGCTGGAAGTGGATCGACCGGTGGGGGGTCGAACCCCACCCACGCATCGGGCTCTACCACCTCGACCACCCCGGCACCCGCATCCCCAACAACCTCATCCGCGAATGCCACCCCGACGAATGGGCCCGCGGCCGCCTCACCGGGAACGCGGCGTGACCGCCCGCGCCCGCGAGGTGATCGCGGCGTCGCTCTGCGGGATGGCGCACGACCCGCCGTCAGGTCGCCTCGCCTGCGACGGCTGCATCCTCGACACGGACCGCCTCCTCGCAGACCTCGAGAACGAGGGCCTCGAGGTCGTCGAGCGGCGCGAGCTCGTCGCGGTCCGCCGAGCGCGCGACGAGGCCGAGCCGCTGCTGATGATCGCCACCGTCGGCCGAGGCGCTGACCCCGTCGAGTTCAACGAGCGCGTCATGGCATGGATCACCGAACACGGACGAGAGGAGACACCGTGAAGCTGAAGGACATCAAGCCGGGAGCTAAGTACGCCGTCGCGGGAGCGGGCAGCGGCGTCACCGCCGAGGAGGTCCGCTCCGGCGCGGCGGGCACGCTCGTCGAGGTCGTCGCGATCGGCAGCTTCTCCTGGGTGCCCGGCGAATGCGGACGACACGAGATCATCGAGGTCCCTGAGCGCTCCGAGCAACGCATCTGGGTGAAGTTCGACGCGACCGTCAAGCGCGGCGACGAGGAGAAGGTCGTCGAGCAGAACCGACTCCTCGACTCACGCGACGTGCTGATGCCGGAGCGGGAGTGGGTCGCCAAGAACAAGGCGCACCTCCGGGAGAAGCGCCGCATCGAGCAAGCCGTGAAGGCGCACGAAGCGGCGAAGTCGCGCGCCTGGTCGCACCTCCGCAAGCTGCTCGGCATCCCGTCCACTCGAGCGAACGCCGTCGCCATCGACGAACGCTGGATCGGCCACACCCGCCGCCGCCGGAACGGCGTGCACGTCCAGACAATCGAGGTCGACGTCGCATCCCTCACCAAGGCCCTGCGCGGGAAGGCCGGCCACTCGATCGCCGACGCCATCGAACACCTCTGCGAGCTCGAGGCGAAGCCCCTCGACGAGGTCACCTGCTGATGCTGGCGGCATCGGTGGAGGCGGTCGCGTCGTCGATCGGCGCCCGCCAGTACCGGTATGCGAGCGAGCGCGAGCTGCAGGAGGCGATCAGCCACGTCCTCACCCAAGACGGGTTCCTCGTCCGCCGCGAGTACGACCTCGGTGCCTCCGGCCGTGTCGACCTCGCGGTCACCACCCACGACGGGAGCCGCATCGGCGTCGAGGTCAAGGTCGACGGCGCCACCCAAGCCGTGATCCGCCAGCTGACCGGCTACGCCGACAGCGGGCAGCTCGCCGCGCTGATGCTCGTCACCACCCGCCTCCGCCACGTCCCCGACACGACCCTCGCCAGGTTCGCGGTGCCGTTCCGCATCGTGGTCGCCACCGAGCCGTTCTGATGGCCCCAGACCCCACCCGCCATCGGCGCCTCATCGAAGCGTCAGCGACCGCGGTCGCGCTCGTGAGAGCCTCCGCGATCGACGACTGGGACGGAGCGGAGGTGCTCCTCGAAGCCCTCGACCGCCAGGCGCTGTGCGACGTGCTCGCCGCGCTCACCGGGTTCTGCGTCGGGTTCATGGAAGCCGAAGAAGACGCCGGCGGCGAGACCGTCGACGAGCTCTGCGACCGCCTCCGCGTCGCTGCCGACAAGCTGCAGGAACGCCCGTGATCCGCACCTACGGAGAAGTCGTCCACCACCCCAACGGCGAGAAGGGCCGACCCGAGTGGTCGATCACCGCCGAACCCCACGTCATGGGTCGCCTCAAGCGGATCTTCCCTCGAGCGTCGATCCACCGCACCGGGACCATCACCCTCGCTGACACCCCCGAGGTCGCGTCCGACCTCACCTGGGTCCTCGAGCGGTGGCCCATGACCATGACCGCCAACGTCGCTCGGCGCCTCGAGGACCGCTCCCGCGAGTACGACGAAGCCCGAGACGCCGTCACCTCGATCCTCGACGGCAACACCCCCACCCTCACCGACACCGAATGGGCAGCCGAAGTCCGCGAGTACCAGCTCGCCGCCGCCGAGATCGTCCGCCGCACCGGCCGGCTCCTCCTCTGCGACGAGCTCGGCCTCGGCAAGACCTTCAGCGCGCTCCTGGTCCTGCGCGACCCCGAAGCCCTGCCCGCGCTCGTCGTCACGATGACCCACCTCCCCGCCCAGTGGCTCGCCGCGCTGAACACCTGCCTCCCATGGCTGCGCGGCCACATCATCAACAAGTCGACCGTGTACGACCCCGCCCGCGCTCGAGGCGCCAACGGCTACGAACCCGACGTCCTGATCGCGAACTATCACAAGCTCGCCGGGTGGGCCGACCACCTCGCCGGCAAGGTCGCGACCGTCATCTTCGACGAAGCCCAAGAGCTCCGACACGACGGCACCCGCAAGTACATCGCCGCCGCGCAGATCGCCGACGGCGCCACCTTCCGCATGGGACTCACCGCCACCCCGATCTACAACTACGGCGGCGAGGTCCATAACGTCGTCAGCGTCCTCGACCCCGACGCGCTCGGCACCAAAGCCGAGTTCACCCGCGAGTGGTGCACCGGCCAGTCCGACAAGCTCGCCGTCAAGAACCCCGCCGCGCTCGGCGCCCACCTCCGCGAGGAAGGGCTGATGCTCCGCCGCGAACGCACCGACGTCGGCCGCGAGCTCCCCCCGGTGCAGCGCATCCCCCACACCATCCCCCTCGACGAACGCGTCCTCGAGGACCGCGCCGCCGGCGCCCGCCAGCTCGCCGAGCTCATCCTCTCCGACCGCGGCTCCAACACCGACCGATGGAAAGCCGCCGGCGACCTCGACTGGCGCCTCCGCCACGCCACCGGCATCGCCAAGTCCGCCTACGTCGCCGAGTTCGTCAACATGCTCCTCGAGACCGAAGAACCCGTCGTGCTGTTCGGATGGCACCACGAAGTCTACGCCTCCTGGGCCCGCCGACTCGAGAAGCACAACCCCGTCTTCTTCACCGGCGAGGAGACCACCACCCAGAAGCGAGCCGCCCAGGAAGCGTTCATGAACGGCGACACCAACCTCCTCGTCATGTCGCTGCGCTCCGGGGCCGGCCTCGACGGCCTGCAGGACCGCGCCCACGTCGTCGTCTTCGGCGAGCTCGACTGGTCACCCGGCGTCCACGAGCAATGCATCGGCCGCCTCCACCGCGACGGCCAAGACGACCCGGTCGTCGCGTACTTCCTCATCGCCGACTCCGGAGCCGACCCCGTCATCGCCGACGTCCTCAACCTCAAGAAGCAACAGGCCCAAGGCATCATCGACCCCACCGCCAAGATGTTCACCGAGGCCGCCGGCAACCAGGACCGCATCAAGGACCTCGCCCGCGACTACCTCCACCGCATCGGCGCCCGGGCGATGCCGGCGGCATGATCTCGCCGCGCGTGCCGCGAGAGCGGATCGAGGGTGGTGCCCGCATCTGCGGCCACTGCAACCAGGTCCTGACGTTCAACATGATGCGAGACACGAACGTTGGGCCCTGCAGCTGCCGCGGCGCTCGTGCTGAGCTCGAGGCCCACAAGCTCAAGGTTCGCCTCGAGGCGATGGAGAGACAGCCCGGCAACGCTCGCTATCTCGAGCTCATGACCCGCGCCCTGCGCGTTGCCCAGCGGGCCCGTATCGCCGACGCGACCGGCAACCATGGCCACCACCTGACGACAGCGCTCGTGCGGCAGGCGTACCCCGAGGAGCCGCCAGAGTCGTGGTACCTCCTCGGCGTGATGTTGCCCGCAATCGACGAGTGGGCCTGGGAGACCTGATGCCCGAGACCCGGCCCAGCATCCTCAACGTGTAGCGGCGCTGGTGCTACCGTCTCCGTAGTCTCAGGTGTTTTCCGCCCTGGGCTCGGCGCCCTGGCCGCTTCAGCCGGGCAGCCCCAACCGGGCGATCGTCCCGCTGACCGCAGCTCGACCCTCGGAGCGTGACGCCCGTGACCGACCACGACACCCGCATCGACGACGTGCGTGCCGAGCACGAACAGCTCCGCACCACCCGAGACGCCCTCGGCGAGCGCCTCTCGCCGATCGTCGGTGAGATCGCCACGCTCCGCAAGCGCGTCGAGCCAATGCTCGCCGAGCACGCCACCCTCGGCGCCCAGCTCGTCGAGCTCGAGTACGAGCTGCACGAGCTGACGGACGGCGAGGAAGGCAAGCCACGCCCTGACCTCCCGACGAACCCCACGTGGGCCGAGCAACAGGCGGCAGACCTCGACGCCCAAGCTGCGGCGGTCACACCACCCGAGTGACAGTCCAGGTCGACACCGCACCCGAAGTCGACCAAGCCGACCCCGCCGACGGCGACCACGACCGCTTCGCCCACTACTGCAAGAAGGCCGACATCACCAGGGCGCTCGTCACTGGCGAGGCGATCACCGCGCTGTGCGGCAAGCGATGGGTACCGAGCCGCGCACCGGAGCGCTACCCCGTCTGCCCGACATGCCGTGAACGCAAGAGCGCGGGGTGGACCCTGTGACCCGACGGATGATCGTGCAGTCGGCGCCCTGGCCGGACGCGCTCGAGCGGATGGTCAACCAGCTCGAGCACCGACCCGGCTGGTGCATCAGCCTGGTCGCCGACTACCCCCGAGACGAGGTCGACGGCGAGATCGTCGGCCACGGCACGACGCTGGTCGTCGACATCGTCTGTCCGAACGCCTACGACCACGAGCAGATGCGCAGGGTGCGGCACCTGTTCATCGTGCCGGCAGCGACGTACGACGAGCGGTCGTGGCAGCGCTGGCTCCTCGAGCAGCTGCTGCTCGTCGATCGACACGAGGCGTGCGAGTACTTCACCGTTGACGGCGATCACCCGTACGCTCCGAGCCACGGGCCGGGCAACGACCCGTACCTGATCCGAGAGATCGGCACGGACCTCGACCGTCGCACAGCGTTCACCGGCGAGGTCAACGATGGGTGAGCGCTGCACGTGGGTGCTGCACAACCTGGTGGCGCACCCGCTCCTCGTCGTGTGCCCACCGCTCGGACGCTGGCTGCACGACGCAACGGCACCAGCCGAGTGAGGTGGGCGGTCGTCGTCACCGACGATGTGCACGTCGTACCGATCGACGACCTGGTCGCGCACGACCTCAACGACAGCTGCGTGTGCGGCCCGACCCCTGATCCGCTCGAGCCCCGGCTGTCGGTGCACCACAGTCTCGATGGGCGTGAGCTGCTCGAGGCCTGATGCCTCGGCGCCCGTGTCCGATGCCGGGATGCCCTGAGCTCCTCGAGCCAGGCGAGCAGCGATGCCGGCGGCATCAGAAGCAGCACGACCATCAGCGCAACCAGCGACGCACCTGGTACCAAGGCGACTGGCCCGTCGAGGCGAAGGCGTTGGTCGACGCTCACGTAGCCGAGCACGGGTGGTGGTGTCCCGGCTGGGGTGATCGCCCTGCGCACGCCAGCCACGACCTGACCGTCGACCATGGTGACCCGCGAGACAGCAATGGTCCTCGCAGCGTGCTGTGCCGGTCATGCAATGCATCGAAGGGCGGCCGCGGGTGAGCTGCGCAGCGTTGGAAAGTCCCTCACGCGCGCGCACTCCGTACCCCCGCTGAGCCGTCTGCGCGACGCCGCGAGTTCGACAGAATGCGCGGATTGGGGGGAATCCGGCGATGGCGAAGCCCGGAACGAAGCCCCGCTCGCACCTGCAGGTCGTCCGCGAAGGGAACCCCGGCAAGCGCACGCCGCGTGAGTCTCTGAAGCTCGAGCCCGCGGAGCTCGAGGAGCCGGACTGGCACGAGTGGTGGCCCGTCGTGAAGCCGGCGGGACGCCGGAAGTCCGACCATCCCCCAGCAACGATCGATCGGCATGACCGAGCGCGCTCGGTTGCGGCGAACGCGTGGCATCTCGTCGTCGAGCAGCTCGAGCCGCGAGGGGTGCTCGCTGACATCGACGAGCTTGTGCTCACTGACCTGGCGATCTGCGTCGCCCGGATCGACGAGTGCGAGCGTGACATCAGCGAGAACGGAATCTGGACCCAGGGCGAGCGCGGCGCCCAGAAGAACCCCTCGACGACGGCCGCGAACCAGTACCGCTCGCAACTGAAGTTCTACGTGGCGGAGCTCGGTCTCTCGCCCTCGAGCCGCGAGCGCCTCACCGGTGGTGGCGATGGCGACGAAGGCGAGGGCGACGCCTGGGACTAGGAAGGCGCCGGCGAAGAAGCGCGCACCACGGAAGTCGGCACCACCGCGGAAGAAGGCGGCACGGAAGGTCTCGCCGCCGCTTCCGGCCGGCGCGATCACCGAGCTGCAGAAGAAGCTCGGCAAGAGCGTCCCCCTCAAGGGCTGGGACGACTGCCCGCCGCGCTACGTCACGCCCGTGCCGCAGGTTCGCGGTGCTTGGTGGGATATCGATGCAGTCGTACGCGTCATCGATGCGCTGTGCGACCTGAAGCACACGAAGGGGCGCTGGGCGAACAAGCCCCTCATCCCTGACCCGTGGCAGATCGTGTGGGTGATCGCCCCGGTGTTCGGGTGGAAGCACCCGGACGGTACGCGGATCATCCGCGAGGCGCTCGTCGAGATCCCACGCAAGAACGGCAAGAGCACCCTCTCGAGCGGCTTCGGTCTCATTCTCCTGGCGGCCGACGGCGAGGAGGGCGCGGAGGTCTACGCCGCCGCGACCACGAAGCCGCAAGCCGGCATCGTGCTCGACGCCGCCAAGGCGATGGTGCGCAAGTCGCCCGGCCTGCGCACGCGGCTCGAGTCGCTCGTCGGTGTCATCCGGTTCCCGAGACGCAACGGGATCTTCCGCGTGCTGTCGTCGGTCGCTGACGCAGCGCACGGCCTCAACGTGTCGGGCGGCGTGATCGACGAGCTGCACGTCCACAAGAACCGCGACCTCGTTGACGTCATCATCACGGGTACGGGCTCGAGGGATCAGCCGCTCATCATCATCATCACGACCGCCGACGACGGTCGCGAAGGCACGATCTACGACGAGAAGCACGAGTACGCCCGCAAGCTCGCGCTGAAGATCATCCGGGACGCCTCGTTCTACGGCGTCATCTGGTGCGCCGACGACGACGACGACCCGTTCGCTGAGGACACCTGGAAGAAGTGCAACCCCGGCTACGGCCGGAGCCTGCAGAAGGCCTTCATCAAGAAGGAAGCCGAGAAGGCACGCGTCACCCCGTCCTACTTCCCGACGTTCTGTCGGCTGCACCTCAACATCAGGCAGCGGCCGTACACCCGCTTCATCGACCTCGATCGGTGGGACAAGTCGGCCGGCGGCGTCATCGTCCCGGAGCGGCTGAGCGGACGCGAGTGCTACGGCGGTCTCGACCTCTCGGCGACAACCGACCTGACGTCGCTGGTGCTGACGTTCCCCGACGCCAAGCACGAGGCGCTCGACGTCCTGGCGTTCTTCTGGATGCCGGCGGACGGTCTCGAGGACCGGGTCAAGAGCGACCACGTGCCCTACGACGCGTGGGCGCGTGAGGGGTTCATCACCCTCACCGAGGGATCGGTCATCGACTACGAGTCGGTGATCGACCGCATCGTCTGGGTGCGGAAGCACTTCGACCTGCGCCGCATGTCGCACGACCGCTGGCAAGCAGGGCCCGTCGTGCAGTCGCTCGAGAAGCATGGCATCGAGTCGGTCCCCGTCGGTCAGGGCTTCCAGGGCATGTCGGCCGGCACGAAGGAGCTCGAGCGCCTCTACCTCAACGGGGCCTTCCACCACGGCGGCAACCCAGTGCTGCGGTTCTGCGCCGACAGCGTCGAGGTGCAGCACGACAAGTACGACAACATCCGGCCAGTCAAGCCCGACCGCAGCAAGTCCACGAAGCGCGTCGACGGGATCACCGCCTCGATCATGTCGATCGACGGGTGGATGCGACGCCCCGGGCAGTCGCTGCCCGTCCCCGCGACTGCGGCTGTCGGCGGCGGCGACAGCGAGACGTTCCGACCGACGACCCGGCTCGACATCTGAAGCGAGGGCGCATGGCGAAGTGGTGGCAGCGATTCCGTCGGCATCGCGCGCGCGAAGCGAGCCCCGGCCAGCTCGTCGCCACCGGTGCCTACGGCGGCCTCGGCTTCGACCCTGATGGCGACGTCGGCTTCCGGCCCTACGGCCAGCTCGGCGGCCGGCCGGTGCCGGTGTGGACACTCGAGAAGGCGCGGGCCTACTCGACGAACGCGTACCGAGCGAACCCGATGGGCCGCGCCATCCTCGACACGTACACGAGCTTCTGCGTCGGCGACACCGGCCTCTCGCTGCAGTGCTCGAGCGACGAGGTACGCCCGATCGCCGAGGACTACTGGTACGACCCCAAGAACCGCTTCGCCGAACAGGACGTCGCGCTCCGCTCGCACCTCATCAATGGCGAGACCGTCTACGAGGTCCTCGAGGGCGAGACGACCGGCGTCGTGCGTCGCAGCGTCATCGACCCGGCGCGCATCAAGCACGTCCGTCTGCTCGCCGGCAACCCCCTGTGGCCCTCCGCGCTGGTCCTCCCCGGGTACGTCGGCGTCGAAGACCGCGAGCTCACGATCGTCGACATCGACGAGCTCTCCGGGCTCCGCCAAGGCGAGGCGCACTTCTGGGCGTCGTTCCGTGCGCTCGAGACAGACACGCGCGGGTTCCCGTTCCTCGGCCCAGTGCTCGACTGGCTCGACAGCTACGACCAGGTCCTGAGCAACCTCATCGACCGGACTGCGCTCGCTCGCCACATCGCCTTCGACGTCACCCTGAAGAAGGGAGCGGTCGGCGGGGCAACGCAAGACGTCGGACCCGACGAGATCAACCAGTTCATCCGCGATCGTGGCGGCAAGTCGATCCCGAAGTCAGGCACGATCGAGGTCCACAACGAATCGGTCGAGTGGAAGCCCCTCGAGGCGAAGTCCAACGCCGACGAGGACACCCAGACCGTGCGTGCGGTGACCACGAGCGTCGCCGCCGGCGCAGGACTGTCGAAGCCGTGGCTCGCCGAACCCGAGGACGCGAACCGCGCAACGTCGCTGTCCATGGCCGAGCCGGTGCGTCGACGGGTCGGCGGGGTGCAGAAGCTCTGGCTGCACTACCAGCACGAGCACACGCGCCATGCAATCGACCGCGCAGTCGCGGCAGGGCGCCTCCCCGCAGAGGTCGAGATCGCCGCCGAGGGCGGCCAGAAGAAGAAGGTCCGTCCGAGCGAGACCATCACGATCACCGGGCCCGAGGTCGCCGCGGCCGACGCAGCGATCACCGCTGAGGTTCTCACCAACCTCGGCCAGGCGCTCACCTCGTTCGTCGCCGCCGGCCTGCTGTCGAAGGACGCCGGCCGCATCGCGGTGCAGAAGGGCTGGGAGCAGTTCACCGGCATGCCCTTCCCCACCGAGCTCGCCGCCAAGGACGACGCCGCCGGCGCTCTCGGTGACACCGATCCCGACAAGGTCGCCGACCGACTCGACGACGCCGGCGCGACCGCCCCGCCGGTTCTGACGTCCCTGCGATCCGCCTGACTCCGAGGAGGAGCCTCCAATGTCCAAGAAGCTCGCCGAGTACGCATCCAAGCTCGGCATGAAGGTCGACGAGCTCGCCGACGTCACGCGTGCCGACGAGGGCGTCGTCATCACCACGCGCGACGGCGTGCAGCTCGTCGACGTCGACGAGGCCCGGCCCGATGCCGAAGGCAAGTCCGGCCTCATGAGGCTGATCCGACCCGGCGAGTTCACCGCCGAGAACCCGTACGCCGGCAACTTCCCGGTCTACGTGCATGCGCTCGAAGCCGAGCCCGGCAGCGATGAGCCGACCGGCGACGACACGAGCACGCCGGACGAGCAGCCCGACGAGGACGCCGCCCCGGAGGAGATCCTCGCCTGGGTCGCCGGTGACCGAGACCGGGCCGTCGCGGCGCTCGACCGCGAGTCGTCCCGGCGCAAGCCACGCAAGAGCGTCATCGCCGAGCTGCAGAACGTCCTCGAGCAGTGGAACGCCGGCGAGCTCGCTCGCCTCGCCGGCGAGCTCCGCGAGCTCGACGATGAGCAGCGGCGCGGGCTGCTCGAGGAGAAGCGCGACGTCCTCGCGGCGAACAACATCACCGCCGACGAGGTCCTGGCGTCGCTCGACGAGGGCGAGGGTGGGGACCAGTGAGCCGAGCCGCACGCCGCCGCCGCCGGCTCCAGCGCGCCACCGAGGCGCCCGAGATCACCCTCGACGACGTCCGGGTCGCCGTCGACCAGGCGCTCGTCGAGCGGTTCCGCAGCGACGACGACGAGGTCTGGGTGTGGGTCCGCGACTGCTCGCTCCCGAGTGACGACGCCTGGGCGGTCTACGAGCTGTCCGGGCCCGGCGTCGAGGGCGATGCCGCCGGCATGTTCCGAGTGACCTACTCGATCGACGACAAGGGCGTGGTCACCCTCGGCGACGATGCGGTGAAGGTCGACGAGGAGTACGTCGAGGTCACCGAGTCCGTCGACCACGTACCCGGGCGGGTCCTCGAATCGCGACCCAACGACGGCACGGGCGGACGGGTGTTCGCCGTGCAGATCGTCGAGCACGGGACGTCGCGCAACGGACGCCGCTACCCGGCGGCGGTGCTCAGCGAGGCGGCGCGCCTCTACGAAGGGGCGAAGTCCTTCGATCACCACCGCACGCCCGAGGAGCTCTCGACCTCGACGATCGACGGGCTTGTCGGTCACTTCGAGAACGTCCACGTCAACCCCGCCGGACTCGAGGGCGACTTGCACCTGCTCCCGGGTGCCACCCACGCAGCGGAGGCGCTCGACGCGTCGCTGCGCGCACAGAAGGCCGGCCTCCCGCCGACCGTCGGCATCAGCCACGACGTCCTTGCCAACTTCCGGCCGGTCGTCGAGGGGACGTCGCGGTACCAGGAGGCAACCCAGATCGTCAGCGTGCTCAGCGCCGACGTGGTCGCCGATCCCTCAGCGGGTGGGCGACCGATCCGCATGGTCGCCGGAGGCTCCGGCGACCTCGACCGCCCCCAGGAGGGCACCATGAACCTGCAGCAGCTGCTCGCGCTGCTCCGAGACGCGGACTCTGCGAAGCGCGCGGAGCTGCTCACGGAGCACGCCGAGCTCATCAAGGAGTGGGGACTCGACGAGGCGGCGATCGGCCGCATCCTCGACGACCCCTCGGCAAGCGACGACCCGTCGGGTGACGCGCCCGGCGCTGGCGCTGGCGAAGGCGACCAGTCGAGCGGAGGGTCAGGCGGCCAGGGTGAACCGGCCGCCGCGGCGGCCGAGTCGTACGGTCGGGGCTCGCAGATGGGCGGGCTGCTCGTGCGTGAGGCGGTGACCCGATCCGGGCTCGTCGCCGAGGGCGCGGGTGGTGAGACCCTGCAGCGCGCCGTCGAGACCGTGACGAAGCACCTGCCCGAACGCTTCACCGAGGCGGACCTCAGTCGAGTCGTCGAGACGGCGTCGTCGATGCGAGCCGACTTCGAGAAGGCGCAGCTCGTGCCCAGCGTCCCGCACGTCGAGGTCACCGTCGAGGACCGCGAGAAGCGCGAGGAGCGGCTGTACCAGTCGCTGTGCCGCAACTGGCGTGAGGGCTACTCCTCGATCAAGCAGGCGTACGCCGACCTCACGGGCTGCACCCGGTTCGACCCGTTCGACCCCGACTTCACCGCGCAGATCGTGCGTGAGGCCTGGGACGTCAAGCGGATGCCGGGCGTGCGGACGTCGGAGTCGGTGACGTCGACGACGTGGGGCGAGGCGCTCGGCAACACGCTGCACCGCCGCTTCGTCGAGCTGTACCTCGGCTCGCCGCTGTCGGACTGGCGCAAGCTGGTCCGGACGAAGCCGCTCAGCGACTTCCGTCAGCAGGAGCTCGTCATCATGGGCGGGTACGGCGAGCTGCCGACCGTGCTCGAGGGCGGGACCTACCAGCCCCTGACCACGCCGGCGGACGTCGAGAACGTCTACTCGCCGTCGAAGAAGGGAGCGACGGAGGACCTCACCTTCGAGACGGTGCAGAACGACGACATCGGCGCGGTGGCACGCATCCCCGAGGCGATGGCCCGGTCGGCTGCGCTCACCATCTACCGGTTCGTGTTCATCTCGCTCATCTCGGGGAACCCGAACGTCGTCGACGTCGACGGCACGATGGCGCTGTTCCACGCGTCCCGCAACAACACCACGGCGATCGCGCTCGGCCACGCCGGCGTCCGGTCGCTGCGGCAGAAGATGCGGGACCAGGTGAACCCGGGCGTCTCGGCCGACCCGCTCGGCCTGACACCGAAGTACCTCGTCGTGCCCAACGAGCTCGAGGAGCTCGCGTGGGAGCTGTGCAACAGCGACCGTGCGATCCCCTCGACGACTCCCGGCGCCACCGACGTCCCGAACCTGTTCAAGGCCTCGGGGATGGAGCCCATCGTCGTCGACCACCTCACGGACGCCGACGACTGGTTCGCCGTCGCGGACCCGTCGCAGACCGACACCATCGAGATCGGCTTCGTCGGTGGGCGTGAGGACCCGGAGCTCCTCATGCAGGACGACCCGAGGGTCGGCGCGGTGTTCAGTGCCGACAAGGTCACCTGGAAGATCCGTCACATGTACGGCGGCCAGGTCGCCAACTTCCGGGCCTTCCAGCGAGGCACGCAGTAGGACCAAGCGCAGAGGGGGGCGGCCCGTCTGGGCTGCCCCCCTCTCAACGCGATGCCATCGGCATCGCAGAGAGGAGTTCCCCGTGAAGGTCAAGGACCTGCAGGGTGTGCACCAGCTCGCCGCTCCCGTTGCGGGGCAGCCCACGGCCGGAACCACCGACGAGTTCGTCGTCGGGGTCGCGCCGTTCCGAGGCAAGGTCGTCGGCTGCTACTTCGTGCCGTCCGCCGCGATCACCGGACACACGACCAACAAGATGACGCTGACGCTGAAGAACCGCGGGCAGGCCGGTGCCGGCACGACCGCGGTCGCGGCGCTCGAGTTCGCCAACGGCGTCGACGGTGTCGCGCACGACGCCAAGGCGATCACGCTCAGCGCGACGGCCTCCGAGCTCGAGCTCGCCGAGGGCGACGTCCTCAGCTTCGACAAGGCGGTCGCGGGCTCCGGCCTCGCCATGCCCGACGGTCTCGTCGTCGTCGAGCTGCAGGCCCGCTGACCACGATCCAACCTGGCTCAGTCGCCGTTGGGTACTGCAGCGACGGCCAGGTCGAGCACGAGTTCTCGAGCTCGCTGGCGGCGACGATCGCCTACGACGCGCGTCGTCGCCAGCTGCTCGGACCTCCGGAGACGCACTTCGTCGACGGCATCGGAGGCCCGTACATCGACCGGAACCGGTGCACGATCGTCGAGGCGATGCTCGAGAGCGACGCCGAGGTCCTCTGGATGCTCGACGCCGACATGCAGTGGGCGCCCGAGGACTTCTACGCCCTCGTCGACCTCCTGCACCCCGAGCACCGTCCGGTCGTTGCCGGTCTCTACGTCTCGGGCTCGAGGACCGGCGACGCGATGTACCCGCTCGTCATGGTGCGAACCGACAACGGCCTCGAGTTCGTCCTCGACCTGCCGGAGAACACGCCCGTCGCATGCGCGGCCACCGGTGCCGGGTTCATGCTCTGGCACAGGTCCGTGCTCGAGCGGATGGCCCGACCCCACCCGGAGGGGTTCGGCACCTTCCCCGACGGCACCCCGAACCCGTACCCGTGGTTCGCAGACGAGATCGTCGACGGCAAGCCCCGCGGCGAAGACGTCGTCGCATGCTTGCGCGCCGGCGAGCTCGGCTACCCGATCATCGTGCACACCGGGATCGAGGTCGTGCACAAGAAGCCCTTCTACCTGTCGGTCGCGTTCTACCGGGAGACACTCGCCGCTCAACGCGCCCAGGAGGCCCCGTGCACGTAGACGCCCAGAGCACACGCATCACGTCGACGAGCGACGACGGCGTCGTCAGCGCGCAGCCGTGCACGCTGTACGGCATCGTCGTCGGCAAGGCCGTCGGCTCGGAGACGATCACGCTGTACGACGACGCGTCGGGCGGCACGAGCAACCCGATCGTCGTCATCGAGACCACCGTCGCCCGCGACTTCACGTTCGGACCCACGGGCCGGCGATGCAAGAACGGGCTCACCGCGATCGTCTCCGGGGGCACGCAGGACATCGCGGTCATCCACGGGTAGATGGCCGAACCGTCCGGCGCTGACACCCAACATCAGCGCGGTGCCCCTGCCTCGATCGCCGTCACCTGGACCGACCAGGACGGCGTCGCAGCGGCCGCCGTCGGCGCAGTCACGGTCCACGTGCAGACCGCCGACGGAACCGACGTCATCGCAGCCGGATCCTCGACGACCGGATCGAATCCCTACGCGCGAGCGCTGACCGCATCGCAAACCGAGACCCTCGAGCTGCTCACCGCGACGTGGACCGACGCCGGGAACAGCGCCACCCGCGTCACCCACCACGAGATCGTCGAGCGCTTCTACTTCTCGCCCGCCGAGCTGCGTGCCCGTGAGACCAGCCTCGCCGACACCGACAAGTTCACGAACGCCGCGATCCTCGGCGCTCGTCGAGAGGTTGAGGAGGAGTGCGAGGAGTTCTGCGGCGTCGCCTGGGTCCCTCGCTTCCGACGCGTCACCCTCAACGGTGACGGCACCCTCGAGCTCCTCGTCCCCGATACGGAGATCCGCACCATCCGGTCGGTGACGATCGACGGCTCAGCGCTCACCAGCGGCCAACTCGCCACGATCGACAGGCTCCCCGACGGACGCCTGGTCCGAAGCGCCGGCTGGCCCTCGGGTGAGCAGAACATCGTCCTCGAGTACGAGCACGGCCGCGACCGCCCACCACGCGACCTGGTCCGCGCCGCGATGATGCGAACCCGCTTCAAGCTCAACGCCGCCAAGACCACCCGAGCGGTATCCGACGCGACCACCTGGACCGCGCCCGACGGCACCCGCTACGAGGTCGACCCCGAAGGCGAGCAGCGCACCGTGTTCCGCACCTACGCGCGCTTCAGTCCCAACGCCGGCGGTGTCGTCGCATCCCGCCCGCTCGAGTTCAACCCGATGCGCGACAGCCTGTTCCACGGCGGCGATCGGTGACCGCCTCGACGTACAGCACCGCCCGCGCCGCACTCGCAGCGCTGCTCGACGCCCGTCCCGAGATCGCAGCGTTGCAGCAGGAAACGAGCTACGGGGTCAACGCCGAGGACTGGGACGAAGCCGTCGAGCTCGTCGACACCCCCACCAACCCCGACACCCGCACCATGAGGCTGCTCGGACCGCCCGGCTCGCCAGGCCAGCGCGAGGAGACGTACTTCTTCGACGTCGTCGTCACCTGCCGCACCGCCGGCAACAGCTCACAAGAAGCCGTCGATCGACGCGAGGCACTCACCGACGTCGTCACCGAGGTCGTGTCCGACGCGATGACGCTGGTGCCTCCCATGAACACACCGAACGTGTGGGCGGTGCTCATCACGAACCTGCGCCGCGAGGAAGGCGCGACCGCTGAGGGCTTCGAGGCGTTCTCGACCATCAGCGTTGAGATCAAGGCCCGCTTCTAGGGAGTGTGCATGGACACCAGGCTCATCGTGTACGTCGGCGCCCACGACGCAGTCGAGATCCCGGAGTGCGGCGTGATCGCCGTCTGCGGTGAACCCGTCGCGGTACCACTCGAGCTCGCCGGGCGAGCACCCAACGACGAGCCCCAGCTGCTCGCCGACGGCACGCCCAACGAGGACTACGACCCCGGCGAGGGGCTGCTCGCTCAGATCGACAACTGGCGTGTCGTCGTCGAGTACCCGACCCGAGGGTCGATCGAGGACGTCCTCGGCTGGGTCGCGGACGATCCGACGAGGGCCGCCGACGCCCTCGAGCGCGAGCGCCGCCGCGACAAGCCCCGTGACGCCCTGGTGGGCGAGCTCGAGCGGTTCCTCCGCCATCTCGCGATCACGACGATGTTCGCCCTCGCCGCCGCCGCCGAGGAGCTCGAGGGTGACGAGCGCGAGGCGTTCCTCCTCGAGCACCACGAGGCGATCGCGCTCGGCCGCGCTGCACTCGACCAGGCGGCGCCCGTCCTCGAGCCCAACGAGGCGAAGTCGAGCGATGCCGGCGGCATCGCCGGCGACGACACCGAATCCAACGAGAGCGCGGAGGGCGACTGATGCCGCTGGTCACGCAGGCGGGCTACTGCGACGAGGGGACCTACGGGACCCCCGGCACCCCCGACCACTTCCCGCCCGGGTTCGTCAACGAGGAGATCAAGGCCCTCCGCCCGCGCATCGAGTCGAAGGCCCTGTGGTCGGGCTCTCGGTTCGCGCGCAAGGAGGGCGTCACGCCGAGCAACGCTGGCGCGGTCGGCAAGCTCGGCATCGAGCTCTGGACCAAGGGCTTCGGCGAGCTCCTCGAGCACTGCCTCGGGTCGGTCTCCTCGAGCGGACCGACCGACTCGAAGTACGTGCACACCGCGACGCCCGGCTCGCTGCTCGGCCAGGCGCTCACCGTGCAGTTCAACAAGCCGTTCCATCCGAGCGGCACCAGCCAGCCCTGGACGCTGCACGGCGTCAAGATCAAGAGCTGGGAGCTGTCGTGCAAGGCCGTCGACGAGACCGACGGCATCTGGATGCTCGTCGCCGAGGTCGACGCCGAAGACCTCGACACCTCCACGAGCCTCGCGTCGGTCTCCTACCCGTCCGGGGCGGTGCCCTTCACGTACGGCGGGTCGGCGTTCACAATCGGCGGCAACGCCGTGCACCCCACCGAGTTCAAGGTCTCGTGCGACAACGGGATCGACTTCAAGAAGTACATGCGCAACTCGGTCCTGAAGAAGGAACCCTTCGAGAAGGACCTCCGCAAGCTCGAGTGGTCGATGACCCTCGACTTCGACAGCCTCGACATGTTCGACATCTACCGCGACGCGGACGCCGCCGACATCATGGAGCAGATCGTGGCGACCGTCACCGCGCCTGTCCTCATCGGCTCGTCGTCGCAGCCCACCCTCGTCGTCACGATCGACGAGGCGCAGTTCGACGAGTACGAGAACCAGATCGGCGGCACGGAACCCCTCGAGCAGAAGATCGGCGGCGCCGGCAAGTTCGACGGCTCCAACCCTGCCATCAGCATCGCGTACGGGACGGCCGACAGCTCACCGTGACCCCCGGCGAGTACGTCATGAAGATGACGGCCGCCAAGGAGGCCGCGAACCGCGTCCTGCCAGTCGCGCTCACCGCGTGCGCGAAGTACACCGCCGGCATCATCGAGAGCGACACCCCGGACCGCCTGCGCGGCCTCGGCGGCAAGGGCCGACTCGGCGTGTACGTCCTCAAGCCCAAGAAGGTCGGGAACCGCGCCTCGTCCGGAGTCCGCGCCAAGGGCCAGTTCCACCTGATCGAGCATCCGATCCGACCGCACGTCATCATCCCCCGCTCCGTCGGAAGGATCCGCGGCCGGCGAGGCAGCGAACGCAACCGCCAAGCCATGCAGGACCGCTACGACGCCCTGTTCGGCAGTGGCGTCTCCGGCCACGCGCTGAAGATCGGCGACAGCTACCGGCCCCGCGTGCAGCACCCCGGCGTGTCCCGCTCGTCGGGCCCGTTCGCTCAAGGTGTGCTGCGCGCCGCCCCCATGATCCCCCGCATCCTCGGCGAGAGCGTGTGGGCATCGATCCGGACGATCCTGTGAGGAGCCCCACGTGATCGAGGTGCACCACGTCGTCTCCCTCCCCGGCCTCGACCAGGAGTTCGACCTCCGCGACATGACGGTTGGCGAACTGCAAGCGGCCGGCCACTTCGCCGGCGGCAAGCCTTGGCAGCAGCTCGACCCCCTCGACGCGGGCGACCTCGGCGCCATCGTGCTCGTGCTGCTCGCCCAGCGACTCGACCCGGAGGGCTGCCGCGAAGCTCTCGCCGGCAAGCGCCTCGCGCTCGACGACCTCGAGATCCGCGTCACGGCCAGCCTCGAGGCGATGCCAGCGGCATCGCCCGCCGACGGGGACGAAGGCGACCCTGACGCGTGAGCACGATCGTCAACCGGATCGAGACGATCTTCGACTCGACGACCACCGGGCTCGCCCGCGGGTTCGACACTGCCCGCACCAAGGGCGCTGACCTCAACCGCGAGCAGGGCGTCCTGCAGAAGGGGCTCGGCGCCCTCGGCCTGCAGAGCGTCAACACGGGGACGCTCCTGAAGGCCGGCCTCGCCGGCGGGGCGATCTACGCCGGAGCGAAGGTCGTCGACTTCGCCCGCCAGTCAGTCGACGCGTTCGTCGGTCTCGCCGGCGACGTGCGTGACTTCCAGCGAGCGAGCGGCGCCAGCGCAGAAGACGCGTCCCGGTTCGTGGCGGTGCTCGACGACATGGAGATCGCGAGCGACAAGGGCGCCAACGCCATCTTCCGACTCGGCCGCAACGCCGTCGAGAACACCGCCCGTCTCGAAGCGAACGGCGTCGAGATCGCCCGCAATGCCGACGGGTCGACGAACCTCACCGAGACGCTCCTGAACGTGGCGGACGCCTACACCAAGTCCGGCGACCAGGGTGAACGCAACGCGCTCGTCATGGCCGCCTTCGGGCGTGCCGGGAAGGACCTGATCCCGGTCCTCGAGCAGGGCCGCGAGGGGCTCAAGAAGTTCTTCGAGGGCGCAGAGGACGGCCACCAGATCCTCTCGCAGGAAGACGTCGACCGGGCCCGCGAGTACGAGCTCGCCATGGACGCGCTCGGTGACACCGCGGGCGGCTTCCAACGCAGCCTCGGCGGGGCGCTCGTGCCGACGATCACCCAGTTCACCGAGGGGCTCACCAGCGGGCTGAACATCGTCGACGACGTGACCGAAGCCGCGGGCGGCCTCCCCGGCGTGTTCGGTGCCGTGGTCAACACCATCAGCCCCCTCGACAATGCGATGCACGGCGTCAGCGCGGCGTCGAAGCTGCTCGAGGGTGACGTTGGCGGTGCCGCCGAGTCGATGGTCCGCACGCTGCCCGTCATCGGTGACCTCGCCGGCATGTTCGGTGTCGGCGGCCAAGAGGCCAGCGCCTACGCCCAACAGACCGAGCGACTCAAGGCCGCGCAGATGGAGTACGCGAACGCCGTCGCGGAGAGCGGCCCGAAGTCACGTGAGGCCGCCGCCGCTCGCCGCGAGCTCGAGGCCGCCGAGCGGCCCGTGGCCGACGTGCAACGCGAGATCGCCAAGGGCCTGCAGGACGAGTGGCAGGCCCGGGCCCAGATCGTCCAGGGCGTCCTGGCCGAGCAGCAAGCCAAGCTCGCCGCCCAGGACGCCAACGTCGCTGCTCGCGACGCGCTCGCCGAGCACGTGTTCCTCCTGGGGACCGGTGCCGCGTCGGCCGACCAGCTCGCCGCCGCGGAGAACGACGCCAGCCAGGGCGTGCTCGCCGCAGCGAACGCCGCGGCCACCGCCGCCGTCTCCGGTCTCGGCCCGCTCGCCGGCGAGCAAGAGAAGGCACGCGCCGGCGCGAGTGCCGCAGCGGACACGTACCGCTTCTTCGCCGCCACGCTCGCACCCGGCGACCCGCTGCGCCGCAACCTCATGAACACCGCCGCCGAGCTCGACGTCCTCGGCGCGAAGAAGCCGAAGCCCGAGGTCAACCTGCGCATCGATCAGGCCCGCCAGGACCTCGATTGGCTCGAGCAGCGCATCACGGGTCTCGACGGCCGCCGCGTGAGCATCAGCGTCGGCATCGACGACGGCGGTGACCCGTTCGTCCGCAAGATCCTGCAGGAGCGCGGCTGATGGGCGACTTCAATCCCGGATCGCCCACCGACCGCGGGATGCAGACGCTCCCCCGCGCGGTCCGCACAGTCACGTTGGCGTCGCCGGAACGTGGCGTGCTCGTACGTTCCGCGTCCGACGCTGCCACCGCACTGTCGAACTTCCACTCCCGGATCGAGGCGGCCCGCGGCGAGAACACCGGGCTGGTCCTCGAGCGACTCGACGTCCCGATCCCTGTCGTGGTGAGCAGCACCCCGATCTACCCGGGAACGGACACCGGAGCGGTCCTCACTGGCTGGGAGGACCAGGGGAACTCGACGGCGAACTTCAGCGAGATCAACTCGTTCGGGACCGCGGCATACCACCGCAATGCGGCGCAGATCAACGCCAACTCGTACCTCGACGCCCTCACCCGCGGGTCCACGACGCTGCTGACCAGCGCGACGCGCGTCAACCAACTGGTGCTCGAGGGGAAGTTCCGGCTCACGAAGAACACCGCCAACAACAAGGCGGGTGTGCTCGTCTATGGCCGCCTCAACATCGGCGGTGTCGACTATGTCGTCGGTGGAGGCGTGCGGGTGCCCCGCGACGGAAAGTGGCACGAGTACACCGCCGCCAACGGCAACCCAATTGCGATCGTGACGCTCGACCCGTCGACCGAGGTCCCGTGGGTCTCGACCAGCGTCGACAACCTCTGGGACGCAACCACCGACGAGTTTGGCATCCGCGTCGCAGGCAAGGCCGCCGCCGAGGGCTTCCACAACGCTGGCTATCGCCTACGCCCATACACGACCATCGAGAACCGACGAGCGTCGCACTACAGCGGAGACACCCCCGAAGAAGGCTGGGGTGAACGCGCGGCGTCCAGCGCGTTGGCGGTGCCCGCCGGCGCCTTCGACTGGTTCCTGCTCGCGCCGCTGAACGGCGGACCCGACAACGCGCTCGAGGTCAACCTCCTCGTCGACCCCGACGCTGTACCCATCACCGATCTATCGCAGGTTGGTGAAGCGCGCGAGGCGTACGAGGTCGAGCTCCACAATCAGGGCGGCACCATCAAGAAGATCCTCGACCCGGTCGGCATCCAGTGGCTGCCGCTCCTCGTCGATGCCGGCGGCATCGCCGCCCAATCGCAGCCCTACTGCGACATCGTCTCGTACACGCTGGCCGAGAAGATCGGTGGAGTAGACCTCCCCGGCGCTTCAGGCGACTACATCTCCGCGCCCGACTCGGCGCGCGTGTCGATCACCGGCGACCAAGAGCACTGGTACTGGATCGCCCCGGACACCCTCACCCCGGGGTCCCAACAGACGATCGGCGGGAAGTGGAACGGTGCAAGCGCTCGCTCCCACCGACTCGACCTCACCACGGGCGGCGAGCTCCGCGCCTACTGGTCCTCCGACGGCTCGACCGAGCTGTCAGCAGCCGCTTCGTCGGTGACGCTCGCGTCTGTTGGGGCAGCGGCTGGCCGAGGCATCCTCGTCGGCTGGTCGATCGACGTCGATAACGGCGCGTCGGGTCGCGACATCAGGTACTACTACTCGCTCGACGAGGGTGCGACCGTCACCCAGCTCGGCTCGACACGCACCTCCGCGACCGCGACCAGCGTGCACGACAACGCCGCCCCCGTCGAGCTCGGTGGGCACACCCTCGGAACGGCTCAACGCTTCACCGGGAAGGTGTACGCGGCGAAGTCGTTCGCCGGGCTCACGCGCCTCGACGTGCGCGCCAACCCCGTCTTCGTCGCTGACGCGACGATCCCCGCGACGTCTGCCGCGAAGCTATCCGACTCGACGATCGCCGACGAGCAAGGCAACACGTGGACGCTCAACGGCGACGCAGCGTTCGACCGGTACGCAATCGCGCAGCAGGAGACGACCGACAGTGCCGAGGACTACCTCGGCATCTCCCTGGCGCCACTGTGGGCCGGGTCCACTCGTCCGGATGGCCCACTCGTGATCGAGGTTCGCTCCGGGCTCGGCGCGGGGATCGGTGACGGAAGCCTGCTGGCGACGGCTCTCGTGCAGCCCGACGACGTGCCCAGTCCCTCCGGTGCAGTTGTCGACGCCGTATACGTCGACGGCCTCACCGCTCACGCGGCAGCGACGCAGTATCACTGGCGCATCTGGTCGGCGGCATCGCCGAATGCCGGATGGGCGCTCGGTGTCCTCGACACCGGCTCCGACAAGGTCGTGGGTACGACCGTCAACGAGGTCGAAGGCGCATCACACGGCGGCCAGGCCGACGTCTTCGTCTCGCCATTCGGCACTCCCCTGGCGCGCTTCGATCTCCCGGCGCACTTCGTCGGCGCGATCGGCGGCCCGTCGAATCTGGTCACTGACGTCCGGGCGGCGGCGTGACCGCCGCATCGGAGGACTGATGGGCACGGCGTCGGCGCCCCTCATGATCGTCGAGTGGGACCCGTCGAACCTCGGCGATCGGTTCGGCGGGTACTCCCTATGGTCTCGCCCCACTCGGGCGGTCGCGGAGCCCTGGGGTCAACTCGCGTGGATGCCGCCGCCGCAAGGTCGCGCGCCTGCAATCGTCGAGGACCAGCACACGAAGTTCATCGCCTACCGGCTCGGGTGGCGCAACGCGGGCGTGTCGGCGATCGGGCGCTGGGAGGACGGCTGGGACGTTGCCGTCGCCGCACACGACGCGCTCACCGGGCGAGCGACTCGCCTCGACGATGCCGACGTCTCGGGCGTCGTCGTCACCGGCGACGCGCACCCGTGGCTGGTCAGCGACGCACGCCCAGAGCTCAACCAGCCGCTCATCAAGACTGAGGAGGCGAAGGGCAGTCACCCTCGTCGACGCATCGACCACGAGATCGTCGGCCGAGGGCTCACCACGGCGCGCGTGCAGGTCGAGCTCCCGACGCGCGAGTACGACGTCTCGACCATGCTCCTCGACGCTGTCGGTGAAGACCAGCTGCGATACCTGCGAGCAGCCGCGGCGTCGGGCGAGCAGATGTGCCTGCACCTACCGTTGGGCGACCGGATCTGCGGTGTCCTGGACGCACCGAAGGACTTCACTCACACCGACGAGCTGCAGCTCGCCGTCACGTTCAACCTCGTCGAGACCGGTCGCCCGCCCGCGGTTCCGTTGACTCCCGCCGACATCAACGTCCCGGCCGGAGTGGTCCTCGACGGGTCGAGCCAGTACGTCAAGGTCGCTCACTCGAGCGCGTTGACCCCGGGGAGCGGACCGTTCTCGCTCGTCGTGTTGTGCGTCCCCGCCAACTTCGCCGGATCGAGGTGGATGGCCACCAAGGGCAACCTGGGAACAGCCGACGGCATAGGGATCGGCACGACTGGCAACAGTGACGAAGTCCAAGGTGTCGTCGCCGGGGCATCCGCAACCGCGACGCTCACCCACGCCAGCTCGCTGTACAGCGACGGAGACCCACGAGGGCACGTCTTCGAGATCACCAGCGACGGGACCGATCAGCGGCTGTATGCCGACGGCATCGAAGTCGACGACGCGCAGGTCACGACCGGCGCGATCTCCAACGTCCTTGGCCTGATCTTCGGCGCCAACAACGACGGAGCCGCCGGATGGATGGCCGCCGATCCGATGATCGCGGGCGCGTACTACTCGAAGAAGCACACCGCCGACGAAGCCGCCGCCGCCGCGCATTACCTGCTCGGCCATCCCGGCTACCGCATGCCAGCTGACAGCATCGAGTGCTTCCTCGATGCCCGTCACAAGGACTGCTGGAACGGGATCAGCGCCATCTGGAAGGACCTCACCGGGAAGCGCCGGCACGGGACCGTGACCGGCGGCCCGCCGACGCGGGGAATCGTGCGGGCACTCAACGAGCTCGAGCTCCACGGGTAGAGATGCGTTCACTCGCAGCGCCGCCGTACACGGCGGCGCAGGTGTACCAGCGTCTCCGCGAGGACACTCGCATCGGCTTCGAGGTCGAGGTGTGCGACCACCTCGGGAACCGGCTCGAGACCCTGCCCGCGAGTCGCACCGGTGACGTCGGCGTGTTCCTCGAGCCGAGCCTGGCGATCACCGCCAATCACGACAGCGGCATCAAGAAGGACTTCCGGCTGCGGATGCGGCCCTACGAGCGGCTCCGCAACGCGCCCTTCCAATTCCGGCTGAGAGCATGGGCGCTGCTCTACATGCGCGACGGGGGCATCGCCCGATTCTCGCTCGGCACCTACGTCGTGGACGACCTCGAGCGCACGTTCCGACCCACCACGAACGGTGCCCTCGAAGAAGTATGGGAGATCGTCGCCGGGGACAGCACCTACCTCCTCGACCGGGGCGGACCGTCCAACCAGGCCTTCGCCGTGCACATCGGCGAGCTCGCATCCGACGCCATGAACCGCCTCCTTGCCCGCGTAGGCCACCCCCGCCGAGTCGAGCGTCTCCCCGTGACACTCGATCGGTACGAGTCGTGGACGCTCACGAAGCCGAAGTCCTTCCAGGTCTACGAAGCGAAGGAACGCAAGCTCGATTCCAAGATCCGATCGAAGTCGACCCCCCTCGCGGAGCGCGTCGCCGCGCAAGGCCAGCTCCGCGTTGTCCGCAAGTGGCTGCGGACGCACATCAACAACAAGGCCGCGGTCACGTGGCTCTCGATCGCCAACGACATCTGCGCCATGGCCGGCTGCTACGACCTCTGGTTCGACTGGGACGACGTCCCCCAGATGACACCCGTGCGGGACCTGACCACCATCAAGCCCGACCCGTCGCTGCTCTATCAGGACGGCATCGACGGGCTCCTGGCCTCTGACTTCGCGACCACTGCCGACACTGCGCGACGCGCGAATCGAGTGACGCTCGTCCCGCTCGGCGATACCAAGCTGAAGCCGGTCACCGTCGACGCCAACTCCTACGCGCCGAACCATCCGCTCGCCGAACGCAACTGCCACCAGCTGATCCCAGCCGTCGACGACGAACCGTCCCCGGTCTCGGCGGCGAC
This sequence comes from uncultured Bifidobacteriaceae bacterium, assembly GCA_964501785.1. Taxonomy (GTDB): domain Bacteria; phylum Actinomycetota; class Acidimicrobiia; order IMCC26256; family PALSA-555; genus DATBSK01. The sequence continues at coordinate 142,270 of CAZCUD010000002.1, forward strand.
ACTGAAGGCGCGCTGCGTGCGTCGCCTCCACGAGGGACTGGCCCGCCACGAACAGACGTCGTTCGACGCGCTGTGGAACCCCGCGCTCGAGGAGTTCGACGTCCTCGCCGGCCGGATGACCAACGACGCGATCTACGCGGCCGGCGTCACCCTCATCTCACAGCAGTTCACGATCAACCCGTACGACTTCGGTGTCGCGCACCAAGCCGGTCGCATCTTCCAGTGATCGCCGACAACGTCTTCTACGGCCGGGTCGACTCGATCGACCGCGCCAACCACACGCTGAGGGCAACGCTCGACACCGGCGAGCCGCTCGAGGACGTGACCTACGACTCGCGACCCCGGAGCTCTCCGTGGCCGTGGTGTCGAGCTCGATTTACCGGCCCGCCATGGCGATGCCTTGCCCCCTGCGGCCGGCGCGAGCCGCTCTTCGAGGACCACTTCACGCACGTGTCGCAACCCAACGGCGACACCGCATGGGCGTTCTCATCTGTCGGGACAATCGCCGGCACCATGACTGCCCGCACTGGTGAGGGAGTCGGCGTTGCTCGACTCCGACCCGGCGACAACACCGTCGGTCTCGCCGGGTCATGCACACTCCGCAAGGACACCGACTCGGTGGCGCTGCGCGACCCCCTGTGGTTCCTCGCGAAGCTGACGCAAGGCTTCATCTCGTCGTCGAACCAGGTCGGCTTCCTCGGCGGGGCCTACGTCAACTGCGGGACCTTCGGCAGCTTCCTCCTCGTCTCCGGAGGTTTCGTCAGCATGCCCGACGCCGTCGTCTCTCCCGGCACGTACAGCTACATCGATCTCATCGTCGCGCCCGGCGTCGCCGCGGCGAGCGTCGACGGCGGCACCATGTACGCCGCCGCATCCACGATCAGTGAGGGCGACACCCTCACCCCCGGCTTCTACACCGAAGGCGACCTCGCCGGCAATGCCCCCAACGCGCACCTCGACGTCGATCTGGTCGCCTGCCACGAAGTCACCCTCCACCACGACCTCGGGTTCTGATGCGCGCCCTCACGACCAACATCTACCGCCGCGGCAACCCACTCGACCCGGGCGACAACACCCCATACGTGAAGGCGCTCCACGCGATGGGCGAGAACCCCGATACCGGTGAGCCCATCGTGGGAGAGATCCACGCCGCCATCGCGGGCGAACCGCCCCCGCTCCTCTGCTACGCCGAGTTCGACACCGACGACGGCAGCAACTGGTACTGCCGAGGACCACTCGATGCCCACGTCGAACCCGTCCTCCGTGACCACTTTCTCGTCGGCCGGCCGGGTGGAGGCGAGCTTCCCGGGTGGGCGTTCGACTTCGACGGTACGGGCTCCGGCGCTGGTGCCGCCCAAGCCACTGGCGTCGGCCGGGGCGTCGTCCGCATCACCACCCGCGACGGCGCGTCGGCGGCGGCATGGATCGAGAAGGACATCGGAGCCGTCGCGCCGCTGAGCCCCGACGCGCATCAAGCATTCATCGATCTCGGGCTTGCGACCGTCATGAACCGAGCCGTGAACTTCGGTTGGGCGTCGGCCGGCGACTCCCTCACCGACGCGGTCCGCTGCCAGTACAACTCCTCTTCGTCGCCGGTCTGGTCCATGATCGCCGGCAAGGACGGCAGCAACTCGACCGCCGACTCCCCGCACGCTCCGACCGCAGGCGTGGCCCAGGGCTTCGACTTGCTGTGGGTGCCGGGGACCTTCGCAGCATTGTGGGTCGACGGTGACGGCCCGTACCTCGTCACCTCCAACGTCCCCACGTCGGGCGACAACCTCACCCCCTTCGTGCGAGTGATCTCGGTCTCGACGACTGGCTCGAAGACAGTCGATCTCGACGCGTTCTTCACCGACGCGTTGTACGGGACGGTCGCGCACCCCCAGCAGGACCCGCTCCTCCTCGCCCTCGCGGCCTGACCACACACGGTGATGCCGTCGGCATCACCCGCCATCCCCACCTCACCCGAAAGGGGCTCGTCATGCTCGACAAGCTCAAGGACTTCGCGCGCCGCGTCTGGCGTTCGAAGCCGCTCAAGCCGATCCGCGTGTTCACGGAACGGTGCGTCGACTTCGTCAACGCGATCCGGGAGGGCCGCTGGCGCTCGGAGCCTGCCGTGCTCATCGGGCTTGCGGCGACGCTCGTCACCGAGCTCGGTCCGATCGTCGAGGACGCGTCGGTGCCGTGGTACGAGCGCATCGTCCGCGTCGCGCCTCTCGCTCTCGGGATTATCACTTCGACGCTCGTCACCCCGGTGGGCCCGAACGTCGACCCGGAAGTGCTCGCTGCGTCGCCTCCGTCGCCGGAGGCGATCGAGGCCGCGAAGCGGATCAGCGACGCGAACCCGCCGTCGCTCGGCTGATGGGCTACCTCGGCGGCGTCCCGGTCCACCCGGGACGAGACGTTCAACGCCCCCAAGGCGTGCGCGCGTGCACCGTGCATCGAACAATCGGCCGCTGGCCCGGCGACTTATCGGTCGGCACGGGCCGGGTCCACTCGTCGCCGGGCACGTTCCCGCTCTTGATCGGCCAGGCCGAGAACGAGTGGGCAGCGATCTATTGGACCGAGACCCGATGCTCGCACGCCGCGGGCGGTAACTACGCCGGGCCCGGGATCGAGCTCTCGGGCGGTAACGGCGAGTGGCTGACCGACTGGCAGCTACGCGCGCTCGCGTGGTGCGCCGCCGTGATCCATGCCGAGTTCGGCGTGCCGCTCAACTACTACGACGGCGAGTTCGGCCGCATCTGGCTCGACCAGCACCCCTACCGCGGGTTCATCTCGCATCGGGCGATCACGTATCCGCCGAACACATCGTTCAACCACTACGACTTCATCTTCCGCCACGAGTGGGACGCGGCGATGCTGCACCTCCTCGCGGCTCGAGGTGGAGAGCCAGCAGCTCCTCCGCCGGCGCCTGCTCCTGCGGCTAGCAAGCGCGCGGTCATCAAGCAGCTGTCGCTGCAGAACCTTCGCCACGTGCGTTACACGATGTCCGAGGCGGCCTGCGTCACCTACCGCGAGGAAGTCCAGTGGTGGCAACGCGGCCTCAACCTCGGCCTCGGGACCGGCCTCGTCGAGGACGGCAAGTTCTGCTGGCTCACCGCGGCGAAGACGATCGACTTCCAGCGCTTTTTCGGCGTGCTCCCGGGCGACGGCGTCGTGGGCAACGAGGAGCGCAACGTGCTGGCCGACATCTTGCGTCGGAAGTAAGGGGGGGACGGAGTGTCGCTGTCCGACGTCGGGACCGTCGCCTCAGTGATCGGCGCGATCGTCCTCGTGCTCGGATTCGGTCTGTCGCGTCTCGACCGGCGACTCGATCAGATCCACACGCGGATCGACGAGCACATGGACGACGAGGAGACGTCGCTTCGCGACGTGAAAGAGAGCATCAACGACGTCAAGGGGGAGCTCTCAGAGACCCGCCAGGACGTCGCCTTCCTCGCTGGTGGTCTGGGTGTGACACTTCCGGGGCGGCAGTGACGCGCCGGCCGTGGTGGGCGTGGGCCCTTATCGTGCTCGGTGTTGTCCTGGTCGCGTTTGGCGCGTGGGCGATGTTGCACGCGCAGCTCGCATCCGACAGAGAGCGTGAGCGTGACGACGCCCGGATTACCCAGAACGAGGAGGAGATCGCGGGCCTCAACGAGGAGCTCGCTCAGGCCCACGCCGAACGGGCTGCGCTCGAGGCGCAGATCGACGTACTGCTCGCGCAGCTCGCCGGGCTGGGTGCCCGCCCGAACGTCCCGCCCGGGGAGGACGCGTCCTCACCGACAAGCGCGTCGCCGGCTGCGCCGCCGGTGACCGCCAGGCCACCACCGGCGACAATGGCCCCCACCTCCCGGCCCGCCACTGAGCCCGACTGCACACTCGAGGTGCTCGAGCGCTGCATCTGAGAAGCGTCACACAACGCCGAGAAGAAGCCCCCCGCTGGCCGCCTTCGGGCGGTTGGCGGGGGGCTTCTTCGCGTGCTCAGCTGAGGTCGAGCGAGATCACGGAGTACTCGTCGCCGTCGCGCTCGACGTGACACGTGAACCCCGAACGGACGGGCACCCCGAAGCCATTCGGGGCGTCGACGGTGCTGGTCCAGACCCACGCGTCTGGCCCGTCCGGGAGCACGATCGTGTCAGCGAAGTCGACGAACTCGGCGGCGGTCGGTGCCCGCAGCCGCTCCTCAACCGCGTCGACGCAGGCCAGGTATGCCCCGTAGTCCCCGGCGGCGCGGTCGCTCGTCGCGAGGCTCACGACCGCCACAGCGATACCGACCAGGGCGATCGCTCCAGCCAGCAAGGCGGTGAGCCGGTTGGAGGCGCTTCGCCCGAGCCACTCGCGGAGGCGGTCGACGGGCGAGTACCGATCAACGCTCGGCTCGCCATCGTCGCTGACTTGGCTCGAGTAGGCGGTACCACTCCACCAACGGAGCTGGTGTCGGCCTGTCGGATCGGGCTTCCACTCGCCTGCCACGGGCGTCACCCCCGCCCCGCACGATAAGCGATGCCGCCGGCATCGGGAGGCCGGGGCCGGACCCCCCTTACGCTGCTGCCGGGTCGGCTGCCGGGACGGTTGCCGCTGCTCGGGCGGCCATGGCGGAGCGGATGCGGTCGATGCCGGCGTTGCGGAGGTAGGTCTGGGTCGTGTTGAGCCACGCGTGGCCGAGGAACTCCTGCACGGCCACGATGTCGCCGCTCGCCTCGAGCAGATCCGATGCCGACGTGTGGCGCAGCGCGTGGGCGCTCACCCCGTCGCGCGGTCGCTTCTTCATGCCCGCGTCCTTCATCCATTGCGATACGAGCTTGCCGATCGCGCCCGCGGTCAACGGCTGCGTCGGTTGGTTCTTCGATCGGAACAGCGGGCCCCACGTGGCCGGGACCTCGGCGAGGTACTCGCGGATCAGTTGGTCGCAGAGGTCCGACACGTGCACGACTCTGGACTTGTCGCCCTTGCCCACGACGTACAGGGTGCGGCGGGCCCGGTCGTAGTCGGCGAGCTCGAGTCGAGCGACCTCGCAGCAGCGCAGTCCTTCTTCGTACATCACGCCGAGGATCGCCCGCGCCCGGGCGTCGGGGCCCGACGCGATGAGCGCGAGGACCTCTGCTGTCACCAAGGCGCGCGGCTGGTAGCGCGGGACCTTCGGCGCCCGCACACCCGCGGTTGGGTCGTGGTCGAGGAAGCCGTGCTCGAGGAGCCATCGACACCACGTCCGCACGGACGAGAACCGCGACCGGCGCGTGCCTGGTGCGAGGTCGGCGAGCGTCCCCAGGTACTCGAGGATCAGCGCTCGATCGAGCGCCCGGCCGGCGGCGACGCCGACGAAGTGGCGCAACGCGACGCGGTTGTTCCGAGCGGTGCCCGCCACGAAGTGGTGCAGCCGCAGCTGCTCACCGACATACGGTTCGATCAGCTCCTCGAGCGTCATCGTCACGACCCCCCAACCCGGGCCGCGGCCTCCTGCCGCCGCGGTCCCCCGCCCTGATGGGGTTATCTACCCGAGGAAGCGGCTGATGTGACGTCGCCCTGGCCGGGACAGTCGAGCGACTGGCAGACCACCTCGCCGGTCGTGGTCGTCGTCCGCGGGGGCTTCGGTGCCGGGCGGGTCGTGGTCGTCGGGGGGGTCGGGGACGGCGGAGCACACGCGCCGACGAGCGCCGCGCAGAAGGTGACGCCGACCAGCCAGGACCGTGACGTCCTCACGCTGCGCACCCCGGATCACCCGCCGCGTCGCTGAGGTCCTCGTCGAGGACGACGCCCGTGACCTGACCGGTGACGAGGTATGCCGTGCCGGGGGGTCGGCCGCGGCCGAGCGGTTCGATGCACCACGAGCTCGCGTGCAGACCGAGCGCGCCGGCGAGGTCTCGGTTGAGAGCGTGGATGATGCGGGCGGCGGCGGCGAGCTCTTGCATCACGCCGCCTTCGCGGTGTCAACGGTGACGCTTGACCCCGCCGTAATGCATGCGGGTGTCGGCCATCGATGCGGCGCGCGCCGAGTCGTCGTTGATCACCGCGTCGACGACCTCACCGACGAACAGCGTGTGGGTCCCGAGGTCGAGGGTGTGGCGCACCACGCAGTCGACCCAGGCGATCGCCTCGTCGAACACCGGCGCCCCGGTCGTCGCGTCGTGCACCGCGCGCCCGTTGAGCGTCGAGCCGTCGTCGTCGGCCGGCTTCGAGAACTTCACGAAGACCTTGGTGTCGTCGGCGCTCCACAGGTTGACGGTGAACGAGCCGCCCTCGGCGATCAGGCGATGCGTGACCGCGGTGTTGTCGACGCCGATGCCGATGAGCACCGGCTCCATCGAGAGCTGGGTGATCCAGCTCGTCGTCATCGCGTTGCGAACGTCACCGGCGCGCGAGCCGACGAGCGCGAGCGCGTTGGGGATCTTCCAGGTGACTCGGTTGAGCAGCTCGTCGTCGACCGGCACGCCGCTATCCGGGGAACGGCGCCAGGCCGAGCCGTTCGCGCACCTCGGGGCGACGGAGCGGCGGGACGGTGGGCGGCGGCTGCCGGCGGGCGGGCAGGCCGTCCAACAGATCGGCCGTGATCGTCGCGACCTGCATCGCGGCCGACTCCATGGCCTCGGCGACCTCGGGCCTCGGCTTGGTGATGCCCGAGACCTTGCGGATGAACTGGCGCGCCGCGGCCTCGATCTCCTCCTGCGTCGCCGGAGGCTCGAGACCACGGAGCTCGGTGATGTTGCGGCACATGCGGGCCAGGCTACGGCCTCTACGCTGGAGCCCGTGCAGGGCCACGGGATCGAGCTGCGTGACGACCGACGGCTCGTCGAGGTCGTCGTCGGGGGCGTCCTCGTCGCATCGTCCACCAGCACCCTCACCCTCCACGAGACAGGCCTCCCCCCGCGCCACTACTTCCCCGCCGCCGACGTGCGGATGGAGCACCTCGAGCCGACGCCGACCGAGACGGTGTGCCCGTTCAAGGGCCAGGCTCGCTACTGGAACGTGCGGGTCGGCGACGAGGAGCACCGCGACCTCGCGTGGTCGTACCCGACGCCGATCGACGGGGTGGAGCCGATCGAGGGGCGGATCTGCTTCTACGCCGAGCGCGCCGATCACTTGATCGACGGTGAGCTGCTCGAGCGCCCGGTCACGCCCTGGTCACCCAGCTCCTGACATGGCGCGGGTCAGGCCCGCCGCGGGACCGCAACCCGACGGTCCCGCCGTCGATCGTGCCGATGCGGCCGAGCAGCGCGCCTCCGAGCGCGAGACCCTGGCCCAGAAGGCCGCGTGGCTGCGCGCCCAGGCCGACACGGTCGCGACGGTCGAGCCTCGGCTGCGCAACGCGGTCGACGCGGCCGCGAAGGCGAGCACCCAGCCGACGGCGGGCGAGCTGCGCTCGCTCGGTGAGACCGCGCGACGGGCGATCGCGTCCGCCCGTGAGGCCGTCGAGCACCTCGCGAGCGATCTCGAGCACACCGCGACCCGGCCACGTTCGGACGACGATCCAGCCGGGCCGACACCGCTCGCCCGCGCGTCCGACGACGACGGGGTGGCGCCGTCGTTCGCCGAGGTCGTTCGGCTCGTCGATGACGTGGCCGGAGACCTCCCAGGTGACAGCGCGCGCCGGTGTCGGGCCCGGCTCCCGAAGGCGAGCCCGTCGGAGCTCACCCTGCTGGCCGATCTGGTCGACACCGGCCTGACCCACGACCAGCTCCTCCGTCTCCTGGAAGGCGGTCACCTGCTGCTGCCGGGCCATCACCTCCTGAAGCGTTGGCGCCGCCTTCCCGGGGTGAAGCCGCGCACCTCGAGCCACTACCACCCGGACGACCGGCGGATCGGTCGAGGCCCCGAGTGGGTCGAGGCGGCGCGAGCACGCCTGGACGATGCGCACGCACACCCGATCTACGGACAGCAGTACGGCCTCAAGGGCCGGTTCGTCCACGAGGCGCTCTTCGGACCTGGACCTCATCACACGACGTTCGTGCAGCTCGAGCGGGCCGCGCCGTCGAAGCTGCATCTGGTCCGCCACATCGCCGACTGGGTGCGCTACCGCCTGACGCGACGCAACCAGGGCCCCTACGGTTCGTCGCTGGACACCGATCACCACCCGATGCGCGGGGTCGTCTGGTGGAAGCCGGCGAAGCGGTCGGCTCCGGCCCAGCGGCTCGACGCGAGCGCCCACGAGGTCGACGATCTCGTCGGTGAGCTCCTCGACGTCGGGAAGCAGCTCGATGCGCAGGGGCGCCTGCGGTCCATGGTGTGGCGGGGTCCGACGAGCGCGCCCTTCGACGAAGCAGTGGACGGTGCGATCGCCGACCTGACACGAGCGGCCGCGGCAACCGGTGCGTTCGGCGCGCGTGTTCGTCGCGAGGCACGCGCCGCGTGACCGCCCGACGTTTCAGCGCCGCTCGACCCGGGCAGGGTCCAGCACATGGAATTCATCCTCTGGCTGATCGCTGTCGCGCTCGTGATCTTCGGGATCGTGACGCTGTTCCGAGGAGCGCTCGCGTACGGCGTCGTGCTCATCGTGGTCGGGTTGCTCGTCGGCCCTGGTGGCGTCAGCGTCTTCACCTGACGTAGCGCAGCCGATTCCGTCATTGACCGGCGCGTGTGCAGGTAACAATGCCGGGATGGCGGACAGCACGTCTCCACGACGACGCATCCCGCGGATCGCCGCGGAGATGCGCGAGGCCGAGACCGTCAAGCCGCTCGAGCTCTTCTTCGACCTCGCCTACGTCCTCATCTTCACCCAGTGCACCGCGCTCATGGCCGCGGACCCGACGTGGGGCGGCATCGGGCAAGGCGTGCTCGTGCTGGCCGTGGTGTGGTGGTCGTGGGTCGGCTACGCCTGGCTGACCAGCGTCATCGACCCCGAGGAGGGTGCGGTTCGCATCGTGATGTTCGTCGCGATGGCCGCTTCGCTCGTCGCTGCGCTGTGCGTCCCGGACGTCTTCGGCGATCGGGCGATCGAGTTCGCCATCGCATACGGCGTCCTGCGCGCCGCCCACATCGCGCTGTTCGTCATCGCCAGCCGCGACGACCCCGAGCTGCGGCGCTCGGTCCTCGGCCTCGCGCTCAGCACCACCCTCGGGGTCGGGATGATCTTCGGTGCCGCGTTCCTCGACAGCCCCGCCCAGGAGCTCGTCTGGCTCGCTGCGGTGATCTTCGACAGCGGAGCCCCGCTCGTCATCGACCCGAGAGGCTGGCGCCTCCGACCAAGGCACTTCGCGGAGCGCCACAACCTCGTGATCATCCTCGCGCTCGGTGAGTCGATCGTCGCGCTCGGCATCGGAGCCCAAGCGGCCCTCTCCACCGGAGTCATCCTCACGGCGGTGCTCGGGATCGGACTGGCATCGGCCCTCTGGTGGATCTACTTCGACGTGGTCGCGCTCATCACCGAGCACCGTTTCGTGCACGCCGACGACGTCCTGACCCGCAACCGCCTCGCGCGCGACTCGTACTCGTACCTGCACTTCCCCATGGTCGCCGGCATCGTGCTGGCCGCACTGGCGCTCGAAGCGACGATCTCGCACCCCGATCATCCCCTCCCGGTGGAGGAGGCGTTCGCGCTCCTGGGGGGCGTCGCCATCTACCTGCTCGGGCACGTGGCACTCCGCTGGCGCAACGCGCGCACCATCAACCGTCAGCGGTTGGTGCTCTCGCTCCTCTTGTTCGCGCTGATCCCCGCGGCGACCGAGGTCAGCTCGCTCACGACGCTCGTTGCGGTGAACGTGCTGCTCTGGCTGATGATCGCGTTCGAGACGTCACGCTACGGGGAGGGTCGCTATCGGCTCCGCCACGGCCTCGAGCCCGACGGTGACGACGCGGCGGCGGGAGCCCAGACCTAGGTTTGCCGCCCCAACGCCCCGGGCAAGGTGCTCGGCTATGAGCATCGGTGAGTTCGGCACCCTGCTCCTGGTCGTGCTCGGTCTCGGATCGTTGCTGTTCGTCATCGGTTCGATGTTCCGCAGCATGCGCAACGAACGACGGTCCGGGCAGAGCCTGTGGCGGCAGTTCGGCCTCGGCATCGCGCTCATGGTTCTGTTCTTCGCGACCTGGGCTGGGCAGGCCATCGCAGAGTGGCAGGTCTTCACCGACGAGCAGCACGAGCTCGGTCGATCTGCCGGCGTCGCCGACTTCGTCAGCGTCTTCGCCCAGTCGACCCTCGAGAACTGGCAGTCGGAGTTCCTGCAGCTGTTCGCGTTCGTCTCGCTCGCGGCGCTCTACGTGTACCGGGGCAGCGCGGAGTCGAAGGACTCCGACGAGAAGATGGCGGCTGCGCTGCGCCGCATCGAGGAACGGCTCGGCACCCTCCCCGACGAGGCACCGGACGAGCACGGCGCGCAGCACAAGCTGCCGGACGTGGAGGACGTGTACGGCGAGTAGACCGGCGATGCCGTGGCGTCGCCGAAAGGGTCAGGCCGCCTTCTCGAGGATGTGCACCCCGCACGCCGAGCCGAGGCCGATGACGTGCGCGAGTCCGACCTGGGCGCCCTCGATCTGCCGGTCACCCGCCTCGCCGCGGAGGTGGGTGGCGACCTCCCACACGTTGGCGATCCCGGTGGCCGCGATGGGGTGCCCCTTCGACTCGAGCCCACCCGAGACGTTGACCGGCGTCGTGCCGTCACGCCACGTCGCGCCCGACTCGAAGAAGTCGGTCGCGCCTCCCGGCTCGCAGAGCTTCAGGTTGTCGTAGTGCACGAGCTCGGCGGTCGCGAAGCAGTCGTGGAGCTCGACCAGGTCGAGGTCGGCGGGGCCGACGCCCGCCTGCTCGTAGGCCTGCTCCGCCGCGTTGCGAGTCAGCGTGTTGACGTCGGGCAGCACCTGGCACGCTTCCTGCCACGGATCGGTCGTGAGGATCGAGGCCGACACCTTGACCGCGCGCTTGCGCTGCTCGGCGGACAGCTTCTTCAGCGCAGAGTCGCTCACCACGACCGCAGCTGCCGCGCCGTCGCAGTTGGCCGAGCACATCGGTCGCGTGTTCGGGTAGGCGATCATGACGTCGTTCATGATCTCCTCGGCCGACATCTTCTTCTGGTAGGCCGCGAGCGGGTTCAGCGTGGAGTGCGAGTGGTTCTTCTCGCTGATGCGCGCGAAGAGCTCGAAGGGCGCGTCGGCGTACTGGTGCTCGTAGAGGTACTGCATCCCGACCTGCGCGAAGACCCCGGGCATCGTCTCGGTACCGATGCGTCCGTCGACCGGCGCGACCGCGCCGTAGCGTCCCGACGGCGTGTAGACGTTGTCGTCGCTCTTGCGGCCACCGCCCGCCAGGAGGCCGGCGCCGGCGAGCTTCTCGACGCCGACGGCGAGGCCGTAGTCGGTCTCCCCCGCCTTCACCGCCATGATCGCGGTGCGCAGCGCGGTCGCCCCGGTCGCGCAGGCGTTCGACACGTTGTAGACGGGGATGCCGGTCTGACCGATCTGCTTCTGGATCGCCTGCCCGATCGGCAGCGCACCGCCCATGAGGTTCCCCGCCGCGAGGATGCCCATGTCGCGCATCGAGACGCCGGCGTCTTCGAGTGCCGCCATCGCGGCCTCGGACGCGAGGTCGACGGTGTCCTTGTCGGGGTGCTTCCCGAACTTGGTCATGTAGATGCCGAGGATCCAGACGTTCTCAGCCACGATGCCTCTTCCTCCTCGCCGCGCTCAGCAGGCTCGATGCAGCGCGCTCAGCGCGGCTCGAAGCCGAAGCCGATCGCCTCGGTGCCTTCGTCGTCGGTGCCGACCACGTACGTGGCCAGCTTGACCTTCATGCCGAGCTTGACGCGCTCGGGATCGGGGTCGGTGTTGATCACGTTGGCCCGCACGCTCGTGCCGTCGCAGTCGATGACGCCCGCCACGAACGGGACCGGGATGCCGGGCGCCGCGAACGACACGATCGTGAACGACTCCAGCACGCCGTCGGTCGCGACGTCGACGTCCTTGAAGTCGGTCTTGAAGCACGAGGCGCACGCGTTGCGGCGATCGAAGAACCTCGCCCCGCAGCCCGTGCACTCGTGTGCGACGAGATGGGGCTCGGGCTCGAGCGCCAGGTAGTCGACCAGAGGGATCTGCTTCGCCATCTAACGGATGGTACCGGCCGCGCCCGCCAGCGTGGCCCGGCTGCGCCGTCGGTCCCCCCAGCCCACGAGGCGCCCGCGCTCCTCGTCCCACACCTTCAGCCGCATCGCTCGCAGACCGTCCTTGATCGAACGGCGCGGCACCGACCGGAACACGTCGTGCTCGTCGTGCGTCCGTTGGAGGTAGTAGTTGGGGACCTTCGGATCGAGGTGGTGCACGTGGTGGTAGCCGATGCTCCCACTGAAGAACTGGAGCACCTTCGGGAGGGCCAGGAACGAGCTGCCGCGCAGGCCGGCATCCGTGAAGCTCCACTCGTCCGAGCGGCGCCAGTAGGTGTCCTCGAACTGGTGCTGCACGTAGAAGAGCCAGATCCCGGCGCCACCGGCGAGGAACACGAGGGGCATCTCGACGAGCAGGAACTCCTGCCAGCCCAGCCACCAACAGAGACCGCCCACGAGCAGGGCGAGGGCGATGTTGGTGGTGATCACGCTGCGCTTGATGCGCGGCCGCATCGAGCGCTTCACGAACCGCGGCTCGATGAGCATCCCCCACAGCGGCCCGAGCCCGAACATGATCACCGGGTTGCGGAACATGCGGTAGCCGAGTCGCCCACCCCACGACTTCGCCTCGTACTCCTCGAGCGTGATCGTCGGCACGTCGCCGGCGCCGCGCCGGTCGAGGTCGCCGGCAGTGGCATGGTGCATCGTGTGGTCGTAGCGCCACCGTGCGAACGGCGTCGCGACCAGCAGTGCAAGCGCGGATCCCACCCAAGCGTTCGCGCGCTTGCTCGCGAACAGCGAGCCGTGCGTGCAGTCGTGGAACATGATGTAGGTGCGAACCAAGAAGCCTGCGCACGGGATCGCGAGCGCGAGCGTCAACAGGTAGGAGACGTCGAGGGCCAGGTACATCGCCGCCCAGAGCGCGAGGAAGGGCACGACCGACGTGCCGAGCGCCAGGAGGCTGCGTCCGAGGTTGGACCGTGGAAAGCGATCCTCACCCACGGCATCGCCGGTCCCCGATCCTCCGTCGTCGGCGGACACGTCGGCGCGCGGCGGGTCCAATAGGGCTGAGGTCACGGGGCGTCCTCGGGGCTCGAGGGGGCGATGGAGCGAGTTCGGTCACCCTAACCGCGCGGCGGCGAAGATGGTGGACGGGGCCAGGGTGCAGTTCAGGTGCCGCTCAGGTTCAGCGCTTCTCGAAGACCATCCGGTGGTGGTCGAGGAGCTCGCGCTCGAAGCAGACGCTGTTGGGGCTGACACCAGAGGTGAAGGCGAGGCGGAAGTCGCGACTGGTGAGGTACCTCGGCACCAGTCGGACCTTGAGCATCGTCTTCTTGAAGCTCGGCTCGGCGAAGCGCTTGCGCCACTGCTTGATGGTCTCGATGTAGTCGAGACGGCCGCTCTCGCTCGAGACGAGTCGGAAGTGCGGCTCGGCGGTGCGCACGATCTGCTCCTCACCGAACGGCAGGCACGATCCGGGGAACTGGTGCCCGAGCAGCGCCAGGTACCACGCGTCGGAGTCGCGGGGCGCGTCGATGTCGACCTCGTCGATCGGGATCATGTTGCGCCCGAACACCATCGTCTGCAGGTAGAAGCGCCCCTGGTCGGGCAGCAGCCCCGCGACGTTCTCGAAGAGCCGGCCGTAGATCTGCTCCTGCTCCCCCCGCTCGTACTCCTCGGGGGAGCAGAAGTGCTCGAAGGCACCCAGGCTCACGACCGCGTCGAAGCCGCCGAAGGAGTCGATCGTGACCTCCCGGGCGTCGAGCAGACGGGCATCGAGGCCATTGCTGCGGCACGACTCGAGCTGCGCGGTGGAGAGCGTCACACCGACGCCGGTGCCGCCGCGGCGACGCACGACGTCGAGCATGGGACCCCAGCCACAGCCGAGGTCGAGGACGCGCCGATCGGGACCGATCCCCACCTGCTCCGACACGAAGTCGTGCTTGCGAGCCTGGGCCTCCTCGAGCGTCAGCGAGAAGTCACCGTCGTACTTCGCGCCACTGAAGTCGGCCATCTCGCCCAGGCTCAGCCGGAAGATCCGGTCGATGAGCGAGTAGGTGAAGTCGAGGTCCTTGCGGTCAGCCATGGAGGTCGGACGCTATCGGTTGTCGGGCGAGCGATCGGCCCACCGCTCGAGGCGTGCCCGCAGCTGTCGGCCCGCCTGCAGCGGGGCGAACACACCCTCTGCCTCGACGGTCACCCGACCACGCTGGACGATCCGCCCCTTCGTGTACGTGCGCCGATCCTCGAGCTGGTCGACCCAGGCCTCGAAGCGAGCCTCCTCGTGGAGCAGCGTCGGCAGCCGGTAGCGCATCGACAGAGACACCGTGAGCCCCGCCGCGTTGGCGACCATGTTCGCCGCCGTCAGGACGATGTCGAACGTCGCGGCGATCACCGCGCCGTGGACGCACCCGGGCGGACCCTCGTACGGGGTCGTGAACGATGCGCGGCCGATCGCCCGGTCACCGTCGAACTCGATGGCCACGGGGAGCGCGAGCGGCGTGTAGCGCCCGATGACCACGTCGAACGGCATGCGCTCGGCCATCGTGTCGGCGTCGAAGATCTCGTCCGAGCCGCCGGTCTCGGTGATGTGCGGGACCGGGTCGGGGACGTGCGCCTCGAGCCGTTCGGCCACCTCGTCGAGCCGGGCGGTGCACGCGACCAGCTCGGGTCCCGGAGCACGGTTGACGACCGTCGCCGCGACGAGGCGCCGAACGGAGCGGGCGAGGTCGGCGAGCTCGTCGGCTCGCCCGGTGGTGCCGGGATGCGCGGGCTGGGCGGTCATGCGGGCGCCGACAGTAGGCGGCCGGTCAGATGTCGGGCGTCGCGACCAGCTCGCCGCCCTTCACCGCTTCGAGCATGCGCGAGTGGTCGGCGTCGTTGCGGTCTGCGTACTTCCGGGCGAAGTCGCCGATCGCGCGATCGAACACGTCGTCGTCACCCAGGTAGCCACTGACCTCGGCCGGGTCACCGGAGCGAGCGTGCGCACGCGCGAGCACGAGCCCGCAGAAGCGTCCGTAGCGGCGCAGCCGTCGCGCACCCATCCTGGAGACGTCGATCGAGAGCTTCCCGTCCCAGAGCTGTCGGAAGTAGAAGTCGATCGCACGGCCGTCCGACGCCTCGAAGCGGGACCAGCCCAACAGCACGTCGCTCGCGGCCTGCGTCAGACGCTGCCCCTCGACCACCCGCTGACCCGAGTTCTCGAAGGGGCTCGGCGCCAGGTGGGCTTCGAGCACCGAGCTCGTCGCCTCCTTGAGCTGGAGGAAGAGCGGATCGCCGTCGCCCGACTCGAGCAGGAGGATCCAGCAGCGGGTGCCCACGCTCCCCACCCCGACCACGCGTCGCGCTGCGTCGACGAGGCGGTACGACGCCAGCACCTGCTGACGGTCGAGCGGGAGGCCATCGCGGTAGGCGTCGAGGAACGTCACGATCCGCGCGAGCTCTGCCTCGACCTGCTCGGGCTCGGGACGAACGGTGATCGGCGGGGCATGGACGATGCGCCGGCGACCGTCGACGACCTCGGTCAAGCGCTCCGCCGCGCGTCGGCGGTCCTTCCGCTTGGCCTTGGTCTCGGCCTTGCGCACCCGCCGATCGAGGTCGGCGTCCTTCTCGGTGCTCGCCACGGCGGCGAGGTCGTCGAGCTCCACTCGGGCGTACCAGACGTCGAGCGGATCCATCCCCGCCGCGATCGCGAGCGCCTCCCGGTAGACCCGAACGGTGTCGGTCACGACGGCCTGCTCGACGGCAGGTCCGAGGTCGTTGTCGCGGGCGGCGAGCACGAGGCTCGCCGCGAGTCGCTTCACGTCCCACTCGAACGGTCCGGGCAGCGTCTCGTCGAAGTCGTTCACGTCGGCGACGATCCGCCGATCCGGCGCCGCGAACGCGCCGAAGTTCGCGAGGTGCGCGTCGCCGCAGAGCTGCACGTCGATGTCCGTGCGAGGCAGGGGCGCGAGGTCGGCAGCCATGACGGCCGCCGCGCCCCGATAGAAGGTGAACGGCGTCGCGAGCATCCGGCCGTAGCGGATCGGGACGAGCTCCTCGACCCGCGTCGAGTCCTGTGCGCGCAGGATTGCGAGCGGGTCGGCTCGGCCAGCCGTAGCTCCGAGCTCGGCGTGTGCCTCTCGCGGCACCTCGTCGCGACGCGCCCGTCCGGCGTCGGCCCGCGCTGCACGCGGGAGGACCTCTGCGAGCTGCGGTGCCACGGCTCAGCCCGCCTCCGGGTCCTTCGCCGACTCCTCGATGATGTGCTCCAGCCACCAGGCCGGCGCGTTGTCGGTGATGTTCGAGATGTTGGAGTAGTCGTGCCAACGGGCGATCTTGCCGTCGCGCAGCTGGGTCACCGACACGAACGAGTGGTCGATCACCTCGCCGGTGTGGAAGCGCCAGCGCTCGGTGTGCTCGGTCATCACGAGATCACCACCAGCGATCATGTTGGTGCCGGGCAGGTGCTCGTATCCCGCGAGCGGCTCGATCCCGATGCGGAGCCTGCGCAGCACGCCGTCGGGTCCGGTGCCCCCCGGACCGGGAACCCCCACGTCGGTGTAGTGCGCGTCGTCGGTGAGCAGCGCGCGCATCCCGTCCCAGTCGCGCTCGGCCAGCGCGTCCCAGAACTGCTGCACCACCTGCATGTTGTCGGTCTCGGACACGATCGCGATCTCCTGTTCGCCGGGCGCCTGCGATCCCTACGCGGGCGTCGCCACGCCCTCGTACATGAAGCCGAAGAACCTCGGGCCCGGAACGTAGTAGCGGTCGAGGCTGGTGATCTCGAAGCCGGCGTCGGTCACGAGACGGTCGATGGGTCGGTTGAGGTGACAGCCGCCGGCGATCCGGCGCTGCAGCGGCGTGAGTCGGTCCTGCCACCGGACGACCTTCTCGTCGGGCGCGCGGCCGTGCTCGAGGAAGTGCACCGAGCCGCCCGGACGCAGCACGCGTCGCATCTCGCGCAGCGACTGCTCGACGTCGGGGATCGTGCAGAGCGTCCACGTGGTCAGCACGTGGTCGACGCTCGCGTCGGCGAGCGGCAGGGACTCACCGTCGAGCCCGACGTACTCGATCGGCACCGAGCTCGCCGCGACGCGCTCCTCGGCGAGCCGACGCCCCAACGTCGCGGGGTCGACGGCCTGCACCCGTGTGACGGTCTCGGGGTAGTAGGGCACGTTGCGCCCCGAGCCGAACCCCACCTCGAGGACCTCGCCCTCGAGCCCGGCAGCCACCCGCCGGCGCAGCTTCCCGAGCCGCTTGCTCCCGAGCGCGACGTCGACGATCCGTGGCAGGACCTTGTCCTCGTAGAAGCCCATCGGCCCATGTTGGTCGCTGGCGAGGATCGCCGCGACTCAGATCGCGCCGACGTCGACCCCACGCGCCGTTCGGTCGTACGCCCGGAGCGCGCCGACCACCCGGGTCGCGACCATCGAGGCCTGCCGCTCGTCGCAGCCCGGGGGATGCGACACGAGGACCTGCAGGCTTCCCCGCCGCCGATGCACGGTGGCGCTCACCTCGTCCACGTCGGCGCCGACGACGGCCCAGGCATCTCGCGCCGCCTTGGTGGCGAGCTCGGAGTGGCGGGCCAACGGCGCGTCGGCCGCCTCCTCGCACGCTCGCACGACGTCGGCGTCGGCGTGCACCTGCGAGGTCGCCCAAGGCCTGAGGGCGCTGGCACCGTCGCTGGCGACCACGAGCGGCACGTGCTGTCGCACACCGCACACGGCTCCGTCCTCGTACGGCGATGGTGCACCGGTTCGCGCATCGTGCACGTCGAGGACGACGTCGACCGGATCACCCTCGAGCGGGCAACGCTGCCCTTCGAGGAGCGCGGCGCACGGGAACGCGGGGCCTGTGTCGTCGTGGCAGCGCACGACCTCGTGGCCTGCTCCTTCGAGCTCGTCGGCCGCCTCGCGCACGCTGACAGGGACGGACCCGACCACGAGCACCCGCATGACGCCTCCTCTCGACCGGGCGAGCATCGCTCTCGCGGCCGACCGATCGACAGGGTCGTGCGGTCCGAGCTGCCGGGACCTTCGGCCCCATCGGCGAGCCGCGGTCTCGGCGGGTCGTGCGGTCAGACCCGCACGACCTGGGCCCGCACCGTGGGTCGAAGGGCGCGCTCGACGACGAGGCAGTCGTCGTCGACGTCGATCCGGGTGAACGAGGACCAGCGACCGAACCGCAGCGCCCGGCCGGCATCCCCGTCGCGTGGCCCCCGCTGGAACCGCCGACGTCGGAGGTCCAGCAGCCAGCGTGATTCGGTGGTCTCGACGGCGACGACGTCGTCGTCGACGAGGCGCCCGACCACCCGGAGCCGTCGCAGATCGTCCTCGATGTCGTCGATGCGGGGGCGCGTCATGGCGGGAGCCTGCTGCAGCCAGATTGCGATCGTGTTGCGCCGCCGCGCCCGTCTCGCGATCAGCCTCCGGCGAGCAGCTCGGCGTAGTCACGGGGGCTGACCGGTCCCTGGACGAGGGTGCCGTCCCCCTGCGGGACCTGGACCGGCTCGCCGTCGAGCTGGAAGAGGACGCGCTCGACGTCGGGGTCGCCGGCCGCGGTGAGGACGAGCTGGCCGATCGCCAGCGCCGAGCCGCCCTCGGCGCCGTCGAGGTCGGTCACGAGCTGCACGACGAGCGTCCCGTCGCCACGGACCCGAGCCCGGCGGATGCGGGTGCCGCTCGGGATCGCCGTCCCGATGCCGAGCGCGCTCTCCGACGGGGTCGGCCCCGCGACGAGGTTCCGGAGCAACATGAGCGGGTCGTCGCCCTCGGTGTCGCCGCGCGACACGGGCACGAGCTCCTCGTCGACGACGAAGAACAGCGTCTGCGGGTCCAGGACGGACGTCGACGGAGTCGGCGCCGACGTGGAGGTCGTGTCGAGCAGCTGGAACGGCACCTCGGTGTCGTCGATCACCTCGGGCTGGTCCTGCGCGCCCGGGCTGCACGCCGCGATGAGGGCGGCCGCGATGCCCAACGCGAGCGCGCGCGACGCTCCGCTCATGCCTCGCGCCACGGGAGCTCCACGACGAACCGGGCACCGGACCCCGAGGTCTTCGCCTCGACCCTCACCGAGCCGCCGTGCAGTCGCACGTGCTCCGCGACGAGCGCCAGGCCCAGCCCGGTGGACGAGTCGGCGACCCGGTCACCGGACTTGGCGCCGCGATAGAAGCGGTCGAAGACCTTCGCCCGTTCGGCCTCGGCGATGCCCGGCCCGTCGTCCTCCACCGCGATCTCGATCCGGTCCCCCACTCTGCGCACGGCGACCCTCGTGGCGCCCAGTCCGTGCGACGCCGCGTTCTCCAACAGGTTCGCCACCACGCGCTCGATCCGTCGCTTGTCGACGAGCAGCGGCGTCCGCGCCACCTCGGGGGCGATCTCCACGACCAGGGGATCGGCCCGGTAGCGGGTCGTGACGTTGATGACGAGATCGCCCAACATCACGGGATCCAGCTCGAGCGGATCCACGTCCGCCTCGGCGCGGCTCAGCTCGAGGAGCTCCTGGACCACCTGCTGGAACCGGGCGACCTCGCCCACCATGAGCTCGACCGCGTCGCGGGCGCGAGGCGACAGGTCTGCCGCCGAACGTTCGAGGACGTTGGCCGATGCCGCGAGCGTCGTGAGCGGGGACCGCAGCTCGTGGCTGACGTCGGAGACGAAGCGCGCATCACGCTCGATGCGCTGCTCGAGCGCGGAGGCCATCTGGTTGAACGACGTCACCACCTGCTCGAGGTCGGGATCCGGCTGTGACGACAGGCGGGCCTGGAGGTCGCCTTCGGCGATCCGAGCCGCGGCCTGGCTCACCTCGTTGACGGGGCGCAGCACCCGCCGGGCGGCCCAGGTGCCCAGCACCGCGGCGCCGATCGTCGTGGTCGCCGCGGCCGCGAACAGCGAGTTGCGGATGACCCCGAGGGTGTCCTGGAGCTCGTCGAGGCTGAAGACCTCGTAGAACGAACCACCCACTGCCGGGATCGGCACACCGACGGCGAGGAAGGTCTCCCCGTCACGGGTGAACCGTTGTCGTCCCGACTGGCCCTCGTCGACGACCTCGCGCAGGCTGCGCGGCAGGACGCGCGGCCCGGCCGTCAAGCCAGTCGCGTACCAGTCGCTGCCCTGGCGCATGAAGACCCGGCGCCGATCGCTGACGTCGAGCCCCTCGAGCACCGCAGCCGGGTCGCCCGTCGTCCCGCCGAGCGCGTCCCGAGCCGCGCGCGCGTCGAGGTAGGTCTGGCGCGTCGCGAGGCGCAGGCGCTGATCGAGCAGGTACCGCTCCGCGAGCAGGTAGGTGGCCACGGCCAGGACCGCTGCGAGGACCAGCGCACCCAACGCGAACGTCGCGGCGACGCGGACGCGCAGGCGCGCGCGGGCAGGCCGGACACGCCTGCTCACTTGACCAGCTTGTAGCCGAGGCCGCGGACCGTGACGATCAGGTTGGGGACCGCGGGATCGGCTTCGATCTTGGTCCGCAAGCGACGGACATGCGCGTCGACCAGGCGCGCGTCGCCGAAGTAGTCGTAGCCCCAGATCCGCTCGAGCAGCTGCTCACGGCTGAGCACGATCCCGGGATGCAAGGCGAGCTCGCAGAGCAGCCGGAACTCGGTCTTCGTAAGTGGGATCTCCTCGCCGCCGCGCCGGACGATGCCGGCGGCGGGCTCGATCTCGACGTCCCCGAAGACCAGCCGGTCGGGCGGCGCCGTGGGCGTCGAGCTCCGGCGGAGGAGCGAGCGGATCCGGGCCGTGAGCTCCTTCACGGCGAAGGGCTTGGTCACGTAGTCGTCCGCCCCGGCCTCGAGCCCTGCGACGACGTCATGGGTGTCGGCGCGGGCGGTCACGACCAGGATCGGGACCCCGCTCGTCTTGCGGAGCTCCCGACACACGTCGAAGCCGCTCATGCCGGGCAGCATGAGGTCGACGAGCACCACGTCGGGGCTCGTCCGGGAGTGGGCCGCGAGGCCCTGCTCGCCGTCCCCCGCTTCGTCGACGTCGTAGCCCTCGTCCTCGAGGGCGAGCCGGAGGGCGCGTCGGATGCGGTCGTCGTCCTCCACGACGAGGATGCGGGTGGCCACGGGACGATCGTTGCAGGCGGCGCGGCGCTGGTCAGGTCGAGCGCGCGACAGAAGGCCCCATGCGCACTCGGATACCCAATCCCCCGCACGCCGCAATCTGGCGGAGCCCGGCAGAGGTCCAGGCTTCCATCCCCCGCAGATCGATCTCCACGCGCAGCGGGCCTTCGACGCTGACCGCCGCCCGGGCCGCCTCGTGAACCGCTTCGGCCGCGACCGAGTCGAGGGACCCAGAGACCGTGATGACCGTCGTGTCCCCCCGTCGACCCACGTCGACTCTCGACGGTGCGACCGTCACCGGGTCGCCTGCGATGCTCTGGGTCCCCCGACCGCGGGCTCGGACCGTCGGCGACGAGGACCGGTGCGGAGTCGCACTCCCGCCCCGACGAGCCCCTCGAGCGATCGGAGCGCGGTCGTCTGGCACCGGGTCGTCGCCTGGAGATCGACGACGAGGTCGGCCAACGCCCCGCCACCTTCGAGATAGTCGGTGACGACGCGGTGCAGCCGTGCCGCGCCGGCACGGTCGAAGTCGCCCCGCACGCGCAGGACGACGTCGGCGCCGTCGTGCGTGACCGTGAAGACGCGCAACGTCTCGCTCCTCGTCAACGGCGGCGTTCGGCTCGCGACTGGCAGTCGAGACACCGGGCCGCCGACGGCAGCGCAGTCAGCCGCGCGATCGACACCGCCTGGCCACAATCGACGCACCATCCGAACGTGCCGCGGTCGAGACGCTCGAGCGCCTCTCGCAGCGCCTCGGTCGCGTCGTCGACCGCGAGCTCCACATCGGGCTCACGACGACTGGAGGCATCCAGCTCGTCGAGCAGCCGCTCGCGCCAGATGGCGCGCAGCGCTTCGTCGAGCGGCTCGTCGACCGCGGCGGGCGCGAGGCTGGCGCGGGACTCGTGCGGCATCGGTGGATCACCTCGATCACTGCTCGGGTCGCGCCACTGTCGCCGCGCCACATTGCGATCCCGTGACGGACCGATGCGCCTTCCGTCTCGCCTGCCCCTCGGCCGGCGAGGCTCCCTGCCCGCTCGGCCGCCGGATCGGGGCCTAGGCCTCCGCCACCCGCTTCAGGTTCGCCAGCGTCTCGGCGATGCCGTCCCGCGCCATCTGGGCCATGCCGTCGATGCGGGCCGCGACGTCGGCGCCGGCGTCGCCGCTGAGCACGAAGTCGGGGTACGCGGGCAGCACCTGCCACGACTCGGTCACTCGGGTGCCGCCGGCGTCGGGCGCGAACGTGAAGCTCCAGCGCACGAGCTCGTTCGCACCGTCGACACCGTGGTTGACGAAGGCGAACTCCCGCCCGGGTTCGGCCGTGACGACCTTGCAGCGGGTGTCCCAGCTGATGTCACCGATCACGTTGTGGCCCGTGAACCAGGCGTCGGCGGCTGCGCCCGTCGCGGGATCGTCCCAGGCCCCCGACTTGCAGATCGGGCTGAGGTCGCCGATGCGGGTGACGTCGCTGACGATCGCGTACACGTCGTCGGGCGAACGGTCGATCGTGATCGAGTCGGAGTGCTGGTAGCCGCTCACGTCCATGAGCGCGGACCCTAACGCCCGGTGGCGCCGCGGCGCCCGCCCCGGGGCTAGTGGTAGCCCCAGGGGATCGCGGCACCCGGCGCGTACTGCGACGACAGCGCGTACGCCACGTCCGCGTGCGCGGCGCTGCTCGTGCACGTCACGTAGAGGTCGGCCGTGCCCGAGTCGAACGCGGGCGCCCAGATGCTGTTGTCCCACAGCGAGCCCGCCGGCCAGCCGGTCAGCAGCAGGAACCCCTCGCCGTCCTGGGTCGAGAACACCTTGTTGAAGCCGTGGTACCCGACACCATCGGACGCGTTCATGGTCATGTCGGCGATGTGCCAGGCCTTCACGCCGTCGTGGTTGTGCGGCGAACGGTACGTGCCGTTCGACTTGATGTACGGCGCCTCTCCCGGGCACTTGAACTCCTTGAGCACGAGCACGTTGCCGGCCGGGATGTTGTAGTGCCAGTGGTAGGTGCGCTCCGTCGCGTTGCCGTTGGTGCTCTGGAGCACCTGGGGCGTGACCTCGTTCGTGAGCAGGATCGGGCCCTTTTCATCGTCCGCGATCGCGCCGCCGGCATCCGCGCCGCCCTCGTCACGACCACCACCGGTGTCGTCCTGCTGCTGGCCGTCACCCTGCTGCTCGTCGCCACCCTGCTGCTGGTCGTCGCCCTGCTGCTGGTCATCGCCCTGCTGCTGGTCGTCGCCCTGCTGCCCGGCCTCACCCTGGAGGCGCGACGCCACGCTGACCCGCGGCTCCGCGTCGCCGCTCGGGGCGATCACCAACCCGAGCACCACACCGATCGCGAGCATCCCCGCGCACAACCCGACGACGCCAGCCCTCGACAAGCCCCGCATCATGTCCTCCCGAGCCCTTCAGATCCGTCCCCGAAGCGCCGCACTGTAGTGGCGCCGGCCTGCGATCGACACGCGCGACGCGGACGCGTCAGTCGCTCGTGGGCCTCGCGTAGCGGAGGAACAGGTAGCCGTCGTCGTCGACGAACCCGTGCGCGAGCGTCCACGGCGCTGGATCCGCGTCGGGGCCGTGCACGATGCGCGCCGACGTGCCGCCGAGGACCCTCGGCGCGACGGTGACGAACAGCTCGTCGACGAGCCCGGCGGCCACCATCGCACCGGCGAGCATCGGGCCACCCTCGAGGACGGCCACCTGGCCGACGAGCGCCGCGGTGAGTGCTTCGAGGTCGACCTGACCGGCGCGGCCCGCGCGGAGGTCGGGCACGCTCTCGGGCGTCGGGCCGGCGTCCTCCGGGAGCACGAGCGTCGCCCGCCCTGACGTGAGCAGCTGCTCGGCGCCCGCGAGCTCGGGCGCGTCGGCGATCACGTAGATGTGCAGCTCGGGGTCGCTCGGCGGGTGGTAGTGCTCGGCGACGGCGGTCCCCAGACCCACGATGACCGCGTCGGCCGCGGCACGCAGCGCACCGAACACCGCGTGGTCGTCGGCGTTGCCGAGACCACCGGACGTCCCCGCGGTGGCGCTGCCCCCGTCGACCGAGGCGATCATGCCGAGCCGCACGAGGGCCCGGGTCTCGGGTCGGGTCGTCGGCAGCGCCACGTGCGCCGCGACGACGTCGGCCGACGCCGGAACCTGCACGTCTCCCAGGACTCGCATCGAGCGCAGCCTACGGAGCCCGTCCCCGAGGGGCGTCGCGTCGGGATTGCGCGTGGTCCGACTCTCGGCGTACCCGGGGACCGACGTGGACAATCGGCCTGCCGAGCGTTTGCCGAACGACGCGGGGGGTATCGATCCGTCACCCCCCGACGCGCCGAGCGCCAGGCGTGTCGACGATCGAGCACCGAGGAGCGAAGGAACCGATGAACGACCCCATCGCGATGCTGCGCAAGGACCACCGAGAGGCCGAGGCACTGCTCAAGCGCCTCGAGGCGAGCAAGACCGCGGGGCCGCAGCGCCGGGAGATCGTCGACAAGCTCGACCAGGCACTGTCGCTGCACATGAGGATCGAGGAGCAGCTCGTCTACCCGCTCGCCGAGCGCGAGCTCGGCGAGGAGCCCGTCGTCGAAGCAGACGTCGAGCACCGCCTCGCTCGCGACGGCATGGCGAAGATGCGCGAGCTCGTCGACGCGCCCGGGTTCGGCGCCGCGGTCGACATGGTCAAGGCGGGCGTCAAGCACCATGTCAAGGACGAAGAGAGCGAGATGTTCCCCAAGCTCAAGAAGCACCTGTCGCGGGACCAGCTCGCCGCTCTCGGCGACGACGTCCTCGCGATGAAGCAGAGCGCCTGAGCGCGACAGCTCCGAGCGCCGGGTCGACCGGGCGCTGAACGACCGGCTCAGCCGGCCGGGAACGGCTGATCGCGCAGCAGCCGCGCGAGATGCGCGGCGTTGCGCGCGGCCGTGCGTGTGGTCTCCACGGTCTTCTTCGGTCGGTCGTCGAGGTCTCGGTAGTCGGTCGACTGCATCGCCTCACCGACCCAGTAGGTGACGCCGTTCGGCGGGATCACGAAGCCGACGTCGTTCAGCCCCTGGAACAGCTCGGCCGAGACGTGGTGCGCGCCGTCCTCGTTGCCGACGACCGCGACGATCGCGACGTGGTCGTAGCTCACCATCCGCCCGTCGTCGTCGGTCTCTCCCAGGAACGCATCCAGGCGCTCCAGGACGCGTTGGGCCACCGACGACGGGTGACCGAGCCAGATCGGCGTCCCGAGCACGAGGATCTCGGAGTCGAGGATCTGGTCGCGAATCGACGGCCACCCGTCGCCCGGGCCCTCGTCGGATCGCACTCCGGGGGCCACGTCGGCGTCGACGACCCGGATCGGCCCGTGACAGGCGACACCGTGCTCGCGCAGCGCGCTCGCGACCTCGTCCAGCAGGGTCTCTGTGCTCGACGGCTCGTCGCCGTGCTTCAGCGTGCAGCTCAGCAGCGTCGCGCTCAGCTCGCTCATCGGAACCTCCCCGTCGACGAGTACGGGATGCCCGGCCTGGCGGTGCGAGAAACGGCACGGCGGACCGACCGCACCCGGCCGCGCCATCGTCCGACCGGCTCCGGCAGACTGGCTCGATGCGCTGCAGCGAGGTGCCGATCGCGGGATCGTGCGCTCCCGAGCTCGAGGCGGTGCGCGAGGCGTTCACGATCAGCTTCTCGGAGCGCGGTGAGGTCGGCGCAGCGGTCTGTGTGCTGATCGACGGCGAGCCGGTGGTCGACCTCGTCGGCGGCTGGGCCGACGCCGCCCGCACCCGGGTCTGGACGCCGCACACGATCGTCAACGCCTACTCGGCGGGCAAGGGCGTCCTCGCGACGCTGGCGCTCCGGCTCGTCGAGACCGGCGCGCTGGAGCTCGACGCGCCCGTGAGCGCGGGGTGGCCCGAGTTCGCGGCGGGAGGCAAGGGCGCGGCGACGGTGCGCCACGCGCTGTCGCACCAGGCCGGGGTCCCCGCGATCCGCGAGACGCTCGCCGAGGACGATCTCTGGGACTGGACACGGATGACCTCGGCGGTCGCAGCCACCGAGGCCTGGTTCGAGCCCGGCAGCCGCGTCGTGTACCACACGAACACCTACGGCCACCTCGTCGGCGAGATCGTGCGCCGAGCGGGAGGCCGATCCCCCGCGGCGGCCCTGCGCGACCTCGCGGACAGCCTCGACGCCGACGTCTGGTACGCGCTGCCCGACGACGTGCAGGCCCGCTGCGCCGAGGTGATCTTCGACACGCCTCCGGCGCTGCGCGAAGCGTTCGCGACGGCCAAGAACTCGACCGACGACGACGCGCGGATGATCGCGCTCGCCTACGCCAACCCGCCCGCCTACGGGTCGCAAGGAGTCGTGAACACGCGCCGCTGGCGGTCGGCCGAGATCCCCGCCGCCAACATCCACGCGTCGGCCGTCGGGCTCGCGCGGATCTACGCGTCGGTGCTCGTGCCGGGTCGTGTGCTCTCGTCGGACCTCCTCGACGAAGCCCGTCGCGTGCAGGTGCAGGGGCACTGCCCCGTCCTCGGCGAAGACGTGTCCTACGGGCTCGGCTTCGTGCCCACCACGGCGCGACGCCCACTCGGACGCCCGGGCAGCTTCGGTCACTTCGGGACCGGCGGCGCGCTCGGGTTCGCGGATCCCGAGACCGGGGTGGCCTTCGGCTACGTGATGAACCACGTGATCCCCCGCTGGCAGAGCACGAGGAACCGCGCGTTGATCGACGCCCTCTACGCCGCGCTCTGAATCGGCGTCGGAGTCGACACCGCCACCCGCTCCCTCAGCGGAGCCGACATCGCCGTCGGCAACGTGCCGCAAGGTGGTGGCGATCACGCCGTGCGCGCTGATCGACGCCGATCGAGCTCGTCCCTCGATTCACCGGCTGCGCGCGAATCCACGCGTCACGGCTCGTGCCGGGTCAGGGTCTCGAACCGGCTCCTGCGCCCGCCGGCGAGGCCGAGCCGCCCCGCCCACTCAGGCCGTGTTGGCCTCGTAGTGCTTGAGGGTGTCGGCCACGTGGCGCATCGACGTCACCTTGCCATCGGGGTCAAAGGTCCAGACGTGGATCTCATGGTCCTGGATGCGCTTGCCCGTCGCCTTCACGGTGAGGTCCAGCGAGATCGTGGCGAGCACCGTGTCGCCGTGCCCGGCGATCACGACCGGCTCGAAGGCGTGGAACTCGAGGCCCGCGAGGGCTGCGAAGAACTCGCCGACGCCCGACTTGCCCGTGCGGGCCACCATGTACGGGATCGTGCCGTCCTGGGCCTTGCTCGTCGGCTCCCAGACGTCCCACCGCACGTCGTCCGCCAGCAGGTCGAGGATGGCCGGGATGTCGCCCTGGCCGAACGCTGCGTAGATCGCTCCGACGGTCTCGATGTTGCCCACGCGCCCTCCTGTCCGGTGCGAGCTCCGCGTCTGCGCCAGGCGAACCAGCCGCCTGTCTGTCGCACGGGCTCAAGTGGGCGATACTGGTTTCGAACCAGTGACCTCTGCCGTGTGAAGGCAGCGCTCTCCCGCTGAGCTAATCGCCCGGGTGACGTCGTACGACGTCGGGTGGACCAAGCAGTGTAGCGACGACGTGGTTCGCAGCCGCTTGCTCACCGTCGCGCTGGAGCGCCAGGCTATACCGGACAGCGATCGAATCGATGAGGCGGGGAACGCGCGGTGGCGCGACTGGCGACGAACCGGGACACGTACCTCGAGAGCGGTGAGATCGCAGACGAGGCGCTGCGTCAGTTCGATGCCGGCGGCGACGTGAGCATCCGCCAGCTGGCGAGCGCACTCCAGGTGAGCCCGGCGGCGATCTATCACCACTTCGACAGCCGCGACGACATCGTGCAGGCGGCCGTCGGGCTCGTCTGGGAGGAGATCTTCCAGGAGATCACCGCAGAGACGACCGATGCGCTCCTCGCCGCGCCGCGAGAGCTCCTGGTCGAGGGCGCCCTCGTCACTCGCCGCGTGTTCGCCCGCCACTACCAGATCGCCCGCTTCATGACAGTGACGCCCTCGTCGGAAGATCCACGCCTCGCCGGTGGCCTCGCGATCATCGGCGCCGTGTTCGAGCGGCTCGGCCTCAGCGGTGACGGTGCCGGCGCGGCGCTCTTCGCGTACGCGACCTACACGCTGGGTTCGATCGCGCTGAGCGCAAGCCGGCGACTGGAGGATGATCTCCGATCGCCTTCGCCGAAGCACGACTTCTCGAGCGTTGCGGCGCGCCCGCCCGACGCGCCGTCACCCACGCCCGAGACCGCCGACGCCGTCGACCGCGCGGTGATCGCCACCGGCCACGACGTCGAGACGGAGGACCGGTACTTCAGGATCGGTCTCGACGCCCTCCTCGACGGTCTGCTCGCGGCAGCCGCTTCCACCGATCCGGGACGCCGGTGATGCCCGCGCCCGAGGACTCCGCCGCCGGCGAAGAGGTGGTCCCGACGGTCGGCCGCCTGGTCGGCGCGATGGAGGCAGCTGCGGCAATCGCGGTGCTGCTCGGCGCCCGGACCGGTCGCCCGTCCCCGACGCCGGCGGTCGACCGGCAGGCCCGTGCCGTTGCCGAGTCCCTCGGCATCGCTGCTGCCCTCGACGAGATCGACGAGGACCGCGCGCGCTGGCTCGCCGGCTTCGTCCGCAGCACGCTCGGTCAGGCTGTCGACCTCGTCGACGATCCGGCAGGCGGCGAGGGCTGGCGGCACACGGATCCGGAGCTGCTCCGAGCGACGGGCGATCTCTCGGCTCTCTTCGCCCGGGTGATCCACGATGGGGTCCTCCCCGCCCTCCCGGGAGCGTCTGAGCGCACGGCTGCGTCGGGCGCACGCTTCCTCGACGTCGGGGTGGGGGCAGGCGGACTCGCGCTGGCGATGGCTCGAGCGTTTCCCGCGCTCGAGGTCGTCGGCATCGACATCTGGGCGCCGGCCATCGAGCTGGCCCGCGCGAACATCGCCGCTGCGGGGCTCGACGACCGCGTCGTCGTGCACGAACGGGATGCACGTGCACTCGACGAGCCGCAGTCGTACGACCTGCTGTGGTTCCCCGGGCCGTTCGTACCCGTCGACGTCGTACCCGACGCCCTTGCTCGCTGCGTCGACGCGCTGAAGCACGACGGCTGGTTGATCTTCGCTCGCTTCGGCGGCGCCGACCCCCTGACGCGTGCCCTCGCCGATCTCCGCACCGTCCGAGCCGGTGGGCACCTCTGGGGCGACGACGAGCTGCTCGCGCTGCTCACCGACGCCGGGCTGCGAGACGCACGCCACGTCGAGCTCGGTTCGGGTGTTCCGGGACGGATCGCCGCGGCGCGGCGCTGACGCACGGGCTCGCAGCTCCGCCCGGTCCGCCCGACGACGGACGCGGCGCGAGGGGTACCTTCACCCGGCTGTGAACATGCCGACCGCGACGTGCCGACTGCCCGACGGGCGCACGCTGTCGTTCAGCGAGATCGGCGACCCGAACGGGTTCCCCGTGATCTGGTGCCACGGGGGGCTCTCGAGCCGACTCGACGCGGAGAACGCACGCGCGGGAGCCGATGCAGCCGGGGCACGACTGATCGCGCCCGATCGGCCCGGCGTCGCGGAGTCGGATCGCCTCCGCGGTCGCTCGGTCGCCGACTGCGGCCGTGACGCGGTCGCGCTCGCCGACCACCTCGGTCTCGACCAGCTCGCGGTGGTCGGCTGGTCCGCAGGCGGCCCGCACGCACTCGCCAGCGCGGCGGCACTGGGCGACCGCGCCAGTGCCGTCGCGACGATCGGCGGGATCGCTCCGCTGCGCGATCGCGCGGATCGCAAGGAGCTCGGCCTGAAGGTCGACCGCCTGCTCGTCCCCCTCAGTCGCCGCCTGCCGTGGTTGGCATCGCTCCTGCTCCGCCGCAGCGCGCACCGACCACCCGAGCGGCTGAAGGACTCACTGATCGACGAGCTGAGCAGCGCCGACGGTCGCGTCCTCGCGCCGCTGCCGAGCGCGCGCATCAGCGACCCGTTCCTGCGCGCGATGGCCCACGGCCCCCGCGGGCTCGTCGACGACTACCGCGCGATCGGCAGCGAGTGGGGCTTCGACCCCGCCACGATCCGCACGCCCGTGCGCGTCTGGCAGGGCGACCGTGACGACGCAGTGCCGGTCTCGATCGCCGAGCGTCTGGTCGGTCTCCTGCGCGACGCCACGCTCGAGCGCGTCCCCGATGCCGGGCACTTCTTGGTGCTCGAGCACGGCACCCGGGTCTTCGAGCGCCTGCTCACCGACGCCGGCGTCAGTCCCTGACGCGGATCAGGTAGCCGGCATCGAGGACGTAGATCGCGTCCTCGGCGGCGGTGAGGCCGGTCGCGGTCGTGCCGACCACGGGCACCATGACCGTCGGGGCGAGCTGGGTGTCGAACGCCTCGAGGCCACGAGTGCTCGGCGTCCAGGCACCGGGCTCGTACGCGAGCACGAGGTCGGTGAGCGCGCCGGTCGCCAGTCGGGGATGCGAGACGAGCCCGTTGGGCTGGAGGGTCGTCGCGTCGTACTGCGCGAGCCGGTCGGTGCTGCGAGTCCACACGAGAGCCGCGTCCGCGGCCAGCCCGCTCGGGAGGTCCTCGATGACGACGGCGCCGAGCTCGTCGGTCCGGTCACCGAGGTGGACGAGCCGCGCGTCTCCCCCCGACTCGGCCGCGGTGATCGCGAACACGCCGTCCCCGGCGGGAGCGAGTGCGTCGACCCGTCCGACCACCGTCGCGGCCGAGACCTCGTTCGTCGCCGCGTCCACTCGGTAGACCGCCTGCGTCTCGTCGATCGCGACCCACGCCGCGGTCGGCGTCGCGACGAGCACGGGCGAGATCACGTTCACGTCGGCGGCCGCATCGGGCGCGACGAGCGGGATCGTCGCTTCGACGTCACCCGACAGGGCACCGATCCGACTCAGCTCGAGCCCCTCGCCGTCGAGCACCCAGACCGCATCGCCCGAAGAAGCGAGGAGCTCGGCGTCGGGTGGCGCGTCGACCGTCCACGTCGTCTGGAGCGTGGCCGGATCGACGCGAGCCACCTCGCCGCCCGCTCCTTCGCTCGGCACGAGGGTGAAGAGCGCGTCGCCGTTCGTGGCGAGCTCGGTCGCCTCGGACGGTACGGCGCCGTCGATCCGGCTCGCCCCGTCACTTCGGCGCGGCCGGAGGCGCCACTGCTGCGTCTCTTCGCAGCGACCCGTCGGCCCGGCGTTGTCCTCGCCCTCGACCTCGACGTCGATCTCGAGCACCACCCCGTCGGAGCGCACCTTGCCGTCGATGTCGTCGAACTCACCGGTGATCACGTCGGTGGTGCCGGGCTGCGACACCGACCCCTCGACCTCGAAGCGCCCCTCCTCCTCGACGACCCCGACGAGCCGCGCCTGGGGCTCGAAACCGTCGCACTCGACCCGCACGTCGAGCATCACCAGCTGCTCGCCCGTCGGCGTCTCGCCGAGCCCGACGAGACGGACCTCGGCCTCACCCCGTCGAGCGCCGTAGGCCACGCCCGGGGCGGGCCCCGGGGTCTGGGCGGCGACCGCCACGCTGTCGAGCAGGGACACGCCGACCGCCACGAGGAGCGCGAGGACGGCGGTCGACCAGCGGTGCACGGGCGTCGAGCCTAGAGATCCGGCGTCGGCACGCCCCATCGGCCGGGGTGCGCGGGACGGGTCTCCCGCGTGGGAGAATGTCCCCCTTGGATGCCTAGCAAGGCACCTTCGGGGGGCGAGATCCCCGAAGCGCCAGTTCATCGAGCAAGTCCGACGAGGTAGGTGACGCCGTGGCGAGGAAGGGACGGGCCCGCCGGTTCCGCGAGGCGCGGGAGCTGAAGCAGGGGTTCGACGACGGGCTGTTCACCGAGGGCGACAAGACGCTCGCCGATGCCGACGAGGACGACGAGACTCCGAGCTGGCGCGACGAGATCGCCGACGACCGCGACGACTGGGACGAGGACGACCCGTTGCGCATCGACGAGGGCGGCCGCCAGGCTTCCTGACGCCTGCCTGACGCGCGACCCGTCTACGCGACGCGCGGATCGGGCCGGTCGGGGTCGACGTCGAAGCGGCGGATGGCCTTGGCGACGATCTCGGGCTTGATCGCACGCTGGCGCGCGAGGGCGTCGAGCGTCGCGATCACGAGGTGCGCGGCGTCGACCTCGAAGTGGCGCCGCAGCGCCGGGCGGGTGTCGGAGAACCCGTAGCCGTCGGTGCCGAGCGGCACGAACGGCTGGGGCACGAAGCGGGCGATCTGGTCGGGCACGACCTTCATGAAGTCGGTGACCGCGACGATCGGGCCCTTCGCGTCGCCGAGGCACTGGGTCACGTACGGCACCTTCGCCGTCTCGCCGGGGTGCAGGCGGTTCCAGCGCTCGACCTCGAGGGCCTCTTCGCGCAGCAGCTTGTAGCTCGTCGCGCTCCACACGTCGGCGGCGACGTCGAACTCGTCGGCGAGGAGCTGCTGTGCCTCGAGTGCGGCGAGCATGCCGGTGCCGCTCGCGAGCAGCTGCGCCCGGTGCTTGCGCTTCTCGGGCGCAGCGGCGTATCGGTAGAGGCCGCGCACGATCCCCTCTTCGCAGCCCTCGGGCATCGCCGGCATCGCGTAGTTCTCGTTGTAGAGGGTGAGGTAGTAGAAGACGTCTTCGGCGGCCTCGCCGTACATGCGCTCGATGCCGTCACGGATCAGCACCGCGACCTCGTATGCGAACGCCGGGTCGTACGCGCGGCAGTTGGGCACCGTCGACGACAGCACCTGGCTCTGGCCGTCGCAGTGCTGGAGGCCCTCGCCCGTGAGCGTCGTGCGACCCGCGGTCGCACCGAGGAGGAACCCGCGTCCGCGCTGGTCGCCGAAGCTCCAGATCAGGTCACCGATGCGCTGGAACCCGAACATCGAATAGAAGATGAAAAACGGGATCATCGGCTGGCCCCACGTCGCGTACGCGGTGCCGGCCGCGGTGGTGCTCGCCATCGACCCCGCCTCGGTGATCCCCTCCTCGAGGATCCGACCGTCGCGCCCCTCGGTGTACGACAGCAGCAACGCCGCGTCGACCGGCTCGTAGGCCTGCCCGAACGGCGCGTAGATCTTGAACTCGCGGAACAGCGCGTCGAGCCCGAACGTGCGCGCCTCGTCGGGGATGATCGGCACGACCCGCGTGCCGAGACCCGGGTCACGCAGCAGGTTGCGCAGCATCCGCGCGAACGCGGTCGTCGTCGATGCCTGCACCTTGTCGCCGGTGCCGGCCATGAAGTCGGCGAACGCGTCGGGCGGCGGCGTGGGAACGGGCCGCGAGCGCACGACGCGCTCGGGCATCGGGCCACCGAGCGCGCGTCGGCGCGCCATCAGGTACTCGTACTCCGGCGAATCGGTGCCCGGGTGGTAGTAGGGCGGATCGCCGTCCTCGAGCTCGGCGTCGGAGATCGGGAGGCGCAACCGGTCGCGGAAGGTCTTGAGCTGGGCGGGATCGAGATCCTTGATCTGATGCGTGGCGTTGCGCGCCTCGAGCCCCGTGCCCAGCGCCCACCCCTTGATCGTCTTGGCGAGGATGACCGTCGGGCTCCCCTTGTGCTCCACGGCTAGGCGATACGCCGCGTAGAGCTTGCGATAGTCGTGCCCACCCCGGGGCAGCATCTGCAGGTCTTCGTCGCTGAGGTGCTCGACCATCTTCCCCAGACGCGGGTCGGGGCCGAAGAAGTGCTCACGGATGTAGGGGCCGGTCTCGACCGAGTACTTCTGGAACTCGCCGTCGACGGTCGTGTTCATCTGGTTGACCAGCACTCCGTCGACGTCGCGGGCCAACAGCTCGTCCCACCCGCGTCCCCAGATCACCTTGATCACGTTCCACCCCGCGCCGCGGAACGTCGCCTCCAGCTCCTGGATGATCTTGCCGTTGCCCCGCACCGGACCATCCAGGCGCTGCAGGTTGCAGTTGACGACGAAGATCAGGTTGTCGAGCCGCTCACGCGCCGCCAGCGCCAGACCAGCCGTCGCCTCGGGCTCGTCCATCTCCCCGTCGCCGACGAAGCACCACACCTTCGACGCGCTCGTGTCGACCATCTCGCGGTGGTGCAAGAACCGGTTGAACCGCGCCTGGTACACCGCGTTGATCGGCCCGAGGCCCATCGACACCGTCGGGAACTCCCAGAACTCCGGCAGCCGTCGCGGGTGCGGATAGCTCGGCAGGCCGCCGCCGAACACCTCACGACGGAACCGATCGAGATGCTCCTCACCCAGACGACCCTCGAGGAACGCCCGCGCGTAGATGCCCGGCGCCGCGTGCCCCTGGATGAAGACCTGGTCGCCGAACCCGCCGTCGGACTTCCCCCGCCAGAAGTGGTTGAAGCCGACGTCGTAGAGCGCCGCCGCCGACGCGAACGTCGACAGGTGCCCACCCAGGCCCGGGAACCGGTGGTTCGCACGATCCACCATCGCCACCGCGTTCCACCGGATGCATGCACGGATGCGCCGCTCCAGGTCTTCGTCCCCGGGGAACCACGGCTCCTCGTCGGGCGCGATCGTGTTGATGTAGTCCGTCGTCACCATCGCCGGCACGTCGACGCCCTGATCGCGCGCCCGCTCCATGAGCCGCGCCAACAGGTACCGCGCTCGGGGACGGCCGTGCTCCCCCACCACCGCGTCGAGCGAGTCGAGCCACTCCTGCGTCTCCGCAGGATCGACGTCGGGAAGCGCGTGCATGAAGCCGTCGAGGAACATCACCACCAGCGTAGGGGTCTACCGGCGAGTCACTTGCCGACCCGGCGAATTCACGCGGCCGTGACGCGTCCACGATCTAGGTTCCCGTCGTGGGCGATCTCGCCATCGACACCGAGGTCACCGGCGACGACGGCAGGTACCGCGCTCGGCTCTCCGCCGAATGGGAGATCTGGGGTCCGTGCGGCGGGTACGTGGCCGCCATCCTGCTTCGCGCCGCCGGCGCGCACACGCCGCTGCGGCGACCGGCGACCCTCGCCTGTCACTTCCTGGGCGTGGCCGCGTTCGACGACGTCGAGCTCGAGGTGACCACGTTGCGCGCCACCCGTCGCACCGAGTCGCTGCGCGTGTCGATGACCCAGGGCGGCGACCCCGTCGCCGAGGCGATCGTGTGGTGCGTCGCGAGCGACCTCGAGGGTCCGGCCCTCGCCGCCGGGACGATGCCGGAGGTCGCGCCTCCCGACGAGTGCCCGCTGATCCAGGACCTCGTGGAGGACGACAGCGACGGTCCGCCGTCGAGGTTCTGGGACAACTTCGAGTACCGGCCCCTCGCGTGGCTGTCGCGGGACGAGTGGGCACGGCGCTCGGGAGTCGATCCCGCGTTCCGGGCCTGGTACCGCTACGTGCCGACGCCGGCCTTCGACGACCCGTACGTCGAGGCGGCGCGGGTCGCGATGCTCATCGACATCGCGGGCTGGCCGGCGATCATCCGGGCCATGGAGCCGGAGGACGAGGCTCGGTGGGTCGCTCCGAACCTCGACCTCAACGTCACGTTCCACCAGACGCCCGACGCGTCCGAGCACCTGTTCCTCGACGGCTACGGCTCGGTGGCGGCCGACGGGCTCGCGGGCGGCGGCGGCGCCGTCTGGTCGCACGACGGTCGACTCCTCGGCTCGGGCACCCAACAGCTGATCTTCCGGCCCGTCTCACCGGGCACCTGACGGGTCGATCAGCTGACGGGCGTGCCGGTCGTCGCGGCGGCCAGCTCACGGAGGATCTGACGGCTCAGCCAGGGCGCGACGTCGGCCGCGGCCGCGGCCTCGTCGAAGTGGACGCCGTCGGGGCGCAGCGCCGGATCCAGCTCACCGCCGCGCCAACCCCGCAACCACCCCGCGAGGTCGACCACGCGGAGCTCCGGACGTTCGCGCGCGACCTCGGCGAGGATCTCGTTGAAGCGACGCATGCGCGCCGGATCGCCGGCCGGATCGTCGTTGGGGGGCTGCGTCGACCGCGACGGATCGATCCGGGGGCTCGTGAGCCAGACGGGCACCACGCCGCGATCGAGGAAGAGGTCGACGGCTTCGAGCATGCGCGCCTTGAGCAGCCGGTCGAACGCTGGGTCACCGGGGGCGCGCCACCGGGAGTCTCCGGGCAGGAGATGGTCGTCGACCTCGATCGGGCCCGTCTGCACGACTGCCACCTGCGGACGCGCCTCGTCGAGCGCCGTGCCCCATTGCGTGACCAGGTCGCCGCACGCCGCGGGATCGAACTCCTCGCCGTTGAAGCGCGCGACGCCCTCGCGCACGAGTCCGCACCCGTACCAGGCGGCACCGCCGACCATCTCGACGTCGGTGCTCGTCGCTGCCCACGTCTTGAAGGCCTTCGCGGTCGCGAGCCCCGACGAGTCACCGAAGAACGCCACGGTCGGCGCGCCGCCGGCGACCGGCGTCGACGGTCCCGGTGCGGGCGCGCGGGATCCTCCGGCGTTCACCGCTTCGGCCGCCGACGCGAAGTCGAGTCGCGCCGGCACCGACAGGCTGTTGGTCACCAAGAAGCCGCCGAGCGCCAGGGCGATGATGCCGACAGGCGCGGCGAACCGAGCCGCGTGGCCCCGCAGCACGGCGCGCGATCGGATGGGCTGCTCGAGCAGCCGGTAGGAGACGTAGGCAAGCGCGAGCGTCACCGCCATCTGGAGCAGCACCAGACCGGTGCCCCCGAACCCGACCCGTTCGGGCGTGAGCCACAGGATGATCGGCCAGTGGTACACGTAGACGCCGTACGAGATGAGGCCCAGCGCGCGCAGCGGCCACGCCCCCAGGACGGACGCCAGCGGGCCCGTCGGCGTGGCCGCGACGATCATCGTGGCGGAGAGCACCGCGAACCCGACGAGCCCCCCGCGTCCGATCCATCCGTCGGTCGCGACCGGCGTCGTGCAGAGCACCAGGATCCCCACGAGCGACGCGAAGCCCACCGCCGTGAGCCAGCGCGGCGAGCGACCCGCGCCGACGCGCGCGACCCCGACGAGCGTCGCGGCGACGCCACCGATGAGCAGCTCGCCCGCTCGCGACGGGAGGCTGTAGTAGACGAAGTCGTAGTCACCCGCGCTCGCCGCGGCGAGCGTCACCGCGAGGGACACGCCGATGCCGACGAGCAGCGCGGTGCGCAGCCTCGTGCGGAACACGGCTGCGCTCGGTGCCCGGCGCAGGACGACCCACGCCAGCAACGGGTACAGCAGGTAGAACTGCTCCTCGATCGCGAGGCTCCAGTAGTGCAGCAACGGTGACGGCTGCGAGAACAGGTCCGCGTAGGACGCGTCTGCGAAGAGGAAGCGCCAGTTGGCGGCGTATCCGAGCGCACCGAACACGTCGAGCTGGAGCGAGGAGGGGTCGACGGTCAGCGCGGACGCAGCCGCGAGGACGAGGACGAGCACCACGCCCGCGAGCGCGGCGGGAAGCAGCCGCCGGAGACGCCGCGCCCAGAACGCCGGGAGGTCGATCGCCGCCGAGCGCGCGCTCTCGTCGAGCAGCAGACGGGTGATGAGGAAGCCCGAGAGCGTGAAGAAGACGGACACACCCAGCAGCCCCCCGGGAGCGAGGGGCGACCCGGCGTGGAAGAGCACCACCACCAGGACCGCGACGCCGCGCACCCCGTCGAGACCCGGGTGGTAGCCGAACCTGCCGAACGCCCCGTCGTCGGGGTCGTCGCGCGACGTCGTCGAGTCGGCCGCCGACCTCGAGGCCCGCTCGGGCGCAACCACCGTGGACACGTCGCGAGGTCCCCCTTGGGGCGGATGTCCACCCTTCTCGCTTCTCGACGAGAACTTATCTCGCCGTTACTCACGCCCCGCTGACGCGCGATCCCCTGGTGTGCAAGGGTCTGCGCGGCCTCCGCGTGTTTACGCTCGTTCACGTAGGTTGCTGGCGTGCCGAGGCCCGGCTCCACCACCGCTCCGTACGGCTGGCGCCCGGCCGCGGTGCTGACGACGGTGAACCTCGTCGACGGAGCGGAGTCGGCAGTCGTCATCGGCGCCCTGCCGCTGCTCCAAGACGAGTGGGGGTTCAGCGACGCTTGGGCGGGTGCGATCGCCACGGCGGCTGCCGTCGCCGGCTTGTTCGCGCTGCTCCCCGCCGGCTGGATGGCCGATCACCTCCGCCGCACGCGCGTGCTCGGGCTCGTGCTCGCCACCTGGGCGCTGCTGACCACCGCGAGCGCAGTCGCGATCGCCTTCTGGATGTTCTTCCTCGTACGCGTGCTGCTCGGGGCCGCGATGCACGTCGACAACCCGCCCGCGTCGAGTCTCCTCGCCGACTCGTACGCGCCAGGCCTGCGCGGACGCGTGTTCGGGTACCAGCGGGTGGCGTTCGTCGTCGGCACGGCGATCGGCATCGGCATCGGCGGCGGTGTCGGCGAGCTGCTCGGGTGGCGAGCCGCGTTCTTGGTGATGATCGTCCCCGGACTCTTGGTCGCCTGGCTCTGCTGGCGGCTGCCCGAGCCCGTCCGAGGCGCCCTCGACGCGGTTCGCGACGACGCTCCCGCCGACCCGGCCACGAGTGCGACGCTGCTCGAGGAGCTCGAGCTCGGACCGATCGACGAGCTCGCCGACCTGGAGACGACCGGTGGCGTCCGATCCCAGCTGCGTCGCGTGCGCGAGACGCTGCGGATCCCGACCGTCCGCTCGCTGTACCTCGGGCTCACGGTGGCGTTCTTGGGGTTCAACGGCATCGCGTTCTGGCTACCGACCTACTTCGAGCGCACCCACGACCTCACCGAGGGCGCCGCGGCGGGGATCACGGCGGCGGCCGCACTCGTCGCCGGGCTCGGGGGATCGATCACCGGCGGCGTGCTGGGCGATCGCCGCGAACGTCGCGGCGTCGGCGGGCGCATCGAGATCGTGGTCGTGAGCCTCGGCGTCGGCGGCCTCCTGCTCCTCGGCGGGCTCGCGGTGCCCTCGCTCGTGCCACAGGTGCTACTGATCACGGCAGCTGCGTTCGTGCTGTCGCTGTCGTTCCCCAACTTCGCCGCGGCGACGGCCGACGTGCTGCCCGCACGCACACGCGGGACCGGCTTCGCACTGTTCACGTTCTTGCTGACGCTCGGGAGTGCGCTCGGGCCACTCGTCGTGGGCGCGGTGTCGGACGTGACCGACTCGCTGGGCCTCGCGCTCGCCGTCGCGGTGGTGCCGACGCTCCCGGGCGCGCTCGTCGTGACGCGCGCCCGCGCCACGGTCGCGGCCGACAGCGCGGCGGCGCGGGCGAGCCTGGTCCGTCGCTACGCGTCGGGCTCCGAGCCGACGACGCCCACGTAGCTCACGCACTCGCCCGGCGAGCCACCGAGGTTGTGCGTCAGCGCCAGCCTCTTCCCGTCGGCCACCGTCCCGATCTGGCGCTCCCCCGCCTCGCCCCGCAGCTGGAGCCAGCACTCGAAGAGCATTCGCAGGCCGGACGCGCCGATGGGGTGACCGAACGCCTTGAGCCCTCCGTCGGGGTTGACCGGGAGGGCGCCCTCGCGGTCGTACGTGCCGGCGAGCACCTCCTTCCAGGCGAACCCTCGCTCCGCGAACCCGAGGTCCTCCATCAAGACCAGCTCGGTCGGCGTGAAGCAGTCGTGCACCTCGGCGAGCGCGAGCTGGGCGCGGGGGTCGTCGACGCCGGCCTGCTGGT
This sequence comes from uncultured Bifidobacteriaceae bacterium, assembly GCA_964501785.1. Classification (GTDB taxonomy): domain Bacteria; phylum Actinomycetota; class Acidimicrobiia; order IMCC26256; family PALSA-555; genus DATBSK01. Next base: position 181,826 of record CAZCUD010000002.1, read on the forward strand.
AGGCGTCACGGGCCGCGGCGACGACCTCCGGGAACGACGTGTAGTCGTAGTCGCTGTCGACGACGCCGGTCGCCGGTCCGGCGACGAACGACAGCCCCTTCACGTACAGCGGCCGGTCGGTGTAGCGGTGCGCGTCCTCGGCGCGGACGACGATCGCGGCAGCCGCGCCGTCGGAGACACCGGAGCAATCGAAGATCCCGAGGTTGCCCGCCATCAACGGGGAACAGGCGATGGTCTCCTTGGGAACCTCACGGCGGAACTGGGCGCGCGGGTTGAGCGCGCCGTTCTGATGGTTCTTCCACGCGATCCGGGTGAGCACGTCCTTGAACTCGGTCTCGTCGACGCCGTACTTCTTGCAGTACGCGGGACCGAGGAGGCTGAAGAGCGCCGGAGCGCTCAGCTCCGCGGTCGTGCCGTCGTCCGGCGGCGACGAGATCACCAGACCCGAGAACCCGCCGTCCTTCAGCTTCTCGACCCCGGTGGCCATCGCGACGTCGAACGCGCCCGACGCGACGGCGTAGCACGCGTTGCGGAACGACTCCGAGCCCGTGGCGCACATGTTCTCGACGCGCGTGACCGGCTTGTAGTCGATCCGGAGCGGGCGCGACAGGGTGAGGCCGGAGATCCCCGAGCCCATCGTGCCCACCCAGAACGCGTCGACGTCGTCTTTCTGCACGCCGGACGACTCCAGCGCCTCGCTGACCGCATCGACGAGCAGGTCGTCGGCACCCCTGTCCCAGTGCTCGCCGAAGGTCGTGCACCCCATGCCGACGATCGCGACTCGGTCGCGGATCCCATGACTCGCCATCAGGCCTCTCCCCGTTCGCCGCGCGGGCGCACGGGGCGCCCCTTCCAGAAGTAGTTGTGCACCGACTGGGCCGTCGCGATCCGCCGGAACGACATCTCGACCTCGTCTCCGATCGCCACGGCGTCGGGATCGACGTCGGTGAGCTCACAACGGAACCGACCACCGCCGTCGAAGTCGAGCACCGCCGCGACCAACGGCGGGCTCGGGGTGAACGCCAGGCGGTCGACCGTGAACGTCGCGATGCGGGCCGGCACGTCGGCCATGCGCACCTCCCGCATCTGGTCGATCGCGCCGCATCGAGCGCACACGCGCGCCGGTGGGAGATGACGTTCGCCACACGCCTCGCACTCGGACCCCACGAACGCGAACTTCCACGGATCGTGGCGGAACGACGGTGGGGCGGCCGGCGCGACCGGATCGGGACGACGCGGGGGCTCACGATCGAGCATCCCCCGCCAGGTGAGGAACGTCTCGTAGGCGAGGCCGCGCGGGCTCGACTCGAGCTGGTCGGTGAGCGAGCGAAGGGGCGCGACGCGGCCCACGGCATCGGTGGCCTCGAAGACGACGGCATCCGCCCCGTCGGCGATCGTGACCAGCGCGATCCGGTCGCCCGGTGCAGCACGCTCGAGCACGTGCGCGAGCAGCAGGCCCGGATGGGCCGTCCCGGTGTTGCCGATCGCGCCGGCGAGGTCGTCGACGAGCGCGTCCGGACGCACGTCGAGCGAGCGCGCCACCGCCCGCGACGCGCGCGCATGCGTGCCGGTGACGATCACGTGCTGGAGCGCATCGGGCGTCGTATCGGTGGCCTTGCAGACCTCGGCGAACGCGGCCTGCGCGGCCGGGACGAGCACGTGCTCGCCGAAGCGCTCCTCCCACACGTGCGCCACGCGTTCGGTCGGGAGTCGCCACCGGTCGAGCACCTCGAGCGTCGACGACCGCCAGCCCAGCACCCGCGCCTGATCGTCCGGACCGTCGGGCGCGACGGCGAGGGCGACCGCACCGTCTCCGCCGTCGCGCTCGTCGGATCCACCCGGCAGGCCCGTCCTGACGTCGGCCGACACCACGAGGGCCGGCTCCGATCCGTCGATCGCGAGGCGCAGCGCCGCCATCCCCGAGCGCACCGCGCCGCCGAGGTCGTAGGCGCCGACGCCCTCGTCGAGTCCGAGTGCCGCGTGGAGCGCCGCCGCGTTCGTCTTCTCCGCGTACGCGGGCGAGGCCGTGGAGAACAACACCCGACGCGGCGTGAGCGAGGTCGGGAGCTGCGCGACGACGTGCCGCGCGGCCTCCACGCCCATCGTGGTGGAGTCCTCGTCGTACGACGCCACGGTGCGGGTGCCCGCACCTCCGGGGGTCCCGAGCGCCGCGCCGATCGCGCTCCGCTCGAGACGACCGGCGGGGAGGTACGTGCCGACGGCGACGATCCCCATCTGCGGCTCCTCGTCGGTGGGGGGGCACGTTCCGGGGCGTGCCCTGCCCGAAAAGTAAACTGTCATTCACTTCTGTCGCCACCCGGCCACGAACCGCTCCTCCGGCCGGGCGTCCGACGCCGACGACGCCTCGAGGAAGGATCGACCAAGGGTGCCCACCGAGACCCGGCGGCCGACGCCGTCCCCCCGCAAGCGCTCGAGTCGGCGCGCAGCCATGCTCGACGCCGCCGCGAAGCTGTTCTCCGCGCGGGGCTACGTCGATACCGGCATCGATGACATCGGCGAAGCCGTCGGCGTCACCGGGCCCGCGGTCTACCGCCACTTCGCGAGCAAGGAGGCGCTGCTCGTCGCGCTGCTCGAGCGGGCGATCGAGCACTCCGAGGCCATCGTCCCTCGCGTGCGCGCCGAGGCGACGTCGCCCGACGACGCCCTCGCGCGGCTCGTCGAGTACACGGTCGCCGAGTGCATCGCGGATCGCGAGCTGACCGCGATCTACTGGCAGGAGTCACGCAACCTCCCCGCCGCGCCGCGCCGTCGCTTCGAGCGGGCGCAGCGGCAGATGATCGACGACTACGCCGAGATCCTGCGCGGGGTGCGACCAGAGCTCTCACCCAGCGCGGCCCGCATGGCCGTCTACGCCGCGAGCGCGCTCACCCGGTCCGTCGCGAACCGAGAGAGCAGCCTTCCCGAGGCCGAGCTCCACCGGTTGCTCGAGAGCATGGCGTATGCGTCGCTGCTGGGCGCGTCGACCACCTCCGATCCGTAGCGCGCTCAGGCCAGGTCGGGAGGGAGGGGCGTGTGCTTCTCGTCGGTCCAGGCGGGGGCGCGCTTCTCGAGCCTGGCCATCGGGCCTTCGGTCGCGTCGGGCCGCGAACCGAGCCACCAGATCAGCTTGGTCTCCCGCGTCATCGCCGCAGGCCGAGCGTCGGCGTCGGCGAACTCGTGCACGAGGCGCTTGGTGACCGCGACCGCGAGCGGTGCCGTGTTGTCGGCGATGTCGTGCGCGAGCTCCTGGGTGGCAGCGAGCACCTCTCCGGCCGGCACCGACCGTGCGCACAGGCCGATCGACGCGGCTTCCGCTCCGGTGAACGGACGGCCCGACAGCAGAAGCTCCATCGCACGCGGCAGGCCGATGATCCGGGGAACGAGCCAGGTCGAGTTCGCGTCGGGCGCGACCCCGAGGCGCGTGAACATGAACTGGAGCCGCGCGTCGTCGGCGACGAAGCAGCAGTCGAAGAGCAGCGGCAAGGTCAGACCGGCGCCCACGGCGGCGCCGTTGATCGCGCCGAGCACCGGCGTCGCGAGCTCCCAGAATGCGACCGACTGCCAGACGGTGTCGGAGGTGACGCCCAGCGCCTGATCGTGCTCGGCCTGGAAGTCGGCGCCGAACCCGCCCTCGACGAGGTCGATCCCGGCGCAGAAGGCCTTGCCGGCGCCGGTGACGACGATGGCGCGCACCGCCTCGTCGTCGTCCAGCGCCCAGATCGCCTCGTGGAGCTCCTGCTGCATCCGCAGGGTGATCGCGTTCCGCTGGTCGGGTCGGTTCAGCGTGACCGTCGCGACCCCGGCATCGAGGTCGACGAGGATCGTCTCGTAGCTCGGCATCGTGGTGTCTCCCCCGGCCGCCGTCGACCCGTCAATCGACCCGGATGCCGGCGGCTTCGCGATCCCAGGTGCTCTCGTTGAGCGCGCGCTCGCGCAGCTTCACCTTCTGCGTGCGCATCGTCGCTTCGGTCTTCGGGAGCTCGGCGACGAATTCGACGTAGCGCGGCACCATGAACTTCGGCATGCGCGGCACGAGGAACTCGATGAGCTCCGCGTGGGTCGTCGACGCGCCGTCGCGCAGGACCACGCACACCTTGACCTCGTCTTCTTGGTACTCGGACGGCACCGCGACCGCAGCGGACTCGACGACATCGGGGTGCTGCGACACGAGCGCCTCGACCTCGAACGAGGAGATGTTCTCCCCGCGCCGGCGGATGGCGTCCTTGATCCGGTCGACGAAGTAGTAGTTGCCGTCCTCGTCGTAGCGGAACCCGTCACCGGTGTGGAACCACCCGTTGCGCCATGCCGCTGCGGTCGCCTCGGGCATGCCGTGGTAGCCGCAGTTGACGACCCACGGCTCGTCGGTCCGCACGACCAGCTCGCCGACCTGGCCCGGACCGAGCGGCTGGTCGTGCTCGTCGACGATGCGCGCCTCGTACCCCGCCCAGCCGCGCTGGAGCTTGCCGCAGCTCGTGCTGTTGGCCAGCTCGAACCCGTCGGACGCGAACGGCGCGCCGATCTCGGTCATGCCGTACCCGGTGCCGACCTCCACGCCGAAGCGGCGCTTGAACTCGTCGACCTGGGGGACGAGCGGGCCCATCATCACGTGGCGCAGCGGCGAGTCGGCGTCGTCGGGCTGCTCGGGCTGCATGAGCAGGAACGGCGCCATCGGACCGACGAGGCCTGCGCCGGTGATCCCGAAGCGACGCACGTCGTCCCAGAAGTGCTGGATCGAGAACTGCTCGCGCACGACCATCCGGGCCTCGAACACCGAGGCCTGGTACAGCATCGCCTTCCCCGAGACGTGGAACGCGGGGTACATCGCGTAGAAGCCCTCGCCCGGGCGCACGAAGTCGGGCGGTGCGGTGTTGACGAACGACCACAACGTGCCCCACGGCATGAGCACGCCCTTCGACGGACCCGTCGTGCCCGAGGTGTAGATGATGGCGGCGACGTCCCAGTAGTCGGGGCCCACGAGGTCGTCGGCGACGACCGCCTCGGCGAACAGCTCCTCACCGGTGACGACGCGGCCCGGGAGCCCGGTGGGCGCCTCGTCGGCATCGGGGACGACGACGGTGTCGACGTGCGCAAGGTCGCCGGCGACCTCGACGAGCTGCGGGACGAAGCGCTCGCTGATCACGATCGCGTTCGCGGTCGAGTTGTCGACCAGGTACCGCAGCATCTGACCCCGGTACATGTTGTTCGCGGGCACCTCGGTCGCACCGAGCCACGTGAGGCCGAGCCACGCGTGGAACGCCTCGAACGAGTTGGGGAGCATCGTCACGACGTGGTCGCCGGGCGCGATGCCGACGCGACGCAGCGCGTCGGCCCAGCGGAGGTTGGTCTCGTGAAGCCCGCGGCGCGTGACCGCGCGCCCGTCGACGTCTTGCATCGCGATCGCGTCGGGCGCCTCGGCAGCGAGGCGCGCCAGGAGGTGTGGCAGGACGCACTCACGATCCAGCATGCCGGGATGTTAGCGACCGTTCACACCCGGCGGCACGGGCCGGTACCGTCGGGCCGTGACCACGGACCCCTTCGCCGGGCTCCTCGCCGACCTCGAGGCGGAGGAGCTGGCGCTCGACCGCGTCGTCGCCGACCTCGACGACACGCGGTGGCGCGTGAGCACGCCGGCGTCGGGATGGGACGTGCGCGACACCGTCGCCCACCTGGGCGCGTCGGAGGAGCTCGCGACGATCGCGCTGACCGACGAGGAGGGGTTCGGATCCCGACTCTCCGCGCTGGTCGCCGACCTCGGAGCCGCGGAGGCCGAGCTCACCGAGCGCGGACGGTCGATGCCCGGGCCTGCCGTCCTCGACTGGTGGCGCGACGCACGCGCCGGGACGCTCGACGCGCTGCGCGCACGCGTCGCGACCCAGCGCGTCCCCTGGATCACCGGGAAGATGTCGGCGATGTCGTTCGCGACGGCTCGACTGATGGAGACCTGGGCCCACGGCGAGGACGTCCGTGACGCGCTCCACGTCCCCACGGAGGCCACCGCCCGGTTGCGCCACGTCGCCGAGCTGGGCGTGCGGACTCGCCCGTTCGCGTACGCCGTGCGCGGGCTCGCCGCGCCCGACGCTGCGGTGCGAGTCGAGCTCACCGCGCCCGACGGCTCTACGTGGGCCTGGGGCGACCCCGACGCCGACGCCGTGGTCCGAGGCCCGGCGCTCGACTTCTGCCGAGTCGTCACGCAACGTCGCCACCCCGACGACGTGCATCTGGAGGTGCAGGGCGAGGCGGCGCACGAGTGGATCTCGATCGCGCAGGCGTTCGCCGGACCGCCCACGACGCCGACGCGACGCTGAGGCGCCTGCTCAGGAGACCGGTGGGCGGCGGTCGGCCCATGGGCGCTCGACCTCCAGCACGCCGGCGACCCTGACCACCGTGGCTTCGTCGGCCGGGCGGCCCACGACCTGCACCCCGACCGGGAGACCGTCGTCGTCGACCGCGACCGGCAGCGACGCCGCAGGCTGACCGGTGGTGTTCCACAGCGCGGTGAACGGGGTCAGCGCCCAGAACTCCATGACCCGCTCGATGCCGGCGTCCTTCATCGACCCGACGAGCGGTGGCGGGCCCGCGACGGTCGGCGAGACGAACACGTCGTAGTCGTCGAAGAACGCGACCGTGCGACGCGAGAGCGACTGGAGGTCGTCGAACGCCTTCACGAAGTCGACCGCGCTCACGAGCCTCCCCATCTCCACGAGCGTGCGCATCCACGGATCGAGCGTCTCGAGCGGCGGATACGGAACCTGCTCCGCTGCCGCCGCATGCTGGGCGGCGAAGATCGTCGACGACTGCACGACGAGATCTTCGCCGTAGCCCGGCGGCACGGCCTGCTCGACCTCGTGGCCGAGCGACTCGAGGAGGGCCGCGACATCCTCGACCGCACCGCGGTTCGCCGGCGCGCACGCCTCGCGCGCGACTCCCGGGTGCGGGTGGTACGCGACTCTCAGCCGCGCGGGTGGCACCCCGACCTCGTCGGCGAGCCGTGGCGCGAACCGGGGCGCCCACCACGCGTCACCGGTGGCCGGACCCGCCATCACGTCGAGCAGCGCGGCCGCATCGGCGACCGTGCGCGTGATCGGACCGTTGATCGAGAAGAACTGCTGCGAGTGGGGCGCCGCCGACACCCTCCCCCGCTGCGGCTTCAGCCCGACCGCGCCGCACCATGCCGAAGGGTTGCGGATCGAGCCGCCGCCGTCCGACCCGTGCGACACCGCGCACAGGCCGGCGACGACCGCAGCCGCGGCACCGCCCGACGAGCCGCCACACGACCGCGCCGGATCCCACGGGTTGCGGCCCGGTGGGTACGCCGGCGGTTCGCTGATGTTGAGTGGTCCGAACTCCGGCACGATCGTCTTCCCCAGGAACACGAACCCCGCGCGCCGACATCGCGCCACGACCTCGTCGTCCGCGTCGGGCACGCGGTCGCGCCACTCCGCCGTCCCGTGCGTCGACCGGATCCCCGCCGTGTCATGGAGGTCCTTGATCGAGATCGGCACCCCGAGGAACGGCCCGTCCCGATCATCGACGTCCCCGCGACCGACACGTCGATCAGCCAGCGCAGCGTCGGCTCGGCGAGCCTGCTCCAGCGCCACGTCGGCCGCGACCGTGACGTACGCCGCGATCGTCGGGTTCAGGCGCTCGATCCGCGCCAGGTAGCACTCGGTCAGCTCGGTCGACGTGACGTCACCGCGTCCGACCATCGCCGCCTGCTCGACCGCGGGGACGTACGCGAGCTCACGCTCGTCCATCGGGCATCACCTCCGCTCGCGTCGGGGCGCGACCAGGATCCTCGACCTGGTCGTCCGCCGAGTCCGGTGCCCGGTGGTCCGTGGTGTCGTCGACGTCGAAGCCCGACAGGTACGCCGACTCGAGCTCGCCGAGGTGATCTCGCAGCTCGGCCGCCGACCCCTCGAGCGCGACGCGACCGCGGCGGAGCACCACGACCCGGTCGGCGATGCTGAGCGCCTCACCGGCGTGCTGCTCGACCAGGAGCACACCGACGCCGCGATCGGCGGCGGCGCGCACCGCGAGGAGCAGTCGCTGCACGACCAGCGGCGCGAGGCCCAACGACAGCTCGTCCACGAGCAGGAGCTTCGGATCACCGGCGAGCGCGCGACCCAACGTGAGCATCTGCTGCTCGCCACCGGAGAGGAGCCCGGCACGGCGGCGCAGGAGGGGCGCCAGCTCGGGGAACAGCTCGATCGCGCCCCTGGTAGCACCAGGACGGAGGCGCAGGTTGGCGGCGGTGGACAGCGTGGTGAAGACCGCGCGCTCCTCCGGGACGAACCCGAGACCTCGGCGCACGCGCCGGTGCAGCGGCGCTCGCTCGGACGCCCCCAGGCAGCGCACCTCACCGGCGAGCGGCGGCAGCTCGCCCGCGATCGTGAGAAGCGTCGTCGTCTTGCCCGCGCCGTTCGGACCGAGGAGCGCGACGATCTCGCCCGCGCACACATCGAGGTCGAGGCCGCGGACCGCAGCGAGGTCGCCGTAGCCGGCGTCGAGGCCGCGGACGGAGACGAGCGGTTCGGCTTCGACCAGCGACTCACCCGGCTGGTCCGCCCCCGCGATCGGGCCGGGTGCTTCGACCTCGGACTCCACCGGGGCACCCAGGTACGAGGAGATGACCTCGGGCGAGTGACGTACCTCTTCAGGCGTCCCTTCGGCCAGGCGGCGCCCCTCGTCGAGCACCACGACCCGATCGCACACGTCGAGGACGAGTGCGACGTCGTGCTCCACGAGCAGCACAGCGATCCCCCAGTCGTGCGCGAGGCGACCGATCAGGTTGCCGAGCTCGGCGGTCTCCTCGTCGCTGAGCCCGGCCGCGGGCTCGTCGAGGAGCAGGATCGACGGGGCCGCGGCGATCGCGCGTGCGATCGCGACGAGCCGACGACGTCCGTACGGGAGCTCGTCGGGGCGCCGGTCGAGGTCGGGTTCGAGTCCGAACTCCCGTACCGCCGCGACCGCAGTCGGAGCCAGTGGCGCGCGCCGCGGCCACACGAGATCGGTCAGGTACGAGCGGCGGTCGCGCGGCTCGGACGCCACCCGCAGGTTCTCGAGCACCGTCATGCTCTCGAAGAGCTCCAACGTCTGGAAGCTGCGCGCGATCCCGGCCGCCGCGCGCCGACGCGGCGACCAACGATCGACTCGCCGCCCGTCGAGGGTGACCGTGCCGGTCGAGCGCGTGAACCCCGTCGCGGCGTCGATCAGCGTGGTCTTGCCGGCGCCGTTCGGTCCGATGAGACCCAGCACCTCCCCCGGGCGCACGGTGAGCGATACGTCCTCGAGTGCCGTGACACCGCCGAAGCTCACGCTCACGTCGCGCAGCTCGAGCGTCGCGGGTACGACCGGCTCGCGCTCGCCGAGCGGGGGCAGCACGCTGGGAGTCGGGGCGGTGCTGCGCGCTCGGCGCGCTCGCTCGAGCACTCGTCGAGGGAGTGACGCCAGCCCGTCGGGCACGACGACGAGCACGACCAAGAGCGCGAAGCCGAGCACGACCTGCACCGACTCGTTGTCGTCGAGGAGATCGCCGAAGAGGCTCGTGACGAACGCACCCGGAGCGATCGCCCCGCCGAGCACCGACCCGAGCACGAAGCCGATGCCGCCGATGACCGCGTAGATCACGACGAAGATCGACTCGAAGATCGAGAACGTCGGAAGGAACACTGCGGTCGGTCGTCGGAACGTGATGAGGATGCCGCCGATCGCCGCGATCGCGGCGGCTGCACCGAACGCGTACAGCTTCGCGCCGAACACCGAGATCCCGAGCGATGCCGCGGCGCGCTCGTTCGATCGGACCGCGACGAGCCGACGGCCCGCGCGCCCACGCCGGAGGTTGGCGACCATCACGCCGGCGAGCACCAGCAGGCCGAGCGCGAACAGCGCGTAGCGCTCCGGATGGTCGAGCGGGTCGATGGCGACGCCGAACAGGTCGGGGGCGCCGATCTCGAGCCCCGTGATCCCGCCCGTGCGGTCCGCGTTGCCGAGCACCCACGCCTGGATGACCACCGCGAGCCCCAGCGTCGCGACCGCGAGGTTGACGCCCCGCGTGCGCAGCGACGGGAGTCCGACCAGGACGCCGACCGGGACTGCGCCGAGCACCCCCACGATCGCCGCGAGCCAGAACGGCGCTCCCTCGTCCACGACGAGCGACGCCGCGATCCACCCACCCATGCCGGCGAGCGCGAACTGCGCGAGCGACAGCTGACCGGTGAAGCCGGTGACGACCACGAGCGAGAGCACGATGATGCCGAACGCGGCACTGGTCGTGACCGCCTCCACGACGGTCGTCGAGAAGACGAACGACACCAGGAGCACGCTGACGGCGACCACCGGCACCAGCACCAACGGCCGGATCCGTCCGGGGCCGACCTCGGGCGGTCGCTCGGTCACCTCGCCTCGGAGCGGCAACGAGCGACCGAGCACGACGAGGACGAGGATGATCACCAGGAACGGCACCGACTCGGCCCAGCCGTCGAGGGTGACCACCTCCCCGCGCTGCTCCGTGAGGTACGTCTGGAGCCACGCGATCTCCGACTGGAGCACTCCGATCAGGAGACCGCCGAGCAGAGTGAGCGGGAACGAGCGGAAGCCGCCGACCAGCGCGGCCGCCAGCGCGGGCACGATCAGCAACGTCAGACCGACGACCGAGAGGCCCGCGATGTTGACCACGAACACGGCGGCGAGTACGGCGAGCATCGATCCGAGCGACCAGTTGACGGTCGCGACGAGGTCGGGTGAGACGCCCTGCGCCGACGTCGCTCGTCGGTTCTCGGCCACGGCGCTCGTCGCGAGGCCGAACCGAGTCGATCGGTAGACGAGCGTCAGCACGACGGTCAGCAGCACGCCGATCGAGAGCAGGATCACGCGGTCTTCACCGATCGTGATGTCGGGGAGCACCTCCACACCGTCGATGGGCAGCAGCTTGGTGACGATCCGCGGCGTGTCGCCGTACTCGCCGTGCGCCCAGGAGAACAGGATGGCGAAGATCCCCAAGGTCGCGACCAGCCGCGAGATCGCCGGCGCGCGACGCAGCGAACGCATCACGACGAGGTGGATGAGCGCGCCGAGGAGCGCTGCGAACCCGAGAGCGAGCACCCAGGCCAACCAGGTCGCGGTCCCTTCGTCACGCTGGGTGTAGAAGATGAACGCGCCGACCATGCCGATGGCGCCGTGCGCGAAGTTGACGACGCCCGAGCCGCGGTACACCAGCACCACGCCGAGCGCGGTGATCGCGTAGACCGCGCCCGCGCCCAGTCCGAGGATCGCGAACCGGAGGATGTCCTCGGCCATGGCTCAGCGCGTCCCGAACGCGAGGTCCAGAGCCGCGACCCGCGTGAGCGTCAGGGCGTCGGGCACTCCTGGTCCGCGAAGGCGTCGAAGAACTTCCCGGTCACCGGCTTCACCTTCTCCGTCTTCGTGAGCTTCACGGCGAGCTCGCAGCCGTTGAAGATGCGCGGAAGCGGGAGACCCACGTCGGCAGGAGTGGTCCACTGCAGTGGCGGGGTCAGCCCGGTCTCGAGGTCGGTCGTCGTGTTCAACGCATCGAAGACGCTCGCTGACGTCACCTCGGGCAGCCCGTCGGCGACCGTCTGGAGCACCTGCATCGCCAGCCACGAGTTGAGCCGGAAGCCGCTCGTCTCCTTGTAGCCGGCGGCCTTCATCTCCTTGAGGAAGCGGTTGCCCTCGGGCGTCTTGACACTGAGGGGAGGGAGGAACGCCGGCGCTTGGATGATGCCGGCCGCGTCGTCGCCGAGCGCTTCACGGAACGCACCGGGCTCGGTCGAGATGACGGCGATCTTCACGTCGGGGTCGGACTGCTTGGCGGCCTGCACGAAGTTGACCGCGTCCTGTCCCGACAACGCGACGACGATGCCGTCGGTGTCGTTCGCGAGCGCGGCCTCGACGTAGCTGGACATGTCGGGTGCGCTCTCGGGAACCGGGACGTCGTTGTTGAGCTCGAGGCCGACCTTGCCGAGCGTCGTGCGCGCGAAGGTCGGGATGATCGAGGCTGCGGCGAGGTCGATGCGGGCGATGCTGATCTTCTCCGCGCCGTCGTCGGCGAGGAAGCGCGGCAGGTCGCCGGCGGTCGCGGGCAGGCCACCGGTGATCGGGAACGCAGCCGGCGACGTGAAGTCGGACGCTCCCGCGGCCACGACGCCGATCGACGGGATCTTGTTCTCCTCCATGAGCGGCATGAAGCCGGCGGAGTGCGGCGTGAGCACGCCGATCAGCGCGACGACGCCCTCGTCGACGGCCTGGCGCCCGCACTCGGCGGCGGTGTTCGGGTCGTTGTTGGTGTCGCAGACCAGGACCTTCACCGGACGGCCGCCGATCCCGTCGCTCTTGTTCATCTGCTTGGCGGCTGCCTTCGCGCCGTCGGGGATCTCCGGGTTGGCCACGCCGGCCGAGTCTTCGTAGATGACCATCACCTTCACCGGGTCACCCGACGGCTTCCCCGACGACCCTGCACCGACCGGCGTCACGCTCACCCCGATCGCGAGTGCGGCGACGGCCGCTCCCGACACGACGCGCCGAACGGTCCTGGTGGCTCGCCCACTCCCGCGCATGCGACTCCCCCCACAACCAGGTTCTCGGTCGCCGGCCGTCGGCCGGGCCGCCTGTACTCGCGGCGAAAGTTAGTTACCGTTCACATGCCGGTCAAGGAACGACGAGCACTCGACCGAGCGTCGAGTCGATGGAGGCAGGACGCGTGGAACCGACGACGATCCGGTACGAGACGGGCGACGACCACGTCGCCACCATCACGCTCGATCGGCCCGAGGCGCTGAACGCCGCGACCTTCGAGATGGAAGAGGAGCTGCTCGCGGCCCTCGCGGAGGCCGACGCCGATCCCGACGTGCGCGCCATCGTGCTCACGGGTGCGGGTCGCGCCTTCTGCGCGGGTGACGACGTCCAGAAGGCATGGGGCGATCCTCGGATGGAGGCGACGCTCGCCGAGCTCGCCGGGCCGGCACCGCCGATCACGCCGAGCGTCGCCGCAATGCTCGCGCTCGACACACCGACGGTCGCCGCGGTGAACGGCGTCGCGCTCGGCATCGGCATGGACTTCGCCCTGCTCTGCGATGTGCGCATCGCCTCGGAGCACGCGAAGTTCGGGCAGCTCTTCGTGAAGATGGGACTGAGCGCGGATGTCACGGGCTACTGGCTGCTCCCCCAGCTCGTCGGCCGATCGTCGGCTGCGGAGCTCATCCTCTCGGGAGAGATCGTCGACGCCGAGACCGCGGCGCGCATCGGTCTCGTCTCGCGCGTCGTGCCGGCGGGCGAGCTCCTGGAGGAGGCACGCGGACTGGCCGCCCGCATCGCGGCCAACCCGCCGCTCGCAGTACGAGCGGCAAAGGAGGGGCTGCGCCTCGCCGTCGGTCGCGGCAGCGACGATCTCGACGAGATGGCCACCTTCGTCGGGCATTCGCTCTCACGGCTGTTCGCCACCGAGGATCACAAGGAGGCCGTGCAGGCCTTCATGGACCGGCGCCCCGCGACGTTCCACGGTCGCTGATCGAGGTCGACGGGTCCTTCAACGTGTCAGCAGCGTGCACGCGCTGACCCCGGGCGCGCCGTAGACCTGGGTGAAGCCAACTTTGGGGTCACCGGGCACCTGACGCTCCCCCGCGTCGCCTCGGAGCTGGAGGACGATCTCGTGCACCTGCCGCATGCCCGACGCGCCGATGGGCTCGCCGTTGGCGATCAGCCCGCCATCGGTGTTGACGGGCAGGCGGCCCGTGATCTCGGTCTCGCCTCGCGCGAGCAGCTCTTCCTGCTCGCCGTCGGCGCAGAGCCCCGTCTCCGCCATGTGCATGATCTCGGCACCGGACTCCGAGTCCTGGAGCTGCGCGACGTCGACCTCAGCGGGCGCCACGCCCGCCTGCTCGAAGCACAGGCGCGCCGCGTCGACGGTGGGCGCGTGCCCGCGATCGACCGACAACCAGGGTGCGAACACCTCGAAGGATCCCCACTGGCGTGTCCGCATCGTGACCGATCGGAGGTACACGGGGCGGTCGGTGAGCTCGCGCGCCTTTTCGGCGCGGCACAGCACCACGGCTGCCGCGCCCTCGTCGGGTGAGCAGAACATGTACTGCGTCAGCGGGTAGTTGAGCATCCGCGACTCGAGGATCTCCTCCTCGCTGAACGGCTTGCGTCGCCACGCGTTCGGGTTCTTCGCGCCGTTGCGGAAGTTCTTCGCTGCAACCTTCGCGAGCGTGTCGCGCGAGATCCCGAAGTCGTGCATGTAGCGATTGAGCTTCATGGCGAAGAACTGCGTCGTGATCATCATCCCGAGCTCGCCGTACCAGCGCGGCAGACCGCTCTGCTCGGGGTTGGCGTTGAAGTGGCCGCGTGGGTGCTTGTCGAAGCCGACGCACACGCCGAGGTCGTAGGCCCCCGACTCGATCAGCGCCGCACCCATCGCCAGCGTGCTTCCCGCGGTCGCACACCCGTTGTGCACGTTGGTGAACTGGAGTCCGGTGAGTCCGAGGTCGCTCACCATCGCGTCGGCCTGGCTCGACTCCTCACTGCCCGCCAGCGACCCGGCGAGGCTTCCCCCGAACGCGAACTCCACGTCGGGCCACGTGATCCCAGCGTCCATCAGTGCTCGGCGGACCGCAGCGGCGCCGAGATCGAGACCGCGCATCCCTTCGAAGCGTCCGAACGGATGGATTCCCACACCCACGACAGCAACGTTCATCGCACGGCCTCCTTGTCCGACGCGCTGCTCGACGTGACCGGAGCGAACGCGAACGTCATGACGTCGGTGCCGTCGGGATCACGACGGAACGGCACGACCACCAGCTCCATCTCCATGCCGATCTCGAGGCGCTCCGGGTCGGGCTCGGTCAGGCGCGCCTCGACCATGACCTCGCCACCGAGCTCGACGTAGCCGAGCGCGAAGCCCTCGAACGTGTCTTCGGTCTCCGGCCCCGTGTACGGGTCCTTCGGGAGGAACCCCTGGGTCGTGAACGTGAACAGTCGTCCCCGGCGGCCCAGCTCGTGCGGCTCGACCTCGGTGCTCCCGCAGCGGGGACAGCTGCGGGCCGAGGGGAAGACGACGGTCGAGCACTCGATGCAGCGCGACCCCAGCAGCCGGGGCTCGTCGGCGGGCCAGGTGAAGAGGTCGGGTGCGATCGGTCGACTCATCGGCTCAGTCCCATGGTGTGCGTGCGACGGCTCGTCCGACCGTCGCGAGGTCCGGGCCGGCCTCGGCGTACCCGGTCGGGACGTGCTGACCCAACAAGGACGCGAAGCGCGGCGGGTTCCGGTCGAGCATCTCCTTGGTGACCCGTTCGCGATGACCCTCGAGCGGGGTGACGAACATGCGCGAGTACGCATACGCGAGCCCGGCGCGCAACCCGGGCGTCGTGCGCCCGTACGACCCGTGCCAGAGCGCGCCGTGGTGCACGAGCAGCGACCCGCGTGGCGCCTCGATCGGGACGGCACGCTCGAGGCCCTCCCCTGCGAGCGGATGGCGCGACTCCCTATGGCTTCCGGGCACGTACGCGAACGCCCCGCCCTCGCGTGTGTAGTCGGTGAGCAACAAGGTCGCTCCGGCGATCAGCGCGTACGGCGGGAACGGTGCCGGGACCATCTGCTGGTCGCTGTGCAGCGCGAGCTGCAGGCCAGGGTCCGGCGGGTCGGTGGGGCCCTTCATGAACACGGCCGTCGCATGCAGGATGCACTGCTCGCCGAGCAGGTGGTCGACGAGGGCGCGCATGACGGGGTGGAGCAGCCACTGCTCGAAGCGCTCGTCCTCGAACAGGAAGAAGTACAGCGTCGGGAAGCAGACGTTCCGATGCGTCGCACCAGAAGCCCGGTCGGGGCGAACGCCGGTGCGGTGCTCCATCACGTCGAGCACGAGGTCGAACATGTCGTCAGCGAAGTCGGGCCCGCCGATGCGCTCCGGGGGCACGACCGTGATCCCGTCGAGCTCGAGGTCGGCGACGTGTGACCGCAGGTCGAACCGGTCGACGGCCGCCGCGACGCGCCCGTGGGCGTCGCCGAGCGACTGGTCGCGAGGGCTGCAGCTGGACACGAGCGGCTCCGGACACCACCGGCGGAAGTGAACACAGGTTAACGTACGCCGCCGGATGGAGCTCACCGACACCCCCGAAGCCGCGGCCTTCCGTGCCGAATGCCGCGCGTGGCTCGAGGCCAACGCGCGCCGCCGTCCCGAAGCCACCGTCAGCAGCGTCACCGGGGTCCTCGGCGCGGAGATCGACAGCGAGGAGTCGCTCAAGCGTGCTCGCGACTACCAGCGCCGTGCGGCCGCGGACGGCTGGGCTGCAGTCGGCTGGCCACGCGAGTTCGGCGGTCGTGGTGCGAGCTTCATCGAGCAGATCGTGTTCGGCGACGAGGCGTCGCGCTTCGACGTCCCGGACCACGTGTTCCGCATCGGCGTCACGATGGGTGGGCCGACGGTGATCGCGCACGGCACCGACGACCAGCGGGCGCGTTGGCTGCCTCCGTTGCTGACCGGCGAGGAGATCTGGTGCCAGCTGTTCTCCGAGCCCGGCGCGGGCTCCGACCTCGCGGGCCTCCGCACGACGGCGGTCCGGGACGGTGACGAGTGGATCGTGAACGGGCAGAAGGTGTGGTCGTCGGGCGCGCACTACTCGCGCCGCGGGATGCTGCTCGCCCGGACCGACCCCGACGTCCCCAAGCACGCCGGCATCACCTACTTCCTCGTCGACATGCAGACTCCGGGCATCGAGGTCAGACCCCTCCGCCAGATGACGGGGGCGGCGCACTTCAACGAGGTGTTCTTCACCGACGTGCGCGTGCCGGACCACGATCGCCTCGGCGACGTCGACGACGGATGGCGCGTCGCACAGACGACGCTGCTCAACGAGCGCGCGTCGATCGCCGAGCTCATCGGCGCGTCCAACCCCGCGCTGCCGCTCGTGGAGCTCGCGCGGCAGGCATCCCTCGATGGACGACCCGGCATCGAGGACGCGCGCGTGCGTCAACGCCTCGCGCTCACGTACACGGAGGGCGAGATCCTCCGCTACGTCGGGATGCGGATCGTCTCCGCGTTCTCACGCGGCGCCTTCCCGGGACCGGAGGCGTCGATCGCGAAGCTCGCGATGGCCGACCTGCTCCGCACCACGCACGACCTCGCCCTCGCGCTGCTCGGTCCCGCGGCTGCGGCCGAACCCAGCGACTGGGCCGTGGGCTTCCTCGCCGCGCCGTCGGTGCGCATCGCCGGTGGCTCCGACGAGGTGCAGCGCAACATCATCGGCGAGCGGGTGCTCGGGCTCCCCAAGGACCCCGGATGGTCCAAGGACACCGCGTTCCGCGACCTGCCCGCCAACGGTTGAGCGCGGCGCCTCACGCGTCAGTGGCCGAGCTCGTTCCAGGGGACGTCGCGGTCGACCGCCGGCTCCTTCGGCAGGCCCAGGACCCGCTCACCGAGGATGTTGCGCGAGATCTCGGTCGTCCCGCCGCCGATGGTCGATCCCCGCGTCGTGAGGAAGCCCTTCTGGAGATCGACCTTCTCGTCGGGACCGAGGGCGGTCTCCCCGATCACGTCGGGGCGGCGCATCTCGTAGTCGGAGATCAGCATGCCCTCGGGACCGAGCAGGTTCACGACGAGCTCGAACGCGCGCTGCTGGTGCTCGCTGACCATCAGCCGCCCGATCGAGCCCTCTGGTCCGGGGGTCCCCTGCTCGCGCGCCTGCTCCGCACGCAACATCGTCAGACGCACGATCTCGCTCTCGATCCACAGATCGACGAGCGCGTCACGACGCACGGGGTCGCGCGCCTCGGGTCGGAGCGCGTTCCACACACGGATCGCATGACGGACGACTCCTCCCTCCCGTCCGGTGAGCTTTCCGACGCGCCCGAGCATGACGCGCTCGTTCATCAGGGTCGCGATCGCGACGTTCCAGCCGTCGCCGACCTCGCCGATGCGCTGCGAGTCGGGGATGCGGGCGTCCGTGAAGAAGATCTCGTTGAACTCCGCCTCGCCGGTCATCTGGCGCAGCGGACGCACCTCGACGCCCGCTTGGTGCATGTCGATGTAGAAGTACGACAGACCCTTGTGCTTCGGAGCGTCGGGATCGGTACGCGCAAGGAGCAGCCCCCAACGCGCGACGTGTGCCATGCTCGTCCACACCTTCTGGCCGTTGATGACCCACTCGTCGCCATCACGAGCCGCGCGTGTCGCGAGCGCAGCGACGTCCGAGCCTGCGCCCGGCTCGCTGAACATCTGGCACCAGATCTCTTCGCAGGTGAAGTCGGGTCGGAGCAGCCGCTCCTGCTGCTCCTCGGTGCCGAACGCGACCAGGGTCGGTCCCGCCATGCCGACGCCCATCATGTTGACGAGCAGGTTCGACGGCGCGCCGGCGCGCATCAGGTGCTCGTCGACGATGTCCTGCAGACCTGGATCGACCCCGAGCCCGCCCTTGCCCTCGGGAAACTGGATCCAGGCCAGGCCCAGGTCGAACTGCGCCCCCCAGAACTCGCGCACCGGCGTCGTGGCCGGGGGGTGGGAGCGCAGCAGCTCGGCGACCCGCTCCTCGACCGCGCCGACCTCATCGGTCGCCTCGCCGGGTCGCACGTCGATCGCCACTGCACACCCTCCTGACGTGCGCCACCGGCGCGTGCGCACGAACCGGGCCATAGTTAACCTGCGTTCACCTGGGTGTCAACGGAGCCCGGATCGAGAGTCACGTCGTGACCACGGGACACGTGACCTGACGAGGAGGGGGGTAGATGGGAGACGACGAGCTCGCGTACACGCCCGCGCTCGAGCAGGCCGCGCTCGTGCGCACCGGCGAGGTGTCACCGACGGAGCTCGTCGCGCAGACGCTCGCTCGCATCGAGGCGCTGAACCCGCAGCTGGATGCCTTCCTCACGGTCGCGGCCGACCAGGCGCACGCCGCCGCACGTGACGCCGAGGCGCGACTCGCCGAGGGAGGCGACCTCCCACCGTTCCTCGGCGTCCCGATCTCGATCAAGGACCTCAACGACACCGCCGGGATCCGCACGACGCACGGCACCGCGACCTGGCACGACCGCGTGCCGACGCGCGATGACGAGGTCGTCCGGCGCATCCGGCGGGCCGGCTTCGTCATCGTCGGCAAGACGAACACCCCGGAGTTCGGCTCACGATCGACCACGGAGTCACCCGCATACCCGACGGCGCGCAATCCATGGGACTCGACCAGGACGCCGGGCGGCTCGTCGGGCGGCGCGGGTGCCGCCGTCGCCGCGGGCATGGGTTCCGTCGCGCAGGGCTCCGACGGTGGTGGGTCGATCCGCATCCCGTCGGCGTGGTGTGGTGTCTTCGGGATCAAGCCCTCTCGGGGCCGCGTCTCGAACGCGCCGGGACCCCTGAGCTGGAACTCGGTGAACGGTCCGCTCGCGCGCACCGTCGCCGACGCCGCCGCGCTCCTCGACGTGCTCTGCGGGCCCGCCGAGGGCGACGCCTGGTGGCTCCCCCTGCCCGAGCGCCCGTACCTCGACGAGGTCGGAGTCGCGCCGGGCCGCCTCCGCGTCGCCTGGACCACCGAGCATCCTGACCCGGAGCTCGAGGTCGAGCCCGCGTGGCGCGTCGGTGTCGAGCGAACGGCGCGGCTGCTCGCCGACGCCGGACACGAGCTCGTCGAGGCCACACCGCCGCGCCTCGACCTCGCTTCGCTAGCGCTCGTTCCTGCGAGCGCGACTGCTGCTCGCCCCGACCTGCCCCCGGTCGACACGCTCGACCTGCCGAACCAGACGCTGGTCACGATCTCCGCGGCCGCGAGCGCGGTCGACCTCGTGACGTCGCAACGACGTCTTCAGGAGGAGACCCGGCGTGCCGTCGAGTTCTTCCGCGACCACGACGTGCTCCTCACGCCCACGCTCGCGGGAGGGCCGCCGCCGCTCGGCACGAAGGTCATGGGGGCCGAGGACTGGGAAGGGATGTTCGAGGTGCTCCAGATCGTCGCCTTCACCCCGACCTGGAACATCACGGGCCAGCCCGCCGTGGCGGTGCCCGCCGGCTTCGACGACGACGGCCTGCCGGTCTCGGTCCAGCTCGTCGGCCGCCCTGCCGACGAGGCGACGCTCGTGCGGCTCGCGAGCCATCTCGAAGCCGTGGCACCGTGGCGCGACGAGCGCCCACCGATCGGAGGGAATGCATGACGGCACCGGCGTCGATCACGTCACTGACCATCGGCGACCTCATCCGAGAGCAGGCTGCGGCGATCGGAGACCGCACCGCCTTCACGTACGAAGGCGCCGACGTGAGCTATGCGCAGCTCGACGCTGCCGCGAGCAAGGTCGCGAACGCACTCATCGCCGAGGGCATCGGGCCCGGCGATCGCGTCGCGATCCTCGACAAGAACACGCTGGAGCTCTTCGAGCTGCTGTTCGGGACCGCGAAGATCGGTGCGGTGCTGTGCCCGGTCAACTGGCGACTGACGCCGCCGGAGGTCACCCACGTCGTCAACGACGCGCAGACGAAGCTGCTCGTCGTCGGCCCCGACTTCTACTCGGTGCTCGACGAGTGCGAGCGCGACCTGACCACCGTGCAGCGCATCTTGGCGGTGGGCGATCACCCACGCCACGACACGTACG
Source organism: uncultured Bifidobacteriaceae bacterium (assembly GCA_964501785.1). Lineage (GTDB taxonomy): Bacteria > Actinomycetota > Acidimicrobiia > IMCC26256 > PALSA-555 > DATBSK01. The sequence continues at coordinate 202,403 of CAZCUD010000002.1, forward strand.
CGGACTGGCGCGACGCGCAACCCGACACCGATCCGGGCGTCACCACCGAGCCCGACGACGTGGCGATCCAGTTCTACACGTCGGGCACGACCGGGCTGCCGAAGGGCGCGATGCTCTCCAGTCGCAACCTGGCATCGCTCGTTGCACCTGCCAACGAGGCGCTCGGGCTCGGCGACGACACCGTGAGCCTCGTCGCGATGCCGCTCTTCCACGTCGCCGGCGCGGGTTGGGCGCTGTTCGGGCTCTACAACGGTGCGCGCAACGTGATGCTGCGCGAGGTCGACCTGCCCGCGATCCTCGCCGCCATCTCGGAGCACCGGATCACCCACGCCGTGCTCGTGCCTGCCGTCATGCAGTTCCTGCTGATGACCCCGGGCATCGAGGATCTCGACTGCTCGTCGCTGCGCCTGATCGTCTACGGCGCGTCGCCGATCGCCGAGGAGGTGCTCATCGCGTCGATGGACCGCTTCGGCTGCGACTTCGTGCAGGCGTACGGCCTCACCGAGACGGGCGGCGGTGTCGTGCTCCTGCACCCCGAGGACCACGACCCGGGCGGCCCGCGGTCCCATCGACTCCAGGCGGCGGGACGACCGATGCGTGGTGTCGAGCTGCGCATCGTCGGCGACGCCGACGTGGAGCTGCCGACGGGCGAGATCGGCGAGGTCTGGATCAGGTCGCCGAGCACGATGCTCGGCTACTGGAACCAGCCCGACGCCACAAGCGCCGCGATCACCGCGGACGGCTGGTTCCGCTCCGGTGATGCCGGCTTCGTCGATGCCGACGGCTACCTCTACATCCGTGACCGCGTCAAGGACATGATCATCTCGGGTGGTGAGAACGTCTACCCGGCCGAGGTCGAGAGCGCGCTCATGGCACATCCTGCGATCGCCGACGTCGCGGTCATCGGCGTGCCCGACGACCGGTGGGGCGAGACCGTGAAGGCCATCGTGGTGCCCGCGACCGGCGCCGATGCCGATCGCGCGGCGCTCGAGCGCGACGTGCTGGCGTGGAGCCGAGACCGACTCGCCGGCTACAAGTGCCCGACCTCGATCGACTGGATCGAGATGCTGCCGCGCAACCCGTCAGGGAAGATCCTCAAGCGTGAGCTGCGCGCGCCGTACTGGGACGGTCACGATCGCCAGGTGAGCTGAAGGGCCAGACGCGCCCGCGCTGCAGGGGTCGTGGTGGGCGATAGAGGATTTGAACCTCTGACCTCTTCCGCGTCAAGGACGTCAGGGGGTTCCATGGCATCGCCGCGTTCGGCGCGAATTGTCGCTTGACCTGCGAAAACACTGTGCAGCACTTCGCGTCGGTCATCGCCGTTTTTCGTTCTCCCGCGGCCCAGCCGCGGCCCAAGAGAAGGCGCCGTACACGGGGGGGCTTCGGTGATGAGCGAGCGCGGCGAACGCGCCGCCGGCCGCGAGCGCTGGCAGCGCGCAGCACGCGGCCGTGGCCACGACTGCGAGCACTCGGATTCCGGCTCGTCTGGGGCCTCGCTCTCCTTCATCGTCGGCCGCCCTCACGCCGCGCAGCACGAGAGCTGCTCGATCGGCGTGGTGAACGACTGGGCCACAAGCTTGAGCGCTTCGCTCATCGTCAGATACGGCGCCCACGTGCTGGCCACGTCGCTAACGGTGAGCCCGAACTTGATCGCATACACGCCGGCCAGGATGAGCTCACCGGCACCGTCGGCGAGGGCGTGCACGCCGAGAACCTCGCCGCTGTCGCGGTCGGCCACGAGCTTGATCGCGCCGCGCGTGTCGCGATTCACCAGTGCGCGGGGCACGTTGTCGAGCTCGAGCAAGCGGCAGTCACAGGCATGCCCGGCGGCGACCGCCTCGGACTCGGTGAGCCCCGCGCTCGCGAGCTGGGGATCGGTGAACACGACGTCGGGCAGCCCGGTGTAGTCCACCGCGTCGTGCGTGCCGCGCAACGCGTTGCGCGCCGCGGCGTGGCCCTGCGCGGCGGCGACGTAGACGAACTGCGGTCCGCCGGTCACGTCGCCGGCGGCGAAGACATGGGGGTTGGAGGTTCGTAGAGTGTCGTCGGTGGTGATGAAGCCGCGGCGGTCCAGCTCGACACCCGCCGCGGTCACATCCAACTCGTCGACGCGGGCCTGGCGTCCGGTTGCGACCAGGACCGCGTCGCCTTCCACCGCGGTGCCGCGGTCTGTTCGCACCACGCGCGTATCACCATGACGCTCGACGGTCGCGGCCCGGGCATTGACGACGCTGATGCCCTCTTCGAGCAGGATCGCTCGCAAGCGGCTGGCAAGCTCGGGCTCGGCTCGAGGGGCCACACGCCCGATGATGGTGACCTGCGCGCCGAGGTGAGCGAACAGCTGGCTCTGCTCCAGGCCGACGAAGCCCCCGCCGATGGTGACGAGGCGCCGGGGCAGTGTGGTCCGGTCCATGGCGGTGGTCGAGGTCAGAAAGCCGGCCTCACCCAGCCCGGGCACGTCGGGGATGGTCGGCTCCGCGCCGGTGGCGATCACAGAGGCGCCCGCCTGCAGCTCGGCACCGCCGACGGCCAACGTGGTCGGATCCTTGAATGTGGCTTGGTCGTGGATGATCTCGAAGCCGTAGTGCTCCGCGAGATCCAGGTACTTGCGTTGGCGTAGGTCCCCGATCAGCTCGTCCTTCTGGGTGATCAGCGCGGCGAGGTCCACCGGGCCCACGCTGGTTGGAACTCCTGCGAAGGGATGCGACGCCGCCTGGTGGTACGTGTGCGCCGCCGCGAGCAACGTCTTGGACGGAACGCAACCGATGTTCACGCACGTGCCGCCCACGGTGGCGCGTTCGATCATCACCACGCGTGCACCGAGGCGACTGCCTTCGATCGCGGCCGCGAACGCAGCGCCACCCGACCCGATGATCGCCAGATCGGCATCGTGTCGCACGGCGCCGCCCCCTAGATCCAGTCCGGGCCGATGCGCTCGCACGACACCAAGTGGTCGCAGTGCTCGCTCGCCATCACCCGCGCCGCGTCAACCAGGCCGCGCACCCGCTCGTCACGAACGCGATAGATCACTTGACGTCCCTGGCGGTCTGCGTCGACGAATGCGCACCAGCGCAAGCACGCCAGATGATTCGACACCCGACTCTGCGGGCAGCCGAGCGCCTCGACCAGCTCCGACACCGTCCGCGGACCCTCGATCAGCAACCCGAGGATCCCCAACCGCGTCGGATCCCCCAGCACGCGAAAGAAGCGCGCGGTGGCGACGTCGAGCCTCTCGCTGGCTTGCAGAGTCGCGGCCATCTCCCGCACCATATAACAGGCAATCCTGATATAACAAGCCTGGTGTTGGAGCTGTTCGCGCGCCGACGCGACTTTCGCCAGCTGTTCCTCGCGCACGCTGTGTCGCGTGCCGGCGATGCCTTCAACGCGGTGGCGCTCGTGGTGCTGGTTCTGGAGCTCACGGACTCGAGCCTGGGGGTCGCGGGGGCGGTCGCGTTCGAGGTCGTGGCGGTGTTGCTGTTCGGCGTGGTCGCAGGGTTGTTCGTCGATCGCTATCCGCGGCGGGAGGTCATGGTGATCGCTGACCTCACCCGGGCGGTGCTGGTCGGCGCGCTCGCTGTGTTCTCGGGGTCGCTGGTGCTGGCATTCGTCGTCGCGTTCGGGGTGTCGCTCGGCGGCGTGGTGTTCAATCCGGCCGCCGCGTCGCTGGTGCCTGAGACCGTCACCCGCAACGAACTGGTGCGGGCGAACGCGACGCTGTGGGCGACGGGCGTGACGCTCCAGATCGCCATGGCGCCACTGGCGGGAGTCCTCATCGCGACCGTCGGGGTGGGCGCCGCCTTCGCCGTCAACGCTGCGTCCTTTGCGGGATCGGCGATCCTGCTGGTGGGCCTGCGCGCGGGCAGGACTCCTGCGTCCATGGAGCCCGTCGGCTGGCGCGCGGCGCTCGCCGGCGTCCACGAAGTACGCGCCCATCCGCTGTTGCGTCGCCTCTCGGTTGCGCAGCTGCTCGCCGCGCTCTCGGCCGGCGCGACCAGCGGGCTCCTCGTGGTGTTGGCCCGTGAGCGCCTCGGAACCGACTCCGCCGGCTTCGGGTTCCTGCTCGGCGCGATCGGGGTCGGCGCCGTCGCCGGGACGCTCCTGTTGGCACGCCACATACGCCCGGGAGTACGGGGATGGCTGTTTGGCCCGCTCGCCGGACGCGGCCTCGTCGACCTCGGCCTGGCCACCACGACCAGCCCCGCGCTCGCCGGCGGTCTCCTCGCCGTCTACGGCGCCGGCACCTCGACCGGCACGATTGCCTTCCAGTCGACACTCCAGACCGAGACCGACGCCGAACGCCGCGGACGCGTGTTCGCGTTCTTCGACATCCTCTGGGGCAGTGGGCGGCTCGTCTCACTCGGAATCGGGGGCGTTCTCGCCGATGTGCTCGGCGTACGGGCCGTCTACTACGCGGGCGGCGTGGTCCTGGTGCTCGCGGCCCTCACCGGTTTCCGATCCCCGCTCCTTCGCACGACGGCTCGGGGCCGCGGTCGTGGGGACCCGGCGGCACCCGCCGCTCCGCCCGAACCGCTCGGATGACGCCTGATCACCAGCGGCGTGCGCCCAGGCGCGGGTAAGGGACGAAACCGTCCGTCCGGTGTTGTGGCCGAGCGCGGCACGGTTGGTCGCTGTTCGGGGTTGATGCGTCCTTCGAAGGTGATCGCGAACGCGCTGAATGCGGGCTCCCCCGGATCGGCAGTCATCGTGTCGAACCTGCCCGGCGGGACGACACCGGCGTTCTGGCCTCGCTCGAGGTGGATCGCCGTCCGCGTCAACGATGGTCTGTAGTAGCAACGTCGGGAATGACCTTGGCGTGGACCACCCAGAACGTCTACCGCAATGCCCTGGTCTTCGTGGTTGTGGGCACTGCGCTGGCGGTGCTGCTGGCCGTGGTGGGGTTGCCACCGGTGAGCATTCATGGGCCACAGCACTTCGTCGGAGTGATGGACCCCCTGTGTGGGATGACGCGTGCCGTGCGAGCGCTGGCGCGTGGGGAGCTCGGTGTCGCGTGGGCCTACAACCCGGCGAGTTTCGTGCTTGGGCTCGCGGCGGTCGGCGTTGTCGTCGCGAGCGTCGTCGGCTGGGTTGTGGGGCGTTGGCCGACGATCCGGCTGGTGCGGCCGGATCTCGCGCGGGCGGTTGCGCTGGTGCTGGTCGCCGTGCTCTGGGTGAATCAACAGTCACATGCAGCTCGGCTCGCGTGAGCGCGGGCGACTACGGTTCGTAGTAGCAGCATCGGGAGTTGCGGCGGCGATCATGCGACGACGGTGGGCGGTGCTCGTCGGTGGGCTGGCGCTCGCCGGCCTCGTGATCGCTGGGGTCGTGCTGTCGCTCGACGAGGTTTCCAGCGATCGTCCCTCTGCGCCGCGCGTCGGGGGTGGCCTGGGGTCGGTCCCCGACGTCGTGCTCGAGGATCTTCGCGACTCGGCGGGCACGGTGTCGCTCGGCGAGCTTCGGGGTCGACCATTGGTGGTGAACTTCTTCGCGTCGTGGTGTGCGCCGTGTCGCCGGGAGATGCCCGCGTTCCAAGCTGTCCACGAGGACACCGCGGGTGTGGTGCGGTTCCTCGGCATCGACAACCAGGACATCCGCGGCGATGGCTTGGCGTTGGTGCGCGAGACGGGGGTCGAGTTCCGTCTGGGTTTCGATCCTGAGGGTGACGCGGCCCGCGCGTTCGGCGTGTTGGGCATGCCCACGACGGTGTTCGTCTCCGCGGACGGCGAGATGCTCGAGCGTGTGTCGGGTGAGATGTCGGAGACGGATCTTCGCGAGACGATCCGTCGCTTGTTCGGCGTCGACTCCTAGCCGGGCGGCCGAGTGCGGTAGTCGCGCTCGTTGCGTTCGGCGCGGGTGCGGCCCGCGAGCACGTCGGCGAGGATGTCGTCCAGGGTCGTCGGGCCGACGGCTCCCACGACCTTGGCCATCACCACCCCGTTCGGCGCGACGACGTAGGTCTCGGGAACGCCGCGGACGCCGTAGTCGATGGCGGCGCGGCTGTCCGGATCGACCGCTTGGGGGAACGTGAGCCCGAACTCGGTGCGGAACTGCCGGGCCGCGTCGGTCGAGTCGTTCCACACGATGCCGATAACCGTGGCACCGTCGGTGGCATGGCGCACCTGGAACGACTCGAGACGGGGTGCCTCCTCGCGGCACGGCACGCACCACGACGCCCAGAAGTTGACGACCACTGGGCGACCGACGTAGTCCGAGAGTCGGACGCGTCCGCCGTCGAGTCCCGGGAGGTCGAAGTCGGGGGCCGGCTTGCCGATGAGGGGTGAGTCGGAGAGGCGGGCATCGTCACCCAGCTGAAGCGCGAACACAGTGCCGAACACACCGATGAGCACCACGGCGGTGGTGAGGGCGATCCAGCGAATCGGGTGGCGCGTCGGCGCCGCGACAGGCGATGGAGTGGCTGTCGTGGTCATACCGGGGGCCAGCCAAGGCGGGCGAACTCGCGCTGGAGCGGGATGAAGAGACGTAGCCATGCGCCGGTGACGAACAGCATGCCGACCGCGACCAGGAAGACGCCGCCGACGATCTCGACCTGCCGCGCGTTGCGTCGCAACCATCCGAGCGCGCCCCTCGCGCGCGCGAACCCGAGTGCGAGCGCAATGAACGGGACGCCCAAGCCAAGGGCGTAGAGCGCGAGCAGGATCGCGCCCCACGCGACCGTCTCTGTCGCCGCCGCGATCGTGAGAAGGCTGGCGAGCACTGGGCCGATGCAGGGCACCCAACCGAAGGCAAACGCCATGCCGACCGGGAACGCCGACCGAGGCCCGCGGGCGAAGCGCCCGAGATCGAGGCGTCGTTCTCGTTCGAGCCACGGCACCCGCACCGCACCGATAGTGGCCAGTCCGACGAGGATGAGGACGAGTCCCGCGACTCGAGTGATCTCGGGGAGGTTCCGGATCAGGACCGCGCCGATCAGCGCCGTCGAGGCGCCGAGCGCGGTGAAGACGAGCGTGAATCCTGCCACGAACAGCAGCGCCGCGCGCAGCGTCACACGGCGTGCGTGCTGCGCGTCGAGCTCGGCGACCGGCAGCCCCGACACGAACGATAGATAGCTCGGCACCAGCGGGATGCAGCACGGCGAGGTGAAGGAGATCATGCCGGCCGCGAACGCGGCGACCGGGAGCGTCAACCACGCCATCAAACGACGCAGCGTAGTAGCATAGGTGCTGGCGTCGCAGATCGCTGTCGTCAGCCGCCGCCGCAGCAGCGGGCTGCAACCGCGGCCGCGACAGCCGGCATGTTGGCAAGGCACTGTGCGAGTGCTGCCACGCCGATCCCGCCGAGCGCGCTCACTCCGATCCACGCCGCGATTCCGCGCGTCGGCGTCGCGGCGGGAGCCGGACCGGCAAGGGCATCGAGGCGCTCCGCGAGGGCATCGACGTTCTCTAGGCGTGCCCCGGCGGAAGTGGCCGGGGTGACACCCCAGGCGGCGGCGAGCAGCGCGCTGCGGAGCGCCGTGCGCCGGGTGCTGTCGGTGCCGGTCGCTTCCTCGTCGGCCCAGCGTTCCAGCGCCACCCGCAGCACGGCGGTGCTGGTACGGGCACCGGGGAGCTTCCCGAGCAGGCGATCGATGGTGCTGGCGAGCCGCAGGTAGCGGTGATGCCGGTGGCGGAGGTGGCTCAGCTCGTGGCGCAAGATCGTCTCGAGCTCGGCCGAGGACAATGATTCGACGAGCCGCTCGGAGACCACGATCTGAGCCGCGGGGCGATCGACGCTGTAGGCGAGAAGCTGGTCGACGGGAATGATCGCGACGTCGTGGCCCGCGACCACCTGGTGCAGGGCGAGCCAGGGCTCGACGTACGCCGCGTGCGGCCCGAGCCGTGCAGTGGTGCGCCACTGGATCAGAAGCGCGGCGATCAAGACCACGAACACGCTCACCGCTACGGCGGGGACCGTGCCGCCGGCGGGAAGACCAAAGGCCCGCTGACAGGCTGCTGCCAGCTCGGGCCAGCCCGCGGCGCGGAACGTGCTCGGCAGCAGCGTCGTCATCACCGCCGTCGAGAGGCCCACGAGACCCAGCGCGAGCGACGTGGCGGTGATACGGGCTCGCAGGGGTGGCAGGAGACGGCGGTTCCATGCGGCGCTGGCACCGGGCAGCCACAGCGCGCTGGCTCCGACCGCGACCAGGAGCCAGGTCATCGCCACGACCTCAGTTGGCGCGCGAGCTCGGCGCGCTCAGCATCCGTGAGCACCGCGACGAGGCCTCCGATTGCTCCCGCACGATCGGAAGTCGCGGCCAGGATCTCGGACAGGCGCTCCGCGGTGTACTCGGACCGGCTCTGGAGCGGCCGATACGCGAACGCCCGCCCCGCGCGTTGGCGCTCGAGAATCCCCTTGTCATACAGGCGCACCAGCACCGTGAGCACGGTGGTGTAAGCCAGCGCGGGGCGTCGGGGCAGACGCCGGTGGACCTCGGTTGGGGTGTGCCAGCCCTCGTCGTCCCAGAGGATCTCGAGCACCGCGGCTTCGAGCTCGCCGAACCCACGTTGATGCCGCGCCACGCTCGCTCTCGACTCCTTTGGATCCACTGCTGCTGAATGCTGGCCGGCAGGGGTTCCGAGGCCGGCCGGGAATCGCGGCCCGACGTTACTACGGTGCGTCGTTGATGACATCGCCTGGCGCGCGTGGGCTTCGACCTGCGGTCACGTTCGCGGTGGCCCTGACGGTGCTCATCCTGGTCGGGTCCGCACCGGCTGGCGCACACGCGACGCTGGTCGACTCGACGCCCGAGGCGGGCGCGCAGCTCGTCAGCCCGCCGGGCATCGTCGTGTTGCGCTTCGGCGAGCCGCTGATCGAGCAGCTCTCGAGCGCGACGGTGGTCGACCCAAGCGGTCGGGAGCACACCGCGAGCGCGTCCGCGAGACGGGAGATCCGGATCCGTGTCGCGGCGACCGAGCCCGGGATCTATCGAGTCGAATGGACGACGGTCAGTCCGCTCGATGGGCACACGCTTGACGGGAGCTTTCGCTACGGCGTCGGCGTCGATCCCGGTCCCGGGGCCGCCGGCGAGACAGCCGTAAAGCCGGGCGCGCGGGATCTGGTGCTCGCGGCCGCCCGGGCGCTGGAGTACGCGGGCTTGCTGTTCGCTATTGGCGCACTTGCGCTGATGGGCCTGGTCCGCGCCGATGCTCGCTTCGCATGGGTTCGCCCGCCGGTGCGGGCGGGCCTGATCGTCGCGCTGGTCGGGGGGGTCGTCATCGTCGCGGGTGAGATGCTCTCGGCGGGGGTCGGATCGCTCGCAGGAGCCAGCGCGTACTTGGGGACCAGCCAGGGCATCGGCCGGGGCGCCCGGGTCGTGGTCGCGGCGCTCGCCGTGGCGGCGTGGACCACAGGCCACCGGTGGGCCACCGTCGTACTCGTCGTCGCGGCCGTTGCGCTGCTGAGCGGTGCGGGGCACGCCGCGGCGGCCGATCCGGCATGGCCCGCGGTGCTGGCCGACGCCGCGCACCTCGGCGCGGCTGGTGTGTGGGCGGGCGGTGCCGCGGCGCTGGTGACGCTGCGGCCACCGGGTGGCTGGCGTGGTGATCCGGCGGCGATGTTCCTGGCTCGGTTCGCGCCGATGGCGCTGGTCGCGTTCACCGTGACGGTCGCGTTCGGCACCGTACGCGCAGCTCAAGAGCTCACCGACCCTGGCGATGTCGTGACGACGACGTACGGCAACGTACTGATCGCCAAGCTCGCGCTGGTCGGTGCCATGGTGGGGCTGTCGTTCCGTGCCTGGCGACGCCGCGCCCGCACCGGGCGCGCTGAAGTCGTGCTCGTTGTCGGCGTCGTGGTCTTGGCGGGCCTGCTCGCTGCGTTCCCGCTCCCGCCCCGGCGACTCGCCGACGCCGACGCCGCGCTCGCGCCGCCCGTCGGTGACACGGCCCTTCCCGAGCCCGACGACTTGACGTTCGGCAGCAGCATCGACGAGACGCTGGTCGCGCTGACCTTGCGCCCCGCGCGACCGGGGCGCAACCGGATCCTCGTATACCTCCAGCCGCTCGACACCGCCGTGAGCGCGATCAGTGCCGCCGTGACCGTCGACGGGCAGCGACTCGACCTCGACGCTTGCGGGTCGTCGTGTCGCACCACCGCGCTGACGCTCCGCGGTGGCGAGACCGTCGAGCTCGCGCTGCGCGGCCCCGGCGCGACCGGCACGACGACGTTTGCCATCCCTCCGTTGCCCGCACCCGAGGCCGACGCCGCGCTCGCACGAGTCGACGCACGCATGGCGGCGCTTCGGAGCCACGAGCTCGACGAGGTGTTCGGGCCAGGTCCGCCGATCGTTCGCTCGCATTGGACGATCGCCGCCCCGGCTCGCCTCCACATCGAGTTCGCCAACGGCGCCGAGACGATCCGCATCGCCGACACGACTTACCGTCGCGACTTACCCGACGGCCCTTGGACGACGAGCACGAGCCCACGGCTGCAAGTGCCGCAGTACATCTGGGACGTCCCGATCCGCACGAACGCGCGCATCGTGGGCAGGGAGAACGTCGACGGAATCGATACTCAGGTCGTGTCGTTCGTGGGTGCCGTTGCGCCCGGGCTGACTCCGATCTGGTACCGGTTGTGGGTCGACCCGAGCGGGCTCGTTCACCGGGCTCAGATGCGCACGACGGGCCATTTCATGGACCGTGAGTACTCGGGTTTCGATCAGGCCGTCGCGATCGAGCCACCAGTGCAAGTCGGACCGGGCCCGCGCCGGTGAGCGCTGGCGCGCTCTGGCGCACGATTGGACCCTGGACCGCACCGATGCTACTACGCACCGTAGGATGTCGGCTGGCGGTGGGACCGCCCCGGAATCGAAGAGGAGGCGCCCAGTGGACGCGATCGTGGTCTTGCTTCCCGCGTTGGTATGTGGAGCGATGATGGTCGGCTGCGCCGTGATGATGTCGCGCATGCACGGCGGCGCCTCGCACAAGGGTGCCGAGGATTCGGTGGACCCCGACGAGGTGAAGCGACTTCGTCAGGAGGTCGCGCAGTTGCGTGCCGAACAAGACGAGCGCGTCCCCCACCGCCGGTGAGCGCTCCGCGCCGACCGCGCCGTGGCCTAGCACGTTGCCGCCGGGGCACCGCGCTCGCTGTCGCGTTCGTCTCCATGCTGGCAGCCGGGACGATCAGCGGGTTCGCGACCGGCGGCGCGTACGCGCCCACGCGAGACGGCTTCGTCGGCCCGGATCTGCATTCGCTGGTCGTCGCACCCGACGAGCCGTCGCGGCTCTTCGTGGGGGGCCACGACGCGGTTGCGACCTCGATCGATGCGGGAGGACGGTGGCGCCCGATCCGCTCGCTCAAACGAGCTGACGCGATGGGCTGGGGATTTGCTGGTGAGACCGTCTGGGTCAGCGGCCATCCTGGGCTGAACCGCTCGGACGACGGTGGGCGGACCTTCCGGCGCACCAACGCAGGTTTGCCCAACACCGACGTGCACGCGTTCGGAGCCAGCGGCTCGATCCTCTACGGCGCGTCGCCGGCCGTCGGCGTGTTCGCATCCGCCGACGACGGCCGCACTTGGCAGCTGCGCTCGGGCCGGGCTGGACAAGGCTTCTTCGGTCGCATGGTCGTGGATCCCACTGATCCCGAGCACGTCCTGGCCGCCGACGCGTCGAACGGGCCGGTGGAGAGCCGCGACGGCGGGCGCACGTGGTTTCGTCTCGGCGGGCTCGACTCCGCGGTGTGGCTCAGCGCGTCGAGAGACCTCTCGTTCCTCGTCGCGTCGGGGCCGGCTGGGGTTGCGGCGAGCGCCGACGCGGGCCAGACCTGGAGCCGGTTGGGTATCCCCAAAGCCGCGCTCCTCGTCGAGCTCGAACCCGACCAACCACAGACCATGTACGCGGCGGCCAACATCGACGAGCGCGCGCGCGTGTGGGTGAGCAACGACGCGGGCGCCACCTGGAAGCGCACCTGAAGACCATGCGAGGACGACCGATCATGGCGACGATCGCCGGGTTCGTCGTCGTCATGACCGCGACGGCTCAGAACGAGGTCGCAGCGACCAGCGCCGCGCGCGCCCGGCCGCGCATCGCCGCGGAGTTCGCCAGCTACGACCGAGCCATTGACCGATCCCAGCGCGTCCTCGTCGGCCTCCTCACCGACGACGGACGAACACTTGCGTTCGGCACGGTGACCTTTCGCTTCGCGTACCTCGGAACCCCCTCCGACCCGATCCGCAACCCGGAACTGAGCCCGCCCGCGCGCGCGAGTTTCCGGCCGCTACCGGGTGAGACCGCCCAGGGCACTGGGCCCCGCATCGTCGCCGGTTCGCTGACCACCGGGCTCTACGGCGTCGACGACGCGCGCTTCGATCGCCCCGGGCTCTGGCAGGTCGTCGTCCGCGGCCGCGTCGACACGCGTCGGTTCAGCGCTCGATCGACGTTCGAAGTCGAGGAACGACCGCAGGTTCCCGCCGAGGGCGACCCTGCTCCCCGAACCGCGCACTCCGTCATCGAGACCCCGGGTGTGGACCCAGCAGCGCTTGACTCGCGCGCCGACACACTCGACGGCATCCCCGACCCCGAGCTGCACCGCGAGACGATCACCGACGCGCTCGCCGCCGGCCGACCCCTCATGGTCGTCGTCTCCACCCCCACCTACTGCACAAGCCGCTTCTGCGGACCGATCACCGACGCAGTCGACGACCTCGCCCTCCGATTCGGAGACCGGATGGCCTTCGTCCACCTCGAGGTCTGGCACGACCACGACGCCGGCATCGTGGGTCCCCCCGCGGCTGACTGGGCCCGTCCCCGGGGCGGCCGCGATACCGACCTGCGCGAACCCTGGGTTTTCGTCGTCGACACCGCCGGCATCATCCGCGCTCGCTTTGACAACCTCGCCACCGAAGTGGAGCTCCGGGGCGCAATCGAAGCGCAACTCGTCACGATAGTCACACCCTGAGCCGCAGACCGTCCGCCGGCCATCCCGTTCGAGAGCGAGGGATCACCGCGGCGCCGCGATCGCGACGGGGCGTACTCCCCGCTCGTTAGAACGTCGGTGTCGCATTGATGGAATTGGTTGACAGCGGTACCGCGCGCGAGCGGCGGAAGTCGATGCCTGCGACAACGCGTGCGACCGAGTAGAGGCGCGTCGCATCGAGGAACCACGGGCGACCCAGGGACGACGTCTCGCAGCGATGCGCCGGTCTTTGGCTACTCCCCGCGACGCTTTTACCGGACGCGGGGTCCTGACAGGACAACACCCGCTAGACCCGAGTGGTCTGTCTGAATGGTCGGGAGGGCATCGCGTGCCTCGCGATCGTGCTCCGCGAAACATCAGGATCTCGGCTCTCACGAGTAGGAGCGGCTCTTGCAGATATCATCGGTCGATTCCGATGTATTCGCGGAAGACCACGATGGGGGCACCGGCGACAGACATCCAGCTGGTCGCGAAGCTGCTGCGCGGGTTCGGTGATCCGCTCCGCTTGGCAATCCTCGACGCCCTGGCCGACGGCGAGTGTCGCGTCACCGATCTGGTGCACCGGCTGCACAGCTCGCAGGGCAATGTCTCCGGGCACCTGGCCTGCCTTCGGGACTGTGGGCTCGTGGCCGACCGCCCCGAGGGCCGTCAGACCTTCTATCGAATCGCGGGTCCCGAGGTGGTCGCCGTGCTTCGCGCCGCGGAGCAGCTGCTGAGCGCGCATGGTCGGGAGATCGCGCTGTGCGCGAACTACCGCTGATGCCAGTGACGGGCGCGGATCGCCCAGGGCATGGACGGCTGCGTGTCTGGCAGAGCCGTGAGGTGCAGTGGTCCGCGGCGTCGGGGGCACTCCTGGCCGCCGGGTATCTCGGATCGTGGGTCGGCCTGTCCGACACGGCCGCGACCGCGATCTGGATCGTCTCGGTGCTCGCCGGCGCGCGCTTCTTCGCGATCGAAGCGATGCGCGAGCTCTTCGGCAAGTGGCAGGTCGACATCGAGCTGCTCATGACGGTGGCGACCATCACCGCGGGCGCGCTCGGTCTGTGGGAGGAAGCCGCTGCGCTGGCCTTCTTGTATTCGATCTCCGAAGCGCTCGAAGAATTCACCGAGGACAAGACTCGCGGCGCGATCGAAGCGCTGATGGACCTCGCCCCGAAGCGCGTCACGCGGCTCACCGAGCACGGCGACGAAGAGATCGAGCTCGAACAACTTGCAGTCGGCGACCAGTTTCGGGTCCGTCCCGGTGAGAGCGTCGCGACCGACGGAATCGTCGAGAGCGGCAAAACAAGCCTCGACGAGTCCGCGATCACCGGCGAATCGATCCCTGTCGAGAAGAGTCCAGACGACCAGGTCTTCGCAGGCACACTCAACACGACCGGCGCGCTGATCGTCCGAGCCACCACCACGAGTGCCGAGAACACGCTCGCGAAGATCGTCAGCCTCGTCGCAGAGGCACAAGAAGCAAAAGGTCGAAGCGAACAGTTCCTGACCCGCTTCGCACGTGTCTACTCCCCGGCGGTGCTCCTATCAGGTGCGGTCGTCGCGGTCGTCGGCGGAACGGTGACCGACGACTGGGGCACCTGGATCGAGCGAGCAGCCACGGTCATAGTCGCCGCCGCGCCCTGTGCCCTCGTCATCTCGGTTCCGATCACCTACGTCGCCGCGATCGGCAACGCCAGCCGCCGGGGAATCCTCATCAAGGGCGGCATCTACCTCGAAGAGCTCGCCCAGGTACGCGTCATCGCGCTCGACAAGACAGGAACACTGACTAGAGGCGAACCCGCAGTCGTCGCCGCCCACTGCGGACCCGGCGTCGACGAGGCGACACTGCTCGGAGCCGCCGCAGCAGTCGAGATCCACTCCGAGCATCCGCTGGCGACTGCTATCGTCGCCGCGGCACGGGTCCGCTCCATCGATCCCCTGGCCTCGACCCAGTTCCGAGCGATGACCGGAGCCGGCGCCGAAGCAACGATCAACGGAAGGCGCGTATCGGTCACTTCACCGCAGTACGCGACCGAACATGACATCGACCTCGACGGTCTGAGCCCGATCGTCCCCCGCGAGCAGCGCGAAGGGCGCACCGTCGTTGTCATCGTCCGAGACCACCGACCCTTGGGCATTCTCGCCATCGCCGACATGCTCCGGCCCGGAGCACGCGACGCCATGGCAACGCTTCACCGCTACGGCATCGAGCGGCTCGTCATGCTCACCGGCGACAACAAGCTAACCGCCGAGCGGATCGGTGCCGCCGCGGGCATCAACGAGGTTGAAGCCGAGCTGAGTCCAGCTGACAAGGCCCGCCTGGTGGCGGACATGGCTGCGGAAACGCACGTCGCCATGGTCGGGGACGGCGTCAACGACGCACCGGCCTTGGCAGCCGCCTCGGTCGGCATCGCGATGGGGACCGCCGGCAGCGACGTCGCCCTCGAGACCGCCGATGTCGCACTCATGGCCGACGACCTCACCAAGCTCACCACAGCGCTGGACATCGGACGCAGAACCCGTCGCGTCGTTCACCAGAACCTCATGCTCGGCATCGGCATCCTCGTCCTCCTGGTCCCCGGCGCGCTCGCCGGGCTGTTCGCCCTCCCCATCGCCGTCCTCGCGCACGAGCTCTCCGAGCTGGTCGTCATCCTCAACGGCACGCGCCTCGCTCGAACCAACCAAGAAGGCCTGAAAGGGCGATGACGTCCGACCGGCAGCCCAGCGCGAAGACCGTTCGACGCGCTCGCTTCGTGCCCGCCGCGGCTACTCCTGGCTCACCCGCTTCTACGATCCGGTACTCAGGATCACGACGCGCGAACACGCTTTACGAGCCACCTCCTCGAACGATTTGAACTCGATACCGCGTCCTCGCATCTCGACATCCGGCTGCGGAACCGGGACGTTCGCCGTCATGGCGAAGCAAGCCAACCCAGCACTTCGCGTCGTCGGACTCGACGCCGATCAAGACATGCTCTGCAAAGCACGGTGTAAAGCCCTCAAAGCCGGCGCCGACGTCGACTGGATCGAAGGCTCAGCTACGCAGATTCGAGTCGTGAACGGGTCGTCGATCGCGTCGCATCGAGTTTGCTCTTTCACCACCTCGAACACGACGCCAAACTCGATGATGTTGCGCACCCAACTGCCAGTGCGGCGCTGAACTCGCGGTGAGCGCCCGCGTGCGGTGAACACGTATGCCTGGCCCCGATTCGATTGCCGCATGCCGAACAGCACCGCGCCAGAACCGGATTCGCGATCGTGCGCATCGTGCGCGAGTTCTGCACGCTCGACGAGACGTGGGAACTCAGAGCGATCCTCGGGCGACTACCTCCGAGCGAGCGCCGACCAGGATCCTGTGGAACCGGGGGACCGGATGCGACCTGAGAAGGGAGGAACGGTGCGTCATCTCGTGAGTGCCGTCGCGCTGTTGGCATTGGTCGGTACCGCATGTGGCAGCGGTGACGGTGGGCAGACGACTGGCCCGGCTTCGCCAAAGCCCACCGGTGCGCAGGCACAGGACGCCGAGCTCGCGCGGGGCCGCGCGGTCTTCGTGAACAACTGCGCGCGCTGTCACGGCGCGCGCGGTGAGGGGGGCATCGGCGTGCAGCTCTCGGACGGTCGCGTGTCGAGCCGGTACCCGGACATCGACGACCAGATCGCCGTCATCAGCGGCGGGAAGAACGCGATGCCGTCGTTTGGTGGTGACCTGACTCCCGAGCAGATCCGGGCCGTCGCCCGTTACGAGCGCGAGGTCCTCTGAGGCCGACCAGGTGACGACACCGCTCAGCCGCTCTGGACCGCGACGCGTCGGCCGACGTGCCGGCGTCGTTGTCGCGGCAGCGCTCGTCGCGGTCGTGGCGCTGGCATCGCCGGCCTCGGCGCACGCGGTGCTCGTGTCGTCCACGCCGAACGCCGCGCAGGTCCTCGATGCGAGCCCAGACGAGGTCACCCTCGACTTCAGCGAGGCGGTCGAGGTGAACCTCGGCTCCGTCCGGCTCTACGACGAGGAGGGGAACCGCCTCGACCTCGGCGACATCTCCACCGGACCCGACGACGTCGTGCACGCCACCGTGCCCGAAGAGCTCGGCGAGGGGTCGTACGTGGTCACCTGGCGGGTGATCTCCGCTGACGCACACCCCATCCGAGGCGCGTTCACGTTCCAGATCGGCACCGGGTCGGACGCGACGAGCCCGCGGCTCGAGGACCTCGCGCGCCAGCTCACCGACGAACAGACCGGTGATCGCGTCGTCGGGGTGCTTCTCGGAATCGCTCGCTGGGGCGTGTTCGCCGGCATTGCGGCACTCGTGGGTGGGCTCGTGTTCGTGTCACTGGTCGATCGTCAGGCGCGCCACGCCCGACGGGCCCGCCGCCTCGTGTGGGGCGGGTGGGCACTCTGCTTCAGTGCGACCGCAGTCGGCCTGCTGCTCCTCGGACCGTACGGCGCGGGGGTGGGGTTGGGCGACGTGCTCGACTCCGTCTTGCTTCGTGACGTGCTGGGCAGTCGCTACGGGCTCGCGTGGCTCATCCGTCTCGTCGTGTTGCTCGCCGCGATTCCGCTGGTACGCATGCTCCTCGGGTCACAAGCCGACGCGCGCCGCCACCCTCGATGGGTCGCGCCCCTCAGCGGGATCGGTCTGGGTGTCTTGCTCGCGATCACCGTCGCGCTCGCGGGTCACGCGACGACAGGCGACTACATTGAGGCCGCGTTCGCGGCCGACGTGCTGCACGTCGTATCGATGGCGGTGTGGGTCGGCGGCCTCGCGGTGCTCACGTTCGTCACTCTCGGCTCGAAGGACGTCGCGCGTCTCGAGAGGGTGCTGCCCCGCTGGTCGCAGGTGGCGCTCATCTCCGTCGCCGTCGTCATCGCCACCGGCACGTTCCAAGGCTGGCGTCAGGTGCGCGTCCTCGATGCACTGCGAGAGACCGAGTATGGGCGGCTGCTGATCGTCAAGCTCATCGTCGTCCTCATCATGCTGCTCTTCGCGTTCCGCGCCCGCCAGATCGTCGGCCTGCTCCACTGGTGGTGGACCGAACCATCGGCGCAGCAGTCGACACGCGATCGCAGCCATCGCGACGCGCCGGACGAAGTCCTCACCGTCCGGGGTGGCGTCGATGACGACAGCACAGGCAACGATCGGGGCGCTGCGGCCGAGTACAGCGACGGGGACGATGACACGAGAAACGACAACGACCCCGACGACGACGAGTGGGTCGATGACGGGCGCGAGCTGCGCCTCCTGCGCCGCGGCGTCACCGTAGAGGTCGTTCTCTCCGTGCTCGTACTCGTGGTGACCGCACTCCTCGTGAACTCGGTCCCCGCGGAGACCGCTCGCGACCTCACCGCGGAGGGCGCGACGGGGGTTCGGCTCGAATCGGCGGACCTGTCAGTCGAAGTCGATGCCGCGCCCGCGCGAGCAGGTGCCAACGACATCCACGTATACACACTCAGTCCCGCAGGCAGCCCCGTCCCCGTCGACGAGCTAACGCTCACGCTCGAGCTGCCCAAACTCGACGTCGCGCCGATCAACGTGCCGCTGCGCATGCTCACCTCGTTCCACGGCTACTCCCCTGGGTTCGACATCCCCATCGCGGGCGACTGGCACGCCACCGTCAAAGCCCGCCTCGACGACTTCAACCAGACGACCCTGGAAGGGACGCTCGAGATCCGCTGACCGCACTCACGCTCCTTCGAGATCAATCGTCGCGTCGAGTCTCGAGCCAACGCTCGATGTCGCTGGAGCGGTAGCGGACGTGTCGTCCGATCCGATGGCCGAGGGGTCCTTGGCGTTGGTACCGCCATCTGTAGATCGTGGCGATGGGAACGTCGAGGTACGCGGCGAGCTCGGCGATGCTCCACAGTTGCTCGCCACCTCGATCGGGTTGCTGGGGCCGGGTTCTGGGCATGTTGGCCTTCCGTGAGTCGGCTGAGCGAGTCGAAGGCAGTCAGCGCATTACCTCGAGCTGATGCGTGAGGAGCGCGGCGATGGTGTGGCTCCGAGTCGAGTCGAGGTGTTCGACGAGAGCGTCGATCGCTGCGCGCTCCGCGTTTGAGAGCACCAGCGTGACGGGGGTTCGCCCTTGAGGTCGTTGCACGAGACGTCGCGGCGCGGCCACTCGGCTCTCTTCAACGAGTCGGTCGCGCTGGTCTTGGTACGCGACCATGACGAGATCTGCGAGCGCATAGCCGTCACGAGTGAGAGACCGGACGCGTTCGGCGATCTCCACGGGCAGTGTGAGGCCCACCTTGTGGCGTGGATCGCCGCGCGTCGGTGCCGGCGGGACGGGGCCGAGCGGGCTCCGGCGAGGTGGAGCCTTGTCACCCGCGGCGGGGGCCTTTGGGTGCTCACGAACCCCCGCAGGCGATTCGTCCACGCGTGTCGCACGCCGGTCGGGTGCGGCATCGGGCTCGGGGGCCTCGTCGTCGGCCGAGTCGCGACCGACGCGAAAGCCGGAGAGTTGGCCTTGGGTGAGGCGTGGCATGCTCAGCGGATGCGCTGCAGGATCTCGTCTGCCAGCGCGACGTAGTCGCCGGCCAGCGTCCGCGCACCTGTTGCGAGGCTGCGTGTCTCACGCGCGGCGCGCGCATACTCGAGCGCGACCAGCCCGTGGCGTGATTGGTCGATCGCTCCGCGTTCGGACGCTCGAACGATCGAGTCGAAGACGACCTGTCGATCGCCGAACGCTTGCTGGAGTTCCTCGCGGGCCTGGCTGCGTATCCGTGTCGCCGCGGTCGAGATAGCGAACAGGACGACGCCGGCGAGCTCGCCCGTCGGGAGGCCACTCAGGGAGAGCGCGCTCAGTCGTTCGGAAACACGACTGAGGCCGAGGAGGCTCTTGTCGTCGGCCTTCGTCGGGACGACGATCCAGTCGGCGGCGACCAATGCCGCGTCTTCGAGCAGGCCTCCCGCGGGTGCGGTGTCGATCACTGCAACGTCGTAGCGACTGGCAGCGGTATCGAGGGCGCGAACGACGTCGTGGATCGGGGCGTCGGGCTGGCGATGCGCTTGCGCGGTGAGCGCGGCGGCGAGTTGGTCGGTGCGCGCGCCGGCGGCGACGAGATCGAGATTGGGTCGGACGTCGGAGATTGGTGTGACCGATGTGCCGCCTTGGATTGCGAGGCTGAGCGCGAGACCTTGGTCGGTGTCTTCGATGCCGAGATCGACCGCCAGGTTGCCTTGGGCGTCGAGGTCGAGCGCGAGCACCCGGTGGCCTTGTGTCGACCAGACGACGGCCAGGTTGCTGACGCACGAGGTCTTGCCGCAGCCGCCCTTGCCGTTGACGACCGCGATGATGGTCGGAGCCATCGCTCCTCCTTCGACTGGGACGAACGCCATCGGGAGTTCGTGCTCTTGCCCCAATGTGCGTTCGCGACTCGAAACCCCACACCCGATCGTCCGGTTGCTTCGCGGCGCGCACTCACAAGATGACGCGCCGCGGGTGACCATGCGCCTGCCACGTGGCGAGCGTCTGGGCGCCAGATGGTTCGCTACAAGCCGAGACCGAGGTCGAGGTCGAGGTCGAGATCCAGATCAGCGGGCCCGGGAGCGATCTCGAGTGCGAGTGGATCACGAGCGATGGTCAGGCCCGCGAGTCGTTCGTGGTACTCGACGAGTGCGTCTCGTTCGACGCCAGGTGGTGTGTCGGTGAGAAGGGTTCTGGTCTCTCGGATCCGGGTGTGCAGGACCTCGGGCTGCTCAGGGTGTGCGAGATTGCGGCGCAGCACGCTGTGCGCGGCCCAGTCGGGTCGCTCGTGGTGGGTGACCTGGGCGAGGACCTCTGCGGGGCTCGGCATCGGATCGACGTGTCCGTGCGCGGTGTCGCGGTCGGCTTCCGGTTCGCAGATCGCATAGGCGTGGTTGGCGTGGCGGCCGCGGCTCAGCGCGACGTAGAGCTCGTTTCCGTAGGTTGTCGGCGTGACGAGGACGTGACTCTCGTCGACAGTCAGGCCTTGAGCGCTGGCGATCGTGGTCGCGTAGGCCAGGCGCACGTGCGCGGCGACGTAGTCGGCGGGCAGCTCGACGCGTGCCCCGTGACGCGAGTGCTCGGCGGTGAGGGTGCCTCGGTGCTCGTCGAGCGCGACGACGCGCCAACGGTCGTGGTTGCGGACGTGGTCGGCGGCTGCGGGCCCGTAGCGCAGGCCTCGGTCGTTGCGGCGCGTCTCGATCTGGTCGCCGATCCCGATGGTCTGGCTCCCGGTCGGGGTGGCGAGCCGCAGCCCGCCGGGGGCGATCTGGCCGACCGCGACCCGGGCGGCGCGGGCTCGAGCGGCGAGCGCGTCGACGTTTCGGTGATCGGGAGCGAGCATGATCGTGTCGACGCCGGCGTGGTGGGCGTTCCACCACCGTTCGAACAGCGCACGCGTCGCGTCTGCTTCGGAGCCGCCGTGGACGCGTCCATGGGCCCGGAACGGCATCAACCAGGCGCCGTCGCCACGGCGAAGCTTCGCCAGCGCGGCCGCTTCCCATTCATGGTGGAAGCGGTGCGTGGCGCGCAACTCGATCGCCCCGAGGTCTTCAGCGAGGGCCGCGAACATCCCGCCCGCGGCGCGGATCGCACCGAGCTGGCGGTCGTCACCAACGAGGACGAGCTTGGCTGCGGCGGCTCCGACCGCGCTCACGAGTCGGTCCAGATCACGGGTTGCGACCATGCTGGCCTCGTCGACGATGACGACGTGGCGCGCCGAGAGCCGCCACGTCTCGGGCGCCGTGCCCCGTTCGTTCCAGTCCAGGAACTTCGCGAGCGTGTCGGCGGTGACCCCTGCTTCGGTCCGCAGGATCTGCGCCGCGACGGCAGTGTGCGCGAGACCCACGACGCGGTACCCCGAGCCATACCAGGCGCGCGCGGCAACTCGCACCAGGCTCGTCTTGCCCGACCCGGCCGGCCCGATGACGGTCTCGACCCGTCGCCCTCGGACTGTGAGGAGTCTCAGCGCGGCCAGCTGATCGGGTCCGGGCGGGCGAGCCTCGGCCGCGACGGCCCGGTCGAGCAGCGCGGCGTCGACGACCCCGATGCGGGCCACACGCCCGACCGCGGCCGTGTGGAGGATCCGGCCCTCGACGGCGAGCAGGTCGCGTGTCGTGTAGCGGATCTGCTGGGGCGGATCCCAGACGCTCCAGCCGTCGCGGCGCACCAGCGCCGGTGGCACCTCGGCACGGGTGGGCGCGTGCAGACACACCACCTCGCGATCCGCGAGCAAGTTGTCCACAGCCATCTCCACAAGGCCGAGGACTCCTTCGGCCGTCCCGCCGCCGACGTCGAGCGGATCGAGGTCCCGGGCGATCACCTGGACCAGATCGCGACGCGCGAACGTCGCCCGCTGCGCCGTCACTTCGCCAAGCACGGCTGCCGGAGCGTGGCGGGGCGGGCGCTCCGCCCGCTGGAGCGCGTCGTGCACCAGCGAGGCTGGCTCGTATCCCAAGGCACGAACCTCTGTGGCCCAGCGAGCGTGGAGCGCCTGATCGCCAACGGCGGTGTGGGCCTTGGGCGCCCGCGTGGCCAGCACTGCCAGGCGCGAGACGCGGCGGCGCTCGTCGGGCTCGAGGGGTCGAGCCAGCGCGGCCTCGAGCTCGGCGACCTTGGCCTGCACGGCCGGCTCGATCTGGCTCGCTCGTGTGCTGAACCGTGCCAGGACGTCCTCGGGCATGCCGACCAGTTCGGCCTGGCCGTGCTCGCTCACCGGTTCCCACTCGACGCCCAGACGACGGGTCAGCTCGGATCGAAGCGCGGCCTGGTACAGCATCCCGGCGGTCTTGGCCTCGGCGTAGAGCGCGCGACCGTCCAGGGCGCGCCACGATCCGTCGCGGGGATCGCGGACCTTGTTCAGGATCAAGCAGTGCGAGTGCAGCTGCGGGTCGAGCGCCCGACTGGTCCGATGCTCGAAGCGCGCCACGACTAGACCATCGGTGTCGACGACCATCGTGCCGTTGTGGCCGCGTCGCGTCAGCGCCGCGTGCTCTTCGAGGTAGCCGAGACCCGCATCCTCGACCGCAGCGACGTGCGCCGCCTTCACGACGGCCCGCAGGTCCGGACCGCCGAGCGCGAATAGGACCGACACCGACTTCGGCGCCGAGAACGTCGCGTCGAAGCCGGCGACACCATCCGGACTGCGCCAGCCCGTTCCCAACGGCACACCCGTGTGCGGGTGACGCGCCTCGCCGAACGCGCGCCGCAGCGACTCGGCGTCGGCCTCCCCCACGACACCTGCCGAACCCGCGCCGCGCCCGGACCAGACGCCGGGCGCCTCGCCGGTCCCCGCGTAGTAGTCCTCCAGGCCACTACCGACCTCACGCGCGTAGTACTCCCACGCGGACGCGCCCATCCGACCGATGCTCAGCACCAGCGACACTCACAGCACGCAGGCGGGCGCCTCCCGCATCGACGATGCAACTGTCTGTCGCCTCCTTGATCGTGGGCCGCGAGATGGGTTGAAAGGGCGAGTAGCGAAACGGCCGGGTGCTCGCGCTGACGGGTGCCATCGCTGGCAGTGACGTGATCGCGGCGGGAGGTTCGTCAAGAGCCGCGGTCGTTGGATTGCCGCCCGCTCGGTGTTGCGAAGCGACGCGCGCCGACGCGCGCTGCTGCGAATGAACGCCGAACGAGGCGCGCGCGTGGCGATCGATCATGAGCGTGCGGTCGTGAAGCGCGCCGACGTGTTCCAAACATCGCGCGAGGTCGCGACGCGCGCGCGAGCGCTGCCCAAATCGACCCGCGAGTTGAGCGTCAGGCGATCGACATTGTCCCGTTCACGCGTCGCCCGACCGGTCGGTCGCCCGGGCAAGTCGGTTGAGCGTGATGCCGAACCTGGCTTCCACCGATTCCAGATCAGCGATGGACCTGACACGACCGTCGTATCGAAGTCGACGGCGCGAGAATCGGCGATCCACTCGCCCGGCGGAGTTGATCGCGACCAGCCCGCCAACACGCGAGTCGAGACGATGCGGGAGCGCCTCAGAACGCGCTGCGGCTTGATCGCGCCGCGGCGCCCGACAACTTCAGGTATGCCCTGTTTGTCAGACGGTCTCGACGGAGCATCGAGAGCCGGGCGCGTTGGCAAGTCGACGGTCGGCGGTGAGGAGCGGGCAACCGAGCGCTTCGGCCAAGCCGACGTAGCACGCGTCGTACGACGTGATGTTGTTCCGCAGCGCCCAGGCCCGGCGGAGCAGTGGCCCGGTTGGGTACACGACCAGCGGAAGGCCGAGGAGGTCCTCGATCGCCGCGTTCGCTTGCCTGGTCGACAGCAAATCCGCGCCGGCTTGGCGCCTGATCACGGACATGACCTCGATGCGAAGGAGGTCAGGACCGGCGATGGTCTCGCCTCTGAGTCGAGAGCGGAACGCGTCACCATCGGCACCGCCGTCGGCGACGACGGGGGCGATCACTGATCCATCAACGACGAGCACGGTCGGCGTCGAGCGCGGAGATGGCATCCCGACGGGAGAGACGACCCTTGGAACGGTGTTCGATTCGTTCGAGCATCTCGTCGAGGGTCGGTGTGTCGGCGATCGCGACGAGTTGTGCCGCCAGGAACTGTTGGAGGGACTGTCCGGCGAGCTCGGCCCGGCGAATCAGCGCCTCGTGGATGTCATCCGGGACATCTCGGACCTGAATGTTTGGCATGCATGCATAGTACATGCACAACAGGCATGGCGCAACGAGCAGGAGCGATTGGCCGCCGACCTCACGCCAGCCACCGGGGCTCAAATTCGTATTGCCCAACGGATCGGGTCGCGCGCGTGTAGATCCCGACGGCGCGAGCGCGCGATCCAAGGGTTCGATGCAAGGCGCTGCGCACCCACGCAGAACGTTCAGCGTGCGCGACAAGAATGCGCGCTCGACGCTTCACAAGCCTCGACGAGCGTGTCATCAATGTCGCCGGTAGCCGAGTGCCGCGCCCGCCGTGGGAACGGCCCCACGGCGGACACAGCGGCTCTGCGGACCACGCACGTTGGCCGACGAGGAGGAAGTCATGCCGCACGTCGAACGGCGGCGTCGTGGCGACGCGAACGTCTGGCGCGCTCGGTATCGCGGACCCGACGGGCGCGAACGGTCCCGAACCTTCACCCGAAGGACTGACGCCGAAGCATTTCTGGCCACCGTCGAGACAGCGAAGCTGCGCGGCGAGTGGCGCGACCCGGCCTTGGGGCGTACGCGCTTCGAGGACTTCGCGGCCCATGTCGAGGCGACGCGTCTGAACCGTCGCGCGACGACGCGGGCTCGCGACGCCACGCTGATGCGCACGCGTGTGCTGCCGGCGTTCGGGACGCGACCCATCCTCACGATCACGTCAACCGACGTGAAGGCCTGGGTCGCCTCACTGGAAGCCGCGGGGTTGGCGTCGAGCACGATCCGGATCTGCTACCAGCTCCTGGCGCGGGTGTTCACCGAGGCCGTCGACGCCGGTCTCATCGCTACGTCACCATGTCGCCGCGTCGCGCTGCCGGCCGATGTGCGGCGCGAGCCTGCGCTGCTCACGCCCGACGACGTGTCCCGGGTCGCCGGGGTCATCGAGCCCCGATACCGCGTCTTGATCCTCGCCGCGGCCTACACCGGCTTGCGATGGGGCGAGCTCGCCGGCCTGCGCGTGAGCCGAATCGACTTCCTGCGTCGACGCATCGACGTCGCCGAGATCCTGATCGAGGTCGACGGCGCGCTGAGCTTCGGTCCGCCCAAGACGCGCAGCTCACGCGCCAGCGTGAGCTTCCCGCCCTTCCTCGCCGACGAGCTCGCTGCCCAGGTCGCCGGGTTCCCAGACCCCGACCGTCAACGCGGCCTGATCTTCACCAGCGACGACGGCACGCCCCTGCGCCGGTCGAACTTCCGTCGACGCGTCTGGCTGCCCGCCGTTGAAAGCGCCGGACTCCCCTCTCGGGCGCGCTTTCACGATCTGCGCCACGCGTGTGCGTCATGGCTGATCCACCAGGGCGCGAACCCGCTCGAGGTCGCGGCGAAGCTGCGCCACGCGCGCGTCACGACCACGCTCGCGACGTACGGTCACCTGTTCCCGGGCACCGACGACCGCCTCGATGCGCTCCTCGCGGAGACGTTCGCGCGCGCTGACACGGGCGTCAGCGAGGAATCTCCCGCGGCCCCACCGCGGCCCAGCCGCGGCCCAGCACACTTGAGGACGCGCGTCAGCGGCGCAAAAAGCGCCGTTGACCAGCATGTTTAGGTGTGGGCGATAGAGGATTTGAACCTCTGACCTCTTCCGCGTCAAGGAAGCGCTCTCCCCCTGAGCTAATCGCCCGTCAAGGGACCCGCCAGGTTACCAGCGGCGCCTCTCGGTCACTGCACCCGTCCCGAGATGCCGATCACTCGGTGGCGATCGCGTCCAGCACGTCGAGGCGGCTCGCCCGCCATGCGGGGTACAGCGCGGCGACGATCCCGGCGACCATCGACAAGACGACGAAGATCGCCAGCTGGCCCACCGGGACGCGCACCTGGGTGATGCCCTGCGACTCGAGCGAGATCGTGAACACCCATCCCCACACGAGGCCGAGGACCGTGCCGACGAGTCCACCGAGGAGCGCCACGATGACCGACTCCCCGCGAACCATGCGTCGCACCTGACGTCGGGTCGTGCCGACGACGCGCAGCAGGCCGAGCTCTCGGGTCCGTTCGAACACCGACAAGGCGAGCGTGTTCACGATGCCGAGGACCGCGATGAGCTCGGCGAGGAGCAGCAGCGCGACGGTCACCGCGAGGAAGCGGTCGATCGCGCGCTCCTGCTCGTCCTTGTACTCCTCGCGGGTCAGGACGTCGATGTTGGGGAAGTCGTCGCCGAGCGCCTGCCGGATCGCGACCCGGGCAGCGCCGGTGTCGCCGTCGGTCGCCGACACGTAGACCAGCGAGTCCTGGTCGTCGGGGCCGAACCCCCGCTCGTACGCGGGCTGGGCGACGACGAACGGCACCGGGAACCCGCCGGTGAAGTCCTCCTGCTCGTAGATGCCCGCCACGCGCAGCGGGAAGAACCCGCGCGGGAACTGCACCGCGCGGGTCTCGCCGACCTCGAGACCGAGACGCTCGGCGGTGTCGCGATGCACGAGCATGCCGTCGTCGCCCATGTCGCCGATGCTCCCCCGGCGCACGCGAAGGTCGACGACGTCGCCGAGCGCATCCGGGTCCACACCGGCGACGGTCTCCTCCCCCAGGTCGACGCGCACGTTGCCGAAGCGGAACGAGGCGACGGCATCCAGCTCGGGCAGGTCGCGGAGACGATCGGCGACCTGGGGCGAGAAGCCCGCGAACTGCTGCGCCTTCAGCACGTAGTCGGCGCGGATCCCGCGGTCGACCGCCTCGGCGACCGACGCCTTCGCCGACTCCCCGAAGATCGCGACGAGCCCCACCAGCGCGAGCCCGACGACGAGGGCCGACGCGGTCGCGGCGGTTCGACGGGGATTGCGCATCGCGTTGCCGCGGGCCAGCGTGCCGGTGACCCCGATCAGGCGCAGCGGTCGCCCGAGCCCTCCTGCGAGTGGCCGAGCGAACGTCGCGAGCAGCACGACGACACCGAAGAAGAGGAGGAGCGCGCCGAGCGCGACGAGCCAGATCTCGTCGGTGACGTCGACCGCGGCCCGCGATCGGTCCACACCGATCACGAGGCACGGGATGCTCGCGAGCACGAGGAGCGTTCCGAGGATCCGGCGTCGGCGGAACGGGCGCGGACGCTCCGGCTGCACGTCGTCGATCGCCGCGATCGGCGGGATCCGCGCGGCGCGCACGGCCGGGATCACCGACGATGCGACCGTGACCAGGACGCCGACGGCGAGCGAGGCGATGATCGTGCGCTCCGCGACGACGAGCGCGCCGTCCGGCACGTCGAAGCCGAGGCTCGAGACCAGCGCGAGCAACAGCGCGGCGAGCCCGACGCCTGCGGCGAGCCCGAGCAGCGATGCCACGAAGCCGACGAGTGCGGCCTCGAGCACGACCGCGACGACGACCTGCCGTCCGCTTGCACCCATTGCCCGGAGCAACCCGAACTCACGGGTCCGCTGCGCCACCAGGATCGAGAACGTGTTGAAGATGATGAACGCGCCGACCACGAGGCCGATGGCCGCGAAGCCGAGCAGCAGCTGCGTGAGCAGCGAGAAGAACTCGGTGAAGTCGCTGCTGCGATCGGCGGCGAACTCGCTCGCCAGGTTCACCTCGTAGGCGGCACCGAGCTCCGCGCGCAGCCGCTCCTGGATCGCCGCGTTCGACGCGCCCGGCGCCGCCGTCACGTTGACCGCGTCGACCATGCCGGGGGCGCCGAACACCCGTTGCGCGGTCTGGAGGTCGAACGCGGCGAACGTGACGGCGAGCGCGTCGAGCTGGTTGCCGAAGCCGAAGAGCCCGACGATCTCGAACCGCTCCTTGGGCCCCTCGAGCAGGACGTCGACCTCGTCGCCGACCTCGAAGCCGTGGCGCGCCGCGGTGCCGGCGTCCATCGCGACCTCGCCGTCGGCCTCCGGCGCGCGCCCCTCGCTCAGGCGGAGCGGCTCGTCCGCGTCGGGCGCCTGCGACCAGGTGATGCCGATGGTCGGCGCGCCCCCGTTCTGGATGCTCTCGCCCTCCGGGTCGACGAACTGCGCGTAGTCCTCGAGCACGCCGTAGGCGGAGCCCACGCCCTCGACGCCGCGCACCTGACGGACCAGCGACGCGGGCGCCCGGTCACGCTCACCGTCGCCGCCGAAGGGGGCGCGAGGGCGCACGACGACGTCGACCCCCTCGACGGTTCGGTCGAAGAAGGTCTGGAACGACGCGTCGAGCGTGTCGGTGAGGGTGTAGGTGCCGGCCACGAAGCTGACGCCGAGCAGCACCGAGAGCGCGGTCAGGGCCAAGCGCACCTTGCGCGCGAGCAGCCCTCGGATCGTGGCCTTCCACATGCGCTGCCATCATTGCCCTGCCGGTCCCCGCTCCGGGGGCACGGAACCACCTCGGTGCGTCGCTCGACCCACCCCACGACGGTGAGCGACGCAACGAGGATGTGGGTGCACGCAAGGAGTGGAGGGACGAGCATGGGGTTGTTGGAGGGGTGTCGAGCGGTGGTGACCGGCGGGGGCTCGGGCATCGGGGCGGCGACCTGCCGGCGCATGGCCGCCGAGGGCGCCGCGGTCGCGGTGCTCGACATCGACGAGGCATCGGCGAAGGCCGTCGCCGACGAGGTCGGTGGCACCGCGCACGGCGTCGACGTCACCGACTACGACGCCCTCGAAGCCGCGGTCCGCGACTCGGCGAGCACGCTCGGCGGGCTGACGACGCTCTTCAACAACGCGGGCAGCTCGTCGATGTCGGCCCTGCACGAGTGGGACCTCGCCGAGTGGGACCGGATCGTCCGCCTCAACCTGACCGGCGTCTTCCACGGCTTCCGGGCCGCGGTGCCGCTCATGCTCGAGACGGATCCGCCCCCCGCGGGACGGTCGATCGTGTCCACGTCGTCGATCAGCGGCACCCGTCCGGCGGCCGGCGAGGCTCCCTACGCCGCGGCGAAGGCGGCGGTCGCGTCGCTCAGCGCGACCGCGGCGCTGGAGTACGGCCCGGCCATCCGGGTCAACGCAGTCGCGCCGGGGATGATCCACACCGGCCTGACCGACATCCTGCTCACCGGCTTCGACTGGACCGTCCCGCACATGGTCGAGAAGACCCCGCTCGGCCGCATCGGTGCGCCCGAGGACATCGCCGATGTCGTCGTGTTCCTCTGCTCCGATCTCGCTCGCTTCGTGACCGGCCAGAACCTCGTCGTCGACGGCGGGATGACCCTCCACGGCGCCGGCGTCGACGGGCTCTACGACCGGTTCCGCCAGTACCTCGAGAGCTGAGCCGACGGCCCGGGCACGCCCCGGCCTGCCCCCCAGATCTGCCCACGAGCCCGAAACCCAACGGGAGGCCACTTCGCGCCCAAAGTGACCAACTGCACTCAAGTCCTCACGCAGAGTGGTCGATTCCCCTCACGGCTGGGAGCCAGAGCCGTCGAGAGGGGCGATCACAATGGTCACGAAGCAGACGAAGCGGTCGAAGCGGACGAAGCGCCTCGGCATCGCCGCAGCAGCACTCGCCATCGCCGGGGTCGGAGCGGCCTGCACGCCGTCGCCGGCTCCCGCGCCACCCGCCGCCGCGTCACGGCCGGCCTGTGGCCCGGGCGGTCCGCCCGATGCCACCACGAGCACGATCTACAACCTCACGAACTCGAGCCGCGGCGCCGCCGGGCTCGGAGGCCTCGCGTGGAGCCGGCAGCTGTACTGCCTGGCCAACGAGTGGAGCTCCAACATGGCGGCCCAGGGGCGCATGTACCACCGCGACCTCAACTCCGCGATCCGCTCGCCGGGCTACAACAACTTCCGCACCCTGGGCGAGAACGTCCTCTACGGGCCCGCGGGGATGACCGGCGACGCCATGCACAACGCCTGGATGAACTCGCCCGGCCACCGAGCGAACATCCTCTCGGGTGCCTTCAGCCAGTTCGCCGTCGCCACCTGGACCTCGGGCGGCACCGTGTGGGCGACCGAGAACTTCGGCGGCTGACGCCGAGCACTCACGACACCTGACCTCTCGACGGACGACGCCTCAGCACGTCGAGCGGGCTCCGGCCCGCTGGGCGTGCCGAGCGTCGCGTCCGGGCTCGGTTCGTCGAGCGGCCGGGTCAGTGGTGGGGGCTGTCGGCGGTGTCGAGGTCGTGCGCAGCGACGAGCGACCCGGCCCATCCCCCGAAGAACGCGCCGGCGAACGCGCCGACGACGGCCGCGATGCTGAGGGCCGACGCCCAGGAGCCGGTGAAGATCGACGACGCGAGCGCGATCGCGACGAGCCCCATCCAGATCACGACGCAGATCGGGACCGCGACCGCCACGCCGACGGCGATCGACTTCACCAGCTTGCGCTCGGCGACCTGGATCGGCTCGAGCGCCGCTTCGGGACGGACTGCGACGTCAGTGGTCATGGGCGGGGAGGATATCCGCCGCGTCGAGCGCGGCCAGGATCCGTTCGGCCGCGCTCGCCGGCGACGTCGACGCCGACTCGACGACGAGCTCCGGCGCCAGCGGCGGCTCGTACGGATCGTCGATGCCCGTGAAGCCGGGCAGGTCGCCCGCGCGCGCCTTCGCGTAGAGGCCCTTCGGATCGCGTGCCTCGCACACGTCGAGCGGCGCGTCGACGAACACCTCGACGAAGGGCAGGCCCGCCGCCGCGTGGAGCGCCCGGGCGTGGTCGCGCCCGGCGCGATAGGGGCTGATGACCGGCACCAGCACGATGAGCCCCGCGTCGGCGAGCAACCGAGCGACCTCGGCGATGCGGCGCACGTTCTCGGCACGGTCCTCGGCGGAGAACCCGAGATCGCCGTTCAGGCCGTGGCGGACGTTGTCGCCGTCGAGCGTGTAGGTGAGCCGACCGTCCGCGACCAGACGCTGGTTGAGCGCGGAGGCGACGGTGGACTTGCCCGACCCCGACAGGCCGGTGAGCCACACCGTCGCACCTGCCACACCGGCGGCCCGCCAGCGATCTTCGCGGGGCACGCCGTCGTCGTGCCAGACGACGTTGGGGCTGCTCACCGACTCAGGGGGTGCTCTGGGTGCCGAGCACCATCCCCGCGCCGACGGTCTCGAAGGTCCCCTCGTCGACGAGGATGAAGCTGCCCGTCGCCCGGTTGCGGCGGTACTCGTCGACGAACAGCGGCACCGTCGTGCGCAGGGACACGCGACCCATGTCGTTCATCGCGAGCGCCTTGTGCTGCTCGTCGCGGTGCAGCGAGTTGACGTCGAGCCGGTAGTGGAGGTCTTGCACCTTGGCCCGCGCGGTGCGGGTCGTGTGCTTGATCGCGTACACGGTGCCGGGCTGCATCGGGCGCTCGCTGAACCAGCAGACCATCGCGTCGACGTCTTGCGTAGCGGTGGGCGTGTTGTTGGGGCGACAGATCATGTCGCCCCGACTGATGTCGAGATCGTCCGCGAGGCGGATGCTCACCGACATCGGCGGGAACGCCTCGGTCACGGGCCCGCCGTAGCGGTCGATGCCCGCGACCGTGGTCGTGAAGCCGCTGGGCAGCACCATGACCTCGTCGCCGGGGCGGAACATGCCGCTGGCGACCTCGCCGGCGTACCCCCGGTAGTCGTGATGGTCGTGGCTCATCGGCCGGATCACGTACTGCACGGGGAAGCGGGCGTCGATCAGGTTGCGGTCGGACGCGATGTAGATGTGCTCGAGGTGGTGCAGCAGGGTCGGCCCCTCGTACCAGGGCATGTTCGGCGAGTGCGACACGACGTTGTCGCCGAGCAGCGCCGAGACGGGGACGAACGTGAGGTCGTCGATGTCGAGCTTGGCCGCGAACTCCGAGAACTCCGCGCTGATCACGTCGAACCGCCGCTCGTCCCAGTCGACCAGGTCCATCTTGTTGACGCAGAGCACGAGGTGCTTCACCTGGAGGAGGCTCGCGATCACCGCGTGGCGGCGGGACTGCTCGACCACGCCGTTGCGCGCGTCGACCAGGACGAGGGCGAGGTCGGCGGTCGACGCACCGGTGACCATGTTGCGCGTGTACTGGATGTGTCCGGGGGTGTCGGCGATGATGAACTTGCGTCGAGGAGTCGCGAAGTATCGGTACGCGACGTCGATCGTGATCCCCTGCTCACGTTCGGCCCGGAGCCCGTCGGTGAGCAGCGCGAGGTTCGTGTAGTCGAACCCGCGGTCGCGTGACGTGCGCTCGACGGCCTCGAGCTGGTCTTCGAAGATCTGCTTCGTCTCGAGCAGCAGGCGACCGATCAGCGTCGACTTGCCGTCGTCGACCGACCCCGCCGTCGCGAACCGCAGCAGCTCCATGACTAGAAGTAGCCCTCGCGCTTGCGGTCTTCCATGCCGGCCTCGGAGATGCGGTCGTCGGCCCGGGTCGCGCCCCGCTCGGTGACGGTGGACGCCGCGACCTCGGCGATCACGGCCTCGACGGTCGCCGCGCTCGACTCGACGGCGCCCGTGCACGACGCATCGCCGACGGTGCGGAAGCGCACGGTGCGCTCCTCGGGAACCTCGCCGTCCATGACCGTGACGAACGGCGTGACCGCGAGCAGCATCCCGTCGCGCTCGAACACCTCGCGACGGTGCGCGTAGTAGATGGAGGGGAGCTCGACCTCGTCGTCGGCGACGTACTGCCAGATGTCGAGCTCGGTCCAGTTGCTCAGGGGGAACACGCGGATGTGCTCACCCTTGCGGTGACGCCCGTTGTAGAGGTTCCACAGCTCGGGGCGCTGGTTCTTCGGGTCCCACTGCCCGAAGTCGTCACGGAACGAGTAGACGCGCTCCTTGGCTCGGGCCTTCTCCTCGTCGCGCCGCCCTCCCCCGAACACGGCGTCGAACCCGTGCTCCTGGATGGCGTCGAGCAGGGTGACGGTCTGGAGGCGGTTGCGGCTCGCCCGCGGCCCGGTCTCCTCGACGACCCGACCCTTGTCGATCGACTCCTGCACCGAGGCGACGACGAGCTGGATGCCCAGCTCGGCGACTCGCCGGTCCCGGTAGTCGATCACCTCGTCGAAGTTGTGACCGGTGTCGACGTGCATGACGGGGAACGGCACCCGCGCGGGCCAGAACGCCTTCTCGGCGAGCCGGAGCATCACCGCGGAGTCCTTCCCGCCGGAGAACAGCAGGACCGGGCGCTCGAACTCGGCGGCGACCTCACGGAAGATGTGGATCGACTCGGACTCGAGCTCGTCGAGGTGGGAGAGCTGGGTCGTCATGGGGGTACCGATCGTACCGGGCGGGCGCACGGGCGAGCCGTACGCTCCGGGACATGTCGGCGGAGACCCGTTCGGGCGAGTCGTTCGAGGGCCAGACCGAGGTCACCGTCCTGGCCAACGCCGACGACGCGGACGCGGGGCTCGTGGGGGCGGCGCTCGCAGCCCGCGGGTTCCGGCTGACGACGCTGCACCGAGAGGCCGACCGCTGGCCCGACAAGGTGCGGACGGCGCTGCTCGTCGTCCTGGGCTCCGAGTGGTCCGTCTACGCCGACGCGTTCGCCGACGCCGTCGACCGGGAACGCGGCTTCGTCGCGGCCGCGGTCGAGGCCCACGTCCCCGTGCTCGGGATCTGCTTCGGCGCGCAGATGCTCGCCGCGGCACTCGGAGGCGAGGTGCGCCCGGCCGACCGCGAAGAGGTCGGCTGGCACGAGGTCCGTCCCGAACCCGGCGCCGCGGACGCGATCACCGCCGGCCCGTGGTTCCAGTTCCACCGCGACACCTTCACGCTGCCGCCCGCGGCGCGGCTGCTGGCGACCTCCGACGTCGGCCCGCAGGCGTTCTCGTACGGCTCTGCGCTGGCCGTGCAGTTCCACCCGGAGGTCACGCCCGGCATCGTCGCCCGTTGGGCTGCTGGCGACCCCGAGCCAGTCGCGCGCGCGGGCCTCAGCGCCGACGACCTCGTCGCCCGCACCGACGCCGAGCAGGACCGAGCCGCGGTCGCCGCCGCCCGCCTCGTCGACCTCGTGCTCGCGTAGGGTTGCCCTGGTTGCGTCGCTCACCGTCGTGGGGCGGGTCGAGAGACGCATCGAGTGGTTCGAGCGAGCCGGGGGGAAGGTCATGGCGCTCATCGACTGCGATCAGCACCTCTACGAGCCGCGCGCTCTGTGGCGCGAGCACGCCGACCCCGCGGAGCGCGACGACGCGCTCGTCATCGTGGACGACGAGCTCGGCTACCCGTGGATCACCTGGCGGGGCGAGCGCCTGGGCATGGCCGACGTGCAGCAGCCCGGCGAGACCGACGAGCTCGGCGAGCGCCGCAACCGGCGGCTCGCAGGTAGAGCGCCGGACTACCGCTACGACGAGCGGCTCCCCGACGACTTCTGGGATCCGGCTGCTCGTGCCGCGCGCGTCCGCGACATGGGCTTCGACGCCGCGGTCTGCTTCCCCAACTTCGGACTCCTGTGGGAACGCAGGGTCGGCGTCGATCTGCCGTCGTTGCGCACGAACATGGGCGCGTGGAACCGCTGGTGCACGTCGGTGGTCCATGACGGCGCGGGCGCGCTCCACCCGGTCGCGCACCTGACCCTGCGCGACCTCGACTGGCTCGACGACCAGCTCGGGCAGCTCCAGGCGGGAGGCGTCCGGCTCGCCATGATCGCCCCGTCGCTCGTCGACGGGAAGCCCCCGTCGCATCCCGATCTCGAGCGCGCCTGGCGGTCGTTCGTCGCGCACGGCGTGACCCCGGTGTTCCACGTCGCCGACCAACCGCGCGTGTTCGACGACGCGTGGTACACCGACGACGGCGAGGAGGCGCTCGTCAACATCACCGAGTCGGTGTTCTTGTGGACGCCGGCCGCGCTCGCGATCACCGACCTGATCGTCAACGGCGTGTTCGAGCGCATCCCCGAGCTGCGGATCGGCGTCGTCGAGCTGTCCGCGATCTGGGTGCCCCAGTACCTCATGATGCTCGACGGCGGGTACGACTTCACGAGCAAGCTCAACGGCACCGTGCCCGTGCCGTTGTCGATGCGCCCGAGCGACTACTTCCGTCGCCACGTGCGCGTCGCCGCGTTCTCCTACGAGCTGCCCGCCCGGCTCGAGCGTCAGGCCGGCGACCTCTTCATGTGCTGCAGCGACTACCCGCACTCCGAGGGAACGGCGACGCCCATCGCCGACTACGAGCGCACCGGCGCCTCCCCCGCCGACCACGCCGGGCTCTTCGGCGCGAACCTCGAGTCGCTCCTCGTCTGAGCAGTCGTGTCAGGTGACCTGCTCCTTCGCCCACGCGTAGTCCGGCTTGCCGGCGGCGTTGCGGGGGATCCGGTCGACGATCAGCAGTGCCCGCGGCACCTTGTACCCCGCGAGCATCGCTCGGCAGTGCGCGTCCAGCTCGTCGAGCGTCGGCGGCCGATCGTCCACGGCCTGCACGACGGCCACCACCCGCTCACCCCAGCGATCGTCGGGAGCGCCGACCACGACCGCGTCGAACACGCCGTCGTGCGACTTGAGCACCGCTTCGACCTCGTCGGGATAGACCTTCTCGCCCCCGGTGTTGATGCACAGCGAACCGCGACCGTGCAGGTGGACCGTGCCATCGGCGTCGATCGACGCCATGTCGCCCGGCAGCGTGTACCGCTCACCGTCGATCGTCACGAACGTGCGTGCCGACGCCTCGGGATCCTTGTAGTACCCGAGCGGCGAGCGGCCTCTGGTGGCGAGGCGCCCGACCGCCCCGGTCCCCGGCGGGATCGGCCGCATCGAGTCGTCGACGACGATCGTGTCGGGCTTCGACGCGAACGTGAGCGACGGCGGAGCCGTGGCGCCCTGCGGCGTCACCGACACCGCTTGGCTCGGTGACTCCGACGAGCCGATCGCCTCGAGCACGACCGCCACCGACGGCATCGCGGCGAGCAAGCCGTCCTTCACGTCGCTCGAGAGGATGCTCCCGCCCGACCCGAGGAGGCGCACCGACGACGTGTCCCAACGATCCGGCTCGGCGCGCAGCGCGTCGAGCAGCGGACGGGCGGTCGCGTCACCGACGAGCGTGAGCATCCCGACCCGCTCGCGCGCGACGAGATCGAGCAGGTGCACGACGTCGAACGACGACGCGTCGTAGAGGACCAGGGTCCCGGCCCCGAGCAACGTGCCGAGCGCGAGCCACTGACCGCTCGCATGCCCGAGCGGACCGAGCGACAGCGCCACGAACTCCCCGGGCCCAGGGTCGTCGGGCGGCAGGAACACACCGATCCGCTGGTTCCGGTTGGCCAGCGTGACGGGAACGAGCTGCTCGGGCGCGCCGAGCGGCTCGCCGCCGGGGTTCCCGCCTCCGATCGCGGTGAAGAAGATGTCTTCGTGGCGCCACACGACGCCCTTCGGACGCCCGGTCGTGCCGCCCGTATAGAGGATGTAGTGATCGTCACCGGAACGGCGGCCGAAGTCGCGCACCGGCGACTCGGCGGCCAGCGCAGCGTCGTAGTCGCCGTCATCTCCCGTGCACAGCACCCACCGGCGCGGGCTCGCGACGTCGGCCGGAGCCGCAGGTCGCGACCCGTCCATCACGATGCCGACGACGTCGGCGTCATCGACGACGTCGACCACCTCGGCCGCGACGTACCGGTCGTTCACGTTGATCGGCACCGCCCGCAGCTTGAACGCTCCGAGCATGGCCTCGAGGAACTCCGGACACGATCGCAGGTAGAGCCCGACGTGCTCACCCGCCTGCACGCCACGCGTTCGCATCGAGTGCGCGGCGCGGGTCGCGCGCTCGTCCAGCTCTGCGTAGGTGAGGCGCTCGTCACCGTGGACGACGGCGACGCGCTCGGGCACCGCGTCCGCGATCGCCTCGAACAGGTCGGCGAGGTTCCACTGCAAGGTCGGCTCGCCTCCCCCTCCGGCCGCGGCGCGACGGTGCGAAACTACCGTCGTGGTCGCCGGCCCCGTCACCGCCGTGGACCGGTCGATGCTCGTCGGCCCCGACGGCATCGTCCCGAAGGAGCGCTACCTCTCACGCGAGTTCCTCGTCGCGGAGCTCGAGCGGATGTGGTCGCGCGTCTGGCAAGTCGCGGGCCGCGAAGAAGAGCTGACCGATGCGGGCGACTACCTCGAGTACGGCATCGGTGACGAGTCGGTGCTCGTCACCCGCGGGCACGACGGTCGGCTCCACGCGTTCCACAACTCGTGCCTGCATCGAGGGACCCGTCTCGCCGACGGATGCGGCCGCTTCGACGCGACGGAGGATGGCGGTGACGTGCGCTGCCCGTACCACGCGTGGCGCTACGCGCTCGACGGGCGCCTCGTCGAGGTCGTCGATCCCGACGAGTTCCCCGACCTCTCCGAAGGGCTCGCGCTCGCTGCGGTGCCCGTCGACACCTGGGGTGGCTTCGTGTGGATCTGCCTCGACGCCGACGCGCCACCACTGCTCGAGTACCTCGATCCTCTTCCCGCGCTCCTCGCCCCGTACCGCCTCGAGGAGTACCGGTTCCGGGCGTACCTGACGACGGTGCTGCCCGCGAACTGGAAGGTCGTCGTCGAGGCCTTCGCCGAGGGCTACCACGTCCAGGGCACGCATCCTCAGACGCTGCCGTGGGTTGACGACGTCGGGATCGAGTACGAGCAGTTCGACACCCACGCGCACTACGGACGGATCGCCGGGGCTCGGCGCGTGCTGCGCGGCAGCCCGCGGCTCGGTCTCGCCGACGACGAGTTCGACGAGGGCGAGATCCTGCTCGGCATGGTCGCCGGCCTCGGCGGCGCGTTCCTCGGCGACGAGCGCGCCGTGGTCGAGGAGCTGCGCACGTCCGGGCTCGGGCGCGGCGAGCTCCTCGGTGCGTACCAGCACCGCCGACGCGAGCTGCTCGCGGCGCGTGGCTTCGACGTCTCGGGGCTCGAGCTGGAGCAGATGACGAGCGCCGACGACGTGCTCTTCTTCCCCAACCTGATCGGACCCATCTACCCCGGGAGCGCGATCCTCTTCCGGATCCGCCCCCACGGCACCGATCCCGATCTCGCGGTCAAGGACACATGGGTGCTCGAGTGGCCCGATCCCGACGCAGAGTGGGAGATGCCACCGCGCAAGCGTTGGGACGACTGGACCGACCACGACTGGGGCCGCATCACAGAGCAGGACTACTCGAACATGGCTCGGGTCCAGGAGGGCATGAAGTCGCGCGGCTTCAGCGGCGCGCGACTCGCGACCCGCCAGGAGAGCAACATCGCCCACCTGCACCGGGTCATCGACCGCTACCTGACGACCTGAGACCTGGTCGCGTGGGCTTCCTACGCGACCAACGAGCGGAGCACCTTGGTGACGGGGTTCTTGGCCCTCCACGCGAGGTCGGGGAACAGTCCGAGCTCGTGGAAGACGAGGGCCAAACGCACCTGGATGCAGGCCGCGCGCACTCCGCCCCATGCCTCGTACCAGTCGGCGTCGCGGATCCCGCGACCGAGTCGTGAGCCGTAGCGCGCGATGGTGCCCTCGCGCTCGGGGAACCCCGGCAGCGGCTCCGTGAACGACAGCGCGGTCCGGTCGAGGAACAGGTACCAGCCGAGGTCGAGCTCGGCGGGTCCGAGGACTGCCATCTCCCAGTCGAGCACGCAGATCGGCGCGAGGTCGTCGCCGTAGATCATGTTGCCGAGGCGAGCGTCACCCCACACGAGCCCCCGTTCCGCCGACTCCGGTCGATGGGCCACGCACCACGCGAACGCGTCTTCGAGCACGCCGATTCGCTCGCCGTCGGCCGCCCAGTCGAGGTACGTCCGCCACCATCCGAGCTCCTGGGCGATCGGATCGTCGCCGTGCTCCGGTCGGTCGAGGAACCCGAGGCGTGCCGCGTCGACGTCGACGCGGTTGATCAGGGCCATCATGTCGATGCTCTTGTCGTGCAACCCACGTTGGCTCTGCGCGGGAAGCTCCTTCACCCAACCCTCGAAGTGGTGGCCGGGATTGTCGGGCGGGATGCGACCGTCGACGCGCGTCATCACGTAGAACGGCCGCCCCAGCACCGCCTCGTCCGGCTCGTCCCAGAGCACCTCCGGCACCGGCACCTCCGAAGCGGAGGCGAGGCCGCGCATGATGGCGACCTGCCGGCCGAGGTCGTAGTCGGGGAAGATCGGCGTCCCGGCAGGCGCCATCCGCAGGACCAGCCCTCGCGGCCCGTCCCCCCAGTCGGCCTCGAGGAGCTGCGTCTCGTTCGACAGGCCACCGAGGGTCGGTGACTCGAACCGCCCGACCTCGACCGGCCCACCGACCTTCTCGGCGAGCCATGCCCCGAAGCGTGACCCGACGTCGTCCGTCATCGCTCCGTCGCCCATCGCCGCATCGTACGGAGCGTCTCGACCGGCGGGCGACGCGCAAGACTGCCGCCCGTGGAAGACCCGTCGATCGGACCGCTCGTCCCCGCCGACGAGACGCTGCTGCACCAGACCGTCGACACGTTCGCGTCGGTCGCGACCCCCGACGTCAACTGGACCGAGAAGCTCTGGCTCCAGGCGTGCGCGCTCGACGGGTCGCTCCAGGTGTGCTTCGGGCTCGGCAAGTACACCAACCGGAACGTCCTCGACGCGTTCGGAGGGGTGTCACGCGGGACGGAGCAGTGGACCGTCCGTGGCTCCCGTGCGCTGCACACCGACCGCGAGCGCACGGGCGTCGGCCCACTCGACTACGAGGTGGTCGAACCGATGCACGCGGTGCGGATCCGCCTCGACGGCAACGAGGTGCAGCCGATCTCCTTCGACATCACCATCGAGGGCGCGGTCCCTCCGCGCATGGAAGACCGAGAGCTGCACCGCTCACCCCACGCCAACCGCGTCATCAACGACGTCGTGCGGTACCACCAGACGGGCACCGCGAGGGGGTGGGTACGGGTCGACGGTGCGCGCGTGGAGGTCACCTCGGGCTGGGCCGGCACCCGAGACCACTCCTGGGGCGTCCGCATGCAGGTCGGCGACCCGCTCCGCGACCTCGAGCCACCGGCACGGATCCGCGACCCGCGCTCGTTCACCAGCTGGGCACCGTGGCTGTTCGAACGTCCCGACGGATCGCGCTACGCGTCGTTCCACTACTACATGGAGTCGAACCTCCCGGGGGCTCCCCCCAAGCGGCTCCGCGGCGGCATCGAGCACCCGGACGGCTCCGAAGACCCGTTCGTCGACGCCCGTCTCGACCTGCGCTTCGACGACACGAACCGTCGCATCCTCGGCGGCACGATCACCTTCGTGATGGAGGACGGGAGTGAGCGCCCGCTCACGATCACGCCGGCATCGAGCGGCACCGGGTTCCACCTCGGCACGGGCCTCTACTTCGGCCTCGACGGCGCACGTCACGGGCAGTGGCGTGGCGAGCTCCATGTCGATGGCGACCACTACTCGGCGTGCGACACCCTCGAGGTCGCACGCACGATCCACCAGCACCGAGACGCGGTGGTCCTCGTCGACGACCCGGTCGGCGGCGGGAAGGGTGGCGGTTCGATGCAGACGATCGCCATCGGCGCGTTCCCCGAGATGGGCTTGCGTCTCGAGTCGACGTTCGTCTGATCGAGAGCCGTCAGGTCTCGTTCAGGTGACCGTCGCGATCGCGTAACGCCCAGCGCACGACTCGGGCGCCTTCGTCCCCTACGGTCGCCGCATGGTCTCGAAGGGCGAGGGCTCGCGCTGGCGCTTCGCAGCCCGCGCCGTCACCGCGATCGCACTGCTCCTCGGCTCCTTCGCGGTCGCGGGGGCAAGCGGATCGGCAGCGCTCCCCCACTGGGACGTCCTCGCCGGCGCCGAGGTGACCGGCGCGACCACGCACTCGCACCTCCAGGACTCTGTACCGCCGACGTCTCCCGACGGCGTCACGAAGCGCGCACCGCTGGACCTGTACGTCCTCGTGGGCGCCTTGGGTCTCGCGCTCGTCGCGGCGGTGCGTCGTCGCCAGCGCGACGTCGCACCAGCTGTTCCGCGTCGACACGCGGCTGCGTTCGTCCGGCGACGTGGTCCACCGCTCGGCCTCCGTCCCGTCTGACGCGCGCCGGGTCGACACCGACTCGGTGCGTCCGCTCACCCGACGTGGCACGCCCACGTCGCGGACGGAGGAAACTCACGATGTCTGGCATCGACGCGTCGGTGCCACGCAGCGAGGTCGCGGTCGACCGCATCTCGGTGGAGCTCCTGCGCTGGCCCGATGAGGCCGAACGTGCGCACGAGCTCGCCGGGGCCGGTCGCCCCTGCCTGCTGCTCGTGGCCGAAGACGCCGAACCACCGACCGAATGGGGTCGCCTGACCGACTGGATCAGGGTCCCGGCCGACGACCTCGACCTGTGGAGCCGCGTCGCGGCCCTCCAGTGGCGCACGAAGCTCGCCGCGCGCCCCACGATCGACGAGTCCGACCTCCTCTGGCGGGGCACGGAGTGGGTCGCGCTGTCGCCGATCGAGGCGGCGGTGCTGCGCGCGCTCCTCGAGTCGACCGGCACCGTGCTCAGCCGCCGGCGACTGGGCGCCGCGGGCTGGACCGACGGCCCACCGTCGCCGCGGTCCGTCGACACCTACGTGAAGCGGCTGCGGCGCCGCATCGAGGGCCTGGGCCTGCGCATCCACACCGTTCGCAGTCGCGGCTACATGCTCGAGGTCGAAGGCCTGGAGCACGCCGACGCCTGATCGGAGCGCTCAGAGGTTGGTGCGGGCATCCTCGGCGACCATCGCGTGGACCGCTTCGGCGACCGCGGGGTTCAGAGCGCCTTGTAGTACCGGACGAGCGGCAAGGCCGTGAAGCCGGCCGCCTCGTAGGCGGCGCGTGCAGGCGCATGCCCCGGATCGCCGCCGGTCGCGACGGCGGCGAGCGGGAGCCCCTGCTCGGCGATCCACTCGACCGCGTGGTCGGTGAGGCGCGCGGCGATCCCCCGCCGTTGATGCCCGAGGTCGACGGCGAGCATGTGGATCTCCCCCTCGTGGTCGTCACGGTGCAGCACCACCGAGACGAATCCCACCGGAGCATCGGCCGCGTCCGTAGCGACCCACGTGGTCATCGCCGGGTCGTTGCAGGTCGCCTCGACGGCCGCGGCCTGCAGACCTTCCCAGCCGTCGGGGTGCATCCGGGCGAACATCTCGGCACCCAGCACGGTCTCGAGCGATTCGAAGACCGGCGCCCACGCCCGCACCGCGAAGTCGACGACGATCGGTACGTCGTCGGAGGTGAGCCGTCGGATGGTCGCTGACATCCCGACAGCCTGACACCGTGCGACTACGCCGACACAGGGACTTTCAGGTCATAGAGCCGCGCGCAGTTGCGCCACGCGATGTCGTCGCGCACCTCATCGCTCAGGTGCGCTGTGTGCTCGGCGAGCACCTGCTGCGAGTTCGGGAACGTGGAGTCCGAGTGGGGATGGTCGTTGGCCCACATCAAGCGTTCGTGGTTCATGAGGTGCGTGG
This sequence comes from uncultured Bifidobacteriaceae bacterium, assembly GCA_964501785.1. Lineage (GTDB taxonomy): Bacteria > Actinomycetota > Acidimicrobiia > IMCC26256 > PALSA-555 > DATBSK01. The sequence goes on from CAZCUD010000002.1 coordinate 245,107, forward strand.
TCTGGAACGCGACCCAGTCGTCCTGGAACGTCACGTACACGTGCTCGCGGAAGTACTCGCTGGGCTTGCGGTCGAGGTCGCCGGCACCGAGCCAGTTGCGGTGTCGCTCGACCGCATGATCAGCGCGATACATCCAGTGCGGCACCCACCCGGCGTCGGCCTCGACGCAGACGATCCGCAGGTCGGGCACACGGTCGAACACGCGGCCGAAGATGAGCGTCCCGATCATGTCCTGGCAGCTGCGGATGATGCCGAAGAACCCGTTCATCTTCGGACCGCGGAACTCGGTGCTCCCGAGGTGGGCTGCACCGCCGGTGAGGATGTGGAACGACACCGGCAGGTCGAGCTCGACCGCGGCGCGCCAGAACGGATCCCAGCGTGGATCGTCGTAGTCACCCTCGTCGACGCACGCCGGATAGCCCGGGAGCATCACACCGCGCAGACCGAGGGCCTTCATCTGCTCGAGATCGTCGATGCCCTCGGCGACGCTGCGCAGCGCGGTCTGCCCGACACCGATGAGACGGTCGGGCGCGGCCGACGAGAACTCCGCCATCCACTGGTTGTAGGCCTGGAAGCAGGCGTGCTTGTAGTCGGCATCGGGGTGGTTGCACAGGAGCATCCCGACCGACGGGTACAGCACCTCGACGAGCACGCCGTCGCGCTCCTGCTCGGCGAGGCGCGCCTTCGGATCCCAACCACCGGCGTGCAGCTCGTCCCATCCGACGTGGATGAACGGGCTGATCTGGTCCCACGACCGGCCGGCCGCGGCGATCATGCCGTACGGGATCGTCGACGCCCCGTTGTCGACCGACATCGCCGCGCCCATCGTGTCGTCGGTGACCGCGACCGGCGCGCGGTCTCGAAACGCCGGGTCGATGTACGGCAGGTAGCAGTCGCCCGGCTCGGTCACGTGCGAGTCGGCGGAGATGGCGGTGATCACGGTCGCCGATCGTAGGCAGGACCTGCCGGCCGAGGTGGCAGGATCGCCCCGGTGCCTCCCATCGCCCGTCCACTCCCCGGTCTCGACGAGGGGTCGGGGCCCGCCATCCTCCTGCTGCACGGGTTCGGGATGGACCCGGAGGCGTACCGGCCCACCGTCGAGCTCCTCGCGCGTCGGACGCGAGTGGTGGCGCCCGACCTGTTCGCCCTGCCGGAGCGCTGGACCTACCTCCACGCGCTCGACTGCCTCGAGGCGACGCTCGACGCGGCCGGCCTGGACCGGGTGACGGTGCTGGGCCACTCGTTCGGCGGGGCGCTCGAGCTCGGCTTCGCTGCCCGTCGGCCCGAGCGAGTGGTCGAGTGCGTGTTCAGCGACACGCTCGCCCTGGACGAGCGCCTCTCGCTCGCGATCGAGGCCGTGCACCCGCTCGGCATCGCGCGCATGGTCACCCGTCGCGCCATCGGCGCGTTCGTCCACACGACCGCCACGCATCCGCTCCAGCTCGCGCGCGCCGCGCTCTGGGCCTTCGCGCACGATCGCGATCCGGAGATCGACGACATCGTCCGCGCAGGTGTCCCGTGCCACGTGCTCTGGGCCGAGCGCGACACGATCCTGGCGCGCGCCGACGGACAGGCGTTCGCCGACCGGCTGCACGCGACGTTCACCGTCGCCGAACGCCCCGCCGGGTACGCGCCGATCGACCACGACTGGATGTTCGACGACCCCGAGCTCTTCGTCGCACACCTCGAGGCGCTCCCGCTCGCCGCGCCGGTCGGCCGTCGATCGTGATCACCCAGATCTACGGGATCACGACACCGGCCGACGCCGCAGTCGTCGCCGCGCTCGGCCCCGATCACGTCGGAGTCGTGGTCGACGAGGGCATCGACACCTGGGACTCCGTCGACGAGGCGACGGCCCGTGCGATCGTGCGCGAGCTCGGCGGGTGCCGCGTCGTCGCGCTCTCGCTCTCCACCGATCGCGATCGGGTGCTGCGCACGGTGGACACCCTGGCGCCCGCCATCGTGCACCTCGCACGGGCCGTCGGCGGGCTCGGCGTCGACGGGGTGGCTTCGTTGCGCGACGCCGTCGCCCCCGTCGAGGTGATGACGACGATCCCGGTGCGCGGACCCGACGCGGTCGAGGATGCACGCTCCTTCGCACCCGCCAGCGACTGGTTGCTCCTCGACACCGCCCATCCCGACACCGGCGTCGTCGGCGCTTCGGGGCTCACCCACGACTGGTCGTGGAGTCGCGCAGTCGTGGACGCGGTCGCCCGGCCCGTCCTGCTCGCCGGCGGACTCGGGCCCGACAACGTCGCCGAGGCGATCGCCACGGTTCGCCCGGCCGGCGTCGACTCGGAGACCCGCACCAGCCGCGACGACGACCGCCGCCGCAAGGATCCCGCACGGGTCCGCCGCTTCCTCGAGCTCGCCCGAGCAGCAGCGCCTCACGAGGTGTGACGACCGACACACCCCCTGACCGATAAGCGCCCCTCCCCCGGTTCGTCAGGAACGACGAACGGGAAGCACGACGAGGGAGGGCCCCGATGGCAGCACCGAGCAGCACCACCGAGATCACCACTGCGACCGGTCGGCGAGCAGAGCAGCGCTACCGGCCCGAGCCCACGGCGCCGGCACAGGCCCGGGCGTTCGTCGACGAGTTCCTGACGTCGGTCGGAGCCCCGGAGCTGGACGAGCGGGCCGAGCTGCTGACGGCCGAGATGGTCGCCGACGCCGTGCGGCACGCGCCCTCGCAGGTCGTCGTGCGGATCGCCTTCGACCGCGGCGGGCTGCGGGTCGAGATCAGCGACGACCCCGGCATCATCGCCGACCCCGCGGCCGGCAAGGCCGACCGTGAGCGCACCAGGCGCCACGCCGACACGATGGCGAGCCGGTGGGGCTCGAGCTACACCCGCGACACGACCACGACCTGGTTCGAGCTGGCCGCCTGAGCGACGTCCGCCGCGGTCTCGTCCGGTCCGCGCCCCCGATCCGGAGAGGCTCCGCTACCCTCGCCGCCGCATCGGACGCCAGACGATCACGGAGGCATGGTGCGCAGTCTCGTCAGAGCACTGGTGGGGGTGATGGTGCTCGCGACGGCGTTCGTGCTCCCCCTCCCCTCGGCCGGTGCGCAGGAGCTCGAGTGCAACGGCTCGGCGGCGCTGTGCGACCGGAGCCTCGGCGAGGTCGCCTTCGCCACCTCCCACAACTCCATGTCGTCGTCGGCGGCCGGGTTCCAGGGCCCGAACCAGGGTGCGACGGTCGCGGATCAGCTGCGCGACGGGATACGCGGCTTCCAGATCGACGCCTACCGCGGCGCGCCCCGTGGGTCTCGGATCTGGACCGACCTCGACGGCATCGTGGAGCGCAAGGCGAGCGAGCTCCCCCGACCGCTGCTCGCGCTCGCGCGCCAGACCCATCGCCGGCTCGGCGCGCCCCCCGACGACGTCGAGCGCGAGGTGTACCTCTGCCACACGCTCTGCGAGATCGGCGCGACACCGATGCGGGAGTTCGCCGACGACGTCAAGGCGTTCCTCGACGAGAACCCGAGCTCGGTGCTCCCGATCGTGATCGAGGACTACGTGGCGCCCGAGGAGCTCATGCAGGTGTTCACCGACGCCGGCCTCGCGTCGGAGCTGCTCGAGGTGCAGCCCGGAGCACCGCTCCCGACGCTGGGCGAGATGATCCGGTCGGGCAAGCGTCTCTTCGTCACCCTGGAGTTCGGCGACGGCGGTCCGGCGCTCTCCAACGCGTTCGCCGGGCTCGTCGAGGAGACTCCGTTCAACTTCCCTCGGGGTCGCGACCTGCGGAAGCCGCAGTCGTGTGCTCCGCACCGCGGCGTCGACGGATCGCCGGTGTTCCAGTTCAACCACTGGGTCACGCCCGCACGACGGCGCGGGATCAGCGAGATCAACGAGCAGATGCTCCGTGAGCGCGTCGCGGCCTGCAGGGAGGCCCGCGGTCGGCTCCCGACGCTCGTCGCCGTCGACTTCGCCGAGACAGGCGACGTCCTCGACGTCGTGGACGAGCTGAACGGGATCGCCGCACCCACCGGGTAGGGTCCGCGCATGAGCGTGATCGTCGCCGTGGACGGCTCCGACGTCGCACTCGAAGCAGCCACCAAGGGCCTCGAGCTCCTCGGCCGCCCCGACGACACGGTGATCGTCACCGTGGTGCCCGCCGCGGACCCGATGATCGTGACGGGCACCGGCATGGCCGGCGGCACGATGTCCGAGCAGGACTACGAGCGGCTCCGGGAGGCGACCCAGGACGAGGGCGAGTCAGTGGTCGCCGCCGCGGCCACGGCCTTGGGGATGCCCGGGGCGGAGACCCGGGTGCTCCAGGGCGACGCGGCCCGCACCCTCTGCGAGCTCGCCGAACAGCTCTCGGCCCGAGCGATCGTCATCGGCTCACGAGGGCGCGGCGGCGTCGCACGGGCGCTGCTCGGGTCGGTGTCCGACCACGTCGTGCGCAACGCCCCCTGCCCGGTGGTCATCACCTCGTAGCGAACGTCCGGGGCGGGCGGCTCGCGGCGCCCGGCGCACGCGAGTCGAAAGAGAAGGTGACGACCAGCAGGCCCGCCCCCGTGAGCACCGCCACGTCTGTGCACGTTCGCAAGCGGAGGACGTTCGGGCGGATCCGCTCGGTATGGGCGAACGTGCGCAGCGTCGGACCTGCTGGCCGTCGGAGCGGAGACTGCCTGGGCCGGGTTGTGGGCCCGTGTCCGATCCATGACGGTTCTGCGCGATCGCGCCCCGATCACTGACGGGGCCGGCGGAATCCCACCGAGCCGTGGCGCCCCGTCGGGCGGAGGGTGACCGTGAGGGCCCCCGCGTGCGTCTCGTGCTTGCGCCCGGCGCCGACGACCTCGGCCAGAGTCGCGGCCGACCGGGCGACGGCCTCCTCGACGGTGTCGGTGCCGACGTCGTAGAGGGTGAGGTGGTTGGGGCCGACTCGCCGGCGCGGCACCCGACGCCAGCGCGACATCGCCCGGAAGGCACCGCACGACAGCATGTCGGGGACGTGCTGATCGTCGTACCAGGCATCCCACTCGGCCTCCCGGCCCGGGTCGTTGCACAGCACGTGGGTGAGGATGTGACCGCGCAGCGCCGCCGAAGGCTCGGGCTTCACGCCGTACCGGCCGTGGGCCTCGAAGACGTCGGCACCCACCGCCACGTGCGCGGGGTGGACGTCGCCTGCCGCGCGGAGCCGATCATCGGCCGCGAGGACTCGAGCCGCCTGGTCCGAGACGTCGGGCGCGTCGAGCTCGTAGATCGTCACGTGGGTGAAGCCGATCCCCGGCATGCCGGGCTCGGGGCGCGCGGTCAGCTCGAACCGGGTCGCGATCCACGCGCCGTCGTCCGCGCACAGCGCGGGGACGTGCACGTCCTCCTCCCACCGGTCCCACGCGGCTTCGTCGGCCGCCCGGTTGCACTTCGCGTACGCGACCAGCAGCCCCGTCGTCGTCATCGCCGACGACGGTAGCGGCGCGCCGATCGGCGAGAGCGTGCTCGCCCGGCGCGGACCGCACGGCCAGTTCGACCTTCGCGTGCACCGGAGATCCCGGGCGCTGCGTCGGCGCGGTAGTACCGTGAGGGCGTCCCGGTCGGATCGACCGCGGGAACGGGGGCGGACAGTGCGCGCAGGTGCCAGGGCGGGAGCGCTCCTCACGATCTCGGCACTCGCGATCCTCGGGGCGGTGCCCACCGTCGCGCGTGCCGGCGCGGCGACGGTGACCGAGACGTTCGCCACCCCGGGGACACACCTCTTCACCGTGCCCGCCGGCGTCACCGAGCTCACCGTCCTCGTCGACGGCGCCGCCGGTGGAGCCGGGTTCGAGAACGCCGCGCCCGCCGGGCTCGGAGGCCGCACCGTCTCGGTCATCGAGGTCGTGCCCGGCGAGGTGCTCCAGATCAACGTCGCCGCGCAGGGCGGTGCTGCACCCGCAGTCGATGTCGGTGGCACCGGCGGCTCCGGCGGGGCAAGTGGCGACGCGTCCGGCGGCACCGGTGGCGCGTCACCGGCCCAGGGCGGCGCGGGTGCCGGTGGCGGCGGTGGGGGGAGCTCGGACGTCCGCGCCTCGCCCTACGCGCTCTCCGACCGGCTGCTCGCCGCGGGGGGCGGCGGCGGCGCAGGCGGTGGTCTCGACACCGGCGGGGAGGGACCGTTCGACGGGCAGGCGGGCGGCGACGGTGGCGGCACCGCGGGGGTCGACGGTGAGGGCGCGTCCATCTGTGGCGCCCCGCCACCCCCGACCGAGGGCGGTGGGGGCGCGACCCAGAGCGGACCGGGCATCGGGTGCGGCGCCGCTGACGACGGCGAGCTCGGGCTCGGCGGCGACGGGCTGACCAGCCTCAACACCGGCGCCGGGCAGGGCGGCGGCGGTGGCGGCGGCGGCCTCTACGGCGGGGGCGGCGGCTTCACCAACGACAGCCCCGGTGGCGGTGGCGGCGGGGGTGGCTCCGGCCTGTGCACGGGGACCTGCGAGACGTTCGCCGCCGGCGTGCAGGCCGGCGACGGCGTCGTGACGATCACCTACGTGCTGCCACCCGACCCACCGGCGCCGACACCGCTCGTCCCGCTGGTCGTCGAACCGCGCTTCACCGGCTGAACCTCTCCCACGCGCTTGCGCGCCGGGTTGCCCCGTGCTCCGATGTGGCGGGGCGGCGAGAGGACGAATGATGCGGCACGCGTTCCGAGCGCTCTCGCTCGTCTCCACCATGGTCTTGCTCACCGCGGGGACCTTGGTCGCCATCGCGACTCCCGGCGGCGCGCAGGAGATCGTCGCCACCGACTGCGGGTCGAAGACCTACCGCTTCCTCTTCTGGCCCGACGGGCACGGCGCGCTGAAGTCCGTCCCCCACCCGGCCACAGACGTCCCGCACCTCGACGTCTACTCCGGCACGGGCAAGAAGTTCTCCGACGCGCAGAACGTCGCGTACGCCGACGGCGTCTCCGCCACGACCGGCGCCGCGTGCACACCGACCGCGCTCCCCGGCAGCGGCAGCGCGACGCTGAAGAGCAACTTCGGGAAGCCGAAGATGCTGGTCTGCAAGTTCCCGTCGAACCCGACCTTCGTCGCGATCCCCGAGTCGACCGTCGAGCTGCCCAGCCTCTCGGCGACCGTCGACGACGCGCTCGCGGTGCACGCGCAGATGGGATCGTCGGCCGAGGTCGCGTCGACGATCGACTACGACGGAAAGCTCTGCAAGCTTAAGAAGTCGCCGAAGTAGTCGCTCGGTCGAACCTCGAAGGTCCGCTGCGTCGGATCGGGCTCACGACATCAGGATGGTGCGCGACCTAGCGTCACCGTTCGTGGACATGACGCCGTTCGTCGACGCGGGGTTCCTCGATCCGTCGGCTCCGGACGCGGACACCACGGCGATGCTCGAGTATCTCCACGGCTTGGGCGTCCCCGTCGACGAGCTGCTCGCCGAGTTCCACGCCGGCGACATCCACTCCGCCGGCGTCACCCATCTGCTCCGTGACGGTGACCTGTCTGCCGCGCAAGCTGCAGAGCTCCTCGACGAGAGCCCCGATCGTGTGCTCGCGCTGTACCGCGTGCTCGGGGTGGCGCTGCCCGACGTCCATGCTCCGCGCTTGCGGCGCGACGAGGTGGACGCGATGCGAACGCTCCTCGCCGCGAGCGACGCGATGGGCGGGGAAGAAGCCGACGAGATCCTCCGGGTCGCTTCCTCTGCGCTGACCCAGGTCGCCGAGGCCGTCGTCGCGACGTTCGTCGGCGGAATTGACGCTCGCGCCGCCGACGACGCGTCGATCCCCCATCTCGCCCGAGCCCAGATGACCCAGGTCATGGCCGAGGCCGGGCTCGAGCTTGGCCGCATGCTGGGCCTGCTCTTCCGCTACCACGTCTGGGCGGCCGTCGAGCGCCAGCGCGCGTCCATGGCCGAAGCGTCCAACCGGCACACGCGCGCCATGGCGATCGGGTTCGTCGACCTCGTCGGCTTCACCCCGCTCACCTCCGAGATGTCTGCCGACGAGCTCGTCGCGTTCGTCGGGAGGTTCGAGGCACGTTCGCGCGACATCGCCGGCGCGGCCGGTGGGCGGGTCGTCAAGACGATCGATGACGAGGTGATGGTGTCGGCACTGACCGCCGACTCCGGGCTGGCGATCATGCTCGCCCTCATCGCAGAGTTCCGCGCGTCGGGCACCACGCCCCGAGGTGGCATGGCCGCCGGCGCCGTGGTCAGCCGGCACGGTGACTACTTCGGGTCGATCGTCAACCTCGCGTCACGCCTGGTCGACGAAGCGGTCCCCGGCGAGGTGCTCGTCGACGTCGACTCCGCGCAGCAGCTGACGGCGACGCGCTACGAGCCCGCCGGTCGTCGAAGTCTCAAGGGCTTCGCCGACCCGGTCCGAGTCGTGTCCGTCTCCGTCTGAAGCACTCGCGCGTGCGGTGTGGCAGGCGGAAGCGCCCTACGCGGGACCTGCCTGCGCGATCACATCGAGCTCCGCGTCCAATCGCTCGGCCGACAGCTCGCCGAACGCGACCCGGGCCGACCCGTCGGGCTGCACGAACACCCACGCGGGCTGACCGAGCACGCGGAATCGGCGCCAGAGGCTGCCGTCGTCGTCCACGGTGTGCGGGAGGAAGCCGAGCGAGTACTGGTCGACGAACTCCCGCATCGCGTCGCGGTCGTCCCGGCCCGCCATCCCCACGATCGGCACCTGGTCGGCTCGTCGTCGAGCGACCTGCTCCACCCCGGGAGCCTCCCGGTTGCACGGCGTGCACCACGGCGCCCAGAACCAGAGCGCCACGCCGCGGTCGCGGTACTCGTCGCCGCGCAACGTGCCGCCGTCGAGGAGTGGCGCCTCGAACTCGAACACTTCGGGGATCTCGATGGCGCCGAGCTCGGCCGCACCCGGGAACGAACGGAGCTCGGTCGCTCCCGAGGATGATCCGGCCTCCGACGGCGACTCGTCATCACGGCCGGAGGTCGCGGCCACCACGATCGCGCCGACGACCACGAGGATCCCGCCGGCGAGGAGGATGCGGACCCACAGGCGAGACGGCATGCCGCGAGGGTTCGGAGCCGACCCGCGGGCCGGATGATGCGAGACGTCGAGGTGACCGCGACCCGACGCAGATACATTTCCGCTCGGCTCAGGGAGTCGAAGGGGGTACAGGTGAAGAAGGCGGCGGTCGTCCTGCTCGTGTCCGGCGTCGGGTGGATCGTGCTCTACTCCGCCAGCTTCACCGCTCTCGGAGGCTCGGTCCCGACCGTCGAGTCGAGCGGTCGCGAGATCGTCGAATGGTTCACCGATCACGCGACGAACGCCCAGGTCTACGCGTGGACGGCGACGTTCGCGGCGCTCGCGCTCACCGTCTTCGGCGGCGTGGGAGCGAACCTCCTCCCCAAGCCCAACCGCTACGTCTTCTTCGGCGGGGTGTTGGGTTGGGTCATCACGGGGCAGGTGCAGGCCTGGTTCTGGGCGGGCCTGGCACTGCACCCCGGAGATCTCGACCCGGCCACGGCTCGCACGATCTTCGACATCCCGCAGTACTGGGGTCCGATCGTGAACGGATCAACCATGACCATGGCCGCGGCACTCGTCCCGCTCGCGTTCGGCGCGTCGCGGCTCATCCCTCGCTGGCTCGGATGGCTGAGCGTCGTCTTCTTCGTCGAGCAGGGCATCGAGACGATCACCGTGTTCGGCAAGAGCGGCTTCATCGCGCCGGGCGGCGCCATGAACCTCTACCTCGGTGGCGCGATCGGCATGGCCTGGGTGATCGGCCTGCTGTGCTGGGGCGTCAAGCGGGCGAACCTGGACGAGTCGCGGCTCGACCACGGTCGGACCTGACCCTCGCACACCCTCCGCGGGGACCAGACTGCGGAGCGGTGTCGGGACCAGCGGTCACACATGCGCGGCGGGGCGTTGCCGGAGTCGGCGCGGGACTCTGGACCATCGACGGGACGGTGATCGCCGGGTCACCCGGACGCGAGCAGCTGCCCAAACGATGATCCCGGCCACCGCGTCGCGGTGAAGACCTTCGACGCACTCTCGCTCCACGTTGCCCCCAGAGAGTGAGCGTGGACATGAACGGTGCCACCGCGCTCGTCCAGGCCGGAACCGAGTTTCGTCCCCGGCTGTCGCTCGTGTCACCGTCCGACTGGGCGCGGCCCACGCCGTGTGACGACTGGTGCGTCCGCGACCTCGTCGATCACGTTGTCGGCGGCAACTTCCGATACGTCATGATCCTGGGCGGTCATGACAGCGATGCCGTCGTCGCGACCCGCACCGAGGACTGGTTGGAGGCGGGTGCCATGTCGGCGTTCGACCTCGGCCTGCGCGCCGTCACCGAGGCCTTCGCTCGACCAGGAGTGCTCGCGGCTCGGGTTGAGCACCCCAAGGTCGGTACCGTGACCGGCGCACAGCTCCGCGTGCTCCGGGTCAACGAGCTGGCGGTGCACGCATGGGATCTCGCCCAGGCCATTGGTGCTGCCGAACAGCTCGCCGGGCCCCTCAGCCAGTGGCTGTACGAACAGCTCCAACCGCTGCGATCGACGCTCGGCCTCCACCGGGAGCCTCGGCGGCTCTCGCCGGCGAACGTGACCAGTCAGGACCGGCTGCTCGCGCTGCTCGGCCGGCAACCAACGTGAACCAGCGACCCGCAGCCACGTCAACGCGCGCCACGCAGCCGGCGACCGTCGCAACGGGACCTCCCCCGAATGAGGTCGACTTCCGTGGTGTTCTAGTGGGCCACGCGGCGAAAGCAACGGTTGGTGGCGCGGCGCCCGCGCTCAGCGCTCACTGAGGGACCGCAGCTCCTCGGGAGCCCACGCGGGCCACGTCGGCGCTTCCACGAGCGCACCTCGCTCGAAGCGCGCGACGATCCGATACGGCGACGCCGCGGCGGTGTTGTCGTAGACCAACACTTCGTCGACGATCCCGATGGCGTCCGCGACGAGCGCCCACAGACGCTGGTAGCGCCCGCGGATCTTCTCCTCCGGCACGGCGTGTCCGCCATGCTCGACGCGCTGAGCGACCCGCGCGACGGCGAGCGCTTCCGGGACCATCACGACGTGCAACGTGACGAGGTAGCCCGCGTCTCGCGCCGAACGCACGAGGTCGAGCTTCGACTCGTGCGAGAAGACGGTCTCCGCGATGAACGAGCGTCTCGAAGCGATGAGCCCGTCGCGCTCCTCGGCAGCGAGCCGCGCGGCCTCGTACGCGTTGCGCGCCGCATCCTCGGGCCAACGTCGCGCCGCGATGACATCCGCGTTCACGAATGGCAGGTGCGTCGTGGGCTCGATCACCCGCTCGCAGAGGAGTGACTTCCCCGCACCGTTCGGCCCGACGACCAGGTGCAGGACCGGGTCGCGCACTACGCGCGCCTTCGACCGGCCTTCTTCGTCGTCGCCTTCTTCGACGCAACCTTCTTCGCGGTGGTGCCCTTCGGTGTGCTCGCCGCGCGACGTGTCGTGGCCTTCGCGCCGTTCCCCCGCCGCGTCTGACGCTTGCGCGCCGGAGCGGGCTCGCTGCGCTCGACGACGGCACCATCGGCATCGAGCTCGACCCAGCGCCGACCCTCGGCGGCGAGCTCATCGGCGAGGTCGAGCGAGCTCCGCACCTCGTCCATCCGCGCCGACCACTCCGCGCGGACGATGGCCTGCTCCTTGGCGCTCAGCCCGTCGTAGGAGCGGCTGCCGGCGAGCACCTCGTTGATGTCGCGCAGCGAGAGCGCACCCGACGCCTCGATCTCCCGCCCGATGCGAGCCCAATGCGCCACCTGCTGGGAGGCGCTCCGGCTCTGCGCCTCGCCCGCGAGCTTGGCCGAGGCGTACAGGTCGTCGTCGATGCGAGCCGGGGACGTCGTGGCCATCCGGGGACCTCCGTTCCTCGATCGCTCCAACTGTAGCAATCTGCAACATCCTTGCGCGGAGCGCCTCCTCCTCGCGGGAGGCCAGCCGACGCGAAGCAGCGGCCTCCGAAGAGGCCGCTGCGTCAGGGATCTGGAGCGGACGACGGGATTCGAACCCGCGACCCTCACCTTGGCAACCAGATAAGAGCCGGTCGTCCGTCGGTGTCCGTTGCGTGTGTGCAGGTCGTGCCTCTGCGTTGCCGTGCGACTTCGACGCCGCCGTACGCGATTGCGCTCTATCGATTTGGCAACAGCACTCTGCCAGACGGCGGCGGTCGATCTATTCATCCAGCAGGCGCAACTCGGTGAGCACGTCATTGGCCGCGGAGAAGAGTTTCGAAAGGGGCACATCACCGCGGATCAGGTCATCAGGAGCCGCGACCGCCGTATAGCCACCTGAGAGCGTCAGCACCTGGAAGCGGACGCTTCCTGCGGTTGGAAGCGGGAAGCGCGTCGTCGGCTCGAACAGATCGAGCACCGCTTCAGCCTGAGCGACCACACGTTTGCTGAGAAGCGCGACGCGCGCGTGCTCGCCACCGCCGATCACCCCGCCGCCCGTCGAGAGATAGAGGCTCGTCGTCCCATCGGAGAGGGAAACGAGAGTCGAGGTTCCCTCATCGTGGGCAATCTCAGTGAGAACACAGAACACTCGCCCGGGATCCGAGGAGTCGAAGCCGAGGTCGCGTGCGTCGGTTCGAAGTATCAGGTCGCGGAGATCACCGTACGGCGACGAAGACCCAGCCGACTCTTGGCGCCGGTTCTTCCTCTTCCCGAAGAAGGCCACATCGCCTCCGTCTCCCAGCGCTAGCGGATGAACGCCGCAGCTTCTCATCGAGCGCCTACAGGCGACGCGCAAACGCAGGCCTGAAAAGACGAACCCGCATGGGAATACACCTTTGCACGTCCCGCCCCTTCGGGCGGGACGTGCTCGCGAGCAACTCCGCGCGGACGTCCCTCCGGGCTAGAGATCTGGGTGGATCAGTTGAAGCGAAGGAAACTCTCGGCTCATGGTCTCGAAGTGCTTGAGGTTGTTCGTCAACACGGGCAGCGGCTCGGGCTGCGCGAGCGCGCTCGCGGCAACCCACATGTCGTTTGCGCCGCTGTCACCGAACTGACCGCGGAACTTGGCGTGCAACTTCGCCCACCAGAGCGCGACGGCGTAGTCGACTGGAATGATCAAGTGACGCCGGATAAAGCCTTCGAGCGCGTCGCGCCTGCGTGCACCGAGCCGGATCACCTCCGCGGCGCCAAGCAGCTCACCGACCGAGGCGAACGCAAGGCACAACACGTGACCCTGCAAGAAGGGCGTGAAACGGTCCCTTGCCGCGCCTTCGCGTTCAAAGTGGACGTAGCTGGCTACGTCGGTGTCGACCAACAGGGGTCCGGGCGGAACGTCCTCGGGGGTCACGGGATCGCGTCAAGGAACGCCGCCGCCTCGTCCTCTGACGTTTCACCGTCAAACAACTCGTTCGGGTCGGCGACCTCGCTGATGCCCTGTTCGTTGGCTAGCTCCGCGATGGTTCGGCCCCGCCAGAACGCCTGACCGCCATCGTCAAGGACCTCGAGCTGTTCGGGCCGAACGAGCCTGCGGAGCTCCACGCTGGTAATACGACCGGTGCGAGGGTCGTACGCGACCACGCCCTGCAATTCGGTTTGGCGGCGGAGCCAAGTTTGGATCTCGTCGGCCTGGGCCTCATCGAATGCCACTGGGACCCGGGTGTTATCGCTGGTCCGCACATGCGCGGTGTGTGACTCGAAATCCGCCTCGACCAAGGTTCCGACCACCCGATCCTCGCGTGCGGGTCGCTCACGAGCGCTGCGCCGTCGTTCCCGAAGTTGCACGACCTTTTCGGCATCCAATTGCGCCGACCGGCGACCCCGTCGCCGCGGGCGGCCAAGCGTCACAGTCAGCCGTTCGTAGCGACTGCCGATTCCCAGCTCCTCGCCGAGAAGCGTGACCGCGTCCACGACGCGGTCATCCGCCGGCGACGAAGGATTGTCCACCAGCGCCAAGAGGTCAGCAGCAGCCAATTCCCCGAGGTGCATGTCCTCAAGATCGAGTTCATCAAGCCCGGCGCTCAACTCGGGGAGTTCAAGCTCCGCCACAAGGCTTCCGCTTGAGATCCCGCGAAAGATCAGGTGTGTCGTCGCCTCAATTGCACCACCACGCCTCCCAGTCCGGGCCCGCCGGCCGACGCGCGCCTCGGCCGCCCGTGCGACAGCACGCTCTGTGCCCTCAAGCAGTCGAGCGACGTCCGTTGCCGGAATCGCTCCAATCCGGGCACTGGGCCCTTCAAGCCGCGCTTGGATGATCTCGCCCATGCGAGTGATCGTCGCAGATGGTCGCCTTGCACGCACGACGTCTTCTCCTGGCTGACCCCTCGCAGCTTCGACCCTAGGGGTCCCCTGTGACAGGAGATCCACCCCCTCAGCCATCCGCTTCATCAAGAAGCCGGCCCAACAGATCCGCAGCCTTGTGATCCGTCGCCGCGATGAAGTGCGAGTACACGTTGAGAGTTGTTGACGCCCTTGCGTGTCCGAGGCGGCCGGCCACGGTGGAGATGGGAACGCCGGCGGCGAGGAGCGTCGTCGCGACGTAGTGGCGCAGGTCGTGCAGCCGCACATGTTCGAGACCTGCAGCACGCCGTAGACGGCCGAATCGATTCGTCACGCCGTCCGGGCGCCAGGGCTTCGCGCCATCCGGCTCGAACGAGAACACGAACGATCTGCCGGCGATCGAGATCCCTGCCTGGTTCGCGCGGACCTGGGACCGGTCCGCGTGGGATCTCAGGAGGTCCGTGACGGACTCGTCGATGGCGACCCGGTAGGCGCGCCCGTTCTTGGTGCCCTTGAGCACGACGCCGTTGGGACCGTCGACGACGCCGCGAGCGAACAGGATCGACCTCCCATCGAGGTCGACGTCGCGCCATTGGAGCCCGCACATCTGACTCCGGCGCGCTCCCGTCGACGCGGCGAGGCGCAGGTAGCAGTGCAGGTCGGGATCCTCGGTCTCGGCGAGCGCGAGCAGCCTCGCCATGTCGCTCGGACTCGGCGGCACGATCTCGGGTGCGGTCTCCTTGGGCAACGTCGCGAGCGCGGCCGGGTTCGTCGTGAGCCAGCCCCACTTGAGGCCCTGCTGCAGTGCTCGCCGCAGCACGGCATGGATGCGGCGCACGGTTGCAGGCGAGAGGGACTTCCCTCGCCTACCGCCGGACGCCCGCAGCTCTGCGTAGAGCAGGTCGACGTCGTGCACGCCGAGGCTCCGGACCGCGACGTCGCCGATGCGCGGCTTCAGGTAACAGTCGATGACGCTGCGGTGCTGCACGACGGCCCACGGCGTCCACGACGACTCGGCGATCTCGAACCACCGCTCGAGGAGCTCCCCGACCGTCTCGCCCTCGTGCTCGTCGGCCTCGACGACCAGGCGGGCGAGCTCGCGCTCGGCCTCGCGCTTGGTCCCTCGCACCGACCGGCGCAGGTACTTCCGACGTCCCTCGGCGTCGACGCCGGCGTAGGCGACGATCTCCCAGGCCTTGCCCCGCTTGCGCATGTGGCCTCGCACGGCCGCTCCTCCCGGCCAACCCGGTGGAGCGCCGGTCTCTCAAGGCGTTCGAGCGGCCGACATGCCCACACTTGATTGGCAGAGTGATTGGCAATCGCGCCCGGACGCGAAGCAGCGGCCTCCGGAGAGGCCGCTGACCTGCGCATTCTTGGAGCGGACGACGGGATTCGAACCCGCGACCCTCACCTTGGCAAGGTGATGCTCTACCAACTGAGCCACGTCCGCGTGAGGCATCGAGGATAGCGCCCGGGAGCCCCTGGAGCGCATGGCGCCCGGACCCCTCCAAGCGCATGCTCCGGACGGCGACCGGGTATCCCGAGACGGACGCGACGCTCGGAGGTGAGTGCCATGCCCCCTCGTGCATGGAGCGACAAGCGAGAACGCCAGTACGACCACATCAAGGACAGCCTCGAGGACCGCGGCTACGACGACGACACCGCCGAGGAGATCGCGGCCCGCACCGTCAACAAGGAGCGGGCGCGCGCGGGCGAGTCGAAGACGGCGAGCAAGACGTCGACCGATGACCTCTCCTCGGGTCGCCGTGGCGGCCTCCGCTCCCACAAGGGCGCAGGCGGGCGGACCTACGACCAGCTGTACGAGGAGGCCAAGGACAAGAACATCCGCGGCCGCTCGAAGATGAGCAAGAAGGAGCTCGAGCGGGCAGTGGGGCGCTGAGCATGCCGCAGACGACCGCCGCCGGGACCACGATCCCCGACGAGCTCGCGATCGCGCTGGCGGCCAACGAGACCGCCCAGATCGCCTTCGACCATCTCGACCCGGCCCAACAGCGGGAGTGGGCCTCGCACGTGGACGATGCCGTGCAGCAGGACACCCGTCAGCGCCGAGCCGCGGAATGCGTCGAAGCGCTGACGCGGGGCGAGCCCTAGCTCGGGAAGTCGACCACGTTGAGGGCGAGCGGCAGCTCGTTGCGGCGCGGGCCCGGCGCGGGCTCTTCGACGAAGCCGTCGTCCCCGAACGAGCCCACCACGTCGAAGTCGCTGATCTCGTAGGGCCAGTTGGTCGCGGCGAGTGGTGCCGGCCCGCGCATCACGTGGAAGTGCAGGTGCGGCTCGCTCGAGTTGCCGGTGCTGCCGAGACGACCGATCACCTCGCCGCGCTTCACCCGGTCGCCCTCCTCCACCGAGATCGAGTCCGGCTTGGCGTGGCTGTACAGCGCGTAGAAGCCGTCACCGAGATCGAGGATCACCGAGTTGCCGGCGAGCCGTTCGATCGGCAGTCCCTCGGGCAGCTCCTGTGGCGTGCCCTCCTCGAGCTCGTCGACGACCGACACGACCGTCGCGTCCGCGACCGCGAGCAGCGGCTCGTCGTACGCGAGGTACGACTCGTTCAGCGACGGATCGCCCTCGAACGACGGCAGCAGCCCGTCGGGGACGGAAGGGTCGCCGACCCGTGAGGGGTCGACCTGGATCCAGTCGATCGCGTAGCGCTCCGTCGCGTTGAGACGCCCGTTCATGGGCATCTCGGCGCCGCGGTGCGACGAGTTGGTGCAGCACGCGTTGGCGGCCAGCCACCCGTCGCCCTCGAGCGGCGGGCCGATGCGGAGCGGTGCTCCCTCGCCGAGGCGCATCGGGCCCAGCACCTCGTCGAGCGAGCTCGGGTACTGGGACGCGACCGGGTGCGAGCCCTCGGGCGGGTCGCCGAAGGACGCGACGAAGCGGTGCGCGAACGTCTCGGGAACCTCGGCACGCGAGTCGTACACGTCGTCGAAGAGCAGCGTGACGCTCTGCCCCGAGGCGATCTCGTTGGTGGGCTCGGGATCGAGTACGAGCGGACCCAGCGGCACGAGGCGCGCCGCGATCTCCTGCGGGCCCAGCGACGCGACCACCTCGTCGTCGGGCCCGGTCACGGTGTCGATCCGCTCGAGCACCGCGGGTCGAGGCGAGGCGTTCAGCACGAGCACCTCGTAGGCGACGTGCACCTTCCCGTCGCTCCCACGGACCGGGATCGGCTCGTGCAGCGAGCTCACGAGCAGCGGCGTCACCTCGTCGCGAGTGGGCTCCGCGGTCCCTGCGCCGCCGGGCGCGGCGATCGCGAGGAGCAGTGCCGCGGCACCGGCAGCTGAGACGACCACACGGGGGAGATGAGGCATGGTCGCCCATCGGCCGATCCCGTCCCGATCTTGAGACGTCGGCGGCCGGAGCTCGGAGCTCGCGCAATACCCTGCCCTCGTGCCGCAGGATGCCGCCACGATCCGAGCGCGCCTCGACCACCCGGTGATCGACGCCGACGGCCACGTCGTCGAGTACCTGCCGCTCGTGCGCGACTTCCTCGTGGAGGAGGCCGGCGAGGAGGTCGCGCGCCGCTTCGACGCGGTCGTCGAGTCGAGCACCACCGTGCGGACGCTCGACATCGAGACGCGCCGCGAGCTCGGCATCTCGCGCACCGGATGGTGGGGCGTGCCCGCGGCGAACACGCTCGACCGGGCGACCGCGATGCTCCCGGGTCTCCTCTACGACCGCCTCGACGAGATCGGGCTCGACGTCGCGATCCTCTACCCCACCGCCGGGCTCATGGCGATGGCGCTCGACGACGACGAGCTCCGCGGCGCGCTCGCCCGCGCGTGCAACCGCTACTCGGCCGAGTGCTACGGCCCCTACGCCGACCGGCTGCTGCCCGTCGCGGCCGTGCCCAACTACACGCCCGCGGAGGCGCTCGCCGAGCTCGACCACGCGGTGGGCGTGCTCGGCCTCAAGCCGGTGCTGTTCGGCGGTCTCGTGCTGCGGCCCGCGCCCGGGCACGACGGCGACCGCGCGGCGCGCTGGGTCGACGGGCTCGGCCTCGACAGCGCGCACGACTACGACCCTGTGTGGTCCCGATGCGTCGAGCTCGGCGTGTCACCGACGTTCCACTCCACCGGCATCGGGTTCGGCAGCCGCGTGTCGCCCACCAACTACGTCGCCAACCACATCGGCAACTTCGCCGCCGGCAGCGAGGCGGTGTGCCGTTCCCTGCTGTTCGGTGGTGCGATGACCCGGTTCCCGGCGCTGCGCTTCGCGTTCCTCGAGGGCGGTGTCGCCTGGGCCGCGAGCCTCTACGCGGATCTCGTCGGCCATTGGGAGAAGCGCAACCGCGAGGCGCTCGCCCACTACGACCCTCGTCGCCTCGATCGCTCGCTCCTCGACGACCTGGTGCGTCGTCACGGCTCGGACGCGTTCGTCGAGCGCCTCGATCAGATCGACGCGTCGCTGCGGTTCCTCTCCGATCCCGACGAGGATCCGAACCACCTCGATGAGTTCGCGACCTCGGGCCTGGAGTCGGCCGAGCAGATCCGCTCGGTGTTCGCCGAGCAGTGCTTCTTCGGGTGCGAGGCCGACGACCCGATGAACGCGCTCGCCTTCGATCAGCGCCTGCACCCCATGGGAGCGCGGCTCCAGGCGATGTTCGCCAGCGACATCGGCCACTGGGACGTGCCCGACTTCCGCGCGGTGCTCGGCGAGGCGTGGGAGCTCGTCGCGGACGGCCGTCTCGACGAGGAGACGTTCCGCGCGTTCACGTTCGCGAACGCGGCACGGCTGTTCACCGGTACCCGTGCCGACTTCTTCGCCGGCACCGTCGTCGAGGACGCGGTCGCGGCGCTCTAGGTGCCGGCGAGCTCGGCGACCACGGGGGCGAAGTCCTCGAAGTTGTCCTCACCGAACACGACGTAGGACACCCCCCACTTCTCACGGCGTTCGTGCAGCGTCTCGCAGCACCCCTGCACCGAACCGCACAGCGCCACGCCCGACTCGAGCGCCTCCTCCGGCTTCAGCCCGAACCCCGGGGCGACCGCCTCGGCGAGCCCCATCGGGTCGTCGGTGACCGCGGCGACGAAGTAGCGGATCTGGAGCTCGATGTCGTCGAAGCGGTCTCCCGCGCCCTCCTTGATCCACTCCACCTTCTCCGTCGTGGCGTCGGCGAGCGCGCTCTGCACCGCGTCGGCGGTGATCTCGCCCTTCCGGAGGTTGGGGTTGATGCCGATGATGTCGGCTTCGCGGCCGGCGAGCTTCAACACCTTCGGCCCTCCACCCCCGATGAGGATCGGCGGGTGGGGCTGTTGCACCGGGCGCGGCTCCGCGGTGTACGCAGTGATCGTGTAGTGCTCGCCCTTGTAGTCGAACTGCTCGCCCGTGAAGCAGCCCTTGATGACCGCGAGCGCCTCCTCCAGGCGCTTGATGCGCACGCCCGGCCGATCGAGCGGGATGCCGAGCGCCTCGTAGTCGACCGTCATCCATCCCGCGCCGATGCCGAGCTCGAGCCGCCCGTCCGACAGCAGGTCGATCGTCGCGGCCTCCTTCGCGGTGATCGCCGGGTGCTTGTAGTCGTTGGCGAGCACGAGGTGCCCGACCCGCAGCGTGGTGGTCGCCTCGGCGGCCATCGCGATCCCGACCATCGGCGCGACGGGCGTGCCGACGAAGTGGTCGGGCGCGAACAGCGTCGAGTACCCGAGGTCTTCCATCTTGCGGGCACGTTCCTGCCACTCGTCGGGCGTCGCTGCGCTCGAGCACTGGACCCCGAAGCGGAACTTGCGGTCGTGAGCCATGGCGAGAGGCTAGGTGACCGCAGCCTCGACTCGATCGGGTTCGAGCACGCGGTCGGGTGGCTCAGGTCCCGGCGAGGCGGGCCACGACCGGCGCGAACGCGTCGATCTGGTCGTGGGTAATGACGTGGTAAGTCATGTCCCACCGCTCCCGGCGTCGCTCGAGCGTCTCGGTCATCGAGTCGACCGTGCCGACGAGGGCGACGGGCGAGTCGAGCACCTCCTCCGGGGTCGCCTCGAACGCCGGCGCCATGGCGCCCGCCATGCCCAGCGGGTCGTCCGTGAAGTGCACGAACCCGGCGAACGCCTGGATCTCGACGTCGCCGTAGCGATCGCCGGCAGCCTCCCGCACCCACCCGAGCTTGTCGTCGGTGCTCGCGGGGTTCATGTTCGGGGCCTGGCCCGGGTCGTTCGCCTTCCCGCTCTTGAGGTTGCCGTTGATGCCGATGATGTCGGCCTCCCGGGCGGCGAGCGTCAGCACCTTCCTCCCGCCCCCGCCGATCACGAGCGGCATCGGCCGCTGCACCGGCTTGGGCTGCCCCTCGAGGTCGGTCACCTGGTAGTGCTCGCCGGCGAACGTGAACGGCCCGTCCGCGGTGAGGCCGCGGAAGATCGCGATCGCCTCCGCGAGGCGCGCGATCCGCACTCCGGGCGGGTCGAGTGGGAGGCCGGCCTTCTCGTAGTCGACGCTCATCCACCCGGCACCGAGCCCCAGCTCGACGCGGCCGTCCGAGAGCAGGTCGAGCGTGGCCGCGTCGCGGGTCATCACGACCGGGTGCCGGTAGTCGTTGCCGAGGACGAGGCAGCCGACGCGCAACGTCGTCGTCGCCTCCGCGGCGAACGCCATCGCCGGGAACGGTCCGAACGGATGATCGACGAAGTGGTCAGGCACGTACAGCGTCGAGTAGCCGAGCGCCTCCGCCTTGCGCGCGGTCTCGCGGTACTCCGCCGCCGACGACGCGCCCGGCGCCATCACCCCGAACCTGAACTTCCGCTTGCTGCCACCATCAGCCATGGCGGCGCACGCTAGTCAGCGGTCGCGGCTCGGATGCCCGCGATCGCTCAGGAGGATTGCCAGGGCAGCTCCGTCGGTGGGTAGTCGGCGGCGATCTCGGCGCCGAAGCTCTCCGAGATCACGAACGGGTCGCTCCCCTCTACGTCGAGCGGCGCGTCGGGGCGCGCGCCTGCGGGATCCGGCGCGCAGGCGGGATCCTGCTTCGGTTGCACGAAGTCCTGGATCTCGGCGACGAGCGCGTCCACGTCGAGGCTCACCGGCGTGGACGTCAGGAGCTGGCCGACCGGGTGAGCGTGCCGGTCACGCTCCGTCAGCCACCAGCGGCCACCCCGACCCTGGGCAGGCCCGCTCGCGGGAGCGCCCAGGAAACGCCACTCGAGGAAGCGCAAGATCGAGGTGTGATCGTAAGGAGTGTGATCGACCGCGTGCCGCGGACTGTAGGGCGACAGGACTCCGGCCGGAACGCGGAAGCCTGCCTGCCCGAAGTCGTCCTCGTCGCGCGCGCTCGCCCGCCCGTCCGCGAGCTGCGGTGGCGCGACATGGTCGAAGAAGCCGCCCCACTCGTCGTGGGTGACCACGAGCATCGTGCGCGGCCACTGGGGTGACGTGAGCAGCAGCTCGACGATGAGCGCGGTGAAGGCCGTCCCGAGGCGTACGTCGCCACGCGGATGCCCGTCCGAGCGCTGGCCTCCCTTGAAGCCTGGGTCCACCATGACGAAGCTGGGCAGGGTGCCGGCGAATGCCTGCTCGAAGAACTGGCTCAGCGGGGCGATGAGTGGCTTGAGGCGAGGACCCCAGAGCCGCAGGAGGGGGACGTCGGTGTAGTAGTAGCCCGACGGCACGTTCGCGGCGAGCAGCCGATCCCAGATCGTCTCCGCTTTGAAGATGCCCGACTTGAGCGGTCCGGGATCGCCCTTGAGCCCCTCGGATTGCGCGGAGTGGAGGTACTGACGGTTGGGGAAGGTGGGCCCGAGCAGCGACGAGAAGTTGCGGTCGTGGACCGTGAGCGCCTCGGTGACCGTGCGATGGAGCGGGATCGAGCGTTCGTCGTAGTACGTGATGGCGAACTCGTCGTTGCCCGTGCCCGGCGCGAGGAACCCACGGTCGCGCTGTGCCCTCCCCTGGTCCCAGGTGTGCCCGGGGATCGCGTACCCGCACCCACGCACCGACTCCGGGCCATCCAGGGCTCGGCCCGCTTCGAACGTCTGCGACAGCCCGCCCTCCTGGTTCATGTAGAGGGCGTCGGTCGTCCCGTCGACGCGGAAGCGGGGGCCGTGGAGACTCCGGCCGGTGTCGAGGTACTCGTCGTCGGAGCCGAGCCATCCGTAGAGATGGTCGAACGAGCGGTTCTCGAGCATGAGGACGACGACCGTGTCGATCGGCGACTCCGCCGCGGGAAGGTCGAACATGCTCTCCGGTCGCAGACGCAGCCGCCGTCGGCGCGTGAAGCCCAGGTCCGGGACGCTCGGCCCCAGGACGATGCCGCCCGCGAGCGCGGCCATCCCGGTGAGGAAGCCTCTCCGATCGATCGGCGGGAGGTCACGGTGACCGTCCACTCCGCGGAGACTACCGACCCGCCTGTCGAAGCGGTCGGCGCGACCTCAGCGGCCGGTGGAGCCGAAGCCGAACGAGTCGCGCGTGGTCTCGTCGAGCGAGTCGACCTCGTGCCACTCGACCTCGGTGTCGACCGCGGAGATGACGAGCTGGGCGATGCGATCGCCGCGGTGCACCGTGTAGGCCTCGGTGGGGTCGGTGTTCACCAGCAGCACCTTGAGCTCGCCGCGGTACTGCGCGTCGATGAGCCCCGGCGTGTTGAGGCAGGTCACGCCGTGCTTGAGCGCGAGCCCCGAGCGAGGCAGGACGAGCCCGGCATGGCCGGCCGGGATCGCGATCGCCAGCCCGGTGGGCACGAGCGCCCGTCCTCCGCCCGGTGCCAGGGTGACGTCCTCTCGGGCGTGCAGGTCGTAGCCCGCGTCGTGCTCGTGCTGCTGGGCCGGGAGCACGGCCTCGGGATCGAGGCGGGTGACGTCGATGCGCACGTCGGGACGGTCCGGCCGTTCGTCAGGCCGCGAAGTCGCCGAGCAGCTCTTCGCGCTGGGCTTCGTCGAGCGTCACGTCGGCCTGGTACTCGGGGTGCTCGACCACGATCCGCACCGGCGGCGTCCCGTCGCGGAACGCGTCCTGCTGCGCAGCGGTGAACGGTCCGAACTTCAAGTAGTGCACCGTCGACGTGATGTCCTCGCGGGTGAGGCGCTCGGCGTTCTGCTCCCTCGCCTCGATCGTCTCGTCACCGATCACGAAGACGATGTAGCGCTCGATGTCGGTGAGCCTCGGCAGCCAGTAGCGCAGGGCCTCGTCGTCGGTGAGCTCGATGAAGAGCGTGCACGAGAGCTCCCCGTCCTCGGGGATGAGCTCGTTGTAGGTCTCGATCTCGTGGGCGATCTGCTCGTCGCGCAGCATGCGCTCGGCGCGCGCCATCTCCTGGATCTGGAAGCGCATCGTCGCGCTGTTCTCGAACACGAGCGTCATGATGTCGCCGAGCGCGATGCGGCGACGCTTCTTCGTCGCGATGATCTCGGCGCGGAACTCGTCGCGCTCGCGCTCGTACTCGCGAAGGTCCTTGATGTCGGCGTTGGTGAGCTTGCGCATCGCAGCGAACCTACCTGTCCGTGTCGTCGAGTCCGTATGCCCGGGCCAGCACCTGCACCGGGTGCACCGGGACCTTGGTGGTCGACTCGCGGATCGCGGTGTTGGCGAGATGGCAGTCGCCGGCGACGAGCTGGGTCTCGGCCTCGTCGACCCACTCCATCAGCGGCTTCGCGATCTGCTTGGCCATCTCCACGTTCTCCGCCCGCAGGCCCCACGTGCCGTCGATCGCCGAGCAGCGCTCGACCACCTCG
This sequence comes from uncultured Bifidobacteriaceae bacterium, assembly GCA_964501785.1. Lineage (GTDB taxonomy): Bacteria > Actinomycetota > Acidimicrobiia > IMCC26256 > PALSA-555 > DATBSK01. Next base: position 268,945 of record CAZCUD010000002.1, read on the forward strand.
ACCTCGGCGCCGGTGAGCGCCATGAGGTCGCGGCTCTTCGGGCCGATCTGTTGGGCCCGGTAGTGACACGCGGCGTGCCAGGTGATCGAGTCGTAGGTGCGACCCGCGAACTCGGTGTCGAGTGGCTGCTCGCGATGCCGGGCCATCAGGTACTCCGCGACGTCGAAGGTGTGCTCCGCGACCAGGCGGGCATCCTCGGTGCCGAGGAAGTCGGGGTACTCGTTCTTCAGCACATAGGCGCACGTGGGCTGGGGCACGAGCACGTCGGCACCGCCCTTCACCGCGTCGACCAGCGCTGCGACGTTGGTGCGCGCGTGGTCCTCGAAGCGCGACACCTCGCCCGCGTCGAGCCAGGGCATGCCGCAGCAGACCTGCCCGTCGGGGAGCTCGCACGCGATGCCGTTGCGCTCGCAGACCCCCACCGTCGCCTTGCCGATGTCGGGATCCTGGTACTCGACGAGGCAGGTGGGGAACAGCGCGACGCTCGCCGTCGGCGGCGCGTACGCGATCTCGCGATCGCGCGAGCGGAACCACTTCGAGAACCGCACCTTCGCGAAGCTGGGCAGCAGACGGTCGCGGGCGATGCCCGTCGTCTTCTCCATGAGGAAGCGCAGCGGCTTCACGTCGTTGGTCAGGTTGACGAGGCCGGCCATCGAGGTCGCGACCTTCCCCTGCAGGTCGGTGCGCGCGAGCAGCCGGGCACCCGGTTGCACCTCGCGCTTCTTCGCCTGGATGGCCAGCGAGCGCAGCATCAGGCGCGGGAAGTCGATCCTCCACTCCTGCTGCTGGTCGGGCGTGTACGGGCACGCCACGTAGCAGAGCTTGCACTGGTAGCACTCGTCGACGACCTGCTTGTGCTGCGCGTCGGTCAGGACCGACACGTCGCCGGCATCCTCGTCCTCGTCGATCATGCGGAACAGGTCCTTGAACGACGGGCAGAACTTCACGCAGATCCGGCAGTCGGAGCAGATCTGGAACGTGCGGTCGCGCTCGGCGCGGGCGTCGGCTTCGTCCCAGTAGCCCGGCTGGAGCGGGTCGTAGAGGTGCTCGATCGCGGTCGGCACGGCTTCCCCTTCGGGCGCGTCAGCCGCGGTCGAGCGGCCGGGGTGATCGTGAGCGATCGTGCACGGCCCCGGAGCGACGTCGCCCCGGGGCCGTCACGGCGAAGCGTGGTGGGTCAGCTGACCGTCTCGAGGCCCTGGGTGAAGCGGCCCGCGTGGCTCTTCTCGGCCCGCGCGAGCGTCTCGAGCCACTCCGCGACCTCGTCGAAGCCCTCGTCGCGCGCGGTCTTCGCGAAGCCCGGGTACATCTCGGTGTACTCGTAGGTCTCACCCGCGATCGCCGACTTGAGGTTGTCGGTCGTCGCGCCGACGGGCTCGCCGGTCACCGGATCGCCGCTCTCGGCGAGGAAGTCGAAGTGGCCGAACGCGTGCCCGGTCTCACCCTCGGCAACCGAGCGGAACAGCGCGGCGACGTCCGGGTAGCCCTCCACGTCGGCCTTCTGCGCGAAGTAGAGGTACCGGCGGTTCGCCTGGCTCTCCCCCGCGAAGGCCTCCTTGAGGTTGCCCTCGGTCTTGGATCCCTGCAGCTTTGGCATCGTTGCTCCTTGTTGGCTCGTCGGACGGTTCGAAAGGACTGGACCGGCGTCAGCGGGCGGCGCACTCGTCGCAGACGCCGCGGAACTGCACCTCGACGTCTGCGACCCGGAAGCCCTGCCGCGCGCTCGCCGGCACGCGCAGGTCGCCGACGTCGACGACGACGTCGCGCACCTTGCCGCACTCGGTGCAGATGAGGTGATGGTGCGGCTCGGCGACGTTGGGATCGACGCGGACGCTGCCGGTGCCCAGGTCGAGCAGGGCGACCTCACCCATCGACTCGAGATCGTGCACCGTCTGGTACACGGTCTTCAGCGAGATCGTCGGCATCTCGGCGCTCGCCGCGTCGTAGAGCGACTCGACCGTGGGGTGCTCGTCGTTGCCGTGGAGCAGCCCGAAGATGACCTGGCGCTGCGGCGTGACGCGCAGCCCCTCCGCTCGGAAGCGCTCGGTGAGCTCGTCGACGGGTGTCACGCCGGACACCTTATCAACAATTCTTGTTGTTTAGCAACCGTTGGCGACCGGTCATGCTCCCTTGGAGGCCCTGGGCGCCCGATGCGGGCGTGCAGGATCTCCGAGCGTTCGGCCGCTACTCGCGGAGGGCGCCCTGTCCGAGCTGCTTCCGCAGGGCGGCCTCGAACTCGGCGACCGCGGCGCCGGCGTGGCGCTCGCGGAGCTCCTCGAGCACCGGGTAGCCCGCGTCACGCTCGGCGTCCCACTCGTCCGCGAAGCGGCCCGAGGCGATGTCGTCGAGCAGCTCGCGCATGCGCGACGTGATGTCAACCTCGGCGAACGCCTCGCGGCGCGTGAGCTGGCCGTACTGGCTCGTCGGTGAGTGGAACCCGAACTGGTAGGCGTAGCCCTTCTCGCGCACGAGTCGCATCGTGCGCTCGGTCTCCCCCGAGAGCAGCGTCTCGACGATGATCGCCTCGAGCGGGATCCCGTGTTCGAGGAGCGCCTCGATGTAGCTGGTGGTCACGTGCGTCATGATCGGCGCCCGCACCTGCTCCTCGGCGAGGTCGAGGATCGCCTCCTGGCGCGGCGTGAGCTCGATGGCACCCTGCCGCAGCCCGCCGATGGCCTTGGCCACCGCGAGCGTGCGCTCCTTGGCGTGACCCGTGGCGTCCCGGTGCACGCCCACCGCGGTGATGAAGCCGATCCCCTCCTCGTAGCAGGCGCGAACTTCCGGACCCAGCATGCGCGGCGCCACCATGCCGATGTCGCCGTCGGGGTCGAAGCGATCGAACGCGACCGTGTAGCCGCTCGCCAGGATCGTCAGCCCGTCGGCCGGTCGCTTGAAGTCGAGGAGCGGGATCACGTCGTCGGGCACGAGCACGCAGACCACGTCGGCGTCGCTCGCGTCCGAGATGTCGCCGGGCCGGAAGCCGTCGGCCGCGGCCTGCTCCCGGGACGCGTCCGCGCGCACACAGATCTGCACGTCGAACCCCGAGTCGCGCAGGTTCAACGCCCAGGAGCGCCCCTGGTTGCCGTATCCGATGACCGCGACCGAGGAGCCCTCGATGGCCGCGAGATCGGCGTCGTCGTCGTGGTAGATCGTCGTCATGCGCGCACCGTACGCGAAACATGACGTGTTCGTCAGGTCGTGGGCGGGGTCTCCGGCACCGCCGACGGCGCGGACGCGGGCGTGACGAACAGCGTGGCGACCCAGGCGATCGCGTCCGCGACGAACCGGGCCGCAGGCGCGCCGGTGAACGGGAACGAGTGACCGGCGGGTGCGCCGTAGAAGTGGGTCACCGGCGGGTTGCCCTCAGCGGTCAGGAGCGCTGCCAGCGCCTGGGCCTGCCCGATCGGCACGATCGGATCGGCGGCACCGTGGGCGAGCATGACCGGGACGTCGATCAGCTCCGGCATCCCGGGATCCGCGGGCAGCACGTCACCGGCGGTCGGTGGAGCCACGCCCTGCGGTGCACGCGCCAGGAGCCCGGCCGTCGACACGACCGGCTCGATCGCGCCTGCCGTCGCCCGGTCGAGCGCGACGGTCGCACCATAGGAGTGGCCGAAGAGCACGAGCCGGGTCGGATCGACGTCGGGAACCTGGCGTGCCGCGGCCACGAGGGCATCGAGGTCTGGGATGCCTCGCCACGCGCCCTTGAACGTCGGGCCACGGGCACACGAGATCGCGTCCGGTGCGTCGCTCATGAGCTGTTCGGGGCGATCGAACCAGCACCCGACGATCCCCACGACACCCGATCGGGCCAGCCTCGCGGCCAGCCGCTCGTACTGCTGGCGCAATCCGTCGTTGCCGTGCAGCACGAGCGCCGACGCCGGCGGCACCGTCGCCGGCACATCCGGGCGATACACGCCGAGGACGACGGCGCGCCCGCCAGGGGCCGGGGCCCGATACCACTCGTTCGTGCCGCCGGGCACGGCGCCGGGGGGCGGCGCGATCGCCGTGAACGCGCCGGGTGCGGGCGGGGTCGGGAAGGTCGAGCCCCGCGTCGCGGGCGGTGGCGGTGGTGGCGGCGGGGCGACCTGCACGCACGCGGCGACCAGCGGCGCGATGAGCACCACCAGAGACCACCAGGCGCGTCGCCGTCCCCCGCCCATCGAACGACGTTAGGTGACCGTCGCAGCGTGGCCGGGTTCCGGGCGAAGACTCACTAGGGTGCGCGCCATGTCGATTCGCACCCGCGGCTTCATCATGGTCGGCGCCGCGCTCATCGCCCTGGCGGCGAACGTCATCGAGGCCGCCGACGAGGGCGCCTCGGTCTGGAACATCATCGCGATCGTCTGCTTCGCCATCGTGCTGTTCGCAGGCTTCGAGCTGATCGCGAAGAACCCGCCCGCGTCGACCGAGTGACGTGACCGCCGGCCGGGGACGGGTCGCGCCCGACCTGCTCGTCGGCGACATCGTCCGCCACGCGGCCCGCGCCACCCCTCGGGCGACGGCGGCGACCCTCGGCGACGACGAGGTCTCCTTCGCCGAGCTCGATGCCCGTTCGAGCCAGGTCGCGCGCGCGTTCGCCGCGCTGGGCGTCGGAGTCGGCGACCGCGTCGCGTGGTGGGGCGAGACCTCCCTGGACGCGATGCCGATCTTCAACGCGCTCGCGCGACTGGGCGCTGCGTTCATGCCGGTCAACGCCCGGCTCGGTGCAGACGAGGCGGCCGACGTCCTGGCGTACGCCCGCCCGAAGGTGCTCGTGGTCGACGAGTCCCACGCCGGCCTGGCTGCCGACTTCGATCCGGCACCGCTCGACCACGCGCGCCTATTCGCGGCCGCCGACCGGCTGGAAGCCGTCGACGCGGGCACGCCCACCGGGCTCACCGAGGCGTCGACCCACGTCGTCTTCTTCACCAGCGGCAGCACCGGGCGACCGAAGGGAGTCGTGCTGTCGCATCGAGCCAGCTGGCTCCGCTCGTTCCAGGGGAACCTCACCGATCACGCCGGTGGCACCGTGTGCATGTTCCCGCTCTTCCACATGTCCGGGTGGTCGATGACCGTCAACGCCTGGCAGACCCGTTGCCCCGTCCACTTCGCCCCGACGCCCGACGCGGAGACGCTGCTCGGCACCGCGGCGCGCCGGCGTGCGACGCGCCTGTACCACATCCCGGCGGTGTGGCAGCGGGTGCTGGAGCACGATCGCTCGGGGTACGACCTGACGTGCGTGCGCGAGTGCGACACCGGGACCTCGGCGACGCCACCCGAGCTGCTCGCGGCGATCAAGGACGCCTTCCCGTCGACGGTGACGCGCATCTACTACGGGAGCACCGAGGTCGGCCTCGCCGCGATGCTCGGGGATCGCGACATCGAGCGGAAGCCGGGTTCGGTCGGACCCGCAGCGGTCGGCGTGTCGCTCGCGCTCGTCGGCGACGACGGGAACGTCTCGCGCACCGAGGGCGAGGTGTGCGTGCGCAGCCCGTTCCTCATGGACGGATACTTCGAGCATCCCGACGCGAACCGAGAAGCGCTCGCGCCGATCGAGCCCGGAGGGCCGGCCTGGTATCGCACCGGCGACCTCGGAGTGCTCGACGACGAGGGCTACCTGTCGATCGTCGGCCGAGCCCGCGACGTCCTGCGCAGCGGCGGGGAGACGATCGCGCCCGCCGAGGTCGAGGCCGCGCTGGCCGACCTGCCCGACGTGCAGGAGCTCGCGGTGATCGGCCTGCCGAGCGTCGAGTGGGGTGAGGTCGTGACCGCGGTCCTCGTGCTGCGCGCCGACGCGACCGCTCCGTCGCTCGCGGCGGTGCAGGCCCACTGCGAGGGCCGGCTCGCGCGGTTCAAGCAGCCCCGCCGGGTCGAGGTCGTCGACGCGCTCCCCCGCACCGCCGCGACCGGGCAGGTGCAGCGCTCGCTGCTCGTCCAGCGGCTGGCCGACCCCACGTGACCCGACGCGGGTGATCGGCGGAGCGCAGTTTCTGACGCTTGCGTCAGGTAGCCGGGTGCGGAATAGTCCCCACGCTCCACAGCAGGTGACAACCGGAACGGGGGGAAAGCATGAGGAGTCGTCGTCTCGGAGCCGTGCTGGCCGTGGGAGCGCTCGCGCTCGCCACGGTCATGACGGGAGTCGCGCTGGCGGGTGACGGACCCGACACCGACTTCTCGAAGCTCAAGCCGATCAAGGAACCGGCGAACTGCAAGGACGGCGACGGCGTCACCGCCGACACCATCAAGGTCGGCGTCATCAGCCCGACCAGCGGGCCCCAGGCGCAGAGCTACGCGCCCGGCACCGAGCAGGGCATCGAGGCCCGCATCGAGGCGGCCAACACCTCGGGTGAGCTCGGCGACCGCACCATCGAGCTCGTGAAGGCCGACGACCAGGGCAACCAGGCCAACAACCTCACCGCGGCCCAGCAGCTCGTCGAGCAGGACGGCGTGTTCGGGATCATCGAGCTCTCGAACGCGTCGGACGGGAGCGCCGAGTACCTCTACGACGAGGGCATCCCCGTCGCGGGCTGGCACAACGGTGTCAAGGACTGGGGCATCTACCCCAACATGTTCTCGTGGCGGAACTCGCAGCCCGCCGACCAGGAGAACGTCTTCACCAGCCGGCCGGCTGACGTCATGAAGGAGCTCGGCGCGAAGAAGGTCGCGCTCGTCGGCTCCAACATCGGATCGAGCGCGGTGTTCATCGACCAGGCTGCGCAGGCCATCGACAAGACCAAGGGTCTCGAGGTCGTGTACCAGACCACCGACGTGACCGCCGAGCAGCAGGACTTCACCGGCATCGCCGACCAGATCAAGCAGAGCGGAGCCGACGGCGTCTACACCGGTCTCGCCGGCCTGCAGGCCAACGCGCTGAGCCAGGCGATCAAGCAAGCGGGCGTCGAGCTCGAGGCGATCGTGTTCCCGGGTGGCTACGACGACCGCGTCGTCGGGCTGCCGGGCTACGAGGGTGCGTACCTCGGCACCGAGTTCAAGCCGCTCGAGGTCGGATCGCCGGGGCTCACCGCCTACGAGGAGGCGATGGCGGCAGCCGGCAACGAGCCGCTGCGGTTCTTCGCCCTCCAGGGCTACTTCGCGGCCGACGCGTTCGTGAACGGCGTGAAGGCTGCCGGCGTGAACTGCCCGACGCGCAAGGCGTTCATCAACAACCTGCGGCTCGAGAAGGACTACGACGCGGGCGGCGCGTTCGTGCCCGTCGACTACGCCGAGATCTTCGGCCGGCCCTTCTACTGCGTGTACTACCTCCAGATCACCGGTGGTGAGTTCGTGCCCGTGAACGACGGGGAGCCGATCTGCGCGACGAAGCTCTTCGAGGACGGCAAGGTCAAGAAGCTCTCCGCGGCCGACCAGGCCAACGGCTGAGCATCCGGAGCCGATTCGCCGTTGCCGGGCCGGGTCGAACGACCCGGCCCGGCACCTCACCACGGAAGTAGCCGGTCATGGGGCCGTTCATCGTCACGGGTCTGGTCCTCGGGAGCATCTACGCGGTCTCGGTCCTCGGGCTGGTCCTCACCTACAACGCCTCGCGCGTCTTCAACTTCTCGCACGGCGCGATCGCGTACTTCTGCGCGGTCACCTACTACTGGCTGACCAAGTTCGAGGGCTGGGCGGTGGTGCCCGCGGCGATCGTCGTGGTGTTCGTCGTCGGTCCGATCGTCGGGCTGTTCCTCTGGTGGCTCGTCTTCCGCCGACTGACCGACTCACCGCCCGTCGTGCGCTTCGTCTCGACGGTCGGCCTGTGGGTCGCGATCCCGGCGTTCACGAAGCTGCTGTACGGCACGACCGTCACCGGCGGCGAGGTGCTGGCGCCGGGCTTCGGCGGGTCCCCGCCCGGCGAGTTCGACTTCCTCGGCGTCACCATCAACTGGAACCAGGCGTCGGTCATCATCGGCGCGTTCGTCGTCGCGATCGCGTTCGGGCTGCTGCTGCGCTTCACGCCGTTCGGGCTCGCGACCCGCGCGGCCGTCGACTCGCCCCGGGTCGCGAGCATCGCCGGCATCAACCCGCCCGCGATCACGGCGGTGTCCTGGATGCTCGGCTGCGGGCTCGCCGCCCTTGCCGGCGTGCTCCTGAGCCCGATCCTCGGGCTCGGCGAGGTGCAGTTCACGCTGCTGCTCGTCGTGTCGTTCGCGGCGGCCGTCGTCGGCCGGCTGCGCAGCCTCCCGCTCGCCTTCGCCGGCGCGATCCTGATCGGGCTCCTCCAGGGCCTCTCGGAGAAGTACGTCAACGACTGGTTCGCCGACTCGAGCTCGACCTTCGCGGACACGCTCAAGACGGGCCTGAAGCCCAGCATCCCGTTCATCGTCATGCTCGTGTTCCTCCTCGCCTACCAGGGTCTGCGGCGAGAGCAGTTCGAGGTCGACCTCCGCAAGGGCCCGGCCGAGGACGAGGTCGCGCCGGTCCAGAAGCTCACCGGGTGGCGGGCCGCGATCGGTCCGATCGCGGTTGCGATCGTGCTGTTCTCGGTGCCGTTGTGGCTCGACGACTTCTGGGTCGGCGTCGTGAGTCAGGGCGTGGCGCTCGCCGTGCTGTTCCTGACCTTCACCGTCGTCATCGGCGAGGGAGGGATGCTCTCGTTGGCCCAGGTCGCGTTGGCGGGCATCGGCGCGTTCACAGCGGCGAAGCTCGCCACCGATGCCGGATGGCCGGTGTGGCTGGCGCTGCTCGCGGGCGCGCTGCTCACCGTGCCGATCGGGCTCCTCGTCGCCGCGCTCAGCCTGCGCCTCGGCGACCTGTACCTCGCGTTGGCGACGCTCGCGTTCTCGCAGCTCGTCACGTACCTGGTGTTCCAACGCAAGGACTTCGACAACTTCAACAGCGGGATCGAGCTGCCGCGTCCGGAGTTCCTCGGGATCGACTTCGACGATCGCGTCAACTTCTACTTGTTGCTCGCGGTCATCTTCTGCATCGTCGCGATCATCGTCGTGAACCTCCGACGATCGACGACCGGCATGGTGCTCACCGCGATGCGTTCGAGCGAGCAGGCCTCGGCGACGATCGGGATCAGCGTCGTGCGATCGAAGCTCATCGCCTTCGGCGTGAGCGCGTTCATCGCCGGGCTCGGCGGCGGCCTCTACGCCATGAGCTTCGGGCGCGCGACCGTGCTGTCGTTCAGCGTGCTCGCCGGGATCGTCTGGCTGGCGATCGTCGTGACCTGGGGGATCCGCTCGGTGCTCGGCGCCCTCATGGCGGCCATCCTGTACGTGGTGGTGTCGCCGCCGACCAACAAGATCAGCTTCATCCTGGTGATCATCGTCGTGTTCTTCATGATGGGGATGACGGCTCGCCTCGTCGGCTCACGAGCGATCTACACCCCGCGCGGCATGGTCCTCGCCGCGATCCTCTACATCGCCGGCATCGCGGCCATCGTGCTGGTGCTGCCCATCGACGTGAAGGCGGAGATCGACCTCGGCACCGCGTGGGACCACATCCCGACGCTGCTGTTCGGTCTCGGTGCGGTGTTCCTCGCCCGACAGCCGCGGGGCGTGCTGTTCGACGTGATGAACCGGATCCGCCTGCGCCAGCTCCAGCGCGACGCGGAGGCCGCGGCGGAGGCCGAGGACGGCGACGGCCCCGACCCCGGTGGCGGCCGCGCGTCCGAGGGGGTGACGGCATGAGCGAGCCGCTCCTCGAGGCCAAGGGCATCACGGTGCAGTTCGGCGGCGTCGTGGCGCTCGACGACGTCGACTTCCACGCCGACGAGCAGGTGATCACCGGCCTCGTGGGCCCGAACGGCGCGGGCAAGACGACCTTGTTCGGCACCCTCTCGGGCCTCGTGCGCCCCCGCGCCGGCCAGGTGCTGGTCGACGGGAAGGACGTCACGCGGGCGAGCCCGCAACGCCGATCGCGCCTCGGGTTGGCCCGCACGTTCCAGCGGCTCGAGCTCTTCGGCGAGCTGACGGTGCGCGAGCACCTCGTGGTCGCGGCGCGGGTCCGCGAGCGACGCGATCGCTCGCTGTGGCGCGACCTGATCGGCCGCGGGAGCCGCCCCGCGCCCGGCGAGGACGAGGCCGTCGACGGGATCCTCACCCTCCTCGGCCTCGACCACGTGGCCGACAAGCCCGTGACGCTCCTGCCGCTCGGCACCGGACGCATCGTCGAGATCGGTCGAGCGCTCGCGACGGGGCCGCGAGTGGTGCTCCTCGACGAACCGACGTCCGGTCTCGACGTCCACGAGTCGCAGATGCTCGCCGACGCGCTCCGTCGGGCCCGTGACGACCGCGGCATCGCGTTCGTGCTCGTCGAGCACGACGTGGAGCTCGTGCTCGAGCTGTGCGCTGCGGTCACCGTGCTCGACTTCGGGCGCGTGATCGCGCACGGCACTCCGGACGAGATCCGATCGAGCAGCGCGGTGCAGGCTGCGTACCTCGGCACCGCGACCGAGTCCGCCGCCGACGTCGAGTCCGGAGGTGCGACGTGAGCACGACGCCCGCTCCCCTGCTCGCCGTCGAGGACCTCGACGTCCGCTACGGCGAGGCGCGTGCCGTCTTCGGCGTCAGCCTCGACCTCGAGCGCGGCCGGGCGTTGGCCGTCCTCGGACCCAACGGCGCGGGCAAGAGCTCGCTCGGTGCCGCGATCGCCGGACGAGTCCCTCCTGCCGCGGGCACGGTGCGCTTCGACGGCGACGACATCACGGGCAAGGGGGCCCACGCGGTGAGCCGGATGGGCATCGCGTACGTGCCCGAGGAGCGGGCGATCTTCCCGCACCTCTCGGTGCTCGAGAACCTCAAGGTGCGACTCCGCTACGCGGTGCCTCGGGCGGAGCGGGCCGCGGCCCTGGAGCGCGCGCTCGAGACGTTCCCCGTCCTCGGCGAGCGACGGAAGCAGCAAGCCGGGACCCTCTCGGGCGGCGAGCAGCAGATGCTCAGCCTGGCCCGGGTCCTGGCCGCGCCTCCCCAGCTCCTCATCGCCGACGAGATGTCGCTCGGCCTCGCCCCCCGGCTCGTCGACCTGGTGTTCGAGTCGCTCACCCGGGCCCGCGAAGAGGGGGTCACGGTGCTCCTCGTCGAGCAGTACGTGGAGCGCGCCCTCGCGTTCGCCGACGAGGCCGTGATCCTGCGGCGCGGTCGGCTCGTGTGGCGCGGCCCGGCGAGCGAGGCCGGCGACGAGCTGGTCGCCGGCTACCTCGGCTCCGGGACCTGACCCGCCGCCACGTCCATCGTTTCGGCGTCAGCAGACCGTGCTGAGCACGGTCTGCTGACGCCAGAACGACGGTGCCGCGCCGAGCTACTGCTCCTCGCGGAGTCGCTGGCGGAGGACGAACTTCTGGATCTTGCCGCTGGGCGTGCGCGGGAACTCGTCGATCGGGCGCACGTCCTCGGGCCACTTCTGCTTCGCGAGGCCGACGTCGGCGAGCTGCGCGCGCACCGAGTCGAGGTCGGGTGCCGGGCCGGCGTCGGGCAGCATGCGGATGAACGCGCAGCCGTGCTCGCCGAGTCGTTCGTCGGGTGCGGCGACGACCGCGACCTCGGCGACTCCGGGGAGGCGCAGCAGCTGCTCCTCCACCTCGAGCGCGCTGATGTTCTCACCGCCGCGGATGATGATGTCCTTCTTCCGGTCGACGATCGTGAGGTAGCCGTCGTCGTCGACCACGCCGACGTCGCCGGTCGCGAACCACCCCTCGGCGTCGAAGCACTCCTTCGTGAGCCGCGGGTCGGTGTACCCGATGAAGCAGTCGGGCCCACGGCTCCAGATCTCGCCGGGCTCTCCGGGCGTCACGACCGACCCGTCCTCGTCGCGCAGCTCGATCTCGACGCCGAGCATGGGGATGCCGTCGGTGGTCAGGCGCTTCTCGAGGGGCAGGTCGTGCGTGCTGCCGGTGATCGAAGGGTGCTCGGTGGAACCGAAGCTGCGCACCGTCGAGATGCCCAGCCGCGCGGCGCGCTCTCCGACCGCGGCGGGCACCGCCGAGCCTCCGAGGCCGATGCGCGCCATGTGCGCCGCGTGCTCCTCGGTGAAGTCGGGATGGTCGAGCAGGCTCGTGAGGAAGTAGGTGGCACCGCTGCCACTGGACACGTCGTCCTCGAGCATCCCGGCGAGGACCCGGGCCGGATCCCACACGTCGATCAGGTAGATCGACTCGCGCTTGTACACCGGCAGCAGCAATGCGGCGAGCAGGCCGATGCCGTGCCCGACCGGCGCGCCCACGAGCAGCGGCTTGCCGCGGTTCGCGTCGAGGTCGGAGAGCTGCTTGATCTCGAAGTTGATCGTGCGGTGCGAGTGCACGACGCCCTTCGGATCCGCAGTCGTCCCCGACGTGTACGCGATCAGCGCCGGCGCGGACGGGTCGGTCGGGACCGGGCCGTCGATGGGCTCGGCGCTCGCGAGCTCGTCGAAGCGCTTCGCCCACCCGGGGACGTCGTCACCGACGACCCAGACCTGCTCGAGCGCCGGCAGCGACGGCCGGATCGACTCCAGGTTCGCGAGGTAGTCGAGGTGGCCGAAGCGATCGGCGGTGACCAGGAAGCGCGCCCCCGACTGGCGGAGGATGAACTCGACCTCCTTCGGACCGTAGAAGTGGACGATGGGGACCGGGATCGCGCCGAGGAAGGCGATGCCCCAGAACAGCGAGGCGGCCTCGGGCCAGTTGGGCAGCTGGAACGCCACCGGCTCGCCCGCCTGCACGCCGGCGGCGCGCAGCCCGCCCGCGACCCGGCGGGCCCGTTCGGCGGCCTCGGCGAAGGTCCCGCGCCACGGGCGGACGTCCGAGCGGAACGAGACGACGTTGTCGGGCGCGGCGGCGAGCCCGTCGGCGAGGACCGAGCCGAGCGTCTCGTCGGTCCAGAGGCCCTCGGCGCAGTAGCGCTCGGCTCGGGCCGCATCGTCGGGTCGGGGCACGAAGTCGTCGAGGGCCATCGGCCGCCAACCTAACGGCCTTTGCGCAGGCACTCGGTTGCGTCCCCCGACCTCCCGGAATATCGTTCTGCTGATGCGGAACGCCGTTCTCCAAGGCCTCGGCGATCCCGCGCACCCGCTCCCGGCGCCCCGGCCGTCGAGCGGCCGCGAGGGACGGCGATGACCGTGACCTCGGTGGAGCAGGCGGTCGCCGAGCGCACGCTGCGCGACCGAGCCGACGCCTACGCGGAGGACGTCCGTCGGCTGCTCGATGCCACCTACGCGGTGATGCGCCAGACGGGAGACGACGATCCTCGTGTCAGCGACATCGTGCGCGAGTCGGGGCTGTCGAACCAGGCCTTCTACCGCCACTTCCGCAGCAAGGACGAGCTGCTCGTCGCGCTCCTCGCCGACGGGCAGCGGCGGCTCCTCGCATCGCTCGGCGCTCGTCTCCGTGAGGTGCCGCCCGGCGCGCCGCGCGTGCGCGCCTGGGTCGAGGTCGTGCTCGCACAGGCGCGCCACGAGACCGCAGCAGCCAACACGCGTCCCTTCGCGATCAACGGCCTGCGGCTCGCCGATCGCTTCCCGCTCGAGTGGAACGAGTCGCGCGACGCGCTGCTCCAGCCGTTGCGCGCCGCGCTCACCGAGGCCGGCGGTGACGCCGACGACGCGCCGCTCGTGTACCACCTGGCGTTCGGCACCATGCAGGACGCCCTCGTTCGTCGTGAGGTCCCGACCGACGCGGACGTCGATCGCGTGGTCGCAGCCGCCCTCGCGGTCGTCGAACGACGCGTGAGCGAGAAGTGATGGAAAGGGAGCTGCTGATCACCGGCATCGGCGGGCAGGGGGTGCAGCTCGCCGCGCAGGTCGTGGCCCGGGCCGCCACCCTCGAAGGCCGCGACGTGATGTTCTTCGGCGTCTACGGCGGCATGATGCGCGGCGGCCCGACGGACAGCACGGTGGTGGTCGGTGACGGTCCGATCGCCAGCCCGCCGGTCGTGTCCCGCGCGTGGTCCGCGATCGCCATGCACGACGAGCACTGGGCTCCCCTCGCGCCGCGGCTGCGGCCAGGGGCGGTGGTGCTCGTGAACGACGCGACGTTCGCCGCCCCGCTCGACCCCGGGCTGACCGTCCACCGTGTCGGGGCGACCGAGATCGCCGCCGAGGTCGGCAACCGATTGGGTGGAGCCATGGTGATGGTCGGCGTGTACGCGGGTGTCACCGGGCTCGTCGGGCTCGACGCGCTGATCGACGCGATGCGGGCGTCGATCCCGTCGTACCGCGTGCAGCACACCGACGCGAACGAGCGGGCGCTGCGGGCCGGCTACGACCTGCTCCCCCACGGCACGACGCCCGCGTGGGTGGCGGAGGCGGTCGCGCCGTGAGCGAGGACGCGACGACGGTGCGGTCGCGCGGCACGATCACCATCGCGACCGAGCGCTGCAAGGGCTGCGAGCTCTGCATCCCCGCGTGCCCACCCACCGTGCTGACGATGTCGAACGAGGTCAACCGGCTCGGCTTCCGCTACCCCGAGCTGCACCCCGGCTGCACGGGCTGCGCGGCGTGCCTGCTCGTGTGCCCGGATTTCGTCTTCGATGTCTTCCGCTTCGAGACCCCGGTCGAGCACGAAGTGTCGGGCACGTGATGCCCCGATACGTCTCCATGGATGTCTTCCGCTTCGAGACCCCGGTCGAGCACCAGGTCCCGGTCGACGGCGGGAGCCCGGCGTGACCGATCGGGTGCTGATGGAGGGGTCGGAGGCGCTGGTGCGGGCGTCGCTGCTCGCGGGATGCCGGTTCTTCGCCGGGTACCCGATGACCCCGTTCACCGAGATCCTCGAGCACTTCGCCGAGCTGCTCCCCGAGCACGGTGGCACGTGCATCAACGCGGAGTCGGAGCTCGAGGCCGTCGGCATGGCCTGGGGCGCGGCGGCAACCGGCGCGCGGGCGGCGACGGGCTCGACCGGGCAGGGGCTGTCGCTGATGCAGGAGTCGCTGTCGGAGGCGACGCTGGCCGAGGTCCCGCTCGTCGTGTTCAACATGGCGCGGAGCCAGGGCGACTACTTCCAGGCGACGCGCGGCGGGGGCCACGGTGACTACCGCAACCTCGTGCTCGCACCCCAGGACGTGCGCGAAGGCATCGCGCTCGCGCAGCTCGCGTTCCACCTCGCCGACAAGTGGCGCAACCCGGTGCTGCTGTACGGCGACTACCTGCTCGCGCACACCCAGGAGTCGGTGGCGGTCGAACCGCTCGCGCTCCCGGAGCTCCCGCCCAAGGACTGGGCGGTCGACGGCACCCGCACCGGATCCGGCATGTCGGGCACGGTCACGCCGCTCGGTCTCGGGAAGGTGGGCCAGCGCGACTTCGGGCAGGAGGGCAAGGCCCAGTACATCGCGACGAAGATGCCGCTGCTCGAGCGCGAGGTGCGGGTGGAGACCGGCTTCCTCGACGACGCCGAGACGGTGATCGTCGCGTTCGGCTCACCCGCCCGCTTCGTGAAGTACGCGATCTCCCTGCTGCGCGACGAGGGCCACCGCATCGGCTTCGTCCGGCCGATCACGCTGTGGCCGTTCCCCTACGACGTGGTGCGCGAGGCCGCGAGCGGCGCGCGGGCGTTGGGGTCGTTCGAGATCTCGTCGGGCCAGCTCGTCGACGACGTGCGCATCGGTTCAGCCGGGCTCGCACCGGTGAGCCTCCTGGGCGGCGTGTCGTCCGACCACTCGGGGTTCGGCGTCGGGAGGTTGCTCGACGTCGAAGAGGTGTCGGCGCGCATCCTCGCCCTGCACGAAGGACGCGAGCAGCCGGTCGTGCCCGGCTACGAGGAGTTCACCTACCGGATCGCCGAGCACCAGGAGGTCGCGGCACCGTGAGCGAACAGCGTGTGCCCGGAGGCTCGGCGACCGCGGGGCCGGTCGGCCCGATCCTCGACACGTCGACGCCACCGAGCGCGGCTGCGCGCCTCGTCGAGGCGCACAAGCCCGAGCTCCTGCTCACCGAAGAGCACTCGCTGTGCCCGGGGTGCGGCGAACCTCTCGCGGTGCGCGTGTTCCTCGATGCGATCAGCGAGCTCGGGCTGGCATCGTCGGCGATCGCCGTCGCCGGCATCGGCTGCTACACGATGTTCAGCGGCACCATCGACGTCGACCTGGTCCAGGCGCTGCACGGGCGCGCGCCGTCGGTGGCGACCGGCGTGAAGCGCATGCTCCCCGACGCCCTCGTCTTCACGCTCCAGGGCGACGGCGACATGGTCAACGAGGGGCTGCAGGAGGTGCTGCACACCGCGGCCCGGGGCGAGCGGGTCACGTGCATCCTGCTCAACAACGGCGTGTTCGGTGAGACCGGTGGCCACATGACGGCCACGAGCGTGATCGGGCAGCGCACCAAGAACACCCTCGAGGGGCGTGATGCCGCCGAGCACGGCTACCCGATCCTGATCGGCGACCTGATCTCGCGGCTCGAGGGCGCGGCCTACGTGGCGCGCGGGTCCGTGCACAACGCGGGTGCGGTGGCGCGCACGAAGCGGATGTTCAGGCGCGCGTTCGAGACCCAGGCCGCAGGCGACGGGTTCTCGTTCGTCGAGGTGCTGACGATGTGCCCGACCGGCTGGTTCGTGCCGACAGCCGACGGACCCGACGAGCTCCAGCGCACCCTCGCCGAGGTGCACGTCACCGGGGAGCTCAAGGTCGACGGTCGCGTGCGGACGACCGAGGAGCTGCATGCCGAGAACGTCGCCAAGCAGCGCGAGATCGACGCCCAGCTCGCGGCCGGCGGCCTCCAACCGTGAACTTCGAGTACCCGCCCGAGGCGGAGGCGTTCCGGGGCGAGCTGCGCGGCTGGCTCGACGAGCACCTGCCCGACGACCTCCGCGGTGGCGGGGTCACGATGGACGTGTCGCCCGGGTCGCCCGAGCTCGAGCGCTGGCGCGCCTGGAACCGGACGTTGGCCGACGCCCGGTACGCCGCGATCGCCTGGCCCGAGCAGTACGGCGGGCGGAGCGCAGGCGTCCTCGACCAGGTGGTGTGGGCGGAGGAGATGGACCGGGCGCAGGCGCCGGGGCCGATCAACGTCCTCGGCATCCCCAACGTCGCCCCGGCGATCATGACGTACGGCTCGGACGAGCAGAAGCAGGCCCTGCTCCCACCGATGCTGCGGGGCGACGACATCTGGTGTCAGGGCTTCTCCGAGCCGGACGCGGGGTCCGACCTCGCGTCGTTGCGCTGCCGCGCGGTGCTCGACGGCGATGCCTGGGTGGTGACCGGGCAGAAGATCTGGACGACGTTCGGGCACCTCGCGTCGTGGTGCGAGCTCCTCGTGCGCACCGACCCCGATGCCCCGAAGCACAAGGGGATCACGTGCCTGCTCGTCGACATGACGCTGCCCGGCATCACCGTGCGCCCGCTGACGACGATCGCGGACACACGTGAGTTCAACGAGGTGTTCTTCGACGAGGTGCGGGTGCCCGTCGAGTCGACCCTCGGTCCGGTGAACGAGGGGTGGCGCGTCGCGATGACGACGCTGTCGCACGAGCGGGGCGGTGTGGCGAAGCTGCACCTCGGGACGCGCCGCAAGGTGGCGCGACTGTTCGAGGAGGCCCGCGCGGTGCCGATGGGTGACGGCAGGGTCGCGGCCGACGACCCCGTGCTGCGCCAGCGGCTGGCGCGCGTCTACCTGGAGGCCGAGCTGCTCAAGCTCGTCGCGGACCGGGCGATCTCGGGCGAGCTCCACGGGCGCCCGCTCGGTCCGGAGACGAGCATCGCCAAGCTGGTGTGGAGCGAGACGGAGCAGCACGTGGCCGAGGTCGCCGCCGCGGTGCACGGCCCCGACGCCGACGGCGGATCGTGGGGCGCCGATCGCATCGCGGTCCGCTCCCACTCGATCGCCGGCGGCACCACCCAGGTCAACAAGAACATCATCGCCCAGCGAGTCCTCGGCCTCCCCCGCTGACCGCGCCAACCCCGGCTCTGGTTGCGTAGCTCACCTTCGTCACGAGGGTCGAGCAACGCATGTCCACGCGGCCGTCACCTCTGGCCGCATCCCGGTTCCGTACCGGGGCATGGCGACGATTCGACCAGCCGACCGCCTCCGACGGATGGCGGCGGCGCAGCACGGTGTGTTCACGCGCCGGCAGGCGCTCGACGCCGGCCTCAGCGTCGGCGAGATCGACGGACGAGTCCAGCGGGCCGTGTGGGTCGCCGCCGACTACGGCGTCTACCGGGCGACCGAGACGCCCGCGTCGTGGCACCAGCGCGTCATGGCGGCGTGCCTTGCCGGTCCGGCCGTCGCGTCGCATCGAGCCGCGGCCGCCCTGTGGCGGCTCCCGGGTTTCGCTCCCGACATCGTCGAGGTCACTGCAGTCCGACATCGGCGGCGGCTGAACCCCGACGTCGTCTGGCACGAGAGCGTCCGACTCGACGAGCGTGAGGTCACGGCGATCGATCGCATCCCGGTGACGAGCGCCACGCGGACGATCATCGACCTGGGTGCAGTCGTCGAAGAAGGAGCCGTCGTCCGAGCGCTCGACGACGCCGTCCGGCGACATCTCACCTCCCTGCCGCGACTCCGCGCACAGCTCGAGCGCTGGGGCGCCCGCCGGCGAGGCAGTGGTGTCGTTCGTCGTGCACTCGAACGGCGCGCTGACCAGATCACACCGGAGAGCGACCTCGAGACCAGGTTCGACGAGCTGATCGAGCGCTACGAGCTCCCCCGCCCCTGCCGCCAGTGGGCGATCCGCCGAACCGACGGCAGCTTCCTCGGCCGCGTCGACTTCGCCTACCCGGCTGCACGCGTCGCCATCGAGCTCCAGAGCGTGGAGCACCACTTCGGGTTCGAGGACCGACTCCGCGACATGGAACGGGAGAACGACCTCGCCGCCGTCCACTGGCGCCTCCTGCAGTTCACGAGCTCGATGCTCGATCGGCGCCCGCTGATCGTTCGGGATCGGATCCTGGCCGCGCTTGCGATCCCGTCACCTGCGTTGCTCGACCCTCCTGACGAAGGTGAGCTACGCGACCGATGAGGAGGTCCGCTCCGAAGAGGAGGGCCGTGAGCCAGCCGAGCTCGGGGACGTCGGTGGCCTTGGTGATGACGAGGACGAGTGGAGCGCCGGCAGTGAGGAGGACCCGGGCACCGCGCACCCGCGCGGCGACGAGCGTCGCCGCCGCGACGAGCGCGCCGATCCACCAGCGCGACGCGACGGCCGAAGCGATGCCGGCGACCGCCGCGGTCGCCACCGTCGCCCGCCAGCCGAGCGCCGGCGCGCCACCTGCGTAGTCGAACGGCGACGCCAGCTCCGGCTCGTCCGCAACCTCCGGTCGCGCGGCCCGGCGCGTCACCACGACGATGCCGATGCACAGCGCGATCGCGAGGATCGACAGCGCCATCGCGATCCACACGACGTTCTGCGGCGTCCAGCGCAACGCGACCGAGTAGGTCCCGGGCTCCCCCGGGTCGACGAGCCACCCGTTCGCGTAGCCGTTCACCAGCCGGGGCTCACCCAGCGACCGCCCGTCGATCTCGGCCTTCCATCCCTTGCTGAGGCTCTGTCCGAGCACCAGCCAGAACGGCTCGCCGTCGCTTCGCACCTCCAGGTCGTAGGTCGTCGCTCCCTCGTCGAGGACCCGAACCCGCGCCCCCGAGGTCCCGCTGCTCTCGGCGAACGTCGCGACCGGCGCCGCCGCGCCGTCCGCCCCGGACGTCAGCACGACCCGGTCGAGGTCGATCCCGGTGTCGAGGCCCGGGCGCGCGCGCAGCAGGTGCTCACCCGCGCCCAGCGCCAGCGGACCGGCACACGCCTCCAACCCGGAGCCCGCCGTCATCCGCACGGGCACGGCCTCGCCGTCGACGCGCAGCAGGTCGTCGCGACAGACCTCCGGGCGCGGCGCCGTCACCGGTGCGCGCGGCACGCCCGACACGCCGACCTCGGCGATCCCCACCGGCGCCGCGACCGACGTCAGGGTGCGATCGTCCAGCGAGGGGACGATGCGCGCCCCCTCGACGACGAGGCGGAGCGTGCTCGCCGTCACCGGGTCGAACGCGAACGGCACCTCCTGGGTCGACCCCTCACCCGCCGAGTCGGCGACCGCCGGGAGGTCGATCGTGGTCACCGGGCGCCCGTCGGCTTCGACCCGCACCCGGGTCGGCACGGAGTGCAGTCCGTCGGTGACGAGCGTCAGCGTCGATCCCGCGACGGTGGTCGGGGCCCCCAGGTCGACCTCGACCCACTCCCCCGAGTCGACCGCGAACGGCGAGTCCCAGGCCGTCGCCGGATCGCCGTCGAACGCCCGCGAGGCGCGGGCCGACGAATCGCCGGCGCGGTGCCCCGACGAGCGGTACTCGACGCCAGGGACGGTCGTCCCCAGCACCTCGTCGATCACCTGGTCGGGCGCGTTCGCGGCCACCCTCGCCGTGCCCGACAGCTCGAACGAGCGGCTCTCGCCGGTGCCCACCGCCGACGTCGGCAGCGTCACCTCGCGCACGAGCGCGAGCTCCTCGTCGAAGCCGCCCCGCTCCGCCGGGTCGTATCGGGAACGCGTGAGGACGAACCCGAGCGGCCGGTCCCCGGCCGTGTCGCCGGCGCGTGCGAGCAGGCGCGTCGGGACGCGCACCACCTCGTCGACCAACGCCTCGCCCGGGCGGTCACCCGAGAGGCGGACGTCGGCGAACCCGACGCTCGCCTGCGTCGCGCCGACCGTCTCCAGCGGCTCGATCGTCACCGTGCGCACCCGCTCGACGGGGACCTCCACGCGCTGCCCTTCCGACGTGCGCGACGCGTCGTCGAGTGCGACGTCGATCGGCTCGCCGTCGTCGAGCGTCAGGCGAACCTTCGTGATCGTCCGCTGACCGTCGGTCGGCTGCACGAAGGTCACGGCGTCGGTTCGCACCGGCTCGTCGAGCTCGAGGACGAGCCGGTCACCGTCGAGGTCGCGACCGCCCGCGGTGCGCCACGCGGTCCGCAGGTCCGCGTCGAACGCCAGCGCCGGGCGCTCCGACGGCACGTACTTGTCCTCGTCGCCGTACGCGGTCGCGTCGACCGTGCCACCCCGCTGCTCGACGACGGTGCGGTCGTCGTCGTCCAGGGACTCGACGATCTCGTAGCGGAAGTCGTCGGCGTCCTCGACGAGCGCCTCCTGCCCCGCACGTTCGGTGAAGCCGACGTCGTCGCGCAGCCGGTTCCAGCGCCGGGCTCGCTTCCGGTTGGTGTCGGTCACCACGAGCTCGGCATCGTCATCGAGCGCCCGGGCGAGCTCTTCGTCACTGAGGGACGCGCCATAGAGGAGGACCCCGTCCTCGCCGACGAGCCCGGCCGCGGCAGCATCGACGACACCCTCGCCGTCGCCCTCCAGCACCAGCGGGGCTTCCGGCGACGCGGTCGACACGATCGGACGGGCGTCGTCGACCTCGAAGAGCGCCACGCTCGGCGGCCACTCGGTCCCCTGGCTCCGCAGCTCGAGCTCGTCCCGCAGCGGCAGGACGATCGACGCGACGTTCGGATCGGTCGAACCGAACGCCGTCGGCTCCTCGAGGCCGGGCGCCAGCGGATCCGTCAACCACGCCCAGACGTCGCGCGGACGAGCGGTGTCGTAGCGCTCGTACTCGAGGTCGTTGCGCGCGACGACCGTACCGACCCCGAGCAGCCGCAGGACCGGCGCCAGCGATTCGGGCTCGAACGTCCCGTGCTGGAGGCGGCGGTCGAGCGCAGCGAGCAGATCGACCGATCCCCGGGTCCCGAACGGCATGAGCTCGCGCGCCACCCACGGGCGGTCGGTGAGCCCGGGCGTCACCGGGTCGACGGCGTTCCCCCAGCGGTACGCGGCGAACAGCGCACCGGGCAGCTCGAGCGCACGGGTCCCGTCGTCACGCTCGTCCAAGGCATCGGCCACCTCGTGCCAGTACTCCGGGATCTCCTCGTCCCGCTCGATGCGCTCGGAGAGGTAGCCGTGGCGCCAGACGGGCAGGAACGCCAGCGCGACCATCACGACCACGATCGCGGCCGCCCCCAGCTGGAGCGCCCGTCGTCGCGACAGCGCGGCGACGCCCGCCGCGATCAGCCCCGCGAGACCGAGGACGATGATCGGCCCGACGCGCGGAGTGTTCCGCAGCGCGGCCCCGGCGGCGGAACGACCGGCGAGCGACTCGAACAGCTTCCCGAGCACGCTCGGTTCGTCGTAGGGCCACGCGCCCACTCCGACGATGGTCCCCACGACGACCAACGAGCCGAGGAAGACCCGATGCTTCCAACGAACGAAGGCTGCGGCGACGAGGCCTGCGACGGGCACGAACAGCGTCGCCGCCGCGAGCACCCGTGAGTCCGCGTAGTCGGGCGCCTGGTCGAGCCAGCTGCCGACTCGGTCACCACCGGAGAGGAACCAGTTGCCGAACCCGCGCAGCAGGTCGGCGGGACGCGACGCTTCGGCGACCTGACGCAACGTCTCGGTCACGTCGAGCACGGGGATCCCGTAGGTGGCCTGGGACCGCAGGCCGGCGACCCACCAGAGCGACAGCGAGACGCTGAGCAGCGCGATCCGTCCGGCGACGGCGAGCGCACGCCGCCAGGCGAGGTCGCGCTGAGCCGCGGTCACCACGAGCCACAGCACGGGCGCGATGCCGACGAAGAGCAGCGAGGAGGCGTTGGTGCTGCCGATGAGGAGGATGACGAGCGCGAAGAGCGCGGGATCGCGCCAGCCACCCCGGCGCGCGGCCCGGATCGTCAGCCCGACGAGCCACGGCAGGCCGGCCCACGGCAGCAGCAGCACGGAGAGCCGCGCGGTGAACGCGAGCTGGTACGGCGCGAGGAGGTAGACGAGCGCGCCGACGATCGCGCCGAGTCGTCGCACGCCGAGCATCGAGAAGAGCCAGAGCGCTCCGGCCGCGGCCGCGAACGAGATCGATCCGAGGAACAGCCGTTGCGCGACCCAGTCGGGAACGCCGAGCTGGTCCATGACCCAGTAGTACGGACCCAGCGGGAACAGGTACCCGACGTTCTGGTGCGGGACCGTGCCCGTGCCGACGTGCGAGTCCCACAGGTACAGCGCGCGCGACAGCAGCCGACCCGGATCGAGATAGAGGTACTGCTTGGTGTCGCCGCTGACCTTGCCCGGAGACGAGAGGAAGAAGGGGATGTAGGAGAGCGCGGCGAGGATCAGCAGGTCGATCCGGCGAACGCGCGGTGCGGTCATGCTTCGTAGACCGTGAGACCCATCAGCTCGAAGAACTCGTCGTCGGGCAGCACCGGCGTCTCCGGTTCGCGGCTGTTCGCGAACGCCGTCTGCATGAGCTCACACACGCCGGCGACGTTGTTGTAGCCACCCGAGCTGACGAACCACACCGTCGAGTCTCCGGCGCGATCGAGCATCGTCTGTGCGAACGCGACCGGGTCGGCCGCGGCGAGGCGCTCCGCGTAGTCGACCCAGTCGACGCGGTCGGGCTGCGCCGCGTCGGGGAACGTGGCATGACGGAGCGGAAGATCCTCGATGAGGCGGTGCACGTCGGGGCCGATCTGATCGGGGCAGTAGACGACGAGGTCGTCGGGCTCGGCCCGCGCCTCGATCACGTCGGCGACCTGCGACGCCTGGGTCCGCTCCTCGGTGACGTTGCGGGCCGCGCTCGCGAAGCTCAGGAGCAGCGTGACGGCGAGCACGACCGTCCGCACGCGTCGGTCCGCGAAGGCGGTCAGCCCGTAGGCGATCGCGAGCACGAGGATCGGGAACATCACGGAGGCGTAGCGACCCTCGAACGCGCTGCCCACGACCCAGGACACGGACGCGCCGAAGAGCAGGATCGCCGCCGACGCCGCGACCTCCCAGCGCACCGGAGGACGCGTCACCAGGTCGAGCTCGACGCGACGCCGGTCGATCGGCGCCGCGAAGAGCCCCAGCAACGGCAGGAGGAGGAGGGGCAGGAGGAGCACGAACGCCTCGGCGCTCTCGTCGCCGCCGGCGAAGCTGACGAGCCCCTCGGCGAACGCGAACCACGGCACGACCGGATCGCCCCAAGGCGTGCCGGTGTGCTCGAGCTGGTAGGTGAGCGTCGAGAGCCACGGGATCAGCGTGAGACCGCCGATGGCCATCGCGACGATGATCCGCGGCGCAGCCCGCTTGGTGGCCTCGCTCCCCTTCGACCACGCGACGAGCAGACCGACGCCGACGACCGCGAGGACGTAGAAGGTCCAGTACTGCGTGTAGACGAGCAACGCCGTCACCACGGCCACGACCGCGAGCCGCCCGATCGACGGACGCTCGAGCGCCCGGCGCAGCGCCAGGTAGCCCCACAGCACGAGGAACATCACCAGCGCGTACATGCGCGACTCGGTCGCGTACCGGATGGCGTACGGGGACGCGGCGAGGATCATGACCGTCCACCACGCGACCGCTCGCCCACCGATCCGCTTGCCCGCGAGGTAGGCGAGCGGGAGCGTGGCGACCGAGATCAGCCCCGAGAACGCGCGCACGGCAAAGTCGCCCGAGCCGAACAGCTCGATCCAGAAGTGCAGGAGGGTGTAGTAGAGCGGCGGCGCTCCGTCCTGTCGGAGCGCGTCGCCGAGCTCGGACAGCGGGAGCTCGGCGATGTTGACCGAGAGCGCCTCGTCGAACCAGAGGACGGACGTCGTCGCGAACCGGAGGACGACGCCGATCCCGACGACCAGCGCGACGAGCAGTGCGTCGAGCCCGAGGCGGCGGGGAGCCCCCGGCTCGTCGGTGTCGTCGCGCGCCGGAGCCGGTGGGGACGCCGTCATGACCCGCCCACGCTAGGCGGCCGCACCGACCCGATCGTGGTCGCCGACGCGTCCGCCGCGCCTGGCTCGAACGAGATCGGGCCTAGAGGGTGGTCGACCGGGTCAGCTCGGCCGCCTTCGAGAGCAGGCCGGGGACGATCGCGCCGAAGGCCTCGATCTTGGGGTTGTCGAGCTGTCCCTGCTTCAGCCGGGAGTACTGGCCCTCGAGGACGATCGCGAGCTTGAAGCCGGCGAGGATCTCGTAATAGGCGATCTCGTCGGTGGGTCGGCCGCTGACGTCGGTGTAGTACGCGAGCAGCTCGGTGCGGCTCGGCATCCCCTCCATCGGCACGTAGCCCGAGCTCGAGGGGTCCTCACCGTCCTTGGGCCAGCCCTGGATGATCCACCCGAGGTCGAGCAGCGGATCGCCCACCGTCGCCATCTCCCAGTCGACGATCGCGGCGAGCCGCGCGGGCGCGCCGTGGGCGAACATCACGTTGGCGAACTGGTAGTCGCCGTGGATGATCCCGGGCTCGTACCGGCTCGGCTTGTTGTCGCGCAGCCACTGCGCCACGACGTCGACCCCGTCGAGGTCGCGGACCTTCATCTTCTCGTAGTGCGATGCCCATCGATCGGCTTGCCGCTCGAGGAAGCCGTCGGGCTTCCCGAACCCCTCGAGCCCCTTTGCCCGCCAGTCGACGCGCGAGAGCCGAGCGATCCCGTCGACGAGCTGGAAGCCGAGGCCCTTGCGGGCCGTGAGGTCGGTGTCGAACGGAGCGGGCCACATGTCGCCCATGCCCATCGGAGACCAGCCGTCGATGTGCCCCATCAGGTAGAAGCACGCGCCGATCACCGACGGGTCGTCACAGCCCGCGATCGCCTCCGGGTGCGGGACGTCGGTGCCGTTGAGGGCCTCGAGCACCCGGAACTCGCGCAGCATCGTCTCGTTGCGCCCCTCGGGGACCTTGCGCGGTGGGCGCCGGAGCGCCATCACCGCGTCGCCCCGCCGGATCTCGAAGATCTCGTTCGACGAGCCACCGCTGATGAACGTCGCCTCGACAGGCTCACCCTTGCCGGGCAGGTCGCGCTCGTCCATCCAGCGGGCCAGCGCGTCGGCGTCGACGAGGCCGGCGGTGCGCTCCGCCTCGTCCACGTCTTCCCAGGGCTGCTTCGCCTCGTCGCTCATCTCCACTCCTCGCGTTCGCCGACGACCGCGGCCTCGGCCGCGCGTCGCTCGCCGTCAGTGCTGTGCGACCTCGTGCTCGAGCAGGTTCGCGAACCGCTTCCGGGCTTCCTCCTGCCGCGGCGGCAGGTGCGCGCTCGGGAACAGTCCGTCGGACGGTGAGTACTCCTTGAGCACCGAACGGGCGATCGTCACCTTGTGCACCTCGGTCGGACCGTCGGCGATCCCCATGACCGGCGCCATCGTGTACATGCCCATCAACGGCATCTCGTTGGACGTTCCGAGCGACCCGTGGAGGTGCAGCGCCGTGTACACGATGTCGTGGAGCACCTTGGGCGTGAGCACCTTCACCACCGCGATCTCACGGCGCGCCTTCGCCCCGCCGACCTGGTCGATCTTCCACGCGGCCTGCATCACGAGCAGCCGGAACGACTCGAGCTGGATGTAGCAGTCGGCGATCTTCTCCTGCACCATCTGCTTCTTCGCCAGCACCTCGCCCTGGGTGTGGCGACTGAGCACCCGCTCACACATCATGTCGAACGCCTTCTTGCACGCGGCGATCGTCCTCATGGCGTGGTGGATGCGCCCGCCGCCGAGACGGGTCTGCGCGATCACGAACGCCTGGCCTTCCCCACCGAGCAGGTTGTCGGCGGGCACCCGCACGTTGTCGTAGCGCACGTACGCGTGCGAGCCCTCGCCCGGCGCCTCACCCGCGAGACCGACGTTGCGGATGATCTCGATGCCGGGCGTGTCGGTGGGCACCAGGAACATCGAGGTGCCCTGGTAGACGGGGACATCGGGGTCGGTGACCGCCATCACGATCGCGAACGCCGCGTAGCGCAGGTTCGACGAGAACCACTTCTCGCCGTCGATGACGTACTCGTCCCCGTCGCGCCACGCCCGGCACTTGAACTCCTGCGGATCGGACCCGGCTTGGGGCTCGGTCATCGAGTAGCACGACACGATCTCGCCGTCGAGCAACGGTTGGAGGTACCGGTCCTTCTGCGCGTCGGTGCCGTAGTGGGCGAGGATCTCGGCGTTGCCGGAGTCGGGCGCCTGACACCCGAACACCATCGGCGCGAAGTTCGACCGCCCCAGGATCTCGTTCATCAAGGCGAGCTTGAGCTGTCCGTAGCCCAGGCCACCGAGGTCGGGGCCGAGGTGACAGGCCCAGAGCCCGCGCTCCTTGACCTGGGCCTGGAGCGGCCGGATCACCTCTTCGTGGACCGGGTGCGTGCGGTCGTAGACGACGTGCGAGCTGAACGCGAGGTCGAGTGGCTCGATCTCCTCGCGCACGAACTCGTCGATCCAGTCGAGCTGCTCCTGGAACTCGGGCTCGGTCGAGAAGTCCCACGCCATGTGTCTCTCCTACGTCAAGCCGACCACGACGGCGTCGTGTCGGACGCCGCGCTCACCGGTCGGGAGATCGATCTCGTTCGGGGTCAGACGGACAGTGGCACCGACGAGCTCCCTCGCCTCGGCCTCGAACAGCGCATGATCGTCGGTCAGCCGGGCGTACGCACGCCCATCGGGCACATCGCACACCAGCGCCGCCCACTCCGGGTCGCCGTCGCGGCCGTGGACCACCGAGTACGCGGCCACGGTGGCGTCGCCCTCGTGACGCTCGACGATGGGCACCGCGCCCTCGGCGTCGAGCTTCGCCTGCACCTCGGCCTGCGCCGGAGGCACGACGGCGCCCGGCTCGGTGCTGTAGAGCCCGTAGACGTGCTTGGTCATGTGCATGCCGACCCCGCTCACGAGGCCGAACGAACCAGGATCGGCGCGCAGCACGTCGGCCATGGTCGCGATCGAGTGCGTCATGTAGTTGCTGCCCGCGCCACCGTGGTACGGGAGCCCGCCGGTCACGGTCAACGGGCGGGGGTCGTCGTCCTCGATCCCGAGCGCGTCCTGGGCGAAGTGGACCGAGCTGCCGAAGCAGCTGTACAGGTCGAGGTGGGCCACGTCGTCGGCGCCGATCCCGGCACCGCGCATCGCCTCCGCGCTCGCCGCGGCCATCGCCGGTGAGCGCCACATCTCGCGGTGCTCACCCACGTAGGTCGGGTCGGTCGCGTAGCACCAGCCCCGCAGGTAGACGCGTCGCTCCGCGGGGACGCCGAGAGCGTCGGCACGCTCGTGGCTCGCGAGCACCACGGCGGCCGCCATGTCGACGTCCATGATCGACACCATGTACTTCGTGTACGGGTAGCCCACCATCCGGTTGTCGGGGCGGGGCTCGATGATCACGTCGGGGTTGCGCTCGATGCGGAACCACGCGTCGGGGTTGTGCGCGGCGACCTTCGTCATCGGGGCGAGGAGCTTGCCCAGCCGCACTCGGTACTCGGGCAACGGGATCCCGAGGTGCGCTCGGCGCGCGTTGTCGAACACCGCGAAGGTCAACCACGCCTGCATGAGCTCGTGCGAGAGCTCGGCTGGGTGGAACGGCGCTTCCCACGGGTAGGGACGCTTCTGGTCGGGCTTGAACGAGTACGTCGCGCGCTCGCCGCGCTTCTTGAAGGCGCGCTGGGTCGCCAGGGCCTCCGCGCCGATCACCATCGCGAGATCGCTGTCGCCGGCGAGGATCCGAGCCGCCGCGTCCTGCACCAGCACCTGCGGAGTCGTGCCACCGATCCCCGAGTAGTGGCTCCGCCGTGGCGACGCGCCGAGGCGCTCGGCGAGCCGGACCGGCGGGTCGTCGTACTGCCACGTCTGGCAGAAGACGACGTCGAGTGCGTCGAGGTCCTCGAGGACCTTCGCGCCGACGCCGCTGTCGCCGGCCGCGATCCGCGCGACGTGCTCCCACATCTCGAGCGGCTCGGGAGCGCCGGCCTCCCCCACGTCGTCGGGGTGCCAGGTGTGGCGACCGACGCCGATCAGGCACGGGGTGCGCTGATCGACGCTCACGCGCGCCCCTTCGTCGGGATCACTTCGCCTGCCAGCGCGGCGGGCGCTTCTCCGCGAAGGCCTTCGGGCCCTCCTTGGCGTCCTCGGTCTGGAAGATCTTGCTGGAGATGCGACTCTCGACCTCGAACGCGGTCTTCAGGTCCTTGCCGAGACCCTCCAGGACGCCCGCCGCCGCGCCGATCGCCGCCTTCGCGGTCGCGGGATCGTCGACGTCGATCGTCGCGAGCACCTCGTGCAGCGCGCGCACCGCCTTGCGGACGCGCTTGACCTCGTTCTCGTCGTGGTAGAGGCCCTGGAGCGCGCTCTCCTTGGTCGCCTGCACCGCGAGCGGCGCGTTGGCGATCATCCGCGCCGCGAACTCACGCGCGGTGTCGAGGAGCTGTTCGCGGGGGACGACCGCGTTCAGCAGCCCCATCTCGTACGCGCGCTCGGCTGGGATGAGGTCGGCGCACAGCAGGAACTCCATCGCGAGCGGCCACGGGATCTGTCGCGGCAGGCGCACGGTCGTGCCGCCGCCCGCGAACAGTCCGCGCTTCGGCTCCATGACCGCGAACTTCGCCTCCGGGCAGGCGATCCGGATGTCGCAGCCCCCGAGCATCTCCATCCCGCCGGCGGTGCAGAAGCCGTTCACGGCGGCGACGATCGGCTTGTAGAGCGGGACGTTGCGCAGCACGGCCTTGGTCCCGTCGTCGAGTCGGTAGCCGTCGATCTCCTCGAGCCCCTCCTCGGCGATGCGCTTCTGGAACTTCGTGATCTCGGGGATGTAGGTCTTCAGGTCGGCGCCGGCGAAGAACCCCTTGTCGACGCCGGTGATGATCGCGACCCAGGCCTGGTCGTCGGCGCCGAAGCGCTCCCACGCCTCGCGCAGCGCCTTGAAGTGATCCATGTCCGCGGCGTTGCGCGCCTCGGGTCGATCGATGGTGATCAGGACGACGTGCTCGGAGTCCTGCTCGTAGTGGATCGGCACGTGTCGCCTCCATCGGCTCGCTCGTTCGGACCGGGATCCCGGCCTGTCCCTCGCTCGCCCTCGCGCTCGCCGCTACCCCGGCCGTTCCTGGGGTGCGAACCTGACACCATAGTCAGGTTCCGGACGATAGGTTCCTGCTCGATGAGCACGACCCACCGCGCCTTCGTGACCGCGCCCTTCCGAGGTGACGGCCTGACCAAGCTCGAGTCGCTCGCCGACGTCGTCCTCGACCCGTGGATCGACCACACGCCCCTGCGGCTCCTCGACGGCGAGAAGCTCGCGGCGCGGATCCAGGAGGTCGAGGCCGACGTGCTGATCGTCGAGTCCGACTTCGTCACCGATCCCGTGTACGACCTGCCGCTCGTCGCGATCGGCTCGTGCCGGGGCGACCCCAACAACATCGACGTCGCGAAGGCGACCGCCAACGGCATCCCGGTCCTGCGCGCGCCCGGCCGCAACGCCGACGCCGTCGCCGAGATCACCGTCGCGCTGCTCTTCGCGGCGAACCGCGGCGTCGTCCCGGCCGATGCGGACGTGCGCGCCGGCGCGGTGTACCGCGACGGCACCATCCCCTACCAGCGCTACCGCGCCTGGCAGCTGGCCGGTCGGACCGCCGGGCTCGTCGGACTGGGCGCGGTCGGACGGGCGGTGCGGTGGCGCCTCGAGGGACTCGGGATGCGGGTCATCGCCCACGATCCCTATGCGGACGACGCGACGCACTCGCTCGACGACCTGCTCGCCGAGTCCGACGTCGTGTCGCTCCACGCCGCGGTGACGCCCGACACCGAAGGGCTGATCGGTGCGGAGCAGTTCGCCCGGATGAAGGACGGCGCGATCTTCGTGAACTCGGCCCGGGCGCAGCTGCACGACACCGACGCGCTCGTCGCCGCACTCGAGTCGGGCAAGCTCGCGGGCGCGGCGCTCGACCACTTCGTCGGCGAGAACCTGGCGGTCGACCACCCGCTCGTGGGCATGAGCAACGTCGTCCTGACCCCGCACATCGGCGGTGCGACCTACGACACCGAGGCCAACCACTCGCGCCTCATCGCCGACGGCCTCGAGGCGCTGCTCGACGGCCGGCGACCGGACAACCTCGTGAACCCGGAGGTGCTCGATGGCTGACGACGAGCGACACGAACCGAAGCTGTCCGCGGAGGAGACCAAGGAGCAGGTCCTCTGGACCGCACAGGAGATGCTGCGCTCCGGGCTCGTGGAGGGGACGGCGGGGAACCTCGGCGCCCGCCTGCCCGACGGCAACGCGGTGCTGACCCCGTCGTCGCTCGACTACCTGGAGATGACGCTCGACGATCTCGTCGTCTGCGACCTCGAAGGCAACGTCGTCGAGGGTGAGCGATCGCCCACGACCGAGAAGGCGCTGCACCTCTCGGCGCTGCGTCTGCATCCCGAGATCCACGCCACGATGCACTGTCACGCGAAGCACGCGACGATGTTCGCCCTCGTGCGCGAGCCCATCCCCGCGGTCATCGAGGAGTTCGACGTGTACGTCGGCGGCGACGTCGAGGTCGCCGACTACAAGACCACCGGCACCGACGAGCTCGCCGAGGAGGTCGCCAAGCGGGTCCAGGACCGCGCCTGCGTGCTGATGGCGAACCACGGCCTCTTCGCCGTGGGCGGCACACCCAAGGACGTGCTGCACATCGCGGCGCTCGTCGAGCGCACTGCCGAGATCGTCTGGGGAGCCCGTGCCCTCGGGAAGGTCGTGCCGCTCCCCGACGAGGTGGGCAAGCAGTTCCAGGGCTACTACCGCTTCGGCCGCACCGGGAAGTTCTAGGATCGACGCTCCACATGGAGCGCGAAGGGATCAACCGTGCGCTTCGGTGACAAGGCAGTCGTGGTCACCGGAGCCGGCGGCTTCATCGGCAGCGCACTCGTCGAAGCGCTCGTGCGCGACGGTGCGAGCGTCCGCGCGATGTTGCGCTACACGTCGCGGGGCGAGCGCGGCTGTCTCGACTACCTCGCCGACGATCTCCTCGACGCGATGGAGATCACCGCAGGCGACGTGCGCGACCCCGACGCGGTTCGCTCGGTGCTCCAGGGTGCCGACGTCGTGTTCCACCTCGCCGCACTGGTCGGGATCCCCTACTCCTATGAGCACCCCCAAGAGGTCATCGACACCAACGTCATGGGCACCGCGAACGTGCTGCTCGCGGCGAAGGAGCTCGGCGGCTTCGAGTCGATCGTCCTGACGTCCACGAGCGAGGTGTACGGCTCGGCGCTTCGGGTCCCGATGGACGAGCAGCACCCGCTGCAGGCGCAGTCCCCCTACAGCGCCTCGAAGATCGCCGCCGATGCGCTCGGGGTGAGCTTCCACCGCTCGTTCGGGCTTCCCGTCCGGATCGTCCGACCGTTCAACGCCTACGGCCCCCGTCAGTCGGCGCGCGCGGTCATCCCGACGATCATCAGCCAGGCGCTCGTCGGCGACCAGGTCCGTCTCGGGACGCTCGAGACGCGCCGTGACTTCACCTTCGTCGAGGACACCGCGCGCGGGTTCCTCGCGGTCGGGAGCGCCGAGCAGGCGATCGGCGAGGTCGTCAACGTCGGCTCCGGCACCGACGTCAGCATCGGTGACATCGTCGAGAAGGTGCAGGAGATCGTCGGCCGCCCGCTCGACGTCACCGAGGAGTCACGCCGGCTGCGGCCCGAGAAGAGCGAGGTGACGCGCCTGCACGCCGACGCGACGCTCGCGCGCGAGCTCGCCGGCTGGTCGCCCGAGGTGTCGCTCGACGAGGGGCTGCGCCGCACCACCGAGTGGATCGCCGAGCACCTCGCGGAGTACCGGCCGCACGAGTACGCGGTCTGAGGCCGAGATGAAGACCGTGCTCCTGGCGGGCGGTCGCGGCGTGCGCCTCCGCCCCCTGACGTACACCATCCCCAAGCCCCTGCTGCCGGTCGGTGAACGCCCGATCCTCGAGGAGATCATCGATCGGCTGAAGAAGCTCGGCTTCTCCGACATCGTCATCGCCGTCGGCTACCGCGCCGAGCTGATCGAGACGTACTTCGGCGATGGCTCGCAGTTCGACGTCGAGATCCGCTACTCGCGCGAATCGGAGCCCCTGGGCACGGCCGGACCGCTCGGGCAGGTGCGATCGCAGCTGTGCGCCGACGAGCCCGAGTCGAGCTCGGTGCTGGTGATGAACGGCGACCTGCTGACGGAGCTCGACCTCCGCGCGCTCGTCGCGGCGCACGAGGCCGCCGAGAACGACCTGACGATGGTCACCCGCGAGTACCAGCTCCGCCACCCCTACGGCGTCCTCCAGCTCGACGGCGACCGCATCACGGGGATCGTCGAGAAGCCGGCGGTGACCGACACGGTCAACGCCGGCATCTACGTGTTCCGCTGGTCGACGCTCGACCTCATCCCGCCCGGCAGCCCGTACGAGATCCCGCACCTCGTCAACGTCGCGGCCGGCTCCGGTCGCAAGATCGCGTCGTATCCGTTCTCGGGTCAGTGGCTGGCGATCGACCGGCCCGAGAACCTCGAGGAGGCAGCCCGCATCGTCGGGCAGAGCGGATGACGGTCTCGATCGTCGTCCCGGTGCGCAACGAGCGCGACACGGTGATGGAGCTCCTCGATCGCCTGCGGGCCGTCGACTGCGGGATGCCGAAGGAGATCATCGTCGTCGACGGCGCGTCGACCGACGGAACCCGCGAGGCGCTCGCGACGCTCGAAGGCGAGCCCGACGTCGTCCTCGTCCTCGAGGACGAGGCCCGCGGCAAGGGTCGGGCCGTGCGCACCGGCTTCGCCCGGGCGACCGGCGACATCGTCATGATCCAGGACGCAGACCTGGAGCTCGACCCCTCGCAGATCCCCTCGCTCCTCGCGCCGATCCTGTCGGGGGCGAGCGACGTCGTGTACGGGTCGCGGTTCAAGGGATCGGGCAAGGGGCCCGCGCCGCTCGTCGGCTACGTGGGCAACAAGGGCCTCACGTGGACGGCGAACCTGCTCTACGGCAAGCACCTCACCGACATCCTCACCTGCTACAAGGTGATGCGCGCCGAGGTGCTGCGCGATCTCGTGCTGCGCTGTGACGGCTTCGACATCGACGCCGAGATCACCTGCGCGCTGCTGCGAGCAGGGCACCGGATCGTCGAGGTGCCGGTGACGTTCGAGCCGCGCGGCGTCGAGGACGGGAAGAAGCTCACGCCCGGCGTCGGGTGGGGCGTCCTCCGCGCGATCGTGCGGATCCGATGGTCGAGGGCGTACGGCCACGACCGCCACGAGATCGCCCGAGGCGGCGTGGGGTAGGCACGTACCGATGCGGTTCACGGTGATCGGTCACAGCACCCTGTTCGTCGAGACGAGCGGCCCGACGATCCTCGTCGACCCCTGGTTCGGCGGGTCGTGCTACTGGCGTTCGTGGTGGCACTACCCCCCGAACGGCGACATCGATCCCGCCTGGCTGCGTCCCGACTTCCTCTACATCACGCACGACCACTTCGACCACTTCCACTATCCCAGCGTCCGGCGCCTCGACCGGTCGACGAAGGTGCTCGTGCCGCGCTTCGGGGTCGACTTCATGGACGCCGAGTTCCGCCGACTGGGTTTCGATGACGTGACCGAGCTGCCGCACGGTCGCACGCACCGCCTGTCCGAGGACGTGACCGTCGCGTCGTTCCAGTACGGGTTCGACGACTCGTTGTTCGTGGTCCGCGACGGCGACACGACGATCTGGGACGTGAACGACTGCAAGATCCGCGGACGGTCGCTGCGCAAGGTCGCCGCCCGCTTCGGTCGGCCCGCGGTCGCGCTCAAGAGCCACTCGTTCGCCGAGGGGTACCCCAACTGCTACGTGTCCGAGGACCCGGCCGACGTGTCGCTGGTCACCCGCCAGACCTTCGTGCAGGACTTCTGCTCGGCGATCGACGAGATCGAGCCGCGCTACGCCGTGCCCTTCGCGAGCATGGTCGGCTTCCTGCACCCGGAGTCGATGCGCTGCAACGAGTTCCTCGTGACGCCTCCCGAGGTGAAGGCCGCGTACGAGTCGCTGCGCCCGGGCTCGTCGACCGAGGTCGTGACGATGGCCCCCGGCGACTCGTGGGACAGCGAGCACGGCTTCACGGTCGCCGACTTCGACTGGTACGCCGACCGCGACGCGCACCTGGCCGAGCTCGCCGACCTCGCCGAGCCGGCCCTGGCTCGGGCCCGTCACGAGGAATCGGAGCGGTCCCTGACGTTCGCGGAGTTCCAGGCGTTCTTCGAGGGCTTCGTCCGGGCGCTCCCACCCTTCACCGGGCGGTACGCGATCAAGCGGCCGATCGTGTTCCGCTGCTGGGACGTCGAGGACGCTCCGTACTGGGTCGTCGACGTGCGGGCGAAGCGCGTGTACGAGGCGGCGACGCCGCCCGAGGAGACGGCGACCGTCACCAAGATCGATCGCGGCGTGCTCGCCGACTCCATCGCCAACTCGATCGTCCACTACGTGCACATCTCGATGAGGTTCCAGACCGACGTGACCCCCGGGTGCGTCGGCGACGACCTCGCGTTCTGGGGGCTGCTCTACTTCTACGAGCTCGGGTACCTCCCGGCACGGCGCCTGCTCCGCCCGCGCATGATGCGCGCCGCGTGGCGCCGCCGCACCGAGTTCCTCCAGGCCGCGCGCGCCGCGATCGGCGGTCGCGGGTCGTTCGCCGACCGCATGGCCGAGATGCTCGCCAGCCAGGAAGACGACGAGCGCGTCGGCGCGGCTACTGACCGAGGACGCTGAGGAACTCGTCGAGCTGCGCCGAGTTCTGGCCGAGCAGCATCGTCTCGACCTCGAAGGCGGTGCCGTCGGCGAGCTCGATGTCGATCGCCGCCGTCGCCTTCTGCGGCACCGCGGAGACCTTCAGGCCCTCGCGTGGCCACACGTACAGCGGGTCCTTCAGCTTGAGGCCGCCGAATCCCTGCTTCGCCTCGTAGACGTACACGTCGTCGGCGGTCAGGCACAGGATCGCGCTCTTGGTCTGGAAGGCGGTGATCTTCCCGAGGCCCCCGGCCTTCGGGTTGCCCTTGTTGCCCTGCATCTTGCTCACCGCCATGCCGGCGAGCGGGCTGATCTTCGACAGCCCGATCCCGGCCCCCATCGCGCCCGCCGCGCCCCGCGGCTGCACCGCGATCATCCCGAGCACCGGCGAACCGATGTGGTCACTCGCCTTGCGAACCCAGTCGTCGAACGTCTCCGCCATGTGTCGTCCCTTCCGCCCGTCGGTCCGACGTGGACCGGTCCAGCTAGCCCTTCACGATCTCGTCGAGCAGCGCGTCGTTGAAGCCGCGTGACATCGCGGTCGTCGCCTCGAGCTCGTAGCGGTCACCCGTCACCTTGTGCTCGATGATGATCTGCGTCGACACCTTGCCGTCGGAGGTCGCGACGGCGAGGTCCTTCCGGTTCCATGCGGCGAGCTCGCCGATGATCTTCATGCCGCCCCACCCCGCCTTCGTCTCGAAGGCGTAGAGCTTGTCGGCGGTCAGCGCGATCAGGGTCTGCCGGTTGGTCTTGAACACCGCGCCGCCCGTATGGAGGTCTCCTGCCCGCTTGTTGGCCGACTTCTTCATCAGCATCCCCGCGAGCCCGCTGACCTGCATGACCCCGGCCGACCCCCAGGTCCCGGCCGGCTGCACGATCCCGACCGCGACGACCGGCTCGGAGACCCTCTCCTGTGCCTTCTCCCGCATCGAGTCCGCGTTGTCGATCATCCCCATCGCCGGCTCCTTCCGGGTCGCCGCGGACAGATCTTGCCCGCCGCTAGGTTGACGTGCCATGCCTCGGGCCGCTTACACACGACCGTCGGGGCGGGTCGCGTGACCCTCGACCCGGCCCGGCGCCACTTCTCCCCCGAGATCGAGGCGATGTCCCGTCGCGAGCTCGACGCCCTGCGGGAGGAGAAGCTGCTCGGCGACCTCGTGCCCTGGTCGTACGAGCGCTCGGGCCTGATCCGCGAGACCTGGGACGCCGCGGGCATCACCCCGGCGGACGTCCAGTCGATGGACGACTACCACGAGAAGGTCCCGTTCATCGACAAGGACGCGATCCGCTCGTACCGAGACCGCCACGGCGACCCCTACGGCGGGCTGCTCTGCCTCGATCCCGCGGACCCGTCGATGAAGGGCATCTTCTCGGCGATCTTCTCGACGTCGGGGACGACCGGCGACCCGACCCCGGCGCCGTACGCCGGACGCGGCCCCAGCATGCTCGTGCGCGAGTTCTGGGAGCTCGGGGCGCGACCGGGCGACCACTTCCTGCACTGCCTCTTCACGTTCCGCGGACCCGGCATCCACGACACGATCCGCGGCATCGGTGCGACGCCGGTGTTCGTCGACCACCAGCCCGCCGACGTGGCCCAGCTGTTCCGCTTCAGCACCGAGCTGCGCCCGACCGGCTGGTACACGCTCTCGGGTCCGCTGATCATGATGATCGAAGAGGCCGCGACACGCCTCGGCGTCGACCTGCAGGACGTGTGCTCGTCGTACAAGGGCGTGATCTTCGCGGGCGAGCCCCTCGGACCTCGCGCCCGTCGCCGCGTCGAGGAGTGGGGCCTCGAGCTGTTCATCCAGACCAGCCTCGGCGACGTCGGCGCCGCGACCGAGTGCCAGGAGCACGACGGCTGCCACATGTGGGAGGACTGCGCCTACATCGAGTGCCTCGATCCCGAGGGCACCAAGCCGGTCGCCGAGGGTGACCGGGGCGAGCTGGTCTCGACGACCCTCGTCGACAAGATCGCTCCGCTGCTGCGGTACCGGTCGGACGACCTCGTGCGGGTGTCGCGCGAGCAGTGCGGTTGCGGACGCACGCACGGTCGGGTCTGGCCGCTCGGCCGGAAGGGCGACGAGCTGCTCGTCGACGGCATCTCGGTGCTCCCCGGCGACGTGTGGGGTGCGGTCGAGAGCATCGACGAGACCAACGGCCTGTTCCAGCTCATCCGCCCGGCGCGGGAGGTCGACGTGCTGAAGCTGCGCGTCGGCTACTCGAGCGAGGGCCCGGGCGGGCTCCCGGGCCTGCGGGCACGCGTCGAGGACGCCGTCGAAGAGGCGGTGGGCGTGCGACCCGAGATCGACCTCGTCGAGCGCGACGTGCTCCTCCGCCAGGGCCCGCCGCACAAGATCCCCCGAGTGACGAAGGCATGAGGCGAGCGACCGCGGCGCAGGTACCCTGCGCCGCAGCGAGCCGTGGCCCGAGCGGCCCGGCGCGAAGCGCCAGAGAGCGGGGATGATGACGTTCGCGAAGGAGTTCGAGGCGGCACCCGAGGTCTGGGGCGTCGGTCGGGTCGTCGTCGCGGGCGAGATCGTCCCGTGGCCGGTCAGCGAGGCCGACATCGTCGACGAGACCGACATCGCCGAGGCCCACTACCGCCGGCTCGGCCTCGGCGACGACGACCTCGTGCTCGTGGTCGCGCTGCTCTCCCAGGCGATCCACGCCGTGCCGCTCGAGGCCGCCGCGGGCCGGGTCGGCGCCCTGTACTCGTCCGCCGACGCCACCCGCTTCGACGCGTTCCGCACCGCATCACTCGTGCGCCAGCTCCGAGCGAAGATCGTCATCGGCGTCGACGAGGAGATCGTGGTCGGGCTCGACGACCTCGGGCGCGACCTCGCCGACGTGTTCGGGCCCGTCACCGCGGTCGTCGCGGCCGACGACGTCGCGCACGATCGTCTGCGCGACGCGGGCCTGCCGACCGGTCGCTACCTGCGCCTCGGCCCGACGAGTGCGATGGCGGCACCGGGCGAGGAGGCGCTGACGTACGACGCGACGCGCTGGCAGGTCGACGAGGAGGAGGGCGCGCTGGTGCTGACCAACCTCGCCCCCCGCCACACCCCCTGCGACCGCTTCGCCACCGGCATCCGCGGCACCGTCCCCGAGCGGGGGACGCTGCTGCTCTCCTGATCGGCGGACGAGTCAGCGCTTGCGCAGGACGGTGACGCCGTCACCGAGCGGGAGCATCACCGACTCGACCCGGTCGTCGGCCGCGACCTTGTCGTTGAAGGCGCGGATCGCCTGCGTGTTCTCGTCCTGGGCCGACTCGTCGACGACCGCACCGCTCCAGAGGACGTTGTCGATCAGCAGCAGCCCGTCGGTGCGGACTCGAGGGAGCAGCTCGTCGTAGTACGCGCCGTAGCTGGGCTTGTCGGCGTCGATGAACACGAGGTCGATCGGCTCGTCGCGTGGGAGCGCGCGCAGCGTCTCGATCGCGGGTGCGATGACGAGCTCGATCCGGTCGTCGACGCCGGCTCGCTTCCACGCCTCACGACCGATCGCGGTCCACTCCTCGCTCACGTCGCAGCACGTCAGGCGACCACCGTCGACGAGGCCGCGTGCGATGCACAGCGCCGAGTAGCCGGTGAAGGTCCCCACCTCCACCGCCCGCTCGGCGCCGATCGCCCGCGTGAGCAGCTGCATGAACGCGCCCTGCTCGGGCGAGATCTGCATCATGGAGAGGTCGCCGACCTTCGCCTTCGTCTCCGCGATCAGCGCCGCCTGGACGTCGTCGGGTGGGGTGCCGTGCTCGACGATGTACTCGGCGATCTGCCCGCCGAGGAAGAACGACTTCGGGTCGTCAGCCATCGTCCGAGCGTAGGTGCCGGATCCACTGCACGACGACGTCGGCTCCGAGCAGCAGCACCGCGAGCCAGGCGAGGTCGGCGACGTCCTCGAACCGCGACGGCCAACTCGCGATCGTCGGGTAGCCGTTGCGCGCCTGCTGCACGACGACGTAGCCCGCGGCGAGCGCGAAGGCGGCGACGCTCCCGATCGTGAGGAGCACTCGGGCCCGCGGCCAACGCAGTGCGGCCGCGGTCGCGAGACCGACGACGAGGCCGACCCAGGGACGCGACACCGCGCCGGCGACGACGGCGACCCCGAGCGCCGCGGCGGCCGTGGCGGCCACGGAGGGGCTCGCTCCGCTCGAGCGCAACGGCGTCGCGAGCTCGGGCGCCTCGTCGGTCGCCGGCGCGACCTCGGCGCCGACGCCGGTCACGCGTCGGCGTCGCAGCGCGAGCCCCACGCAGACGAGCACCCCGACGATCGAGATCCCGATCCCCCACCACACCAGCCCCTGCGGTGTCCACCGCAGGCGGACGGTCAGCGCTCCCGGGCCGTCCGGCGTCACGCGCCATCCGTTGGCGAACCCGTTGACGAGCGTGCGCTCGCCGACGCGCGCGTCGCCGTCGACCTCCAGCTCCCAGCCCTTGTTCTCGCTCTGGCCGAGCACGAGCCAGAACGCCTCGCCGTCGGTGCGGACCGTCGCGTCGACGCTGGTCGAGCCTTCGTCGGTGACGCGGACGCGCGCGCCCGATGCAGGGGCCTCGGGTCCGAGCAAGCCCGGCGCCCGCGGCGCGCCTCCGGGCGCAGACGCGAGGACCAGCCGGTCGAGGTTCCAGCCGCTCGTCGACCCCGGCGTCGTCCGCAGCGTGTGCTGACCGGCCGTCAGGTCGACGGTCGGGGGCTCGCAGGCCTCGACGGCGAGCGTGCGCCCCGCCGTCGCGTCCCGGAGGTCACCGCGCACCCGCACTCCAAGGGGCTCATCGTCGATGGTGACGAGCGGCTCGCAACGATCGGGCACGGCTGTCGGCTCGGCGGGAGTCGGCGCGCCGGCGAGCCCGAACGTTGCGATGCCGACCGGCAGCGTGCGATCGCGGCCCGTCCGTGCGTCCCGGGTGGTGACCGGAGCGACCTGCTCCACGACGAGCCGGAACGTGCTGCCGACGACCGGCTCGAAGGTCACCGGAACCGGCGCGACCGGGCTCTCCGGACCCGGGTTGGGGATCGGTGGGAGATCGATCGTGCGTGCGGCCTCGCCGTCGACCTCGAGGCGCAGTCGAGTTGGGACCGAGTGCTGCCCGTCGGCGAGCACGCGCAGATCGAGGCTCGAGACCGCCTCGGGCGCGCCGAGCCGCGCCTCGATCCACTGACCGACCTGCTCGCCGACCGGCGCGACCCACGCCGTCTCGGGAGCATCGTCGAACGCGCGCGAGGCGCGCGCGTCGGCATCGCCGCGCAGGTGACCGGATGCCTCGTAGACGGCGTCGGGCGTGACCGTGCCGAGGGCGATGTCGATCGTGGGATCGGGCGCGTCGGCGTCGATGCGCGCCTGGCCACCGAGGGAGAACGCGCGCGCCGTCGGCAGGTCGAACCGCCGCACCATGGTCGTCTCCTCGGCACCTCGCCGGGTCGAGCCGGGCTCGTACCCGAGCCGGGACATCAGCAGCACCAGGTCGTGCTCCAGTGATGCGGCACCGGCCTCGCGCAGCAGCCGAGTCGGCAGGCGAACGACCTCGTCGCTGAACGGGAGTCGCTCGTCGCCGATCCGGACCTCGGCGAGCCCGACGCCGTTCGCACCCCCGTAGCTCGCGAGCTCACCCGTGTCGGTCTCGAGCACCTCGATCGCGACCCGAGAGAGCTCCCGCTCGTCGAACGTGACGGTCTGACCCTCCGGGGAGCGCGACGCATCGTCGAGGTCGACGTCGATCGTCTCGTCGTCGGTCCCGTTCGCCTCGAGGTGGAGTCGCACCCGGGTGAGGTGTCGATCGCCCGGCGGATCCTGGGGCTGCACCAGCGTGACGCGGTCGGCCTCGACCTGCGGTTCGAGGTGCACGGTCAGGCGCTCTCCGGTCGGGTCGTCCTCGCCCCCGACGCGCCAGGCCGTCGCGGGATCACCGTCGAGCGCCGCCGAAGGTCGCTGATCGGGCGCGTAGATCGACCGCTCGCCGTACGAGGTCGCCGTCGCGCGGGCGCCACCCTCTTCGACGACGACCGTCCGATCAGCGTCGTCGCTGCCCGGGAACACCTCGAGTCGCTTGTCCTCGGGATCGTCGGACGGCTCCTCCCCCGCGCGCTCCGTGCGGCCGGTCGCGTCGCGGATCGAGCCCCAGCGATGCGCACGCTTGCGGTTCGTGTCGGAGACGACGAGGTCGGCGCCGTCGGCGAGCGCCTGGTCGAGGCCCGCGGGATCGTCGGCGAACGACGCGGAGTAGAGGACGAGCTGGTTGCCGTCGACGAGCCCCGCGGCGGCGAGGTCGACGAGGCCCTCGCCGTCCCCGGCCACCACGACGGGCTGTCGTGTCGTCGCGGTGTGGACGATCTCGGGCACGTCGTCGACCCCGAACAGCGCGACCTCGGGCGGCCACTCGGCGTTCGCCGGCGTCCGCAGCTCGAGCTCGTCGAGCACCGGGAAGCGGGCCGCGACGTTGGGCGCTGCGGGACCGAAGTCGCGCGGCGGTTCGAGGCCCGGGGCCAGCGGATCGGTGAGCTGGCCCCAGAGCATGCGAGGTCTCGGCGTGTCCGAGCGCTCCCACTCGAGGTCCGAGCGCAACAGCACGGTCCCGGCGCTCAGGTACCGCGCGATCGGTGCGAGCGAGTCGGGCTCGAACGTCCCTTCCTGCATCCGCCGATCGAGCGCGATCGCGAGGTTGGCCGCCGCGGGCGAGCCGAAGTACGGGATCAGCTCGCGTGCGATCCAGGGCCGATCGATCAGTCCGGGGGTGATCGGATCGGACGTCGAGCCCCACCGGTAGGTGCCGCTCGGCGACCCGGGGATCTCGAGGACGCGCGTCGTGTGCGGCTCGGCGTCGAGCGCCGCGGCGGCCGCCTGCCAGTGCTCGGGCACGTCGCCTCGGCTGTTGCGTTCGGCGATCCACCCGTCGCGGAGCACGGGGACGAACGTCAGGAACGTCAGCGCGATCACGCCGACGACGGCGACGGTCCGCCAGCGCACGGTGAGCCTCGCCGCGAGCGCGTCCAGACCCGCCGCGAGCAGGATCGCGACCGCGAGCACGACGAGCGGCACGGCCCGGGGCGTGCTGCGCATCGCGAGCCCCGCCGTCGACCCCGTCGCCCACGACTTGAACACCGCCCCGATCGGCGACGGGCTGTCGTACGGGAAGGCACCGACCGCTGCGACGGTGCCGAGCACGAGCAGCGCGACGAAGTAGGCGCGGTGTCGCCATCGGGTGACCGCCGCGG
Source organism: uncultured Bifidobacteriaceae bacterium (assembly GCA_964501785.1). Taxonomy (GTDB): domain Bacteria; phylum Actinomycetota; class Acidimicrobiia; order IMCC26256; family PALSA-555; genus DATBSK01. The sequence continues at coordinate 311,490 of CAZCUD010000002.1, forward strand.
CAGCGAGCGCGAGCAGCGGGAGCCCGAAGCTCGCAGCGATCAGCCAGGTCCGCTGCGTGAGATCGACCGCTTGCGGGATCCAGGGTCCCGCCGCGTCGCCGCCGTAGAAGAACCAATTGCCGAGGCCGCGCAGCACCTCCGTCGGCGACGAGCCCTCGGCGACGGTCCGGACGGTCTCGCTGACGTCGAGGTAGTTGATCCCGTAGCCGCCTTGGAGCACAAGCCCGGCGATCCACCAGAGCGACGTGAAGAAGCAGAGGACCCCGATGCGCAGCGCCGTCGTCACGGCATCCCGTGCGCTCGCGTCGCCGCGCACCACCGCGAACACGAGCCACAGCACCGGCGCGAGCCCGACCAGCAGCAAGGACGTCGCGTTCGTGCTGCCGACGACGAGCGTGACCAGCGCGAAGAGCGCCGGGTCGCGCCATCCGCCCCGACGCAGCGCCCGGGCGACGAGCGCGATCATCCACGGCAGGGCGGCCCAAGGCAGGAGGATCGCCGAGATCCTCCCCGTGTACGCGAGCTGGTACGGCGTGAGCATGTAGACGAGGGCGGCCGCGAGCGCCGTCCAGCGGGTGCGCCACTGCAGCGTGCGCAGCAGGAACAGGACGCCCGCGCCGGCCGCGAACGTGATGGTGCCGAGCCAGAGCCGCTGCGCGACCCAGTCGGGCACGCCCAGCGTGTCGAGGAGCCAGAAGTAGGGCCCCATCGGGAAGAGGTATCCGATGTTCTGGTGCGTCAGCGTGCCGGCGCCGTATCCGGCGTCCCAGAGGTAGGGCGCGTCGCCGAGGAGTCGACCGGGATCGAGGTAGAGGTACTGCTTCGTGTCCGCGCTGACCCGCCCGGTCGCCGACAGCAGGAACGGCACGTAGGCGACGACCGCGAGCACCAGCGCGCCGGGGATCCAGCTCCGGCGATCGGGCGCGTCGGACGGGTTCGGCGGCTCGGGCGTGGCGGGCGCTCCCGTCGCCGTCGCGGTCACGCGCGCCGGCGGGCGTCCGCGGCCAGCGCCTCGAGGGTGCCGAGCGCAGTCGCGTCCCAGGTGCACTGCGCGGCCCGAGCGATCGCGCCCGCTCCGAGCCGATCGCGCAAGCCGGCGTCCCCGAGCACGCGGGCGAGCGCGTCGGGGAAGTCGGCGATCCGGTCGACGAGCACCCCGCTCTCACCGTCGATGACCGCGTCGCGGTGACCGGCGATGTCGGTGGCGATCGCGGGCGTCCCGCACGCCGCGGCCTCGGTGAGGGTCATCCCCCAACCCTCGCGGGCCGACGTGCTCGCCACGACCCAGGCCCGCCGGTAGAGGTCGACGAGCTCGGCGTCGCTGACCCGCCCCGGCATCGAGATCCAGTCGTCGGCGCCGCGCTCGCGCACGAGGCTCTCGAGCTGCTCTCGCTCGTAGCCCTCCCCCACGATGACGGCTTCCAGACCGGGCACGTGAGGACGTGCCGCAGCGAGGGCGTCGACCAGGAGATGGAAGCGCTTCACCGGCACGAGGCGACCCACACCGAGCACGAGCGGCCGATCGGCCTTCCGACCGCCCGGAGCGAACGACGGATCGACGCCCGGGTGGACCACCTGCACCCGCGCGGGATCGAAGCGCATGTCGTCGACCAGCTCGCGCTTCGACGACTCCGACAGCGTGACGATGGACGTGCCGCGGTAGAGCGGCGGCGCGAGGCGCGCCTCGATCAGCTTCCCGATGCGCGCGAGGTCGGGCGGCAGCGTCATGTCCCACATCTCTGCGTGCAGGTGGTGCAGGAAGACGACGCGGGGCCCGCGCGCCCACAGCGGCGAGAAGAACGGCATGCCGTTCCAGATCTCGACGAGGCCGTCTGCGCGCCCGTAGAGACCCGCGGCCTCGGCGAGCGCCGCCCGCGGGAACACCATGTAGCGACCGGCCCGACGAATCACCCGGTAGCCGTCCCGGCGGGTGATCGGCGGATGGTCGGCCGCGAACGACGTGCGGATCGTCACGTCGAGGCCCGCGCCGGCCCATCGGGACGCGATCTCGTGCGCGTGGAGCTCGGAGCCGCCGGCCTCCGGATCGTCGAGGTCACGCCACATGAGCATGTGGATGCTCCGCAGGCCGGCTGCGGCCGCGACGTCGCCGAGCTTGCTGATCACGGCGCGGCCGTCTCCGACGGGAGCTCGGAGCGACGCGACGGGAACCAACGATCGAAGAGCCACGCGATGGGCACCGCGGCCGCGATCACGATCCCGATCTCCGCCGGGATCCGGTACCTCGTGCCGCCGAACGTGAGGACCGCGGCGATCGTCACCGAGATCGCGAGCCCGATCAGCGGATAGATGATGATCTTTCGGCGTCGCAGCATGACGAGCCCGACGATCGCCAGGGCGAACAGGACGTAGAACTGGGCGAGCGCGCCGCGTGCGAGGTTGAGCGGGCTGCGGCCCATCTCGAACGCGTCCCAGTGCAGCTTCTGGAACGGGGCGTAGACGTCCCACATGCGACCGACCCGCGCCGCCGCGACCACCGGGAAGCGGCCCAGGTTGTCACCGAGGTACTCGAGGCCCTCGTCGCGGAAGTGCTTCGACTGGTCGGACTCGTCGCCCTCGATCTGCCACCGATCGTCCATGCAGGTGAGGTCCCACCAGCCGATCCGCTCGCCGTAGAACGTCGAATCGCAATAGGTGTTGCCGAACGTGAAGTCACCACCGGTCGACAGCGTGACCGGGTTGTTGAACCGCACCATGTTGAACACGACCCACGGCAGCACCGGGATCGCCGCGACCACGACGATGACGACCGCACGCTTCACCCGCTCGCGCGTCACGAGGCTCCGGGCGCCGATGACCAACGGCAGCGCGACGATCGGGAAGTAGAAGACGAGCTCCGCTCGGGTCAACGTCGCCATGCCGGCGGCGAAGCCGAACAGCACCGCGTTCTGCATGGTCGGAGCGCGCCAGAACCGATAGGCGAACCAGACGACGAAGGGCACCAGCAGCGCGGTGATCGTCTCCGACATCACGAGCGCATCGTTCACCCAGAGGTTGGCGTAGACCGCCGCGATGAACGCCGCCACGATCCCGACCCTCCGCCCGCCCACCGCGCGCCCCGCGAAGCCGACGGCACCACAGGTGAACGATCCGAGGATCGTGCTGGCGATCATGTGCTGGCGGAAGGTGTCGAACCCGAGGAACGACGGGATGGAGAGGAACAGCGTGTAGAGAGGAGGGTGCTCGGCGCCCGGGTGCACCCCGGTGCCGCGCAGCGTGTACGACCAGGGGTCGACGAACCAGAGGCCGTCGGCGAGCGCGTTCGCCTGGTAGTGGTAGTAGCCGGCGTCGCCGCCGATCTGATCGGGTAGCACCGCGATCGGCTGGTCCCACTTCCAACCGATCGCGTAGGCCAGGCGCACCGCGAACCCGAGCGCGATCGCCCCGAGCATCCAGTAGCAGAAGGTGCGGAGGTTGTCGCGGGCACCACCACGGGGCGGCTCGGCGGTGGCCGCACCTTCCGGCACCAGGCCACCGGCGCCGGAGTCACCCGAGCCGGGTGCCGAGTCGGCGGGCAGGTCGCGCGCGTCGGACGGCGACTCCACGCGCATCGGGCGATTCTATGCGCCGCCCTGCCGATCGCCCGGCGTCGCCTCGGGCGCATCGCGAGCGGTCGTCGGCGCCGAGGTCGGTGCCGCCTCCGCACGGCCGCGCTCGATCGCCAGCTCCTCGGCCAGGGTGCGGACCCGCATCTCCAGGCGCGAGAGCTCCCAGGAGAAGTGGACGACGACGGCGAAGAGGAAGCCGATCGCGAGCAGGAAGAAGAACGCCGGGGCGTAGCTGAACCCGAGCCAGTGCGCGACGTCGTCGAGCAGCGACGGCACCGCCGCGAACGGCAGCAGCACGACGGCGATGCCCAGCCAGAGCAGCGCGTACTTGCTGCGGAGCTGGCGCAGCGCGACCAGCCGGACGATGAAGAGCGCGGCCGCGACCGCCAGGACGACGACGAGGACGTGGGCCGACGTGCTCACGCGAGCGTCCTCCGCCGTTGGAACGCCGCGCCGGCGGGCGCCTGCCGCAGCTCGGCCCGCCGTCGCGAGCGGGGGAAGATCGTCGCACTGAGGATCCCGACCATGAGGCGCAGGTAGTTGAGGACCAGGACCGCCCCCCGGGACGACGGCACACCCGCGGCGCGCGGCCGCATCGGCACCGGCACCTCGACGATGCGGCCACCCAGGTCGTGGATGATCAGCAGCGCCTCGACGGTGTCGGCGAGGTACTCGACGGGGTACTGGCGCGACAGCACCTCGATCGACGGGCGCGAGAACCCGCGGTAGCCCGACGTCACGTCGGTGAACGTCTGGCCGGTGCGCATCCGCACGAGCCGCGCCAAGGTGCGCATCGCCCGTCGACGGGTGCGACCCACCGCGTAGGGAGACCGGGCGATCGGCTTCCCGGGCGCGACGGACGTGTCGGCGGCGAACCGGCTCCCGATCACGAGGTCGGCTCCCTCGACCAGCGCACCGATCAGGATGTCGACGCCGTCCGCGTCGTGCTGGCCGTCGGCGTCGATCACCAGCGCACGGTCGTACCCACCGTCGGCCGCCCATCGAAGGCCGGCCCGCACCGCGCCACCGACACCGAGGTTGAACGGCAGGCGCACCACCTGCGCGCCGCCGGCGCGGGCGAGCTCCGCAGTGCGATCGGTCGAGCCGTCGTCGACGACGGCGACGTCGACGCCCGGCTGCGACTGCCGCAGCTCGGCCAACGTCGCCGGCAGCGACGCTTCCTCGTCGAAGGCAGGCACGATGATCAGGATGCGCCCGGGGGGTTCGGTCGCACCGTCGCTGCCCCGGGAGGTCATGGGTCGAGACGGTAACCTCGCCCGCTGGCCCGGACGCGAGTCGCGCTCGCCGACCAGGAGACGCCCACCCTGCCCGCACTCAACGCGCTGACGCCCCGCCAGCGCACGATCGTCGCGGTCGCCGCGCTCGCGCTCGTCGTCGCCCTGCCGCTCGTGGGTCTCTTCGGCCGACCCGGCCCTCCGATGGAGGAGGGCTTCATGCTGACGTTCGGCGAGAGCTTCCTGCGCGGCGACATCCCAAACCGCGACTTCCTCCACCTCTACGGCCCCGGCGGCGTCTGGGGCCTGGCCGCCGCGTTCGAGGTCTTCGGCGTCTCGCTCGAGGTCCAACGCGTCGTCGGGCTCCTCCAGCTCGTCGGGATCATCGGCGGCGTCTTCCTGCTCGCCTGGCCGTGGGGGCGCAAGATCGCCCTCACGGGCGCGGTGATCACCGCGTTCGTGATCATCCCGCCCATCGGATTGACCGCCCTCGCGTGGAACGGCGGCATCGCGCTCGGCCTGCTCGGCCTGGCTGCGACGCTCGGCGCGATCCGAGCGACGACGAGCCGTGCGCGCACGGTGCTCGCCGTCCTCGGTGGCGCCCTGCTCGGTGCGGCCCTGCTCTACCGCCTCGACCTCGCCCTCGCCGTGCTGCTCGCCGGCATCCTGCTGGTGCGCTACGCGGACCGAGCGGTGCGGATCCGCCTCCTCGCAGCCTTCGCGGTCGTCGTCAGCCTCTACCTCGTGCACATGGCGATGGCCGGCGTGAGCGAGTCGATCGAGGGGATGCTCATCGACCCGGTGTTCAACCTCCGCGGTGGACGAAGCCTCCCGCTGCCGCCGAGCCTCGACGGCTACGACGCGTTCCTCGTGCGACTCGTCGACGACGAGGCGATCGAATGGCCCATCCCCGCCCTCGACGGACCGGTGCAGCTCACCGTGTGGTTCGTGCTCCTGCTCGCCTCGCTGGCCGGGCTCGTCATGACGTCGTTCCGGATCCGGCGCCGGGAGCCCGGCGCCTTCCGAGGGATGGTGCTCGCGGTCGTCACGGCGTTCGCGCTCGGCATCCTGCCGCAGGCCCTCCAGCGACCCGACCCGACGCACCTCGCCTGGGTGAGCTGCGTCCCGTTCGGCTTCCTGCCGGTGGTCGCCTACGAGTACGCGCGTCGTCTGCGACCGTCGTACTCGCAGAACCGCCTGTTCCTCGTGAGCGCGGGATCGGTCGTGCTGACGCTGGTGCTGCTCGTGCCGAGCTTCCTCGTGCGCGACTACGCGGACGTGTCCCTCGAGTCGTTCGGCGTGTCGCGCAAGTCGCACCTCATCGAGAACCAGGGACGGCGCTTCTACTACGGCAACGAGGAGGCCGCGAACGAGCTGGCCGAGCTGCTCCCGGCCGCCAACGAGATCGCGCGGCCCGGTGACCGGCTGGTCGTGGGAACCGGCGATCTGCGCAAGACGCCGCTCAGCGAGGCGTTCCTCTACTACCTGCTGCCGCAGACGCGCCCCGGCACCTACTACATCGAGATGGACCCAGGAGTGGCGAACGCCGACGACTCACGTCTGGCCGACGACCTCGAGAACGCGGACATCGTGATCCTGTCGCGGGTCTGGGACGACTTCCACGAACCCAACGACTCGCGCGAGCTCGGCTCCCCTGCTCCCAACCGGGTGCTTCGCGACCGCTTCTGCACCGTGCTCGAGCTCCGCCTCTACGAGCTCCTCGAGCGCTGCGATCGGGTCGAGTCGCGCGAGTCGGAGGACGAGGCCGAGCTCGCCATGGATCGGGGCGCGACCGGCGCTCCGATCTAGTCTCCGCGGATGCGGACGCTGGTGTGCATCCCCACCTATCTCGAGGTGGAGAACATCGAAGAAGCGCTCAACCGCGTCCGCGCCTCCGCTCCGGACGTCGACGTCCTCGTGATCGACGACAACAGCCCCGACGGCACCGCCGACCTGGCCGAGAAGGTCGCCGCAGAGCTCGGGCAGATCGACGTGCTGCGTCGCCCGCGCAAGACGGGACTCGGGGAGGCGTACCGCGCCGGGTTCGCGGTCGGCATCGAGCGTGACTACGACGTGCTGGTGCAGATGGACGCCGACCTCTCGCACGACGCGGTCGCGCTGCCCGCCCTGCTCGCGCCGCTCGACACCGGAGCCGACCTGGTGATCGGCTCCCGCTACGTCGAGGGCGGGTCGGTCCCCCACTGGCCCTGGCACCGCCGCGCGCTCTCGAAGTGGGGCAACTGGTACTCGGGCTTCATGCTCGCCTGCGGGGTTCGTGACATGACGTCGGGGTATCGCGCCTACCGGCGGGCGACGCTGGAGGCCGTCGACTACGCGGGCACGCGGGCCGTCGGGTACGGGTTCCAGATCGAGCTCGCGTACCGCGTCTCCCGGTGGGGCGGGACGGTCGTCGAGACGCCGATCACGTTCACCGATCGGGTGCGAGGCCACTCCAAGATGTCGCCGAAGGTCGCGTTCGAGGAGCTCTGGCTCGTCACCTGGTGGTCCCTCCGCGACCGCCCCTGGTGGCGCCCAGCGCGTCGACGGCGGTAGTGGTCCGGCGAGGCGGCGAGCGAGCGGCAGCGAGCGAGCTCGCAGGAGCAGCCGAGCGGTCGCGGGCCGGGTATCCCGGCCCGCAGCGAGCGCGACCGGATTCGTGAGGCGAGGATCAGTGCCGCACGTATCGTGCGGCACCCGAGCCGGGGCCCGAGCGGCCCGGCGCCGCAGGCGCCGAGAGCGGGGTTAAGGAACCCAGGATCCGAAGAACGCGAGCAGCGCGTAGCCGAAGAGGCCCGCGGCGGAGAGCACCAGCACGGGACGTTCGATGTCGGACCGGCGGGTCGCGACCGCGACGGCGATGACGAACGGGAACGTGCTGATGCAGTAGCGCTCGAACGAGTCGAGGTTCGACGCCGACAGGCCGAGCACGAGCGTGAGGGCGGCGTACGCGAAGTACGAGCGCGGCAGCGACTTCCAGATGAAGTAGAGCAAGACGGCGAAGACGAGCGCCCAGAACAGGTGCAGGCCCGACCCGAAACGGTCGCCGCCGCTGATGGTCGCGTCGACCGCCCGCCACACGCGCGTGAAGGGGTCGACGAACCCACCCCGGAGCGTCGACGTGTTCTGCACGGACAGCGGCTCGAGGGGGTCACCGAAGCGGATCCCCACGTACGCCAGGTAGATGCCGATCCCGACGCCCGGCGCGACGACTGCGAGCCCGCGCTCGATCCGTCCCCGCGTCGAGGCGTCCTTCCACGAGCTCACCGCTTCGATGAGCAGCGGCAGGACGAGCAGGATCCCCACCGGTCGCGCGAGCCCGGCCAGCAGCGCGAGCACCGCGGCCCACGCCCAGCGCTTGGATCGGATGCACAGGAACACGCCGACGCTGAGCGCCATGGCGAGGCTCTCGGCGTAGCCGAGCACGAGCGCGACCGCGGGCGAGAGCACCAGCCCGAACCAGGCGGCCCGCACCGCCATCTTCTCGTCGCCGGTGTCGACGATCACGAGCCGGTGGAGCAGCGCTGCGAACACGAGCGCACCGAGGTTGGCGATCACGATGAGGGCCACGTCCTCGTGGCCGAGGAACACGAACCCGAGGCCGCGGGAGAGCGCGGGGAGCAGCGGGAAGAAGCGCAGCGCGCTCTCGTGGTTGCCCGTGTACCCGAGCTCGGCGAGCGCTCGATACCAGCCCGCGTCCCAGGCGAACAGGCCCTGCGCGAGCGGGATGGGGCGCGGCAGGCTCGACACGTCCTGGTGGAGGAACCGTGCCGTCCCGAGCGCCGCGATGACGATCACGCGCGACACGACCCACGGCACGAGGGCGACGCGCAGGTCGCGCCGCAGGAAGTCGGTCACATCGACACGTTCGGGACGACGTCGGTCGCGAAGCGCTCGAGGCTCTCGGATGACGGGAAGTCGCGGAACCACAGGACGAACTCTCGGCAGCCCGCGTCGACGAATGCCTGCACCTTGTCGGTGACCATCTCGGCGGTGCCGACGAGGTTGTCGCGCTCGTAGGCGTCGTCGTCGCCCCGACCCCACAGGTTCCCGCCCTCCGGTGAGTCGAGCCACGCCCGGAGATCACGCTCGCTGTCGAAGAGCCGGCAGTCGGGGCCGTGGGTGCGCACGATCGAATCGAAGTCGCGACCGACCGCGTCGCAATGGCCGCGCAGCACCTCCGACTTGTGCACGAACTGCTCGAGCCCGACCTGCCAGTTCGTCTTGTCGGCGTGCTCGGCCGCGATGCGCAGCGTGACCTTCTCGCCACCACCGCCGATCCAGATCTCGGGCAGCTGCTGCACCGGCTTGGGATCGCAGTACGCCCCGTCGAACCGGACATGGTCGCCGGCCATCGTCACCGTCTCCTCGCTCCAGAGGCGCCGGACGGCCACGACGCTCTCCTCGAGGATCTCGAGGCGCTCGCGCGCGGACGGGTAGTCGTAGCCGTAGGCCTGGTACTCGCGCTCGTACCAGCCCGCACCGAGGCCGAGGACGAGGCGACCGCCGGACATCACGTCGATGCCGGCGGCCTCCTTGGCCAGGAGCCCGGCGTTCCGGTACGCCGCGCAGGTGACGAGCTGGCCGAGGCGGATGGTGCTCGTGCGCTGCGACAGCGCGGCCAGCGTCGTGAACGCCTCGAACACGTGGGTGGGCTCGCGGCGCGGGACCGTCTCGACGTGGTCGTAGACCCACAGGTGGTCGTAGCCCGCGCCCTCGGCGATCGCGGCGAGCTCGACCGTGCGCGCCCACGCGTCGGCGCCCGACCATCCCGAGTACTCGAGCTTCCAGCCCTGGGGGGCGAACGCGCCGAAGCGCAGCGGCGACTCGGTCACGAGGCCTCGCCATCCTTCGCCGCCGGAGCATCGGCGAGCTTCGTGACATGGATGACGCAGTTCCAGCAGAGCACCTCACGCGCGACGGGGATGCGGGTGAGGAACGACGCCCACGTCCAGTAGCGCGGCTCGGCCCTGTCGACCCTCAGCTCGGGCTGCGCCCGCACCAGTCGCAGCGTCGGACCGACGTGCACCGGGAAGAGTCCTTCGCCGTACCGGTTCTTCGGGATGCCGTGTCGCTTCTCGTAGAGGCGCGGGCCGAGCTTGGTGCCGAGGTAGTGGTACGGCGCCATCTCGTGGCCACCCCACGGCGAGTACCAGTTGGTCCACGAGACGTAGCCCCATCCCCCGGGGCGGATCACGCGCGCGAGCTCGCGGACCACGGCCTCGGTGTCGGGCGTGTGCTCGAGCATGTTGGAGCAGAACACCGCGTCGACGCTGTCGTCCGCGAACGGCAGGCACTGCGCGTCGCCGATCATCGCTCCTTCGGGTGGGTCACCCGAGAGGTGGAGCTCCGCCAGCGAGTGCTCGAGCGGGATCACGGTCGCACCCCGGGCGCGGAAGGCATCGGTGTAGAAGCCGGGGCCGCACGCGAGGTCGACGACCTTCTGGCCCGCGACCGAACCGTGGCGCGCGACGAGTCGCTCTGCCGTCTCGTCGGCGAGCATCGTGTAGAAGGGCGCCGGGTCTTCGCGCTCTCGACGGAAGCGACGGTAGAGCTCGCGAACCCGCTTGGGGCCGCGCAGTCGTGGGGTTGGGTCGAGCGTGGTGGTCAAGGGTCGAGCGTCACCCCGCGTCCTTGAAGTCCCACCACTGCACCTCGACCATCATCGGGAGCAGGTACCTCACGTAGAAGCTCGTGATCGCGAGCACCTCGTGGTCGTCGACCTGCTTGTCGATGATGTCGACGCGGTCGTCTTGCTCCTGGTACCGCTTCGCGCGCTCGAGCATCTCGTCCAGCTCGGCCTCGGTCGCGACCGAGATCCCGAAGTGGTCGAGGCGCGGCGCGGTCATGGGCGGGTCGTCGGCGATCAGGAACACGAACTGCTCGTACGTGTAGCAGGAGAGCACCAGGCGTCGACCGTCCTGGGTCATCTGGGGGAGCTCTTCCCACCCGAACACCTCGCGGTAGAAGCGGGTGATCTCCTCGCGGCTCTCGGGTGTGAGGAGCTCGCTGGGGAGGCTCATCGCCACGTGGTTGAACCGCGGCGTGCGGGGGCGGGCGATCTCGCTGGTCCTGGTCATGGCGTTCCCTTCCACGGTACGACGAGCACCTTCGCCGCGAGCTCACCCTCGGCGAGGCCCTCGAGCGCGCCGTAGAGGCCGTCGAGGTCGACATCGTCGCGCTCGAGCAGCAGGTCGGTCGGAAAGTCGGGGCGGGCGAGCAGCTCCAGGGCCCGGTCGAACCCGTCCTTGTCGTAGACGAACGAGCCGCGGATCTCGAGCTCGTTGAGCAGGATCCGGTTGGGATCGAAGCGGGGTGGGTGGATGCCGGCGCCGACGAGCACGAGGGTGCCACCTCGCTGGAGCTGGGCGAGCCCCGCCTCCATGGCCGCCCGATGCCCCGAGCACTCCAGGACGACGTCGAAGGGCTGGTCGACGATGTCCCCCGGCGACGCCGGCGTCACGAGCGACTCGGGCTCGACCACCTCCGCGCCGAGCGCCTCGGCCAGCGCGCGCCGCCGAGGGTGGGGCTCGCTCACCACGATGTCGTCGACGCCCCGTGCCCGTGCCGCCGCCACGCTGAGCGTTCCGATCGGACCGGCGCCGGTCACGAGGATCCGCTGCCCGGCCTCCACCCGACCCTGGGTGAGACCGTGCAGCGCCACGGCGAGCGGCTCGGCGAGCGCGGCGTCGCGGATGTCGAGCCCGTCGGGGATGCGCAGCAGCGCGTCCTCGTGCACGCGCACGAACTCCGCGAACGCGCCGTCCTTGTGCACGGACATGCCGGGCGTGTTGCGTCCGGAGCACAGTGACGGCCGCCCCGCCCGACAGAACTCGCACTCGCCGCAGCGGGGCGTCGGGCCTCCGATCAGCGCGTCGCCCACCTGCCAGCGGGCGACGTCGGAGCCGGTCGCGACCACTCGCCCCGAGAACTCGTGACCTTCGACCGACCCCGGGCGGCCCCAGCCTTCGAGGACGAAGTGGAGGTCGCTGCCGCAGATGCCGCAGTGGCTGACCTCGAGCAGGACGTCGCGCGGGCCGAGCTCGGGGACGGGGACCTCTTCGACCGCCAGCTCGCGCTGTCCGTGGTACACGGCCGCTCGCATCTTCGTCGGCAGCTGCGTCGTCACCGGCAGTGTCCCCCCGTCGTGGCCTCGTCGCGCCCCTCGGCGCGCGCAGCGAGCGTAATAGGGTCCGCGGAGCGACCTGAGGGGGGGACGATGCGCCCACGATGCTCGACGTGGGGAGCAGCGCTGCTGGCCGCGCTGTGCCTCGGCGCGACGACCGTTGCCGTGGCGCCGGCCGGCGCGCAGGAAGACGGGGTGCCGACCGAGCAGGTCCGCATCGTGAACCTCAACCTCCTCCACGGCGTGTTCTGCCCGCAGGAGACGGATGCGTGCCAGGCGCCCGACCGGGTCGCCCTCCTGATGCAGCAGCTGGAGGACGCCGAGTGCCCGGAGGTCGTGGGCCTCCAGGAGATCAACGCCAACCTCGCGAAGCTGATCGACCGAGCGCTCGCCGACAGCGACTGCGACTACGACGTCGCCTTCTCGAAGAAGCCGGGATCGCTCGACACCGAGCGAGTGCTCACGACGCTGCCCGTGCGGTCGGAGAAGGTCGAGAAGCTGACCGGGGCGTTCCGCACCGCCTCGCGCGTCGTGCTCCGGTCTCCGATCGGCCCCCTGGTCGTCGTGGTCACGCACCAGGACGGGGACCCGGAGGGCGTCGCCCAGCCGCCGTGTCGCAACACCTGTCCTCCCGTCTGCGTGGACGCGCAGGTGAGCGTGCTCGCCTGCCAGACGCTCGTCGCGGCGCGCCTCGCCGACGACGTCGGTGGCCCGCGAGCCACGCGCGTCCTCATGGGTGACTTCAACGTGACGCCGACGAACCCCCGTTACCAGCTGCTCCTCGACGAGGGATGGACCGACACCTACCTCACTGCCGGCAACCCCGAGTGCGACGGCGCGACGGGCGTCGGCTGCACGGGCGGTCGCGCCGACGAGGCGGTCGAAGCGCTCAAGGACCCGACCGCTCGCAACTCCGAGCGGATCGACTACATCTTCGTCAAGGGGGGCCGGAACTGCGTCGTGCAGCTCGATGCACCCGACGACCGCAACGACAACGGGCTCGGCACCGGCCTCTTCGGTGACCAGCCCGCCACCGACGGCCCGGGTGGCATCGTATGGACCTCGGACCACACCGGTGTGAGCGCCGACCTCTCGTGCGGCGCATAGGAGGACGATCGTGAGCCACGACGTGGTGATCAAGGGAGGGACGGTCGTCGACGGCACGGGCGCGCCCGGTCGGCCGGCCGACGTCGCGATCGACGGCGATCGCATCGCCGAGATCGGCGACGGGCTCCGGGGTCGGCGCGAGCTCGACGCCTCGGGACAGGTCGTCGCTCCCGGGTTCGTCGACATCCACACGCACTACGACGCGCAGGTGTTCTGGGACCCGGCCCTCACACCGTCGTCGTGGCACGGCGTGACGTCGGTCGTGGCAGGCAACTGCGGCTTCTCGATCGCGCCGTGCCGACCCGAGCACCGCGAGCTGATCGGCCGCACTCTCCAGCACGTCGAGGACATGAGCCTCCCGACGCTCGAGGCCGGCATCCCGTGGGACTTCGAGTCGTTCCCGGAGTACCTGTCATCGGTCGAGCGTCACGGGACGACGCTCAACTACACGGCGTACATCGGCCACACCGCGCTTCGGCTCTTCGTGATGGGCGACGACGGCTACGAGCGCGAGGATCCGACCGACGGTGAGCTCGACGCGATGGCGGCGCTGGTGCGCGAGGCGATCGCGGCAGGTGCGGCCGGGTTCGCGTCGAGCTCGGCACCGACGCACAACGGTGACGGGGGGCGGCCGGTCCCGTCGCGGCTCGCCGGCGAGCGCGAGCTCGAAGCCCTGCTCACGCCGCTCAAGGACCTCGGTGCGGGCGTGGGCGCGTTCACACCGGGTGAGCGCATCTCGCACACCGAGATCTACGGGCTCCAACGGCGGATCGGCCGCCCCTTCACCTGGACGGCGATGCTCACCTTCGAAGGCTCGACGTTCGCGACCGACATGGCCGCGCGCAATGCGGCGGAGCGCGCCGCGGGCGTCGACGTGTGGCCCCAGATCACCTGCCGACCGCTCACGTTCCAGATGACGATGGCCGATCCGTTCACGTTCAACATGAAGCCGTCGTTCAAGGCGCTCATGGACCGCCCGCTCGACGAGCGTCTCGCCGCATACCGCGACGCCGAGTGGCGTCGCGTCGCGCAAGAAGAGCTCGCGCAGCCGGGCCTCGCGTTCAGACCCAACTGGGCGACTCTGGTCGTCGCCGAGTGCCCTTCGCAGCCCGAGCTCGAGGGCCGCAACATCGCCGACCTCGCGGCCGAGCGAGGCGAGGAGCCGCTGACCACGATGATCGCGGTCGCCGGCGACGACCTGACGACGCGCTTCGGCAGCGTCCTCGCCAACAACGACCCCGCCCAGATCGAGCAGCTCCTCCAGCAGGAGGGGCTGCTCATCGGGCTCTCCGATGCGGGCGCCCACGTGTCGCAGCTGTGCGACGCGTGCCTGCCGACCGACCTCCTGGGCAACTGGGTGCGTGAGCGAGAGGTCCTCACGCTCGAACGTGCCGTGCACAAGCTGACCGGAGAGCCCGCAGCCGTGTTCGGCTTCGCCGACCGCGGAGAGCTCGCGGTGGGCAAGCGTGCCGACGTCGCGGTCTTCGACCCCGAGACGGTGGCCCCGGGCAAGCTGCGACGCGTCCGCGACTTCCCCGCGGACGGCGAGCGCCTCGTCGCCGACGACCCGCACGGCGTCACCCACGTGCTCGTCAACGGCGTGCCGATCCGCACCGACGGAGCGCCAGACGCCGAGGGCGTCGAAGCCCGACCCGGGCAGCTGCTCCGGAACGCCGGGTGACCACGGCGTCACCTGACGCGGCTCCCGCTTCCACCGACGCCGCTCCCCCACCCCGAACGTGGGCCGGTCGGTCCGGTTGGCCCGCGGTCGTGGTTCCCGTGGTCGCGGGCGTCGTCGTCGCGGTCGTCATCCTCGACGCGATGGCCGGCACGACGTTCTTCTACGACGAGTGGATCTGGATCATGCAGCGGCGCGCGTTCGACAGCGCCAGCCTGCTCGAGCCCTTCAACAACCACCTCATGGCGATGCCGATCGCCACCTACGCGGTCTTCTACCGCGTCTTCGGGCTCGATTCCCCCCTGCCCTACCAGCTGGCACTGCTGGCTGGACACCTGGCGACGTGCGGGCTGCTCTACGTGTACCTGCGGCGTCGCGTCGGGTGGTGGCTCGCGCTCGCGGGCGCAGCCGTGCTCGCGCTGTTCGGCTACACCTGGCCCGTCATCATCTGGCCCATCTCGTTGGGGTGGGTGTACGCGACGACCGCGGGGATCGGGGCCCTGCTGCTCGTCGACCGCGACTCTCGTCGCGCCGACGTGGGCGCGATGGTCGCGCTCCTGGTCGGCGTCGCGTCGAGCGGCATCGCGGTGCCGTTCGTCATCGGGATCGGCGTCGAGCTCGTGGTGAAGCGCGCGTGGCGGCGGCTCTACGTCGCGCTCGTGCCACTCGTCGTCTTCGGGGCGTGGTACCTGGCGTACGCATCGGGGACGTCCGACAGCGGGAGCGTCGGCGACGTCGTCGAGTTCGCCGAGAAGCTGCTCGCGCAGACCTTCGGAACGATGCTCGGCGTCGACGACCGCGGCACTGCAGCGCACGTGGTGCTCGGGTTGGTCTTCGTCGGGTTGGTCGTGCTCTGGTTCGCGCTCGGACGCCCGCACTCGGCTCGGCTCCTCGGCAGCGCGGCAGCGCTCGCCGCGTTCACCCTGCTGCTGAGCTACTCGCGGGCCACCAGCGGGCTGACGCAATGGCACTCGTACGCCGCGGCGGTGTTCGTCCTGCTGCTGCTCGGCGAGCTGCTGGCCGGCCGATCGGTCGGGCTCGTGCCGACCGCGATCGTCCTGGTGGTGGTCGCTTGGTCGATCGTCTGGAACCTCGGCGAGCTCGCCGACGGCTCCGATCTCCAGCGGCGCCGGGCCGAGGAGATGCGTGCACAGCTCGCCGCCGTCGAGCTCGCCGGTCGCTCCGTCGACCCGGACGTGCGCGTCGGACGGTTCCTCCTCGAGACCCGCGCCGGCCCCTGGCTCGACGTCGCGGCCGAGTACGGCTCGCCCGCGTACTCGCTCGCCGAGCTGCGGGACGCGCCGCGCCACGCGCGTCGCGCCGCGGACAGGATCCTCGTGGACGACACCGGCCTCGCGCTCGGCCCGGCGAGCTCCGCGGGCACGTGCAGCGCCGACCCCGACGGCGAGCTCCCGACCGGACCGGTCACCGTCACCTTGCAGGGCGCACCCGGCGGCGAGGTGCGTGCCGGCGTGCTGACCGCAGGCCGCCCCGTCGGCGTCGTGGAGGCGGGCCAGCGGGCGACGCTGGCGCTGCCGGGCCTGGGTCAGGGTGCCCGGTGGCACCTCGACCACGACGGAAGCACGCTGTGCACCGTCAACCCCACCCCCTGACGCCGTCGCCGCCTGCGCCGGCGGGTCGGATCTGTGAGAGTAGGGAACATGACGCTCACGTCAGAGAACGCCACGTCGGCCGGGATCGACGTCGTCACCGCCGAGGTCATCCGGTCGGCGATGGAGACGGTGTGCTTCGAGATGGCGACCTTCGTGTCGCGCACCGCCACCACCCCGATCCTCAACCAGTCGAACGAGCGCAACGCGACGATCCTCGACGGGCAGGGTCGCCTCGCGGCGCTGTCGGTGGGCATCCCGCAGTTCATGCTCTCGTCGACGCTGCCGGTGCGCTTCTGCCTCGAGTTCCTCGAGGGTGAGCTGTACCCGGGCGACGTGCTCGTTGCGAACGACCCGTACCACGGCGGCGGGCACCTGCCCGACTTCAACGTCTTCTCCCCCGTGTTCACCGATCCCGACGCCGAGGACGGCGGCGAGCTCCTGCTGGTCGCGTCGATCCAGTGCCACCACGGCGACACCGGTGGTGCGCTCGCCGGTGGCTACAACGTCCACGCGAAGGACATCTGGTCAGAGGGCACGCGCTACCCGCTGCTGAAGATCATCGAGGCCGGGCGCGAACGACGCGACGTCGTGCTCACCATGCGGGCCAACAACCGGTTGCCCGGGTTCATCGGCGACCTGCGGGCCCAGGTCGGGGCGGCGCAGCTCGGCGCGCGGCGGCTCGGCGAGATCATCGCCACCTACGGCGCCGACACGGTCCGCGCCGCGGTCGACTGGACGATCGACGACACCGAGCGCCGGTTCAAGGAGGAGATCGCGTCGTGGCCCGACGGCACGTACGAGGCCGACGCCTACGTCGACTCCGACCCGGCCGGCAACAAGGACATCCACGTGCACGTCGCGATCACCGTCGACGGTGACGACCTCGTCGTCGACTTCGCCGGATCCGACGAACGACCGGAGATCAACGCGTGGTCGACCTTCGGCAACACGCGCGGGTACACAATCTCGCAGCTCGCCAGCCTCGTCGACCCGAGCATCCCGAAGAACGAGGGCTTCTTCGACTGCATCGACCTGCGCGTGCCCGAGGGCACGTGCGTGAACCCGGTCGAGGGCAAGCCGGTCAGCGCGGGCACGCACCACCCCGGGGTCGAGGTGGGCGACGCGATCGCGCTCGCGATGGCCCAGATCCTCCCCGAGCGCTGTGCTCCGCAGACGTACAAGTACGGCGCGCCTCGTCAGATGTGGGGCGATCTCGACCCGCGCTCGGGCAAGCCGTTCTTCGATCACGGGGGCGAGGTGAACGCCGGGTGGGTGAACGCGGTCCAGGGCGTCGACGGCTGGGGCGCGCTCGTCGCGTCCAACGGCAACCTGATCAAGGCCGCGGCCGAGATCAACGAGTCGCTGTTCCCGCACGTGCTCCGGTCGCGCAACTACCTCACCGACTCCGGAGGCGCCGGCCAGTGGCGCGGCGGGTGCGGCTCCGACTTCGTGAAGGAGGTGCGCACGCCGACGAACGTCAACCAGTACGTCGTGAACCAGTACCACCGGCACCCCGGCATCGCGGGCGGTGCACCCGGCAGCCCCGACTCGTGCGTGATCAGCGAGGGCACCGAGCGTGAGGTGCGCGTCGACCCGACGGTGGCCGGCGTGGCCATGGAGGCCGGCGATCGGCTCCACTACCGGTTCGGGGGTGGTGGCGGCTGGGGCGATCCGCTCGAGCGCGATCCCGAGGCCGTGCTCGACGACGTGTGGGACGAGTACGTGTCGATCGGCGCGGCCCGTGACGAGTACGGCGTCGTGATCACCGGCTCGCTCGCCGACATGACCCTCGCGATCGACGCCGCCGCCACCGAGCAGCTCCGCACCGAGATGCGCGCAGCCCGCGCATCGCATGCGTAGCTGAACCCTCTCTACGAAGGTGAGCTACGCATCCATGGATCGGTACCGGATCGGGGTGGACGTCGGGGGGACGTTCACCGACCTCGTGCTGCTGCGCGGCGACGGCTCGGTGGTGCTCGAGAAGACGCCGACCACCCCGGCCGACCAGTCCGACGGCGTGATCGCGGGGCTGGGCCGCCTCGCGGATGCCGAGGGCGTCCCGCTCGAGGACCTCCTCGCGAGCACGTCGAGCATCGTCCACGGCACGACGACGGGCGACAACACGATGATCCAGATGTCCGGCGCGCCCACGGGCCTGCTCGTCACCGAGGGGTTCCGCGACGAGATCGAGCTGCGGCGCTGCTTCAAGGAGGACATCTGGGACCCGACGGTGCCGGCGCCCGAGCCGATCGCCCGCCGCCGCGTCCGCCTCGAGATACCCGAGCGGTTGACCGCCGAGGGTGAGGTCGACACACCGCTCGACGAGGAGGCCGTGCGCGCCGCGACGCGCCGCCTCCGCACCTTCGGCATCACCTCGATCGCGGTCGTCTTCCTGCACTCCTACATCGACCCCACGCACGAGCTCCGGGCCCGTGAGCTGATCCTCGAGGAGTACCCCGACGTCGAGCTGATCTCGCTCTCCCACGAGGTGTACCCGAAGCCGCCCGAGTTCGAGCGCACGTCGACCACGCTCGTGAACGCCTACGTGGGGCCGCCGATCGTGCGCTACCTCTCGCGCCTCGAGGCGCGGCTCAAGGAGTCGGGCTACGCGAACGAGCTGCTCATCGCGACCTGTGCCGGTGGCGTCGCGACCCCCGACGCGATCGGCCAGCGGGCCGTCGCGACGATCGGGTCCGGACCGACCGGCGGCGTCGTCGCCGCGGCGCGCGCGTCGCGCGACGCGGAGGTGGGCGACGTGGTCAGCGTCGACATGGGCGGCACCAGCTACGACGTGTGCCTCATCCGCGGTGGGCACCCGGAGCTCACGAGCGACTGGAACTGGCGCCACCGCTACTGCATCGCGCTGCCGATGGTCGACATCCACGCGATCGGCGCGGGTGGCGGCTCGATCGCCACCGTCGACCGGGGGGCGCTGCACGTCGGGCCCGACTCGGCCGGCAGCGAGCCCGGCCCGATCTGCTACGGGCTCGGCGGGACGCAGCCCACCGTCACCGACGCCGACCTCGTGCTCGGTCGCCTCGATCCCGGCGGCTTCTGGGGCGGTCGGCGCACGCTCGACCTCGAGGGCGCGCGTGCCGGGCTGGCGCGCCTGGGCGCCGACCTCGGCCTCGACGCCGAGGGCGCCGCCGTCGCGGTGGCGCGGATCGTCGACGCGCACATGACCGATGCCGTTCGGCGCGTGCTCGCGCTGGCCGGCGCCGACCCGCGCCACCTCTCCCTGTGCGCGTTCGGTGGCATGGGCGCGGTGCACGCGACGACGCAAGCGGCGGCACTCGGCATGGATCGGGTCGTCGTCCCACGCGCAGCGCCCGGCCTCTCCGCGCTCGGACTCGTGAGCGCGGACCACGTGATCGATGCGACGCGCGCACACCTGTCGGACTGGCGGACGCTCGACCTCGACGTGCTCAACGGACTCGCCGACGACCTCGAGGTCGCGGCCCGGGCCGAGCTCGCGGCCGCCGGCGTCCCCGACGAGCGGATCGTGCTCGAGTGGCGGCTCAACATGGTGTACCCGGGTCAGACGTTCGACAACTCGCTCCCGCTCGGGCGCGAGCCCGGGGTGCCGATCACTTCGGTCGCGGTGGAGGCCAGCGTGGAGGAGTTCCACCGACGCAACGAGGCCGCTCGCCTCATCGAGGCCCGGTCGCAGGAGCCGATGGTGCGCGGGATCCGGCTCGTCGCCACCGGTCTCGTCGACCAACCGACCCGGCTCGCCCTCGAGCCCGTGTCCGCGCTCCCCGACCCGATCAGACACCGACGTGCCCACCTCGGCGGCGACTGGCACGACGCCCCCGTGCACGACGGACTCGCGCTGCGGCCCGGCCCGACCCTGGCCGGTCCGGCGCTCGTCGCGTTCCCCTTCACCACCCTCACGCTCCGCCCGGGCGACGTCGCTCGCGTCCTCCCCCACGGCGACCTCGTCGTCGACGTCGGCTAGGAGCGCGGCACCTCGTAGAGGAGGTCGTCGCCGTAGTTGCCGACGAGTCGCAGGGGCGTCGCGGCGTCGGGGTCGCGCAGGGCCGCCCACGGAGTCCCCTCGACGTCGCGGTGCACGACGACGTATCGCACCCCGATGCGGCGCAGCAGCGCGATCGCCTCGTCGTCGGGAAGATCGCGCAGCGCCCGCGACTGCTCGAGGTACGACTGCGGCAGGTATCCCGAGTAGCCGTTCGGCGTGCGGCGGTGGTGCTCGGTCGCTCCGTAGAGGTTCTTCGGCTGCTGGAAGTACCCGATGTCGACCTCGTCCGACGTGTTGAGCGGGAGGTACACGACACCACCGGGTGCGCGCTGCGCCAGCTCGCGATCGACCGCGGGAACCCGCGCGGTCGGCCGATCGAACCAGGGGTCGAACCCCTCGAGCAGCACGAGGACCACGACGACGGTGCCCAGCACCGCGGGCACGGCCCGCGCCCGGGCGGGGAACCGGTCCCCGAGCCACCCGGCCAGCGCCTTCACCCCCAGGCCGGCGAGCAGCCCGAGCCCGAGCAGCCCGATCATCCACGCCCGGCCCGTCGCACGCAGCGCGTTGAACGGCGGGACGAGCTCGTAGAGCACGCGGTAGGGCGCGTACTGGCGCCATCCGGTCGGAGCCGTGCCGATCGCGAGCACCGCGCCGACGGCGGTGAGCGACAGCCCGGCGATGGCGGCGGTGCGCGACCTCCCGTGCCGGCGCCACGCGTGGACGAGCCCGGCGATCGCGAAGCCGAGCACGACGACCCCGGGGAACACCGCGAGTCGCATCGGGTCGTCGTCGTCGAGCCCGAGGACCGACCCCCACACGAGCACGTCGGGATCGACGTGGGAGAAGTTGGCGCCGAACGGGGCGAAGTTGTCGAGCGTGAACTCGTAGCTGGGGTCCCGGCCCGCGACGACCAGGTTGGGGATCGCGAGCAACCCCATGACGATCGCCGAACCGGCCAGCGCGCCGAGTGCGGCGATCCACCCCCGACGGTCGAAGGAGCGCCACCGCACGGCGACGATCACCACCACCGTCACGAGCGCGTAGGTGGCCGGATAGAACGACACGGTCGCCTGCCAGGCGACGGTCGCGACCACCGCCGCGACGGGCCATCCGATCGACCGCCGCTCGCGGACGCGGTCAGCGAGCCACCAGGCGGCGGCTGCAGCGAGCGGCACGCCGGCGCGCACCGCCACGTGCACGTGGCGCTCCGAGAGGGCGCCGAACGGCCCGAACGCGTAGGCCGCACCGGCCACGACCGCGACCAGCCTCGAGCCGGTGACGAGCCGGGCGAACAGATACGCCGCGGCGGCCGACGCCGCGAGGCCGACGATGATCGTCACGTTGAGCACGCCGATGGGCGTCATGCCGAGCCAACGCAACGGGAACGTCGGGATCGCGACGCCCATGAGCGTGTCGGAGTACGCGAGCGACGTCGGCTCGGGAGCGAAGATGTTGGCGTCGTACGGGTTCATCCCGTTCGACAGCGCGTGCTGCACCCAGTCGATCGTCCATGCCTGGAAGAGCGTGTCGATGAGGTCGCGCGCGCGTGTGTTGAGATGCAGCACGAGCGGCCACGTGAACGCCACGGCGGCGGCGAGCGACCCGCCGACGACGGCCGCCGCCTCCCGCCACGCGCCCGCCCGCCCCGTCGGCGACGCGGGCGCGGTGCTCGTCACGTCCGCGGCAGGCCGAGCACCCGCTCGGCGATGATGTTGCGCTGGATCTCGCTCGTGCCGCCGGGGATCGTCCCCGAGAACGAGCGCAGGTGCTGCGTCGCCCACGAACCCTGCCGCCACATGTGGGGACCGAGGCGCGCCTCGTCGAGCATGTCCGCGCCCAGCGTCTCCGCGCCGGCGAGGAGCAGCCGCTGCACGGTCTCGCTCCCGTAGAGCTTCAGCAGCGAGTGCTCGGGCGCGGCCTTGCCTCGCATGAACTTGGAGAAGCCGCGGTAGCCCATGAGCAGCAACGACTGCACGTCGACGTGGAACGCAGCGATCTCGTCGCGAAAGCGCGGGTCTTCGCGCAGCGGGCGTCCGTCCGCTCCCGGACGGTCACCGAGCGCGATGAACGCGTCGAGCGCGCGCTGCGCGTCGTACGCGAGATCGATCCAGAGCATCGCGCGCTCGTGGCCGAGCGAGACCTGGGTGAGCGCCCAACCCTGGTCGACCTCACCGAGGAGGTGCTCGCGCGGCACGGCGACGTCGGTGAAGAACACCTCGTTGAAGTCCATGTAGTCGGGCTCGCTGAGCTCGGGGAACGGCCGGGCCTCGACGCCGGGCGACTGCATGTCGATGATGAGGACGCTGATCCCCTTGTGCTTCGGCACGTCCGGGTTGGTTCGGACGAAGCACATGCACCAGTCGGCGTGGTGCGCACCCGACGTCCACACCTTCTGCCCGTTGACGACGAACCGGTCGCCGTCGAGGACGGCACGCGTCTTCAGGCTCGCCAGGTCGCTGCCCGCGCCCGGCTCGCTCATCCCGAGGCACCACGCGATCTCGGCCCGCAACGTCGGGAGCAGCCAGCGCTCTTGCTGCTCGGGCGTCCCGACGTCGAGCAACGACGGGGCGATGATCCCGAGCCCCTGCGGGTTGAGGCTGCGCGGGATGTCGCGCCGCTTCATCTCCTCGAAGTAGATCATCTGCTCGCCCGGCGAGGCGTCGCGACCACCCAGCTCGGGCGGCCACCCCGGGACGAGCCACCCGGCGTCGAACAGCCTGCGCTGCCACGCGCGCGCCCAGTCGGGCATGTCGGCGCTCGAGCGCTTCGGCTGCGCGAGCACCTCGGGCGAGGGCGCGTGCTCGTCGAGCCACGCGACCAGCTCCTCGCGGAACCTCTCTTCTTCTGCGCCGTACCCCAGTCGCACGGCCCGCACGGTACTCGGTAACGTCCCGAACGTGACGCTCGTGTCAGGTCGCTGATGGACTTCGAGTTCTCCTCCGAGCAGGAGCAGCTGCGCGAGACCGTGGCCCGGTACCTCGACGCCCGGGCGCCCCTGACATGGGTGCGCGAGCGCTACCGCGACGAGCGCGGCACGACCGACGACGTCTGGCGCGGGCTCGCCGCTCTCGGGGTGACCGGGCTCCTCGTGCCCGAACCGTGCGGTGGGTCGGGCCGCGGCATGGTCGACGCCGCGGTCGTGCTCGAGGAGCTCGGACGCGCCGTGCACCCCGGCCCCTACGCGGCGTCAGCGGTCGGCGCCGCCTCGCTCGTCTCGCTCGCCGGTGACGACCAGGATCGGGCCGCGCTGCTGTCGGGCATCGCCGACGGCTCGACGATCGCGACCGTGGGGCTCCTCGAGCCGGACCGGCGCCTCGAGTGGCGATCGGCGGCGACGCGCGCGGAGCGCGACGGTGACGGCTGGCTCCTGCACGGCACCAAGGTCCACGTCGCAGACGTGATCGGTGCGGACCTCGCGGTCGTCGTCGCGACGGACCCGGCCGGGCTGCTCGGAGCGTTCACGGTCGCGCTCGAGGTTCCCGGTGTGTCGCGATGCGCAGAGCAGTCGGTGGACGGGAGCCGCAAGCGCGGCACGCTCACCCTCGACGGCGCGCCGGCCCGTCGGCTCGGCGCGGACGCGAGCGACGCGGTCGCCGAGACGGTCGATCGGATGGGTGCCGCGACCGTGGTCGAAGGCGTCGGCACTGCCGCTCGCGCCTTGGAGCTCTCCGTCGAGTACGCACAGGCACGCGAGCAGTTCGGCGTGCCGATCGGTTCGTTCCAGGCCGTGCAGCACCTCTGCGCCGACATGCTCCGCGCCGTCGAGCTCGCACGCGCCGCGGCGTACTACGCGTGCTGGGCCTGCGACGCGGCGTCACCGGCCGAGCGCCACCGTGCCGTCACCATGGCGCTCGCGTTCGCCGCGGACGAGCTCTTCGCGGTGGGGGCGTCGGCAGTCCAGGTCCACGGCGGCATCGGATACACGTGGGAGCACGACGTCCACCTCTTCTACAAGCGACTCCTGAGCCTGCAAGAGGCCGCCGGCGGATCGGCGACCCAGCTCGAGGAGCTCGCCACCATCGTCCTCGACGCCCCCTGACCGAGCACCTCTCCACCGCACGCCACCGCACGCGCTCCACCGAGCGCGGCCCCCGACTCGGCGACCCGCCCGCCTTTTGGCGTCAGCAGACCCGCGTCAGCCGGGGCTGCTGACGCCAGAACGGTCCACGCGGGTCGCAGTGAGACGTCCCCATGCGGTGACGATGCCGAGGCTCGCGAGGACGACGATCGACGGCTCGGCGGGAACCCGGAACCGCGGGATGCCGTAGCCGAGGACCACCACCGCGACCACGATCCCGAAGGGCACCAGCAGCGGCCACACGACGAGGCCGCGGCGTCGCGCGACCACGACGCCCGCGATCGCGAACGCGCCCAGGATCCACAGCGCGAACACGCCGGCGATCCCCATCGTCTCGGGGCGGCCTTCACGGGTGCCGAACTCGGCTGTCTGGAAGGGGCGGAAGAGGTCGAACGCCCGCCCGAGGCGCGCCGCGGCGACGACCGGGACCCGATCGAGGTTGTCGCCGATGTAGTCGAACGCGGCCTCGCGCTGGCGCGCCGACACCACCGACGCGTCGTCCGACTCCTGCACGTCCGTCGAGCACTCGATGCTCCACACGCCGAGGAACTCCCCGGAGTAGGTGCGGTCGCAGTTCGCCCCGAGCAGCACTGCCCCGTCGCCCGTCGAGAGCGTCGAAGGCTCTTCGAAGGTCACGAGGTTGCGGATCACCCACGGAGACACGACCAGCAGCGCGACGCCGACGGTCACGCCGGCGATCGCGAGGTGGGAACGCCACGCGGCACGCGACGAGCCGAGTGCCGCCGGGATCGCGACGAACACGACCAGCAGCGCGAGCTCGGCCCGCGTGAGTGCAGCGAGTCCGCAGGCGAGCCCCAGCGCGGCGGCGACGGGCCATCGTCGCTGCTCGCGCAGCACGTACGCGAGGAGCAGCACCGCGGCGACCAGGAGTGCGGTGAGCGACTCCGACATCACGATGCCGTCGTTGACGATCAGGTTCGGGTAGACGGCCGCGATCGCCGCCCCGACGAGGCCGACCACGTCACCGGCGACCCGCCGACCGAGCAGGCCGATCGCGCCCACCGCCGCCGCACCGACGAGGCACATCGTGAGGCGTTGCGGCAGGGTGTCATCGGGCACGCCGAAGAGGGCGGTGGCCGGCACGACCGCGAGCGTCGTCAACGGCGGGTGGTGCGCGTCGGGCTCGTCACCGAACGGCTGGCGGAAGCCTTCCCCGTCGACGATCGCCTCCGACTGGGTCACGTAGTAGAGCGCGTCGTACGGATCGTCCTCGGGAGCCGCCGTCACCGTGACCGTGTACACGACGCGCAGCGCGAGCGCCGCGAGGACGATGAGGCCGAGTGCGAGCGCGAAGCGCTGCGCCATGGAGCGTCAGCGGCCTCGGGTGAGCAGCAGCGCGCCGGCCATCGGCCCGCCTCCCGCGCACGCGACCCCGACCTCGGGCTCGCCTGGCACCTGCCGGTCGCCGGCCTCCCCCCACAGCTGCACGCACGCTTCGTGGATGAACCCGAACCCGTGCAGCCGACCCGCCGAGAGCTGGCCGCCGTGCGTGTTGAGCGGCAGCACGCCACCATCGCGAGCGATGTTGGCGCCACCCTCGACGAACGACCCCGACTCGCCCTTGCCGCAGAAGCCCATGGCCTCGAGCCAGCACATCGTGATGAACGAGAAGCCGTCGTACATCTCCGCGAGCTGCACGTCGCTCGGCTTCAGGTCGGTGCGCGACCAGAGCTGCGGGCCGGCGTCGCGCACGGCCATGGTCGTCAGGTCGTCGAACTGGTCCCAGGACGGTCGTCCGTGCAGTGCCGTGCCCATCGCCTCGACCTGGATCGGTGGACGACGCAGGTCAGGGACCGTGTCGACGCGCGACACGATGACGGCGGTCGACCCGTCACACGGCACGTCGCAATCGAACAGGCAGAACGGCCACGAGATCATCCGCGCGTTCATGTAGTCGTCCATCGACATCGGGTCGCGGTAGATCGCCTTCGGGTTGAGGGCCGCGTTCTTGCGTGCGTTCAGCGCGATCTGGGCGAGCTGCTCGCGCGTCGTCCCGTACTCGTGGAAGTGGCGACTCGCCATCATCGCGATCCAGGTCGCGGCCGACGGCGCCGAGTACGGGAGGATCCACTCCATGAAGCCCGACGCCCGGTAGCCACCCGAGCCCCCGCCTCCACCCGGCATCACCGCGGCGCGCCCCTTGTCGCCCTGGGCGCTGCCCTCGAAGACGCTCCGGAAGCACAGCACGTGCTTCGCGAGCCCGGCCGACACCGCGAGCACCGCGTTGACGACCGCGCCGAGCTGGGACGGCAGCTCGAGGGCTCCCGACCACCAGTTGAGGTTCAGCCGCAGCGCGTCGTGCACCTCGACGACACCGGCACCCGAGAAGCCCGGCGGCACCTCCATGCCGCCGGGATACGTCGAGATGCCGTCGATGTCGGCCGGAGTCAGCCCCGCGTCCGCGATCGCGGCCAGGCAGCCGTCGAGGGTGAGCTCCAGCGGATCGCGGTGCAGTCTTCGGCCCACGTCGGACTGACCCGCACCCGAGATGACCGCACGCCGCTCCCCGATCAGGTCGTCGGTCTCCGTCCCGCCGGCCATCAGGCGACCTCCCCACGCGGCTCGAACAGCGGGATCCAGACCTCTTCGTCGGGATGGGGCTCGAACACGACCTGCACCGGCATGCCGACGCTCACATCGTCGACCGGGCAGTGGACGATGTTCGTCGTCAGTCGGAGGTCGTCCTGCTCCTCGAGCCCGACGATCGCGAGGACGAACGGCAGCTCCGGACCCGGCATCCACGGCTGATGGTTGATCGAGTACGCGAGCACCTCGGCTCGCCCCGACACCGTCTCGATGCCGATGTCCTTCGACAGGCACTTCGGGCAGATGACCGAGGGCGGGTGCAGGTAGTAGCCGCACCCGTTGCACCGCTGGAAGCGCAGCTCGCCGTCGCGACCACCCGTCCAGAAGTGGACGTTGCGATCCGTGATCCGAGGCAGGATCCGGAACGGCACGTCACTCATCGTCACCTTCCTCGGTTCCCTCGTCGGGCTCCGGCGCGGAGTCGAACCCCTCGCGCGCGTGCGGGATCGCCTCCACCGCGGGCAGCACGCCGAACCCCGGGCAGGTCAGCATGATCGTGCCGAGCACCTCGTCCCACGACGCACCGACCTCGCGCGCCAGGCGTGCGTGCCGGATGATGCCCGGGGGGTTGCGGAGGATGACCGTGCACGCGAGCCGCACGAGCTCGTGCGTCTTGCGATCGGGCGCGGGCAGCGAGTCGATCTGGCTGAGCCACGAGCTCTGCGACTCGTGCAGCGCCGGGAAGACCTCGTGGAGAGGCCCCTCGAACGGGAAGCTCCAGTCTTCGCGACTCACGCGCGACCGACGGCCCGGGACGTCAACGGGCCGGGAGCGCCGCGACCGCGACGCCCGACACCTTGGCCTCGCCGTTCTCGTTCACGACCTCGCATTCGAGGTCGACGCGATGCTCACCGCCCTCGTCGTACTTCTTGGCGACGGTGATCCGTGTCGCGAGCTTCTCTCCCGGCCAGGTCTGCTTCGTGAACCGCACCTTGTAGGTGCGCAGGTTGCCCACGCCGACGTAGTCGGTGAGCGCCTTGCCGAGCATGCCCATGGTGAACATGCCGTGCCCGAAGACGCTCGGCAGCCCAGCATCCTTCGCCGCGACCTCGTCGGTGTGCATGGGGTTGAAGTCGCCCGACGCGCCCGCGTACTGCACGAGGTCGGTGCGAGTCAGCTCGTGCTCGAACGCCGGGGCTGCGTCGCCCTCGCTGACGTCGTCGAAGTGCAGCGTGCTCTCGGCCATCGCGGCAGCGTGGCCGGTTCCTGACGCCGGTGTCAACTTCCGGCTACAGGAGGAGCCGTGCCCCTACGCTGCGGCGCGTGCGCCACGCCGGTGCGATCACCATCGACCCGAGCCCGCCGCTCGTGCGCGGCCGCGTGCCGTGGGTCGGCGCCGGCGTCGGGCTGCTGCGCGACCCGACCCGCTTCTTCGACCGGGCGCGCAACCGCCACGGCGACACGTTCGTCGTCGACGCGTTCGGCTTCCGGATGTTCTGCGTGTTCTCGGCCGAGGGCGTGCGGCGCCTCTACGAGCTCCCGGAGCGGGAGGCGAGCTTCGGTCTGGCGACGTACCGGCTGATCGGCTTCAAGCTGCCGCCGGAGCTGCTCGCCGGACGCCGCAACGGCCCGCACCACCTCTTCGGATCCCAGCAGGTGGAGGGCTACCTGCGCGTGCTCGAGGCCGCGGTCGATGCGGAGCTCGGCGAGCTCGGGGACGATGGAACCCTCGACGTGTTCACCGAGGCCCGGCGTCTCGGCTACCGCCTGGGCTTCGCGTCCTGGGCGGGCGTCGAGGCCGCATCCTCCCGCTACCTCGACCGACTCGTGCGCCTGTTCGACCGCATCGACTCGAGCGACGCGTTCGTACGGCCGGCGAGCGGGTTCGTGACCTGGGCGACCCGTCGAGCGCGCGAGCGGCGCGCGATGCACGGGATCGAGGCGATCGTGCGTGAGATCTGGGACGAGCGGCAGGCGCGCGGCGTCGTCGAGCACGACTTCCTCGAGCAGCTGGTCGCGTCGTACGACGATCTCCCTCACGACGAGCAGCTCGTCGGCGCGGCACGCGACGTGATCATGCTCCAGGTCGGCGCACAGTCGAACCTCTACGCCGCGCTCGCGTGGACGCTCGTCCAGGTGCTCCGACGCCCCGAGCTCGTCGTCGCGATCCGAGCAGGCGACGACACGCTGCTGGAGCGCTGCGCGAACGAGGCGATCCGCATGGCGCAGCGGTCGATCACCCTGCGTGAGGTCTTGACGCCGGTCACCGTCGACGACGGCGAGCGTGAGTACGAGATAGGCCCGGGAGCGTTCGTCACGACGATGCTCTCGGTGACCAACACCACCGCGGCCCCCGGCCTCGAGGCGTTCGACCCCGAGCACTTCTCGGGTCGTCGCCTGTCCCCCGAAGTGGAGGTGCCGGCGAAGGAGCTCGTCAGCACGTTCGGCCACGGCAGCCACTCGTGCCCCGCGGCACGGTTCTCGATCTCCGCGATCCGCATCGCGGTGCGCCGTCTCCTCGAGACGTACGACCTGTCGCTCGAGCCGCCGGCGGGTGCCGCGCGACCTCGGCGGCGCCAGCTCGGCGGCGTCGCCCGGGCCGAGCGGCCGGTGAGGATGCGCTATCGCCGCATCGGTCGTTAGATTCCGCGCCGATGCCCGACCTCGCCGCGCTGCTCGACCCTGCTCGCACCGCGGTCGTGACCATGGAGCTGCAACGTGGCGTCGTCGGCGACCTCGCCTTCATGCCCGCGATCGCCGACGTCGTCGCCGCGGGTGACGTGATCCCGCACGCCGCAGCCGTGTTGGGCGCGGCGCGTCGCGCCGGAGCGAGCGTCGTGCACTGCACGGCCGAATACCGACCCGGCCGCATCGGCGCGTCGACCAACGCACCGCTGCTGCGCTCGCTCGCGAAGGGTGATCCACACATGATCGCCGGCACACCGGAGGTCGAGCTCGTCCCCGACGTCGGTCCGGAGCCGGGCGACGTCATCAGCCCGCGGGCGCACGGGCTCACCCCGTTCCCCGGCACGCAGCTCGACCAGCTGCTCCGCAACCTGGACGTCCGCACGATCGTGGTCACGGGCGTCTCGCTCAACGTCGGTGTGCTCGGGCTCGTGATCGTCGCGTCCGACCTGGGATACGAGGTCGTCGTGGTGCGCGACGCCGTCGCCGCCATGCCGCCGGAGTACGGCGAGCAGGTGCTCACCAACTCGATCGCCGCGTTGGCGACGATCGTCGACTCGTCCGACGTCGTGGCAGTGTGGTCGTGATGGTGCACGCGGCCGGCCTCGACTTCGACGGGCTGCTCGACGGGAAGGTCGCGCTGATCACGGGCGCGGCATCCGGTCAGGGTCGAGCGGCAGGCCTCCTGTTCGGCGCCCAG
The DNA here is from genome assembly GCA_964501785.1 of uncultured Bifidobacteriaceae bacterium. Classification (GTDB taxonomy): domain Bacteria; phylum Actinomycetota; class Acidimicrobiia; order IMCC26256; family PALSA-555; genus DATBSK01. The sequence goes on from CAZCUD010000002.1 coordinate 341,804, forward strand.
GGCGCACGAGTCGTGGTCGCCGACGTCAACGACGAGGGCTCCGCCGAGACCGTGAAGATGCTCGAGGAGCAAGGCTCGGAAGGCCTCGCCGTGCACGCCGACGTGTCGGTGCGCGCCGACGTCGACACCATGATCGACGCGGCCATGGACCGCTACGGCCGCCTGGACGTCCTCTACAACAACGCGGCCGTGCAGATGTCGGGCCGACTCGTCGAGTGCACCGAGGACGACTGGGACCTCACGATCGCGACGAACCTGTCCGCGATCTTCTGGGCGTGCCGAGCCGCGATCCCCCACATGCTCGCCGGCGAGGGCGGGAGCATCATCAACACCGCGTCGACGCTCGGGCTCATCGGCTCCGAGGGCTACGCGGCGTACGGTGCGGCGAAGGCCGGCCTCGTGCTCCTCACGAAGCAGATCGCGGTCGAGTACGGCCCCACCATCCGCGCCAACGTCATCGCCCCCGGCTCGATCGACACGCCGCGGTTCCGGAAGGTCCTCGAGAAGACGCCGGGCGCCGACCAGTTCGTGGACGGCCTCAAGAAGACGATCCCGGTCTCGCGACTCGGCACCGCCGAGGACGTGGCGGCGATCGCGCTGTTCCTCGCGAGCGACATGAGCGCGTACGTCAGCGGTGCGATCCTCCCCGCCGACGGCGGGCTGGCGGTGTACCGATGAGCATCGACTGCGTCGCGATCGTGACGGGCGGGGCGTCGGGGCTCGGCGAGGCCGTCTCGCACCGGCTCGCGGCCGAGGGCGCCACGGTGGTCGTCGCCGACACCGACGCCGGAGGCGCCGCGTCGGTCGCGGACGCGATCGTGGCGGGCGGCCACAACGCGGTCGCGGTCACCTGCGACGTGACCAAGGCATCGGACGTCGAAGCGATGGTCCGTGAAGCCGCGTCCCTCGGGCGCGTCGGGGTGCTGGTGCTGTCCGCCGCGGTCGAGAGCCTCGTGCCGCTCACCGAGCTCGGCGACGACGACTGGCAGCACGTGCTCGACGTGAACCTCAAGGGGCCGTTCCTCTGCATGCGCGCGGCGATCCCGCACATGGTCGAGGGGGGCGGTGGCTCGGTCATCGCGATGGGCTCGACGCTGGGGCTCATCGTCGCGCCGGGCCACCCGGTGTACTGCGCGAGCAAGGGCGCGCTGCTCAACCTGTGCAAGCAGGCCGCGATCGAGCACGCACCCGACGGTGTGCGGGTCAACATGCTCGCTCCCTCCGCGACCGACACGGGCCTCTTCATGAAGTACTCCGAGCAGGCGCCCGATCCGGAAGCGCTCCGACGTCAGGTCGCGTCGAACGTCCCGATGCAACGGCTCGGCACCGGCGACGAGGTGTGCGACGCGGTCGTGTTCCTCGCCGGCGACCATTCGACGTACCTCAGTGGTGCCGTGCTCCCCCTCGACGGCGCGCTCGCCGCCCGCAGGACGGTCTGATCGTGCGAGCCGGGCTCCCCGTGCTCGACGCCGACGGCCACGTCGTCGAGCCGGCGACCGTCTTCGCCGACGTGATCCCGCCGGGGGCCGAGGTCTTCGACCTGCCCGCGACGACGCCGTACGAGATGTGCGGCGACCTCGAGCTGCTACGCGACCAGCTCGACCACGGGTTCGACGCGCCGTCGTACCTGCGCGCGATGGACGCCCAGGGGATCGACGCCGCGGTCCTGTACCCGTCGATGGGCCTGTTCGTGCCGTTCCTGCCCGAGCTCGACGCCGACGGATCGACCGTTGCGTGTCGCGCGTACAACGACTGGATCGCCGAGTACTGCGCCACCGACCGGACTCGTCTCGCTGCGGTCGGCGTCGTGCCACGCGACCCGCAGCGCGCAGTGGACGAGGCACGTCGCATCGCCGACCTCGGTCTCGTCGGCGTGCTCATGCGGCCGAACCACCTGGGCGGCGACTACCTCGACGCGACCTCGTGGGACGGCCTCTACCGCGCGCTCGAGGACACCGGCCTCGTCCTCGCAGTCCACGAGGCACTCGGCGTGCGCGCGGGCACCACGATCGGCAGCGACCGCTTCGACGGCTTCGCGGCCCGCCACACGTGCTCGCACCCACTGGAGCAGATGACCGCTGCGGTGGCGCTGCTGCTCGGCGGCGTCCTGGAGCGCCATCCCGACTTGAGGGTGGCGTTCCTCGAGTCCGGGACCGGGTGGCTGCCCTACTGGTTGGCTCGCCTCGACGACCATCGTGAGTGGATGCACGAGACGGAGTGCGCCGGCCTGTCGCTCACACCCAGCGAGTACTTCACCCGGCAGTGCACGATCTCCTCGGACCCCGAGGACACGCTCGCCGCGTTCACGATCTCGCAAGTTGGCGCCGACCACGTGATGTGGGCGAGCGACTTCCCCCACCCCGACGCGGAGTTCCCCGGCGCCGTCGACGAGTTCCTCGAGGCGATCCCCGACGTCGACGACACCGATCGTCGCGCGGTCCTCTGGGAGACGCCCCTTCGCTTCTACCGCCTCGAGGACCGCTTCGCGACACCCACGTCCGCTTGACGCCGATCTGGGCGATCTCAGCCAACGGAGCGGCGCACCGCTTCTCGTACGTGGCGGATGATGCGACGGTTGGCCAGCTCGTTGGCGTGGGAGCACGGTGAATCGTCGATCGCGGCAACGAGGCCGAACAACGAAGCGTGGCAGCGCGCGACGAAGGGTCGCACACCCGGGCTCGCGTCCGCGACCGCGGACGGCACGGCCACCGCGAAGTCGCCGGCCGAGAAGCTCTCCGAGAACCCGAACGGGCCGTCGACCCCCACCACGACGTCGGCCGCGATCGGCACCACCCGCACCGCGTCGCTCCACGGGGGCAGCGCGGCGAGCTCGGCCGAGTCGGGGATCATCCCCTGGACGGCCGCGGTCTCGGTGGCGCCGAGCAACCCGCAGAAGCTCCGCTGCGGAGCGCGGCGCGGCCGGAACGTGTCGGTCGGGCGCCGCGCCAGGTCGGTGCTGCACGCGCGCAGTGCGGTGTCGATGAGCTCGGCGGCGACGTCACCCGCGAAGCCCCCGCCGAACCCGAGCAGCTGCGCACCCTCGAACGGCGTGCCGATGGTCACGACTCTGGCGATCGAGTCGGCGACCGGGCGACCGTCGACGACGGTCCCCTGCGCCTGGCGCGTCGCCAGCCCACCCATCGAGTGCGCGACGACGGTCACGGGCTCGTCGTGGACGCCGGCGAGGCAAGCGATCGCCTCGCCCAGCCGCGCGCCGATCGCCGGATCGGTCACCCACTCGAGCGAGCGCCGGGAGTAGTCGAAGGTGTAGGCCGCGGCGCCGTCGACGGCGTCGATCGCGTCGATCATGCTCGGGCGGTCGGCGAGCCGCCGCCGGAAGTCCGACGGTCCGCCGGCGAACCCGTGCACCAACAGCACCGGCGTGCCGGTGCGGGCCTGGGAGACGCGCCTCACGGCCGATCCGCACTCGGTCCGCCGCCGTGACGCCCCGTCGGAGGTGGCGTCGGCACCCACGACCGTGGTGGTCGAAGCGACGACGACCAGGAGCAAGCCGACGACGAGGCGCGACACCATCCCGTCGACGGTACGCGCCGACGTCGCGTCCCCGGCGTCAAGGTCGAGGGTCGCTATCCTCCCGCCATCACCGCGGTCGGCCGCCGCGGTCCGGTCGCCCATGGGACGGACGTCGAATGGCGAACGTCAGGACGAGCTCAGATGTCGGGACCGGGCCACGTCGCGCCTATCGCCTCGAGATCCTGCTCGTCAGCTTCGCAGGGCTGCTGCTCGAGATCGCGTACACGCGCATCATCTCGTTCAAGCTCTTCTACTACTACACGTACCTGATCATCGGGTTGTCGTTGCTCGGGATCGGCACCGGGGCGGTGATCGTCACCATCTCGAAGCGGATCGAGCGCGCATCGACCGACGCGGTGCTCTTCTGGAGCTTCTTGCTCGGCGCCGCGAGCGTGCTCGTCGGCTACGTCGTGATCGCGCTCACGTCACTCGACACGCTCGCCATCTGGGAGTACGGCACCTTCGACTCGTTCTCCAACGTCGGGCTGCTGCTGCTCATCTGCTTGATGCTCTTCATGTCGTTCATCTCCGTCGGTGTCGTCGTCGCGACGCTGTTCGGTCGCCGCTCGGACGACATCGGTCGCCTCTACTTCGCCGATCTGCTCGGAGCCGGCATCGCGTGCGCGATCGTCGTCGCGCTGATCGGTTGGATCGGTCCACCGTCGACGATCATGCTCGCGGGGCTCGTGCTCGCCGGCGTGGCCCTGCGACTCGCCATCCTCGATCGCCCGAAGCTCGCGCCGGTCGCGGGTGGGCTCGCAGTGCTGCTCGTCGTCGCCGTCATCGTCCCGAGCGCGCTCCCGCGCCAACGCGAGGACGCACAGAAGGTCGAGATCACCGACGACAACGCGGTGTTCTCGGCGTGGAGCCCGATCTTCCGGGTCGACGTCGTCGAGGGCGCACCCGGGACCCGGATCCTCTACCACGACGCGTTGCACGGCTCCGGGATCTACGAGTTCGACGGCGACGTGTCGGCGCTCGATCGCTTCGACACCGATCCTCGCCTCCTCCCGTTCGCAGCCCTGGGCCGCGGTCCTCGCGACGTGATGATCATCGGCGCCGCCGGAGGCAACGAGATCCTCGCTTCGCTGTACTTCGATGCCGATCACATCGAGGCGATCGAGCTCAATCCCGTCACCTACGACCTCGTCACCGACGAGATGGCCGACTACTCGGGTCGTCTCGCCGAGCACCCGAAGGTCGACTACATCAACGGCGACGGTCGTTCGTACCTCGCCCGAGCGGACGGCCGGTACGACCTGATCTGGTATCCCGCCCCGGACAGCTACTCGGCCGCGAACAACGCGGCCGCCGGCGCCTTCGTGCTCTCCGAGAGCTACCTCTACACGCGGGAGCAGATCGAGAAGAGCCTCGACCACCTGACCGACGACGGCATCCTCGCGGTGCAGTTCGGCGAGTTCTCCTACGACGACAAACCCAATCGCACCGCCCGCTACGTCACGACCGCACGCGAAGCGCTCGCGGAGCTCGGCATCGACGACCCGGCGCGACACATCGTCGTGGCGAGCTCACCGCTCGGCCTGTTCGGCAACATCTCGACGATCCTCGTGAAGCGCACACCGTTCACCGACGACGAGGTCTCCGGGTTCGTCGGCGGTCTCGACGACATCGAGGAGTCACGGCTGCGGTGGGCACCGGGTGAGGGTGAGCGGCTCGCCGCCGACGCCCTCGGCAGCAACACCGTCGTCGAGCAGGTCGCGAGCCGGTCGGACGAGGAGCTCCAGCAGTTCTACGAGGAGTATCCCGACGAGATCGGCCCGATCAGCGACGATGCACCGTTCTTCTGGCACTTCAACTCGTTCGACGACGTCATCGCGAGCTTCACCGAACCGATCGACCGCACCGACTTCGAGGACTCCGTCGGCGAGCGCGTGCTGCTCCTGCTCCTCGCGGTCGCGATCTTGTTCGCGGCGGTGTTCCTGCTCCTGCCGTTCGTCACGATCCGCGACACGTGGCGCAAGCTGCCGCACAAGCGCCGGTCGGCGTTGTACTTCGCGTGCCTCGGCTTCGGGTTCATCTTCTTCGAGATCACCCTCATCCAGCGCCTCACGCTGTTCCTCGGATACCCCACGTACTCGTTGACCGTGACGCTGATGTCGATCCTGATCTTCACCGGCATCGGCGCGCTGCTGAGCACGCGTTGGACGCACCGTCCCAAGCAGATCCTCCCGTGGCTGCTCGGCGCGATCGCGCTCCTGACCGTCTTCTACGAGCTCGGCCTCACGCCGCTGACCGACGAGCTGCTCGGCCTCCCCCTCGCCGCTCGGGTGCCCATCACGTTCGTGCTCCTCGCACCGCTCGGGCTGTGCCTCGGCATGTTCATGCCGCTCGGCCTCGGCGCCGTCGCCGAGCTCACGGATCACAAGGCCGAGTACGTGGCCTGGGGATGGGCCGTGAACGGGTTCGCGTCCGTCGTCGGCGCCGTCCTCTCGACGATCCTGGCCATGAGCTTCGGTTTCCGCACCGTGATGATCGTCGCTCTCGTCATCTACGGGATCGCCGTGCTGACGCTCTGGGGACTGCTCCCCTCGACTCGGCAGCCGGCCGCCGCCCCCGAGTAGTCACCGGCTGACGCTGCCGGCCTGCTGTCGGCGCCTCAGTCGTAGACGACGTCGACAGGTTGCCCCAAGCGCGACGACTCGTAGGCCGCGAGCAGCGCGGCGAGCACGCGGCGCGCGTCCTTGCCGTCGAGCAACAGGTCGTCGGTCTTGCCGGTGAAGTGATCGATCGCATGCTGCGTCGACCGCTCGAAGCCTGCGGGCAGCGTGTCGTCCAGCGCGTGCAGCGCGCGAACCTCTCCCTCCCGGTACACCTCCACCGACGGCTCCTGGATGCCGAACGCGCTGATCCGGTTGCAGCGCACGAACCCCTTCGTGCCGGTCAGCTCGACCCGCTCGTCGCCCGTGTAGTGCGAAGAGCGGAAGTAGGTGTCGGGCGCGAACGTGATGTCGAGCACTCCGCGCACACCGTTGACGTGCTCCCACACGAGCGTGGCCGGAGCGTCCATCGCGATGCCCGGCACGATCTCGGTCTCGCCGATCCAGCCGTAGATGCGCGCCACGTCGCCCAGGAGCCACATCGCGAGCGCGAGCTGGTGCCAACCGTGATCGAACACGAGCAGTCCCATGCCGTCGCGCTGGGCCTGCTCGAAGATCCACTGGAAGCTCGACATCGGCACGTCCCAGCCGCCCCGACCGGTCGCCACGATCTTCATGTGCAGGCCGGCCGGTTCGCCGATGTCGCCGGCGTCGAGCACCTCCTTGAGCGTGGCGAGCGGTGGGAAGAAGAGGTAGTCCTCGAGCACCCGCAGCACCGCGCCGTTCGCGTCCGCGCGCTCGAGCATTCGGTCGGCATCGTCGAGCGTGCGCGCGAGCGGCTTCTGGACCTGCACGTGGTAGCCGGCGTCGAGGACCTCGCACACGACGTCGGCATGCAGAGGTGTCGGCACGAGCACATCGACCACGTCGGCATCGATCGGGTGCAGCCGGTCGAACGACTCGGCCTGTCGCGCCTCGGGCCACACCGCTCCCCAGCGGGCCCGCCGGCCCGGATCGGGATCGCACAGCCCGACCACCTCCACGTCGTCACGGCCGACGTACGGCGGGAGCGCGAGCTCCGAGACGGTGCCGAGCCCGACGACCGCGATGCGCACGGGTCGGCCGGTGATGGGGACTGACGTGGGCACGGCGGGAGTATGGCGCGCGTCAGCCGACCGCGATCAGCACCAGTCCGACCAGCGCGACACCGAGACCGACGACCTGGAGGCGGGCGACCGATTCGTGGAGCAGCCCCCAGGCCCAGCCGACGGTGAAGGCAGGCCCGAGCGCGGCGATCGGCGCGACGAGCGACGCGAGACCCTCGCGGACCGCGACGAGCAACAGGACCGTCGCGAGCACGTCGAGCGCGCCGGCCGCGGCGGCGATCCTCAGCTCCCGCCGCGCGAGCACGAGGCTCGTCGTGGTGACCGCCAACACGATCATCACGAGGGTGACTGCGGCGGCGCGTCCGGTGAGGACCGGCCAGAAGCCCGAGTCACCGCTCGTCTCGGCGTAGAACACGAAGGAGGTCCCGAAGAAGACGCCGCTCACCAGCGCGAACCCGAGCGCGCGCACGGCGCCACCCGTCTCGGTGTCGTTCTCGTGGGCGATCAGACCGCCCGCGACGATGGCGAGCGCGACGCCGATGAGCGCGACGGTGGACGGGTCCTCCCCGGTCGCCAGCCCCCAGCCCACCGGGATGCACGCGGCGACGACGGCGGTGATCGGCGCGACGATGCCCATGCGCCCGAGCGAGAGGCCCTGGTAGAGCGCGCCGAGCCCGATGACGTTGAGCGCGCCGGCCGCCGCGCCGAGCCCGAGGTCACGGCCGGTCGGTGAGCCCGTGAACGCGAGCGCGGCGACCACTGCACCACAGATGGCGACGGTCTGAGCGATCCCGAGGACGGCGACGGTCGGGGCGCGGCGCGACGCGAGTCCACCGAAGAAGTCGCCCGACCCGAAGCACGCGGCGACGATGACGCCGATGAAGACGGCCACGAGGCGGGCAGCCTAGGAGTTGGATCCCGGCGCGGTCGGACCTCCGGGAGCACGCGGTGTCGCGCTCCGCGTCAGCCGGCCTTCGAGTAGTTCTCGAGCCGAGGTTCCGCGGCCTGCGCCACCGCGATCGCCTGCTCGGGGAACGCCGCCTCGGCCGAGTCGGGCTGATCGATCCGGAAGCGCCCGACGACCTTCCCGACGCGCACCGTGACCTGGTCGGTGCCGATGAGGAAGGCCTGGAACGCCTCGTCGCCGACGGACGGCAGCTCCGAGAACGACGCCGCGAGCTCCTGCGCCGTCTGTGCATCGCGAGCGAAGATCTTCTTGGCCTGCTCGACGGTCTTCGAACGCTTCACCAGCACCTGCACGAGGATGTCGGGCACCTCGGCAGTCGAGGGCTTCCTGAACTGGCAGTAGTCGCCCTGGAGCACCGTCCCCTTGGCGAAGGGCTGCTCGAAGATCGTCTCGAGCTCTTCTTGGGCGAGGACCGCGCAGCCGTTCAGGATCTTGGCGCCGGCCGGTGGGGCCGCGAACGAGACCGCGAGCGCACCGAGCGCGACGAGACCAGCGAGGCGACGCAGCGACATCTCCTCGACGGTAGCCGCCGGGTTCCCTGGTGCCGCCGCGGCGACGAAGCGTGCACACGTCGACACCGCCGGGGCCTCACCGGTCGAGCCCCGCACCCTGGTCGATGCCGCGCGCCCACCACCCGTATGCTCCAGTCGCCCGTCACGCCGACGAGGAGACGACACCGTGGCCGCGACGACCCAGGCGAGGGCAGGGAGCGGCGCAACGCTGCTCTGCGAGTTCGACGGGCGCGTGCTCGAGCTGTGGCAGAGCCCGAGCCAGCGGTTCCTCGCCGAGCGGCTCGTCCTCCAGAAGCGCAAGGACGAGAAGGACGGTGGCGTGACGTTGCTGATCGTCCCTCAGGGCGCCGCGCGTATGGAGCTCTACTTCGAGCCGGACCAGGTCGCTGACATGGAAGCCCTCGTTGCCGCGCTGACGAGCGCGGGCATGCAGGCCGGCTGACCACCCTCTCTCGGAACCTCTGGAGGCGGGCATGGCGGAGCACGCACGGGTCCGATTGGAGTACGCGCAGGCGCTCCTCGACTTCGACGGGCGCGTCCTGGAGGTCTTCGCCCACGACGGGTCGAAGCGCGTCCCGCTGAGCGACCTCTCCTTCGGTCGCGGCGAGCCCGAACGGCGCAAGGGCCGCGTCATGCTGACGTTCAGCGCGTTCGGTGGGTTGCAGTCGTCGCTCGTCGTCGAGGCTGACGAGGTCGACGCGGTCGATGCGTTCCTCGCAGAGCTGGAGGCAGCCGGCGCGACCCGCGAGTGACCGCTCGACCCGGGCACACCGATGCCTGGAGGCGGCGGCGGGAATCGAACCCGCGTCCAGGGTTTTGCAGACCCTTGCCTGAGCCACTCGGCTACGCCGCCGCACGCGCGCCCGAGGCGCGCGAGGGACGAGGTTACCGCCGGTAGGCGGCTCGAAGCCCTAGCGAACCATGTCGCGGGTTCCGAGCCGCGCGCAGCGGAGGTCCCGCCACACGATGCCGGCGATGGTCGCGACGGCCGTGGCGTATGGTCACGGCGTGACGGGGGGGAACGTCGCGACGCGGGTCGTCGCGGCGTGTTTGACGTTGACGGGGATGCTGCTCGCCGGGCTGGCGATGCCGGGCGGAGCCGGCCAGGTCGACCGACGCGTGGTCAACCGCGGTGGGGGCGCCGAGTGCGTCTGGCCCATGTGGGGACGCGACGTCGCGCGCTCGTTCGCGACGCCGTGCTCCGGGCTCACTCCCGAGACCGCGAAGGACCTCCGTCGGATCTGGTTCTTCAACACCCACGACGTCGTCACCGCGACGCCCGCGGTCGTCGGCGACTCCGTCTACGTCGGCGACTGGTCGGGCCGCTTCTACGCCCTCGACGCAAGTGACGGTGAGCAGCGCTGGATGCGCAAGACCAAGGTGCATCGCAACGTGTACGCCGGACAGATCGTCTCGTCGGCTGCCGTGGTGACGATCGCCGGCACCGAGACCGTGTACTTCGGGGGCGGCAAGACGCTCTACGCGCTGCGCGCGTCCGACGGGTCGGTGCGCTGGAAGCACGAGCTGCGCCCCCGGGGCGGTCCCGATGATCCGACCGAGATCGAGAGCTCCCCGCTGATCGTCGACGGCCCCGACGGCGACCCGATCGTCGTGGTCGGCTGGGACGTCCACAACTCGACCGACGGCGAGCCCGCGGGCGTCTTCGCGCTCGACGCCGCCACCGGTGACGAGGTGTGGACGACGATCCTCGCGCCGACCGAGGAAGGGCCGAACGGCGAGCCCGCGACCGGTCCGGGGTGCGCCGACGTGTGGTCGTCGCCCACGGCCGACGAGGAGCGGCGGCTCGTCTTCGTGGGCACCGGCAACTGCGTGACCAGCCCCGAGGGGTACGGCCGCTTCGCCGAAGCCGTGGTCGCGATGGACCTGGACACCGGTGCGGTGCAGTGGAGCTTCCAACCGCACGAGCCCAACCGCGACGATCTGGACTTCGCCGGAGCGCCGAACCTGTTCGAGTCGGACGGACGCGCGCTCGTCGGGCTCGGCGGCAAGGACGGCACCTACTACGCACTCGACCGCGAGACCGGCGCGCTCGTGTGGACCACGCCGGTCGTCGGGCCTGGGCTCACGAACCCCGGCAGCAACTTCTCGACTGGTGGGTTCATCGGTCCGACCGGCGTCGCCGACGGCATCATCACCGGCGGCACCGCCATCGGAGAGGACCCGTACCTGCACGCGCTCGACACCACGACGGGCGCGATCCGCTGGCAGCAGCCGATCGCCTCGGCGACCTACGGCGCGCCGGGGATCGCGTCGGCGAGCCCCGGGGAAGGCGTCGTCGTGATCGGCGGGACCGACTTCACGGTGCGCGCCCTCGATCTGTCGACGGGCACGGTGCTCTGGTCCGACGAGGTGTACGGCGCGGTGTCGGGCGGGCCCGCGATCATCGGCGACGACGTCTACGCGGTGGCAGGCATCCGAGAGCCGGGGCTGTCGAACCGATCGCTCACGAGCGGCGTGTATCGCTACTCGCTCTCGGGCAAGCCGCTGAAGAGCGCGACGACACCGCCGACCGCGGGCGACGATGCGCCGGACGAGCGGCCGCAGGCCCCGACGACGCCGCAGGCGTGCGTCGAGACGCCGTGCGCCGTGCAGTTCAACCTCGTCGAGCCGCCCGCCGGACTCGACCCGAGCATGCAGCTGCTGGTGAACCTCGACCCATGGCGCGTGGTCGTGAAGACCGAGGGCCTCGGTGATCCGGCCGCCTGGCTGCGCCCGGGCAGCGTGGCCCAGCAAGAGGGTGCGACGCGCTTCGGCGTGTTCATCTCCGAGCGCGACGACAACCCCCAGGGTGGGCTGCTCTGCGTGCTCGACGAGTCCGGGTCGTGCACGTCCCGCAAGATCCCCCGCCAAGGCGGCACCTACAGCCGCATCAGCATCCTCGCCATCACCGATTCGGACGAGCTGCCCTCGCCCGCCGTCGGCGTCGACCGCCTCGTCGTGACCCGATCGTTCGATCCCCCACTCGCGCCGGTCGTGAAGTCCAAGGAGAAGCAGCAATGAAGAAGCTCGCGCTCTTGACGGTCGTCGTCGCCGGATCGATGACGCTGGCGGCCACGCCCACGGTCGCCGGCGAGTCGTCCCAGCCGGTGATCGTCCTCAACGGTCAGGGGAACGATCTCGACGCCTATTCGTCGGACCCACCGTTCGAGCACCAGACGGTGATCACCAACCGCAACGACGACGCGAAGGGTCTCGACATCAACGCGCAGATCTGCTTCTTCCCCGACGGGCGCAGGTTCATCGCCGGGGAGGACACCGGCCAACCCGACGTCGTGCAGGGCTGGGGGATCTTCCGGATGCGCGGCAACGAGGTCGGCAAGCTCTCGGCGAAGCAGATCGGCAAGCTCCAGCCGACGTACCAGGGCTCGACCGACAACGCGGAGAACTACGGCTGCGGCATCCTCTCCGACGGACGGGTCGTCACGACAGACATCGGCAACCAGTCGGCCGGGGACGGCGACGGTCAGCTCATCGTGTGGTTCCCGCCCGTCACCAAGGGCTTCGAGACGAGCAAGGCGGGCAACACGGGCGACGTCCGGTACTGCAAGGTCAACGTCGCGATCGCGACGGCCGGCGGGATCGCCGTCGACGGGGACGACAACGTCTACGTCGCGTCCGCGCGGCCGCCGACGTCGGGCATCTGGAGGTACAGCGATCTCCCGACGTCCGACGACGCGGCCGGTGGGTGCGCTCAGCAGGACTCCACCGGGGCACCGCTCGCGGATTCGGTGACGAAGGAGCTGTTCATCGCAGCGGGCGAGAACGACCTGGTGAGCCCCAACGCGATCGTCGGTGCACCCGACGGCAGCGCCTGGTACGTGTCGAGCGTCTTCACCGGGATCATCAACGAGTACTCACCAGACGGCACGTACGTCCGCACCGTGCTGCGCCCGCCGCCCGGCGAGGGCCCCGGACCCGAGCCCATCAGCACCGGCTCGCCGCTGGGGCTGGGCGTGGCGCCCGACGGCACCCTCTACTTCGCCGACATCGGCCTCGTGATCTCCGACGACGGTGTCGGCCCGGGCGACGGGACCGGTGCGGTGCGCAAGATCCGGTTCGTCGACGGGGAGCCGCAACCACCCGAGACGATGGCCGACGGCCTCGCCTTCCCCGACGGCATCGGGATCTTCGTGCCGCGCCGAGCCGCATAGCATCGGGGCCGATGAGCCCCGCGGTGCAGGTCCTCGCGGTCGGTGCCGCCGCACCGGCCTGGCGTCTCCCCGCGGCCGAGGTCGGCGCCGCGTGGGGCCGGCGCGGCAAGGGCCAGGCGGCCGTCTGCGCCCCCGACGAGGACACGCTCACCCTCGCCGCCGAGGCGGCGAGCCGTGCGCTCGCCGTCTCCGGGCTCCAGCACGACATCGTCGACGGCCTCTGGTGGGGGACGAGCCGCCCCCCGTTCGCCGAGGGTCCGAGCCATGCGGTCCTCGCTCGCGCCATCGGGCTGTCGCACAGCTCCGCCGGGGCGCTGTGCGCGGGCTCGCCGCACTCCGGCATGGAGGCGTTGCTCGGCGCAGCCGACGCGATCGGTGCCGGCACGGCGCGCGTCGCGCTCGTCGTGGTGTCCGACGCGATCGTCCCCGGGGCCGGCACCGCGTTCGAAGCGCGCGCGGGTGCGGGCGCGGCGGCGATCGTGCTCGTCTCGCACGGTGGCGCGGCGTCGATCGGCGCGCGGGTCACCCGCACGCATCCCTTCCTCGATCGCTACCGGGGCGACGACGAGTCCGAGACCCGCGACCTCTACGACCCCCGTCTCTTCCGCGAAGAGGTGTTCGTACCGACGCTGCGCGAGCTCGGTGAGCAGCTCGCCGCGCTCGACGCCCGCGCGTGGTCGCTCCCCGATCCTGATGGTCGACTGGGAGCCGCCGTCGCGAAGCAGCTCGGTGTCGGGACGCCGGCCTCGGCCTCGGTGTACGCGGAGCTGGGCGACACCGGCGCCGCGGCGCCGCTGCTCGGGGCGATCGGCGCGTTGGGCGCCGCCGGCACCGTGGCGGTGGTCGGGTTCGGAGGTGGTCGCGCGACCGGCGTGGAGATCACGGCGAAGGAGCCGGTCGCGGGAGCCGCGCTCGTCACCGACGCGATCACCGGTGGTACGGCCGTCTCGTATCCCGACGTCCTCCGCGCTCGCGGCCAGCTCGTGGCCTCGGGCGAGACGGTGCAGATGGGCGTGCCACCCGAGAGCGCGCAGTTCGTCCGCGGCGCCGACGAGATGCTCGGCCTGCTCGGCGCTCGCTGCGTCGACTGCGGCACCATCAACACCCCGCCGTCGATCCACCCCCACTGCATCTCGTGCGGCAGCGCCAAGTTCGTGCTCGAGCCGTTGGCCCGTCGGGGCACGATCCACACGTTCGTCGTCAACCAGACGATGCCGGCACCGTTCGTCGCACCGCTCCCGCTTGCCGTGGTCGACCTCGAGGACGGCGCCCGCGTGATGCTCCAGGGCGTCGGCGACGGCAGCGACCTCGAGATCGGGACCGCGGTCGAGCTCGTGTTGCGGCGTTACGCCTACGAGCGTGGCGTACCCGTCTACGGCTACAAGGTCCGCGCGGCGTCCGATGCGACGCGGGCGGAGGAGGCCCCGGCATGAGCTGGAACCGCGTCGCCGTCGTGGGCGGCGGGCTGATCAAGTTCGGCGAGCTGTTCGAGCAGAGCTACGAGCAGATGGCCGCCGGCGCCTTCGCGGCCGCGGTCGACAGCGTCGACGAGGGCTTCGAGCCGACCCAGGTCGAGGCCGCCTTCGTCGCGACCCAGCGCGGCACGCTGTGGGGCCAGGAGGGCATCGGCGGCAACACGATCCCCACGGCCATCGGTCTCGCCGGGATCCCCTGCACCCGGATCGAGAACGCGTGCCCGTCGGGCTCCGATGCGTTCCGCGTCGGCGCCATGGCCGTCGCGAGCGGCGTGCACGACGTCGTGCTCGTCATCGGCGTCGAGAAGATGCGTGACAAGTCGGCCGAAGAGGGGCTGCTCTCGCGCGCCGCGGCGGGCCATCCGATCTTCACCCGGGGCGAGACCGCACCGGTGCTGTTCGCTCCCTTCGCGACCCGGCACATGCACGAGTACGGCACCACGCGCGAGATGCTCGCCTCGGTCGCGGTCAAGAACCACTACAACGGCGCGCGCGACCCCTACGCCCACTTCCAGAACGAGATCACCATCGACGACGTGCTGGCGTCGCCCGCGGTGTGCCAGCCGTTGCACCTGCTCGACTGCTGCCCCCAGACCGACGGCGCGGCCGCGGTGCTCCTGGTCAACGCCGAGCTCGCCGAGCGCTACACCAAGAACCCCGTGTACGTGGCCGGCTTCGGCGTCGCCACCGACCACCCCTACCTGCACGAGAAGTCGACGTTCACCTCGCTCAAGGCGACCGGCATGGCCGCCGAGCGCGCGTACGACATGGCCGGCATCGAGCCGTCGCTCGTCGACTGCGCCGAGGTGCACGACTGCTTCACGATCACGGAGATCCTCGACATCGAGGACCTCGGCTTCGTCGACAAGGGCAAGGGCGGCGTCGCCTCGCTCGACGGAGAGACCTCGCTCACCGGTCGCATCCCGATCAACACGTCGGGGGGGCTGCTGGCGAAAGGCCACCCGATCGGCGCCACCGGGATCGCGCAGCTCGTGGAGTGCTGGTGGCAGCTGCGCGGCGACGCCGGCGATCGTCAGGTCGAGACGCGCAACGGCTACGCGCTCCAGCACAACGTCGGCGGTCGCGGCTCGGGCGTGTCGGTCGTCAACATCTTGACGACGAACAAGTCCTGAGCAGGAGCACGCCGTGATCAAGTACGAGGTCGGCGCCGATCACGTCGGGCGCATCACGCTCGACCGCCCGGACGCCAAGAACGCGCTCACGATCGAGATGCGCGACGCGATCGTCGACTCGGTGCGCGACGCCCGCGATGACCCCGACGTCCGTGCGCTGCTGGTCACCGGCACGGGCGACGCCTTCTGCGCGGGGATGGACCTCTCGGCGTCGACGGTCGCCAAGGCCTCGGAGCCCGGCTACCAGACACGCAGCACGTCGGAGGCGCTGCGCGTCGGCGTCCAGGCGTTCATCCGCGAGCTCTGGGAGCTCGACAAGCCGACGGTCGCCGCGGTCAACGGCGCGGCAGTCGGCCCCGGCGCCCACCTCGCGCTCGCCTGCGACTTCGTGCTGGTGCACGACGCCACGCGCTTCATGTGGTCGTTCGCCAAGTGGGGCCTCGTCGTCGACGCCGGCGGTGCGTACCTGCTCCCCCGGCTCGTCGGCCTGCCTCGCGCCAAGGCGATGGTCATGCTCGGGGAGGGCGCGACCGGGCAGGAGGCCGTCGACCTCGGGCTCGCGTACCGCTGCGTCGCGCCCGACGAGCTCGCCGGCGTGGCGTCCGAGCTCGCGGCCCGGCTCGCTGCCGGGCCGACCCGATCGCTCGGGCTCTCGAAGCGCCTCCTCAACGAGACGTTCGAGACCGATCTCGCGCACAGCCTCGAGCTCGAGGGCGCGTACCAGTCGCTCGCCGCGACCTCCTCCGATCTCGCCGAGGGCATGGCCGCCTTCCGTGATCGGCGCGACCCCAACTTCTCCGGCACCTGAGCGTCCCTCGCACCCGCCGCCGCGTCCCCCCTTCTCCGGCGCGTCGGAAGACTCAGCGACACTCCGTGTCGCTGAGCGTTCCGACGCCGCAGGTGGGTAGTGTCTGACGTCGACGTCAGGTAGCGGACGCGGGACCGAGGTGGTTGCACCCGGCCCGCAGTGAGCGAGGAACGATGGGTCTGTTCGACGGGAAGGTCGCGATCGTCACCGGTGCCGGGCGCGGCATCGGACGAGAGGAGGCGCTCCTCCTGGCGAGCGAGGGAGCGGCGGTCGTCGTCAACGACCTCGGCGGCGCGCGCAGCGGCGAGGGAAGCGACGCCGGGCCTGCGCAGCAGGTCGTCGACGAGATCGCCGCGGCAGGCGGCAAGGCGGTCGCGAACACCGACGACATCTCGTCGTGGAAGGGCGCGGAGAACCTCATCAACCAGGCGGTCGACGAGCTCGGCGGGCTCGACGTGCTGGTGAACAACGCCGGGATCCTGCGGGACAAGATGAGCTTCAACATGACCGAGGCCGAGTGGGACGCGGTCATCCAGGTCCACCTCAAGGGCCACTTCGCCCCTTCGCACTTCGCCGCCTCCTACTGGCGCGCCAAGAGCAAGGAGACCGGCGAAGGCGTCAACGCCAAGATCGTCAACACCGCGTCGGAGTCGGGCCTCTACGGCAACGCGGGGCAGGCCAACTACGCGGCCGCGAAGGCCGGCATCGCCGCACTGACCATCGTCATGGGACGTGAGCTCGAGCGGGCGGGTGTCCGGGTGAACGCGATCGCACCGGTGGCGCTCACCCGGCTCACCGAAGACCTCATGGGGGGCGGCGAGCCGAGCGAGGAGATGAAGGCTGCGCTCGACCCCTCGAACGTCGCCGCCGCGGTCGGCTGGCTCGCTTCCGACCTCTCGGCCGGCGTCACCGGCCAGGTCGTGAAGATCCAGGGCGGTGTGTGCCAGATCGTGCAGGGGTGGCGACCGATCACGCAGATCACGAGCGACCAACCGTGGACGATCGAGTCGATCGACGCCGGCAAGGGCGAGCTGTTCGCCAAGTCGGACCCGGGCCTGCCCCCGTTCCTCCTCGACTTCCCCGGCTGAGGTGAAGCTGGCCTGGGGCGAGGAGGAGCTCGCCTTCCGCGACGAGCTGCGCTCGTTCCTCGACGAGCACGCGCCACCCGAGGCTCTCGCGGGCTTCGACATGCAGGACAGCGGTGCCGACGAGCGCGACGAGATCGTGCCGCAGTGGGCCCGCGACTGGCAGGCGATCCTGTTCGACCACGGCTGGATGATCCCGGGCTATCCGCCGGAGCACGGGGGGCGCGACGCCACGCCCGTGCAGACGCTCGTCTACCTGGAAGAGATGGCGACGCGTCGCATCCCGCGGTCGCTCCACTTCCCCGGGTACGCGATCGTCGCGCCGAGCCTCCTCGAGTTCGGCGATGCCGAGCAGCGCGCGCTGGTGCCGGCCGCGATCCGTGGCGACACGATCTGGTGCATCGGGATGAGCGAGCCCAACGCGGGCTCAGACCTCGCCGGGCTGAGCACGAAGGCGCAGCTCGACGGCGACCGGTTCGTCGTCAACGGCCAGAAGGTGTGGACGAGCTACGCGAGCATCGCGAGCAAGTGCTTCGTGTACGTGCGCACCGACCCCGACGCGCCGAAGCACAAGGGCATCAGCCTGCTCATCGTCGACATGGACACCCCGGGCATCGAGGTGCGTCCGCTCCGCCACATCAGCGGTGCGGCGCACTTCGCCGAGGTGTTCTTCACCGACGTGGAGGTGCCCGCGGCGAACCTGGTCGGCGGGCTCAACGACGGCTGGCGCATCACGCAGGGATCGCTCGCCCACGAGCGCGCCGGCCTCTGGGTCGAAGGCGTGGCGCGCCTCGAGTCGACGATCTCCGGACTGGTCGAGATCGCGAAGCGCTGCGGCCTCACCGACGACGCGGGCGTCCGTCGTCGGATCGCGACGGTCTACGAGGAAGCCGCGTCGCTGCGCGCGCTCGGCTACAAGGGGTTCGCGAGCTTCGCCCAGGGTTCGTCGGCCCCCGAGCACTCCTACATGAAGATGGCCACGTCCGAGCTCGGGAAGGCCGCCTACGAGCTCGGGATGCACCTCCAGGGTGCGTACGGACCGGTGCGCGACCCCGAACGGGGCGAGGAGGACGGGCGCTGGGTCGACATGTTCTTCATGAGCTTCGCCAACACGATCGCCGGCGGTTCGTCGGAGATCCAGCGCAACATCATCGCCCAGCGCGTGTTGGGACTCCCGCGATGACGCAGCGTGCGAGCGCGGACTGATGGACTTCGCGCTGAGCGACGACCAGGAGCTGTTGCGTGACACGGCGCGGGCGCTGCTCGCGAACGAGTGCCCGACGGCACTGCTCCGGGCGCACATCGACGAACCGTCGGCTGCTGATCTGCTCTGGACGCACCTGCGGGAGTTCGCGCCGCTCGCCACCGGATCGTGCGCCGACCTCCACCTGTTCGCCGAGGAGCTCGGCTACGTCGCGGCACCAGGTCCGTTCCTCCCGACGGTGGGTCTCGCGGCGCCGGTGCTCGCCGCCGCGGGTGACGAGCGGCTCGAGGCGATCGTGTCGGGTGAGGAGACCGCCACCCTCGCACTCGCCGGCCCCGACGGTGTCTGGCGGCCCAACGGCGCGGGGGTCAAGACCTTCGTCGCCGAGGCCGATCGGGTCGACTGGATCGTCGTGGTCGACGCGACGGACACGGGTCCGACCGTGCGAGTCGTGCCTCCCGGAGAGCTGCGCTCGCTGCGTCCGGTGGGCACCGTCGACTTCTCTCGTCGCCTGTTCGAGATCGAGGCCACAGGCTCCGGCACGGCGATCGATCCAGACGCGCTCGAAGCGGCGCTCGACCGGGCGACCACGATCGTGGCCACCGAGCTCGTCGGCACGGCGCGACGACTCTTCGACATGGCGCTCGCCTATGCGAAGGAGCGCGTCCAGTTCGACGTGCCGATCGGGTCGTTCCAGGCGATCCAGCACCGCCTCGCCGACTGCTCGCTCGCGGTCGAACGAGCGACCGCGGCCGTGCAGTACGCCGCGATGACGGTCGACGCGAACGACGCCGACCGTCGCCGCGCGACGCACGTCGCGAAGGCGGCGGCCGGCGTCGCCGGCACTCGTGCCGCCAAGGACGGCGCCCAGGTGCACGGTGGCATCGGTTACACGTGGGAGCACGACCTCCACCTCTTCATCCGCCACGCGTACGGCACCGAGGCCTGGCTCGGCACCACCGACTGGCACCACGACCGCCTGGGCGACCTGCTCTTCGCCGCGTAGCCCGACTAGCGCGGCAACGTGGCGTCGTGGATCTCGGCCGCGGCGCGGATCCCCGACTCGACGGCCCCCTGGATCCACGCGTGTGCGAGCGATGCGTGCTCGCCGGCGAAGTGGATCCGACCCTCCGGCGCACAGATGGCCTCATAGAGCAGGGTCTGCTGACCCGGGTCGAACAAGGCGAATGCGCCACCGGCGAACTCGTCGTCGTGCCACATCTTCGACGCTCCGACCTCGAACTCGTCGGCCGCCTGTGGGTGGATCCGGGTGACGTCCTCCAGGGCCTGCACGATCCGCTCGGACGGTGAGAGCGAGCCCCACCGCTGCGCGTCCTCGCCCCAGGTGTAGCTCGCGAGCACCACGCCACGACCGGTGTCGCGTCCGTGATCCGGGTAGTAGACGTTGCGCACCGCCAGGTCGGTGACGCTGCCTCCCCCGACGATGCCGTCGTCGTCCTCCCAGAATCGGCGACGGAACTGGAGGAAGACCTTCGCCGACGCGTCGTAGTGGAGCTGACGGATCGCCCGCTGCTTCGCTCGCGAGAACGGCGTGAGCGCCTCGACGTGCCGTAGCACCGGAAACGGCGTGGTGACGATCGCGTAGTCGGCTTCCTCGGCGAACCGTCCGGCTCCGGTGCGGTAGTGGACCGTCACGTCACGATCGCTCTGCTCGATCGCGACCATGCGGGCACCGAACCTGATTCGGTGACCGAGCTCGGCCACGAACGCGCGGGGCAACAGGTCGGTGCCGCCGTCGAGGTAGACCAGATCGGTGTAGAAGCCACCCGTCTCCTCTCGCAGCAGCTCGAGGAACGAGGAGTTCATCATCGCTTCCTGGTTCGCGACGAGACCGAACAGCTCGATCGCGCCCTCCGACCATCCCTGGAGCTCGAGGAACTCACGCACCGACAGGTGGTCGTGCTCGGCGGCGATGTCGGACCACGCGGCATCGCCGTCGGTAGCGAGCCGCGCGCTGAACGGCTCGAGCGCCGCGGCCCACAGATCGTCGATCGACGCGTGGTGTTGGAGCTCGGCGACGTCGAAGCCCAGCACGGCTGCGTTCCCCGGCAGCTCGCTCTGGCGGACCCGGGTCCCGCAGAACCAGCAGTACGCCTGCGGGTTCCCCATGGTGAACGGCTGCGTCGAGAGGCCGAACCGCTCGATCAGCGCCATGGTGAGGACGTGCGAGCGCGGGATGCGCATCGCGCCGGCCTCGGCCCACAACCCGTCGGCGAACGGCTCGCGCAACGTCAGGATGCGGCCGCCGACACGGTGCTGGGCCTCGAGCACGATCGGGTCGTGACCGGCCCTCGCGAGCTCCGAGGCCGCGACGAGCCCCGCCATCCCCGCGCCGACGACGACGACGCGCTTGGGCTCGACTGCTCGCGGTCGCAGTCCTTCGGTGAGGACGTCGAGGTGCTCGGCGACGGTGCGAGGCACGCCCACGAGGCGAGGCTAGCGATCCTCGGTCGGCTGCGACCCGACCGCGCGCGGCTCCAGGCGTCCGCGGCGCAACGACTCGCCCCAGTGCGAGGCGGGCGCGGGTTCGCCGAACAGGAAGCCCTGCGCGTAGTCGCACCTGAGCGCGCGCAGCTCTTCGAGCTGCTGCATCGACTCGACCCCCTCCGCCACGACGTTGAGCTGCAGGCCACGCGCGAGACCCAGGATCGCATTCACGATCTCGGTGTCCTCCTGTTCGGTGCCCAACCCGTCGACGAACGCGCGATCGATCTTCACCGCGACGATCGGGAGCTGCTTGAGGTACGCCAACGACGAGTAGCCGGTCCCGAAGTCGTCGATGACCAGCATCACGCCGAGCGCCCGGAGCGCCTTCATCGTGTCGAGCGTCGCCTCGTCGGCGGCGACGCTCTCGGTGAGCTCGAAGACGATGCGCGACGGGTCGACGCCGTGTCGCGTGATCGCCTCCTCCACGGACGCGTTGAACCCGGGCTCCCGCAGCTGGCGGACGGACAGATTGACGGTGCACGGCAGGTCGCGACCGCGACCGGAGATGCCCGTCCACCCGGCCGCCTGACGGCACGCCTCGTCGATCACCCACGCACCCATGGGCACGATGAGCCCGGTGTCCTCCGCGACCGGCACGAACTCGTCAGGGAGCCGGAGGCTGCCGTCCGGGAGCTCCCAGCGAAGCAGCGACTCGAACGCGACGATCTCGCCGGTCGTGATCCGCACCAGCGGCTGGTAGTGCAGGCAGAGCCGACCTTCGTCGATCGCGCTCCGCAGCGCGTTCGTCGTCGCGAGATGGGCGACGGCGCGGTCGTGGATCGACGGGTCGAACACCTCGCAACGATCCCGACCGCCCTCCTTCGCGCGGTACATCGCGGCATCGGCGTCACGAAGCAAGGTCTCGGCGTCGTGCTGGCCCGGCAGCGACGCGGCGATGCCGATGCTCGCCGTCACGAACGTCTCGATCTCGTCGGCCGCGAAGGGCACATGGAGGCTCGACCTGATGCGTTCGGCGACACCGACGAGCGCCTGGGCCGCCGCGTCGTCCTCGACGAGCACGACGAACTCGTCACCACCGAAGCGCGCCACCGTGTCCGACGGTCGCACCGTGCTGCGGAGGCGTTCGGCCACGAGCTGGAGCAGCTGGTCACCGGTGCCGTGGCCATGGCTGTCGTTGACGTACTTGAACCGATCGAGATCGAGGAACAGCAGGCCGACGGACGCGCCGCCGCGCGCGGCACGGGCGAGCGCCTGCTCGAGGCGGTCGATGAGCAGGGCACGGTTCGGGAGCCCCGTGAGCGCGTCATGGAGCGCCTGGTGCTCGAGGTCTTGCTCGAACTGCTTCCGTTCGGAGATGTCGCGCACGTTGACGACGACGGCCTCGACCTCGCTGTCGAGCAGGTTCGTCATCGTGGACTCGAGCCAGCGCCACTGGCCGTCGGGTCGCCGGATCCTCCCCTCCCAAGCGATGCTGGTGCCCGGTCGGTCCATCAGCGCCTCTGCGGCCGCGTCGGCCTTGGCGACGTCGTCGGGATGGATGATCGTGCGCGGGACGCCGCCCTCGAAGTCGCTGACCGGGCGCCCGTAGATCTGCTCGACCGACGGGCTTGCGAACTCGACTCCGCCTTCGGCCCCGAACACGAGGATCCCGTCGGTCGAGTGCTCGATCAACGATCGGATGCGCGCGTCGGCGAGTCGTTGGCGCGCCTCGGTCGCCACCCGCGCCCGTTCCGCGACCGCGCGGTCGTAGGCGCTGACGAGCACGTCGCTGATGACGCGCAACGAACCGAGGTCCTCCGACTGCTTGTCCGTCGCGTCGGCTCGCCAGTAGATGCTCACGAACGCCTTCGCGTCGCCGTCGCTCTCGGTCACCGACACGAGCGCCGCGGAGCGGGCTCCGATCAGCTCGAGCATGCGTCGCTCGTCGGAGTACTGCTGGGGCAGATCATCGACGCGCTCGAGCAGGCCGGAGCGGCCCTGGGCCATCGCGTCCAGCAGCCGCGGGAAGGCCGTGGGCGGATATCGCTCCGGCGAGTCCGCGGGAAGTGGTCCGAGCTCGGCGTCGTGCCACTCGCACACGCGACGAAACCAGCCGTCGTCATCGCGCCGGCGTAGTGCAGCACCGTCCGCACCCACCATCCGGGCGATCCGGCCGAGCGCATCGGTGATCGAAGCCTCCACCGCGTCTGGCGAAGCACCGAGCAGATCACGCGAGATCGCGGCAGTCAGCGCATCCAGCTCCGCCCGCCGCTCGAGTGCTCGCGCCGACGCCTGTTGCTCCGACACGTCGTGAGCGTTGAGCACGATCCCTTCGACGCCCGGCACGTCGAGGAGGTTCGTGAAGGTCCCCTCGAGCGAGACGACGCGGCCGTCGGCACCCCACGCGCGGAACGACACGGGCACGGGTGAGCGCGGTGCGGCCACCGACTCCCCGAACGCTGCCGTGAGCGGGGGCCGGTCGGCCTCGATGACTCGGAGCCGCGGGTCTTCCTCGGTCCGATAATCGTCCCCGAAGCCCGCGGCCCGCGCCGCGCGCGGACTCAGGTACCGGATGTGCCCGTCGGCCCCGAACACCGCGATCAGCTCGTGCGACTGCTCGACGAGCGCCTCCAGAAGCACCGCGCTGTCCCGTGCGGCATCCGCTCGACGCGTGCGCTCGACGACTGCACTGAGAAGGTTCCCGAGACCGCCGAGCGCTCCGAAGTGCGCGCGCTGGATGGCATCGGGAGCCTCGGCGAAGGCCACGACCGCGACGCCGACCGTCGCACCCTCCCGCATCAACGGCACGAGCCCGACCGCGGCGAGACCGAGCATGCTTGTCCACTCACGGAGTGCGAGCGCGTCGTCGGGCAGCTCGTGCGTGTCGAGCAGCATCGGCCCACTGAACTCTTGTGCCGCGCGTGCCCACCACGTGGGCGCGTACGGGGCCACCCGAGGCACGTCCACGTCGGGGATCCCCGGAGTGTGCGTGTAGAGCGGACGACTCCGGTTGGTGCGCTCGTCGAACTCCACGATCCCCAGTCCCGGCACGCCGAGAAGGTCGGCCACACGTCGGAGCGCCGCGCTGACGTCGTCTTCGCTCGGCGCTCTCGACCCCTGAGCGCTCTCGCCGTGCAGCAGCTCGTCGGTGAGGTCGCGGAGGAGCTCATCGGCTTCGCGGCGACAGTGCTCCTCGGTGACGTCACGAACGGCGACGACGACGTCGTCGCCGTTCGGGATCAGGTGGGCCGACCAGAACGCCGCGGCGCCTTCACCTCGTCCGTCGGTCTGCCAGCCGCAGGCCGTCGGAACATGGGTCCGAGCGACCTCGCCCAGCGCCTCGTCCAGTGCATCGTCGACGCGGAGCAGCTCGCGGAGCGGTCGACCGATCGTGTCGGCGGGCGCGACCGGGTGCCGGGAACCGGGTACCGGATGGGCGTCGAGGACGTCGCCTTCTGGGGAGACCCGGTAGACCGCATCGAGCACGCGCTCGCCAGTTGCGCCGATGGCCGTCTCATCGGCCACCCTCGCCGAGCGCTGAAGCCTCAGTCGAGGACCCCCCGCGACGTCGTGCTGCCCCCCGTCACGGTATCGGGCGCGCGCCTCCTGTGCTCTCTTCGCGCGCTCGCGGTCGGGCCCCGCGACCGAGGTCCGGGGGTAGGGTGTACCTGACAGCGGCGTCAGGTCGCTGGAAGCAGTCGAGACGCCGACCGGGGGGTGTGCGATGACCCACGTCGACATGGTCGAGCTGGCCCGCAGCCGGGGCCGCAACAGCGATCGCCCGACGGTCGACCCCGTGACCGCCGAGGTGGTGCGGGGCGCGATGGAGACCATCTGCTTCGAGATGGCGACCTACGTCTCGCGCACGGCCACGACGCCGATCCTCAACCAGTCCAACGAGCGGAACGCGACGATCCTCGACGCGCGGGGTCGCCTCGCGGCCCTGTCGGTCGGGATCCCCCAGTTCATGCTCACGTCGACGCTGCCGGTGCGCTTCGCGCTCGACTTCCTCGGCGCCGACGAGTTCCACGAGGGTGACGTCTTCGTCGCCAACGACCCCTACCACGGGGGCGGACACCTCCCCGACTACAACGTGTTCGCTCCCGTGTTCGCCGACGTGCCGGCCGAGGGAGGCGACGGACGCACCGAGCGTCGGATGGTCCTCATCTCGAGCATCCAGTGCCACCACGGCGACACCGGTGGCGGCGTGCCCGGCGGCTACAACGTCACTGCGACCGACATCTGGGGCGAGGGCGTGCGCTGGCCTGTCGTGAAGGTGATCGATCGCGGCGAGGAGCGGCGCGACGTCCTCTACGCGCTTGCCGCGAACAACCGGATCCCGGGCTACATCGGTGACCTGCGCGCCCAGATCGGTGCCGCGCAGCTCGCGACGCAACGCCTCGGTGAGGTCATCGATCGCTACGGGGCGCGCGTCGTGGAGGAGAGCGTCGACGCGATGATCGACTACGCGGCGAAGCGCTTCCGCGAGGAGGTCGCCGCGTGGCCCGACGGGGTGTACGAAGCCGACGCCTACGTCGACCACGACCCGCTGGGCAACCCCGACGTGCACCTCCACGTGAAGATCACGGTCGAGGGTGACGACCTCACGATCGACTTCACCGGCAGCGACACGCGTCAGGAGCTCCAGGCGTGGTCGACGTTCGGCAACACCCGCGGGTACACGGTCGGGCAGATCGCCGCGATGATGGACCCGGAGATCCCGAAGAACGAAGGGTTCTTCGACCAGATCAAGCTCGTCGTGCCCGCGGGGTGCGTGCTCAACCCGCACCCCGGCCGGCCGGTGAGCGCGGGCACCCACCACCCCGGCGCCGACGTCGGCGAGGTCATCGCGGTGGCGATGCAGGACGTGCTGCCCGACAAGGCGGTCCCACAGACCTACAAGACGGGCATCCCGACGATCATCACCGGCACCGACCCCCGCACGGGCCAGGCGTTCACCGACCACTCTGCCGAGGTGTACGCCGGATGGTGCAACGCGGCGAAGGGCATGGACGCGTGGGGTGCGCAGGCCGCGAGCTTCGGCAACCTCTGGAAGGCGACCGCGGAGATCAACGAGAGCCTGTTCCCGCACATCCAGTGGTCGCGCGACTACCGCACCGACTCGGGTGGCGCGGGTCAATGGCGCGGGCTGTGCGGCAGCCACTACGAGAAGGAAGTGCTCGTCGACGCGAAGGTGTACACCTACGTCGTCGGCATGAAGTACCCGATGCCCGGCATCTGCGGCGGCAAGTCGGGTGCGCCCAACGAGCTGATCATCCGGTACGGGTCCGACGACCCCTACCGGGTCGCGCACACCGCCGACTGGGTCCCGCTCTCGGGGGGCCAGCGCGTCATGTACGACTACGGCGGTGGCGGTGGATGGGGCGACCCCCTCGATCGTGATCCGCAGGCCGTGCTCGACGACGTGCTCGACGAGTACGTCAGCGTCGAGGGTGCCGAGCGTGACTACGGCGTCGTCCTCACCGGCTCGCTCGACGAGCTGACCCTCGCGATCGACGAGCCCGCCACGGAACAGCTCCGTTCCCGCATGCGTGGCTGAACCCTCTCTACGAAGGCTGGCTACGCATCCATGGACGGGCAACGCGGACACCGGGTGGGGATCGACGTCGGGGGAACGTTCACGGACGTCATCTGCGTGACGCCGGCGGGCGACGTCGTGCTCGACAAGACGCCGACGACCCTCGACGACCAGTCGACGGGCGTCATGAACGGGCTCGCACAGCTCGCCGAGGGGTTCGGCATGCCGCTCGCCGACCTGTGCGCGGACCTCGACATCCTGGTCCACGGCACGACCACCGCCGACAACACGATGATCGAGATGAACGGCGCGGCGACCGGCCTGCTCGTGACCGAGGGCCACCGCGACGAGATCGAGATGCGTCGCGTGCACAAGGAGGAGATCTGGGATCCGTCGTATCCCGCTCCTCCTCCGATCGCCCGGCGACGCGCCCGCATCCCGATCCCCGAGCGGCTCGACTTCGAGGGCAACGTCGTCCTCCCCCTCGACGAGGACGCGGTGCGGGCGGGCGTCCGCCGTCTCGCCAAGCTCGGCGTCGAGTCGATCGCGATCATGTTCCTCTTCTCGTTCGTGAACCCCGAACACGAGCGGCGCGCCGCGGAGATCGCGCGCGAAGAGCTCCCCGATCTCGCGCACGTCTCGCTCTCGCACGAGGTGATGGCACGCGGCCCCGAGTTCGAGCGGGTCTCGACGACGCTCGTCAACGCGTACGTCGCGCCGAAGATCGCGTCGTACGTCGGTCGCCTCCAGGAGAAGCTGCGCACCGCGGGCTACGGCGGACCGCTGCTGATCATGCAGTCGACCGGCGGCGTGATGCCTCCCGAGTACGTCGCCAAGCGCGCGGTGTCGCTGCTCGGCTCCGGGCCCACCGGAGGCGTCATGGGCTCGGCCCTCGCCGCGGAGAAGGTCGGCATCCACGACTTCGTCGCCGTCGACATGGGTGGGACGAGCTTCGACCTCTGCCTCGTGCGAGGCGGCCGGGCCGAGATCAAGACCGACTGGAACTGGCGCTACCGCTACTACATCGGCCTGCCGATGGTCGACGTCCAGAGCGTCGGTGCCGGGGGCGGCTCGATCGCCCGCGTCCGCCAGGGCGCGCTGCTCGTCGGACCCGAGAGCGCGGGGTCGAGCCCGGGACCGGTCTGCTACCGCCGCGGCGGCACGAGCCCGACGGTGACCGACGCCGACGTGGTGCTCGGCTACGTCCCGACGACCGGCTTCGCCGGCGGCCGGATGGAGCTCGATGCCGACGGGGCGCGTGCCGCGATCGATCGAGACGTCGCCGAGCCGCTCGGCATCGACACGGTCGACGCCGCCTGGGGCATCGAGCGGATCGTCAACGCCAACATGGCCAACGCCACCCGCAAGGTGCTGGCCTCGCACGGCGCCGATCCGCGCACCCTGGCGATGATCGCCTACGGCGGCAACGGCGCCGTCCACGCCTGGGCGATCGCCAAGGAGCTGGGCATCGAGCGGGTCCTCGTGCCGAAGGCCGCGCCCGCGTTCTCGGCCCTGGGCGTCCTGGTGGCCGACTACGTCGTCGACCTGTTGCGCGCGTACGTCGTCCCCCTCTCGCAGGTCGACGTCGCCCGCGTGCGCGAGCTCATGCACGAGCTGCGCGAGGAGACCGCGAAGGAGCTCGAGCCCACCGGCCTCGCGGAGAGCGAGGTCGACATCGGGCTCTACGCGCAGATGTGCTACCCGGGGCAGAACTTCGACATGAGCGTGCCCGTGCTCGAAGGCCCCGAGCTCGACGAGACGACGCTGCTCGACCTGACCGAGCGCTTCCACGACCAGCACGAGGCCGAGCGCGGCTTCGCCTTCCGCAACCAGCAGCCGCTGCTGCGGGGCGTCCGTCTCGTCGCCCGCGGGCGCACACCCAAGCCGGCGCAGCTCGCCGCGCTCGGTGAGCTGGCGCTCGCCGACGACGCCCGCACCGGAACCCGCCCGGCTCACTTCGGCGACGGCTTCGTCGACGCGGCCGTCTACGACGGGGCGCGCCTCGGCCCCGGTGCCGAGGTCCCCGGCCCCGCCCTCGTCGAGGAGCCCTTCACCGTCGTCGTCGTCCCCCCCGGAGCCCGCGCCCGCGTGGACGACACCGGCAACTACGAGCTGACCCTCTGACCCGACCGTTCTGGCGTCAACAGACCACTCTCACGCGAGTCTGCTGACGCCGAAACGTCGGGGGCGGCGTGCCCTAGGGTCTCCGGACTGTGCGCAACCGGATCGTTCGGCGGCTGATCTCGGCGGCGGTGATCACCGTCGTGATCACCGGGCTCGCGGCACTCGGGTTGAGCGGCGACGCGTTCGCCGGGTTCGAGCGGCGCGCGACCGACGCGCTGTTCCCGTCGGCGAGCACCGACTCCGACGTCGTCGTCGTCGGGATCGACAACAAGTCGCTCCAGGCGATCGGGCCCCTCCCCTGGCGCCGCAACGTGCATGCCGCGCTCGCCGACGAGTTCGCCCGCACCGGCGTGCGCACCGCGGTCTGGGACGTCGTCTTCGGCGGTGAGGGCGTCGAACCCGCCGACAACGCCGAGTTCGCCGACGCGCTGGGCAACCTCCAGGCACCGGTGCTCGCCGAGCAGATCAGCACCAGCCCCTCCGACGAAGATCGCACGCTGCAGGCAGCCGAGGTCGAGGCCGCACCGTTCGACACGCTCCTCGACGGCACCGGCGCGGTCGTCGGGCACGCCGAGGTGACGCCCGACCCGGCCGACGGCGTGGTGCGAGGGCTCCCGGCCGTCGTCGACCAGGACGGCCTCCTGGTCCCCGGCCTTGCGGTCGCCGCGCTCCGGTCGGCGAACGGAGAGACCGGACCGGTCGTGATCAGCCCCGACGGGCTCCAGGCCGGCGGCCGCTTCGTCCCGACCGAGGGACGCCACGCCTTGCGCCTCAACTGGGCCGACGGCCTCGCGTCCGTCGACGACCCGGCTGTCGTGTCGGCGATCGACGTCCTCGAAGGTCGGGTCCCCGAGTCGAAGCTCCGCGACAAGATCGTCTTCGTCGGTGCGGTCGAGCCGACCCTCGGCGACAACCAGCTCGCGCCGATCGACAAGTCGGGCGGCATCCCGGGCGTGATGATCCACGCCAACGCGCTGAACACCATGCTCACGGCGTCGTACCTGTCGAACATCAGCGACGCCGAAGCGGTCGCGTGGATCGCCGTGGTGGTGCTGCTCGTCGCCCTCGCGGTGCTGTTCCTGCCGGTGTGGCTCTCGGCCATCGCGAGCCTCGTGCTGCTCGTCGCCTACACGCTCGTCGTGTTCCTCCGCTTCGACGGCGGCCACATCATGAAGCTCATCTACCCGATCGCCGCGATCGTCCTCACCTACTTCACGGCCCTCGCGGTGCGCTACGCGACCGAGACGCGCCAACGTCGTCGTGTCTCGTCGCTGTTCGCGCAGTACGTGCCCGAGGAGGTCGCTCGCAGGCTCGAGGAGTCGGGACACCTCGACGAGCACATCGACGGCGAGCGGCTCGACACCAGCCTCTTCTTCTGCGACCTCCGCGGGTTCACGTCGCTGTCGGCGACGCTCGAGCCGTCCGAGGTGCGCGGCATGCTCAACCACTTCTACGAGCTGCTGACCGACTCGATCCTCTCCCACAACGGCACCGTGCTGAAGTTCGTCGGCGACGAGGTGTTCGCCGTGTTCGGCGCGCCGCTCCCGGTCGAGAACCACCCTCAGGTCGCCATCGACTGCGCGATCGACATCCAGCGGCGCGCGCCCGACCTCGACGAGGAGCTCGCGCACCTCGGCATCCCCCCGGTCGCGTTCGGCATCGGGATGAACTCCGGCTTCGTCGTCGCCGCGCACATCGGCGGCGGCAAGCGCCGCCAGTACGACATCGTCGGCGACACGGTGAACCTCGCGAGCCGCCTCTGCGGTCAGGCGGGCAAGGGCGAGATCGTCATCCCCGAGAGCATGAAGGACCGTCTCACCGATCCGCCCGAGATGAGCTCGATGGGCGCAGTGGCGCTCAAGGGACTCGAGGAGCCCGTGCCCCTCTACAAGATCGTGCCGGACCCGAGCCGCGCCGAGGCCCGCTGACGCTCAGATCTCCTTGCGCTCCGAGATCCCCAGGTAGGTCAGGAAGATCCCGGCCGCGCCCGCGATGTAGGCGATGCCCCAGAAGGGGAACGGCGGGCCCTCGAGCCCGCCCCACCCGAAGCGCAGGGCGAGGCAGACGACGATCAGGACCGGACCGAGCCAGATGGCCGTGCGCGGCTGCAGGTACCACGGCCGAGCGGCTCGCCGGGCAGCGGCCCGCTCCGAGTACGTGGGTTGGGCGGCGGGCTGCTCGGAGCTCGCCGGCTCGGGGCCGGGCGACGTCGGTTCCATGACAGGTCCTCCTCGGTGCAGCGAGGTGATCGGTTGCCATCATGACGACTCGCCGGGGCGCATGCTTACGACGCTCGCTCCGGCGACCCAGAATGGCGCCGTGCGAGTGACGGCGAAGGTCGACTACGCGGTGCGGGCGGCGGTCGTGCTCGCGTCCGTCCCGGGTCCCGATCCCGGCCCGGTCAAGGGCGACGAGATCGGCCGCGGCGAGGACATCCCCACCAAGTACCTCGAGAGCATCCTCACCGACCTCCGCCACGCCGGGCTCGTCCGCAGCCAACGCGGCGCGGAGGGCGGCTACTGGCTCGCGCGTCCCGCCGACGAGATCACCATCGCCGACGTGATCCGCGCCGTCGAGGGACCGCTGGCGAACGTCCGCGGCGAGCGCCCCGAGGCGGTCGAGTTCGGTGCCACGACGGCCGCGGTTCGCGACGTGTGGGTCGCGACGCGCGCGGCGATGCGGTCGGTGCTCGAGACCACGACGCTCGCCGACGTCGCCGACGGCCAGCTCCCCGCGAAGGTGCGCCGCCTCCTCGACGACCCGGAGGCCTGGGAACCGCACTGACGCGAGAGGCTGGCCCGCCTGCCTACGCCGGCAGCGACCAGATCCAGTACGAGCTCTCGTCTGGGCTGCCGGAGAAGATCACGGCGCTGTTGCCGTGGGCCGCAGCCGAGACGCCCCACGCGCCCGGCGACCCCGACAACGAACCGGGCATCTCCGTCCATGCCTCACCGTCGGGAGACGTCCACGCCCCGAAGGTGCGATCCTCACCGAGCGGCACGCTGCCGCCCATCACCCACGTGCCCGCCGCGAAGGCGACATCGTCGCCGCTCCCCGTCGGGTGCTGCGCGTGGAAGCCTGGGAGCGGTTCCCACGTCTGTCCATCCGCGGTGAACCAGAGCGAGGCGCTGAGCACGCCCGGTGGTTCCGTGATCGCGAGCACGCCGCCCATTCCCGCACCGACGTCGACGACGACGTCGGTGCGGGAATGGGCGGCGTCGTCTCGACCCACTCCTTGCCGTCGGGCGAGTACCAGGTCACCGGCCGTTCACCGACGCCACCGGCAGCGACGAACCCGTGCCCCAGCGGTGCGACCCGTCCGGGCGCGCGCGTGTCGGGGACGCGCGATCGCACCCACAACCGCCCATCGGCGGAGTACCACGCCACGGCCGGGCCGATCTCGGCCCGTCCGATCGGCTCGTACCCGATGGCGGCGAACCCTCGGCGTCCACCGACGACATCGGTGACGACCGCTCCGTCGAACGCCGCGACCGTGCCAGGACGCCAGCCAGCTCCCGTGCGCGACGTGAACACCGCGCGCACCTCCCGCCGCTGAGAGTCGACGGCGATCATGGTCAGCGCGTCTGCCGAGCCCGCGACCAGGAGCGAGCTCGTCTCGGTGCCGTCGACCTGGAACGGCGCGCTGTGCCGCCACGAGAGACCGTCGTCAGACGTCCAGGTCGCGAGCGCGCGGCGCCCCGAGTCCGCGAAGCCCGCCGCGACGAAGCCATGGGCACCGCTGGCTACCGCCTCGACGGAAGCGCCGACCCCGAAGCCGGCCTCCGCCAACGAGCGCTTCGTCCAACCAGAAGCGTCGAGGGCGTCGTCGACGGGAACCAGGTCAGTCACTCCCTCGATCCGATGCCGCACAGCCAACCGCTGGACGAGCCCGGGAAGCACGCGAGCTGCTCGGTCGAGCTCGGCACGGTGATCCGCGACGAAGCGCGTTCGCGCGCGTGTCCGAACGTCGACGCGAGCGCGCGCCAACCCAGCCTCGAGACACGCTGCGTAGTCCAGACCGAGCCTTCGGTCGGTCTCCACGATGTCAGCTCCCGATCGCGTCACCTCGTCGAACACCTCGGGTTCGCTCGCGATCTGGTGTCCGAACCGGTTCATGCACTCGACGAAACCGCGCATCGCGGGGCGAAGCGACCGCGACCCCTCGAGCCGCTCGACCGTTCGGGACCATGCGACTCCGACGGTTCCGACGACTTCTGCGAGCTCCTCGCTTGCTCGTCGCCCCTCCGCAGCGCAGGCTCGTTGCGCCTCAGCCGGCGCGTCAGGTCGGGTCTCGCCCGGTGGGCGGTAGTCGGGGCTCGCCTCGGGCGGCAGGTTCAGGGGCGCGGCCGCGCCGGTGAGCCCTGTCAGCTCCAGACTCCGCGCGTCCTCGTAGTAGCGACGGTGCGACGTCTCGGGAAGGGCGAGAAGACGCCCGCGACCGGGTAGGGGCGCGAAGCCTTCGGCTTCCTGGCAGTCGCTCGCAGCTGCGATCTGCACCGCGCTGGCGAGCGCGTCGAGCCGCTCCGAGGCGCGCTTCTCTTCGATCGAAACCGGCATGAGCAATGTCACGAGTCGTTCGTCGTTCGTCACGGCGTCGACCGCTCGCTCGGAGCCGCTCGGCTCTACCGAATGGCTCGTTGACGGGACCACGAGGCCCGCAACAAGGAGCGCCGCGATCGCGGTACCCAGGGTCGACAGTGCATGTCGTCGACTCACTGTCACCGGATCCTCGGCGTCGAGATGGATCATCCCGTGCGCCGCCTCACGCGTCACCGCCTCGCGTCGTCTCTGGACGCGAGTCGCCCTGTCAGCAACGAGCGCACCGCACCACAATCGTGCCGCGGCTTGCTCCGCGCAACACTCCGCAGCCCTCGGGCATCGGAGCACTACGACACCACGAATCGTCCTGGAGTCGTGTTGGCAGGCAAACGCGCGCGCGGATGCTCAGCCGCCTGATGCCGGCGTGGCGTCCAGCGACCGGGCGGCTCGCTCGGCGTCCGGATCGCGGCCTGCGACCAGGCGCAGCAGCGCGCCGACGTTCTCGAGCGGCCGGTGAGAGCGCGCGGCGGGCGAACGCCCCGGCGCGTGCGCGGGGATGCGGACACGCAGCGCAGCCGGTCGACTCTCGAAGACGAGCGGTGGATCGAGCACCAAGGCCTCGCCGTCGACACCGGCCTCGATCGGTCGGTCCGAGTCGACGACGAACCGAGGCGTCGTCCACTCGTGCCAGCCGCGGAAGAGCTGCGGACGCCGGGCCGTCTGCGCGGCGACGAGCTGCGTGACGTCAGCCGGCCCTCGGACCTCCACGCTGGCGACGCCCAGCTCACCCGTGTCGAGTCGGGCGCGAGTGCCGAACCCGTCGGCGAGGGTGAGCACGTACGGGTTGTTGGCGACCAGCACCATCTGCGCGCCCCGGTGGTGCAGCCCGTCAGGGCCCGTGAAGTGCAGGCCGAACGGCTCGGCGTCGGGACCGAGCAGCTCGGGGAGCATGGTCGCCGCGGTCTCGCGCTTGGCGTCCCGATACTCGTCCGACTGCACGATCTTCGCGTACACGCCGAGCGACACGTTGTTGACGAACACTCGGTCGCCCACGGTCGCGAGGTCGACCCGGCGCTCGATGGCTTCACCGAAGGCGTCGAGCGCGCCCACCACGTCGTCGCGGTCGAGCCCGAGGTCGAGGGCGAAGTGGTTGCGCGTCCCGGCCGGCACGCAGATGTAGGCGACGCCGGTCTCGGCCGCGACCGACGCGACGAGCGCCTGCGATCCGTCGCCGCCGGCCATCGCCAGGACGTCCGCACCGCGCTCGACCGCGTCCCGCGCGAGCGCCACGAGGTCGTCACCTCGGTGCAACACGATCGGCTCGATGCCGCGACGGCGGGCCTCTCCCGCGAGATCGAAGCGTTCCGCCTTCCCGCCACCCGACTTCGGGTTCATGATCAGCACACCGCGCTCGGCACGGCCGACCGGGTCGCCCGGCACGGGAGCACCTGGCGGCGTGCGGGGCAACGCCGCGCGACAGGCGAGGATCGAGACGACCGCGAGCGCCCCCGCGATGGCCAACCAGACGCCGTGGCCTTCGCCGGTGAGGACGAGCCCGACGACGGCGGCGATGCCGAGGACCGCGAGCCCCGAGGCGACGTAGCGGCCGACGCCGGTGCGGGTGACCGCCGCCCAGCCGGCACCGACCACGAACAGGACGAGGAGGGGGAAGAGGACGACCTGGATCAGGTCGCCGGGCACCGCGAGCAGCGCGATCGCGATCGCGGCGGCCGCGGTGAGCAGGGCACCGCCGGCGAGGAGCCGACGCCGGACCACGGCCGCGTCAGACGTCGATGTCGTCGGGTCGTCGCCCACCCGACCCACCGACGGCGCCGACCACGTCGACCCGTCCGACGAGCCAGCGTCGCACGACTCCCCGGACGAGCGCCCGGGTCGGTGGGATCAGCAGGACGATCGCGAGCACGTCGGTGACGAACCCGGGAGTGAGCAGCAACGCTCCGGCGAGCAGGATCAAGAACGCGTCGATGAGCTCGAGGCCGGGCACGCGCCCGGAGCTCACCTGCTGCTGCATTCGCACCCAGACGCCGACGCCTTCCCGCTTCGCGAGCCAGGCGCCGGCCACCGAGACCACGACCAGCAGCGCGATGGTGTTGAGCGCCCCGATCTCCTGACCCACCTGGATCAGCACATAGAGCTCGACGAGCGGCACCACGAGGAAGAGCAGGAGCAACAACGCCATCGGTCTCAGGGTACCCAAGCCCGGGTTCGCCGAGACCTGCGCGTGCGGGCCGAACGATCAGTCGTCGCGCAGGCGAACCAGACCCGGATGGTCAGGCGGGTACCGCTCGGCTCGGAACAGACGCCAGGGCTGGATGACGTAGCCGCTGCCGCTGAGGCTCGGCTCGTCCGGCACCTCGTCGAAGTAGGGGTTCACGTAGTCCCAGACGACTCGACCCGACGGCGTCGCCTCGAAGATGCGCCCGTGCGGACCGTCCGTCACGAGGACGTTGCCGTTGTCGAGGCGCTGCGAGCCCGACGTGTTGAACGCGAAGAAGCGGTGCTCGGCACCGTCCGTCACCGGGTAGACGCGTGAGAGCGCGGCCGCGAAGCGGCCATCGGCGCCGACCACGTAGCGATCACCCTCCATGACCGGATGGACCTCGTCGACCGTCGTGTACTCCCGCGCGCCCTTCTGCCCGTTGTTCAGCACCAGGAAGCTGATCGAGCCATCGAGTCCTCGCTGCCACTTGGCGTCGTGCTGGGTGTACATGGTCTGAACCTCGGGTCCCCCACGCTGATAGGTCTGCGGGTTCCCGTACCGGAAGAGCAGGTCCCCGGCCGGGCCGCGCGCCTCGCGCGTCGTGGTCGAGTGGTCGATGACCCAGATCTCGCTGAACTGGCGGACGCTGAGCACGATCTGATCGAGCTGGGCGTCGTAGGCGACCGAGTTGATGTGGTTCCAGTCCGGTGCGCCGTGGTCGCCGAGCGTGTAGTTCACGTCGATCTTGCCCGGGCTCTCGGCAACCGCGCCGTAGTTCGCCCGCTTCGGGTCGTGGTCCTGCACGACGTGATCGCGGACGCGCCACTTCCACACGATCTCGCGCGTGCGCGGATCGAGCTCGACGATGGTGTCGGGCCACAGCTCACCACCGCTCAACAAGTCGGGGCGACGCCCCGCGTCGATCGCCTCCGCACGGCTCATGTGCTCCCACGCGATCATCAGGACGTTGCCGTTGGGCATCGGTTCGATGTCGTGGTGCTGGCGATGACGGTCGTTCGAGTACTCGAACCGCCAGACGAGGTCACCGTCCCACGTCAGCTTCTCGACGACTCCCCCGCCCCCCTTCCCGCGTGCGAAGACCTCGCCGCGCCTGAAGTCGCCCGCACGCAGCAGCCGGCCCCCGGGAAGCAGGTACTGCGACTGCCCCGGGTGCTCGTCGTGGTCCCACGTGTGCACGACGTCCCCGTCGAGATCGATCAAGTAGGTCTGCTTGAGCCGATCGGGAGCGAACAGCGTGTACCCCTCGGCCGCCTCGGCGCGCCGCAGCACCAGACCCTCGGGCACCTCGTCGGCGGGAGCGACGGAGGTGCCCGCGACGATGAGCACGGCTACCAGCAGCAAGCCCCGCACCAAAGCCCTCCCGAGCACGTGCGGACCTTCGCCAGGCTTCCTGACGAACCTGCGACGGTCACGTTGCGATCAGCGCGCAGACGCCGATCTTCGCATCCGCCGCACCGGCGGCGTGGGGCCGGTCACGGACGTGGGGTGCCCACCTCTCGGGCGAGGCCCGCTTCGACCATCGTCCTCAGCTGAGTCTCGATCGCCCGGCGGGCCCGCTGCCGCGCCCTTGACCCCCGGTATCGGCTCACCGTGACCCACCAGTCCTCGGCGACCACCCATGCCGCGATGAGCGCGATGGCCGCCATGGAGAGGTCACGGGCCCGACGCGCGGGCATGCCCTGCGCCACCAAGAGCTCGACGTGGGCGTCCACGACCGGAAACTGATCGACCTCGAAGGACGGGCGTGCGGTCCCGGCGACCGCGAGCCCGACCGCGGCTCCCGTCCGGGGGTGCTCGCAGAGGAACCGAAAGCCCGCCACGAACGCCGTCACGGCGTCGTGCTCGCCCCGAACCACCTCCGCCCAGCGGAGGAGCTCACCGAGCGTCGCCGCACGGATCAGACCCGCCTTGTCTCCGAAGTGCCGCACGATCACGGTGTGCGGCACTCCGGCACGCTGCCCGATCTCACGGAGCGTCAACGCGCTCGGTCCGCGCTCGGCGAGCAGGGTCACCGTCGCGTCGACGATGTCGGCCTTCCGCTCGCTCGCGGGCCGGTACGGCTGTCGAGGCGCCACGCCACCTACCTCTCTGGACCGCCCCGTGTCTTGCGCGACGGGTGCCCGTCCCGTAGGTTCCCAGATTGCTACCACAGGTAGCAACTACCAGGAGGACCGGGCGGCGGACAGGCGGAGGTGACCTCGGTCATGCGCGTGCTGATCGTCGGAGCGGGCGTCGCGGGTCTCACGCTCGCGGCAAAGCTGTTGCAGCAGGGCCGGACGCCGGTCGTCGTCGAGCAGGCGGACGCGTTCGAGGACAAGGGGTACTCGCTCGGCATCTATCCCCTGGGCAGCAGCGTGCTGCACGGTCTCGGCAAGTACGACGACCTGATCGCCCGGGGGGAGATCGCGAAGACCTACGACATCGTCGACGGGCGCGGCCGACTCCTCCAGGACGTCGACCTCTCCACCTTCGCTGCTGACATCGGGCCGATGGTGCTCGTGAGCCGAAGCGACCTGATCGACATCCTCCACGATGCGGCGGAAGGCGCCGACCTCCGGATGGGCACGACCGTCGCCGGGCTCGACCAGTCCGACGACCGCACGGTCGGCGTGACGTTGAGCGACGGCACGACGAGCGAGTTCGATCTCGTCGTCGTCTGCGACGGGATCCACTCGGCGACGCGCTCGATGGTCTTCGACGAAGAGCCCGACGTCTTCGACACCGACTGGATCCTGTGGGCGTGGTGGGCACCCATGCCCGACTGGGACCGCTCCAAGAACCTCGAGTCATGGGGCGCCGGCCGGTTCTTCGGCATCTACCCCACCACGGATCGGATCATGTGCTGCACGGGCATGCACAAGGACCACGTCTCCGTCGACCCAGCCGATCCGGACGCCGCGAAGTCGTTCATGCGCGAGCTCTTCTCGGACTTCCTCGACTCCGATCCTCAGATCGGCCCCGCGATCGACGCGGCCTCGACACTCTTCCCGTGGCCGATGGCAGACGCGCGCGCGAAGCACTGGCGCAAGGGTCGCGTCGGGCTGCTCGGCGACGCCGCGGCCGGCTTCATGCCCACCGCCGGCGCCGGAGCCAACACTGCGATGCGGTCGGCCGGCTCGCTCGCCGACGAGCTCTCACGGGTGAACGGCGAGATCGCGCCACTTGCCCTGGAGCTCTTCGAGAAGCGGTGCCGCGACATCATCGAGAAGAACCAGAAGGACTCCCGCCGACTCTCGAAGTACATCTTCGTCGAGCACAGGCTGACGGCCTGGGGACGCGACGAGGTCATCAAGCACTACCCGATGGCCAAGATGCTCGGTGACATCGTGGACGCGATGCACACGCCGTTCTGACGGGCGTCCGCTCCACCGGATGCGCGCCTACTCGGCGCGCGGTCCGTCGTCGTGGTCCGGTCGCTCCTGGTCGCGATCCCGATCGAGGATCAGCCGCGGGCCCCAGTCCCACCGGAAGTAGTTCCACGCCCACTTCGACAGGACGAGGAAGCGGTTGCGGAAGCCGCCGATCAGGTAGACGAGGTGCAGCGCCAGCCAGGCGAACCACGCGAGGCTCCCGCGCAGGCGAAACCCGAACGGCAGGTCGGCGACCGCGGATCGGCGACCGATGGTCGCCATGGTGCCCCGATCCAGGTAGTGGAACCGGCCCGCGGGACGACCGTCGAGGCGGCGGGCGATCGCTCGCGCAACGTGGTGCCCCGACTGGATCGCAACCGGCGCGACCTGCGGCAGCGGTGTCCCGTCGTGACCGAGTGCCGCCGCGACGTCACCGATCGCGAAGACCTCGGGATGACCGGGGATCGACAGGTCGGCCCCGACCGTCAGGCGTCCGGAGCGCTCGCGCTCGAACGGCAGCGCGTCGACGAGGGGATTGGCCCGCACGCCTGCAGTCCAGATGAGCGTGTGCGCCTTGATCTCGTCCCCGGACTCAAGGTGGACACGCGTCG
Source organism: uncultured Bifidobacteriaceae bacterium (assembly GCA_964501785.1). Classification (GTDB taxonomy): domain Bacteria; phylum Actinomycetota; class Acidimicrobiia; order IMCC26256; family PALSA-555; genus DATBSK01. The sequence continues at coordinate 381,211 of CAZCUD010000002.1, forward strand.
CGGTGACCGACTTCACGGTCTCGCCGAGCCGCAGCTCGACACCACGCGACTCGAGCGTCTCTCGTGCGTAGCGCTGGATCGTCGGATCGAACGACGACAGGACGGTCGGCCGCGTCTCGACGACGATCGCTCGCGCGCGCGTGGCATCGACCTCGGGGAAGTCGCGGCTGAGCACCCACTCGAAGAGCTCGGCGAGCGCGCCCGACATCTCCACGCCGGTCGGGCCCGCGCCGGCCACCACGAACGTGAGGGCGCCGTCGTCGATCGCCTCCGGCTCCACCGCCGCGTGCTCGAAGCACCGCAACATGTGGTTGCGCGCCGCGTTCGCGTGGTCGAGCGTGTAGAGCGGGAGCCCGTGCTCCTCCGCGCCGGGGACGCCGAAGTAGTTGGTGGTCGCGCCGACCGCCAGGACGAGCGTGTCGTACGAGATCGGCTCCTCGTCCTCGACCAGCACGAGCCTCTGCTCCGCGTCGACGCCGAGCACCGTCTCCATCCGACTCTCGATGTTGGGACGGGCTCGCATGATGGAACGCACCGAGTGGGCGACGTCGCTCGCATCGAGCCCGGCCGTCGCCACCTGGTACAGCAACGGTTGGAAGGTGTTGTAGTTGTGACGATCGACGACGACGATGTCGACCGGCGCGCTCGCCAGGTGCTTGACGACGTTCAGCCCGGCGAAACCGGCTCCGACCACCACGACGCGATGGCGCCGCCGTGGTTCCGATCCGCTCGTCTCGACCATCGGACGGTGCCCTCAGCGCCTCGTGAGGGTGAGGTGCGTGACGCCGCTCGGTGACGAGACGGCCTCGATGTCGTAGCGCTCGTCGAGGCCCTCGAGGCCGTCCCACACGCGCACGCCGCGGCCGAGCACCAACGGCACCTGGACGATGTGGGCCAGGTCGATCAGGTCGGCTGCGAAGAAGTCGCGCACCATCGACGGGCCCCCGCCGACGCGCACGTCGAGGTCGCCGGCCGCCTCTCGCGCCATCTCGACCGCCTCACGCGGGCTGGCGTCGACGAAGTGGAACACGGTGCCGCCCTCCATCTCGATCGGTGGGCGGGGGTGATGGGTGAGCACGAAGACCGGCGTGTGGAACGGGGGGTTCGGCCCCCACCAGCCGCGCCACTCGTCGGCCGCACCCACGTCCGTCCACGGACCGGTCTGAGGACCGAACTTCCCCCGACCCATGATCTCGGCGCCGAACCCCTGGTCGATCCGCAGCGCGAACGAGTCGTCGACACCAGCGCTGCCACCCGGCTCACCGACCCGAGAGCGCCAGAAGCGCGTCTGCATCATCCATTCGTGCAAGCGGTGACCGGCGTGGCCGAACGGTGCGTCGAAGGTGAGGCCTTCGCCGGTCCCGAAGCCGTCGAGCGAGATCGAGAAGTTGTGGATCCGGACCTGGGACACGTCGTCCTCCCGTCGGGCGTCGCCCCAGGTTCCCAGATCTGCCCGCTTCACTGCCTCCCGAGCTCGGCGCGTCCCTCGGCACCGGCGAGATCGCGCTCTCGGTCGCGCGACGCCCGCAGCAGCTGGATGTCGACCGCGTGCAGGACCCCCTCGAACGGGAAGCTGCCCTGGTAGCGGTCGCTCACCGGCCTGCCGTGGTCGTAGCCGACGCTGCCGCCGACGCTCGAGACGACCCGCATCGCGAACGGGATCTCGGCCGACCCGACCGGCTCGTCGTCGACGACCACGGTGGCAGTCGCGCCGTTGCCCGCGCGGCGGAACCTCACGCCGAGCACGCACGGACCGGTCGGCAGCGAGCGCTCCGACTCGATCACCGTGTGGTCACCGAACGCGTTGTAGTCGAAGACCAACTTCTCGTCCTGGACGAAGACGGACAGCCCGGCGTTGCCGTTGCCGAGGGCGTACAGCACACCTCCCTGGCCCGCGGCTCGCTCGACGCGCGCGTCGAGGTCCCAGCTGCGCCCCCCGATCGCGGCAGACACCTGCGCCGGGAGGTACGACATGGGTGGTCGGTAGGTGTACCGCCGGTCGGGTCGGTGCGGTGACCGGTCGGTGAACCGGGCCCCGAAGAGCTCGACCATGCGGTCGTCCAGCGGCAGCACGCCGTGGACCTCCGCCTCCTCCCACCACCGCTCGACCAGCGCAGCCAACCGCTCGGGCTGCGCGGCGGCGAGGTCCTCGCACTCGGAGGGATCCGTGGAGAGGTCGTAGAGCTCCCACACGTCGTCGTCGAAGGGCGTCCCCGGCTCGTGGCGCGTGACGGCCTTCCAGCCGTCGACGTACATGGCCCGATGGCCCATCATCTCGAAGTACTGCGCGGGGTGCCGACTCGCGGTGTCCGCTGCCGCGGGGTCGAACGTGTAAGCCATCGACGCGCCCGCGAGCGGCAGCTGCGCGACCCCCCGATAGGTGTCGGGCGCCTCGACACCGACGATCTCGTAGATCGTCGGCGCGATGTCGGTCACGTAGTGGAACTGGTGACGGATCGCACCCGACGCTTCGACGCCGTTCGGCCAGTGCACGATGCAGGGCACGTGCACGCCGCCCTCGTGAGTGTTGGACTTGTACCAACGGAAGGGCGTGTTGCCGGCCTGTGCCCAACCCCACGGGTAGTTCGCGTGGCTGCGTGGCCCACCGATCTCGTCGAGGTGCTCGACGGCTTCGTCGGGGGTCTCGATCAAGAGGTTGAAGAACTTCATCTCGTGGAGCACGCCGAACGGGCCGCCCTCGCGACTCGCACCGTTGTCGGAGAGCAACACGATCACCGTGTCGTCGAGTAGACCCATCTGCTCGAGGCCGTCGACGAGCCGCCCGATCTGGTCGTCGGTGTGCTCGAGGAACGCGGCGAACGCCTCCTGCAGCCGCGCAGCCAGACGGCGTTGGTTGTCACCGAGCTCGTCCCACGGCTCCACGCCAGGGTTGCGCGGCGCGAGCTCGGTGTCGGGAGTGACCACCCCGAGCTGCTGCTGGCGTTCGAACCACCGGCGCCGGGCCTCGTCCCAGCCGTCGTCGTAGCGACCGCGGTGGCGCTCGAGGTACTCGGGCGGCGCCTGGTGCGGTGCGTGCGTCGCCCCGAGCGCGAAGTAGGTGAAGAAGGGGCGGTCGGGTCGGATCGACACCGAGTCGTTGATGAACTCGAGCGTCCGGTCCACCAGGTCCTCGGTGAGGTGGTAGCCCTCCTCCGGCGTGCGTGGCGGTTCGATGCGATGGTTGTCGTAGGTGAGATCGGGCGAGAACTGGTCGGTCTCGCCGTCGAGGAACCCGTAGAAGCGGTCGAACCCGCGCTGGAGCGGCCAGCTGTCGAACGGGCCCGCGGCCGACGCCTCGTCCATCGGACAGAGGTGCCACTTGCCGATCATGAAGGTCGCGTAGCCGCTCCCGCGGAGCACCTCCGCCATCGTCGCCGCCTGGTCGGTGATGCGGCCGCGCATGTGCGGGAACCCGGTGCTGAAGTTCGAGATCGCCCGCATCCCGACCGTGTGGTGGTTCCTGCCGGTGAGCAGCGCGGCGCGGGTGGGCGAGCAGAGCGGTGTGACGTGGAAGTTGCTGTACCGGATCCCCCCTGCCGCCAGCCGGTCGATGTTGGGTGTCGGCAGGTCGGACCCGTAGCAGCCGAGGTGCGAGAACCCGAGGTCGTCGAAGAGGATCACGACCACGTTCGGGGCGTGGTCCCCGGGGTGCGCCGGCTCGGGCCACCACGGCTCGGACTCCACGAGAGTGCGCCCGATGGTGCCGCCGAAGTCGTCCGTGATGGTGGTGGGGATGGTTTCGCCGCTCACGATCTGCTCCGCATCGAGGCCCTCGGGGCGCATTCTGTCCTCGTCGCCGGGGCCGTGGCGTCGAGGCCGGCGTGATCGTCCCACTGGGTGAGAGCGCTGCGAGCGCCTCACCCGGGCCTACTCCTACAGTCGACACCGTGGCCCACGACGTGTTCGCGAGGATCGAAGAGGCGAGCGACGAGCTCGCCGACCGATCTCCGGCCGCCGACGAGCTCGGCCGCCTGACCGACGACGTCGCCAAGCGCCTGAAGGACATCGGCGTGGTCCGCATGCTCCAGCCCGCCGCCTTCGGCGGCTTCGAGGCCGACCCGCGTGACTTCCTGGCTGCCGTGATGGACATCGGGCACGCCTGCCCCTCCGCGGGGTGGGTCGCCGGCGTCGTCGGGGTCCACCCGTGGGAGCTCGCGCTCAACGACGAGCGCCTCCAAGAAGAGGTGTGGGGCGACGACCCCGACACCTGGATCGCTTCGCCGTACGCGCCGTGCGGTACCGCCACCCCGGTGGACGGTGGCTACACCGTGGAAGGGCGTTGGCCGTTCTCCTCCGGCACCGACCTGTGCGACTGGGTCGTGCTGGGCGCCATGGTCCCCGGCGGAGGCTCCGACGGCGTGCCGTTCATGGTGCACGTGATGCTGCCTCGCGCCGACTACGAGATCGACTCCGACTCGTGGAAGGTCATGGGACTCGAGGGCACGGGCAGCAAGGACGTGACCGTGCGCGGGGCGTTCGTCCCCTCGTACCGCACCATCGACGCGGCCAAGGTCATCGACGGACGGGCGGCGGTCGAGGCCGGCCGCACGGAACCTCTCTATCGCATGCCCTGGTCGACGATCTTCCCCTGCTCCGTCGCCGCCGGCCTGCTCGGCATCGCCGAGGGCGTCCTGGAGCACGCGCTCGAGTACCAGGCCGGGCGCACCAACGCGGTCGGGACCGCGCAGGTGAGCGACCCGCACAGCCGCCGGACGCTCGGCGAAGCCGCGGCTGACCTGCGCGGCGCCCGGACGCAGCTCCTGTACGACGTCGGCGAGCTGTACGAGCGCCTCGGGACGGGTTACGAGGTGACGATGGCCGACCGTGTGGCCATCAGGCGCGATCAGGTCCGGGTCGCGTGGCGCGCGGTCGACGCGGCCGATCGGGCGTTCACCTGCTGCGGCGGCAACGCGGTTCGCCTCGACAAGCCGGTCCAGCGGTTCTGGCGCGCCATGCACGCCGGCATGAACCACGCGGTCTTCGTCCCGGGCCCGGTCTTCGACGACGCAGCAGGGATGCTCATGGGCCAGGCCCCATCAGGCCCGGCCGCCGTCACCTTCTGACCCCAGCGGCGACCCCGACCCTCCGACTCGGCCCCGAGGACCACGATGACAACGACCGAGCTGACCGCCGAGGCGACGAGCAAGACGCTCGCCACGCCGGCCGGTGACCTGCACTACCACGAGGCCGGCGAGGGTCCACCCCTGCTCCTGCTCCACGGCTCCGGCCCCGGCGTGAGCGGCTGGGCCAACTTCAGCGGCAACCTCCCGCGCTTCGCCCCGCACTTCCGCACGCTGGTGCTCGACCTCCCCGGCTTCGGCAAGAGCCACGCGGTCGACGGGCCGCCGATCCTGCACGCGCCGGGGGCCGTGCTCGCGTTCCTCGACGGTCTCGGCATCGAGCGGCTCGCGATGGTGGGCAACTCGCTCGGTGGAGGCGTCGTCGCCGGCCTCGCGGCGAACAGCCCCGAGCGCGTGAGCCGACTGGTCACGCTCGGGGGCGTCGGAGTGCCGTTCTTCAGCCCCTCGCCGCCCGAGGGGATCGTGCGGTTGGTGGAGTTCGTCGAGGATCCCACCCGCGACCGGCTGGTGCAGTGGATGCGCTCCATGGTGTTCGATCCGGCGCTGCTCACCGACGAGTTCGTGGACGAGCGGTGGAACGCCGCGAGCCAACCGGAGGCGCTCGCGTCGATCCGCACGATCTACAACCGAGGGCTGCTCGACGCGTTCCGGGCGCTCACGGTGCACAACTCCGAGCTCCTCGCCATGCTGGGCAGGATCGAGGCGCCGACGTTGCTGACCTGGGGTCGCGACGACCGCGTGACGCCGCTCGACGGGGCGATCGCGCCCTTGCGGCTCATCCCCCGCTGCGAGCTCCACGTGTTCCACGACTGTGGGCACTGGGCGATGATCGAGCGCAAGGACGAGTTCGAGAGCGTGGTGCTCTCCTACCTCCTCCGCGACCACGAGTAGCCGGTGGTCGCCGAGCCCGTGGTCGACGCGAGCCGCCGAGCCGCCCACGAAGCCGCGGCAGCGCGGCTGCTCGAAGCGACCCGCACGCGACGCCCCTGCGCGCCGGTGCGCGACCTCCTCCCCGACGGTGGGCTCGACGACGGGTACGCGGTCCAGCAGCTCGTGCACGCGCGCAGCGCGGCCGGACGACGCCGCGTCGGTCGCAAGATCGGTCTGACCTCGCCCGCGGTGCAGCAGCAGATGCAGGTGGACACGCCCGACTTCGGCGTCCTGTTCGCCGACATGGCCTACGGCGACTCCCAACCGATCCCGTTCGACAGCCTGCTCCAGCCGCGCGTCGAGGCCGAGGTGGCATTCGTCCTCGCCACGGACCTGCCGGATCACGACGTGACCGGTCCCGAGCTACTCGGTGCCATCGACTACGTCGTCCCAGCCATCGAGGTGGTCGACAGCCGGATCGCCGACTGGGACATCACGATCTTCGACACCGTGGCCGACAACGCATCGTCGGGGCTGTTCGTCACGGGTGGATCCCCCCGCTCGCTGCGAGACGTCGACGACCTGCGCGCGAGCGAGATGACCCTCACCTCGGGCGACGACGTCGTGAGCTCCGGGACGGGCGCGGCCTGCCTCGGTCACCCGCTGAACGCGGTGGTGTGGCTCGCCAACGCCGTCGCCCGGCGTGGCGAGCCGCTGCGGGCGGGTGAGCTGGTGCTGTCGGGAAGCCTCGGGCCGCTCGTCCCGGTCCGACCCGGCGCGACCTACGAAGCGCGCATCAGCGGCCTGGGCTCGGTCCGGGCGACGTTCGACGCCGGCGCCTGAGCCGCATCGATCGATCGGTCCCCCGTCCCGCTCTCCGGCACGCACTGGTGCGCCGCGGCGGCGCAGTTGTGAGGATCGGGCCATGAGCACGCGCCCGATCGCCGCCGTCATGGGGTCCGGCAACATCGGCACCGACCTCGTGCACAAGCTGCGGCACTCGGACGCGCTCGACCTCCGCTACGCCGTCGGGATCGATCCCGAGAGCGTCGGCCTCGCGCGCGCCCGTGACCTCGGCCTCGAGACGTCGGCCGCAGGCGTCGACTGGCTCCTCTCGCGCGACGAGCTCCCGGCGATCGTGTTCGAGGCCACCTCGGCCGGAGTCCACCACCAGAACGCGCCGCGCTACGAGGCAGCCGGGATCCGGGCCGTCGACCTCACGCCGGCGGCGCGAGGCCCCTACGTCATCCCAGCGGTCAACCTCGATCGTCATCTGGGCGAGCCCAACGTCAACCTGGTGACCTGCGGCGGGCAGGCGACGATCCCGATGGTGCACGCCGTGTCCCGCGTCACCCCCGTCGCGTACGCAGAGATCGTGGCCACCGTGGCCTCGCGCTCCGCCGGCCCCGGGACCCGCAGCAACATCGACGAGTTCACCCGCACGACGGCCTCCGCGGTCGAGGTCCTCGGTGGGGCCGAACGCGGCAAGGCGATCATCATCCTCAACCCCGCCGAGCCGCCGCTGACCATGCGCGACACCATCTTCTGCTCCCTGGAACCCGACGCCGACGCCGACGCGGTGACCGCGTCGATCGAGGCGATGGTGGCGCAGGTCCAGGAGTACGTGCCCGGCTACCGGCTGCTCCAGGAGCCCCAGATCGAGCGCGAGCTGACTCCCGACGGACGCGGGCGAGTCGCGGTGTTCATCGAGGTCGAGGGGGCCGGCGACTTCCTCCCTCCCTATGCGGGCAACCTCGACATCATGACTGCGGCCGCGGCGCGCGTGGGTGAGGAGATCGCGCGCTCGCTCGTCCTCCAGGAGCGCTGACATGCCCTACTCCGACGTGTTGGACGTCCGGATCACCGACTCGTCGCTGCGCGACGGCTCCCACGCCAAGGAGCACCGCTTCACGGCCGAGGACGTGCACCGGGTGGTGGACGGGCTCGCCGGTGCCGGGGTGCCCGTGATCGAGGTCACCCACGGTGACGGCCTGTCGGGCTCCTCGTACTGCTACGGGTTCTCGGCGGTCGACGAGCGGGTGCTGATGCAGCACGCGGTCGAGGCAGCCGCCGGACGTTCACGCATCGCCGCGCTGATGCTCCCGGGAGTCGGGACCACCGACGACATCCGCGCCTGCCGCGACATCGGGGTCTCCGTGATCCGCATCGCCACCCACTGCACCGAAGCCGACATCGCGCGCCAGCACTTCGCGATCGCGCGCGAGCTCGGTCTCGAGACGGTGGGCTTCCTGATGATGAGCCACAGCCAGCCGCCCGAGGTCCTGGCGCGCCAGGCACGCGTGATGGCCGACGCCGGGAGCGAGTGCGTCTACGTCGTCGACTCCGCCGGCGCGCTGATCCTCGACGAGGTCAGCGATCGCGTCTCGGCGCTCGTCGCCGAGCTCGGCGACGACGCCCAGGTCGGGTTCCACGGGCATCAGAACCTCTCGCTCGGGGTCGCGAACACCGTCCTCGCGATCCGCGCCGGGGCCGTGCAGGCCGACTCCTGCACGCGTTCGTTCGGCGCGGGCTCCGGCAACACCCCGACCGAGGCGCTGGCCGCGGTGCTCGACCGGCTCGGCATCCGCTCGGGCATCGATCCGCTCCAGATCTTCGACGTCGCCGAGGAGATCGTGCGCCCGGTGATGGACGGCGAGTGCGTGCTCGACCGGATGAGCCTGATCATGGGGTACGCGGGCGTGTACTCGAGCTTCCTGCGCCACGCGTACCGGGCGGCCGAGCGGTACGGCGTGTCGGGTGCGGAGATCCTCCTGCGTTGCGGTGAGCGGCGCCTCGTCGGCGGCCAGGAGGACCAGATCATCGACATCGCGGTGGAGCTGAGCGCACACCAGCCGCGCGCGACGGTCGGGTGAGCCACGGTGCCGGTGGTGCGGGGAGCGACCGAGGCCGGCGCGGAGCACGGTGGTACCGTCGAACGTCGTTCGGCGCCTGGGGGGAGGAGCACGGTGCACCAGCCGCACGAACCCGCGCACGAACCCGAGGAAGAGTCACGACGCTCCGTGCTGGGCCGGGTCGACTGCATCATCGGCGCCTTCGACAGCGCCGACGGCGCGCTGACGCTCCACGAGCTCACCGAACGGACCGGGCTCCCCAAGTCGACGGTGCATCGGATGGTCGACCAGCTCGCTGCCATCGGGTGGATCGAGCGCGAGGTGTCCGGCTACCGGATCGGGATGCGCCTCTTCGAGATCGGTGGGCTGGCCTCGCGCCGCAGCCGCCTGTCCGACCTCGCCTACCCGCACCTGCACTCGTTGTCGGTCGCGACCGGGCTCGCGGTGCAGATGGCGATCCTCGACGGCTCGGGGGTGGTGTACCTCGAACGGATCCCCACGCGGAAGTTCCGGCTGCCCACGCGCCAGGGCGGTCGACAGCCCGCGTACTGCACCGCCCTGGGCAAGGCGATGCTCGCGTTCGACGAGGAGGCCGCCGCAGAGGTCTTGGCCGACGAGCTCCCCGCGCGCACGTCGCGCACGCTGACCGACGCGCGCGACCTCGAGCGCGAGCTCGAGCGCATCAACGAGTCCGGGCTCGCGTTCGACCACCAGGAGTCGTACGAGGGCCTGGCGTGCGTGGCTGCCCCGCTCCGCAGCAGCGGTCGAGCGATCGCAGCGGTGTCGGTCACCGGCCCCGTCGCGGAGATCGATCTGCATGCCACCGCGCCCCTCGTCCACCAGACGGCGAGCGCGATCTGGAACGACCGCTTCCAGCGAGCCTGACGCCCACGCGTCGAACCGTCCTCACGACATGACGGACGGAGCACGAGCCTTCGAGGGCGTGATCGGCTGGACCGTCGGCGAGTCGACGCCGTGGTGGCCTCCCGCGGTTCGTCCGCCGGAGGGAAGCCCCAACATCGTGCTCGTGCTGCTCGACGACATGGGGTTCAGCGACGTCGGGCCCTATGGCTCGGAGATCCCGACCCCGACGCTCGACCGCCTCGCGGCCGACGGCATCCGCTTCACGGGCTACCACACCGCACCGTTGTGCTCGCCCGCACGCGCGGCGATCCAGACGGGCATGAACCCGCACCGGGCGGGCTTCGCCGGAGTCGCCAACTTCGACCCCGGGTTCCCGGGGTGGACGATGGAGATCGACCCGGCGATCGAGACGCTCCCCGAGGCGCTGCGCGCCTCGGGGTACGCGACGTTCGCCGTGGGCAAGTGGCACCTGACCCGCGACAGCGCGATGCACGGCGCCGCGCCGCGCGACTCGTGGCCCCTCCAACGGGGCTTCGAGCGCTTCTACGGCATCCTCGAGGGCTGGACCAACCTTCATCATCCGCACGCGCTCGTTCGGGACAACTCGCTCGTCGACGTGGACGAGTACCCCGACGGCTACTACTTCACCGACGACATCACCGACCAGGCGATCACGTACCTGAAAGAGCTGCGCGCCAACGACGCCACGCGCCCGTTCTTCTTGTACCTCGCTCACGGCGCGGTGCACGGACCGCTGCACGCCAAGGCGTCCGACCTCACCCGACATCGCGGTCGCTACGACGTGGGCTGGGACTCCGTGCGAGCGTCCCGCTTCGCACGGCAACAGGAGATGGGGCTGTTCCCGCCGGGCACGCCGCTCCCGCCTCGCAACCACGAAGCCGGCCACGAGGTCCAGGCCTGGGCGGATCACTCCGCCGACGAACGAGCGCTGTTCGCCCGCTACATGGAGGTGTACGCGGCGATGGTCGACAACGTCGACCAGAACCTCGGCCGCCTCCTCGACGTCGTCGCGGCACTCGGCGACCTCGACGACACCGTCGTGATCTTCACCTCGGACAATGGCGCGACCGAAGAAGGCGGCGCGACGGGTTCGCGCAGCTACTACAAGAAGTTCGGCGGCTTCACCGGCATGACCGGGTGGAACCTCGACGTCGAGCGCGACCCCGAGCTGATCGGTGGCCCGCAGGCCCTCGTGCACTATCCGCGCGGCTGGGGGATGGCCTCCAACACGCCGTTCCGGCTCTACAAGCGGACGACCCACGCAGGCGGCGTGCGCGTGCCGCTCGTCGTGTCGTGGCCTGCGGGCATCCCGGCGGAGGACCGCGGCACCCTCCGTCACCAGTACCAGTACGTGACCGACCTGTACCCCACGATCCTCGACCTCGCCGGGCTCCCCGCGCGAGCGGACCGGGACGGGTCGAGCTTCGCGGCGGCCGTCACGCGACGAGCATCGGAGAGCACGCACCTCGAGCAGTACTCGGAGTGCTTCGGCAATCGCAGCTTCTACCGCGACGGGTGGAAGCTGGTCGCGCTGCACCCACGTGGCGCGCCCTACGACGACGACGAGTGGGAGCTCTACGACATCACCTCCGACCCGACCGAGGTGGTCGACCTCGCGGGCGAGCGCCCCGACAAGGTGCGTGAGCTCGCCGGGGCCTGGGAGTCGGCCGCGTGCGACAACCAGGTCTTCCCCCTCGACGACGGCACCGGCCTGCTCCAGCTGCTCCGCCGGCCGGACGACGAAGCCTTCCATCGCCCGGTGCGGATCCTCGCGGGGACACCGACCCTGGAGCGGTACCGGTCCCAGCAGCTCATCGCGTTCCGCGACTTCACCGTCGAGGTCGAGCTCGAGCACCGAGCCGGCGACGAGGGCGTGCTCGTCGCGCACGGCGATCAGGGGGGCGGCTACGTCGTCTACGTCGACGGCGGTCGACTCCGTTTCGCCTACAACCACTACGGCGAGATGTACGCGATCGACGGCGGCGGTCTCGGCTCGGGTCCGCGCATCGTGAGCCTGCGCGCGGCCGCCGGCGATCGCTTCACCTGGGACTTCGACCTCGTCGTCGACGACGTCTCGGTCGCGTCGCTGCCCGGCGCGCAGATGCTGCTCGGCTTCGCGCCCTTCCAGGGCATCGACGTCGGGATCGATCGCCGTTCCCCCGTCGTGTGGGACCTGTACGAGCAGCACGGCGCGTTCCCCTACTCCGGTCACCTCGTGGCCGTCACGTACCGCCCCGGACCGGCGGCTCCCTACGACCCGCACCTCCTGGTCGACGCGATCCGCGCCGCGGGTCGTGCCGCCCAGTAGCGCCCGATCCGACATGGACCTCGCTGACGCGGTCGTCGTCGTCACCGGTGGCGGCTCCGGGATCGGAGCGGCACTCGCGAAGGCGACGACTGACGCGGGAGCCCGTCACGTGGTGGTCGCCGACCGCGACGGCGACGCGGCCGCGTCGGTCGCCGCCTCCCTCGGGGGGACCGCGGCGACGCTCGACGTGCGTGATGCCGAGGCACTCACCGACCTGGTCCGCACGACGGAGTCGACGCACGGAGCGATCGACCTGTTCTGCTCGAACGCCGGGTTCGTCACCCAGGGCGGGGTCGAGGAGTCCGACGAGACCCTCCAGGCGCTGTGGGAGGTGCACGTCATGGCCCACGTGCACGCAGCACGGGCCGTGCTGCCCTCGATGATCGCCCGAGGCCGTGGCTACCTGCTCAACACCGCGTCGGCGGCAGGGCTGCTCACGCAGGTGGGGTCGATGGGCTACACGATCACCAAGCACGCCGCGGTGGCGCTCGCCGAGTGGCTTGCCGTCACCCACCACCACCAGGGGATCCGCGTGTCGGTCCTCTGCCCTCAAGCAGTTCGCACCAACATCACGGCGAACAGCCCCGACACCCGAGTCGCAGATCCGCTCGCCGACGGCCCCCTCGGCGTGTCGGCCGACACCGCCGTCCTCGAGGCCGACGACGTCGCGCGCGACTGCATCGACGCCATCGCCGCCGAGCGCTTCTGGGTCCTCCCCCACCCCGAGGTCGCCCGCTACGTCGTGCAGAAGGCCGACGACATCGACCGATGGCTGGCGGGCATGCGCCGGTACCAGGCCGGCCTGTACGGCGACCGCCCGTTGCCCGGCGATCGGCTCGATCCCAGGGCCTGAAAGCCGTCCCGACGCATCCCGTTGACCGGGATCGGAACGGGGACTCCCGCCGACTCGCAGGGCACAGTGGCGAGCAGATGGACATCCACTCGCTGGGCTATCTCCGGCTCGAAGCGACCGATCTCGATGCGTGGGAGCGGTTCCTCCGGGACGGCCTCGACGTCGAGGTGACGCGCGACGGCGACACCGAGCTCCGCGCCCGCATCGACGAGCGACCCGCCCGCCTCGTCGTCACCGCCTCGGACGGCGACCGCCTCGCCGCGGTCGGGTGGGAGGCCGCCGGGCCGCGCGCCCTGGCTCGGGTGAGCGACGCGCTCGACTCCGCCGGCGTCACGGTGCGCGCCGCGACGCCGGACGAGCTGGCCGATCGCCGGGTCGAGGCGCTCGTCCACGCGTGCGACCCGAGCGGCACGCACCTGGAGCTCTACGCGGGTCCGACCCTCGAGCACCGCCCGCTCGCGCCGAGCGCCGGTACGAGGTTCGTGGCCGGCGACCTGGGCCTCGGGCACGTCGTGCTCCCTCAGCCCGCGATCGACGCCGCGATGGACTTCTACGAGGGGATCCTCGGGTTCCAGCACCGTGACTCGATGCGGCTCCCCGGCGCGATCTTCCCCGATCGCGACCCCGAGCAGGGCGACGCCTGGATCCGCTTCCTCGGCTGCAACCCCCGACACCACAGCCTGGCCTTGTTCGAGGGCCCGGCACCGTCCGGGATCGTGCACCTCATGGTCGAGGTCGACGACCTGGACGCGGTCGGGCGCGCGCTCGACCGCTGCCGCGACCTCGAGATTCCGATCTCGGCATCGCTCGGGCGACACACCAACGACCACATGGTCTCGTTCTACGTGGGGACGCCCGGCGGCTTCGACGTCGAATACGGCACGGGCGGACGCCTCGTCGACTCGGCGTCGTGGGTCGCGACCGAGATCACCGCGGTGAGCTACTGGGGCCACCGCTGGGGCGGCGCCTGATGAGGCACTCCATCCGACACGACACGCACCTCCGCGACACGAGCGAAGGCGACAAGGAGAGAGATCGGTGAGACGACTGCGCGCGACAGGGTTGACGATGACCGCCGCGGCGATCCTCGCGGTGGCGACGATGGCGACCGCCACCGTCGCATCGGCCGGTGGAGGGGGCGGGGCCGGCGGCGGGGGCGAGGCCCTCGAGGCGACCGACGTCGGCGTCACCGCGGACGAGATCCGGATCGCGGTGCTGGCCGACGTGGAGAACGAGCTCCAGCCCGGGCTCTTCCAGGGAACTCCCAATGCGATGGCCGGCTTCGAGGAGTACATCAACGACCAGGGCGGCCTCGCCGGGCGCAAGGTCGTGGTCGACTTCATCGACTCACGCCTCGACGCCGACGAGACCCGCAACGCGATCGTCGAGGCGTGCGAGAACGACTTCGCGCTCGTCGCCACGACGTCGCTGTTCGTGAACAACGTGGACGACATGGTCGCCTGCGTGAACGCCGACGGCGTGGCGGTCGGTCTGCCCGACTTCCCGGTGCTGACCACCGAGCCGGTGCACCAGTGCTCGCCCGTCTCGTACCCGATCACGCCTCCGGCGCTCGACTGCGCCACGAGGGAGGACCACCCGCAGACCTATCGCGCCAACACCGGCCCGACCGGCTACTACCTCTCGCAGCACGACGACGACCTCTCCGGCGTGTTCCTGTTCCCGGCGGACCTGAAGTCGGCGAAGGACGCACAGGTCCCTGCGTTCAGGGGACAAGAGGAGAAGGGCATCGAGGTCGCCGCCGAGTACGACGTCTCGGCGCGCGCGCAGCAGAGCGTGTACACACCGATCGCACAGCAGATCAAGGACGACCAGGCGACGTACGCCCGGAGCGCCCTGGCCTTCAGCTCCACCGTGTCGCTCCGACGGGAGGCGAAGCTCCAGGGCGTGAGCAGCGTCGAGGTCTGGGACTGCTGGGTCGCCTGCTACACCGACCAGCTGCTCGAGCAGGGCGGCGCAGACGTCGAGGACCAGTACGTGAGCCTCAACCTCGTCCCCTTCTACGACGAGGCGAGCGCGAACAAGATGACGAGCAGCTTCGTGAAGTACACGGGCAAGGACAACGTCGACAGCTTCGGGGCTCAGGCCTGGGCCGCGGGCATCTACTTCCGTGACGTCGTGAACGCGGTGGTCGAGAACGGTGGCAACAACGCTCTGACGCGTGAAGCGGTGCTCGAAGCCGCCAGTGGGATCAACGGCTTCACCGCCGACGGGATGATGGGTGCCACCGATGTGGGTGACCGCATCCCCTCCTCGTGCTTCGCACTGCTCCAGGTGCAGGGTGGAGAGTTCACCCGGGTCCACCCGAAGAAGAAGGCGTCCTTCGACTGCAAGAAGAGCAACCGGGTCGAGATGCAGCTCGACCTGCTGACCGGATAGCCGACCGGCCGCGGCATCGGTGGCCTGGGTTCGGCCTACGATGCGCGCGTGCCGAGAATCCTCCGTTCAGCCATCGTCACCCTGATGCTCGCGACGACCTCGATCGTCACCGTCGCGCTTCCCGCGTCCGCCGGCGACTCGGTGACGTACTCCGGTGCGTTCGAGTTCCAGGGGCTCGCCGGCAAGGAGCGCGGCCGAACGTGCAGCGGCCAGGGCGCCTTCGGCGAGATGAAGCCACGGGCTCGGGTCACCATCTCGGAGCGGGACGCGTCAGGCGACTTCGAGGTCATCGCCAAGGGGCGCGTGCGGAAGGGCTCGGAGGCGACCGGCGTCGACGGCGAGGACGTCTGCCGCATGCCGTTCAAGGCCAAGGCCCGCACCGCGCCCGCCGACGACTCGACCGTCTACCTCGAGGTCAAGGGCGTGACGTTCGACATCCAGTTCCCCGTCGCCGACGTCGCCGACGGCGACATGGGTACGTGGACCTGTGAGTTCGACGACACGACCTGCGCCCTCGTCGTCGGGGCCGACTGACGGAGCACGACGGGCACCAGGATCTGGTTCCGACTGATCGATCAGGCGTCGGGTCGCGCCGTCAGCGACGACCGGCGGGCGCCGTCAGACCCGGACCGGGTTCCACGTCGATGTCGGCCGCGGTGATCGGCTCGCCGCATCGGTCGCAGCTCAGGTGCACGTGGGTGATCTCGCCGCACCCTCGGTGGCGGTGCAGCACCGGTGGGCCTTCGGGGCCAGCCGTGAAGCGGTCTCCCCAGGCGTTCATCAGGATCAAGATGTCGCAGAAGGCGAGTC
>CAZCUD010000003.1:0-60582 GCA_964501785.1 uncultured Bifidobacteriaceae bacterium
TCGCACGCCCTCGACACGATGTGGCTCGCCGGGTACGCGCTCCTCCCGCTCGCGGCGCTGCATCCGTCGATGCGCGAGCTCACCCAGCCGCCGTCGGACGGGTCGGTGTCGCGTCGCGTCGGGCTCATGGTCGCGGCTGTCGCCTTCCTCTCGCTTCCCGTGATCCAGCTCGTCGCGCAGGCGCTCGGTCACGCGACGCCGAACGAGGCGCTGGTGATCGCCGTCGCCGCGATGTGCCCGATCGTGGTCTGGCGCGTCCTGCGCCTGAACCGCGAGATGGTCGCGGCGCGCGCGGCCGTCGCACGGCAGCAGGAGTACTACCGGGCGGTCGCGGTGAACTCGAGCGACGCCTTCCTCGTGGTCGACCGCGACGGCTTCGTCGTCGACGCCTCGGGTGCGCTCGACTCGCTGAGCGGCTTCTCGCCGGACGAGGCGATCGGCGTCAACGTGCTGGCGGCCGTGGCTCCCGAGCACCGGGAGCAGGCTGCTCGGCTCCTGGACCACGCCCGGGCCCGTCCGGGCGCCACGGTCCACGACGAGCTGCGGATCACCACGGCGGGTGGCGCGTACCCGTGGGTCCAGCTGCGGTGCACGAACCTCCTCGGCGACCCGTCGGTCGGGGGGATCGTCGTGAACGCCCACGACATCTCCGATCGCAAGCAGGTCGAGACCGAGCTGGAGTACCAGGCGTTCCACGACACGCTGACGGGGCTGGCGAACCGAGCGCTCCTGCGTGATCGCATCGAGCACGCGCTCGCGCTGCGCGGTCGCGAGGACCACTCGATCGCGGTCATCTACTGCGACCTCGACGGGTTCAAGCTCGTCAACGACTCGCTGGGCCACGACGCCGGGGACGAGCTCCTCGGTCACGTCGCCGACCGCATCCGCGATGCGGTCCGACAGGGCGACACCGTCAGCCGACTCGGCGGCGACGAGTTCGCCGTCCTGCTCGAAGGGGCCCAGGACCTCAGCGACGAGGTGGCCGAGGTCGGTGCCCGGATCCTCGCGTCGGTGCGCCAACCGGTCGAGATCGTCGGCACCAAGTTCGCGGTCACCGCGAGCCTCGGTGTCGCGATCGCCACCAGCAGCTCGTCTGCCAGCGCCGACGAGCTGCTCCGTGACGCGGACACCGCGATGTACCGGGCCAAGGAGAGCGGCCGCAACACCCTCGTGCGCTTCGAGCACGGCATGCGCGCGGCGTCGTTGCACCGACTGCACCTCGAGGCCGACCTCCACGGCGTCGCCGAGCGCGGCGAGCTGGTCGTGCAGTACCAGCCCTTCGTGTCGCTGCGCTCCGGCACGATCACCGGGTTCGAGGCGCTCGTCCGCTGGCAGCACCCGACGCGCGGGCTGCTCTCGCCGGCCGAGTTCGTCACCCTGGCCGAGGAGAACGGCACCATCGTCGCGATCGGCGAGCACGTCCTCGACGAGGCATGCCGCGCGGCGGCGCGGTGGCAGCGCACGGTCGGCGAGCCGGTCGTCGTCGCGGTGAACCTGTCGGCGCGCCAGCTGGCCGCGCCCGGGATCGTCGACACCGTGAGGCGCACGATCGCTCGTCACGGGATCCCGGCCGGCGCGCTGATGCTCGAGCTCACCGAGAGCCTCATCGGCGAGCGCGCCGACGAGGTGGCGCAGTCGCTGCGGGCGCTGAAGGACCTCGGTGCACGCATCGCGATCGACGACTTCGGCGTCGGGTACTCGTCGCTGAGCCACCTGCGCCAGTTCCCGATCGACGTCCTGAAGATCGACCGTTCGTTCGTCGAGGCGATCGTCGAGGAGGCCACGGTCCCGGCCATCGTGCAGGCGGTGCTCGAGCTGGCTCGCACCCTCGACCTCCAGACGATCGCCGAGGGGATCGGCACGACGGTCCAACGCCGGGTGCTGGCCCGCACGGGATGCGAGCTCGGCCAGGGCTTCCTGTTCCGTCGGCCGGTCTCGGAGGATGTCGCCGAGGGCTTGCTGCGAGGTCAGCCCTTCATCGAGCTCCCACCCGAGGCGAGCCAGGGAGTGATCGAGGCACCGACGCCCTCGCACTGACCGAGTCAGGCCTGGGAGCCGTCGTCCTGCATCGCGTCCAGAGTGGCGAACGCCCGCGCCGCGAGCTGGAGGTGGAAGCGCGTGTCAGGGCTGCGCAGATCACGATCGAGCAGCTCTTCGACGCGCCCGAGGCGATAGCGCAACGTGCTGCGGTGGACGAACAGGGCGGCCGCCGCCTGATCGAGCGAGCAGCCGTGCTCGAGGTACAGGGTCAGGCTGCGGTACAGCTCGGTGCCCCGCTCCTCGTCGTACTCGAGCACGGGCGCGAGCCACTGGTGCACGAGCCGCTCGAGCTCTCGGGGGTCCGCCGACGCGAACAGCTGGTAGAGCCCCAGGTCCTCGAACTGCGTGAAGCGCGGGCCGTCGATCGCCTCGCTCATCCGCAGAGCCAGACGCGCCTCGCGGAGTGCCGACGGCAGCTCGCGCACCGAGGCTGCAGGTCGACTCGTCCCGACGCGCAGCGATTCGTCGTCGGTGTCCTCCACTGCTCGGCGCAGCGCCGACCAGTCGATCTCGTTGCGGAGGATGAACACGGGCTGCTCGTCGCGGGTCGTCTCGAGCGCCTCGCGGTCGAGCGCACGCGCGTCGATGCGGATCCGCTCGCGGTCCGGCGGTGAGATCTTCGGGGGCAGCACCACGACGCGCCGTTCCTCGTCGAGGTCGACGCCCAGCGACTCGGCGAGCGCCGCGACCCGCTCCGGGTCCTCGTCGGCGAGGATGGCGCTCGTCAGGTCGCCCCACTGGTTGAGCTCCGTGTGCGCGACGCTGCGCATCCGGTAGAGCTCGAGCGCCGCGACGCGGGCGGCCTGCGCCACGGCGATCTCGTCGAATGGCCCCGGCGCCCGGCCGGCCGGATGCACGCCCGCGACGACGCCCCCACCCGCGTCGTCGACCGTCGAGCACAGCCACCCCTCCTCGCGCGCCGCGTCCGGCGCGGCGCTCGCACCGTTCGTGGACGCGAGCAGGTGGCCCCGCAGCGACCAGAGGGCGGCGTCTCGGCGTGTCGCGACCTGGAGGGCGCCCGCGATCCCGTCGAGGCCCCGGCCCGACATGACGGTCCGGGAGAGCACCTCGTCGAAGTCGGTCACGGCACGGAGCAGCAAGCCCTCGTCGTGCATCGACTGTGCATGCCCCGTCCGAGGGGTCCGCAATCGCAGGAGGGTGGCGGTTCGCGCCCCTTTCACCGATTCGTCCCGGCCGGGCGCGCGAGCGCCGGGACGCGATCCGGTCCTCCAGGACGAAGACCTTCGACGGTCGGATCCGTACCTTCGCCGCTCGGGCTCGGGGCCTCAGACCACAGGTACGCAGCCGAACCAAGGAGCGAGCCATGGCGCGGGCGATCATCGTCGGGTCCGGAGTCGTCGGATCGGCAACCGGGATGGGACTCGCGGCGAAGGGCAACGCCGTGCAGTTCGTCGACGTCAACGAGCGGCGGGTCGAGGAGCTCGGTAGGGCCGGGTACGCGGCCAGCACCCACATCGACCTCATCGGCGCTCCGGCGTTCGTCTTCATGACCGTGCCCACGCCGAACAACGGCAACCGCTACGAGCTGTCGGCGATCCGTGCGGCATCGCAGGCGATCGGCCGGGCGCTTCGCGGTGCGCAGGCGTTCCACACCGTCGTCGTGCGCTCGACCGTCCCGCCGGGCACCTGTGAGCACACGGTCACACCGATCATCGAGGAGGCGTCGGGTCGTCGTGCCGGCGTCGACTTCGCGATGGCGTCGAACCCCGAGTTCCTCCGCGCCGCGTGTGCCCGCGAGGACTTCCTGATGCCGTGGATGACGGTGATCGCGGCGCGCAGCGCGCGCACCGCCGAGCGCCTGGTCGATCTCTACGAGGACTTCGGCGGTGAGATCAGGACCTTCAAGGATCCGGCCGAGGCGGAGCTCGTGAAGTGCGCGCACAACCTCTACAACGCCACGAAGATCAGTTTCTGGAACGAGATCTGGCAGGTCGCGTGCGAGTCGGGCGTCGACCTCCATGAGATCGCGCCGACCGTGGCTGCGTCGGCCGAGGGCTCGTTCAACCCCGAGTACGGCATCCGCGCCGGAGCGCCCTACGGGGGTGCGTGCCTGCCGAAGGACACGCGCGGCTTTCTGGGCTTCGCCCGCGAGCTCGGCATCGACATGCCGCTGCTTCGGGGCGTCATCGAGGTGAACGAGAGCATGGAGGCGATCGCGGCGGAGGCCGCGATCGACGCTCCCGACGTACCCGCGCTCGCGGGAGCGCACCGGCGCTTCGCGGCCGATGACGGCGCGAACGACGGGGAGTACGCCGGAGCGCGCTCGGCATGACCGGGACCAGGGGGCATCCGCTGCGGCGGAGCGACCGCCGCTTGCTCCTGGCGTCGGCGACCTGCGTGCTCGCGTTCGCGGTCGTCACGGCGAGCGCAGTCGCGGCACGGGCCACGGGCACCGACGCGCACGGTCGCGGGAGTGCGGGCGGTGCACCGATCCTCTGGGTCGCGACCGACGGCGACGACGCCGGTGCCGGATCGCGGCGCGCGCCGCTGCGGACCGTCCAGGAGGCCATCGCGCGGGCCGTGCCGGGATCGACGGTGGTCGTGACCGAGGGGCAGTACCCCGAGCCGCTGGAGACGGTCGGTCCCGGCGCGCCGGGAGCCCCGATCACGTTGCGCGGGCGAGGCGCGGCCCTCGTCGGCGGGGGAGACACCGGGCGCATCCTGCAGATCCGTCACGACCACTGGCGGGTCGAACACCTCGAGCTGCGAGGCCGGGACACCGCGATCTGGGTCGAGGGCGCCCGCGACGTGACGATCCGCGCGAACCGCATCCACGACTTCCGCGGTGAGTGCGTGCGGGTCAAGTACCTGTCGTCCGACGTCGTCGTCGCCCGCAACGACATCCGTGACTGCGGGACGGACGACTTCGTCGACGGCGGCTCCGGGAAGAACGGTGAAGGCGTCTACATCGGCACCGCGCCCGAGCAGCTCGATCGCAATCCGACCCCCGTGCCCGACACGACGACGGACGTCAGGGTGCGCGACAACGTGATCGAGACCCGGGGCAACGAGTGCGTCGACATCAAGGAGGCCGCGACCGCGAACGTGGTCGAGCACAACGACTGCACGGGACAGCGCGACGAAGACTCGGCCGGCCTGGACTCGCGCGGCAGCGGCAACGTGTTCCGCTTCAACCGGTCGTACGACAACACGGGTGCCGGGATCCGCCTGGGCGGCGACACCGCGACCGACGGCATCGACAACGTGGTCGTCGGCAACGAGCTGCTCGACAACGAGGGAGCCGGCATCAAGGCGATGCGGCTGCCGCAGGCCCGCGTCTGCGGGAATCGGATCGAAGGGTCGGGCGACGAGGCCGTCGCCGGCGCTGCGATCGACAACCCGAGCTGCGATCGGTCGCTGCGGCGAGCCGGGCCGCGCACGACCAGGATCGGGCCGGCCCGATGAGTGAGCTCTGGCAGCTCTGGTACGTCATCCCGCTCGGGCTGATCGGGTTGGTCCGCTGGACCTGCTGGCTGATCCGTCGCGTGCCGGCCGCGTACTACACGCCGGTGGTGAGCGATCACCGAGAGCCCATCACCGTCGTGACACCCGTCTACGACGAGGACCCGGTGATCTTCCGGTACGCGCTCGAGTCGTGGCTCGCGAACGCCCACGTCGTCGAGGTCGTGTGCGTGATCGACGTGACCGACGACGACTGCCGGGCCGTCGCCCAGGAGCTCTCGCGCGACCACCCGGTGCGCGTCGTCGACACGAGCGTTCCGGGGAAGCGTCCGGCGCTCCGGCTCGGGTGGGAGCACGCGGGCACCGATCTGGTGGCGCTCGTCGACTCCGACACCATCTGGGCGACCGACGTCTCGGATCGGGTCTGCGAGCCGTTCGCCGACGCCCGGGTGGTCGGCGTCGGCACGCGCCAGAACGTCTACAACCCCCGGCGGTTCCTCCAGCGGGTCAACGACATCTACCTCGACTACCGCTACTTCGACGAGAACGCGGCGCAGACCGTCGTGGGCCGTGCCGTGTCGTGCCTCTCGGGGCGGACCGCCGTCTATCGCCGGTCGTTCCTCATCGAGGTGGCGGACGAGTTCCTCGACGAGACGTTCGCAGGCCGTCCGTGCAACTCGGGTGACGACAAGCGGCTGACGAGCCTCCTCCTCGCCCGCGGCCACCGCACCTACATGCAGCGCTCCGCTCGCGTCTGGTCGACCTTCCCGTCGCGCCCGCGCGAGTTCTTCCTCCAGCGGCTCCGCTGGAGCCGCAACACCTGGCGCTCGGACCTGCGAGCGCTCACCTCGGCGTGGATCCTGCGCCGCCCGTTCCTCGCGTTCACGATGGTCGACAAGGCGGTGTCGAGCTTCACGCTCCTGATCTCGCCGGTGGTGCTCGTGCTCGCGCTGACGTCCGGACGGCTCGAGTTCGCCGGCGTGCTCGTCGCCTGGTGGCTGGTCAGTCGTGCAGCGAAGCTCCTGCCGCACCTGCGCCGACGGCCGCTCGACGTGCTCATCCTGCCGGCGTTCGTCGCACTCACGTTCGTGATGGCGCTCGTGAAGATCTACGCACTCGGCACGCTGACGACCCAGCGCTGGCTCACGCGGCGCGTCGCGGTCGTCAACGGGGAGGTGGCTCGCACATGACGCGGCCGACGTTCCACGGGCCGCGCGGTTCACGCCGCGCGGCACGAAGAGCCCGTCGCCGCTACCGCTGGTCGTCGGCCGCGCTGGCCGTGGTCGCGGGCGGCTCGCTCGTGCTCTCGACCGGGATCGCCGCGGCCGAGGTCCCCGCGCACGGTGACGGCGGCGGGCCGGGAGGTGGGCACCCCGGCGGACACGACGGGGGTGGCTACGACGACGACGGCGGCCACGACGGCGATCCTCGGCACGGTGGCGAGCACCGAGGCGGATACGACCCGCGAGGCCCACGCGGTGGCCACGACGGCCGAGGCCCGAGCGGCGCGCCGCCCCACGGTCCCGGCGCGTTCGAGGCTCCGCCCGACCCGCCCGCGCCCGCGTCGAACGAGGCTCCGACACCGGCGGCGCCCGCCGCTCGCCCGTCCCCGACCGTCGAGACCACGGGCTCGGACGGCGACGACGGCGGTTCTGGTCCGCCCGCGAGCTCCGGCACCTGTGACCTCCGGTCGGGGCGCGTCGCGACGAGCGAGGGCCGGATCCTCCGCCTGGTGCCGTCCGCCGCGAGCCGGGTGTCGTATCCCTGCCCCTATCCACCGGAGTGGCGAGGCATCCGCCTCGGACAGTCGTCGATCCGGTTCGTCGCGGGCGGCCAGCTCGTGGGCGAGATCCCCTTCGACGGCCGGGGGCGGGTCGTCGGCCTCGACGAGGTCACCGACGCGATCGCCGATCCGTCGTGGCTGGCCGAAGTCGCACCCGGAGTGTTCGAGCTTCGGGCGACCTTGGTGCAGGCCGCGGGCACGACCTTGGCCGCGCGAGCTCCGCGGGTCACCGAGGTCCGACTCGTCGACCTCCCGGGCGTCGCGATCGCCGGCAACCGCGCGCACGGCATCTACGAAGGGGTGACCGTCACGTCGTGGGACGAGACCGCCCAGGCACCTGACGCGCGCTCGGACGAGGAGCGACCGCACGTCGTGTACCAGAACGGCAGCCGACTCGACGTGCTCGGCGCGACCTTCCAGTACCTCGGCTCGGACCGCACCGCCTCGTACGGAGTGTCGTGGCGGCGCGGGGGGACGACCGGCACCGTCGTCGACTCGGTCTTCCAGCACAACTACTTCGGCATCTACACCTACGAGGCCGCCGACATGGAGATCAGGGCCAACACGGTCCGGCACAACGTCCGCTACGGCATCGATCCCCACGACGCGAGCTCAGGGCTCGTCGTCGAAGGGAACGACGTCTACGGCAACGGGAGTCACGGGATCATCTTCTCGAAGTTCGTGCACGACTCGGTCGTGCGCGACAACGTCAGCCGCGACAACGACGGCAACGGGATCATGATGGACCTGCACTCCAATGGGAACGTCATCGAGGGCAACCGCGTGATCGACAACCGCGGGGAGGGGATCGTGTCGTCCGCGTCGGCCGATCTGGTGATCCGCCGCAACGAGGTGAGCGGATCGGAGGTCGGCATCCGCCTCTCGAGCGAGGGCGCGGATGGCGTGCGCGCCGAGGGCAACGTGATCTCCGGCGTGCAGACCGGCGTGAAGGTCTACAAGTTCGCGAACGACGCCGTGTTCGCGGGCAACACGATCGTCGGTGCGACGGTCGCCGGAGCGCGGATCGACTCGCCGGGGTCGGTGCTGCGCGACAACCGTGTGCTCGACGTGCCGGTGGGCCTCGATGCCAGAGCGGCCGTCGTCGTCGATGGGGGAGTCATCGAAGCGACGGAGCGCGCCCTCGACGTGTCGTCGACCGGGAACGTCTCCCTCCCCCGCGGTGAGTTCACCGGCGGTGACACGGGGATCCGGGTCGAGCGGGGCGGCATCGTCACGCGGGGCACGCCGATCGTGCGGGCGCTCGATCCCGTCGATGGCGGTGGATCGAGCGAGGGACGAACGCTCTCGCTGGCCGGGCTCGGGCTCGTCGCCGCGGCCGTCGTGCTCCAGGTCGCGCACTCGCTGCGCAACCGGCGGCACCCCCGTCATGCGCTCGCTCCGTCGCACGTGCGCAACACGCACTGATCGCCGCGTCTCGGCGGCCGTTGGTGCACGTGCATCATTCGGGCCCCATCCGCTTCACCGGCCGCACTGGCCCTCCGAAACAACAGGAGGACTGGGGATCGATCGTCCGGGGAGGCCGACGAGATGGGGACCAAGCGACACGCGGCGGCGTTGATCGGCGCGATGGCGATCGTCGCGGGCAGTGCGGCGATCGGCACGACGATCGCGGGTGCGCAAACCGACGTGGACGCGCCGACACCCGAGCCGGGCACCGAGGTGCCGGCCACCGGGCCGGGTGGTGCGCCGGCCGAAGGCGTGGCGCCACCGTCGACGGCTCCGCCGGCGGTCGACTCGCCGTGGACGGTCGCCTCGCCTTCGACGGTCACCGACCCGACCCCCCGCCCGTCACCGCCGGCCGATGCCGCGGCCTCGTCGAGCACAGGGGACGGGGAGGTGGGGGCGGCCGCGCAACCGATCGACGGCTGGGTCGCCGACGGCGACTCCGGCCTGCCGCTCGCCGGCATCTGCGTCGCGCTCTACTCGGTCGAGGAGCGAGACGCGTTCGCCGGGTTCACGGTGACGTCCGGTGACGGCTCCTGGAGCTTCGTCCCCGGCGTCGAGGGCTCGTACCGGATCGCGTACTTCCGGCCCACCGCCGACGGTGACTGCAAGTCGATGCCGCTCGCGGCCGGCCCGGTCCCCGAGTGGGCGTTCGACCAGGCGCTCGTGGTCGGTGACCCCACGACCGCCAGCCCGCCGCCGGGCGCCGCGACGATCCCGGACGGCTCGACCGGGATCGGGGCGTGTCTCGGCGACGCCGCGCTCCACGTCGGCGGCTGCGATCGGCGCTTCGGCGGCAAGGGCACGATCAGCGGGACCGTGACGCGCCCGGGCCCCGCGCCGGTCGCCGCCGCGTGCATCTACGTGCTCGCGCAGGTCGGCACCGAGACGTACGGCAACGGAGGCATGACCGATGCCGACGGCCGCTTCCTCGTGAGCGGACTCGTCGAGGGGCTCGACTACGTCGTCGCTGCGGTGCCGCCGTTCGAGGAGGACGGCGTGCCCTGTGAGACCGAGGACGGGCCGCCACCGCCGTCGGGTGACGGGCTCCAGCCCGAGTTCTACGCCGATGTGTGGATCGACCTCACCGCGCCCGAGCTCGACGGCGACGTCGTCGGCTGGGCCGAGGCGCACGGCGCGGCGATCGTGCACACCGGCGCCACGGGCGTCGACGTGTGCCTCACGCCGGAGGCGGGCGATGTCGAGCCCCGCGGCGTCTGCGGTGCCGCGGCGCCGACCGACGTCGTTCCGGCGGACACGACGGCGACGGGTGAGGCGCCGGCCGCCACCGCGGTCACCGGGACGCTGCCGCTGACCGGCGGCAGCCCGGCCGTCCCGGCTGCCGTCGGGGCCTCGCTCGTCGCGCTGGGCGTGGGCGCGCTGATCGTGGCTCGGCGCCGGCCCGCCTGATCCGGCGGGTCTCGCTGCGCTGAGCACCTGGCCGGTCACCCAGGGTGACGCCTACCATCGATCGGCGGTGCCTCCGGAGGACGTCCACCGCGTGCTCGCGCGCCAGCTGCGTCGGCTCGGGCTCTCGCCCGACGACCCACCCGACGCCGAGCAGTGGACCGAGGTGCTGCGGCGCGTGAGCGCCGCCTACACCGAGTTCGACGACGATCGATACCTGATCGAGCGCTCGCTCGAGATCTCGGGCGCCGAGATGCGGGCGCTGTACGACGAGCTGCGACGAAGCGCGGAGTCCGAGCTCGCCGCGGAGCATGCGCGGCTGCTGATGGTGGCCGAGCACTCCCCGATCGGCATCGTCGAGATCGACCACACCGGCCGCGTGGTGTTCGAGAACGAGTTCGCCCGGGAGATCGCAGGCGGGTCGATCATCGACTTCGGTGAGGGCATCCGATCGCTGGTCCACGAAGGCGACATGGAGTCGCTGCGCGACGCCACCCGGCGCGCGTGGGAGCAGGGCGCCGACCAGACCTTGCTCGCTCGGTTCCATCGTCTCGACGGCGGGCTGCGCTGGTGTCGCCTGCGCATCCGCGCCATCCGATTCGCCGACGGTGGCAGCTGGTTCATCGCCGCCGCCGACGTGACCGAGGAGATCGAGGCGCGTGCCGCGACCGACCGACTCACCGCGTTGCTCGAGGCCGCCACCGACGTGGTGGCGGTCTTCGACCCCACCGGCCGGCTGCTCCAGCTCAACCGGGTGGGCTGCCACTACCTGGGCGTCTCGGCCGACGACGAGCTCGTCGGGCGCACGCTCTTCGAGCTGTTCGACCCGTCGAGTCGCGAGCGCGTGCGCAAGGACGCGGTGCCGGCGCTCCGGTCGCTCGACACGTGGAGCGGCGAGGTGACGCTCGTCGGTCCGGGAGTGTCGACCCCCGTCTCGCTCGTGCTGCTCGCGCACCGGGGTGACGACGGCGAGCTCGAGTACTGCTCGGCGATCGCTCGCGACGTCACCGAGCTGAAGGACGTCCAACACGCGCTCGCCCGCGAGGCCACCCACGATGCGCTGACAGGGCTCCCGAACCGCACGCTGCTCTTCGACCGGCTCGGCCACGCCGTGCAGCGCGCGGAGCGGACGGACGCCGGCATCGCGGTGCTCTACATCGACCTCGACCGGGTCAAGCTCGTCAACGACAGCCTCGGCCACGACGCCGGCGACCAGGTCCTGGTGCAGGCAGCCGAACGACTTCGCGGTGCGGGCCGCGCGGGCGACACGGTCGGGCGGCTGGGTGGCGACGAGTTCGTCGTGGTGGCCGAGGACCTCGACGGCCCGCGGGCCGGCGTGCGCCTGGCGATGCGCATCGTCCGCGCCTTCGACGAGCCGTTCGACCTCGACGGCATCGAGGCGTTCGTCACCGCGAGCGTCGGCGTGGCGTTCCGCGCCGGGCCGAGCGACACCGCCGCGACGTTGCTGCGCGATGCCGACGTCGCGATGTACCGGGCGAAGGAGGCAGGCGGCAACCGGTTCGAGCTCTTCGACGCCGAGATGCGGGCCTGGGTCACCGAGCGGTTCGAGATCGAGGCGGCCCTGCGGCACGCGATCGAGCGTGACGAGATGCACGTCCACTACCAGCCGCAGCTGCGGCCCGACACCGGCGAGGTCGTGGGCTTCGAGGCACTCGCCCGCTGGCACCGCGCCGGCGGCTCACCGGTGCTCCCGTCGGTGTTCATCCCGCTCGCGGAGGAGACCGGGCTGATCCCGATGATCGGCGCGCACGTGCTCGCGGTCGCCTGCCGTACGGCCGCGGTGTGGAACGAGGCGCGCGGCGACGCTCGACAGCTCGACCTCGCGGTCAACGTCTCGGCCCGCCAGCTCGCCCAGCCGGGCCTGCTCGAGGTCGTCGACCGGACGCTCGCCGAGTCGGGGTTCGACCCGAAGCACCTCACCCTCGAGATCACCGAGTCGGTGCTGGTGCAGGACCCCGACATCGCTCGGAGCCGCCTCGAGGCGCTCCGGGAGCTCGGGGTGCGCCTCGCGCTCGACGACTTCGGCAAGGGCTACTCGTCGCTCGCGTACCTCCAACGGTTCCCGCTCGACGCGGTCAAGATCGACCAGGAGTTCGTGGCCCGGCTCGCGGTCGACTCGACGATCGTCGCGTCGGTGATCGAGCTCGCGCACGCGCTGGGCTTCGAGGTGGTCGCCGAGGGCGTCGAGACCGACGAGCAGCTCGACGCGCTCGTCGCGCTCGGGTGCGACGTCATCCAGGGCCACGTGGTCGCGCGGCCACTCGCGCCGGCCGCGGCGACGGACTGGCTCGCCGACCACGAGGCGGGCGTCGCGGCCACGGCCGCCCGAGTCAGCGACGATCGAGGTCGAGCGACGCCGAGTTGATGCAGTAGCGCTGGCCCTCGGGCCCGGGCCCGTCGTCGAACACGTGGCCCAGGTGCCCGCCGCAGCGACGACACACGACCTCGGTGCGGATCATCCCGTGGGAGAGGTCGCGCTTGGTCTCGACGGCCTCCGCCACCGCAGGCTCGGTGAAGCTGGGCCACCCCGTGCCCGAGTCGAACTTGGTCTCGGAGTCGAACAGCTCGGCGCCACATCCCGCGCAGCGGTAGGTGCCGTCGTCGTGGCAGTCCCAGTACTGACCGGTGAAGGCCCGCTCGGTGCCGGCCTTGCGCAACACCTGGAACTGCTCGGGCGACAGCTCGTCTCGCCACTCGTCGTCGGTCTTGGTGACCTCGCGCACGCTCTTGTCGGCCATGGTGATCTCGCCTTTCCGGTCAGGCGGGCGGTGGGAGGTGGGCCCACACCTCGATCTCGAAGGCCGCACCGAGCGGCAGCCAGGCGACTCCGACGGTGCTGCGCGCCGGTCGGTGCTCGCCGAGGACCTCCGCGTAGACCTCGTTGATCGCGGGCATCAGCTGTGGGCTCTCCAGGGCTACGAACACCGTGGCCTTGGCCACGTGTTCCCACGTGCAGCCGCATTCCTCGAGGAGCGTCGTGGCGTTCGCGAGGGCCTGTCGGACCTGGCCCGGCACGTCGGGCACGAGCGCACCGGACTCCGGGTCGATTCCGATCTGGCCGGAGCAGACGATCCACTCGCCTGCCCGCACGGCCGGCGAGTACGGACCCGCGGCCGGGGTCCGGGGCGTGGGGACCGGGGTCGGTCGGGTGGGTGGCGATCCGGGCATGCCCGCAACCTAACGAGTCAGGCGCCGGTGGCGGCTCGCCAACCGGCCGCGCCCACCAGGCCGGGGTCGTCGCCCAGGGCCGCGGCGACCACCTCGATCGGCGGGCCGGCCGGTCCGAATCGGGCGAGCGCGTCCACGAGCGGTTCGAGCGTGAGGTCGTGGTTGAGCCCGACGCCGCCGCCCACGACCATCACCGTCGGCGCGTAGAGGTGGGCGAGCGTGACCGCGCCGAGGCCGGCCGCGAAGAGGGCCTCGTCCCAGATCTCGCGGGCGACCGTGTCGCCGTCGCGCACGAGCGCACCGACGTCGGGGCCGCGCACCGACATGCCGCGCTCGTGGGCGAGGCGCGCGATGGCGGTGCCCGAGCCGAGCGCCTCCACCGTCGCAGGCCGCCCGCCGCGGCGAGCCGGTCGATCACGGTGTGTCCGACCTCACCCGCGGAGTAGCGCGGCATCACGAGCCGACCACCGACGAGCGCGCCCGCGCCGACCCCGGTCGAGATCGTCAGGTACACGACGTCGGGGTGCCCGCGCCCGGCGCCGAAGTGCGCCTCGCCGACCGCCGCGGCGTCGGCGTCGTTGGCGAGCGTGATCGGGAGGTCGAGCGCGCGCTGGAGCGCGTCGCGGGTGATGAGCGCGCGCCAGCGCGGGGGGAGGTTCGGCGCGTGCAGCAACGTCCCGGCGAGGTAGTCGACGCGCCCCGGCACCGCGACCACGCCGTGCTCGACCGGGTGCGCCGTGCGCATCCCCTCCAGCAGCGCGACGAACGGGTCGAGGGTGTCGGCGCCGTGCGGCGTCGCGGCGTGGTCCCGGGCGACGATCGAACCGGTCTCGTCGACGACCGCGACGCGCATGTTGGTGCCGCCCAGGTCGACGGCGAGCGTGAGCGGCACGGACGTCCTCCGTCGTGCGTCAGACGACCGGGTCGTGCCAGCCCTCGGGGTCGCGGATCAGCCCCTCGGCCTGCTTCGGACCCCACGTGTGCGGCTTGTACGGGTACGACTGGTGGTGGTGGGAGATGACGTGGTCGACGACGCGCCACGCCTTCTCGACGCCGTCCTCGCGGGCGAAGAGGAGGTTCTCGCCGGCCATCGCGTCGCCGAGGAGTCGCTCGTACGGGCCCAGGTCGTCGGTCTGGTCGTCGGTGAGCGAGAGCTCGACGTTCTCGCCCATGAACCCTTCGCCGGCCTTCTTCGCGCGAGCGCCGAGCGCGATCTGCACCATGGGGTTCATGCGGAAGCGCACGTAGTTGGTGTCGCGGGGGAGGTCCTCGTACTCGGCGAACACCCGCTGCGGAGGGCGGTGCAGCTCGACGCGCACCTCTGTGCACTCCACGGGCAGGTTCTTGCCCGCGCGGATGTACCAGGGCACGTCGGCCCAGCGCCACGAGTCGATGAAGAAGCGCGCGGCCGCGAAGGTCTCGACGTCGGAGTCGGGCGCGACGCCCTGCTCGGAGCGGTAGCCGTCGAACTGGCCGCGCACGAGGTCGTCCTCGTGGAGCGTGCGCACCGCGCCGAACACCTTCTCCTTGGCGTCCCGCAGGTCGTCGACCGCGCTGCCCACCGGTGGCTCCATCGCGAGCAGCGCCAACGTCTGGAGCAGGTGGTTCTGCACGACGTCGCGCAGTGCGCCGACCTCCTCGTAGAAGGCACCCCGGCCCTCGACGCCGAAGTCCTCGGCCATCGTGATCTGCACCTGACGCACGTGGTCGCGGTTCCAGATCGGTTCGAGGAAGGAGTTGGCGAACCGGAAGTAGAGGATGTTCTGGATCGCCTCCTTGCCCAGGTAGTGGTCGATCCGGAAGATGCTCGACTCGGGGAACACCGAGTGCAGCACCCGGTTGAGTTCCTGGGCCGACGCGAGGTCGCGCCCGAACGGCTTCTCGACGATCACCCGGGCGCCCTTCGCGCAGTCGGCCGAGGCGAGGCCCTCGACGACGGTGGGGAAGAGGCTCGGCGGGATCGCGAGGTAGTGCGCCGGACGCTTCGCGCTGCCGAGCTGCTTGCGCAGGTCCTTGAACGTGGCGGCGTCGGAGTAGTCGCCGTCGACGTAGCTCATGAGGTCGGAAAGCCTCTGGAACGCGCCCTCGTCGTCGACCCCGCCACCGAACTGCTCGATGCCGTCGCGGGCCCGGGCGCGCAGGTCGTCGATGGTCCAGCCGGAGAGCGCGACCCCGATGACGGGCACGTCGAGGTCGCCGCGCTTCACCATGCTGTAGAGAGAGGGAAAGACCTTCTTGTGTGCCAGGTCGCCGGACGCGCCGAAGAAGACGAGCGCGTCCGAGTGCGGGCGCTTCTCGAGCACGTCGAGACCCGCTTACGACTTCTTCTCGTCGTGACCGCCGAACTCCTTGCGCATCGCCGAGAGGATGCGATCGGCGAAGTCGGCCTCACCGCGCGAGCTGAACCGCTCGAACAGCGCTGACGCGAGCACCGGGGCCGGCACGCTCTCGTCGACCGCCGCGAGCACGGTCCAGCGTCCCTCGCCGGAGTCGGAGACGCGGCCCTCGAAGTCGGCCAGGTCGGGCGACTCGCTGAACGAGTGCGCGGTGAGGTCGAGCAGCCACGACGCGATCACGCTGCCGCGACGCCACACCTCGGCGACGTCGGGGAGGTCGAGGTCGTACTGGTAGTACTCGGGGTTGCGCAGCGGCGTCGTCTCCGCGTCGACCTCGCGCTGCTGCGTGCCGGCGTTCGCGTGCTTGAGGATGTTCAAGCCCTCGGCGTAGGCCGCCATGATGCCGTACTCGATGCCGTTGTGGACCATCTTCACGAAGTGGCCCGCGCCGTTGGGTCCGCAGTGCAGGTACCCGTTCTCGGCGGGCGACGCTTCCCCGGTCTTCCCCGGTGTGCGCGGCGCGCTGTCGACGCCGGGCGCGATCGTCTTGAAGATCGGGTCGAGGTGCTGCACGACCTTGTCCTCGCCGCCGATCATGAGGCAGAAGCCCCGGTCGAGCCCGAAGACGCCACCGCTCGTGCCGACGTCGACGTAGTGGATCTTCTGCTCGGCGAGCGCCTTCGCCCGACGGATGTCGTCGTGGTAGTAGCTGTTGCCGCCGTCGATGATGATGTCGTCGGCGTCGAACAGCGGCACCAGCTCCTGGAGCGTCTCGTCGACGACCGCGGCCGGCACCATGATCCACGCGGCGCGCGGCTTGGTGAGCTTGTCGGCGAACTCCTGGAGCGTGGTGGCGCCGACCGCACCCTCGCCCGCCAGCTCCTTCACGGCGTCGGGGCTCACGTCGTAGACGACGCATTCGTGGCCGTCGCGCATGAGGCGCCGAACGAGGTTGGCCCCCATCCGGCCGAGGCCGATCATCCCGAGCTGCATGGAGGCTCCTCTCACAGACCTTCGCTCGTCTGGTGATCCAACGTGCTCACCCTTGCGGTGGTCACTGTGGCATAGCGTCGCACGGCAGAGGGGCAGTGCGAGACGACGGGGAGAGCGCCATGGCCACCAGGCTCGGCATCGACATCGGCGGCACGGGCATCAAGGGTGCGCCCGTCGACACCGCGACGGGTGAGCTGGTCGCCGCTCGCTTCCGGATCCCCACGCCGCACCCGGCGACGCCGGCAGCGGTGGCGGGCACCGTCGCCGAGATCGCGAAGCACTTCGACTGGACCGGTCCGATCGGAGCGACGTTCCCGGCGGTCGTGAAGGACGGCGTGACCCAGACCGCGGCCAACGTCGACCCGTCGTGGATCGGTGCCGACGCAGGCAAGGTGCTGTCGGACGCGACTGGCTGTCCGGTGACCGTCATCAACGACGCCGACGCGGCGGGCCTCGCCGAGATCGAGTTCGGCGCGGCGAAGGGCCGTCAGGACACGGTCATCGTGGTCACGCTCGGCACCGGGATCGGCAGCGCGGTGTTCTGTCGCGGGCACCTCGTGCCCAACACCGAGCTCGGGCACCTCCAGATCAGGGGCAAGGACGCCGAGCAGCGCGCGGCCGAGAGCGTGCGCGAGGCCAAGAACCTCTCGTGGAAGAAGTGGGCGACGCGGCTCAACGAGTACTTCGCGCACGTCGAGGCGCTGCTCTGGCCCGACCTGATCGTCATCGGTGGTGGCGTGAGCAAGAAGAGCGACAAGTTCCTGCCGCACCTGATGACGCGGGCGGAGGTCGTGCCCGCCCAGCTCCTGAACGAGGCCGGCATCGTCGGCGCCGCCGTCGTCACCGAGCACCCGGCCTGGTCGCGGGAGGGCACGCCCGCGTGATGCGCTTCGGCTACGCGGGAGGCTCGGAGAGCGGGGTGCGGCCCGCGAAGCCGGCGTCGGGCCAGTGCCACCACTCGATCGCGTCCTCGCCGTCGAGCCAGCAGAGCAGGTAGGTCTCGCCCGAGGGCGAGGTGGCCGGGAAGTCGATCAGGCCCCGCTCCGGGTCACGCACGATGATCCCCCGCTGCTCGAGGTCGGCGACCAGGGCCCGCAGCTCGCGGTCGTCGCCGCGCACCCGCGGGCCGTGCCCGTTGCCGGAGACGGGCGCACCCTCGCCGCCGTGCTCGCGGGCGTGCTCCTGCACGTCGGCGACGAGCTCGCGCACCCGCCGCACGATCGCCGCGACCTCCGGCAGCGCGGCCGTCGCCTCCTCGAGCGTCCACCGGTGCACGGCGGGACCCTACGCGCGCACCACGCGCGTCGTCCGAGATCCAATCACCGGGGTCGTCGCGAGGCGCGCAGGTACCATCGTGCGGTGACCCGCGTCGGCTACCTCGGGCCCCGCGGCACGTTCGCCGAGGAGGCGCTCAACACCCAGCCCGACCTCGCCGCGGGCGAGTCGGTGCCGCTGCGCAGCGTGCCGCACGTGCTCACCGCCGTGGAGCAGGGCGACGTCGACATCGGCCTGGTGCCGATCGAGAACTCCATCGAGGGCACCGTCACCGTCACCCTCGACACGCTCGCGTTCGACACCGACCTGCTCGTGCAGCGCGAGATCGACCTCCCCGTGTCGTTGCACCTGTGCGCCAAGCCCGGAACGCGGCTCGACGACGTCCGCACCGTCATCTCGCACCCGAACCCGCTCGGCCAGTCGCGCGGGTGGCTCATGGCCAAGCTGCCCGAGGCCGAGCTCGTGGCCGCCAACTCGACGGCCGACGCCGCGCAGCAGGTCGCATCGTCCACGTCCGACGACGTGGCGTCGATCGGGACGTTGCGCGGCGCCGCGCTCGCCGGCCTCGAGGTGCTCGCGTCCGAGATCGAGGATCATCCGAGCGAGACGCGCTTCGTGCTCGTCGGCCACGGCGTGCCGGCCGAGACCGGGCACGACAAGACCTCGATCGTGTGCTTCCAGCGCGAAGACCGCCCCGGCTCGCTCCTGGCGATCCTCCACGAGTTCGCCGCGCGCGCGATCAACCTGACGAAGCTCGAGTCGCGCCCCACCAAGCGCGGGCTCGGCGAGTACTGCTTCTTCATCGACTTCGAGGGCCACGTCGCCGACGAGGTCATCGCCGACTGCCTGCGCAACCTCGCGACGGAGCAGGACGTCAAGTTCCTCGGCTCGTATCCGGTCGCCGGCGACGAGGGCCCCGAACGTCGAGCCGCGGTGACCGAGGCCTGGGCGGCCGCGAGCGCCTGGGTCGACGAGATCCGCGCCCAGGTGCGCGAACCCGGCGCGTGAGCGGTCCGCTCCCGTGATCGACCTCAAGGCGCTGCGTGACGACCCGTCCTACCG
Organism: uncultured Bifidobacteriaceae bacterium; assembly: GCA_964501785.1. Taxonomy (GTDB): domain Bacteria; phylum Actinomycetota; class Acidimicrobiia; order IMCC26256; family PALSA-555; genus DATBSK01. The sequence continues at coordinate 18,973 of CAZCUD010000003.1, forward strand.
CGGCGGCATCGAGCGCAAGCGTGTCGCGCCGGGCCTGATCGACGAGGTGCTCGCGCTCGACGCGGAGCAGCGAGCGCAGCAGCAGGGCGTCGAAGAGCTGCGCGCGCGCCAGAAGAAGGTGTCGAAGGAGATCGGCAAGGCGGCGCCCGACGAGCGCGACGCGCGCCGTGAGGAGGCGGCCGGGCTCAAGGCCGAGCTCAAGCGCGCGGAGGACGAGCTCTCGATCTTCGACTCGCGCCTGCGCGACCTCGTGCTGCGGGTGCCCAACCCGGCCGACCCTGCAGTCCCCGACGGCGGCGAGGACGACGGCGTCGCGCTGCGCGTGGTGGGGGAGGCCGGACCTCCGCCCCCGCTCGACCACGCCGCGTTCGCCGACGCGATGGGCTTCGTCGAGACGCGACAGGCCGCCGAGACCAGCGGCTCGCGCTTCGCGTCGCTCCAACGCGAGGCGGTGCTCGTCGAGCTCGCGCTGGTCCAGTGGGTGATGGGGCGCCTGGTCTCCGAAGGGTTCACCCCGGTCATCCCGCCGGTGATGGTGCGCGAAGAGGCGATGGTCGAGGCCGGGTTCTTTCCCACCGACCGCAACCAGGTCTACGAGGTCGACGACGGGGAGCTGTTCCTCGTCGGCACCAGCGAGGTGCCGCTGTCGACGCTCCACCGGGGCGACCGCTTCGAGCCCGATGACCTGCCGTCGCGCTACACCGCGTTCTCGACCTGCTTCCGCCGTGAGGCCGGCACGCACGGCAAGGACACGCGGGGGATCTTCCGCGTCCACCAGTTCGACAAGGTCGAGATGTTCGCCTGGGCCGCACCCGATGGGTCCGACGACGAGCACGAGCGGCTGCTCGCGGTGGAGGAGAGCCTCGTCGGTGACCTCGGCATCCCCTACCGAGTCGTCGACATCGCCGCCGGCGACCTCGGCGCCGCGGCGGCGCGGAAGTTCGACCTCGAGGGGTGGCTCCCCTCGGAGGAGCGCTACCGCGAGCTGACGTCGTGCTCGAACTACCGCGACTATTCGGCTCGCCGGCTCGGCACGCGGGTCAAGACCGGATCGGGCAGCACGTTCGTGCACACGCTCAACGGCACCGCGTGCGCGGTCGGCCGCACGCTCGTGTTCCTCTGGGAGCACTACCAGGAGGACGGCGCGTTCGTCGTCCCCGACGTGCTCCGACCGATCACCGGCTTCGACCGCGTCCCCGCGCGCTCCTGACGCGTACCCTCGTCGTTCGGAGGGGTGCCGGAGCGGCCGAACGGGACCGCCTTGAAAGCGGTTGAGGCGCAAGCCTCCGTGGGTTCGAATCCCACTCCCTCCGCTGCACGTCGCAGCGCGACGATCGTGCGGTGATCGTCCCCGACGACAAGGACTGGACCTGGGTGCTCGACCGCCCGTGTCCGGAGTGCGGGTTCGACGCCGCGACCTGCTCGGTCGAGTCGGTGTCGGCGCTGACGCGGGCCAATGCCGCGCGGTGGCGGCGACTGCTGGAAGCGGGGCGGATCCGCGCCGGGCGGCCCGACGACGCGACCTGGTCGTCGCTCGAGTACGCGTGTCACGTGCGCGACGTGTTCCTGCGCTTCGACGAGCGGATCGCGCTGATGCAGCACGACGACGATCCGCTGTTCGCGAACTGGGACCAGGACGCGACCGCGAGCGACGAGCGGTACGACCAGCAGGAGCCGACCCGTGTCGTCGCCGAGCTCGTCGACGCGGCCGAGATGCTCGCCGCGCGCCTCGACGCGGTGGTGGGGGACGAGTGGCAGCGGCCGGGCCGCCGGAGCGACGGGTCGTCGTTCACGATCGAGTCGATCGCGCGCTACATGATCCACGACCCGATCCACCACGTGTGGGACGTGACGGGCGTGCGCGCCGTGACGACCTAGCGTCGCCGTCGTGGCCGAGTGGTGGCAGGGCGGGGTGCTGTACCAGATCTATCCCCGGTCGTTCGCGGACTCGAACGGCGACGGGATCGGTGACCTGCCCGGGATCACCGCGCACCTCGATCACCTCGAGTGGCTCGGCATCGACGGCGTCTGGTTGTCGCCGACCTACCCGTCACCGAACGCCGACTGGGGCTATGACGTCGCCGACTACTGCGGCGTCCACCCCGACCTGGGCACGCCCGCCGACCTGGAGACGCTGATCGCCGAGGCCGGCGCGCGCGGCATCCGCGTGCTGCTCGACCTCGTCCCGAACCACACCAGCATCGAGCACCCGTGGTTCGTCGACTCCCGGTCGTCGCGGACGGCGGAGCACCGCGACTGGTACGTGTGGGCCGACCCGCGGCCCGACGGCTCGCCGCCCAACAACTGGGTGAGCGCGTTCCTGGGTCCGGCGTGGGTGCCCGACGAGCGAACCGGTCAGTCGTACCTGACCAACTTCCTGCCCGAGCAGGCAGACCTCAACTGGTGGGACGAGTCGGTGCGCGCCGAGTTCGATCGGATCCTGCGGTACTGGTTCGACCGCGGCGTCGCGGGGTTCCGCATCGACGTGGCGCACATGATCGTGAAGGACCGCGCACTGCGCGACAACCCGGTCGCGACCGAGGGCGACTCGCTGATGTCGCGGCTGCGGGGTCAGGTGTCGGAGTACAACTCCAACCGACCCGAGGTGCACGAGGTGCACCGCCACTGGCGCGGCATCGCGGACGACTACGAGCCGAAGCGGCTGCTGGTCGGCGAGACGTACGTCGACCACCTCTCCGAGGTCATGACCTACTACGGCGACGGCGACGAGCTGAACCTGGCCTTCAACATCCCGTTCATGCACTGCTCGCTCGACGCGTCGGCGATGCGAGCCCTCGTCGCGGAGACCGAGCGTCTGCTGCCCGACGGGTGCACGCCCGTGTGGACCGGGAGCAACCACGACATGTCGCGGGCGCCGACGCGCTGGGCCGGCGGCGACGTCGATGCCGCCCGGTGCGCGCTGGTCATGCTCCTGACGCTCCCCGGCACGACGTTCCTCTACTACGGGGACGAGCTGGGGATGCCCGACACCGACGTCCCGACCGACCGGCTCCGTGACCCGGTGAGCATCGCGCTGGCACCCGTCGCCAACCGCGACGTCGCGCGCACCCCGATGCCGTGGACGGGCGGCCCGGGCGCCGGCTTCACCGAGCCCGGGGTCGAGCCGTGGCTGCCGTTCGGGGACGTCGCCGCGTGCAACGTCGCCGATCAGCGCGCCGATCCGGCCTCGACGCTGCACCTGGTGCGCGACCTGATCGCGCTCCGCCGCGAGCTCCCGGACCTCCGTGAGGGCGGGCATCGGGCGCTCGACACCGACGGCTCGGTCTGGGCGTGGCAGCGGGGCGAGGGCGTGCTCGTCGCGCTGAACCTGGGCGACGCGCCGGCGTCGGTCGCCACGTCGGGCGCGATCCGCCTCTGCACCGACCGCACCCGCGATGGCGAGGCGGTCGACGGCTCGCTCGCCCTCGCCCCTCGCCAAGCCGCCGTCGTCACGCTCGCCTGAACCCCCTGCGACCGCTGCACCTACTCGGTTGGAAGACCGAGCCACAACCTGTGTCGCTGAGCCTTCCGACGCGGCGAGGCGCGATCGCGCGGCGGCGTTCGCGGTGGTCAGGCGGCCGTGGCGTGCGAGGCGGTCCAGGCGAGGAGGTCGTCGACCGGCCAGGTGTTGACGACGCGCTCGACGGGCACCGCGGCCTCGGCGGCCCGGTGACAGCCGTAGGGCTGCCAGTCGAGCTGCCACGTAGCGTGCGCGTCGGAGTCGATCGACACCTTGCAGCCCGCGTCCACCACGACCTCCAGCAGCCGCATCGGCGGGTCGAGGCGCTCGGGGCGGGAGTTGATCTCGACGGCCTTGTCGAAGTGCGCCGCCGCGCCGAACACGAGCGGCGCGTCGAACTCGGACTCGGGACGCCCGCGGCCCACGATCAGGCGACCGGTGCAGTGCCCGAGGATGTCGACGTGGGGGTTCGCGAGCGCGGCGACCATGCGGTCGGTCATGGGCTGGTGGTCCATGCGCAGCTTCGAGTGCACGCTCGCGACGACCACGTCGAGCCGTTCGAGCAGCTCGGGCTCCTGGTCGAGCGAGCCGTCGTCGAGGATGTCGACCTCGATGCCGGTGAGGATCTTGAACGGCGCCAGCTCGTCGTTGAGACGGGCGACGACGTCGAGCTGCTCGCGGAGCCGCTCGGGAGCCAGGCCCTTCGCGACCTTCAGCTGCGGCGAGTGGTCGGTGAGCGCGAGGTACTCGTGACCGAGCTCGATGGCGTGCCGGGCCATCGCCTCGATCGTGTGGCCGCCGTCGGACCAGTCGGAGTGCAGGTGCAGGTCGCCACGCAGCGCGGCTCGCAGCGCTGCCGCCTGCTCGGTCGGCGGCTCTTCGTCGGCCTTCAGCGTCGCGAGGTACGACGGCGTCTCCCCGCGCAGCGCCTCCTCGATCGCCTTCGCGGTGCTCTTGCCGATGCCGGGCAGGTCGGTCAGGGTCCCCTGGTCGGCCATGCGCTGGAGCTCGTCGACCGGGACGTCGCGGATCGTGTCGGCGGCGCGGCGGAAGGCCTGGGCCTTGGGGCGCGAGTTGCGGACGCGCTGGAGCACCTCGGCGATCCGTTCCAGCGCCTCCACCGGTTGCATCTGCATCACCGGCCACGGTACCGGCGGGGGGCACCCCCTACACTCGTTGATCCTCGGAGGGATGACCGAGTGGCCGAAGGTGCTCGCCTGCTAAGCGAGTAGGGGGTCTTGAGCCTCCTCGAGGGTTCAAATCCCTCTCCCTCCGCCAAGCCCAGACCGTTCTGGCGTCAACAGACCCGTTCCACGCGGGTCTGCTGACGCCAGAAGGCGAGGCGCAGCGCCCGAGGCACTGTTCGACCCGAGGCGACGAGGCGACGAGGCGACGACGAGTGGACGAGCACACCGCGCGCACACTGCTCGAGCTGGGCTCGGCGACCCTGGGCGAGTCGGGCGGGCGCCCGATGCGAGCACGCGTCAAGGCTGCCTGGGCCGGAGCGACGCTGGCCGCTCCCGCCTACCCGGTCACCTGCACCCCGGGCGACAACCTCGCCGTCCACGTCGCGGTGGCGCGCGCGCCCGCCGGTAACGCGCTCGCCGTCTCCGTGGGCGAGACGCGCGAGCTCGGCTACTGGGGCGAGGTGCTCACCACCGCGGCCGAGGCACGCGGGCTCGCCGGTCTGGTGATCGACGGCTGCGTGCGCGACGCCGCCGCGCTGGCGGCCCACGGCTTCCCCGTCTTCTCGACCGGCCTCGCGCTGCCCGGTGCCACCAAGGAGCGACCGGGCGTGATCGGCGCCCCGGCCGTCGTCGGCGAGGTCGAGGTCCGCACCGGCGACTGGGTCGTCGGCGACGTCGACGGCGTCACGGTCGTCCGCCACGACGAGCTCGACGCGGTGCTCGCCGCCGGTCGGGCCCGGGCCGACAAGGAGGACGGCTTCTTCGCGGCGCTGCGCTCGGGCGAGACGACGCTCGACCTGCTCGGTCTGGACGCCGGCCTGGTCGACGGGTCCTAGGCTCTCGGGGTGCCCCGAATCCGGACTGCTGCCCTCGCCGCTCTGCTCGTCGTGTCGCTGGTCGTCGCCTTCGCCGCTCCCGGCGCAGGCTCGACCACCGCGAGTGGTGCAGGCTCGACGCTCGCGGGTGGGAGGACGCCGTCCGCCGACGCCTGCACGGCGCTCGCCGACTACTACGAGGTGAGCATCGTCATCGCGGTGATCACCGGCTTCGCCGAGGCGTTCGAGGGGCTCGGTGAGGAGAGCTCCGGCGACGCGAGCTCGGGATCGGAGACGACGATCAGCACCGCCGAGCCGCTCGACGCCGACCAGCTGCGCAACGTCTTCTACCTGGTGCTCTCGCCGAAGCTCGAGGACTCCACGGCGACGCTCGCCGACGAGGGGCCCCGCTCGGTCCGACGGGCGTTCGCCCGCCAGCGCGACGTGTTCGCCGAGGGAGTCGAGATCCTGCGCGACCTCGGGCTCACCCGGGCGCAGATCGAGGAGATCCGCGCGCTGAACCTCGGCGTCGACGAAGAGACGCCCGAGTCGCTCACCGGCGACCTCGGGGTCAGCGAGGCCGAGGTGGAGGAGGCGGCCGAGCGCTTCGGCGAGGAGCTCGAGTCGGTGAGCGCCGACGACGGCACGGTCGAGGAGCCGCGGGCGCTCCAGCGGCTGGGCGTCGACTGCGGCGTCGTGCCCGACGACTCGCTCGACTGCGACGAGCTCGTGAGCGCCGATCTCCAGCAGCAGCTGCTGGAGGACACCCCGGTCGTCGAGGACGAGGGTGGCACGTGCACCTATACGGTCGGCAGCGACCTCGGTCCCGACACCCCCGAGATCGCCGTGGAGGTGTACCGGAGCGCCGATGCGTTCGGCCGGTTCACCGAGCAGGACGACGCCAACGAGGTCCTCGACCGCGACAACGTCGCGCGCGAGGGGCTCGCGACCTCGTCGGGCGGCAAGACGTGTGGCCGCACGCTGTACTCCCGTGACGACGCGACGACGATCGTGGTGGGGATCTGCCTGCCCGACGACGCGGAGGTCCCCGACGACATGTTGATGGACGTTCGCGACGGGGTCGCCGCCGTCGTCGGCTAGCCCGTCACCAGGTTCGCGGGCCGCTCTCCCGCGAGCACCGCGACCGCGCCCTCGCACGCGAGCTCGGCCATGCGGCGGCGCGTCGCTTGCGATGCGGAGCCGATGTGGGGCAGCAGCACGGTCCGGGGCGCGCGCAGCAGCCGCGGGTGCACCTCGGGCTCCCGCTCGAAGACGTCGAGACCGGCCGCGAAGATGCGCCCCTCCTCGAGCGCGACGGCCAGCGCCTCCTCGTCGACGACGGGGCCGCGCGCGGTGTTCACCAGCACCGCGGTGGACTTCATGCGCGCCAGGCGCGTCGCGTCGATCAGGTGCCGGGTGTCGTCCGAGAGCGGGACGTGGAGCGACACCACGTCGCTCTCGGCGAGCAGGTCGTCGAGGTCGCTCCGCCATCCGGGCGCGCCGGTGTCGTGGCGCGTGTGGTGGAGCACCTGCATCCCGAAGCCCGTCGCGCGCCGCCCGACGGCCTGTCCGATGCGGCCGTAGCCGACGAGTCCCAGGGTCGCGCCGTGCACGTCGCGTCCCAGGTACTGGGTGATGCCCCAGCCGGGCCAGCGGGCGTTGCGCAGGTCGGCCTCCGCCTCCGACGCCAGGCGTGACGCGGCCAGGATCAGCAGGAACGTCAGGTCGGCCGTCGTCTCGTCCAGCACGCCCGGCGTGTTGCAGACCGCGATCCCGAGCCGGCGTGCGGCCTCGACGTCGATGTTGTCGTAGCCCACCGCCACGTTGGCGACCACCTTGACGCGCGGTGCCGCGGCGGCGAGCAGTGCCTCGTCGATCCGGTCCGTCAGCAGGCAGACGACGGCGTCGACGTCGGCGACGGCGGTGCGCAGATCCTCGGGCGTGTACGGCTCGTCGTCGTCGCGCGCCACGATCTCGTGGCCCGCGTCGACCAGCGGCGCGAGCCCACCGTCGGGGAGTCGTCGGGTGACGAGGACGCGCGCCATCTCGCGACGCGTCAGTGGTTCGTGTAGTCGATCTCGCCCGCGTCCTTCACGCCGACCGCGAAGCAGAAGCAGTGGATCGGCGCGTGATCGCTGACGGGACGCAAAGAGTGCACGAGGTCGGGCGGGATGTGCACGAGGTCACCCTGGCCGATCTCGCGCTCTTCGCCGTCGATCATCATGATCCCCCGGCCGGAGGTCACGTAGTAGAACTCGTGCGTCGGGTGCGAGTGCGGGTCGACGAGCCCCCCGCCTGCGACCTCGAACTCGCTGACGAGCTCGAGGTGACCACCGGCCGTGACGTCGTGCATCTCGCGCGGCGACACCAGCCACCACACCGGCACCGTCCCGTTGTGCTCGACGACCGGTTCGACGTCCTCGATCGAGCGCACGTCCATCGCCGTAATCTACGGCTCGATGTCGCAGGTGCGCATGGCTCCGGTCCTCGCCGAGCCGCTGACGCCCGAGGCGTGGGCACCGTTCGGCTGGTTGCCGGTCGCCGACACCGACCCGACCGACGGCGAGCGTACGTTGCACTTCGAGTGGTCCGACCCCCACCTCAACGTCATCGCGCACGCCCCCGAGGAGGTCGAGCGCACCGCCGGCGGACTCGTGTGCGCGGGCTTCTACCGACACGCCACCCACACCCAGGCCCTGATGCCGATCAACTGCGATGCGGTACTCGCCGTCGCGCCGGCGAGCACCGACTTCGCCACGCCGGGTGCGATCGAGACGGTGCGGGCCTTCCGGCTCGCACCGCTCGAGGTGCTCGTGCTCGAGCGAGCCACATGGCACTGGGGCCCGTTCCCCCTCGGTGACGAGCCGGTGCGGCTGCTCAACGTGCAAGGGCGGCGCTACGCCGAGGACAACGAGTACGTCGACCTCGCCGCGATCAGTGGGACGGTGCTCGACGTCGTGACGGCCTGAGCGTCCCGCGCCTCCAGGCGCGGTCGTGCACCCACAGCGTCGCGAGCGAGGCCAGCACGAGCGAGAAGAGGTTGATGCCGAGCTGGCCGAGCGCGTCGGCGGCGTCCGACCAGTCGCCGACCGCGGCGTCGACGCCCACCGCGGCCGCAGCCGGGATCGTGGTGACCGACACCAGCACGCCCGCGAGCGCGGCCTGGCGTCCTTGCGCGAGCGCGATCGTCCCCGCGATGCCGGCGAGGAACGCCACGATGAACGAGTAGAAGTTCGGCTCGCTCACGAAGCTGGTGAAGAAGTTGCCGCTCGAGTGGAAGTCGGTAGGGATCTCGTCGAGGCGACGCAGGATCTCGGTGAAGATCGCGGCACCCACGATCGCGAGCGCGAGGCCGCTGATCAGCGTGAACGCGGCGCGCCCGGCGTCTGGGCGCTTGTGTCGGTACATCGACACGCCGAACGACGTGAGCGGCGCGTACTCGGGGCCGACGATCATCGCTCCGATGACGAGCACGGGGGAGTCGACGATGATCGCGACCGCGGCGATCAGCGCGGCGACGATCATCAGCGTGTAGTAGGTGACGTTCCAGTGCGCGTCGGCGTGCGCGTGCTCCTCGAGCTCCTGCCACATGAGCGCGTCGGCGCCGTGCCCGGCAGCCACCTCTTCGGCCTCGGTCCCCGACCGCGAGGCGTGGGCATCGAGGTAGATCAGGCTGATCGAGCCGCGCTGGTCGACGTGGAGCTCGATGAGGGTGTCGATCACCGCGTTGCCGCGCTCGCGGGCGATCTCGACGACGATCACGTCGCCGACCGGCTCGAGGGCTGCCCCGGGTTGGAGGCTGAGGTTGGCCGTGCCGTGGTCGGCACGCAGCCGCTCGACGACCGTGTCGGTGAGGTCGGGTGGCGAGATCACCCGGATCTGCAGCACGGCCGTCAGTTTCGCGGGTGCTGCGGTCGGGCAGTAGCACTCGCATGCCGACGACTGCTGGAATCAGGTCCGTGGACGAGGTGCAGGAGCGGAACCGCCAGGTGCTCGACGCGGTGCGGATCCGGCGCGACTCGCTGTACGACGGCGTGCTCGCCCTGGAGCGGGCGCTGGCTGCGCCGACGGGCGGCCGCCCCGATGACTGGTGCGCGCTGCTGCACGAGCAGGTCGGGGCCCTGCGCGCGGTGCTCGAGGCGCACGTCGCGGAGACCGAGTCCGACGGCGGGTTCTTCGACGACGTGCGCGACCAGGCGCCGCAGCTGCTGCACGCCGTCCAGCAGCTGCAAGCCGAGCACGGTCCGTTGCTCGCCGCGACCCACGACCTCGAGCGCGCGGTCGACGCGGCCGTCCCCGCGGGCGACGTGTCGACGGTGCGCATGGCCGGTCTCGACCTGATCCAGCGCGTGCTCGAGCACCGCCACCGCGGCGCCGAGCTGGTCTACGACGCCTACTCCGTCGACATCTCGGCCGCCGACTGACGACCGGTGCTCGCCGGGGATGCGTCCCCTACACTGAGAAGCCTTCCCAGCGCTCGTAGCTCAATGGATAGAGCATCTGACTACGGATCAGAAGGTTGGGGGTTCGAATCCCTCCGAGCGCGCTCCACTCGTCCCGGCCGGCAGGCCCGCTGACCCTCAGGCAGACGAACACCAGGAGGACGCCGTGCCGGGCTCGGTCGAGACCGTCGAGAGCATCTACGCATCGATGGCCGCGGGTGACGTCGCCGCGGTGCTCGAGCACCTGTCGCCCGACGTCGTGCTCGAGCAGGACCCGGCGCTGCCGTGGGGAGGGCGCTTCGTCGGCGCCGACGGCGTCGTCGAGTTCGCGACGAAGCTCGTCTCGACGATCCAGAGCGCCGTCACCACCGAGGCGATGTACGCCGCGGCCGACGACGTCGTGCAGTACGGCCGTACCAAGGGGACGGTCGTCGCCAACGGCGCGACCTTCGACATCCCCGAGTGCCACGTGTGGACCTTCGACGGAGATCGGGTCGTGCACGTGCGCTTCTACATCGACAGCGCAGCCATGCTCGAGGCGCTGAACGGCTAGCGCGACCGGTCGTCATACCCCGGCCCTAGAACATGGACATGCCGACCACGACCGACACGATCCCACCCGGGCTCCTCGACAAGGTGCGAGCCCTGCTCGCCAAGGCCGAGTCCACGGCCTTCGAGGCCGAGGCCGAAGCGCTGACGATGAAGGCGCAAGAGCTCGTGGCCCGCCACCGCATCGAGCGGGCGCTGCTCGACGCCGAGCGTGGCGATCCCGTCGGCGATCCGAGCGCCCGGCGGGTGCGCATCGACGACCCCTACGCCAGCGCGAAGGTCCACCTGCTGGGCTCGATCGCGCGGGCGAACGGGTGCCGCACGATCTGGTCGGCTCGCGAGCGCTGCGCGCACCTGGTGGGCTTCCCCGACGACCAGGACGTCGTCGACGAGCTGTTCGCCTCGCTCCTGCTGCAAGCCGCGTCGGCGTTGCGCCGCGAAGGGCCCAAGCGCGACGCGCTCGGCCGGAGCCGCACGAAGCGCTTCCGGCGCGCGTTCCTGCTCGCGTTCGCCGTGCGGATCGGACAGCGCCTGCGCGAGACCGTCGACGCGACGGTCAGCGACGTGAGCACGTCGTCCGGTCCGGCGCTCGTGCCCGTGCTGCAGCGGCGGGACGCGCAGGTGGAGGCGGCGGCGCGCGCCGCGTTCCCCGGCACGCGGTCGATGCGCTCGACCGTCGCCGACGGTGAGGGCTGGTCGGCCGGCACCGCCGCGGCTGATCTGGCCGATCTCGGCACCGGCGGCACCGAGGCCCTCACTGCGTGAGGTCGACGCGCATCCGCGCGAGCATCGCGGCCCGAGCGGGGGGACGGGCATGGCGTCGTACTACGAGGGCAAGGTCGCGATCGTCACCGGTGCCGCGTCGGGCATCGGCGCGGGGCTCAGTCGGGCGCTCGCCCAGCAGGGTGCCGCGGTCGTGGTGCTCGCGGACGTCGACGAGGCCGGCGCGACGGCGGTCGCCGACGAGATCGGCCTCGGTCGGGGGGGACGCACGGAGGCGGCCGCGCTCGATGTGCGCGACGCGGAGGCGTTCACGGCGCTCGCCGGGCGCGTGATCGCCGACCACGGCCGGATCGACCTGCTGTTCAACAACGCCGGCGTCGCGGTGGGCGGCGAGATCCTCGAGCTCACCCAGGCGCACTGGGACCGGCTGATCGACGTCAACATCCGAGGCGTGGTCCACGGTGTGCGCGCCGTCTACCCGCACATGGTCGAGCGGGGTGAGGGGCACATCGTCAACACCGCGTCGCTGGCCGGGCTCGGGCCCGCACCGCTCGTGACGCCCTATGCGATGACGAAGCACGCGATCGTCGGGCTCAGCCAGAGCCTGCGCATCGAGGCGCACGACCACGGCGTGCGGGTGAGCGCGCTGTGCCCGTCGGCGGTCGACACGCCCATCCTCGACTCGCGCGGACCGGACGACCTGCCCGAGCCGGGCGAGCTCGATCCGCGCGCCTTCATCCGTCGCTCGATCGGCAAGGAGACGTCGGTCGACCGGTTCGTCGACGCCGCGTTGCGGGGCGTGGCGCGCAACCGGGCGATCGTGGCGGCCCCGGCGAAGTCACGCGCGGCGTGGGTTGCGTGGCGGCTCGCGCCGGGCCTCGTCGCGCGCCGGTTCCGCGGCGTCGTGCGCGCCGAGCGGGCCGAACGAGGGGGATCTCAGGCCGCCGGCGGGTGACGGTCGGCCCAGGGTCGGGCCTCCTCGAGCTGCGCCGCCACGCGCAGGAGCAGGTCCTCGCGGCCGTAGGCGGCGACGAGCTGCACGCCGATCGGCAGGCCGTCGTCGTTCCAGTGCAGCGGGAGCGAGATCGCCGGCTGCCCGGTGATGTTGAACGGCATGGCGAAGACCGTGATCGAGCCGAGGCGGCTCATCACCTCGATCGGGTCGAGCGTGGGCGCGGCCCAGCCGAGCTCGAAGGGGGGCTGGGGCACCATCGGCGTGACCAGGACGTCGTTGCCATCTGCCCACCAGCGCGCGGCGTCGCGTGACCACGACTGGAGCGTCTCGATCCCGTGCAGGTACTGCACGCTCGTGATCGACGCGGCGAGGTCGACGAAGAGCGCGTTCGTCGGCTCGAGCTCGTCGGGGGCGATCGTGCGGCCGAGCTTGGCGCTCCAGCGCTGGAGGTCGCCGGCGACGAAGACGCCGAACGTGCTCGCGATGCCGTCGCGGTAGCGCGGATCGTCGAGCGCGGCGGGTGCCGACGGCTCGACGACGTGCCCGAGCTCGGCGAGCAGCCTCGCGGCCGACTCGACCGCCGCGACGCAGTCGGGGTGCGACTCGCCCTCGCCATGGGGACGCTCGGTGCGCACGCCGATGCGCAGCCGCCCCGGGTCGGCGCCCACCTCCGCGGCGAACGGTCGAGCCGGCGGCGGCGCGGTGTACGGGTCGCCGACGCCCATGCCTGCGATCGCGTCGAGCACGCCCGCGGTGTCGCGCACGGAGCGGGCGAGCACGTGCTCGTGGGTCGTCATCCCCCAGTACTCGCCGAAGTCGGGGCCGAGCGTGCTGCGCGCACGCGTCGGCTTGAGTCCGACGAGGCCGCAGAGCGACGACGGCATCCTGATCGACCCGCCCATGTCGTTGCCGTGCGCGACCGGGACCATGCCCGACGCGACCGCGGCGGCCGCGCCACCACTCGATCCGCCCGGTGACCGGCCGAGGTCCCACGGATTGCGCGTCGCGCCGTACGCGAGCGGCTCGGTCGTCGCCGACAGCGCGAGCTCGGGCGTGTTCGTCTTGCCGCAGATCACGAAGCCCGCGGCGCGGAAGCGCTCGACGAGCCAGGTGTCGGCCGGCTCCGTCCAACCCGCGTCCTTCAGCACCTGCATGCCGCAGTGGTACGGGTCGCCGGCGGAGTGGGCGACCGCGTCCTTCAGGAGGAAGGGCACGCCGCGGAACGGACCGTCGGGGAGTGCGGGGTCGGCCGCGGCGGCGTGCGCCTTGTCGGAGAGGTCGTGGATCACCGCGTTCAGCACCGGGTTGCGCTCCTCGATGCGCGCGAGCGCGGCGTCGAGCAGCTCGGTCGGGGTCACGTCTCCACGTCGGACCAACGCGGCCTGCCCGGTCGCGTCCATCCACTCGATCTCGTCGCTCACCTGCTCACCTCTACCGACTGACGGTTCCCTCACCGCCGCGCGCCGCGGCCGCGAACTCGCTGCGCAACGTCATGATCTGCTGCACGTAGTCGGAAGTCTGGGCGCTCACGCCGTCGTTCGCCACCGAGGTGGAGCCCTGGAGGTACGCGGCGACGCCGGTGGCGACGTCGCCGTCGAAGCGCTCGATCAGCCCTCGGAGGTAGCGCGCGGTCATGCGGATGTTGTCCTCGGCGTCGAGCGGGTCGAGACCGGGCTCCCCGAGCAGCTCGGTGGCGACGAACTGGGCGGTCTCGGGGAGGAGCTGCCCGATGCCCAGCGCGCCCGAGTCGGGGTTCACGATCGACGCGTCCCACTGCGACTCGCGCCACGCCAGCGCCTCGAGCAGCGCGACCGGCAGGCCCTCGTCCCGTGCCGCGCGCTCGAACGCGGGGACCAGCGCCCGGCGCGCGGGATCCTGCACGAAGGCGGGGAGGCGCGGGGTCGGCGGCCGTGACGTCTCCGGCTCGCCGCCACCGGAGAGCGAGACGACCGCGAGGACCCCGACGACGAGCAGCAGGGCGACGAGCGAGAGGAGGAGCCGGCGGCGCCGGAAGCGAGCGTCGGTTCGCGTCAACCCGCGGCGCGGAAGGCCCGGGCGATGAGCGGCGTGCTCTCGTCGGCCTCGGGTGTGGCGTCGTCGCCGTCGGGCAGCAGCGCCCGCTCACGCCGCTGCTTGGCGGCCTTCGCAGCCTTCGCGTCGAGCTTCGCCGGGCGCTCCGGCGGCGGCGTGCCGACCGTGACGTCGAGCGTGCCCGAACGCAGGTCGCGCAGCTCCCAGTGCACGGGTGGGCGGAGCCGATCGGCGTGCTTGTCGCAAAGGTCGCCCGCGGTGGCGTTCGGGACGTCGGCGATCGCGTTCAGCCAGACGATGCGTCGCAGCCCGTCGAAGTTGAACGCCGCGACCGCCGGCGCGCTGCACGTCGGCCGGGAGCAGTGGCGACCGGATGCCTGATCCACGACGATCGACCGTACCGCCGGCGGACTCCCACGCCGTGGACCCCTAGCGCTTTGGCGTCACTCGACCGCGCTCGGCGCGGTGAGATGACGCCAGAAGGGTGGAGGCGGCGGCGACCCGGGCTGCAGCCTCAGTCGCCGTCGTGGCGGAGGGCGGCGTGGGCGGCGTTGGCGCCGCACGCACCGTGGACGCCGCCGCCGGGGTGGGCGCCGGCCGACGCGAGGTAGAGCCCCTTGATGGGGGTGCGGTCGCCGCCGCTCCAGTCGGGGACGGGGCGGAGGAACAGCTGCTGACCCAGCGCGGACGTGCCCCCGCCCACCGCGCCACCCACGAGGTTCGCGTCGAGGGCCTCGAGGTCGATGGGGGTGAGGACGTGACGGGACCTGATCAGCGCGCGGAAGCCGGGCGCGCGGCGCTCGAGCTCGGCCTCGACGCGGTCGGCCACCCGGTCGGCGTCACCCGCGCGCCAGCGGCCGCGGATGCCGTCCGGGCCCGCGTCGCCGCGGATGTGCTGCGGGACGTGCATGTACGCCCAGGCGGCCTCGGTGCCGGCGGGCGAGCGGCTCGGGTCGGCGGTCGTCGTCTGACCCACGATCACGAACGGGCGCGCCGGCACCTGCTGCGCGACGAGCTGATCGCCGGCGAGCCGGAGGTCCTCGATCGAGTCGATCAGGTGGATCGTCCCCGCACGCCGGGCGGGCTCGGCCTCCCACGGGATCGGTCCGTCCAGCGCCCAGTCGACCTTCACCGTCGCGTGGTCCCACGTGAACCGGCCGAGCGCGCGGCGATAGCGCCGGGGCAGGTGGTCGGGACCGAGCAGGTCCTTGTAGAGCGCGGGCGCCGACGTGCTCGCGAGCACCGAGCGGCGGGAGCGGATCTCGCCCACCCCCGCGACGTCGACGCCGACCGCTCGCTTCCCGTCGACCAGGACCCGCTTGACGCGCGCGTCGCAGCGCACCTCCCCGCCGCGGTCGGCGAGTCGCTGCACCAGCGCGCTCGTGAGGTTCGACGCGCCACCGCGCACGACGGGGAAGCCGACGTCCTGGGCCAGGCACGCCAGCAGCCATCCGTAGAGCGCGCCGGTCAGCGCGGACACCGAGAGGTCGGTGTGCGCCATGTTGCCGCCGAGGAGCAGGCGCCCGCCCTCGCCGTCGAACTTGCGCGCCACTCGCTCGAGCGATGCGAACGCGAGCTGGAGGAACCCGAACAGGTCACGCGGCCCGAGCGCCCAGCCGACTCGCAGCGCCTTGCGGATCGGTGGGAACGGCGAGAGCAGTGCCGCCATCACGTCGGTGCCGGCGCGGTCCCACTTGCGGTACATGTGCTCCCAGACGCGACCGTCGCCGGATGCGAAGGCGTCGATCGACCGTGTCGTCGCGTCGCGGTCGGCGGGGTCGACCGCGACGCAGCCGCCGGGCGCTGGGTGGGCGAGCGACAGCGGCGCGTCTGCCCACTCGACCCCGTAGCGTTCGAGCCCGAGCGACCCGATCACCGGTGACACGACGCCGAGCGGGTAGCACGAGCTGCACACGTCGGCGACGAAGCCCGGCGCCGCCAGCTCGGCGCTTCGGACCGCACCCCCCGGCGTCGACTGCGCCTCGAGCACGAGCACGCACCATCCCGCGTCGGCGAGCACGTTGGCGGCGACCAGCCCGTTCGGCCCGGCCCCCACCACGATCGCGTCGGGGTCCTGACCGGATGCGTAGCTCACCTTCGCATCGAGGGTTCAGCCACGCACGTTCGACGTGCGTGGCTGAACCAAGCATGCGCAGGTGAGCTACGCATCAAGAGGTGGTGGGGAACCCGAGGTCGGGGCCGCGGGTCGCGGGGTCGGCCCAGCGGCTGGTGACGACCTTGGCCCGGGTGTAGAAGCGCACGCCTTCCTGCCCGTGGACGTGGGTGTCGCCGAACAGGCTCTGCTTCCAGCCTCCGAACGAGTAGTACGCCATCGGCACCGGGATCGGCACGTTGACGCCCACCATCCCGGCATCGACCTCGCGCTCGAAGCGCCGGGCCGCGCCGCCGTCGCGGGTGAAGATCGCCACGCCGTTGGCGTAGGGGTTGTCCGACAGCAGGCGGGCCGCCTCGTCGTAGGTGTCGACGCGGACGATCGACAGCACGGGCCCGAAGATCTCGTCGCGGTAGATCGACATCTCGGGGGTGACGCGGTCGAACAGGCAGGGGCCGAGGAAGAACCCGTCCGCGTGCCCGTCGACGGCCAGGCCGCGTCCGTCGACCAGCAGGTCGGCCCCCTCGGCGACGCCCGCGTCGACGTAGCCGGCCACCTTCTCGCGGTGCACGGCGGTCACCAGCGGACCCATCTCCGACGCAGCGTCGTCGCCGGGCCCGACGACGATCGCCTCGGTGCGGGCGCGGATCGCGTCGACGAGCTCGTCGCCGAGCGCACCGACCGCCACGACCACCGAGATCGCCATGCAGCGCTCACCGGCCGACCCGTAGCCGGCGCTGACGGCGGCGTCGGCCGCGAGCTCGATGTCGGCGTCGGGGAGCACCACCATGTGGTTCTTCGCACCGCCGAGGGCCTGCACCCGCTTGCCGTGCGAGGCCGCCGTCTCGTAGACGTAGCGCGCGATCGGCGTGGAGCCGACGAAGCTCACCGCCCGCACGTCGGGGTGCGCGAGCAGCGCGTCGACCGCGACCTTGTCGCCGTGCAGCACGTTGAACACCCCGTCGGGCAAACCGGCTTCGGCGAGCCACTCGGCGACGAGCAGCGATGCCGACGGGTCGCGCTCCGACGGCTTCAGCACGAACGCGTTGCCGCACGCGATCGCGACCGGCCACATCCACATGGGGACCATCGCCGGGAAGTTGAACGGGGTGATGCCGGCGCACACCCCGAGCGGCTGGCGCACGGAGTGGACGTCGGTGTCGGTCGAGACGCCCTCGGAGTGCTCGCCCTTCACCAGGTGCGGGATGCCGCAGGCGAACTCCACCACCTCGAGCCCACGCGCCACCTCGCCGAGCGCGTCCGACCGCACCTTGCCGTGCTCGGCGCTCACGACGCGGGCCAGGTCGTCCTTGTGGCGCTCGGCGAGCTCACGGAACGCGAACAGCACTCGAGCCCGGCGCCCGAGCGGCGTGTCGCGCCAGTCCGGGAAGGCGTCGGACGCGGCGGCCACCGCGGCGTCGACGTCGGCCTCGTCGGCGAGCACCACCTGCGCCGCGACCGTCCCCGTCGCCGGATCGAACACGTCGGAACGCCGCTCCGAGGCGCCCTCCCACTCCTTGCCTCCGACCCAATGGGGAACCGTTCGCATGACGGTCAGGTTACGGGGGGTCCCGTGGCGCTTGCGCTGTGGGAGGACAGGGCTACATTCACCGCCAGTTCACCCGCTCGGGAGGGAGTGTTCACGTGAGACGACGAGGATTGCGCCTGCTGGTCTCGGCGCTGATGGTGGTGGGGCTCGGGGCGGCGTTCACCACGCCGGCCGGGGCAGGAGCCGAGGGCAACCTGCAGGTGGTGACGTCGCTGCCCGCACCGGGGTTCTGGGGCGACTCGCTCGACGCGAAGCCCGCCGACATCACCAGCGGCTTCGAGTACGACCTCGCGCAGGCGTTGGCGGAGAAGCTCGGCTACACCGGGATGAAGCTGCGCAACGTGTCGTTCGACGCGCTGGTCGCGGGCAACGTGAAGAACTACGACATCGCGCTGTCGCAGGTCTCCATCACGCCCGAGCGCAAGAAGGTGGTGACGTTCTCGCGGCCGTACTTCCGCTCCGACCAGGGCATCCTGGTGAAGACGGGCACCACGGTCGACGAGTCGAACGCCAAGGACATCCAGTGGGGCGTGCAGACCGCCACCACCGCGCAGACGTTCCTCGAGGAGGAGCTGAAGCCGACGAAGAAGCCGCGCTCGTACCAGGAGACGACGCAGGCGTTCACCGCGCTGCAGGCCGGTCAGATCGACGCGGTCATGCTCGACACCGCGATCGTGCTGGCACAGGCGGCCCTGTCCGACGGTGAGCTCACAGTGGTCGGGCAGTACGAGAACCCCGACAACTACGGCATCATCATGCCGAAGGGCACCGATCTGAAGAAGCTGATCAACCAGGCGCTCAAGGAGCTCGAGGCCGACGGGACGATCGCGAACCTGGCTCGCGAGAACCTCACGCAGGCCCCGGAGGACATCCCGTTCCTCGAGGTCTGATCGGCACGACAGCACGCACGACGAAGGGCCCGGCGCGAGCCGGGCCCTTCGCGCGTGAGCAGGAGCACGCGTGACCATCACCGAAGCGGGGGCGCCGGGGGCAGCGGGGCAGGAGCGGGACGCGCGCGACCACCGCCGCACCGTGCGTGCGCTCGTCGTCGCCGGGGCAGCGGTCGTCGTCGCCGTGCTGGGTGGGGTGCTCGCGGCCGTCCGATCCGGCAGCACCGACAACGGCTGGCTGGCCGGGTTCCTCGTCGCGTTGCCACTGGCGATCTTCGCTCTCGTCTACGGCCGTCACGCCGAGGCGCAGGTCGTCGACGTCGACGGCCCGGAGGACGACGAGCGCCGGGCCCGGTCGTCGCGCCGCGTCGCGGTGGTCGGGATCGCGCTCGGCGTCCTGCTCCTCGTCGGCCTCGCCGTCTGGAGCTCGTGGGACGGGATCGTCGACGTCGCCAACACGTTCTTCTCGTGGCACCACATCACGTCGAGCTTCCCCGACGTGTTCGAGGGCTTCGTGCTCAACGTCTTCATCTTCATCGTCGCCGAGGCGTTCGTCCTCGTCTGGGGACTGATCGTGGTGTTCCTCCGCCAGCTGCCCGGCCCCGCGGCGGCGCCGTTGCGCTGGCTCGCCATCGCCTACGTCGACGTGTTCCGTGGCCTGCCCGCGATCATCACCATCTACCTCGTCGTGTTCGGCCTGCCGCTCACGCAGCTGCCGATCATCGAGGACACCGCCGACATCAGCTTCGAGCTGCTGAGCTTCGAGATCCCGGGGACCGAGCTCGGCGCGACGATCATCATCGACCAGGTCGTGATCCTCGGCATCCTCGCGCTCGTGCTCGTGTACGGCGCGTACGTCGCGGAGGTGTACCGGGCCGGAATCGAGAGCGTGCACTGGAGCCAGCGCGCGGCCGCCCGGGGCCTCGGGCTCTCGCAGGGGCAGGCGCTGCGCTTCGTCGTGGTGCCCCAGGCCGTGCGGCGCGTGGTCCCGCCGCTGATGAACGACTTCATCGGCCTCCAGAAGGACACCGCGCTGCTCAACATCGTCGGCGTGCTCGAGGGCTTCAACATCGCCCGCATCTACTCGGGCAACAACTTCAACCTGTCGTCGGTCGCCGGGTTGGGCTTGTGCTTCCTCGTCATCACGATCCCGATGACACGGTTCACCGACTACCTGGTCAAGCGCGACCAGGAACGCATGACGGCGGGAGGCTAGATGGCAGTCGTGGAGGTCGCCGGCGTCGTCAAGCGCTTCGGGCACAACACGGTGCTCGACCACATCGACATGACGGTCGAGGAGCACCAGGTCGTGTGCCTCATCGGCGCGTCGGGCTCGGGCAAGTCGACCCTGCTGCGCTGCATCAACGGGCTCGAAGCCGTCCAGGCGGGCGAGATCACCGTCAACGGCCGCAAGGTCATCCAGGACGACATCAAGCTCAACCGGCTCCGGCGCGACGTCGGCATCGTGTTCCAGGCGTTCAACCTCTTCCCCCACATGACGGTGCTCCAGAACATCACGCTCGCGCCGCGCAAGGTGCTGCACCTCAGCAAGTCGGATGCCGAGGCACGCGCGCGGCCGCTCCTCGAGCGCATCGGCATGGCCGACAAGGCCGACGAGTACCCCGATCGCCTCTCCGGCGGGCAGCAGCAACGGGTCGCGATCGTGCGCGCGCTCGCGATGCAGCCCCGGCTCATGCTCTTCGACGAGATCACCAGCGCCCTCGACCCGGAGCTCGTCAACGAGGTGCTGGCGATGATGCGCGAGCTCGCCGAGCAGGGCATGACGATGGTGGTGGCGACGCACGAGATGGCCTTCGCCCGGGACGTCGCCAGCAAGGTCTGCTACCTGCACCGGGGCCAGATCATCGAAGAGGGGCCGCCGGAGGAGATCTTCACGAACCCCCAGCACGTGCGGACGTCGGAGTTCTTGCGCCGCACGCTCGAAGCGGGGCGCCTGTGACCGGCCGCGTCGCCGAGCCTCCGCTCCCGATCGAAGCGCTCCGGGCCGCGACGGCTCCGATCGCGACGGCGCGCATGCTGCCGCCCGCCGCGTACACCGACGAGGCGGTGCTCGAGTGGGAGCGCGACCACCTCTTCGACGCCGGCTGGGTCGCGGCTTGCCACGCGGCGGCCGTCGCCGAGCCCGGCGCGCAGATCGCGGTGGCGCTGGGCCGGGGCAGCGCGCTGGTGGTTCGCGACGGCGACGACCTCCGCGCCTTCGCGAACGTCTGTCGCCACCGCGGCCACGAGATCCTCGGTGTCGGCGAGCGCGCCTGCCGGTCGTCGCTCGTGTGCCCGTACCACGCTTGGAGCTACGACCTCGACGGCCGCCTGCGCCACGCGACGGGCGGCGCCTCGTTCGACGCCGACGCGCTGGCGCTCGTGTCGCTGCGGGTCGCCGAGCACCTCGGCTGGGTGTTCGTGAACGCCAGCGGGGCAGCGCCCGAGCTCCGCGAGGCCTTCGCCGGGCTCGACGGCATGCTCGGCGCCCACGACGCCGGCGCGCTCGGCTCGGTCGCGACCCGCGACTACACGGTGGCCGCGAACTGGAAGGTGATCCACGAGAACTACCAGGAGTGCCTCCACTGCCCCCGCATCCATCCCGAGCTGTGCCGCGTCAGCCCGCCCGACAGCGGCGACAACGTGGCACCGGGGCCGGCGTGGGTCGGGGGCTGGATGGACCTCGCCGACGACGCAGCGACCATGTCGATGGACGGGCGCGCGGTGGGTGCGCGGCTGCCGGGGCTCGACGAGCGGACCGGTCGCCGCGTCGCGTACGTGGCGCTGCTGCCGAGCCTCTTGGTGAGCGCGCATCCCGACTACGTGCTGACGCACCGGCTCCAGCCGATCGACGCGGGTCACACCCAGGTCACCTGCGAGTGGCTCGCACCGCCCGGTGCGGCGCTGGACGAGGCGATCGCGCTGTGGGACGTCACCAACCACCAGGACTGGGCCGCGTGCGAGTCGGTGCAGCGAGGCCTCGGGTCGGGGCGCGCCGTCGCCGGCCCGCTCGCACCACGCGAGGACGCGGTCCACGGCGTCGTGCGGTGGTTCGCGACGCAGTATCTCGATGCGCCTCGAGAAGGGCTGCAGGTCCGAGGGCGATGAGCACGTACGACGAGATGGGGAAGGTGGGGCTCCCGGCGCCGATCGGTGAGCTCGCGGCGCGCGACTGGGACGTCGTGGTGGTCGGCGGCGGGCACAACGGGCTCACCGCCGCCGCGTACCTCGCCCGGGCCGGGCGTGCGGTGCTCGTGCTCGAGCAGCGTGACCAGCTCGGCGGCGCGTGCACGCTCGAACGGCCCTTCGCCGACCAGCGCTTCGTGATGAGCCCGTGCGCCTACCTCGTCGGGCTCCTCCACCCGATGGTCATCGAGGAGCTCGACCTGCCGCGGTTCGGCTACCGCACGATCACCGTCGACCCGACCCAGTGGACCCCCTTCGAGGACGGCTCGTCGCTGTTCCAGTGGCGCGACGACGCGCGCACCGCCGCGTCGGTCGAGGCGCTCTCGCCGCGCGACGTCGAGGGGTTCCTCGCCTACGAGGCGCTGTTCGATCGCATCAAGGCCGGGCTGCGCGCCGGCCCGCGCGGCGACGTCTGGGTGGGCGACGCGCCCGACCGGGCCGCGCTCGAAGCGGTGTTCGCCGACGACCCGGAGGCGCTCGAGACCGTGCTCGACGCGCCGATCGCCGACGTCGTCGAGCGCCACGTGGAGGACGAGCGGCTGCGCACCGCGCTGCACGGCCAGGGAGTCATCGGCACGTTCGCCGGCCCGCGCGACCGGGGCACCGCGTGGATCCACGCGCACCACTCGCTCGGCCTCATCGGCGGCTGGGCCTTCGTCGAGGGCGGGATGGGACGGGTCTCGTTCTGCCTCGCCGACGCAGCCCGCGAGGCGGGCGCGGTCGTGGCCGCCGGCGTGCCGGTGGCGGCGATCGTCCCCGGCGTCGGTGTGCGCCTCGACGGCGGCGAGACGATCCGGGCCCGGGCCGTGGTGAGCAACGCCGACCCGGTGCGAACCGTCGCGCTGGTCGAAGGTGACGTGCCGGCGCCGCTCCGCGACCGTGTCGGCGGGTGGCGCATCACGAGCCCGGTGATCAAGCTCAACCTCGCGCTGTCGCGGCTCCCGACGTTCCCCGCTGCGGCCGGCGACGACACCGTGTACCGGGCCCAGGTGGAGATCGGGCGCAGCATCGACGACACGCAGGCGGCGTGCGACGCGGCGCGGCGCGGCGAGCCCGCGCCCGAGTGGTGCGAGCTGTACTTCCAGACCCCCTACGACCCGTCGGTCGCGCCGGCGGGCGCGCACACGATGAGCGTGTTCGCGCAGTTCGTGCCCTACGACCTCGCCGAGGGGACGTGGGACGAGCGCCGCGACCAGATCGCCGATGCCACGCTCGCGGCGATCGCCCGCTTCGCGCCCGACGTGGCCGACTGCGTCGTCGACCGACAGGTCCTCGGGCCACCCGACGTCGAGGAGCGGATGGGGCTCACGGGCGGGCACATCTTCCAGGGCGAGTGCCTGCCCGACCAGATGTGGGAGCGCCGCTTCGCCCCCCGGATCGGCGTCGAAGGCGTGTACCTCTGCGGCGCGGGCACCCACCCGGGAGGCAGCGTCATGGCGATCAACGGTCGCAACGCGGCGATGGCCGTCCTCGCCGACCTCCCCGACTGAAGCACCGGCGCGTCGGAAGACTCAGCGACGATCCGGGTCGCTGAGTCGTCCGACCCAGGTTGGTGAGCTCCGACGTGCCCGCCCAGCGGCCCGTCAGACCGGGAGCGGGACGTCGGTGCCGACGGGCTCGCCGTGCCGGTCGACGCCGCACAGCCGGCGCCACGCCCGCGGGATGCGGCCCCGCTCGAACACCCCGGCGTCGAGCATCGCGGCGAGCACCGCTCGGGTCCCGGCGTGTCGCACCGCCACCCGCTGGGGTGTGCGCTGCGCGGCCCGCCAGGTGCGGAACGGCGGCAGCCCGACCGACCGGTACACGCCCGGGTGCACCAGCGCGGCGACCAACGCCCCGATCGCTCGGGGCGCGAGGTGCCGCACCCGCCAGCGCTCGAGCCACCCGGCGCGCTCCCACTGCTCGGCCAGCGTCATCCGGGCGAACGCGAGGTGTCGCGCTTCCTCGGTGCGGTGGTACCGGTTGACCGCCGCGAGCAGCGGGTCGGTGTCGGGGTGCTCGGCGGTGATCCGCTGGAGCAGGTCGGGGATCTCCTCCCCGGCCAGCACGAACACCGTCAGCAGCGCGGGGCTCTTCGCGGCGACGCGCGCGATGCGCTTGCGGATGCGCATCGGCACGCCCCGCTCGAGCGGGTTCGTCGCCTCGGGCTCGAGCTCGCGCACGAGGCGGGCGAACGCGCGTGAGTGGCGCGTCTCCTCGCCCATCTCGTGGAGCATGTACGTCACGCGGGGATCCGTGACGTCGGCATCGAGGAGCTGCGACGCGAACCCGGAGATGAGGCCGGCCTCGAAGCGAAGGCCGGTGGTGACCATCGCGGCGGTCTCCTCGCGCGACAGCCGGGCCCGGGCCTCGGGCGAGAGCCCGTGGTCCATCCCGGCGACGCTCAGCAGCTCGTCGGCGATCACCTGGCCCTCGCCGAGGGCGCCCCAGGGCAGCTCGGTGTCGGGCTCGATCACCCGACGCAGCGACGCCCGCGAGAGCCGATCGGCTCGCTCGGCGACTCCGGTCCCGGCCGGGCGGGCGGTCGTGGTGGTGGCGGTGGTGCCCATGGCGGTGCTCCTTCCTCGCCGGGGCGGTCCCGGCTCCGAGGACCACGCTCGGTCCCATAAATCATCGAATCAACAGATTATTATGATTCGTTGATGAAGGCGAGCGATGCCACCACGAAGGGCGAACGGACCCGTCGCCGGCTGCTGACCCTGGCGATCTCCCGGTTCGCGGTCGCGGGCTATCGCCGGACGTCGGTGTCGGAGATCGCCCGCGACGCCGGGCTCACCCCGGCGGCCGCCTACGCCTACTTCACCGACAAGGAGGCCCTGTTCGTCGCCGCCGTGGACGCCGACGCCGCCGGCCTCGTCGAGGAGGCGCTCGCCGAGGTCCCCGACGGGCCCCCCCGAGACCGGGTCCTGGGGCTGATCGCGGCCCTGGTGGCTGGGCTGGACCGGCATCGGCTGGCCCGGCGCGTCCTCGCCGGCCTCGAGCCCGAGGTCACCGCCCGCCTCGCCGAGCTGCCGGCCCTGGCCCAACTGCGGGCCACCGCCGCCGCCGAGCTGCGGACGGGCCAGGAGGCCGGCACGGTCCGTCGCGACGTCGATCCCGACGCCCTGGCTCTCGGGATCGAGACGATCGTCCTCGCTGCGGTCATGACCCGCCTCCAGACCGCGGCGGCCGATCCGGCCCTCCTCGACGCCCGCCGCGACGCGGTGGCCGCCGTGCTGGATGCGGCCCTGCGCCCCCCGACTTGACGAGCAGACCCTTGTGGCACAAGGGATCGGGACGGCTCGGGGCAGCCGTGGCCGAGGGTGACATGGTTCACGTGACACCCGAAACGGGGTCTCGGGTTGGCATGAGGGAGCCCCGAGCCGGGTAGCGTCGAAGGCGAAGCCCACGGATGTCATTCGACAGGTTCGAGGGTTTCCTCCCTTTCCTCCCCTTTCGTCGGCGCGCGTGCGCGCCCGGGGGGTCCGGAGAGGGCGACATCCCCCCAAACAAGGAGCACCGACCCATGCGCCGATCCATCACCGCACGCGGCCGAGCCTCGTCCGAGACCGCCGCGCCCCCGCATGCGGAGCGGCCTGCCGCCGCTTCCCCCCAGGACTCCGAGCCCCGCACCGGCCGCCGTCGCCGCGTGCTCGGGCTCGCGCTGTCGGCCGTCGCCGTCGCCGGGTTCACCGCGGCGTGCGGCATCGACCCGGGTCCGCCGCCCCCGCCCTCCGCGGAGGAGGCGATCATCCGTGAGGTCTTCGCCCCCTACGGCGTGGCCGACAAGGCCGTGAGCGTCGCCCGCTGCGAGTCGGGTCTCAACCCGATGGCCGGCTGGCCGAACGCCACCTACAAGGGCCTCTTCCAGCTCGGACCCCACCTCGGGGGCACCGTGGCCGCGTACGGCGGCGACTGGTTCGACGCCCGGACCAACGCCAACGTCGCCCGCGACCTGTTCCTGTCGCGGGGCAACTGGTCGGCCTGGCCCCACTGCGGCCGCTGATCGTCGCTCGTACCCGCCCCTCGGCCCCGCGTCCTTCGCGCGGGCCGAGGGCGTGGGTCCGAGCCGGTCGCCCGACCGTCCCTTCCAGATCTCCGCTGCCCGCCCCCGTCCTCCGGGAGGACCCACCATGCGCAAGCAGCTCCTCGCGGCCGGTGCCATCGTCGCCGGCACCGTGTTCGCGACCGTCCCCGTCGCGGCCGGCCTCGGCAACGGCCTCGACGCCGACGAGCGGGCCGCCGACGTCGGCGCCCGCGCCCACCTCCAGCCCCTGACCAGCACCGAGCCCGGCCTCGCCGAGACCGCCTACTGGACCCGGGTCGAGCGCCTCTCGCACGCGGTGACGCTCAACGCCTTCTACGAGGAGATGGCCCGCCAGCTCGCCGCCCAGCGCCGCGCTCGCGGCGGGAACGGGTCGGGCAACCCGGGCGACTGCCTCGGGTCGATCAAGGACCGGGAGAGCGGCGGCAACTACGAGGCCGTCAGCTCGAGCGGCACCTACCGCGGGGCGTACCAGTTCGACCAGCGCACGTGGGACTCCAACGCCGAGGCGTCGGGCCGGCCCGATCTGGTGGGCGCGGACCCCGCCGCGGTCGACGCCGCGTCCCAGGATCAGATCGCGGCGGACACCTACTCGCGCCGTGGGAATCAACCGTGGGGTGGGCGCTGTTAGCCGCGACGCACGGACACCCTCCACCGGACCGGCCCCTCGAGGACACGGTCCCAGGCGCACCCCCGGATCCCCCCTCCGGGGGTGTGTCGCGTCCGGTCCTGATGCCTGCTCGCAGCCCGGGCGATGGCGGCCCGACGCCGGCGATGCGAGAGTGAGCAGGTGACGGTCAGCCCCGACGTCGGTGCGTACGCGTTCACCGATGCCGGACCGTGGGTCGTCGAGCCCGAGCACCTCGTCTGGAAGCGCGGCATCGATCGGGTGCGGGCCCGCACGCGAGCCGAGGTGCCCCGCCTCCTCGCCCGCCGGCGAGTGCCGCCGGTCCTCCGGCTGGTGCGGGTCGCGTCGACGATCGGGTCCGCGCTCGTCGCCTGGCGCCTCCACGAGCGGGGGACCCCCCGTTCTCGCGCGGGGCTGTCCCGGCGCCTGCGCCGCGCCTTCGAGCAGCTCGGGTCGACCTACGTGAAGCTCGGCCAGATCGTCTCCGCCTTCGAGGGACTGTTCCCCGAGGAGCTGGTCGACGAGTTCAAGCGCCTGCGCGACCAGGTGCCGCCGGAGCGCTTCGCCGACGTCCGGGCGCTCGTCGAGCGCGACCTGGGTCGGCCGCTCGAGGCCGTCTTCTCCGAGTTCTCCGAGGAGCCGCTCGCGGCCGCGTCGATCGCGCAGGTCCACGCGGCGCGGCTGGTGACCGGCGAAGAGGTGGTGGTGAAGGTGCAGCGGCCACGGGTCGGCGCCCTGGTCCGTCAGGACCTGCGGGCCCTCGCCTGGCTGTCACCGCTGCTGGTGGGCCGGATCCCGGTCGCCGCGCTCGCGAACCCGCCCGCCCTGGTGGAGCTGTTCGCCGAGCAGATCGTGGAGGAGCTCGACTTCCGCCTCGAGGCCGAGAACATGCTCGACCTCGCCCACGTGTTCGCCGCGACCGACCAGCGCGCGATGGTCGTCCCGCGCCCGCATCCAGTGCTCGTCACCCGTCACGTCCTCGTGATGGAGCGGCTCCGTGGGTTCGCCTTCGACGACGTCGAGTCGATGCACGAGTCCGGGGTGGACACGCGCGCGGTCCTGCGCGCGGGGCTCATCGCGTCGCTCGAGGGCGCCCTGCTCTACGGCGTGTTCCACGGCGATCTCCACGGCGGCAACCTCCTCGTCGAGGCGTCGGGCCGGACCGTGCTGTTCGACTTCGGCATCACCGGCCGGCTCGCCGAGCCGCAGCGCGTCGCGTTCTTGCGCCTCCTGCTCGCGGGCACCGCGGGTGACGTGCGTGGCCAGCTGGTCGCCCTGCGCGACCTCGGAGCGTTCCCGGCCGACACCGACATCGACGAGGTGATGCGCGACCTCGGTCTCGACGAGCCGGTGCGCGATCCCATGCACATGTCGGCCGACGAGCTCGTCGGCGAGCTCGAGGACCTGGTCAGGAAGCTGCTGGGCTACGGCGCACGCGCGCCGAAGGATCTCATGCTGTTCGTCAAGAACCTCATGTTCCTGAACGCGGCCACCGCGACCCTCGCGCCCGACCTCGACCTGCTCGCCGAGATCGTGCACGTGCACACCTACTTCACCGAGACCCACGGCGAGCGCATCGTCCGCGAGCTCGGCGAGGCGGCCGTGCCCCAGGCCGTCGACCTCGACGCGGTGAAGGCCGGCTTCATGGTCCCGGCGGACGTCGAGCGGCTCACCTTCGCCGACCTCCAGGAGCGGCGGCGCACGATCCTGCGCCGCATGGGGGACCGGGCCTGAGCCCGCCGGCAGCACCGGTCCCTCTGACTTGAACGAGCGTTCAAGCAACCAGTACCGTTGCGATCATGAGCGCGCGCACCGCCACGGCGGGCGCGACGCGGGATCGGATCGTCGCTGCCGCGTTGCGCCTGTTCTCCGAACGAGGGACGGCCGCGGTGAGCGTCCGGGAGCTGGCCGAGGCCTCCGGCGTCACTGTGCCCGGGCTCTACTACCACTTCGCCTCGAAGGCCGATCTGATCCGCGCCGTCTACGCGGCCCGCGGCGACGGCGGGCTGCAGGGCCCGTTCGAGCCGCCGGTGTCGACCGGGCTCGAGACGCGGATCGTCGAGCAGGCCGGACGCGAGTTCGCCCGCCTCGTCGACGATGCCGACTTCCTCCGCCTCATGCACCGCGAGGCGGTGCTCGGCGACGAGGACGCGCTCGAGGTCGGTGCCGAGCTGGCCGTCGCCTGGCGCGAGCGGTGGCAGGCGGTCCTCGCCGGCGCCGACGACGTCGCGCCCGACGCCGACGTGGTCGCGGCTGCCGACGTGATCGTGACGTTCCTCTGGGGGCTCTTCGTCGAGTACCTCAACCGGCGCGACCCCACGGTCGCGGGGCGCATCGAGGCGTTCGCGGTGCTCGTCACCCCGGCGTTGCGGGTGGCACCGTGACCGAGGCCCTCGAGACCCCGTCGCCCGAGCGCACCGAGTACGCGTCGCGGCTGTCGCGCAAGCGCATCATCCTCACGACCGCGGCGGTCATCTCGGCGATGTTCCTCGCGTCGATCGACGGCACGATCGTGTCCACCGCGATGCCGACCATCGTCGGTGACCTCCAGGGCATCGACCAGTACGCGTGGGTGTTCTCCGGGTTCCTGCTCGCGGAGATCGCCACCATCCCGCTGTGGGGTCGCCTCGCCGACATGTTCGGTCGCAAGCGGATCTTCCTCATCGGGATGGGCATCTTCATGCTCGGCACGGTGCTCTGCGGCACGTCGCAGACCATGACCGAGCTGGTGCTGTTCCGCGCCGTGCAGGGCCTCGGTGCGGGGTGCGTGCTCCCGGTCGCGCAGACGATCAGCGCCGACCTGTACACGATGGAGCAGCGGGCCAAGGTCTCGGCCGTCTACTCGATCGTGTTCGCGCTCGCCGCGGTGATCGGTCCGTTCCTCGGCGGCTTCCTCACCGACGAGCTCTCGTGGCGCTGGGTCTTCTTCGTGACGATCCCGGTCGGCATCGTGGCCATCGCCCTCGTCGCGTTCTTCATGGTCGAGCCGCTCCAGGAGCGGCACCGACACAAGTTCGACTGGGGTGGCGTCGTGACGCTCCTGGGCTGGAGCGGGCTCCTCGTCTACGCGCTCGAGACCGGCGGCCGCGACCACCCGTGGGGTTCGCCCCTCGTGATCGGCACGTTCGCCGTGAGCGCGCTGCTGTTCGTGGCCTTCGTCGTGATCGAGCGCCGCGCGGCCGAGCCGCTGATCCCGCTCGACCTCTTCAAGGTCCCGGCGTTGCGAGCCGCGACGATCATCACCTGCTTCCTCGGGATGACGATGTTCGGTGTGCTGTCGTTCATCCCGCTGTACGGGCGAACGGTGCTCGGCGAGTCCGCGACCGGGTCGGGCCAGATCCTGATCCCGCTGATGCTGGCGATGATGGTGGGATCGGCCGGCGGCGCGCGCCTCGTGCTGCGGATCGGCTTCCGGGTCGTCGTGACCACCGGCGCGGTCTCGGTCGCGGTCGGGACGTTCCTCCTCACCCGACTCACCGCCGACGCAGGGCAGGTGCAGCTCAGCATCTTCCTCGTGATCATCGGCTTCGGGATGGGGCTCATCTTCATGTCGACGACGCTCGCCGCGCAGAACTCGGTCGCGCTGCCCCGCATGGGCGTCGCCACCGGACTCGTCAACTTCATGCGTCAGCTCGGTGGCGCGGTCGGCGTCGCCGTCGCGGCGTCGGTGATGCTCACGTCGCTCACGACCCGCCTCGACGAGGCGTTCGGCGCCGGCGCCGTCGACACCAACCGCGTGCTCTCGCCCACCTCGGAGCAGGAGATCCCGCCCGCCGTGGCCGACACCGTCGCCGACGCGTTCGCCGGGTCGCTGCACCGCGTGTTCTGGGTCGCGTTCGCGATCTCGCTGCTCGGCCTCGCCGCGACCGTGCTGATGCCCCGCGGCGCGGCGGCCAAGCTGCGCGACGCGGCCCGGGACGAGTCGAAGGTCGACGCCCTCTCCCCCGACGGCGAGACCTACGAGATCACCTCGTCCGTCGCCTGACGATCCGCGGGGCAGAATCGCGAGGTGCCGGAGCTGCCGCAGATGCAGGCGCTCGCCGAGCGCCTCGACGCCACCGTCGCGGGGCAGCGACTCACCGCGGCCGACGCCCTCGGCTTCACCGCGCTGAAGACCGTCGTGCCCGGGCCCGACGCGGTCGTCGGGCACGTCCTCGAGCACGTCGGGCGGCGCGGCAAGTACGTCCTCCTCGACTTCGACGACGGGCATCGCGTCGTCTTCCACCTCTCGCAGGCGGGACGGGTCGACTTCGAGGCGACGCCGAAGAAGACGCGCCCCAAGGGCGCGGTCGTGCGCTTCCGCTTCGCCACTCCCGACGGCGAGCCCGGACCGGCGGTGCTGGTGCGAGAGCACGGCACCGAGCGGAAGGCCGCGTGGTGGGTGCTCGCGCCCGGAGACCCCGGCCCGCTCGAGGGGCTCGGCCCCGAGCCCGACTCCGACGAGCTGGCCGAGCTGGTGCTGCACGGCGACGAGGGGCGACGCATCCACACGTGGCTGCGCGACCAGCGGACCGTCGCCGGCGTCGGTCGCGGCTACGCCGACGACGCGCTGTGGCGGGCCCGGCTCTCGCCCTACGCCAAGCTCACCCAGCTCGACGACGGAGAGCGGCAGCGGCTGCTCGACGCGGTGCGCGGGGTCATGGTCGACGGTCTCGAGCGGGAGCGCGAGCGCACGGGAGGGCTCGCCGAGCCCAAGCTCGGCGGCGGCTTCGAGGTGCACGGACGCTACGGGTCGCCGTGCCCCCGCTGCGGTGAGGGGCTGCGGCGGGTGTCGTTCGAGTCGCACGAGATCACGTACTGCCCGGCGTGCCAGACCGAGGGCAAGGTGCTCGCCGACCGGCGCATGTCACGTCTCGTCAAGTAGCGCTCACCAGCCGCGCGACCCGGGGCCGCCCTTGAACGGGCCGACGACGTCCCGGGTCACCCAGCCGCCGTAGAAGTCGCCGGGCTGGGGCACGACGAGCTCGTCGTCGACGAAGCACCCGTCCATCCGGTGCGCGTAGAACGCGACGTGGTCGGCGAGCTCGGCGAAGGCTGCGCTGGGCCGGTCGTAGCCCCATGCGGCGCCCTCCTCGACGCGCTCGCCACCGCGCACCGTGAAGTAGTGCGCGCGGCCCTTCCACTCGCAGAACGACGCACCGGGCCCGCGCTCGAGAGCACCGGGCACGACGTCGTCGAGCGGGAAGTAGTAGTTGGGGGGGTGGCTCGTCTCGAGGACGCGCAGCCCGCGGGTCGTCTCGGCGATCGTGACCCCGCCGAGGACGACCCGCAGGCGCCGGCGCACGGGCTCGAGCCGGGGCGGTCGGGGGTAGTCCCACACCGACTCCTGGCCGGGCCCGACCGGGTCGGGTCGCGGCCGCGTCGTGCGCATGCTCAGCGTTCGGAGAGCGCGCCGCGCACGGATGCCAGCCGCTCGAGCGAGCGCAGCACCTCGCCCTGGTCGTCGGCGAGGTGGCGCACGATCACGTCCGTGTAGCCCATGTCGGCGTACTGCGCGAGGAGCTCGGCGACCTGCTCGGCCGATCCGTACGTGCACGCCTCGGGACGGAAGCCCCGATAGCCCGCCGCCACGACGGGCCCGGCGACGCGCTCGGCGTCCGCCGCGTCGTGCCCGACGTGCACGTCGCGGCGGATGGCGATGACGCCCGGCTCACGACCGATCGCCGCGCACGCCTCGCGGTAGCGATCGGCCTGCTCGCGCGCTTCCTCGGGCACGACGCCCGCGTCGCAGAGCCAGCCGTCGCCCATCCGCGCCGCGCGCTCGATCGCCTTCGGCGCCGAAGCGCCGATCCACACCGAGACCGGGTGGTCGGGCACCGGCGCGATCCGCGTCTCCTCGATCACGTACGGGCCCTCGCGCTCGGTGACCTTCTCGCCGGCGAGCAGCCGACGAATGATGCCGAGCCCCTGCTCGAAGCGGGCGACGCGCTCGCCGAGCGGGACGCCCACCGCACCGAACTGGTGGTCACCACCGCCGATCGCGCACTGGAGCACGAACGGGCCCCGGGCGAGGGACGCGAGCGTGCCGAGCTGCTCCGCCGCGAGCACCGGCGGCCAGAGCGGGAGCAGCATCAGCACGCCGGCCGGACGTTCGTCCCACTCGGCCAGCAGGCGCCCCATCAGCGGCACGTTCTGGAAGTAGGGGAACGGACCGGTCGCGTGGTGGTCGCCGACGAAGAGCGAGTCGAGCCCGGCGTCGCGGGCGGCCCGGGCCCGTTCGACGATCCAGCGGGCGATCTCGCCCACGTCCCCCGGCGCGTACGCCGTCCGCAGCGACACCCCGATGCGCACGGCCCTCACCGTATTCGCCGTCCCCCCGTCGACGGGTTGGAAGCCTCAGCGACACAGGTTGTCGCTCGGTCTTCCGACGGCGCGGCTGGGGCGGCTCGCCTCCGGGGAGAGGGAGTCGCGTCAGCCGGTGACGGGGGCGCCGGTGTCGACGACCTCGAAGTCGGAGCCCGACACGGTCTTGAGCTGGTTCAGGTCGGCGTCGCTCCACCGAGCGTCGGCGGCGCCGGTGATGTACCAGTTGGAGCCGTTGTCGGCGACCATCAGGCCGTACACCTTGAGCGCCTCGAGCACGATCCGTGCCTGGCCGGTGAACCCGGACAGGTCGTAGTCGCCGCGCAGGCGCAGGCGCATGCCCATCGCAGGGCGCAGCGGGTTCGTGTCGCTCGACGCGTAGTGGGTCGCGGGCGGGATGTACGCGCGCCGGGTGCGCTCGAACGTGACCCGCAGGGCGTGGGTGATCGCTCCCGCCGCGACCTCGTCGAACCGCGCCAGGCCGGGGAAGATCGGCAGCCCGGCCGCGTCGGCCGAGGTCCATCCCGCGGGCCGCAGCGCGTTGGAGCGCAGGTCGAACTTCGCGCCGTTGCTCGCGCGCCAGTGCGTGCGACCGACCCGGTGCGCGTCGTAGAGCTCGTAGAGGAGGCACGTGCCGCGCTGCACCGCGATCACGTGTCGATCGCTGCCCCCTTCGATCGGCGCGCCGAGCGGGACGGGGTAGGGGCCCGGGTCGCTCTCCTCGGGCCAGTTGAAGAACTCGACCGGCACCTTCGGCTCGTTCGGGGGCACCGTCACGTAGGGGATGCCGTAGGCACCGCCGCCACCGAAGTCGGCGTGCAGGAAGTCTCCGCCGTCGGCCTGGATCCGGGCGATGATCGCCGCGGAGTCGGGGTGCAGCGGGTACCCCGACACGTCGGTGTTCCACGGGTTGTCCGCGGGGAGCACCGGACAGGTGCCCAGCGACCCGTTCTGGTCGCCCGTGCGCAGCGGGGGCGCCTGCGTCACCGGGGTGCGGGGCGATGGCGGCGCCTGGGTGACGGGCGTGCAGGCGGCCGCCAGTGCCACCAGCGCGAGGCCGACGCCGGCGATGCAGAGGGTCCGCCGCACGCCGGAGCATCGGCACGTCGGGCGCCGATCTTGACGTCGCCACGCCCGTAGCATCGACCGATGCCCTCGCCGGCCTCGATCCCCAGCCCCCAGGACGGCTCCCTCGATCTCGGTCCGGTGACGCTGCACGTCTACGGGATCCTCCTCGCGATCGGCGTCGTGGTCGCGTCGCTCATCGCGCTGCGCCGCTGGGGTCGTTGGGGCCGCGAGCGCGGCCAGCTCGAGGCGATGCTGGTCTGGATCGTCATCGGTGGCGTCGTCGGCGCCCGGCTGTACCACGTCGCCACCGACTACGAGAAGTTCGAGGGCGACTGGCTGCGCGTCCTCGAGATCTGGGAAGGCGGGCTGTCGATCTGGGGTGTGATCATCGGTGGCCTCATCGCGGTGATCGTCGTGTGCCTCGTCAAGCACGTCGAGATCCCGCTCGTCACCGACGCCATCGTGCCCGGGCTCCTCGTCGCGCAGGCGATCGGCAGGTTCGGCAACTGGTTCAACCAGGAGCTCTTCGGCGAGCCGACCACGCTGCCGTGGGCGCTCGAGATCGACCCGGTCAACCGCCCGCCCGGGTTCGAGCAGTTCGCGACCTTCCATCCGACCTTCCTCTACGAGTCGCTCTACTGCCTCGCGCTCGCGGGGATCATCATCTGGGTCGAGCGGCGATGGACGCTTCGCAACGGCCAGTCGACGGCGCTCTACCTCGCCGGGTACTGCTTCGGGCGGTTCTGGCTCGAGAACCTGCGCATCGACGACGCCAAGCTCGTCGGCCCGCTGCGCGTCAACGCGTGGGTCAGCCTTCTCGTCATGCTCGCAGGCATCGGCTGGTTCTGGTGGGCCGGCCGCAACGGGCGCGTCGACCCGGGCCGCTACCCCGACGCGCGGCCCGTCGAGCCGAGCGTCGCGGCGTGACCCGGTTCACATCCCGCGTGCTCCCCGTCGGTCGATAGGGTTGCGCGACCCCCGATCGACCGACCGTCCTCTCGCGTCGCCCGTCGCACCAGGAGCTGCCCGGTGACCACCACCGACACGTCCACGACCGGGACCATCGCCGCCCGGGCCATCGCCGCCTCGAAGATCTACGGGTCGGGCGACACCGCCGTCCATGCGCTCGACAGCATCGACGCCGAGTTCGCCCGCCACCAGTACACGGCGATCATGGGCCCGTCGGGTTCGGGCAAGTCGACGCTGCTGCACTGCATGGCGGGTCTCGATCGCCTGACCTCCGGTCAGATGTTCCTCGGCGACATGGACATCAGCCGCGCCTCGGAGAAGCAGCTCACGCTGATCCGGCGCGACCAGATCGGCTTCGTCTTCCAGTCGTACAACCTGATCCCCACGCTGACCGCGGAGGAGAACATCACGCTCCCGACCGCGCTCGCCGGGCGCAAGCCCGACCAGGCGCGCTTCGACCAGGTCGTCGACACCGTCCACCTGCGCGATCGGCTGCACCACAAGCCGACCGAGCTCTCGGGCGGGCAGCAGCAGCGCGTCGCGGTGGCTCGCGCGCTGGTGAGTCAGCCCGACATCGTCTTCGCCGACGAGCCGACCGGCAACCTCGACTCGAAGGCCGGAGCCGAGATCCTCGGGTTCATGCGCGAGGCCGTCGACAGCCTCGGACAGACGATCGTCATGGTGACCCACGACCCCGTCGCCGCGAGCTACTCCGACCGCGTCGTGTTCCTCGCCGACGGGAAGATCGTCGGCGAGATCACGTCGCCCACCACCGACGCCATCATCGACGAGATGAAGGTCCTCGGGGAGTAGTGACGTTGACGGCCACGATGCCCACCGCGTGCGCGCTTCTCGCGTGAGGGAGATGACCTGATGCTGCGCGTCACGCTCAAGAACCTCTTCGCGAAGAAGTTCCGGCTCGTCCTGACGTCGCTCGCCGTCGTGCTGGGCGTCGCGTTCATGTCGGGGACGTTCGTGCTCACCGACACCATCGGCCAGGTCTTCGACGAGCTCTTCGCCGACGTGAACCGCGGCGTCGACGTCGCCGTGCGCGCCCGCCCCGCGTTCGACGAGAAGGCAGGCGGTCCGGGCACCCAGGAGGTGCGCGAGCCGATCGACTCGGCGGGCGGGGCGTCGTGCACGAGCGAGCCCGCGCCCGACCCGGGCTCGCTGCTGGCGACGATCTGCGGCGTCGAGGGCGTGAAGGCGGCCGAGGGGTCGGTGCAGGGCTACGCCCTGGTGGCGAAGGTCGGCGCCGACGGCAAGCCCGAGGACCCGGTGCAGCCCTCCGGGCCGCCGACCATCGGGGTCGCCTGGGGTCCCGATCGCCAGCTCAACCAGGCGTTCGGCGGCGACGGGCGGCCCGAGATCGGCCATCGCCCCCGCGGGCCGGGCCAGGCCGCGCTCGACCAGACGACCGCCGAGGACGCCGGCATCAGCCGAGCCGCGGTGGAGCGATGCGCCAACAGGGGCGACTGCGAGAACGCGCGGATCCTCGTCAACTTCCTCCAGCACGAGCCGACCGAGTTCGACGTCGTCGGCATCTTCAAGTTCGGGACCGTCGGCAACCTCGCCGGCGCGACGCTGACCGCGTTCGACATCCCGGTCGCGCAGGAGGTGATGAACCGCCCCGGCCAGTTCGACGTGATCCGGGTCGCCGGCGACGAGGGAGTCAGCCAGACCGAGCTCCAGCGAGCGATCCGCGCCGACGTGCAGGGCTTCGACGACCCACCGCTCGAGGTGCTCACCGGTGAGCAGCTCGCGCAGGACACGAGCGACGAGATCCGCGACAACCTCAGCGTCTTCAACACGTTCTTGTTGATCTTCGCGATCATCGCCCTGTTCGTCGGCGCGTTCATCATCTACAACACCTTCTCGATCATCGTGGCCCAGCGGTCGCGCGAGCTCGGCCTGCTGCGCGCGCTCGGGGCTTCCGGCGGGCAGGTGACGGGATCGGTCGCGATCGAGGCCCTGGTCGTCGGGCTCCTGTCTTCGGTGCTCGGGCTCGGTCTCGGGATCCTCGTCGCGCTCGGTCTCCAGGGACTCATGCGCGCGCTCGGGTTCGGGTTGCCGACCGGCTCGCTCGTGATCGAGCCCCGCACGGTCATCGTGTCGCTGATCGTCGGCACGGTCATCACCTTCGTCTCGGCGATCGCGCCCGCTCGCCGGGCGGCGCGGGTCGCACCCATGGCCGCGCTGCGCACCGACATGGGGCTGCCCAGCTCGGGCAGTCGCCGCTTCACGATCGGTGCGGTGCTCGCACTGCTCGGCATCGTGTGCGTGGTGCTCGGCTTCGCCGGTCCCGGCGAGTCGTTCCCGGGCGGCGTCGCGGCCGCCGTGGGCCTGGGCGCCGCGCTGGTCTTCGTCGGAGTGGCGATGCTGAGCCCGCTCGTCGCCGTTCCCACGGCCCGGTTCCTCGGCTGGGTGCCGGCTCGGCTCCGCGGCATGTCCGGCGTGCTCGCTCGCGAGAACGCGTCCCGCAACCCGCGGCGGACGGCGTCGACCGCGGCTGCGCTGATGATCGGCATCGCGATCGTCGCGGTCGTGGCGATCTTCGCCTCCTCGGTGAAGAAGACCATCAGCGACGTGCTCGCGAACGACTACAAGGCGGAGTTCTCGCTCCAGTCGGGCGGTGGCGGGTTCGTGCCGGTGCCGCCGGAGGCCGCGAGCGCGATCCGCGCCGACTCCGCGCTCGACGGAGCGGTCGTCACCGAGTGGCGCTTCGGCCAGTTCGAGGTCGACGGCGAGACGAAGCCGCTGCTCGGGGTCGACACCAACCTCAACCGCACGCTGAACGTCGATCCGTCACCCGGCTCGCTGGCGCGGTGGAAGGACGAGGGCGGCTTCTTGGTCTTCGAGGACGCCTACGACGATCTTCCCGCCGCCAACAAGCGCTCGGGGACGCTCGACGTGCGGTTCCCCGACACGCCGCGCGGCGAGACGGAGGCCGTGCCGATCGCAGGCACGTTCGGCACCAAGGAAGCGATCAACAACGACTACGTGCTCGCCATGCGCGACTACGAGCCGCACTACGCGTCCACCGACCTCGGAGACGTGTTCGTCTCGGTCAAGCTCCCGCCGGGCATGTCGCTCGAAGCGGGTCGGCGCGACCTGGAGCGCGTGCTCGAGCCGTTCCCCAGCGTCGAGGTGCAGGACCAGCAGGAGTTCCAGGAGGCCCAGGAGGCCCAGATCGACCAGTTCATCAACCTCGTGTACCTGCTGCTCGCGCTGGCGATCGCCATCGCGCTCATGGGCATCATCAACACGCTGCTGCTCTCGGTCCTCGAGCGCACCCGAGAGCTCGGGTTGCTGCGCGCAGTGGGGATGACCCGCAAGCAGATGGGGCGGATGGTGCGGTACGAGTCGCTGATCATCGCCGTGTTCGGATCGCTGCTCGGTCTCGTGCTCGGCGTCGCGTTCGGCATCGCGCTGGTCGTCGCGCTCGAGTCCGAGGGCATCACCCTCGGCGTGCCCATCAGCACCCTGATCATCTTCGTCGTGATCGCAGGCATCCTGGGCTGGATCGCCGGCAGCTGGCCTGCCCGCCGCGCCGCCCACCTCGACGTCCTGCGCGCGATCGAGTCGGAGTAGCCCTCGTACGATCGGGCGGCGTGACCGGCGATCGCGCCTCGGCGGTGAGCGGGGAAGACGTGCGGCGGGAGCTCGCCGCGGCGCTGGGCGAGCGGTTCGCGGCGCGGACGGCCGACACGACCGCGACCGTGCTCGGCGCGGGCAACGACGACCTCGGGCCCGGGCACGACTGGCTCGCTGCGCTCGCACCGGGCGGCTGGGCAGTCCCGACGTGGCCGGTCGAGCACGGCGGACGTGCTGCGACGCCACGCGACGCGGCGGTCATCGGCCGCGAGCTCGCGACCTACGAGCAGCCCGACCTGTACCCGTACCTCATCGGCCTGCACGTCGTCGGTCCGACGCTCCTCTCGCTCGCGTCCGACGAGCAGCAGGCGCGGTGGCTGCGACCGATCGCAGCGGGCGACGAGATCTGGTGCCAGCTGTTCTCCGAGCCCGGCGCCGGCTCCGACCTCGCGAACGTGTCCACCTTCGCGGCCGGTGACGGTGACGTCTGGCGGCTGACCGGCCAGAAGGTGTGGAGCAGTCGCGCCCATTACGCACGGTGGGGGTTCTGCCTGGCGCGCACCAGCGTCGACGTGACGAAGCACGCCGGCATCACCGCGTTCGTCGTCGACATGCACGCGCCGGGCGTCGACGTCCGGCCCCTCCGGCAGATGAACGGCGACGCGCACTTCAGTGAGGTGTTCCTCGACGAGGTCGTCGTGCCCGACACCGATCGAGTCGGTGACGTCGGGGGCGGTTGGGCGGTGGCCAAGACGGCGCTCGCGAACGAGCGGAGCGCGGTCGGAGCCGCCGGGTCCGGGATGGGCAGCCCGTCCGACCGCCTGCTCGACCTCGCCCGGG
The DNA here is from genome assembly GCA_964501785.1 of uncultured Bifidobacteriaceae bacterium. Lineage (GTDB taxonomy): Bacteria > Actinomycetota > Acidimicrobiia > IMCC26256 > PALSA-555 > DATBSK01. Next base: position 58,299 of record CAZCUD010000003.1, read on the forward strand.
CGACGGAGCCCGGTGCGGTCGCGACCGACGAGGTCGTGCGCGTGCACGTCGAGGCGGAGGTGGCCCGGCTCACGACGCGACGCGCCCGCGATGTGGCCCGCGCCGGCACGCCGGGACCCGAGGGGAGCGGTGCGAAGCTGCGCGGCAGCCGAACGCTGAAGGACACGGCCGCGGCCGCACTGCGCCTCCGCGGCGCCGATGCGCTCCTCGCGGACGAGGAGTGGCACACGCTCTTCCTCACCGCACCGTCGATCTCGATCCGGGGCGGCACCGACGAGATCCAGCGCAACATCGTGGGCGAGCACGTGCTCGGCCTCCCGCCCGAGCCCCGCGTCGACGTCGACCGCCCGTATCGTGACGTGCCGCACTGAGAGGACCGGTGCGCACGTACGCCTCGTGAAGGAGGAGAGACCGTGAGCGAACCGGTGCTGCTCGCCGTCGAGCAGGGCGTCGCGCGGATCACGCTGAACCGCCCCGAGGCGGCCAACGCGATCGACCTGACGCTCGCTCGCGCCCTCCAGTCGGTCGTCGCTCAGGTGGCCGAGACGCCCGACCTCCGGGCGGTGCTCCTCACCGGTGCTGGTGATCGCTTCTGCGGCGGTGGCGACGTGCGGTCGTTCGCCGGCTCGCCCGACCTCTCCGCGACGCTCGACGAGGTGCTCGCGCACCTGCATCCGGCGATCGCGACCCTCGGTGAGATCGACGTGCCCGTCGTCGCGTCGGTCCAGGGAAGCGCCGCGGGCGCGGGCCTCGCGCTCGTCGCCGGCGCGGATCTCGTCCTCGCGGCGTACTCGACGAAGTTCGTGATGGCCTACACCGGCATCGGGCTCGTCCCCGACGGCGGATCGACCTGGTACCTGCCGCGCATCGTCGGGCCACGTCGCGCACTCGAGCTGGCACTGACCAACTGGGTGCTGTCCGCCGACGAGGCGCACGCCTGGGGCCTCGTCACGCGGGTGCTGCCCGACTCGGAGCTCGAGGAGAAGACCGAGGCGTTCGTCACGCAGCTCGCCAACGGCCCGACCCGGGCCTACGCGGCAGCAAAGCGCCTGATGCGCGCCTCGGCGTCGACGTCGCTCGAGAACCAGCTCGCGCTCGAGGCGGCCGAGATGGTGGACGTCGGACGCACCGCTGACGGCGCCGAGGGCGTGCGCGCGTTCTCCGAGAAGCGGCCGCCGACCTTTGAGGGGCGCTAGCGCGCCGGCTGCTCGGGCGGGCGGTGCTGGGTCGGCGGGCCGGCGAACGCCTGCACGAAGCCGATCCACTCTGCGGCTGCATCCCCGGTCACCGTGAGGCCGGTGTCGGCCGGGTTGCGGCGCTGCGTGGCGACGAGGCACCAGTCGAGGGCAGAGCCCGAGATGCGGTCGGAGGCGTCGTTCGGCCCCCACGCCCACTCGGCGCCGTCGGGCGCGACGAGCTCGACGCGCACGTCGCCAAGGGGCAGCTCGATGCCCCGTGACGCGTACGCGAACGGCCGGGCTCGCACGCCGATCTCGGCGACGTGGCGCAGCCGCGACGTGGGCGCGCGGGTCACTCCGAGCGCGTCGGCGACGTCCTGCCCGTGCGCCCAGGTCTCCATCACCCGCGCGGTCGCGAACGACGCGACCGACATGTCGGGTCCGAACCACGGCACCCGGTCGGACGGCTCCCTGGCGCGCAGCGAGTCGGTCGTGGCGCGCCGGTTGGAACGCCACCACGCAAGGGCCGAGACCCCCTCGGGCGGGGTGCGCCCGAGTCGCCCGTCGCGCAGTCCGGCCGCGCGAGCAGCTGGGTCGGCCGCGTACTCGGCGAGCTGCGCGCGAAAGCCCTCCGCGTCCTCCAGCGACGTGCGAGCCCACTCCTCGGTCGCGGCCAGGTGCGCGATCTGGTCCTCGACCGTCCAACCCTCGGCGGGCGTCGGCGTCGCCCACCCCGCCGCATCGAGGTCGCCGACCAGTGAATCGAGCGCGTCCTCCTCCGCGACGAGGTCGTCGACGAGTCGAAGGAAGTCGTTGCGATCCATCGGGTCCCGATTCTGCCCGTTCGCCGAAGGCCGGCTCTGCCGGCCTTCAACCGACTCGCGCCGCGAGCAGTCGCGTCGGGGGGAGCCGACGAGGGGGGCCTGCCCCCCTCGTCTTCGCCGGTTCTGCCCGTTCGCCGAAGGCCGGCTCCGCCGGCCTTCAACCGACTCGCGCACCGAGCAGTCGCGTCGGGGGGAGCCGACGAGGGGGGCCTGCCCCCCTCGTCTCGAGTCGCGTCGGGGGGAGCCGACGAGGGGGGCCTGCCCCCCTCGTCTCGAGTCGCG
>CAZCUD010000003.1:60682-153057 GCA_964501785.1 uncultured Bifidobacteriaceae bacterium
AGTCGCGTCGGGGGGAGCCGACGAGGGGGGCCTGCCCCCCTCGTCTCGAGTCGCGTCGGGGGGAGCCGACGAGGGGGGCCTGCCCCCCTCGTCTCAAACGATGCGGCTGGTCTTGTCGCCCCAGTAGCGGTCGCGCAGGAGGCGCTTGTAGAGCTTGCCCGTCGGCTGGCGTGGGAGCTCGGCCTCGAAGTCGACCGCCTTCGGGCACTTGTAGTGCGCGAGGTTGTCCCGACAGAACGCGAGGAGCCGGGCCTCGAGCTCGGGTCCGGCGTCGTCCATGTCGAGCGGCTGCACCACCGCGTGGACGCGCTCGCCCATGTCCGGGTCGGGGATGCCGAACACGGCGGCGTCGAGCACCGCCTCGTGGGTGACGAGCAGGTTCTCCGCTTCCTGCGGGTAGATGTTCACGCCGCCCGACACGATCATGAAGTCGCGTCGGTCGGTCAGGTAGAGGTAGCCGTCGTCGTCGACGTACCCGATGTCGCCGACGGAGGCCCAGCCGTTGGCGTCGCGGGTGCTCGCCGTCTTCTTCGGGTCCTTGTGGTACTCGAAGCTCATCGTGCGCTCGCCCGGCTCGAACCACACGACGCCCGGCTCGCCGTTGGGCAGCTCGTTGCCGTCCTCGTCGAGGATGTGGATCGTCGTGAAGAACGGCTTGCCCACCGAGCCCGGGTGCGCGAGCCACTCCTCGCTCGTGATCATGGTGGCGCCCATGCCCTCGGTCGACGAGTAGTACTCGAAGATGATCGGGCCCCACCACTCGATCATCTGCCGCTTGATCTCCACCGGGCACGGTGCGGCCGCGTGGATCGCGATCTTCAGCGACGACACGTCGTACTTCGCACGGACCTCCGGGGGGAGCTTGAGCATGCGCACGAACATCGTCGGCACGAACTGCGCGTGCGTCACCCGGTACTTCTCGATCGCGGCGAGGCATGCCTCGGGGTCGAAGTGCTCGAGGATGACGTTGGTGCCGCCGAAGCGGTTGACAGCGATGCAGAACTGGAGTGGCGCGGCGTGGTACAGCGGCGCGGGCGAGAGGTAGACGGCGTCCTCGTCGATGCCGTACGTCGCACCGAAGCCCGACAGCGCCGGGTCGGGCGTGCCCACGGGCTTGCGCTCGAGCGTGTACCGGATCCCCTTGGGGCGACCGGTCGTGCCCGACGAGTACATCATGGCGTGGCCCTCGAGCTCCTCGGCGAGCGGCTCGGCCGGGTAGGCGGCGATCGCCTCCTCGTACTGCTCGAAGCCGTCGAGCGACCCGTCGAGCACGAGTCGGGTCTCGACGCTCGCGGGCAGCGCGTCGGCCAGGCCGCCGACGACCTCCCCGAGCCGGGTGGTCGTCACGAACGCCCGGGCGTCGCAGTTGTCGACGATGTACGCGACCTCGTCGGCGTTGAAGTGGTAGTTGATCGGCGTGAAGTAGATGCCGGACCGCTGCGCCGCCCACACGACCTCGAGGTATCGCGGGTTGTTGTCGAGGAAGATCGCGAGGTGGTCCTGGAAGCCGAGACCCCGGCCGGCGAGCAGCTGCGCGAGCCGGTTCGAGCGGTCGTCGAGCTCTCGGTAGGTGACGACCTGGTCGGTGGCCGCCATCACGTAGGCGGGCTTGTCCGGGTTCTTCTGCGCGTGCGGTGCGGGCCACATGGCCGGGCACCCTACCGACCCTGACGGCCGTGTCACATCCGCCGTGGCGGGGCGGCCGACGGCGCTCAGCCCTCGCCGCCACCGCCTCGGACGCGGGCGTCCTTCTCGGCGACGCTCGCCGCGAGGTCGTCGGCGAACGACTGGAGCCTCGTCGCGAGTGCCGCGGCGTCGGGCCCGTCGCCGGCGGCGAGGATGCGGGCCGCGAGCAGCCCGGCGTTGCGGGCGTTGCCCACCGCGACCGTCGCCACCGGGATCCCGGCGGGCATCTGCACGATCGAGAGCATCGAGTCGAGCCCCGAGAGGTGCTCCAGGGGGACGGGCACGCCGATCACCGGCAGCGTCGTCATCGACGCGGTCATCCCGGGCAGGTGGGCGGCTCCGCCCGCACCGGCGACGATCACCCGCAGGCCTCGCTCGCGGGCGGTGCGGGCGTACTCGTACATCACGTCGGGCGTGCGGTGCGCGGACACCACGCGCACCTCGTGGGGCACGGCGAGCTCGTCGAGCACGTCGACCGCCCCTTGCATCACCCGCAGGTCGGAGTCGCTGCCCATGATGACGCCGACCAGAGGAGTCGCGTCCGCCATCGGTGCAAGTTACCCTCGCCCCGCATGCGCACACGACTGACGGACCTGCTCCAGATCGAGCACCCGGTGATGCTCGCCGGCATGGGCGGCGTCTCCTACCACCGCCTCGTCGCCGCGGTCTCGGAGGCCGGGGGATTCGGCTGCCTCGGCGCCGGCGCGATGACGAGCGAGCAGATGGTCGACGAGATCCGCAGGGTCAAGCAGCTCACCGACCGGCCGTTCGGCGTCGACCTGCTGACCGCGCTCCCCGACCAGATGCTGCGCAACGTCGAACTGCTCATCGAGGAAGGGGCACCCGTCTTCGTGGCCGCCCTCGGTGTGCCGAGCGAGGTCATCGATCTCTGTCACCGCAACAACGTCATCGTCGTCAACATGTGCGGCAAGGTGCGCCACGCCGTCGCCGCGGTCGATGCCGGCTGTGACCTCGTCGTCGCGCAGGGGACCGAGGCCGGTGGGCACACCGGTCTCGTCGCCACGATGCCGTTGGTGCCCCAGATCGTCGACGCGGTCGGTGACCGAGTGCCGGTCGCCGCCGCGGGTGGCATCTTCGACGGTCGCGGGCTCGCCGCCGCGCTGACCCTCGGTGCGGACGGCGTGTGGGTCGGCACCCGCTTCATCGCGACGCCCGAAGCGCGCTCCGCGCCGGGCTACAAGGACGCGCTGCTCCGCTCGGGCGAGGACGGCACGGTGATCAGTCGAGCGTTCAGCGGCAAGCCCATGCGCGTCGTGCGCAACGAGACGACCCGTCACTACGAGGAGCACCCCGACGAGCTGAAGCCGTTCCCGGAGCAGATGATGGCTGCGCTCGACGCGGGGATCCTGCACCTGCCCCAGGGCGACGAAGCGGAGGGCGTCGATCCCGAGCGGGAGTGCTACCCGGCCGGCCAGGGCGTCGGCGCGATCGACGACCTGGTGCCCGCGGGCGAGCTGGTGCGACGCTTCGTCGAGGAGGCCGAGCGCGCACTCGCCGGTGCCGCGAGCTCGGTGTAGCCCGACCCCGTGTTGCGTTGCTCGACCCGCACGACGGTGAGCGACGCAACCAGGGGATGGTGACGCGCGTCAGCGCTCGAGGGCCGCCTTCTGGGTCTCCTCGGCGAGGTCGGCCTCGTACATCATCGTGACGAGCTCTTCGAAGCCGACCTTCGGCTTCCAGCCGAGCTGGCGATGCGACTTCGCCGGGTCGCCCATGAGCAGGTCGACCTCGGCCGGGCGCTCGAAGCGCGAGTCGCGCCGCACGTAGCGCTCCCACTCGTCGAAGCCCGCACGGCGGAACGCGACCTCGAGGAACTCGCGCACGGTGTGCGTCTCACCCGTCGCGATCACGTAGTCGTCGGGCTCGTCCTGCTGGAGCATGAGCCACATCGCCTCGACGAAGTCGCCCGCGTAGCCCCAGTCGCGAGCCGAGTCGATGTTGCCGAGCGAGATGGAGTCCTGGAGACCGAGCTTGATGCGGGCGATGCCGTTGGTGATCTTGCGGGTCACGAACTCCAGGCCGCGGCGTGGCCCCTCGTGGTTGAAGCAGATCCCCGACGACGCGTGGAGCCCGTAGGACTCGCGGTAGTTGATCGTCATGTGGTGGCCGAACACCTTGGCCACGCCGTACGGCGACCGGGGGTGGAACGGCGTCTCCTCGCTCTGGGGCGTCTCGCGCACCTTGCCGAACATCTCCGACGACGACGCCTGGTAGAAGCGGATCGGGTTGTTCTCCGCGCCACCGACGATGCGGATCGCCTCCAGCATCCGGAGCACGCCCACGCCGGTGATGTCGGCGGTCAGCTCCGGCTGGCGGAACGAGAGCGCCACGAAGCTCATCGCGCCGAGGTTGTAGACCTCGTCGGGCTGGACCTGCTCCACCGCGGCGATGAGCGACGAGAGGTCGCGCAGGTCGCCCTCGACGAGCTCGAGCGACGGGTTCTCGTCGGTGACGAGCTTCGCCTTCGGGTTGTTCTGACCCCGGACCAGGCCGAAGACCTGGTAGCCCTTGCCGGTCAGGAACTCGGACATGTGTCGTCCGTCCTGACCCGTGATCCCGGTGACGAGCGCTCGGCGTTGCACGAGCAAGCAGCCTAGGTGGCCCGGTCGCGGGCGCCCGGAGCGAAGTCGACGGGCGGCTGCGCCGGCCCGGAGACGGCGGAGACCGAGCTACGCGAGGTCTCCCGGAGAGGAAGTCGACGGGCGGCTGCGCCGGCCCGGAGACGGCGGAGACCGAGCTACGCGAGGTCTCCCGGAGAGATGGCCTCGGCCTCCACCCGGTCCCAGTCGGGATCGAGCTGGCGGCAGAAGTCGGCGCAGCGCCGTTCCTCGTCGTGCTCGCCGATCGCCCCTGCGACCCGTCGCAGCCCGGCCAGCGCACGCAGGAACCCGCGGTTCTCCGGGTGCGACCACCGCACGTAGCCCGACCCGCGCCACCCGTTCTGGCGCAGCCGGTCGAGGCCACGGTGGTAGCCGACCCGGAACGCGGCGTAGGCCTCCACGTCGTCGCGGGCGAGCTGTCCGAGACGGGCCCAGGCGTCGAGATCGCGGGGCCAGCGGGCGACGACGTCGGCGACCGCGTCGCGTCGCATGGCGGGCGGGGCGGCGAGCGCCGCGTCGAGGGCCTCGACGGCCGCCGGCGGCTCGGGATCGAGGACGGTCTCGGGTGGGCCCGACGGCGTCAGTGAGACGGGTGCATCCGACATGGACCGGCCAGCCTAGAGGCGGCGTCCCGCCGCCGGTCCCGCCCGCCGGAAGCGCCGCCGCGGGCCCCGCGTACCATCGGGTGATGGCGCGCGCGACCAAGACGACGAGCCGGTCCGGCCGGACCGCGAAGCCCGCACCCCGGGGCTCTCGGGCGCGGCGCAACGGCGACGCGTCGGCGAGCACGACCCTCGTGCTGGCCCGCCACGCGGTCACCGCGCAGACCGGCCCCCTGCTCTCCGGGCGCGCGCCCGGCATCGACCTGTCCGACGAGGGGCGTCGCCAGGCCGCCGCGCTCGGCGAGCGCCTCGCGGGGCTCCCGGTCGCGCACGTCTACGCCAGCCCGATCGAGCGCACGACCCAGACCGCCGAGGCGGTCGCCGCGCACCACGGGCTGAGCGTCGAGGCGCTCGACGGCGTGCTGGAGGCCGACTACGGCGAGTGGACCGGGCAGAAGCTCGCCGACCTCGCCAAGACCGACCTGTGGAAGGTGGTGCAGCGCACGCCGTCGCGCGCGAGCTTCCCCGCCGGCGAGTCGCTCGCCGCGATGCAGGCGCGGATGGTCGCCGCGCTCGACGCGGTGGTCGCCGACCATCCCGGTCAGCTGGTGGTCGTCGTGTCGCATGCCGATCCGATCAAGGCCGCGATCGCGCACTACACGGGCGTGCACCTCGACCTCTTCCAGCGGATCGTGGTGTCGCCCGCGTCGGTGACCGCGTTCGGGTTCGGACCGCACGGGGTAGCGATGCTCAAGTGCAACGACACCGGAGTGCTCGACGAGCTGGCACCCCCCGCCGCGTCGTCGACGACGAAGAAGGCGCGCTCGGCCCGCAAGGGCCGCCGCGCCGAGCAGGCGAGGTGAGACGACGGGGATGATGGAGCACGACGAGATCGAGCTCGAGGACGTCCAGCGGCTGAGCGCCGGTGCCGTCGGTGAGCCCGGCGCGCGGGCGTTCTACGTCCAGGCGCGCAACGCCGACACCGAGCTGACGGTGCTGGTCGAGAAGGAGCAGGTCGCGCTGCTGGCCAGCGAGGCGGTGGCGTTCCTCGACCGCCTGGCCGACGAGTACCCCGAAGACCAGGTGATCCTCCCACCGGCAGCCGCGCAGCTGCACGAGCCGACGGTGCCGTTGTTCCGGGCGCGGCTCATCGGGCTCGGGTTCGATCCCGAGCGCGAGCTGGTGCTGATCGAGCTCCGGGAGCACGCGTCGGACGACGACGACGAGGTCGAGGCCGCGCCCGAGCCGCTCGAGACCGAGGAGTCGGGCTACGTCGCGCGCATCTACGCGACGCGCTCGCAGGTCAGAGCCATGGCCGCGCACGGCGCCGAGGTCGTCGAGGCCGGTCGCCCGCCCTGCCCGCTCTGCGGGATGCCGATGGACGCGACCGGACACCGGTGCCCCCGCTGGAACTAGACCCGGAGCAGATCGCCGAGGTCCTCGCGCGCGGCGAGCTCGAGGTCGTCGGCCGGCTGCGCTACTCGTCCAACGGCGCCTTCCTCGTCGAGGCCGCGGCCGACGGGATCACGATCCCCGCGGTCTACAAGCCTCGCCGCGGTGAGCGGCCGCTGTGGGACTTCCCCGACGGCACGCTGTGCGCGCGCGAGGTGGCGGCGTACGAGCTCTCACAGGGCCTCGGCTGGGGGATCGTGCCGGTGACCGTGCTGCGCGAGGACGGCCCGTGGGGGCTCGGCGCCGTGCAGCGCTTCGTCGATCACGACCCCGACGACCACTACTTCACGCTGCTGGCCGACCACCTGGAGCGCTTCCAGCAGTTCGCGGTGTTCGACGTCCTCGCCAACAACACCGACCGCAAGGGCGGGCACTGCCTGTACGACCGTGTCAACGACCTGGTGCTGGGCATCGACCACGGCCTCACGTTCCACCGAACGTGGAAGCTGCGCACGGTGATCTGGGACTTCGCCGACGAGCCGCTGCCCACGCCGTTGGTCGACGACGTGTGTCGAGCGGTCGCGGAGCTCGACGACGGCCCGCTCGGCGAGCGTCTCGCCGCGCTGCTCGCCCCCGACGAGCTCGCCGCGATCGCGGTGCGCGCCGCCGACCTCCTGCGCGCCGGCCGCTTCCCCGCCCCCGACCCCGGCTACCACTCCGTCCCCTGGCCGATGGTCTGACCCGTCAGCGCCTTCGCGCTCTGCCTCGCCGCCGGCCGCGGGTGTCCGCCACCCGCGCGGGTTTCCCGGCTCTTGTTGCGTAGCTCACCTTCGTATGTCGGGTCGAGCTACGCAGGTTGCACCTGCGTAGCTCGACCCTCTCTACGAAGGTGAGCTACGCAACCGATGGCAGACGTCAGTCGCGCTCGTAGACGTCGATGCCGTCGATGGTGCGGTCGAAGTGGTAGCTGGCGTGCAGCAGCGCCTCGAGGCGCGGGAAGCGCTCGATGGGGGTCCACTCCGCGCCGCGGATCAGCGCGGGTGACGTGTCGACGATGTAGCGCGGCGGGTGCAGCGCGAGGTCCTCGTAGAACCAGTCCCAGGCCTGCGGGTCGGACTCCTCGGGGGCGGCATCCTCACCCGGCCGGCCGGGGTGGTTCCCTGCCAGCAGGCTGTTGGTCGCGGGGAAGCGCGTCGCCGGCAGCGTGCCCGAGGCCCAGTAGATCTCGGGGACGTTGCCCCACACGAGCACCCGCTGGCCCGGTTCGATGTTGGTCGCGAGGTAGCGGCTGACCGACTCGTACGCCGGCTCGGGGCCGAAGGGCCGCATGAAGTAGCCGGCCGCGGAGAAGGCGATCGAGAACGCGGCGGCGAACGCGATGGTGCCGATCGCGATCCGGCGCGAGCCGCGCGAGAGCGCGCCCGCGGTGAGCAGGGCCAGCGGCGGGATGAGCTGGAGGTAGTAGTGGCCGAAGAACCGCAGCCCGACCATCACCGAGACCACGGCGGTGGCGAGCCAGATCCACAGGTCGAGGTCGCGCTGCCCGTCGCGGGCGAGCAGGCGCCGTTCGCGCCAGGCGGCCGGGAGCCGCCAGACGATCGGCAGGTTGCACCCGATCCAGCCCAGCGACATCAGGACGAACGACGAGAGCACGTACGTCGACGCGGTCTCGACGCTGACGTAGGAGCCGTTGCCGAGGACCGTCCAGTAGATGAGCTGGCCCGCCCCGATCGCGGCGGCGACCACTGCGAGCGGCAGCGCGAAGCCGCCGACGGAGTCGGCCACGCCGCGTCGCCCGCGTGCCTTCCACGCGAGGTACAGCACCGGGATGAGCGTGAGCGCGCCGGTCTGCTTCGCGAGCGTGGCGACCGCGACCGCGGCCCCGGCCGAGAACGTCCTGCCGCGCCGCGCGAGGAGGATCGATGCGGTCATCGCCGGGAGCATGAAGATCTCGAAGTTGGCCGCCTGACCGTCCTGGGGCGCGAACGCGACGAGCGCGAAGATCGTCAGCAGCCCGGCCGCCCAGGCCGCCTTCCGTCCGTAGCGGCGGCGCGCCTCGACCGCCACGAGCAGCGCGGTCAGCGCGGCCGCGCCCATGGCGAGCACGCGCACCGACCAGAGGTCGGTGGTGTCGAACAGCTCGAACCCCGCCGCGTAGATGTAGGGGACGAGCGGCGGCTTGCGGTCGGCAGCCTCCTCGTAGAGCTCGCCGCCCTCCTGGATGACCTGGGCCTGCGTCGCGAGGAACGTCTCGTCGGAGTTGAAGACGTCGACGAAGAACGCCGGCAGGCGCAGGAACAGCGCGAGCGCGCAGACGACGAGCGCCAGGCGCGCGAGGTCGGAGGTCAGCGCGCGGGACAGACGCCCACGGGTCTCGAGCGAGTCGACCGGGCGCGAGCCCGCGGTCGGGGTGCTCGGGGGGGTGGTTGCTACGGACATGGCCGAGAACGTCACTCTCGACGGGGGCGGGGACCCATTCTGGCATCCCCTCGCCGCGCGCGGGGCTCCGGACGGCACGCTCCCGGGCTCAGACCCGGGTCAGCGCGTCCTGTGCGTGCTGGGTCTTGCAGAGCGAGCGCTGGAGCTTGCCCGACGAGGTCTTCGGCAGGCTGCCCGCCTGCACGAACACGACCTCGAGCGGAGGGATCCCGACGGCGTCCACCACCTTGGTGACGACCTCGTCGTGGAGCGCGCCCAGGTCGTCGGACCGGGTCTCGGCCACGACGACGATGCCCTCCTTGCCCCGACGGCCCGGCGTGCCGAACGCGATCACGTTGCCCGTCCGCACGTCCTCGGCCTGGGCCGCGGCCCGCTCCACTTCCTCGGGGAACACGTTGCGGCCGCCGACGATGATCACGTCCTTGATGCGACCGCACACGACCACCTCGTCGTCGACGAGGTAGCCCAGGTCGCCGGTGCGCAGCCAGCCGTCGTGGAACGTGGCCGCGTTGAGCTCGGCGCGGCCGTAGTAGCCGGGCGTGACGGAGCTGCCCCGCAGCTCGAGCTCGCCGACCTCGCGCGGGCCCCGCACCTCACCGGTGTCGGGGTCGCACACGCGCAGCTCGAGGCCGCGCAGCGTGCGCCCGAGCAGAGGCAGTCGCCGGGCCTCGGCGTGCGCGTTCGCCGGGGCCGCGAAGCGCTCGTGCTCGAGGGTCGCCCGGTCGACGGTGTCGATCGCCATGCCGGTGCCCGGCTCGGGGAACGAGATCGCGAGCGTGGCCTCGGCCATGCCGTAGACGCAGAAGGCCGACTTGCTGTCGAGCCCGTGGCGGGCGCCCGCATCGAGGAACGCCTCGACCGCACCCGGGTCGATCGGCTCGGCGCCGTTCAGCGCGAGGTGCCACGCCGACAGGTCGAGGCCGTCGAGTCGTCGCAGCGCGCGCGCGGCGAGCGCGTAGGCGAAGTTGGGTCCGCCGGTGACGGTCGCGTGCATGTCGGACATCCATCGCATCCAGTCGCCGGGCGCGGCGAGGAAGTCCTGCGGTGGCGCGAGCCCGAGCTCGAAGCCCGTGAGCATCGGCGTCATCAGGAGGCCGATCAGGCCCATGTCGTGGTACAGCGGCAACCACGACACGCCGACGTCGTCGGCGCCGAGCGCGGCGCCCTCGACGATCGCGTCGATGTTCTCGACCAGGCAGCGGTGGGGAAGGGTGACGCCCTTCGGGTCGTCGGTCGAACCGCTGGTGAACTGCACGATCGCGAGGCGGTCCTCGTCGTCGGGCGGTCGCTCCCAGCGCGCCGCGTCACCGCGCAGCTCGTCGAGCCGCACGACCGGCGGGTCGCCGGGCTCGATGGCGAGGAACGGCTCGAGCTCCGCGTCGACGATGACGAGCGACGCCTGCGCGTTCTCGATGCGCCGGCGGGTCTGGTGCGCGAACTCCTCGATCGAGCCGAGCCGCATCGGCAGCGGCAGGCACACGAGCGTGCCGCCGGCGAGCCAGACGGCCTGGATCGCGGTGACGAGCGGACGCGAGGTCGGCCCGAGCAACGCCACGTGCACGCCGGGGCACACGTCGCGGGCCTGGAGCGCGGCGGCCATGGCCCGGGCGTCCTCGTGCAGGCGACCCCAGGGGACACGCTCACGACCCGCCTCTCCGGCCGAGCCGAGGAACGTGATGCCGAGCGGCGAGTCGGCGGCGTTCTCGATGCGCGTCACGACGGATCTCATCGGGTCTTGGACCTGGTGCGGGCGCGGGGCGTTACTCGGATCGTGACCGTCGCGCGAAGACCTACCTACTGGTCGGTCGGGCCTACTGGCCGGTCGGGTCGGCCGCGCCTCGGGGATCGAGGGCGGCGGCCACGTCGGCGAAGAACGCCGACCGGGCCAGCACCCGGTCGGCTCCGGCGGCGCGCGCGGCGCGCAGCACCGCCGTGTCGTCGTGGCGGCCGAACGCCACGACGTGCGCGTCGGGCGCCACCCGGCGCACGTCACCGACGAGCGGGGCGTACCGGCCGAGGTCGACGACCACCACCGCAGCGCCGGCGACGCCCTCGGCGTCTCGCGCGACCACGGCGTCGGGGGCCACCGCCGTGATGCGGCTGCGATCCATGAGGTCGCCCACGAGGGCGGCGACACGCGGCGAGGAGTCGATGCGAGCCAGCGTACCGACGCGCCACCCGCGGACGGTTCGAGGCCGGTACGGTGCAGGCCGTGGGACAGCCCATGAGCGACCGCCGCCGACAGCAGCGGGCTGCGCTGATCGTCGGGGGCGCCGCGGTCGGCGGCCTGGCGATCATCGGGCTCGCGATCGCGCTGGCCTCCGGTGGCGACGACTCGAGCAGCATCGACACGAGCCGCACCACCACCTCGAGCTCGTCCACCTCGTCGACCTCGTCGACGTCGACGAGCACCACCACGACGCTGGTCACGCTGCCCCCGACGTTCCCGCCGAGCACGCCGCCGCCGACCTTCGTGTTCCCGACGACGCTGCCGCCGCCGACCGAGCCGCCGACCCAGCCGACGAACCCCCCGACGCAGCCGACCACGACGCCGACGACGAAGCCGCCCAGCACCACGACGACGACGCAGCCGACACCAGCCCAACAGCTCGAGACCGCGATCGACACCGCGCTCAACGGGGGCACGCCGCCGGGGCCGGGCGAGGGCCGCGTCACCAACGTCGTCGTCCCCTCCGACCCCGACGACCAGACGAAGAACGTCCAGGTCACGTGGAAGCTCGACGCGTCGCTCAGCGGTGAGCAGCTCGCGATCGCGGCACGGCAGGACGCGTTCACCGTCCTCCAGACCGTGCAGGCCGCGGCGCTGCCCGGACAGCAGAACGTGGTCGTGCGGGGGACCTACCCGGACGAGGACGGCGATCAGACGATCGTCGTGCGGCTCAAGCTCACCCGCGCCGACCTCGATGCGATCGACTTCGCGACCAGGGATCCGCTGACGATCTTCGACTACCCGGAGTGCCCGCCGCCGACCCCGACGACCACGCCTCCCGGGACGTCGTGCGTGACCATCGACGATCCGCCGATCGAGCCGGTCTCGACGTCGACGTCGTCGACGACGACGACCACGACCGACCCCGAGGTCTGATCGACGGTCAGGCGCCGACGAGGCGGGGGGTCTCGACGGCGAACTCGGGCCAGCGCTTGCGGCTCTTGGCCGAGAGCTTGTGCAGCAGCTCGATCGCGCCCGGGTCCTCGTCGCCCGGGCGCACCTCGATCCAACCGTCGCGCTGGAGGCCCTCCATCAGCTCGCGCCCGATGTCGGTGCGCACGAGCGTCAGCGTCCAGTCGTCGAACGCGCCGATGCCGCCGGTCGAGATGTCGGCGTGCTCGGCCGCGAAGTCGGGGCACATCTTGCAGCCCTCGCGCGTCCACGCGTGGCACTCCTTGAGCGGTACCTCGTGGTAGTCGCCGTTGTGCATCCAGATCTGGAGCCGGCCCTTGATGTTCATCTTCTTGATGTCGGCGCGCGCGAGCCCGTACTTGGCGAGGAGGAGCTCGTCGAAGATCGCGTCGTCGAACGTCTTCGAGCACAGCAACCCGATGTTGAGGCTGATGCGGCGACCGACCTTGCCGACCTTGCGCTGCTTCATGATCGCCGGTGACGACGACTGACAGCTCATGCCCACGAGGGCGATGCGCTCGGCACCGCCCTCCACCGCCTCGGCGTAGGCCAGCGGGTTCGCGGAGTAGGTGTAGCGGCTTCCCGCGGAGGCGATGATGTCCTCCTTCGTGCGCGCGACTCCCGGCACCGCCTTCCACGTCGAGCCGTCGCCCTCGAGGTAGGAGACGAGGGCGGCGTCGATCACGTCGTTCTCGAGCGCGTAGAGCAGGAGCGCCGAGACGAGTCCGCCGTCCTGTCCGACCTCGTGGAGCACGGGGTCGGTCGCACGCGCGAGCACGATGTCCTTCGTGACGCCCGACACCTCGCCGGGCTCACGCACGCGACCGAAGAGGAACTCGTCGGCCTCGGTCTCCCAGGTGCGAAAGCGCGGGCACGCGCGCGTGCACGTCGTGCACCCCTTCTGGCCGTGGCTGCAGTCGCCGGGCGAGAAGCCCTCTTCGGTCTGGAACGGCTTGTAGACGCCCTCGTCGTCGCGGTACCCGAGCACGTCGTGGGGGCAGACGACGACGCAGCCCGCGCAGCCCGTGCAGAGGCCGGTCTGCACGACCTCGTCGTACAGGTGCTTCCACTGGAACTTCTCTGGTGGCATCGCAGCCGAGTCTGACACGCCTCGTCGGCGCGGCGCCCTCTCGACGCGCCGAGGCGGGCCGACACTTAGGCTCCCCTTCGTGCAGGAGCGCACGGTCCCCGTGGGTGCGGGCACCCCCGCCGGCGCGCGCTGGCGCGACAACCGGCGGCTCGAGGTCGCGCTCTTCGTGCTGTTCGCCGTGGCGGTCGTCGCCGCGCTGGTGCGTGCCGTCGCCCTGGGCAACCGGATCCTCGTGCTCGACGATCCCAGGTCGACCGACTTCTTCGACCGGGCGAGCGATGCCGACTCGTTCGTGACGGTGACCGACGTGCTGCTCGGGCTGATCGTGCTCGCGATCGTCCCGTGCTTCATCGTGTGGTGCTTCCGGGCCGCCAAGAACCAGGAGGCGCTCGCGCGTCGACCGGAGCGCCTCGGCCCGGGATGGGCGATCGGGGGCTGGTTCATCCCGCTCGCCAACCTCGTCATCCCGGTGCTCGTGATCCAGGACCTGTGGCGAGGCTCGGACGCGCGCATCGAGCGCGGTGATCCGAGATGGCGGATCGCCGAACGCTCGTGGCTCGTCGGGTGGTGGTGGGGGCTGCTCGTCGTCTCGTTGCTCGCGTTCGCCGGCGCGCCCATCGATCGCCGCGAGCTCGACCTCGCGGAGGCCAGGGGTGCCAACCTGCTCGCGCTGGTCGCGATGCTGTGCGTCGCGTCGTCAGCGGTGCTCGCCATCCTCGTGGTGCGCCGCCTCGACGAACGTCAGCTCGCGACCCGCGAGGCACACGTCACCGCCGAGCCCGCGCTGCGCTTCGACGCCCTGGCCCGCTGATCGTCCTCAGGCCGAGCTCAACCGCCGCCAGCGTCGTCGCCGCGTCCGTCGCCGGGCGTTCGCTCGCCCCTCGCACGGCGGTCCTCGGCGAGTGCCTCGGCCAGCTCGTCGACCGACGTGCCCGGGCTCATCAGCTTGCCGGTGCGATAGGCAGCGCGGCCGACCATGTGCGCACCCACCGGCGCCGTGACGAACTGCAGCGCGGCGATGAGCATGAGCGTCGCCGAGATCCGTACCTCGGCGACGGCGATCGCGGCTCCCGTCATCGTGAGGACGATGCCGAGCGTCGCCGGCTTGGTCGCCGCGTGCATGCGCGCGAACACGTCGTCGAACCGGTGGAGGCCGATCGCGCCGAGCAGGATCAGCGCGGAGCCGATGAGCAGCAGGCAGGCACCGACGATCTCGTGCGGGCTCACGCGCCCTTCCTCTCGATGAAGCGGGCGACGGTCACCGTGCCGATGAAGCCGAGCAGCGCGGCGACGAGCGCGAGGTCGACGTAGATCGGCGAGTCGGTCCGGGTCGTCAGGACGGCCACCGACGCGACCAGCACGACGAGGATCGAGTCGAGCCCCACGATGCGGTCGGCGATGGAGCCGTCGGTGCGCACGACGCGTGCGACGCAGAGCAACGCCGAGACCGCGAGGATCCCGAAGCAGATCGCAGTGATGATGCTCACGATGCGTCCTCCCGACGATCGGATCCACTCTCGAGCGCGAGGGCCGCGATGCTCCGGTCGCTCCCGAAGGCGCGGATCACGAGCGCCTCGAGCTCCCGGATCTCCGCGCGCACCTGCTCGACGTCGCGGAGGTGCAGCACGTGGACGAACAGCCGCGCGCCCGGTCGATCGACCTCGATGGTCAAGGTGCCGGGCGTGAGGGAGATGGCGTTGGCGACGACCGCGGTCACCAGGTCGGACGCACCCCTCACGGGGATCTCGACGATCCCTTCGTTGATGCGGTTGCGCGGCGTGATGACCTCCCAGGCGACGACCGCGCTGGCTGCGACCAGCTGCCACGCGAACACGACGAGGAACCGCACCACGGCGACCGGACGCACGACGAAGCGCAGCGGGCGTTCGGGCGGGAACAGGAGCACCAGCGCGGTGCCGGCCAGCGCGCCCGCGAGCGCGGTGCCGGGCGCCAGGTCTCCCCAGAGCGCGACCCAGACGACGGTCAGCCAGGCGACGAGCACGACGCGCGTCATCACCGTGCCAGCACCTCCTGGACGTACGCGGAGGGGTCGAGGAGGTCGCGCGCCGCTCGCTCGCTGACCTCGTAGAGCCCGGACGCGCCGATCGCGATCGCCAGGCTGAGGATCGCGAGCGCCCAGGTCGCGGTCAGCATCAGCGCCGGGCTGCGGAGGCGCGTCGGCGCCGCGCCGGGCGCGTGCTCGGCGGTGCCCCAGAAGGCGCCCGACCAGATCTTGGTCATCGAGAACAGCGTGAGGAGCCCGACGAGGAGGCTGATGCCGATGATCAGGTAGTCGTCGACCGAGAAGCCCGCCTCGATGATCGCGAGCTTGGCGATGAACCCGGAGAACGGCGGGATGCCACCGAGGCTCAGCGCGGGCAGGAGGAAGAGCAGCCCGAGCACGGGCGCGCGCCGGACGATGCCGCTCAGGCGAGCGAGCGACCCGGTGCCGGTTCCGTGCTCGACGAGCCCGCCGACGAGGAACAGCGTCGTCTTCACGACGATGTGGTGCACCACGTAGAAGATCGCGGCCGCGATGCCGGCGACGGTGAAGAGCCCGAGCCCGAGGATCATGTAGCCGATCTGGCTGATGATGTGGAAGCTCAGGATCCGCTTGATGTCGTTCTGCGCGATCGCGCCGAGCACGCCGACGAGCATCGTGAGCCCGGCGATCACGAGCACCACCGTCGCGACGCCGTCGAGGTCGGGAAGGAACACGAGCGTCTCGGTGCGGAAGATGGCGTACACGCCGACCTTCGTCAGGAGGCCCGCGAAGATCGCGGTGACGGGGGACGGCGCCGTCGGGTAGGCGTCGGGCAGCCAGAAGAACAAGGGGAAGATCGCCGCCTTGATGCCGAACACGACGAAGAACATGAGCGCGAACGCGACCCGCAGCTCCGAGGGGACCGTGCCGATCTTCTCCGAGAGGTCGGCGAGGTTGACGGTGCCGGTGGCCGCGTAGACCAGACCGACGGACACGAGGAACAGCACCGAAGCGACGAGGCTGATGACGACGTACGTCATCCCCGATCGCACCTGCTCTCGCGTCGCACCGAGCGTGATCAGCACATAGCTCGCCGTGAGCATGATCTCGAACGAGACGAAGAGGTTGAAGAGGTCGCCGGCGACGAACGCGGCACCGACCCCCGCCGCGAGCACCAGGTAGACCGGGTGGAAGACCCACGAGGTCTTGTCGGTGTTGCCCTGGCCGATCGCGTACACGAGCACCGCGATGAACATCGCCGCCGAGACGACGAGCATCAGGGCCGCGAAGCCGTCGACCACGAGCGTGATGCCCAGCGGCGCGGGCAGCCCGCCGACCTGGGTCACGAGCGGGCTGCCGCCGTCGACGTCGAGCAGCATCAGCACGTCGACGACGAGCACCGCGGTGAGCGCGACGAGACCGAGCGCGCGCTGGAGCCAGAGGTGCCGACGGCACAGCATCGACAGCGGGGCCGCGAGCAGCGGCAGCACGACCGGCAGCGCGGGCAGGCTGCTCACTCCGGTCGCTCCTTGCGCCCGAGCTTCGCGATCCGGCGGTCCTCGACGTCGTCCTCGGGCTCGTCGTCGCCCGTGAGGCGCCAGCTGCGGTACACGAGCGCGGCGAGGAACGCGGTGACCGCGAAGCTGATCACGATCGCGGTGAGGATGAGCGCCTGCGAGAGCGGATCGGCGACCGCTCCGTCGTCGCCCCCGATGATGGGGGGCAGGCCGGCGCGGCCGCCGGCGGCGAGGATCACCAGGTTGGCGCCGTGGCCGAGCAGCGCGAAGCCGATCACGATGCGCGTGAGCGAACGCTGGAGGATCAGGTACGTGCCGCAGGAGAACAGCACGCCGATCGCGATCGCGAGGACGACGATCACGAGCCCGGGTCCTCGTTGAGCCGGTGCACGATCGTGAGGACGACGCCGAGGACGACCAGGTAGACGCCGATGTCGAACGCGAGTGCAGACACGACCTTGACGTCGCCGAAGACGGGGAGGTCGACCTTCACGCTCCCGGCTTCGAAGAACGTGTCGCCCGTGAGCAGCGGCACCATCGCGGTCGCCGTCGCCACGAGGAGGCCGATGGCGATGATCGAGGTCGGCTTCACCGGGAGCCCTCGGAACGGGCGCAGCGATCCCGAGACCGACATCCCGGCCCCGGCTGCGACGTCGCGGAGGATGAACGCCGCGCCGGCGACCAGGCCGCCCGCGAACCCACCGCCGGGCAGGTTGTGCCCGGAGAACAGCAGGAACAGCGAGAACAAGAGGATGGTGTGGAAGACCATCCGGACGCCGACGTCCAGCACGACGCTGCGACGCGCGTTCACGGCGCCGGCTCCTCGATCCGCTCGTCCCGGGCCTCGTGGGTGGCGGGGGTCGACCCGTCGTCCGGCTCGCCGCCGGATCGGCGACGCCGATCGGCGACGACCAGCGACACGATCCCGAGCGCAGCGAGCGCGAGGACGGTGATCTCGCCCAGCGTGTCGAAGCCGCGGAAGTCGGTGAGGATGACGTTGACGACGTTGCGACCCTCACCCTCGAGCAGCGCCTCCTTGGCGAGGTCCTCGGAGATCGGCGGTACCGAACGCGAGCCCACGGCCACCACCGTGAACACCGACACGAAGGTCCCGATCGCGAGGGCCACCACGACCTGCACCCGGCGACGCCGCCGCTCGCGGCGTCGCACCGGGAACTGCTTGGGGAGGTGCCGGAGCACGAGCACGAAGACGACGACCGTGAGCGTCTCGATCAGCAGCTGGGTCAGCGCCAGGTCGACCCCACCCTGGATCAGGTAGAGCGCCGAGATCGTGTAGCCCACGACGCCGACGAGCAGCACGGCGACGAAGCGGCTGCGCGCGAGCACGGTGGCCACGGCCCCGACGACGAGCATCGCGACGACGACGACCTGCAGCGGTGACTCCGCGAACGCGTAGTCGCGCGGCCACTCGATCGCGAACGCGAGCGCGACGCCCGGGAGCGCCAGCACCGTCAACGCGATGATCGTGAGGTACACGGGCAACGAGCCGCTCTGCACGACGCCGGTGACCCGGTCGGCGATCCGGTTGAGGAGCGTCAGCGAACCCCGGTAGGCGTCGTCGGATCCTCGGGGCGACGGCGCACTCGCCTGGAGGCGCTCGACGCGGCGCCGGTTCACGGCGAGCACGATGCCGCCGCCGACGGTCAGCAACGAGAGGAGCAGCGCCGCGGTGATCCCGTGCCAGAGCGAGAGCCCCTCGCTGCTCACCCCCGGATCCAGCGCCTGGGCGCCGTCGACGACGAGCGGATCGGCGAGCGCGGGCGCGAGGCCGAGCACGAGGCAGAGCGCGCCGAGGAGCACGACGGGCGCGACGAAGAGGCGCGTCGGGCGCGGGATCGCGGGCCCGACGAGGTCCGCGCCGGTGTCGGGAGCCTTGCTCGCGAACGCCCCCCACACGAAGCGCCAGCTGTACGCGAACGTGAGCATCGAGCCGATCACGATCGTCGTCAGGACGAGCGCGTCGACCGTCGTCGACACCGCGCCGTCGAGGTAGGCGCCGTAGGCCAGCTCCTTCGCGACGAACCCGAACAGTGGGATCAGCCCGGCCATCGAGGCCGCAGCGAGGATCGCAGCGGCCGCGAGCACCGGGAGTCGGCGCGCGAGGCCGGTGAGGCGGCGCACGTCGCGCGTGTGGGCCTGGTGGTCGACGACCCCGACGGTCAGGAAGAGCGCGGCCTTGAACAGCGCGTGCGCGAGGAGCAGCGCCGCGCCGGCTTCGACCGCGCCCGGAACGCCGGTGCCGAAGAGCACGACGAGGAACCCGAGCTGGCTGACCGTCCCGAACGCGAGCAACAGCTTGAGGTCGTGCTGGCGCAGGGCCCGGTACCCGCCGACGAGCATCGTGAGGCCGCCGATCGTCAGGACGATCGGGCGCCAGACGCCCTCCAGCGCGAACGCCGGCGCGAACCGCGCGATGAGGTAGATGCCGGCCTTCACCATCGTCGCCGAGTGCAGATAGGCGCTCACCGGCGTCGGCGCGACCATCGCCCCGGGCAGCCACGAGTGGAAGGGGACCTGGGCCGACTTCGTCGCCGCGCCGAAGATCACCAGGATCAGTGCGGCCGGGACCACGCCGCCGCTCGGCGCCTGCTCGAGGATCCCGTGCAGCGACGTCGTCCCGGCCGCCTGCGAGAGCAGCACCAGCCCCGCGAGCAGCGCCAGGCCGCCGCCGCCGGTGATGAGCAGCGCCTGGCGGGCGGCGGCGCGCGCCGATCCCTTCTCGTCCTCGTAGCCGATCAGCAGGTACGAGGTGATGGACGTCAGCTCCCAGAAGACGAACAGCAGGAGCACGTTGTCGCTGACGACCAGACCGAACATCGCGCCGGAGAACGCGGTGAGCTGCGCGGCGAGCGTTCCGATCTTCGGTGACTCGTGACCCGCGAAGTACGAGGACGAGTAGACGAAGACGAGCACGCCGATGCCCGACACGATCACGACCATCAAGAGGCTGAACGCGTCGAAGCGGAAGCCCAGGTCGAGCCCGAGCTCGGGTACCCAGTCGACGTGCTCGGTGACCACCTGACCGTCGACGACGCTCGGTGCCTGCCAGATCGCCCAGACGAGCGCGGCGAGCGGTGCGAGCGCGCACCACCAGAAGACCCGACGCCCGAGTCGCGGGGCGAGCAGGGACGCGCCGATCGCGATCAGCCCGTGGAAGAGGATGAGCGCGAGCAACACCGGCGGCCCCATGCGAGTGGCTACATCATGCCGACCAGGCTTCCCGGCGCTCCGTGACGGAGCGTAGCCGTGGGGTCCGATCGCGGCCGCCTCGAAGGCCGCCGAACCGCGATGCGATGATGGCGGCGATGGGCCCCGCGCTGGCGATCGTCGGGCTCGTCCTGCTCGTCATCGGCGCCGACCGGCTCGTCCACGCGTCGGCGACCCTGTCGGTGAGCCTCGGTGTGCCGCCCGTCGTCGTCGGTGCCCTGGTGATCGGGTTCGGCACGTCGCTCCCCGAGCTCCTCGCGTCGGGGCTCGCGGCTGCCGAAGGCGAAGGAGACCTCGCGGTCGGCAGCATCGTGGGTTCGAACACCGCGAACCTGTCGCTGGTCCTGGGCATCGTCGGGCTGCTCGCCGCGCCACGACTCGCCTCGCGCGTGCTGCGCCGCGAGGCTCCCGCCGCGACCGTCGCGGTCCTCTTGTTCGCCGCGCTGCTCCCGCTCGGTCGGGCCGACGGGCTCGTGCTGCTGCTCGGCTTCGCGATCGTGACGGCGCTCCTGGTCCGCTCGTCCAGGATCAGGGGGGACGTCCTCGAGGAGGAGGTCGAGTCCACGACTCCGGCCGAGGGATCGCCGAGGCGGCTCGCCGTCGCGATCGGCTTGGCGCTGGTGGTGACCGCGATCGGCGCGCAGGTGCTGGTGTCGGGTGCGACTCGTACTGCCGACGACCTGGGGATCTCCGGCGGGCTCGTCGGGTTCACCCTGGTCGCCCTGGGCACGTCGGCGCCCGAGATCGTCGCCGCCGTCGCCGCGTCACGCCGGGGTGCCCCCGACCTCGCGGTCGGCAACGTGCTCGGCTCCAACATCTTCAACTCGCTGCTCGTCGGCGGCGTCGTCGGTGTGATCGGCCCCGGGTCGATCGACGCGGGCCTCGTGACCGTGGCCTGGCTCACCGTCGCCGTCAGCCTGCTCACATGGCTCTTGCTGTGGCGCGGCCGACGGATCGAGCGCTGGGAAGGCGCCTTGCTCGTGGTGGTGTACGCCGCGACCGTCCCGCTGGTCGCCTGAAGCGAGGCGCTCAGACGCGGAGCAGGCGCTCGATCGCGCACACGGCCTCGTCGACCTTCTCGTCGCCGGCCTCTTCGCTGCTCGCTGCGGCCTCGCGGACGCAGTGGCGCACGTGCTCGTCGAGGAGGCCGAGGCCGATGCCTTGAAGCGCCTTGGTCGCGGCCGCGACCTGGGTGAGCACGTCGATGCAGTACTCGTCGTCGGCGATCATCCGCTCGATGCCGCGCACCTGGCCCTCGATGCGGCGCAGGCGAGCCCGATAGCGGTCCTTGGTGAGGGAGTAGCCCCTGGTTGCCACCTTGCCAAGATACCCCATAGGGGTATATGGTGTCCAGGACTCGCTCGGCCGGACCGCTCCGGGGAGGCCACATGAGCCCGACCACACACGAGGAAGCGCGGGAAGTGACCGCCGACGCGAGCCCCGGGCCGCTGGAGCGCTGCGAGCTGCCGATCGAGGGCATGTCGTGCGCATCGTGCGCGGCTCGCATCGAGAAGGCGCTCGACGCCCGTCCCGGCGTGCGCGACGCGGCGGTCAACTTCGCGTCGAAGCGGGCCACGGTCACCTTCGACCCCCACGCGATCCATCGTGGCGAGCTGACGCAGACGGTGGTCGACCTGGGCTACGGCGTGCCCGACGAGTCGCCCTCCGACCCGGAGGCCGACGAGCTGCGCGACCTGCGCCCGCGCCTGCTGGTGTCGATCGCGCTGACGGTGCCGGTGGTGCTGATCTCGATGGTGCCGGCGCTCATGTTCGCCGGCTGGCAATGGGTCGCGCTCGCGCTCTCGACCCCCGTCATCTTCTGGGGCGGATGGCCGTTCCACCGCTACGCGATCGCCGCGGCGCGCCACGGCACCACCACCATGGACACCCTCGTCACCATCGGCACGCTGGCCGCGTACGTCTGGTCGACGGTGGCGCTCGTCTTCCTCGGCGCGGCCGACCACGACGGAGGCATGTCGTTCGGCGCGATGTTCTCGGGCGACGGCGACCTCCACGTCTACTACGAGACCGCGACAGTCATCGTGACGCTGCTGTTGCTGGGTCGGTACTTCGAGGCGCGAGCGCGACGCCGCTCGAGCCAAGCCCTTCGCGTGCTCCTCGAGCTGGGCGCGAAGACCGCGACGCTGGAGTCGGGCGACGAGGTGCCGATCTCCGAGCTGCGCGTCGGTGACCGCTTCGTCGTCCGTCCCGGCGAGAAGGTCGCGACCGACGGTCGGGTCGTCGACGGCGCATCCGCGGTCGACGTGTCGATGCTCACCGGAGAGCCGGTGCCCTTCGACGTCGGTCCCGGGAGCGAGGTCTTCGGCGCCACCGTCAACACCTCCGGGCGGGTCGTGGTGGAGGCGACCCGGGTCGGCAGCGAGACGGCCCTCGCCCAGATCGCGCGCCTGGTAGAGCAGGCGCAGGGCTCGAAGGCGCCGGTGCAGCGCCTCGCCGACCGCATCTCCGCCGTGTTCGTGCCGGTGGTGCTCGTCGTCGCCGCGCTGACGCTGGTCGTGTGGCTCGCGGTCACGGGCGAGGCCGACAGCGCCTTCACCGCCGCGGTCGCCGTCCTCATCATCGCTTGCCCCTGCGCGCTCGGTCTGGCGACGCCGACGGCGATCATGGTCGGCACCGGTCGCGCGGCCCAGCTCGGCATCGTGATCAAGGGCGGCGACGTCCTCGAGGCGACGCGCACCGTCGACGCGGTCCTGCTCGACAAGACCGGCACCATCACCGAGGGGCAGATGCACCTCGTCGACGTCGTCGTCGCTCCGGGCGGCGACGCCGGCACGGTGCTGGCTCGCGCCGCGAGCGTCGAGGAGGGATCCGAGCATCCGATCGCACGCGCGGTCGTCGGCGGGGCCCGTGAGCGCGGCCTCGACGTGCGCCCACCCTCCGGCTTCGTGAACGAGCCCGGCCGTGGCGCGCGCGGCACCGTCGACGGCGTGGAGGTGCGTGTCGGCCGCGCCGCGTTCGTCGGCACGGCGACACCCGAGCTCGAAGCGGCCGCGGCCGACGACGGCGTGCACACGCTCGTCCACGTCGGCTGGGACGGCACCGCGCGCGGCGTGCTCCTCGTCGCGGACACCGTGAAGGCGTCGGCACCCGCCGCGATCGCGGCGTTGCACGACTTGGGGCTTCGCACCGTCATGGTGACGGGCGACCGCGAGCCCACGGCCCGAGCGGTCGCCGCCGAGGTCGGCATCACCGACGTGGTCGCGGGGGTGCTGCCGGAGCAGAAGGTGGACGTCGTGCGCGCGCGCCAGCGCGACGGGCATCGGGTCGCCGTCGTCGGAGACGGCGTCAACGACGCGCCCGCGCTCGCCCAGGCCGACCTGGGCATCGCCATCGGGACCGGCACCGACGTGGCGATCGAGGCGAGCGACCTCACGCTCGTCTCGCAGTCGCTCGGCGCGGTGGCCGACGCGATCGCGCTGTCGCGGCGCACGCTGTCGACGATCAAGGGCAACCTGTTCTGGGCCTTCGCCTACAACGTCGCTGCGATCCCGCTCGCGGCGCTCGGGCTCCTGAACCCGGTGATCGCCGCCGCCGCGATGGGGTTCTCGTCGGTGTTCGTGGTGACCAACTCGCTGCGCCTGCGGCGCTTCCGTGGCTATCGCGCGACGCCGTCGGGGCGCGGCGAGGCCGCGGGCGCGTCGTCGGACGCTCCCGCCGAGGTCAGGCTCGGCGCAGGAAGTCGTTGAGGAGCGCGGCCTCGCCGGCGGCGTAGTCGCGCAGGCCCTCGACGATCACGCGCTCGACGCGCCCCCCGACGAGGGGGACGCGCACCTCGAGCTCGCCGCGCAGCTCGCGTCGCGTGCCGGCGCCGTCGGCGACGAGGGTGTCGTCGTAGCTCGCGGCGAGGCGGTCGGGGTAGTGGTCGGGCAGGATCTCGTGCCTGGCGGCGAGCACCGTGAAGTCGAACGTCGCGTCGTCGACCCAGGTGAGCTTTGCCGGATCGACGACGGCCGTCACCGCCGACGACAGGTCACCGACGAAGCGCATCCGGACGCGCAGGCGCGCCGAGCGTGCGTCCTGGGTGCGCTCGATCACCTCGGAGTCACCGAGCTTCGGGAGCGCGGCCCGCGCGGCGAGGAAGTCGGGATCGAGCAACATGTCCTGCACGTCGGCCGGTGCGGCCACGAGCGCTTGCGCGAATGAGAACTGCATCGCTGCGAACGCTACGCGTACGCTCGAACCCGATGGTGAAGATCGCCGACACGATCGCGGCGGGCGGCCACGTCGTCTCCTTCGAGTTCTTCCCCCCGAAGACCGACGAGGCGATGGCGACGCTCCACCGCACGCTCGAAGAGCTCGAGCCGCTGCGGCCGTCGTTCGTGTCGGTCACCTACGGCGCCGGTGGCACCACCCGCGACCGCACGCACGAGATCGTGGTGCGGATCAACGGCGACACGCCGATGACCGCCATGGCGCACCTGACGTGCGCGGCGCACACGGTTGCGGAGCTGGAGGAGATCGTCACCCGCTACCGCGAGGCCGGCGTCGAGAACATCCTGGCGCTCGGCGGCGATCCGCCCCGTGACCTCGACCTCCCCGAGGGCGAGCTGCGGTACGCGATCGAGCTCGTCCGCCTCGTGCGCCGGATGGGCGACTTCTCGATCGGCGTGGCTGTGCACCCCGAGCCCCACCCCCGGTCTCCCACGCTCGCGGACGACCGCCGTCACAGCGCGGAGAAGCTCGCCGAGGCCGACTTCGCCATCACGCAGTTCTTCTTCGACGCCGCGCACTACTTCGATCTCGTCACGTCGCTTCGCGACCTGGGCGTCGCCAAGCCCGTCATCCCGGGCATCATGCCGGTGCTGAGCATCGCCGGCACGAAGCGCATGGCGGAGATGCAGGGCTCGGAGTTCCCCGAGTGGTTCATGGACAAGCTGCGTCCGTACGAGGACGACCCCGACGCGGTGCGGCGCATCGGCATCGAGGAGGCGACCCGGCTCTGTCGGACGCTGCTCGACGGCGGGGCGCCGGGCCTGCACTTCTACACGCTCAACCGCTCGATGGCGACGCGCGAGATCCACTCCAACCTGGGGCTGGGCGAGCCCGAGTCGGGATGACTCGGGTCGCGCCCTGAAGGCCTAGAGCGCGGCTTCCAGGCGGCCCACGCCGGTCTCGGTCATGGCGACCACGTCGTCGGAGGGCGGCGGACCGCTGGAGTTGAAGAACCCGAACGCGTCGATCGCCCGACCCACGCGCACGACCTGGAGGTCGACGTAGAACGACTCCTTCTCACCGTCGGCCGACGCCTCGATCTCGATCTCGTACCCGACCGCCTCGTCGCCCAGGTCGGGGTCGTAGCGCTTCGCGGTCACGTCGACCTCGGCGTCGGACGCGTCGAGCTGGGCCTCGAAGAGCTCGCGGTAGGTCGCTTCGAAGCAGTCTTCGGCCGTCTTGCCGGAGTACGCGCGGTAGACGGTGCGTGCAGCGCGGGGCTGCTCGAACACGGCGACCTTGTTGTTGATGAGGGCACCGCCGGACGCCGCGGGGATGTCGAACTCCGCTTCCGCGTTGGGGGCCTCGTCGAGCCGGTCTCGGTTCGCACGGATCGCCCGGCATGCCTTCGACGACGGCGGCTCGTCGTCGTCGGACGGTTGACGGACCTCGAAGCTCGTGGGCACGTCGTCGATCGTCAGCACCGAGTCGTCGGCGATCTGCTGGTCTTCCGACGTCTCGAGGCCCGCTCGGGCGGGACCGGCGAGGAACGCGGGCACCGCGACGGCGAGCAGGGCGGCGATGACGATCGGGGTTCGCGGCATGGGCGCGATCCTGACACGTGGTCGGAGGCGTTCCGTCACCAGCCGAACGGAGCGCCGGTAGCCTCTGTGGAGACCAGCGGCTCGGGCGCGGCGTGGAGCGCCCGGCGAGAGAGGGGGCTCTCATGCAGGTGGTCTCGCGGGCGTGGTGTCGGGAGCACGGCTGGAGCCAGCCGCTCCCCGAAGAGCTCGACGGGCCGTCGACGCTCGTCGTCGTCTACGGCGAGCCCGCACTCGTCGACGACCCGGTCCCGTTGAAGGAGCTGCGCGCCGCACTCCCTGAGTCCCATGTCATCGGGTGCTCGACCGCAGGGCAGATCCTCGGGGCCGAGCTCACCGCGAGCGCGCTGGTCGTGAGCGTCTGCCGGTTCGAGCACACGCGCATCGAGACCGCGTCCACGCCTGTCGACGGCACCCCCGACTCTCGCGGCGCGGGTCGGCGAGTCGCGACTGCGCTCGCCTCGCCCGACCTGCGTGCCCTGTTCGTGCTCTCCGACGGGCTGCACGTCAACGGCTCGGAGCTCGTGCGGGGGCTCGCCGAGGGGATCGGGCCGGACGTGGTCGTCACGGGAGGCCTCGCGGGCGACAAGGAGCGCTTCGAGCGCACCTGGGTGGTCGCCGACAGCGAGCCGCTCGAGGTGGCGGTCGCGGCGGTCGGCCTCAGCGGCGACCGCCTCGTCGTCGGAGCCGGCTCCTTCGGCGGCTTCGACCCGTTCGGGCCGGAGCGGTCGATCACCCGCGCCGAGGGCAACGTGCTCTACGAGCTCGACGGCAAGCCCGCACTCTCGCTCTACAAGGAGTACCTCGGTGACCGTGCGCGCGAGCTGCCGGCTGCGGCGCTGCACTTCCCGCTCGCGGTGCGCAGCCGTGAGGAGTCGGGGCCGACCGTGCGCTGCATCTCCGGTGTCTCCGAGGCCGACCAGTCGCTCACGTTCTCGGGCGACGTGCCCGAAGGCGGCTTCGCCCAGCTGATGCGGGCCAACAAGAACCGCCTCGTCGACGGCGCGATGCAGGCCGCCGCCATGGGCGACGTCGGCGGCAGCGAGGGCGATCAGCTCGCGATCGCGGTGAGCTGCGTGGGTCGGAGGCTCGTCCTCGGCGAGCGCACGGAAGAGGAGATCGAAGCCGCGATGGAGGCACTCGCCCCGGGTGCACAGCTCATCGGCTTCTACTCCTACGGCGAGATCGCCCCGGTGGCGGGCAGCCCCTGTGAGCTGCACAACCAGACCATGACGGTCACGACGATCAGCGAGCGCTGAGCGCGACCTCAGTCGTCGGCACGCTCGACGACGCTCCCACCGCTCGACTTCGCCCGGAGCAGCGCGCGATCGGCGCGGTCGAGCACGACCTCACCGATCTCTCCCGAGGTGTGCGCGACCCCGATGCTGATGTCGACGCGTGTGATCGATCCCGCGACCCGGAACGGCTTGGACACCTCGGCGCGGATCCGCTCCGCCAGCTCGAGCGCCCGTTCCTCGCTCATGCCCAGGCACAGCACCGCGAACTCGTCGCCACCCAGGCGGGCGACGACGTCGCCGGCGCGCACGCAGGCTTTGACCCGTCCCGCGACCGCGCGGAGCAGCTCGTCGCCGGCCGCGTGACCGAGGCCGTCGTTGACCGGCTTGAAGCCGTCGAGATCGCAGTAGAGCACCGCGCCGTTCCGGTCGCCGTCGCGCAGCGCGTCGAAGAAGGCCTTGCGGTTCGCGAGGCCGGTCAAGGGGTCTCGCAAGGCCGCGTCCTGGAGCTGGATGCGCTGGCGCGTCCAGCGCATGATGAGCTCGGTGTAGTCCTGCGCGACGCGCATGCCGAGCGCGTGCACCTCGGGGACCGGGCCCCCCGATGCGAGCCACACGGTCACCAGCGCGCAGACCCGCGAGTCGTCGTCGCGCACGGGCTCGATCCAGTACGCGCCGAGCCCGAGCTCACGAGCCGCGGCGCGCCGGATGGGGTCGAGCTGCTCGAGGTCGAGTCGGCGCACACCGGGGCCTCCGCGCCAGCAGCGACCCCACGGCGTGTCCATGTCGCCGTCGGCGCCCACGAGGCTGCGGGGCAGGTCGGTGCTGACCGCGTGGAAGCCGGTCTCGTCACGCCAGCTGATGGCGACGCGCGACCCGTGCCGGCGCCAGTTGACCGCGTCGCACACCGGTCGCAGCGTGTCCGCGGTCGAGGTGTGGCGCAGGAGGCCGTCGAGGACGCTCGGCGCCGCGCTCTCGTCCGGGCGCCCGTACAGCGCCAGCAGCGGCTCGCCGTCGAGCTCGAACGGGGCGCCCGACACGTCGAAGCGCTCGTAGGAGCCGTCCGCCATCTCGACCCGATAGGTCGTGATCCCCGGCTGCTCGCCGCCGGTCGTGTAGATCTCGAGGTCGAAGAGCGCGCGCTCCAGGTCTTCGGGGTGGATCAGGTCGACGATCGGGCGCCCCTTGATCGCGTCGATCGGCCACCCCGTGCGCTGGGTGATCGCGTCGTTGACGTAGCGCACGGTGGTGTCGCGGTCGACGACCAGGAAGACGTCGGGCGAGCTCTCGACCAGCGCCGTGCCGATCCTCGGATCGACGCGCCCGCCCGCCGGATCTCCGCCGTCGGTCGGTCCTGTGACCTCGCGCGCGCCGCCCACGGCGCACCATCCTTGCCGCGACGCGCGCTCGGCGGGGCGCCGCCGACCGATCGAGACTTCCGGTCTATCGTCGGCGCCCATGCTGGGCAGGCGTCCTCGACTGGGTCGTGGGGCGGGGGTGGGAGTGGCCGCGCTGGTCGCGCTGGTCGCCGGCCTCGTGCCGGTGGCGCCGGCCGCGGCCGCGCCTCCCGACGACGCCGAGCGCCTGCTCGCGGTCGTGAACGCGACCGGCGGGACGCTGCGCGAAGCCGGCGACGGTCACCGCCTGGTGCTCGACGGCGTCGCGCCCCGGGCGGTGTGGTTCAGCGACCGACCGGCGCGGGGTGTGGGATCGCTCACGATGGACGAGCTGGTCGAGTCCTTCTTCGGGAGCAGCGCCTCGCCCAACGCCGCGTTGGAGGTGTTCGACGGACCCGGCGCGGGCGAGATCGTCGTGGTCGAGCTCAGCAACCCGCGTGTCCGCCGTGGCGGTGACCGCCTCGTGGTCGACGCGCGGATCCTGCGCGCTGGTGACGGCACCGAAGGCGCGTCCCGCGAGGTGCCGCCGCGCTTCGGTGCCGCGGCGCTCTACCTCGACGACGCGGTCTGCTCGACGGACGGGGGCGACGCCGGGTGCCTGTTCGGCAACGGCGGCGACGGCGGTGCGGGAGGCGACGCCGGCACAGGGGGCAGGGGCGGCGACGGCACTCCGAGCACCGCCGCTCCCACCACGACCAGCACCGGTGGCGACGGCACCGGCGCGAGTGGCAGTGGCGGCGCCGGCGGGGCGGGCGGGAAGGGCGGCGCGGTGGGCATCGACGGCGCGGGACCCTGATCGGGTCCGGGGACGTCGTGGCGTCGGTCCGAGCGCGGCCGGTGCGGCGTGCGGTCTCGGGCTGCGTCCTCCTCGTCGCCGCGCTGATCCCGGTCGCCGTCGACGCACGCGACGTCGCGGCCGCCGACCCGACGTCCTGGACCTTCGGCTTCACGGGAGCGCCCCAGTCGTTCACCGTCCCCGCCGACGTCACCGAGCTCTCGCTCGTCGTCGTCGGCGCCGCGGGAGGCCCGGCCGGCGACCGCGGCGCCAACCCGGGGGCCGGCGCGACGCTCGTCGGAACGACCCCCGTCACCCCCGGGCAGGTGCTCACGGTCTGGGTGGGTGGGGCCGGCGACACCGGTGGCGCGGGCGGCTGGGGGTTCGGCTGCGGCGGCGGCGGTGGGACCGCGACCGATCCGGCGTCGTCCGCCGGCAACGGCGGTGGAGGCGCGAGTGCGGTGACGGCACAGCTCCCCGCACCGGACCCGACGTGTGGTGATCGTCCCGCGGCCGACGACGTGCTCGCGGTCGCCGGCGGTGGTGGTGGGGGTGGCGGCGACTCGCTGGAGCCCGCGCCCGTCGCCGGGAGCGCGCAGCTCGACACCGGCGGCGCGGGCGGCAACGGCGGCCCGACCCCGACCCCGGGTGGCAGCGGCACCGGTGGCGATGCCGCAGGCGGATGTGGCGGCTGCCTGGCCGGCCACGACGGCGCATCGGGCATCGGCAACCTCGCGTCCGGCGCGGGCGGTGCGGGCGGCGGGGGTGGTTGGGCAGCCGGCGACGGCGGTGGCGGCGCACCCGGCTTCGCCGGTGGAGGTGGGGGCGGCGGGGGCCGGAGCCTCGCCGGCGCACGGCTCACCGACAGCCGGCACCTCCCGGGCTCGGGTGGCGGCGACGGTCTGGTGACCCTCGCGGCGGGCGCGAGCGCGACCTTCCCCTGCTCGGGCGCACCGGTCGACGTCGCCGCACCTCCAGGCACGGGATGGCTCTCGGTCGATGCCCATGGCGGTCACGGCGGGACGCGGGGCGAGGGACGGGGCGCGGCGGGCGGTGCCGCCGGGTTCGTCACCGCGACGGTGCCGGTCGACGGGGGCGACGTCGTCACGGTGTTCACCGGCTGCTCGGGCTCGGGTCGCCAGGGCGGCACCGGATACGCCTACGGAGGCAACGGCGGCAACGCGCCCGACCCCACTCCCTACAGCGGGGCCGGTGGCGGCGGCGCGAGCGGCGTCGCGAGTCGCGGGCAGGTGCTCGTCCTGGCCGGTGGCGGCGGTGGTGGCGGCGGGAAGGGTGGCGGCGGCGGCATGGGCGGCAACGCCGGCGGTGCCGGTGGTGACGGCGGCAACCCGCCCGCGCCGGGCGAGCACGGCAAGCTCGAGCACGGTCATTCGGGCGGCGCGGGCGGGTGCGGCGGATGCGGGCCCCTGCCGGGCGGCGACCCGGGCGGTGCCTCGGCGCGGGCGTCCTCGGGCGGCGGCGGTGGTGGCGGCGCCGGAGGGTGGTACGGCGGCGGAGGCGGCGCGCCCGGTCGTTTCGGGACGACGCTGGTCGGCGGCGGTGGCGGTGGCGGTGGCGGCGGGCTCAGCCACGTCGCGGCGTTCGCGACCGACGTCACCTCGGGCACCAGCCCGCTCTCGGGCGACGGCGTCGTCGACCTCCTCTTCGCGTCCGATGCGCTCACCTCGGTGTCGGCGTTCGGTGGCTCTTCGCAGCAGGCGACGGTCGGCGGCCCGTTCGCCGCGCCGCTGAGCGCGCTCGTGACCGACGCCACCGGTCGACCCGTCCCCGGCGTGTCCGTGCTGTTCGCGCTCCCCGGTGGCGGCCCGTCGGGCAGGTTCCCCGGCGGTGGTGGCGGCCAGAGCGTGACGACCGGAGCGAACGGCGTGGCGACCAGCTCGCCGGTCACCGCGAACGGCCTCGCCGGCGGATGGACCGCTCGAGCGATCGTCGCCGGCATCACCGAGCCGGCCGAGTACGCGCTGCGCAACCTCCCGATCACCACCACCACGCACGTCACCGCGTCACCCGACCCCGCGACCCCGACCGAGGACGTCGTCTTCACCGCGACCGTGACCGCGGCCACGGTGGAGGCGGGCACCCCCTTGGGAGAGGTGCAGTTCGCGGTGGACGCCGTCGACGTCGGCACGCCGGTGTCGCTCGCCGGCGGGGTAGCGGTCTCGTCGCCGGTCACCGGGCTCGCGCCCGGCGACCACGAGGTCACCGCGCGCTACCTCGGCACGCCTCAGCTCCTGCCGAGCAGCGGCGACCTGACCCTCCCGGTGGTGCTCACGCCCACCGCGACCGCGGTGACGTCGTCGGTCAACCCCTCGATCGAGACCGAGGCGATCATGTTCACTGCGACGATCAGCGTGCCGCCCGGCAACGCTCCCTACGACGGCGACGTGCAGTTCCGCATCGACGGCGCCGACTTCGGCGCGCCGGTCGCAGCCACCGGCGGCGTCGCGACCTCGGGCGCGATCGACACGCTCACCATCGCCGACTCGCCGTACGAGATCACCGCCGTGAGCGCCCCGACCGCGCAGTACGCGGGCAGCACCGGCTCGATGGTCCAGCACGTCGATCCGGACGGCACGGCCGTCGTCGTGACGGCATCGGCGAACCCCGTGCCCTACGGCGAGCCACTCACCTTCGAAGCGACGGTCGCGCCGCGCCCGGGCGGCTCGGCGGTGCCGGCGGGTGACGTCGTCTTCACCGTCGACGCCGACACCGGCTGCACGGGCAGCCTGACGCCCGAAGCTCCGAACGCGGTGA
The DNA here is from genome assembly GCA_964501785.1 of uncultured Bifidobacteriaceae bacterium. Taxonomy (GTDB): domain Bacteria; phylum Actinomycetota; class Acidimicrobiia; order IMCC26256; family PALSA-555; genus DATBSK01. The sequence continues at coordinate 92,340 of CAZCUD010000003.1, forward strand.
CGTCGTGCGCGCTCGGCTCACCTCCGCTGCCGCTCGCGCCCGACTCCTACGAGGTGGTGGGCGCGTACGGCGGCGACGACGAGTTCGACCCGAGCCAGGGCTCGATGCGACAGGTCGTGACCCAGGCGCACACGGCCACGGGCATCACGGCCGCACCGGCGGGAGGCGCGACCTACGGACAGGAGGTGACGTTCACGGCGTCGGTGACGCGCGCGGTCACGGGCGCCGGGACGCCGAGCGGCACCGTGCAGTTCAGCCTCGACGGCGACCCGATCGGCGCGCCGGTGCCGCTGTCGGGGGGTGCGGCAACGTCGTCCGCGGTGACGCCCGAGGCCGGGGTCCACGCCGTGGTCGCGACCTACAGCGGGGACGCGCGCTTCCACGGGTCGCGAGGTGCCACGTCGTATCGGGTTCTGCCTGCACCGACGACCGTGACCCTCACCGCGAGCCCGAACCCGTCGCCGGAGCATCGACCGGTGACGTTCGTCGTCGACGTCGCGGCGAACGTGCCGGGCGTCTCGCCCGCACCGGTGCCCACCGGCACCGTGCAGGTCCGCGTCGACGGCGTCGACCTCGACGGTCCGGTGGCCCTCGTCGGCGGACGGGCGACCGTCGTCGCGCCGGACGGCTTCGCGGCCGGCATCCGTCACGTCGCGGCGACGTACGTGCCGAGCGACGGGAGCTTCCTCGGCGGGCACGCGGCGATCGAGCTCGACGTGCGCGAGCCGAGCGCGACGGTCGTGGCCTCGTCGGTGCAGCCGGCGTCGGTCGGGACTCCTCTGGCGTTCCGCGCCCACGTCGGTCCGAAGGCGAGCGGGGGCACCGTGGCGTTCTCGGTCGACGGCGAGCCCGTCGCCGAGTGTCAGGCGGTGCCGGTGGTCGAGAGCGAGGCGGCCTGCTCGTACACGTTCCGCACCGCGAGCACGCACGAGGCCGCTGCCGCGTTCTCGGGAGCGCCGACCCTCGACCCGTCCGTGGGCCGCATGGAGCAGCAGGTCGTCAGCAGCATCACGCCGACCTTCACCGGCTGACACGCGCGATCTCTCGCCGCTCGCCGGGCCGCTCGGATCGAGCAGCGTTGGCGGAGGGTGTGGGATTTGAACCCACGGTGCCCATTGCTGGACACAACGGTTTTCGAGACCGCCCCGTTCGGCCGCTCCGGCAACCCTCCGTCGACGATTCTACGGAACCCGCTCGCCGCCCCCCGCAGCGGATCCAACCCCTTTGGGTTGCGTAGCTCACCGTCGAGGAGCGGGTCGAGCAACGCACGTCCGCCGGATCAGGGGCTTCGCCGCGCCGCGAAGAACTCCTCGAGCACGGCCGCGCACTCGTCGGCGCGCACGCCGTCGACCACCGGGAACTCGTGGTTGAGGCGGGGGTCGCTTCCGAGGTTGTAGAGCGTGCCGAGGGCGCCGGCCTTGGGATCGTGTGCGCCGAACGCGACCGCGCCGATGCGGGCGTTCACCGCGGCTCCGGCGCACATCGCGCAGGGCTCCAGCGTGACGACGAGGAGGTGGTCGTCGAGCCGCCAACTTCCCACGGCCGCCGCGGCATCCCGCAGCGCAAGCACCTCGGCATGCGCCGTCGGGTCGGCCGACGCCTCGCGCTCGTTGTGGCGCCGCGCGACGACGGCACCGTCGGACCGACGGGCCACGACCGCGCCGATCGGCACGTCGTCGTGCGAGGGGGCCGCACGCGCCTCCTCGAGCGCGACCGCCATCAGACGGTCGAGCAGCGCCGGGTCAGTCGGCGACGCCGGACTCACCGAACACGTTCGTCGGGGTGAGCCGCACGAGCAGCTCACCGGGGACGCCGTTGCGCCTGCCGTACTCCTCGGCCCGGTCGGGACCCATGTAGCGGCCGGCGATCGCCGTCGCCCACCGCACGAGCTCCGCGGGGTCATCGTCGAGCGACACGGTCCCCTCCACCACGACGAACGCGAACGGCGGCGTGTCGTCGTCGACGCAGATCGCCGCCCGCGGGTCGCGCGCGAGGTTGCGGCCCTTCACCGTCGCTTCGCCGGTGTTGAACACGAGGTCGTCGCCGTCGAGCACGAACCAGATCGGGGCGAGGTGCGGGCGCCCGTCGGTCCGCGTCGTCGCGAGCTTCCCGGTGCGCGTGCCGTGGGCGAGGAACCCACGGATCTCGTCGGGCGTCATCCGAGGCATGGAAGCCAGTCTGACGGGCGTCGGTGCGACCGACGCGGCGATGGCGGAGGGAGTGGGATTCGAACCCACGGTGAGTTGCCCCACACACGCTTTCCAAGCGTGCCGATTCGGCCGCTCTCGCATCCCTCCCGGAGCCCGTGATGGTACCGGCGGACCTCGCGTGCGCCGCAGGTCGTGCGACCTCCTACGATGGCCGACGCGGACCGTGCTAGGCGGGGAGCTCGTGGTGCCCTGTACCCCCAATCCACGTTCGGGGGGCTGAACTCCCGCCCGAGGCCCGGGCCGCCGCCCAACCGGCCCCGTGCGTGATGCCGACGGTCGGGTCCTGCGCAACGGAGTCCCGCGAACCGAGTCAGGTCCGGAAGGAAGCAGCTCTCAGCGGACCACCCCGTGTGCCGCAGGCACGCCTGACCCGAGTCGCGTCGGGATCCCGGCGGGCGGCGAGCCGGTGGTCGACGGTGGGTGCACGGTCCGCACTTCGCGTGTTCCTCCACCGGTGTTGTGCTCGGGCCGGTGGGGGACCGTCGGTGGCTTCGGACATCACTTCGGGCGCCGCTGCTGCGCAGCGCCGGCCCTCAGCGAACTTGCCCTTCGCCGGCCCCCCACCGGCCCGACCACCGGCCCGACCACCGGCCACGTTGGCAACGGACTTCATTCGGTGCTGCTCCGGGCCGCGTCGGCACGGCCCGCCCCTGCTGCGGATGCCGGTGTTGAAGGACGCCCCTCGTTCGGGGCGAGCGTCGGTGGTCGGTACAGTCGGCGGCGATGGCTTATCAGTCGCTGTACCGCAAGTACCGGCCGCAGCGGTTCTCGGAGCTGGTCGGCCAGGACCACGTCGTGAACGCGCTCCGGTCGGCGGTGCGCGACGAGCGCGTCGGTCACGCGTATCTCCTCTCGGGGCCGCGCGGCACGGGCAAGACCACGACGGCCCGCATCCTCGCGAAAGCCCTCAACTGCACCGACCTCGGCGACGACGGCGAGCCGTGCGGCGCGTGCGACAACTGCGTCTCGATCACCGCGGGCACCTTCCTCGACCTGTTCGAGCTCGACGCCGCGTCCAACCGCGGGATCGAGAACATCCGTGACGTCGTCGAGGGCGCGACCCGCGGGCTGGCGACGAGCTCGCGCACCAAGGTCTACGTGCTCGACGAGGTGCACATGCTCACCGACGCCGCGTCGAACGCGCTGCTCAAGACGCTCGAGGAGGCACCGGGGCACGTCGTGTTCGTCCTCGCGACGACCAACCCCGAGAAGGTGCTGCCGACGATCCGGTCGCGCACCCAGCACTTCGAGTTCACGCTGCTCTCGACCGAGGAGATCGCCGCCCACCTCGCCCGCGTGTGCGAGTGGGAGGGCGTCGACGCGGATCCCGAGGCCCTCGCGGTCATCGCCACCGCCGCCGCGGGGTCGGCTCGCGACGCACTGTCGCTCCTCGACCAGGCGCTGGCGCACGGCGCGGCGCGCCTCGACGCCGAGGTGATCGGGGTGCTCTTCGGCGGCACCGCGTTCTCGGCGCGGCTGCGCATCCTCGACGCGATCGCGGCCGAGGACGCGGCCGGTGCCCTCGTGGGGCTGAGCGAGCTGCTCGAGTCGGGTCACGAGCCGCGGCGGGTCGCGGAAGACCTCCTGGCCGCGATCCGCGACGCGTTCCTGCTCACCGCTGCCCGCGGCCGCGTCCGGGTGGAAGCCCCCGCGGACCAGCAGGACCGGCTGCGCGAGCTCGGCGAAGCGGTCGGCAACGCGGCGCTCGTGCGCATGATCGAGACGCTCGGGCAGGCGATCACCGACATGCGGGGGGTCGACGCCGCCGACCCGCGCCTGGTGCTCGAGGTCGCGCTCGTGCGTCTCTCGCGACGGGAGGCGGGCCCACCGCTCCAGACCGTGCTGGAGCGCATCGAGCGGCTCGAGCGTGGTGGCGCGGTCGGTGCCGCGGGCGCCGGTGACTCGACGCCGCCCGCAGCGCGCCCCGGACCCGAACCGGCCCCTCCGGACGCTGCTCCCACGGAGCGCGCGCCCGGTGGCCGATCGAAGCCGACGCTCGGCGCGTTGCGCCGCGCCCAGGGCGGTGAGTCGGAGTCGTCGCCGGCGCCGCCCGCGACCGAGCCGGTGGCCCGAGCGGCGCCGGTCGAGGAGGTGTCGACCGCGGCCGCGGTGGCGCCCGAGGCTCCGGCGGAGCCCGAGCCGGAGGCGAAGGAGCCGAGCGCGCCGAGCGCGCCGAGCGCGTCGGCTGCGGAGATGCCCGACCTCGACGACGTGATCATCGCCTGGGGCGCGATCGTGCCCGATCTCTCGCCGGCCACCCGCAGCGCGGTCCAGAACGCGCAGCCCGTGCGTTTCGACGGTGACGTCCTCGTGTTCGGCGTCGCACCCGAGCTCCTCGGCGCGGCACGCGAGCGGTTCAAGCGCGAGGCCGACACCGTGCGTGAGGCGCTCGCCGAGCGCCTCGGCCGGCGGTTCAAGTTCAACCTCGAGCCCGCGGCGCAGTTCTCGCTCTCGGGTGGCGGATCGGCGGGTGGCGGGACATCGAGCGGGGCGTCGGCGGGCGGACCGTCGGGTGCAGCCGCACCGCAGGTGACCGACGAGCCACCACCGCCGGATCCCGAGCCCGAGCACTACGGGCCCGACGACCTCGTCGACGCGCCGAGCGACGTCGACGCGGCGCCGGTGAGCCGTCTGCGCGCCGAGCTCGGCGCTACCGTCGTCGAAGAGCTGCCGCGCGACTAGAGGATCGGATCCCGGAGAGATGGCGAAGCAGAAGCCACCCCGCCAGGGCGGCGGGATGAACCAGATGATGCGCCAGATGCAGCAGATGCAGGCCGACATGGCGGCCGCGCAGGAGGCGCTGGCGGAGGCGACGGTCGAAGGCTCGGCGGGGGGCGGCATGGTGACCGCGGTGGTCACCGGCGCCGGCGACGTGCAGCGGGTCACCATCTCACCCGACGTCGTCGACCCCGAGGACGTCGAGATGCTCGAGGACCTCGTCGTCGCCGCGATCAACGACGGGCTGCGCGCCGCGCAGGCCCTCCAGTCCGAGAAGATGGGCGGCGTGACCGGCGGCCTCGACCTCGGCTCGATCGGCAAGATGCTCGGCTAGCGCGTCCGTGGCGGTCTACGAGTCGGCGGTCCAGACGCTGATCGACGAGCTGGGGAGGCTCCCGGGTGTCGGTCCCAAGTCGGCCCAGCGCATCGCGTACTGGCTGCTGCGCGCCGCGCCCGAGGACGCGAACCGTCTCGCCCGCGCGATCACCGACGCGAAGGCCCGCATCACCTGGTGTCGCCGCTGCTACAACTTCGCCGAAGGCGAGCTGTGCACGTACTGCCGCGACGAGCGCCGCGACCCGGCCTTGCTCTGCGTCGTCGAGGAGCCCCGCGACATCGTCGCGATCGAGCGCACCCACGAGTTCCGCGGCCGCTACCACGTGCTCCAGGGCGCGATCTCCCCGATGGAGGGGATCGGGCCCGAGCAGCTGCGCATCAAGGAGCTGCTGCGCCGGGTCGGCGAGGAGGGCGTGGAGGAGGTCATCCTCGCGACCAACCCCAACACCGAGGGCGAGGCGACCGCGCTGTACCTGACGCGACAGCTCAAGCCGCTCGGTCTGCGGGTCACGCGCCCGGCGAGCGGCCTGCCCGTCGGAGGTGACCTCGAGTACGCCGACGAGGTGACGCTCGGACGCGCGCTCGAGGGTCGTCGCGACGTCGACGCCTGAACCAGGGCCGGGCGCGCCACGGGCGGTCGTTGACAGCGCGCGGTGCGCACGGTAGGAATCCGCGCCTCCTTGGATCCTGCGAAAGGGAACCCAGATGAGTCAGACGCCTCCCCCGCCTCCTCCCGCAGCCGCGGGCGGGACGGGTGCGATCGGCAACATGCGCAAGCCGCTGACCGTCGTGCTGCTCACGATCGTGACGCTCGGCATCTACGGCCTGTGGTGGTACTACCGCAACTTCGAGGACATGAAGCAGCACAGCGGTGAAGGGGTCGGCGGCGGCATCGGCTTGCTGCTCGCGATCTTCTGCGGGATCGTCGCGATCTTCCTGCTCCCCGCAGAGGTCGGGAACCTCTACGCCCGTGAGGGCAAGGAGAAGCCTTGCTCCGCGGTCACCGGGTTCTGGAACCTGATCCCGATCGCGGGCGGGATCATCTTCATCTACAAGGTGCAGAACCGCCTCAACGGCTTCTGGGAGCCGAAGGGCGGCACCTGGGCCGGCAACCCGCCGTCCTAGGCGCGACCGCACGCGAACGTCGACGAGGGGTGGCTCCGGCCACCCCTCGCTCGCGTCAGCAGACCTCGCTCAGTAGATCTTGTCGCGCACCTCGACCTGGCGGGTCGCGATCTCGCGGAGCACCCGCATCAGCAGGATCGCGGCGGCGAAGCTCACGACGAGCGTGGCGATCGCCGCCTGATCGCTGGTGCGCAGGTCGCGGATCTCGTCGCGGGTCTCCGCCTCCTGCCCGATCGGCAGGCTGAAGCGCGAGATCAGGAACGTCGCCCACCACCACCCGACGAGCGCGCTGCCCTTCGCCTGGCGCCATCCGGGATCTCCGCGCGGCACGCTCGCGTCGGAGCCGCGCCACAGGTCCTGGAAGATGAGCACCGGGATCACGAGGTTCGCGAACGGGATCAGCCATCCCGCGATGCCCCACCCGGACGTGAAGCGTGCGTTGTCGCGCCCGAGGTACTCGTTGTTCTTCATCGCCCGGAACGTCCAGATGATGATGAGCACGAAGATCGCGAGCGACACGAGGCCGAGGAAGATCGCCGAGGCGCCGACGAACGCGTCGGCGTCGTCGGCTCGGTCGCCGATGGTGCGGTCGAAGTCGGCGCTCAGGATGTCGTCGATCACGACGAGGCGGTTCGCGAACGCCACGATCGACAGCACACCGAACGCGATCGCGCCCCAGAGGAGCACGATGATCGCGGTCGTCAGGCCCTCGAGCGAGCGCCACTGCAAGGCTTGCCAGCCCGGTGGCGGCGGCGCAGCCTGCGCGGGCGGCGGAGGTGGAGGGTCCCCCGACGGTGGTGGGGGCGGCGGTGGCGCGCTCACGTCAGAGCGGCCGGCCGGTCGCGTACTTGAAGAGCTGCCACGTCCACATGAGCGCGAGCACCGCGACGATCGCCCACACCGGGATCACCACGCGCTTGGTCTTCCACTGCACCAGAAGCAGGATGGCGAGCGCCACGATCAGGAAGGACGCCGGGTTCATCACCGCGGCCCATGCGAAGTCGCCGTGGACGAGCGCGGTGACGCCGCGGGTCATCCCGCACATCGGGCAGGGGATGCCGGTGAACGTGCGCAGCGGGCACGGGGGGACGAGCTCGACCGGGATGAGCGGGCGCACCGCGGCGACGCCGAGCATCGCGGCGCCGAGGAAGCGCAGCTCGCGGGTCTCGATGCTCGTCGCGCCACCGAAGCGTCCGGGCGACGCTGCCGACCCGGCGGGGCCGGCCGGAGCGGCGAGGGGCTCGTCGACGGGGTGGCCCGTCGAGGCGTCGGTCACGGACACGACGCGAGAGCGTAGCGACGGCCGCGCCCGGCGTGGTACGACACACGCGGGATCGAGCAGGACCGGAGCGAGGGGCGATGTCGACGAACGGTGGATCGGGCGGCCCGGGCGCACCTCCTCCTCCGCCCCCGCCTCCCCCGGGCGGCTACCAGCCGATGCCGGGCCAGAACAACGGGATGGCGATCGCCGCGCTGTGCTGCGGCATCGGCGGCTTCTTGTGCATCATCCCGGCGATCCTTGGCATCGTCTTCGGAGTGATCGCCAAGAACCAGATCCGCGACTCGGGCGGGATGCAGCGCGGCGACGGCATGGCGACGGCCGGCATCGTCCTCGGCATCGTCTGGATCGCCCTCTCGGTCCTCCTCCTCGCCACCGGCAGCGTCGACTTCGACTTCAGCACGAACAGCTGACCGTCGAGTTCAGCTCCAACAGCTGACCGTCGCCGCCCCCCGCGCGCGCCACCAGATCGGCTGCCGCCCCGATCGTTCTGGCGTCAGCAGACCGCGCTGAGAGCGGTGTACTGACGCCAAAACGGTGGGGGTGGCACACGCGTCGGTTGTGCGCGCCGGCGTGCTGGGACGTCCCTACGGGGTGAGGGGCTTGGAGGCAGCGGTGGCTTCGCCGAGGACCGCGCCGTAGACCAGGTACGGGCCCCAGACGACGTGACCGGCCGGGCCGACCGCCTTCTTGATCTCGCCGTGGTCGTCGATGTAGCGAGCGAACGACCGCCACAGCGCGCGCTCGCGCCAGCCGCGGTTCGTGAGCGTGTAGCCGCTGACGAACGAGATGAAGTAGCCGACGATCTGCACGCCGAAGATGATGACGAAGTAGATGACGGGCTGGGTGAAGAAGAACAGCGAGATGCCGATGCCGGTCGTGATGAGCGCCCCTGACAAGGGCGCGAGCGGCAGCCACTTCGTCGCCAGCCCCATGCTCCGCGCCCGCTTGACCGCGTCGCGCCGGTAGGTGCGCCACCACCGGGTCGGCTTCTGCCACACCGCGGGCCCGTCGATCACGCCCTCGGGCGTCGCCTCCTCGCGCAGCGCGCTGAGCACCACCTGCTCGTTCTCGTTCGTGCCGGTCGTGGCGAGCGGGACCTTGACCACCACCTTGTCGCCGTACTCCTGGACGTCGAGCTGCTTGCGGCGGGCGAGGTCGAGGATCGTCCCCGCGACCGCGCGACGCGACGGCGAACCCTCACCGTCGAGGACCGCGACGATCGCCGGGTCGGACGCGGTCGGCGGCTCGGACAGGTGCTTCGGCACGTCGCCGACGACCTTGCGGCGCTCGCGGAGCCGCCGCAGCAGGCCGATCAGCACGATCGCCCAGAAGATCGCCGGGAGCCCGAAGGCGACGGCGGTGATGATCCACCGGGAGAGGTCCTCCTGGGTGTCGACGTCGTCGAGCGTCGACTCCGTGGCCACGTCGGCCGCGTCCCGGGCCGCCTGCTCGGTCTGGAAGGAGGCCTGCCAGGGGATCGGCGTCTGGGCGACCCCCGGCACACCGTCCGGTGGGAACGCCACGTCGAGGTCGTGCATCGGCATCCAGATCGGCGCCTCGACCGAGAAGTCGACGGTGGAGCCCTCGACCGTCGTGCTGCGGTCGATCCCACCGTGCAGGTGCGGCTCGATCGCGCCGGCCGAGCCCTCGGGCAGCACCAACGTGCCGGTGACGTCGACGTTGGGGTCCTGGCGCGACGCGTCCTCCGGCGACGACAGGTAGTCGATGCGAGCGATCGCGATGTCGGTGTAGCGCTGGACCGCGCCGAGCAGCTCGTAGCCGACCGTCGCGCGCTTCGACCGGATGCGCAGCTCGGGCTCGAACGTCCCTTCGGTGGGGGTGACGGGCTCGCCGTCGACGGTGACGTTGCGGACGCCGCCGATGCTCGTCTGCGCCTCGGGCGGCAACGTCGGGTCGACGAGGTCGCCCGGCAGCGAGACGGTGCCGCCGTCGTCGGAGTCGAACGTGTAGCGCTGCGACATCTCGACGACGCCGTCGGGGCGCACCGTCGCGTCGGTGCGAACCGCGTCGATCTTCGACTGGCGCCCGTCGAGGTCGAAGCTCACCTCGGGCCGACACCCCGCGAGCACGATCGCGCCCAGCACCCCGACCGCGATCAGTCCCCGCTTCCCCACGGGAAGATGATGCCGCGCCCCGCCGCGTGCTTACAGGAGCACCGACGCCTCGAAGGAGGATCTACAGCGAGCGGACGATCGCGGCGTCGCCCTGGCCGCCGCCGCCGCAGAGGGCGGCCGCACCGATGCCGCCGCCGCGACGGCGCAGCTCGTTGATCAGCGTCAGCACCACGCGGGTGCCCGACATCCCGACCGGGTGGCCGAGCGCGATCGCCCCGCCGTTGACGTTGACGACGTCGTCGCTGATCCCGAGATCGCGCATCGACGCCACGCCGACGGCGGCGAACGCCTCGTTGATCTCGAAGAGGTCGACGTCCTTGGCCGTCTTGTCGAGCGGCTCGAGCGCCCGCTTGATCGCCCGGGACGGCTGGTGCAGCAGCGACGGGTCGGGGCCGGCGACCATGCCGTAGCCGAGCAGCTCGGCGATCGGCGTCAGGCCGAGCTCGTCGGCCTTCTCCCGGCTGGTCATCACGACGGCGGCCGCGCCGTCGGAGATCTGCGAGGCGTTCCCGGCGGTGATCGTGCCCTCCTTGCCGAACGCGGGCTTCAGGGCCGCGAGCGACTCGGTGGTCGTGCCGGGGCGCACGCCCTCGTCCTCGTCGACGAGGACGGGCTCGCCCTTGCGCTGGGGGATCTCGACCGGCGCGATCTCGTCCGCGAAGCGCCCCTCCTTGATCGCGGCGGCGGCGCGCTCGTGGCTCTTGGCCGCGAGCTCGTCCTGCGCGTCGCGCGCGATCTCCTTCTCGTTCGCATAGCGCTGGGTGCCGGTGCCCATGTGCTCGGCGTCGAACGCGCACCACAACCCGTCGTGGATGAGCGAGTCGACGAGCTCGCCGTTGCCCATGCGGTAGCCGCCGCGCGCGCTCGGCAGCACGTACGGCGCCGCCGTCATCGACTCCATGCCGCCGGCGACGACGACCTCCGCGTCGCCCGACTGGATCATCTGGTCGGCGAGGTAGATCGCGTTGATGCCCGACAGGCACACCTTGTTGACGGTCATCGCGGGCACGGTCATCGGGATGCCGGCCTTCTCGGCGGCCTGGCGCGACGTGATCTGCCCCTGGCCGGCCTGGAGCACCTGGCCCATCAGCACGTAGTCGATCTGCTCGGGGCCGACGCCGCCGCGCTCGAGCGCGGCCTTGATCGCGACGCCACCGAGGTCCATGGCAGACAACGACGCGAACGCACCGGACAGCTTGCCGATCGGGGTGCGGGCCGAAGAGACGATGACCGAACCGGGCATGTGGGTGGACCTCCCTCGCACGCGGTGCTGCCCATGCGTGCGACGTGCGAAACGATCGAGTGACCGGATGGTAGCCAAGCGATGGCGGGCAGGCAGCAGCCGCCTCGCCGAGGGGGTCGATCCCGCCCGGTCGGGACCCATGGCGTGGGAGCCGCGGGTGGGAGCGCACTACCGTCCGCCCCATGAGCAACGAACCCACCAGTGCAGAGATGCAGGCGATCCGGACGGCGGTCCTCGAGGGCGCGTCCGGCGACGACCTCGCCGGGCTGCCGCTCCCCGCGGCGTTCCGCGCCGCCGTGGTGCGCGCCGACGAGCAGGAGATGTTCGAAGGCGTCGCTTCGGAAGACAAGGATCCGCGCAAGTCGATCCACATCGACGAGATCGAGGTGCCCGAGCTCGCACCTGACGAGGCGTTCATCGCGGTGATGGCGAGCTCGATCAACTTCAACACGGTGTGGACGTCGATCTTCGAGCCGCTGCCGACGTTCGGGTTCTTGAAGCGACTCGGCAAGGAGAGCGTGTGGGGCGCGCGCCACGACCAGCCGTTCCACATCATGGGGTCGGACGCGTCGGGCGTCGTGCTGCGCGTCGGCTCGGCCGTGCGCCAGTGGAAGCCCGGTGACGCGGTCACCGTGCACTGCAACTACGTCGACGACCAAGACCCGTCGGCACACGACGACTCGATGCTCGCGACCAACCAGCGCATCTGGGGCTTCGAGTCCAACTACGGCGGACTTGCCGACGTCGCGCTCGTCAAGGCCAACCAGCTCATGCCCAAGCCCGCCCACCTCACCTGGGAGGAGGCGGCGGTCAACGGGCTCACCAACTCCACCAGCTACCGCATGATCGTGAGCCCCAACGGGTCCCAGATGACCCAGGGCCAGACCGTGCTGATCTGGGGCGCCAGCGGCGGCATCGGCGCCTACGCCGTGCAGTACGTGCTCAACGGTGGCGGCACGCCCGTGGGCGTCGTCTCGTCGCCCGAGCGCGCCGAGCTCGTGCGCGAGATGGGCTGCGACGCCGTCATCGATCGCAAGGCCGAGGGCTACAAGTTCTGGTCCGACGAGCACACCCAGGACCCGGCCGAGTGGCGACGCTTCGGCAAGAAGATCCGCGAGCTCGTCGGCGTCGACCCCGACATCGTCTTCGAGCACCCCGGTCGCCAGACCATGGGTGCGTCGGTGTTCGTCGCCAAGAAGGGCGGGATGATCATCACCTGCGCGGCCACCAGCGGCTTCATGATCGAGTACGACAACCGCTACCTCTGGATGAACCTCAAGACGCTCAAGGGCTGTCACTTCGCGAACTACCGCGAGGCATGGGAGGCCAACCGACTCATCTGCGAGGGCAAGATCCACCCGACGCTCTCACAGGTGTTCACCCTCGACGAGGTGGGCGAGGCGTCCGCGCAGGTGCACCACAACGTGCACGAGGGCAAGCTCGGAATCCTCGTGCTCGCACCCGAGGAAGGCCTCGGCGTCACCGACACCGAGATGCGCGAGCGCCTCCTCCCCGAGATCACCCGCTTCCGTCGCCACGCCTGACGTCGACGGGGGGAGCAGCGTGCGTCGGCGCGTACCATCGATCGCATGAGCACGCTCACCGAGATCGACCACGTCGCGATCGCCGTCAACGACCTCGAGGCCGCGATCGCCTACTACCGCGACACGTTCGGCTGCGAGGTCGACCACCGCGAGGTCGTCGAGTCCGACGGCGTCGAGGAGGCGCTCCTCAAGGTCGCCGACTCCTACGTGCAGCTCCTCACACCTGTGCGCGACGACTCACCGGTCGCCAAGTACCTCGAGAAGAAGGGCGAGGGGCTCCACCACATCGGCTACCGGGTCGACGACTGCGCGGCGGCGCTCGACCGAGTCAAGGCCGAGGGCCACCGGGTGATCGACGAGGCCCCACGACCGGGTAGCCGAGGCACGACCGTGGCCTTCGTGCACCCGAAGACGGCCTTCGGCACCCTGATCGAGCTCGTCCAGGAGTAGCCCCTCGTTCTGGCTGCGACGACGGCCGGCGAGGGACTGACTGCTCGTCACGGATGGCGAACGTCCATCGCCGCGACGAGCGTGGACCGGTCGAGCTGCCCGAAGGGGATCGGGATCGCACGGTACATCGTGACCGGTCCGACGAACTCGAGTCGGAAGACGGTCGAGCCGTCAGGCTGCTGCTCCGTGATGAGAGCACGGGTGGACGAGCCCCACCCGGTCACCCAGTTGCCTTCGGACATCCTTCGGGTGCTGCCACAGCAGTTCGAGCTGGGCACGTCGGGGTGGGTGACGCTCTCGACGAGACGGGCTTCGCCGGCGACCTCGTCGATCTCGTAGCGAACTGCACGAGGTGCGCGCACGTTCGGTGAGCCGTTGTCGAACAGTGTCAAGGTCGCCGTCGCCTCGTCCCAGCGGGCGTCGTGTTGACCTGCGAAGACGGCTGGGGCCTCCGGGTCGTCGACGAATGTGAGGTGCGTTCCGCCATCGAGGGGAGGCTCGTCACCCCCCAGTTTCCACACCACGTCGCCCATGCTGCCGTCGGGCTGCTTCGCGACCTTGTAGACGGCATCGTCGTGACGCATGGAGAAGATGAACCCGTCGCTCACCTCGTCGACCGAGTTCCAATGGAACGCGTCACCGGGCTGGGGCGAACCTGCCTCGATCTGGTTCCGTACCAGGCTGCGCCACGAGGTGCCGGTCTCGGCGATGGCGATGTGATCCGACGTGTTCCACGACCAGATCACGTTGCTCTCGGTGTCGACCTCGCGGAACACGTGGTCGAGCACCTGGGCGCCGTCGGGTGGCACCTCGGGTGCTGTGTACCACGGTGCGAAGTCGGCGGTGACTCCGACGTTGTCGACGAGGAGATAGCGACCCTCGGACAAGAGGAGTGCGTCGTGGAAGTCGAAAGTGTTCGGGGTCGAGACCGACGCGATGACGGTGCCGTCGAGGGCCTGGTGCACGACGGGACCGGCGACGTCGACCTGGAGGAGCGTGTTGTCGGGGAGGATGTCGACGAGCAGCGACGGAACCTTGTCGCCCCACCAGATCGGTACGCCGTTGGCGTCGAAGATCGTCGGATAGTTGGTGGCGAAGAGGCTCCCTGACGTCGTGAGGTACCACTCGGCCTGCGTAGGCCCCGTCAACGATGTCGTCCAGGTGGGGAAGTCCGTCGGGAGGCAACGGACGTTGTACGCGGATGGCGGCTGGGTGCCGAGTTGCACAGTGAACGCGAAGCGCTGCCCGGTGGCTCGCACCACCTCCTGCGAGAACCGCCCTGACTTCGCCGCACTCCCAGCGACCGACACCGTCGTTCCGGGAGGCGCCTCCACCGAGACGAGGGTGGGCGCCGTGGTGCACCGGGCCACGTAGTCGGTCACCGCCGGATCGAAGGCCGGGAACAAGGCCGGGTTGGTCGAGATCGCGAGGACCGCCGGCGGGGGGCGGGTGGTCGTCGTCGTCGGCTTGGGTGACGGAGGCGGTGGCGCGGCAGTCACGGGCACACAGGCTGCGAGCAGCCCGACGCCCGCGACGAGCGCGAGACATCGCGAGGATCGCCGAACGAGCCCCGACCTTCTCGTGCTCGTACCGTTCACCGGCAGCTCCTCACGAGTTCACCGGCAGCCCCCGAGCCGTCGCGGATCACCACGCACCATGCAGCATGCACCAAGCGCGGGCCCGCGATGCGGAGCGTCCCCGGCTCCTGACGGGTCAGCTTCTCCCGAAGGTCTTGACAAGACCACACTCAAGTTTTCTACTGCCCTACGGAATAGGTCCATGACGTCGGATCGTTGGAGGATCCGGGCCGAGGGGCTCGGCCCGCCGTCATCGGAGGTGACTGGAATGCTCATTCGCTACGACCCCTTCCGGGAGCTCGACCGCTTCACCGACCAGCTCTTCGCCGGCCAGGGCCGCAAGGGCTGGATGCCCATGGACGCGGTCCGCCGCGCCGACGGCGTGGAGCTGCGCTTCGACCTGCCGGGCGTCTCGCCCGACTCGATCGACGTCAACGTCGAGCGCAACGTCCTCACGGTGAAGGCCGAGCGCAGCTGGTTCCTCGCCGAGGGCGAGGAGGCGCTCGCCAAGGAGCGAGGCCATGGGGCGTTCACCCGCCAGGTCTTCCTCGGTGACGCGCTCGACACCGAGCGCCTCGAGGCCCGCTACGACCAGGGCGTGCTGACCGTCGCGATCCCGACCGCGGAGCAGGCGAAGCCGCGCAAGGTCGAGATCCAGGTCGGTGAGCCGCTCGAGGTGGGTGCCTCGAGCTGACCGGCCAGTCGCCGACACGATCGGAGCGAGAGGCCCGCGCCGAGTGGCGCGGGCCTCATCGCGTCCGCGACGTTTGCGGCGCGGGAGCGGCGGGCATCGGCCCGCCGACGGGCCGAGGTGGCGGAGGACAATCGGTGCGGGTCTTCGGGGTGAAGGTCTTCGACGGACGTCGTGGTGTGCTCGTCGCCGTGCTCTCGGTCGCGCTGCTCGGAGCGGCGTGCCTGCCGCCCGCTCCGTCGGCGTCGTCGGTGGTGAACGACGTGATCGCCCGCCAGGACCAGGCCAGACGTCAGGCCGGGTTGCCCGGGTTCCTCGGCGATGCGGGCATGAACGAGAACGCGCAGCGGCACGCGCAGCGACTCGCGAGCTCCTCGGGTGGCACCTGCAACCTGTGGCACTCCGGTGATCTCGCCGCGCTGTACTCGGGGCACAACGCGGGGGAGAACGTCGCGTGCATCGCCGGCGGATGTCAGACCGACGGCGCGCGCTTCGCAAGCATGTGGCTCGACAGCCCGGGCCACCGCGTGAACATCATGAACCCCGTCTATCGCTACATCGGCGCGGGGGCGTACTGCGACGGTGCCCGCACGTTCGCGGTCACGCACTACCGATCGTGACCGGGCGGTCCGGGTGAGCCCCGCGCTCGTGGCCTAGGGTTCGAGCGACCCGGTCGGTCGTCACGCAGGCCGGGGAAGGGGACGCCGCGATGTCGACGACACCACCGCCGGAGCCGGTCAGGCCCGCGCCGCCGCCGCCGACCTCCCGCCCGGTGCGCGGCACCAGCGGCGACACGCTCAACGTCCTCCCGCTCGTGATCGGTGCGATCGGCGCGGTCGCGATCTTCGTGTCGTCGTTCCTCGCCTGGTTCTCGTTCGAGGGACCCGACGGCGGTCTGACCGGCACGAGCGTCCCCGTGGAGTTCCTCGGGAACAACTCGGTCGGCGGTGACGGGCCCTCGTTGCTCGTGGCCCTCGGTCCGATCGCGCTGCTCGTGCTCCTCGGTGCGGTGTTCGGCCAGGCCCGCCTCGCGGCGGTCATCGGCGGCGTGCTCGCGATCGTGGTCGCGATCCTCTTCGTCGTGCAGACGGGGAGCCTGCTCGACGAGCTCGGCATCGACGAGAGCACGTTTGATGCCCTCGGCATCGGCCCTTACATCGCGTTCGTCGGCGGGGTGCTCGGCGTGTTCGCGGGCCTGGTGCCCCGAACCGACTGACCGGTGCACTGACCGCTCCCGCTGTCCCGAACGCCCGCCGCTTGGGCCAGGTGCCCGGGCTCGACGGGATCCGTGCCATTGCAGTCTTGATGGTGCTGTTCAGTCATACGTGGGTGCTCTCGGCTCGAGGGGTTACGGGCATCCATCGAGTCGATGAGGCGCTCGAGGGTGGGTTCCTCGGCGTGAACCTCTTCTTCGTCCTGAGCGGGTTTCTCATCACCGCTCTGCTCCTCGACGAGGAGGCCAGCAATGGGCGAGTCGCGGTGGGCAGCTTCTACGCGCGGCGGGCACTGCGCCTTCTGCCTGCCTTGTTCCTGTTGCTCACGGTCCACGCCGTGTACGCGCAGCTCACTGATCTCGACATGCACACCGAGCTGACGACGATCCGAGCCTCGTTGCTGTATCACCTCAACTGGCAGACATCGGTCGATCTCCTGTCGACCGTCCCGGACCTGGGGCATCTGTGGTCGTTAGCCGTCGAGGAGCAGTTCTACCTCGTGTGGCCCGCGGTGCTGATCTTGTTCCTCGGGGTCAGGAGGCGCGCGTCCGTGGTCGTGGCGGTCGTCGTGACGTTCATCACGGCGATCGTCGTATGGCGCGCACTGCTGTGGGAGAGTGAGACCCGAAACGTGTTCACGTTCATCGGCCGCACCGACGTACAGCTCGACTCGCTCCTCGTCGGAGTGCTGTTCGCGGTGCTTTGGGTCCGCGGGCTCACTCCGCGTCGTGGTCTTGTCGCAGCTGCGTGGTTGGGGACTGCGGTGATCGCCGCGATGTGGCTCTTCGCCAAACCAGAGCTCTCGTTCGTGTACCTCGGCGGCTTCACGGTGTTCGCGCTCGCCGGGGGGATGCTGATCCTCGCAACCATCGACTCGAGCTGGATCGGCAACCGTCTCCTCGAGTGGTCGCCGATGCGGGCGATCGGCCGGGTCTCCTACGGGATCTACCTCTGGCACCTACCCGTGTTCTACGTCGTGGGCCGCTATGGCCAGTCGTGGTCACATGAGATGCGGGTCCTGGCGGCATTGGTTGGCACCGCCGTGTGCGCGCTCGCGTCGTGGTTCCTGATCGAGCGTCCGGCGCTGCGACTCAAAGCGAGGTTCGAACGCCGGACTGCGGCACCGGCGATCGCTGCGTCATAATGACTGACTTGCCGGGTCTCCTCTTCGCGGGCGCACGGACGGGGCGGTGTTGAGCATGCGCCAAGGCGCGGTCGACGATCGATCGCATGACCTCGTGCTCGACCTTCCCGCGCTCGAGGCGGCATTGCCCGACCTGCGCAACCGGTACGCCGAGGCGCGGCCTTTCCCGCACATCGTGCTCGACGACTTCCTCGTGCCGGAGATCGCGAAGCAGGCGATCGAGGAGTTCCCCGACGTCGACGCGGACAGCTGGATCAACTACCTCCATGTCAACGAACGGAAGTTCGCGAACCTCGACCCCTCGACGTGGAGTCCGGCGCTCCAGGACGTGCTCCGCGTACTCGAGTCTCCGCGGTTCATCGAGTTCTTGAGCGCGCTGACTGGCATCGACGATCTCTTCGTCGACGACGGGCTCGAAGGTGCGGGACTCCACACCTCCGTTGCTGGTGGATACCTCAACATCCACGCCGACTTCACCGTGCATCCGCGACACCGGCACTGGCGGCGCCGCGTGAACCTCCTTCTGTACCTCAACCGAGCTGATTGGTCGCCTGCCTACGGCGGTGAGCTCGAGCTGTGGAGCACCGACATGGAGCGATGCGAGGCGCGCATCGCGCCAGTCGGCAACCGGGTCGTCATCTTCAACACCGACGAGGACTCGTTCCACGGACACCCCGACCCGCTGCGGTGCCCGCCGAACGCTGCCCGCCGATCGATGGCGCTCTACTACTTCACCGAGGAGGACAACCCCTACGTCCGTTCCACCGAGTACCGCGCGCGACCCGGCGACGGCCGGAAGGGCATCTGGATCTTCCTCGACAAGCAGGCACTGCGCACCTACGACCGCCTCAAGCGACGCCTGAAGCTCCATGACGACTCGGCTGGACGCTTGCTGCGACGCTTCGAGCGACTTCGGAGGCGGCGCGACACCTGAGCGATGTCTCGAGGCTCAGGCTGAGCGATCGATGAGCCGCTACATTCTGCGAGAACGGGTCTAGCAGGGTCCGGTTGGGGGCGATGGCCTTGGAACGAGTAGGCGTGCTCGTGGTCGCGTACAACGCAGCGACCACCCTCGAACAGGTTCTGAACCGTCTGCCGTCGTCCTTTCGTGCCCGCGTCGCGGAGGTGCTCGTCTGCGACGACGCGAGCGACGACCACACCTACGAGATCGGGCTCGAGTACCAGAGCCGGTCCGATCTCCCTCTTCACGTCATCAAGCACCCGCGCAACCTCGGCTACGGCGGCAACCAGAAGTCGGGCTACCGCTGGGCGATCGAGCACGGACTCGACATCATCGTGCTGCTCCACGGCGACGGCCAGTACGCGCCTGAAGTCATCGAAGAGCTCGTCGTGCCGCTCGAGCGCGGCGAGTGCGACGCAGTGTTCGGGTCACGGATGATGGAACCGGGCGCGGCGCGCCTCGGAGGCATGCCGCTCTACAAGTACGTCGGCAACAAGATCCTCACAACGGCGTCGAACCGGCTCGCCGGGATGGACCTCAGCGAGTGGCACAGCGGATATCGGGCCTACCGCGTCGACGCGCTCGCGGAGATCCCGTTCGAGCAGAACTCCGACGGGTTCGACTTCGACACCGAGATCATCCTGCAGCTCCACGAGGCAGGGAAGAGGATCGTCGAAGTACCCATCCCGACCTATTACGGCGACGAGATCTGCCGGGTCAACGGCCTGCGATACGCGCGCGATGTCATGATCGACGTCGCCCGCTATCGGTCGCACAAGATCGGGTTCGGGTCCGGCGAGATGGCGTTCGCCGACGACGGCTACGAGCTCAAGCTGACCCCCAAGTCCTCCCACGGACAGTTCATCGAGTGGATGAGCAAGCGTCCGCCGATGCGCGTGCTCGACCTCGGCTGCTCCGATGGCCGACTCGGGGAGCTGCTGCGCCGCTCGGGACATGTGGTCATCGGCGTCGACACCGAGAAGCTCGAGAACGTCGGCGAACGCCTCGACGGGTTCGTGGAGGCCGACCTGAACGCCGGCGTGCCGTCCGAGGTCGGTGTCGACTTCGATGTCGTCCTCGCGGCCGATGTGCTCGAGCACGTGGCCGAGCCCGCTGAGCTGCTCCGATCGTTGCAGCAGGTCCTCGCGCCGCGAGGGGTCGTCTTGGCGAGCATCCCGAACTTCGCGCACTGGTACCCGCGACTTCGCGTCCTGCTCGGCCGGTTCGACTACGACCGTCGCGGGATCCTCGACGCTGGCCATCTGCGCTTCTTCACCCGGCGCAGTTTCGAGCGGATGATCGCCGGCGCCGGCTTTCGGGTCCGGCGGCGGTCCACGACCGGCTTGCCGGTCGAGGTCGCCGAGCGCGGCGGCGAAGCGCCCGGGTGGGCTGAGCGGGCGATCGAGGCAATAGACCGCGTGGGTGTCGCCATGTGGCCGACGCTCTTCGGCTACCAGTTCCTCTTCGAGCTCGAGCCGGCCTGACGCCCGAGCGCTGCCTCGCGTTCGATCTCGCGGCACAGGATCGGTCTCGGATTCGGTCGCCGCTCGACGGTGAGCTGCGGACCCGATACGCCGTCCGTGCCCGATCGAGTGATCACTTCGACCGAGTCCGCCTCGGGGATCGGCTCGTCGATGAGCGTCTCGTCGCCGAACCTGGCGGTGACTCGACCGAGGTTCGGGTCGGTGATCACGGTGATCCTGCGAGTCTGTCCCGGGTCTTCGCGGATCCAGCGTGACTTCGTCGACCCGCCGGTGCCGTCGACGCGGATGCGCATCCAACGCTGGAACGCGATGCCGCGGTCCTCCACCGAGACGGTCGTGGTCACCGGGTCACCGATCTCGATGAGCGGGATCTGTCCCTGGTCGAGGCCGCCGTAAGTGAGTGCGAGACGGTGGATCGACCCGTTCGCGTACTCGAGAGGATGCCAGCGCGGGAAGTACTGCTCGCCGGTCGAGATGTACAACGCGTCGCAGTCACCCACGACGAAGAGCTGATCAGCGGGTGCAGTACCCGGTAGTTCGGTGCCGTGCTCGACGTCGAGCCCGGTGCCGATGACGTCGTTGACCGATCGCTTGGCGTCCACGTAGGCGGACAGCTCTTCGTCGTTCCAGGCGAGCCCGGCGAGCTGGATGCCCGAACCGACGTTGACGACCATCCCGATCAGAGCCAGCCCGGCGAACAGACCCAGCACCCCGACGCGCCAGCGGCGGCCGCGCCCCTCGAGTCGTCGCCAGATGTCGACGGTCGCGACGATCGACGCCAGCACGAGCAGTGGGAGCGCATCGCCCATGAAGCGGGGAGCGATCCCCTCCCACACGAGGATCGTCGCGGCGCCGAGCGCCGCAGCCACGATCGGGATGCGCGCGAGTGCGGCCCGTCCCGGAGGGCGGCGTCGGAATGCGATGACGATCCCCCAAACGGCGAGGATCACGAGCAGCGGCATCGAGGCGGTCAGGCTCGGCGTGCGGAAGGTCTGATCGAAGACCGCGTCGCCGACGATGTCGGGCGGCGTTCGCGGCGCAGCGACGAACGGGTACTCGGCGCTGAGCGAGAAGCCATCCGGTCTCAGATACGCGAGCGCCGAAGTCGGGACGTACTCGAGGTTGAAGAGGGCGCCGTCGTTGGCCTCGAGGAACGCCCTTCGTTCTGGGTTCGTCTGTGAGTACACCTGCTCCTCGAGCGGGTGCGCGAACGGTCCACCGAACTTCGCCCAGGTGATGCTCATCCCCACGATCATCGGGACGATCGCCGCGACCGCGAGCGCAAGTGCCCACCGACGCCAGAGCTCGTCCTTCCGGGTGACGATGAGCCAGACGGCCGCGATGAGGCCTCCGAGCGCGCACGCCCAGCCGACCGTTGCTCGGCTCAGCAGCGCCGCCATCGTGAGTGCGCCGTAGCCGGCGATCCCCCACCATGTCGCTCGTTCGATCACGCCGAGCAGGAAGAACAGCGCGCCGATCGTGCACACGACTCCCCAGGCGATCGCCTCTTGGTAGACGGCCGGGATCGCGGCCAGGAGCACGAGGGTTGACCCGCCCATCACCGCCGCGACGAAGATGCCGAGCGCCCAGGTCTCGAGGCGGGTCAGCGGAGCGTCGGCGCGCATCAGCACCCGCACGCGCCACGTCAACAGCGCGACGAACATGGCGGTGACCAACCATGCGACGAGCATCGACGGCGCCGTCAGGTCGTTGTCGAGATCGAGCGGGAGCAGCGGGATGCGGAGCAACGCAGGGAACGGGCCGAAGTACATGTACTCGCGACCATCGATCACGAAGCCCTCGATGCCGAGCGACCCCCGGGCCACCCACCAGTGACCGTCCACGAGCGCGCGCGCCTGCAAGTCGAAGAAGTTCGAGAAGAGCCCCGACGGGTGGCGGCGGAGTGGATCGGAGAAACCATCCCAAAGCACCCAGAGGTACGGCACGAGCGCGGCGCCAAGCGCGACACCGACGGCGCGCGCGAACCGCACTCGGCCGGCTGCCGCACCGCTGGCGCCGTCCGTGGCGGGCCCGGCCGTGCCGTCGGGCGTCTGTGCGAGCGTCGTGCTCATCGGAGATTTCTAGCCCGATGTCTCGGCGGTGCGCTGTCGTGCTTCACGACGTCGGCAGCGATGCCCTAGAGTTCGCTCGCCGAAGGGGACGGGGATGCGTGCGTTCGTGCTCGGGTTGCTTGCGGCGATCTGCCTGGCGGCCGCGCCGGCCCGAGCAGTCGAGGACCGCGATCAGGTGCTGCTGCTCTACGGGGACTCGATCGCGACCGAGAGCTCCGACTACTTGGAGCAGCAGATGTCCGAGCCCGGCTGGGACATGGTCGTGCGCGCGTTCCCCGGAGCGTCGTTGTGCGACTGGTACCCGCGGTGAGGCGTGACGCATCCAAGTACGAACCCAGCATCGTCGTCGTAACGATGGCCGGCGTCGGCGTGTCACCATGCAACGAGCGCGGCACCGCCGTCGCGCGACGCTGCCTCGAGCAGGGCGGCTCCTTCGAAGAGTGCCTGGCTGTGGAGTTCCTTCACCAGTGGAGGTCCGACGCTCGGAAGATCGCCCGCCTCTGGACCGAGCAAGATGCCTCCGTCCTCTGGGTGACGACACCCGCTGCCGTCGGCGCCAGAGCCCGCTCCGGCCCGATCGCACCCGTGTACCGGGAGGTGGCGCAAGAGTTCGATCAGGTGCTTGTCGACGCGGCGCGAGCCCTGCGCGCGAACGATGGGACCTGGCCGACGACCCTGCCCTGCCTCCCAAGAGAAGGCGCGCCCGAGGGCTGCGTCGACGGGCAAATCATCGTACGGCGGTCCGTCGAAGATGGCCACCTGTGTCCCGTCGCGCCGCCGCCGGGGACCGAGCTCGCCTGCCCCGTCTACTCCAGCGGGATCGTCCGCTGGGCTGGTGCCGTCTCGATGGCGGCAAGGCGGGCGATGCGCTGATGGTGACCGCCGAACCCGCAACGGTGTCGACGGACGATCCAGGCGCCGCCACCTCGCCGCGTCGAGCCGATGTGCGACGGACGACCATCGAGGTCATGCCGTGGCTCGTGATCCCCACTGCCCTTGCCGTGTGGGTAGCAGTCGAGATCGAGCGCTACTACTTCGTGTTCGACGAGTGGGTCATGCTCGATCGAGCGCGCAGCGGGTCCGGGTTCCGTGAGATGTTCATCGGGTTCAACGGGCATCTCTGGGTGTTGGCGTCCTGGATCGGCCGATTCCACGTCGACGTCATCGGGGTCGAGAGCATCGGCTTCAGCTACGCAGTGCTCGTCGCGAGCCTCGTCGCGCTGCAGATCGCGGCGTCCGCTGTGCTCGTGCGACTCGGCGTGCCGAGCATCCTCGCTCTGTTGACCACGGCGGTCGTCGTCTACTTCGGTCGCGGCTCCGAGACGATGGTGTACTCCCTCGAGTACTCGGCCAACTTTGCACTGGCCCTCACGTGCGCAGCGGCATTCGTCGCGCTCCGCGCGTCGATCGGCCGTCGCGAGGTCGCCTGGACTGCGGGACTCTTGGTCGCTGCGACCCTCGTCGATAGCGGCCTCGCGCTCGTAGGCCTCTGCTTCGTCGCGGCCATCGTCCTCTGGACATGGCCGAGACGGTTGGCGTTCATCGCGTTCGGAGTCGCGCTTGCCGCTCATGCGATCTGGTTCGTCGTCGACGAGACGCAGGTCCTCGTCCCGGGTGGTCATTGCCAGAACTGCGCCCCCGTTACGTTCAGCGCGCCGATCGGAGACTCGGTCACGTTCGGTTGGCACCTTCTCGCGCGCGCGGCCGGCGGCCTCATCGGTGGCTATGAGACTGCGGGCGTCGTCGCTCTCGTCTTGGCTGTGAGCGTCACGACGATCGGGGTGGTTCGTCACCGGCTCGCCGCGCGCGTCGTCGCTGCTCTCGTCGGAGGCACCGTCGCAGCAGCTGCTGCAGTCGGATCGATCACGTACTCGCGAGCGGGATTCTGGCCGACGGTCGACGAGGCGATCGACTCGCTCGAGATCTCGAATCGCTATCTCCATCCAGTCGCGTTCTTCCTGGCGCTCGGCCTGGCTCCGGTCGTCGTCGCCACCCTTCGCACGTCGTCTCGAGTCCTCGACCGAGTGCTGACCGTGGCGGCCTCCGGCGCGCTCGTGGTTGTGTTCGCGCTGAACCTCAGCTCCGTCGATCCGACGCGCGAGTTCTACGAGGGATGGAGCAATGAGGTGCGCGATCGAGTGCAGCAGTCGGTCACGGTTCTGAGCGAGGGATGCGGCCCAGGGCGGACGCCGAACCCCGATGCCCGACCGGTCGAGGATTTCAGCTTCCAGATCACGGTCGAGATGCTCCAGGACCTGCTCGATCGAGGCGCCCTCACCGAGTCCTTCGGCGCCCCGAGCACACCCGAGGTCCGCCGCGCGATCTGCAGCGCCTGAGCGACACACCTGCAATCGACCCTACGCTCGACCGTTGCAGCATGAGCGTCGCGTCCAGATTCTCGCGCGCGCAAGCCCGGACGCCTCGCGGATCTGGTGGAGGAGGATCGATCGCACGTGCGCACGGTTGGACTCGTCCTCGTCCTCACCGGCGCGCTGCTGCTGGCCACCACGTCACTCGCCTCCCCCCCGCCGAAGACGGTGCTCCTCTACGGCGACTCGCTGGCGACTGAATCCGCGGCTTTCCTCGGCTCGAGGCTTCCCGACGAGGGTTGGGATGCCGAGCTCCGCGTGTTCCCCGGCGCGTCGCTCTGCGGTTGGCGCAAGAGGATGCCGGCCGACGCGACCGAAGTGCAGCCCTCGCTCGTGGTGGTCGCGCTCGTAGGCGTCCTGACGGACGGCTGCAACGCGCGCGGGACTGCGGTCGGTCGCCGTTGTCTCTCCGCCGGAGGGTCCATGGAGGAATGTCTGGCGCGTGAGTGGCATCAGCAGTGGACCGAGGACGCCACGTCGATCGCGCGCTTCTGGTCGGCGCGCGGCATCGACGTGCTGTGGGTCAGCGCGCCGCCCCTGATCAACCGCCGGTTCGCCGAAGGCCCGATCACGCCCATCTTCCGTCGTCTCGCGCGCAGGTACGACCAACGCTTCGTGGACGCCGCGATCACGCTCCGGGCGCGCGACGGATCGTGGCCGATCCGGCTGCCGTGCCTCCCGAACGAGTCCGCCGCGGAGGGCTGTGAAGACGGGACGATCCAGATCCGTCGGTCGGACGACAACGGCCACCTGTGCCCCGTCGAGCCGTCGGCACCGATCGCGCCGTGTGAGGTGTACTCGAGCGGCATTGTTCGCTGGGCTGGGCGCATCGTTCGCGCTGCCCACCACCTGATGGGTCGCTCGTAGCTGTCGAAGCGCACGCGCTCGGTACAGTCGCAGCGGATGTCGGGGGGGATGCTGGATACACCGCGTGCACGCTTCTACGCGGCGTGTGCCGTCGGAGCATTGCTAGCGACGATCGTATTCGCGTGGATGGTCTTCCTCGGCTCGACCGATCTCACTCGTCCGGAGGCGCTGGCCAACTTCTACGAGGTGCAGGCGCGCAGCCTGTTGCACGGCCACTGGGACGTGCCTCCGAACTCGCTCTCGTTCGAGCGGTTCAAGGTCGACGGCCACTTCTACCTGTACCAGGGTCCGTGGCCGGCGGTGCTGCGCATGCCGGTCGTGGCAGTCACCGACGGACTGGACGGACAGCTCAGTCGGCTCTCGATGCTGCTCGCCTTCGTCATCTTCCTCTGCTTCACAACGCGCCTGGCGTGGCAAGCGCGCTCTCTGCTGCGGGGCGAGGGGCCGCCGACGCGTGCATCGCTGGTCGCCGGTGCTTCATTCGTGTTTGTCGCAGGCTGCGGATCGAGCGCGCTGTTCCTCGGCTCGCGATCGTGGGTGTACCACGAGGCGATCCTCTGGGGGATCAGCTGGTCGATCGTCTCGCTCAGCTTCCTGGTTGCTTACCTTCAGCATGCGCGTCCGAGGGATCTCTGGCTGACCTGCGTCGCCGCGACGCTCGCTGTCCTCTCACGCGGCAGTGTCGGTGCGGGGGCGGTACTGGTGCTCGGCACGGTGCTCGCGCTCCAGTGCCTCTCGCGTGCCGCGGCTCGCTTCGCCACGGCGACGGCAGACGGTGAGCGGCGCGAACGCATCGACGAGAAGCTCGCGCGTTGGTGTGGTGTGCCACGCACGGTCGTCGACCGCCCACTGCTCCCGTCGCTGGTGGCCCTCGTCGTCCCCGTAGGGCTCTACGCATACGTCAACTACGAGAAGTTCGGATCGTTGTTCGGCCTCCCGATCGCCAAGCAGGATCTGCTCCTCGACCGGCCGGCGCGGCAGGCCGCACTCGAAGAGAGCGCGACGCTGTTCAGTCCCAAGTTCGCTCCGACGAACCTCCTCCAGTACCTTCGCCCGGACGCGATCGGGTTCGATTCCCTCTTCCCCTGGGTGACGTTCTCCCGTCCGCTGACGAACGTCGGGGCCATTCCCTTCGACAACATTGAGCCCTCCGCCAGCATCACGGCTGTCTCCAGCCTGCTCGTCGTGCTCGCAGTGCTCGGCGTCGTCGCCGTGGTTCGTGCGCCACGCGGTGAGAGCGAATCCTCCGTCGCCGTGCTTCGGTTGCCGATGCTGGCCTTTGCTGCGGTCACGGGCGGCGCCGTTCTCCTCGGCGTGCACTTCCAGAGGTACGAGGGCGACTTCCTCCCCGCGCTGGTCGTTGCCGGCGTCGCCGGGCTCTTCTTCCTGCCCGTGCTCCTGTCCCGACGCACGATCGTGCAGCGTCGCGTGATCGCCGTCGTGCTCGTCGTGCTGGGCGTCTGGAGCTGCTGGGCCACCTTCAGCCTCGCGTTGCGCTACCAGCGGACGGTCAGCGCGTTCGCCGACGCGCGAGCGCGCCAGGACTTCGTCGGCTTCCAGCTCGATGTCGCGGATGCCGTGGGCGGCCGACCCGACGTCTCCCAGGGCTCGAGGCTGCCCTACGCCGACGCCGGAGAGGAGTTCGGCGAGCGAGCTGCGCCACTGGGCGCCATGTTCGTGCTCGGCGACTGCGAGGGACTCTACGTCTCCAGTCGCAAGGGTTGGGAGGCGATCGAGCAGCGCTTCCCGGGCTCCCGCCGCTGGAGCGTCGCGTTCGACACCCCGCATCCCGGCGCGCGCGAGCCGCTCTGGTCCGACCGGGCCGGCCGGACGATCTGGGCCCGGTGGGTCGATCACGACCACGTCACCTTCGAGTACGACGAGCCGGAAGCTGCGACCGTCGCCGGCACGGAGCAGCTGCGCGTCCGGCCTGGACGCGCTGCTGAGCTCGACATCCGCCTCGATCCGTCGTCGTCGTACGTCGAGGTGAAGGATGGCGAGCGCGTGCTGCTCGCGTCGTTCCCCCCCAGCTTCGTGCTCGAAGCCGAGCGGCTCGGTCGCCAGCCCGACCCGACGCGCGGCGCCCGCCGATTCGACGGTTCCATCGAGGAGGTCGACCTCGTGCCCCTGTGTCGCCGCGTCCTCGAGCATCTCGAGTCCTCGACGGCACTCGGCTCTACCGCACGTCGCCCGTGATCCGCCTGAAGCTGTTCGCGACCGCTCTCGCCGCGTGCTCGCTCGTCACCGGGTTCGGCCCCTTCGGCGAGGATCCGCCGCCGACGATCCTCGTGTATGGCGACTCGGTCATGAGCGAGGCGCGTACCTACGTACACGACGAGCTCACGGAGGGGAGCCTCGACGTGACGATGAGGGCGTTCCCCGGTGCGAGCCTGTGCGATTGGGCCGCGCAGATGCCGGCCGATGCCGAGCAGGTCGATCCCGACGTCGTGGTGATCGCGCTGAGCGGCGTGATCCTCTCGCCGTGCAACCAGTACGACTCCGGGGCCGGAGCCCGCTGCGTCGCCGAGGGGGGCGGCTACGACGAGTGCATCCTCGCCGAATGGAAGGGGCACTGGCGGCGCGACGCGGAGCACATCGCCGACCTCTGGGAGCAGCGCGGTGTCGACGTGCTCTGGGTGAGCGCGCTGCCCGATCCGGGCGCGACCGATCCGGCGCCGATCACGGGGGTCTTCCGCAAGGTCGCTGCCCGGCATGGTCAGGGCTTCGTCGACGTCGCACGTGCGCTACGTGACCGCGACGGCTCGTGGCCGACGACGCTTCCGTGCCGACGCGCGGAGACCAGTGTGGACGGCTGCACTGACGGCCGGATCCAGGTGCGGCGGTCGCCGACGAACGGGCATCTCTGCCCGATCGAGCCGGAGGAGATCGGACCGTGCCCCGTGTACTCGGCCGGCATCGCTCGTTGGGGCGATCGCCTGGTCGAGGCCGTGTTCCGCGTCCTCGAGCGCGACGACCTCGAGCCGATCGGGGATCAGGCGTTCGGGGCCTCGGCCGGATCGAGGCCGGTGATGTCGTAGCAGAGCTTCGGGGGCGGTACCGGGCGCGTCGTGACCGTCAGGTCCCCGTCGCGCCCCGTGTGCACCTCCTGCTCGCCCGACGATGACAGCCAACCGAAGTGGCCGTAATCGTCCGGCACGGTGGGCAAGTCGATGCTGACCTCGTGCAGCGCGGTGTCGACGTCCACCTGGATGGGGTAGGTCGTCCCCGGCTCGAGGTCGATCCACTCACCGATCGTCGGGATCTTCCGGTCCGCGACGCCGAACCGAACGCGCCCGGTCCCGTCGCCCTCGATCCAGACGACGCTCGGCCGCTTGTCGGGATCGGTGTCGCGCACCGTGACGATGGGGATGCGGCCGCGATCCAAGGGCTCGACCATCCGTATCGACAGCTCGTGGCGTCCACCTGCCTTGCTGCGGTCGACCGCGATCCAGCCGTTCTCCCGCTCGCCGATGGAGTAGTAGAGGCCGTCGCAGTATCCGACGAGGAAGAGCTGCCCGGCGGGCGCACCATCGGGCAGGCGCTTGTTGAAGGTCGCGCCGTACTGGACGTCGTCGGAGGGCGTGTGTCCGGTCACCGATCCGATGCCGTCCTGGATCCGGAGGAAGTCGCGGATCCGCTCCCCGCGCCACGCGATGCGGTCCGTCGGCTCGCTCGCGATCGCGAAGTTCGTGTACATGCTGAACATTCCGAGTGCCGCGATCACCGCGACCGCGACTCGGCGCGCGGTCCTGCTCTTCCCGTCGAACCGTCGCCACACGTCGACGAGGCCGACCATCGCGCCGATCATCAGCACTGGCATGAAGTCGGCGAGGTAGCGGTGTGCGATGTAGCCCCACACCATCACACCGCTGGTCGCGGCGATTGCGCCAAGCAGCACGAACCGGAGGACCGCTGCTCGCCCGACCGCTCGCGGCCGGAAGACGACGATCAGTCCCCAGATCGCGAGGCCCATGAGCAGCGGCATCGTGGCCGGGACGCTGGCGGTCCGATAGGTCTGGTCCAGGATCACGTCGCCGACCCACGGCGCGGGTTCCGACGGGAGCCCGATGAACGGGAAGGCGGGGCTCAGGCGTACTCCCGCAGGGTTCAGGTAAGCGTGCGCGGTGCTCGGGATGAACTCGAGGCTGAACGCCCTGCCTCCGTTGGCCGCCAGGAAGTTGCGTCGATGCTCGTTGACGCGGGCCCATACCTGGTCGGCCATCGGGAGGCCGAATGGCATGCCGAACTTGATGAAGGTGACCAGTGCGCCGGCGGCGAGTGGCCCGACCGCCGCCAGGGCGGTCGGCTTCCACCACCGCCGGTTCGCGTCACCGTAGCGACCGAGGCCGAACCACAACGCGACGAGCCCGACGGCGATCACGCAACCCCATCCGGTTGTGTACCGGTTGAGGACCGCCGCAAGGGTCAGGAGTCCGGTCGCGACGACGCGGCCACGCGAAGGGGACTCGATCATGCCGGTGAGCGCGAACAGCGCAGCGAGCGAGAGCGCTGCGCTCCAGATGAAGTCCTCGTGGTAGGCCCACGGCATCGACCCAAGCCAGAGGAACACCGACCCGCCAAGGATCGTCGCGACGACCACGCCACACGAGACGGCCTCGGCGCGGCTCACCGCCACTCCCGGACCGCGGATCAGCAGCCGGATGCGCCACAGGAAGAGAGGAACGACGATCGCGAGGACGCACCAGGCGAGCAGCATCGACGGCGCAGTGAGCTGACCGTCGAGCGCGTCGGTGAACATCATCACGGGGACCCGCAAGATCGCCGCGAACGGCCCGAAGTAGGTGTACTCACGGCCATCGTGGATGAAGCCCTCGATGCCGAGTGCGCCCTTCGGGACCCACCAATGTCCGTCGAACCAGGCGCGGACCTGCAAGTCGTAAAGGTTCGAGAACGTCTCGGTTGGCCATGCCGTGTGGAACGGGTCGAGGACACGACCATCCCACCAAAGAGTCCACAGGAAGGGGACCGCGGCGACCGCGATGCCGACGAGTGACGCCCGGGTGAAGCGGCGACGATCCTCGTCCACGGTCTCGGGAGCGCCTGAGGGCGTCGCGGCGTTCGGCGCGTCCTCCGCCGTCAGGACGGCTCCCCCAGGCACGGCGGCAGGCTACTGCTGGGCCATCCCCGACTTCGGCCGCGGCAAGGGCCTGCGCAAGCGGTGCTCGTCGCCGATGTGACCGCCGATAGCCTGACCGCCGTGGCGCTCGACGAGTCGGAGATCCAGGCCCAGGCCGAGGCGGAAGCCCTGCACGGCGACGAAGGGGCGGGCACGCCGGTCGAGCCCATACCGCACCCCATCGAGGAGCGGCTCGAGCAGCTGGCCTCGTTGCGGGAGCAGGCCCTGCACGCCGGCAGCGAGAAGGCGGTGGCCCGCCAGCACGAGCGGGGCAAGCTCACCTCGCGGGAGCGCCTGGAGCGGCTCCTCGACCCGGGCTCGTTCGTCGAGCTCGACATGCTCGCCCGCCACCGCGCGCACGGCTTCGGGATCGAGAACACCCGGCCCCTCACCGACGGCGTCGTCACCGGCTGGGGCACGATCGACGGCCGCAAGGTCTTCGTGTTCTCCCAGGACTTCACGGTCTTCGGCGGCGCGCTCGGTGAGGTGTTCGCCGACAAGATCCACAAGGTGATGGACCTCGCCGAGTCGGTGGGCGCGCCGATGATCGGCCTCAACGACGGCGCGGGCGCGCGCATCCAGGAAGGCGTGGTCAGCCTCGACGCGTACGGCGGCATCTTCTACCGCAACGTGAAGGCGTCGGGCGTGATCCCGCAGATCAGTGTGATCATGGGTCCGTGCGCGGGCGGCGCGGTGTACTCGCCCGCGATGACCGACTTCATCTTCATGGTCAAGGGCACGTCGCACATGTTCATCACCGGGCCCGACGTCGTGAAGACGGTCACCGGGGAGGACGTCACCCAGGAGGAGCTCGGGGGCGCGATGACGCACGCGTCGAAGTCGGGCGTCGCCGGCTTCGTCTCCGACGACGAGGAGAGCTGCATCGAGCAGGTGCGCTACCTCCTGTCGTTCCTGCCCCAGAACAACCTCGAGGACCCTCCGTACTTCGAGCCCGAGGACGACCCCGAGCGACGCTGCGAGGGGATCGTCGACCTGATCCCCGACGCGCCCAACAAGCCCTACGACATGAAGGCGGTCATCGCCGAGGTCGTCGACGACGGCGACTTCTTCGAGGTGCACCAGCACTGGGCGATGAACATCGTCTGCGGCTTCGCCCGCGTCGACGGCCACGTCGTGGGCATCGTCGGCAACCAGCCCCAGAACCTCGCCGGCACGCTCGACATCGAGGCGTCCGAGAAGGCGGCGCGCTTCGTGCGCACGTGCGACGCGTTCAACGTGCCGCTGGTGACGTTCGTCGACGTGCCGGGCTTCCTGCCGGGCACCGACCAGGAGTACGGCGGCATCATCCGCCACGGCGCCAAGCTGCTCTACGCGTACTGCGAGGCGACCGTCCCCCGTGTCCAGATCATCACCCGCAAGGCGTACGGCGGGGCGTACGTCGTCATGAACTCCAAGTCGATCGGCGCCGACCTCGCGTTCGCGTGGCCGTCGGCCGAGGTGGCGGTGATGGGCCCGCAGGGCGCGGTCAACATCATCTTCCGCAAGGAGATCGAGACCGCCGACGACGCCGAGGTGCGTCGGGCGGAGCTGATCGAGGAGTACACCGAGCGGTTCGCGAACCCCTACATCGCTGCCGAGCGCGGCTACGTCGACGACGTGATCGACCCGCGCGAGACGCGTCGGGTGCTGGTGCGCTCGCTCGCGATGCTGCGCACCAAGCGCGAGCAGATGCCGTCGCGCAAGCACGGCAACGTGCCGCTGTGAGCGCTGGCGCCCACCGGGCGGCTGCCGCATGACTCCGCCCGCGCTCAAGGCGATCTCACCGGACGCGACGCCCGAGGAGGTCGCAGCGATCGTGGCCGCGATCGCCGAGCTGACCCGGCCGGTCGCGGTCGCGCCGCCGGCAGGCGACGACACGCTCCACGAGTGGGTGCACGCCGCCCGGCTCGCGTCGCGCCGGGCCGCGCTCCAGCGCGGGCCATGGCGTCTGTCGGGCCGGATCGGTCGGCGCACGCGGGCGTGACCGGTGCTGCCCCGGCCGGTCGAGCCCGAGCTCGTCACCGTCGGGGTCGACGAGGCGGTCGTCACCGCCGAGAGCGGCGCTGACGTCGAGCTCGTCACTCGCATCGACGACCAGGAGGTCGTCACCACCGGGCCGCACCACGTGGCTCGCTTCACCGGGCTCGAACCCGACGCCGAGCACTCCCTGCGCGTCGGCGACGTCGACCCGCATCCGTACCTGCCGACGTCGTTCCGCACGCTCGCGCCGCCACCGGGACGGTTGCTCGCGACGGTCGCGACCGCGAACGACGTCCACTTCGGCGAGATCCGTTGCGGTGTCACCGGCGACCCCGAGCAGGATGCGAAGGGCCCCATCTTCTCGGCCGAGCCGGGCGACCCGCCCTACCCGCAGGTGATGAACCGCGCGGTGATCGACGAGATGCGCGCCCTCGCCGCCGACGCGGTGGTCGTGAAGGGCGACCTCACCTCGATCGGGAGCGAGGAGGAGTACGGCGAGTTCCTCGCGGCCTACGGCGCGCTCGGCGACGTCATGTACCACGTGCGCGGCAACCACGACGCGATGATCGACCCGACCATGGCGATCGAGGACGCGCCGTACGCGATCGAGCTCGACGGCGTGACGCTGGCCGTGCTCGACACCGTCATCCCGGGGGCAGCCGGCGGCACGATCTCGATCGACCAGATCGAGTGGCTCGAGGATCTCGCCGGCGCGACGAGCACGGCCGTGGTCGCGTTCGGTCACCACCCGACGTTCGACGTGGAGCAGGGCATCCGCACCGGGCGTCCGTACTTCGGCATCCAGCCCGACGACAGCGACCGCCTCGTCGACGCGTTCGGCCGCCACGACAACCTCGTCGGGTACTTCGCCGGGCACACGCACCGCAACCGGGTGCGGCGCTTCGAGCGCGCCCCGCACGCGCCGTTCGGTGAGATCGGGGCGACCAAGGACTTCCCGGGCGCCTGGGGCGAGTACCGGTTCCACGAGGGTGGCTACACCCAGGTCGTCCGCCGCGTGCGCGCCCCCGACGCCTTCGCGTGGGCGGAGCGGACCCGCGCCATGTACGAGGGCGCGTACGGCATCTACGCCCTCGGCGAGCTCCCCGACCGCTGCTTCACCCAGCGCTACTGACACCGAGCGCATGTGACGTCCAGCCACCGCGCCGCACGGCATGTGACGTTCAGCCACCACATCGGTGGCTGAACGCCACATGGTGGATCAGCGTCACATGCCGGTGAGGCGGGCCTGGAGCTCGGTCATGGTGGCGACGTAGGCATCGTCGCCGACGAGGGCGGTGAAACCGGACGCGTCGAGCACCTCGCGCACGGGCTCGGGCACCTGCAGCAGCAGCAGCTCGATGTGCCTGGCCCGGCAGCGCGTCGCGAGCTTGCGCAGCTCGTGGTCGGCCGTCGAGTCGACGGCGTCGACGCCCGCCATGCCGAGCACGAGCGTCTCCACCTCCGGGTGCTCGCGCTCCACGCGCCTCACGCGGGCGCGCAGCGCCTCGGCGTTCGAGAACCACAGCGGCGCGTCGACGCGCAGCACCACCGTCTTCTCGTACGCGCGGGCGTCGGGGTGCGAGTCGAGCGGCAGCAGGAGGGCCGCGTCGCCGACCCGACCCATCTCGGGCATCTTCGGCATCGACACCCGCACCACGATCAGCAGGATCGAGACGACCACCGCGATCGCCACGCCGATCTCGACGCCGAGCAGGGTCGTGCCGAGGAACGTGATCGTCATCACCCAGAAGTCGGGCTTCGACACGTGCCACAGCCGGCGCGCCTCACCGACGTCGAGGAACGGCAGCACCGCGACCACGACGATGGCGGAGAGCACCGGCACCGGGATGAACTCGAACGTGCTCGTCCCGAACACCAGCAGCGGCGCCACCACCACCGCCGAGATCACGAGCGAGAGCTGCGTTCGAGCGCCGGCCTCGTCGAGGACGGCCGAGCGCGTCATCGCGCCGGTCACGACCATGCCCTGGAAGAACCCGGCCGTCACGTTCGCCGCTCCGAGCGCGGCGATCTCGTCGTCGGCGTCGATCTCGTAGCCGTGCTCGTCGGCGTACTCGCGGGCGAGCCCGAGAGACTCGAGGATGCTGATGAACGTGATCGCGATCGCGGTCGGGAAGAGGATGTCGAGGTCGCCCCAGTGCAGCGGCGGCACCTCGGGGCCCGCGAAGCCGCTCGGCACGTGACCGACGACCGGGATGCCGTGGGCCGCGAAGTCGAAGATCGCCGACACCACGGTCGCCACGACGAGCAGCGCGAGCGTCGTCGGGAAGCGGCGCCAGCGCTTGGTGACCAGCAGCAGCGCGATCGACGCCACCGAGAGGGCGATCGCACTCGCGCTCACCCCGTCGACGGCGTCGAGCCACGACTCGACCGTCGCGGGCACGTCGCTGCTCGTCGGCGCGGCGACCCCGGTGAGGCCGCTGAGCTCGCTGGCGATGATCAGCACGCCGACCCCGGCGAGGAAGCCCTTCATCACGGGCTCGGAGAGGAACCGGGTGAGGAAGCCGAGTCGGCCGATCCCGAGGACGAGGTGGACGATGCCCACGAGCACTGCCAGCGACGCCGACAGCGCGATGAAGTCGGCCGTGCCCTGCGGCGCGAGCTCGGCCACGCCCACCGCCGAGAGCACCGAGATCGACGCGAGCGGCCCCACGCCGAGCTGCCGCGACCGTCCCAGCAGCGCGTAGGCGAGCAGCGGCAGCACCGACGCGTAGAGGCCCACCACCGGTGGCAAGCCCGCGATCTGGGCGTACGCCATGCCCTGGGGGACGAGGATCGCCGCGCCGGTCAGCCCGGCGACGACATCGCCCCCGAGGTCGGCCCGCCGATAGCCCGGCAGCCACTCGAGCACCGACACGTACCGACGCAGCAAGGGATCGACCGTATCCTGCGGCCGATGCAGGCTCTCGCAGGGCTGCGGGTGGTGGAGATGGCGACCGTGCTCGCCGGTCCCGGCACCGCGCGCTACCTCGCCGACTTCGGCGCCGACGTCATCAAGGTGGAGGCGCCGACGGGCGACGGCACGCGGGGGATGGGGTGGCGCGACCCGCAGGACGGCCAGACCTTCATGTGGAAGCTGCTGGGTCGCAACAAGCGGTCGATCGTCCTCGACCTGAAGACCGACGACGGCCTCGACGCGATGCTCCGGCTGCTCGACGAGGCCGACGTGCTGATCGAGAACGGTCGGCCCGGCACGCTCGAGCGGCTCGGGCTCGACCCCGTCGGCGTGCTCGCGACGCGCAACCCCGGCCTGGTGGTGCTGCGCGTGACCGGCTTCGGGCAGACCGGCCCCTACCGGTCACGACCGGGCTTCGCGACCCTCGCGGAGGCCATGGGCGGGTTCGCGGCGATCAACGGCGAGCCCGACGGTCCGCCGCTGCTCCCACCGACCGCGCTCACCGACGAGATCACCGCGATCGTCGGCGCGTTCGCGGTGATGGTCGCGCTGCACCACCGCGATCACCACGGCGAGGGGGGCGGAGGAGGACAGGTCATCGACGTGAACCTGCTCGAGTCGATGCTTCAGACGATGGGACCGCTCCCGAGCGTCTGGGCCGGTCTCGGCGTCCTCCAGCCCCGTCTGGGGTCGGGCATCCCGTACTCGGTCCCGCGCGGCACCTACCGCTGCGCCGACGGGGTGTGGGTCGCGGTGTCGACGTCGGCCGAGTCGGTCGCGCACCGGCTCCTCACGCTGCTGGGCGTCGGCGACCAGGAGCGTTTCGCCACCTTCGAGGGTCGGGTCGAGCACCGGGAGGAGCTCGACCGCATCGTCGCCGACTGGATCGCGGCCCGCCCGTCGGAGCAGGTGCTCGCCGAGGTCGGCGCGGCCGAGGCCGCGGTCGCGCCCGTGTACACGATGGCCGACCTGCTCGCCGACCCCCACGTGGTGGCGCGGAAGGCGATGGTCGAGGTCGACGGCGTCCAGCAGCCCGGCCCCGTCGCCCGGCTCGCCGAGACCCCGGGCGAGGTCCGCCACGCCGGGCGCCCCCTGGATGCCGACACCGACGAGGTCCTGGCCGCCCTCCGCGGGGGCCGCAGCCCGTGGAGACGCGTTGCGTCCCGAGGAGGGTCGGCGTAGAGAAGTCCCGCTCCGTCGGCGCGCCGGCCACGCGCCGGTGTGACGGCCGGGTGCCCCAACGTCCTCCTCGGGACGCGAACGGGCACATCTTCCACCATCGTCCACAGATTTTCCACCCCTGAGGGCGGGTTCTCCACCGCTCTTCACCTGCTGTCCACAGGCCACGGTGGAGAACTCGCCCGAGCCCGCCGTTTCCTGCGGGCGCGCCGCGTGGAAGGATGCGCCCGAGCCGCCGTCGAGCACAGGGATCCGGGGGGACCAGATGGTGACGAGCGACGAGATCATGGCGTCGGTGGCCGGTCAGACGGTCGCCACCCGCTTCCGCGACACCGTGCGGGCCGAGCCCGACCGGGTGGCGCTGCGCTGGAAGGACGGCGAGGGCTGGGGCGAGCTCACCTGGAGCGAGTACGCCGAGCGGGCCTGCCGGTTCGCAGCCGCGCTCCGGGCGAAGGGCGTCGTGCAGGGCGAGCGCGTCGTCCTCATGATGCGCAACCGCCCCGAGTTCCACATCGCCGACGTCGGCACGTTGCTGCTCGGCGCGACGCCCGTGTCGATCTACAACTCGTCGTCACCCGAGCAGGTGCAGTACTTGGCATCGCACTGCGGCGCGGTCGCCGCGATCGTCGAGGGCGTCGACTTCCTCGAGCGCATCCTCAAGGTGCGCGACGAGATCCCCACGCTCGAGCACGTCGTGATCATCGACGACGACGGCCGTGCGCCCGACGACGTGGAGTCGTGGGAGTCGTTGCTCGCGCCGGACCCGCTCGACCTCGACGAGGCCGCGAGCATCGCGACCCCCGACGATCTCGCCACCATCATCTACACCTCGGGCACCACCGGTCCGCCCAAGGGCGTGATGCTCGACCACGCGAACATCGTCTGCACCGTCGAGATGCTCTTGCAGTGCCTGACGAGCGACGGCACGACCGACCCGCGCAACAGCCGGCTCGTGTCGTACCTCCCGATGGCCCACATCGCGGAGCGGCTCACGTCGCACTACCAGGGCATCACGGCCGGGTTCGAGGTCACGACGTGCCCCGAGGCGTCGCAGATCGGGACCTATCTCCCCGAGGTCCGACCGGAGATCTTCTTCGCCGTGCCCCGCGTGTGGGAGAAGCTGCACGCGGGCGTCATGGCGGTCGCGCGCGCGAACCCCGACCAGCAGGCCGCGCTCGAGGCGGCGGTGCCGATCGGTGAGCGGATCGCCGAGCACCGGGCCCGGCGTGAGGAGCTGCCGGCCGACCTGGCGAAGGAGGCCGAGGCCGTCCAGCCGGTGTTCGACCTGGTGCAGGCGCTGCTCGGCCTCGACCAGATCAAGGCCGCGATCAGCGGGGCCGCGCCGCTCCCCCAGGAGGTGCTGCGGTTCTTCCGGGCCATGGGCGTCGAGATGTCGGAGATCTACGGGCTGTCGGAGACGTCGGGGCCGATGACCTGGGCGCCCTATCGGGTGCGGATCGGCACCGTGGGGCCGCCGATCCCCGGCGAGGAGGTCGTGCTCGCCGACGACGGCGAGGTGCTCGCGCGGGGCTGCAACATCTTCCGCGGCTACCTCAACGACCCCGAGCGCACGGCCGAGGCGCTCGACGACGACGGGTGGCTGCACACCGGCGACATCGGCGAGTTCGACGAGGAGGGCTACCTCAAGATCGTCGACCGCAAGAAGGAGCTGATCATCACCGCGGGCGGCAAGAACATCTCGCCCGCGAACCTCGAGGCCGCGCTCAAGTCGTTCCCGCTGATCGGGCAGGCCTGCGTGATCGGGGACAACCGTCCCTTCGTGAGCGCGCTGCTCGTGCTCGACCCTGAGGTCGCGCCCGCGTGGGCGGCCAACCACGGGGTGGAGGGCAAGTCGCTGCCCGAGCTCGCCGAGGATCCGGTGGTCGCCGAAGAGGTGCAGCGCAACGTCGACGAGGCCAACAAGCGCTTCGCCCGCGTCGAGCAGATCAAGAAGTTCGTCGTGCTCGGCGAGGAGTGGCTCCCCGACTCCGAGGAGCTCACTCCCACGATGAAGCTCAAGCGCCGCGGCGTCCACACCAAGTACGCCGACCACATCGAGTCCATGTACGCGTAGCGCGCGCCCCACACCTCACGCGAGTCGCCGTTGCCCTGGTTGCGTAGCTCACCTTCGTATCGAGGGTTCAGCTACGCACGTCAGGCGTGAGGACGATCAGCCGGTGAAGTCGGGCTCGAGGACGATCGGCGAGGCCCCGCAGGGCACGCCCGGCTCGTAGGTGATCACCACGAGGCCGTTCCCGTCGGCGGTGACGCTGCCGCCCGCGGTCGCCGTGACCGCGGTCGCGCTCGCGGCGACGAACCCGGAACCCCCGCCGCCACCGCCGCCCGCACCGCCGGCGCCGAGCCCCGCGCCGCCACCACCACCGCCGGCATACCCGCCACCTCCGCCACCACCGCCGGCGCCACCGCCCGCGTCGGTGCCACCGTCGCCGCCCTCGCCGTCGGGTGCGTTGGTGCCGGCGGCGCCCGCGAGGCTGCCACCGGCACCGCCGGTGCCTCCGGTGGCGCCGTCACCACCGAAGCCCTCGTCCCCGCTCCCGGCGCCGACCGCGTCGCCACCGTCCACACCGTCGATCCCGCCGCCGTCACCGCCCGCGCCGCCCTCGGCACCGTCGGGCGTGAGGCCACCGGCGCCCCCGCCGCCACCGGCCAGGGCGAGCACGGTCTCGCCGACCTCGCCCACGCCCTCGGTGCCGACGCCCGAGAAGCCGCCCCCGCCTGCGCCGGTGGCACCGGTGTCGCTCGCCCCGCCGTCGCCGCCGCCGATGGGGCCGCCCTCACCGGGCGGGTTGCCGCCGCCCGCGTCCTGACCGCGGGCCCCGACCGCGACGACCAGCTCCTCGCCGGCGGTCACCGGAACGGTCGCGACGACCCGCCCGCCCGCGCCGCCCGGGACCGCACCGACGGAACCCCCGTCGGCACCCTGGGCGTCGATGGTGATGCACGAGACGCCGTCGGGCACGACGAACGACTGCACCTCGTCGTCGTCCGGCGTCGTGAACACCACCTCGGCGGCTCCGGCCGACGGAGCTGTGGCGACGAGCGCCGCCAGCGTGAGGCACGCGGATGCGGTGACGGCAGCGATGCGGCGCACGAAGGCCCCTCCCGCGCAGACGGTGCGCGCCCTGCCCGGGCGCACGTCGTGCGCCAACGGTAACGACCGCCTCGTCACCCCCCGCGGATGGTCACCGTCGCCCTGGTTGCGTAGCTGACCTTCGTCGGGAGGGTTCAGTGACGCACGTGCCACCTGCGTTGCTCGACCCTCTCTGCGAAGGTGAGCTACGCAACCAAGCGCGGGCTACGCGGTGGGGGTGAGGCGCTCGCGGCGGTCGATGGCGAGGTCGGCGATCTCGGAGACGATCGTCGCCAGGCGGTAGTCCTTCGGCGTGTAGACGCGGGCGACGCCGCCGGCGAGCAGCTTCGCCTCGTCCTCGTCGGGGATGATCCCGCCGACGACGACCGGCACGTCGACGCCCATCTCGCGCAGCAGGCGCACGGTCTCGGGCACCAGCTCGAGATGTGAGCCCGAGAGGATCGACAGCCCCACGACGTCGACGTCCTCGTCGCGGGCAGCGGCGGCGATCTGCGCCGGCGTCAGCCGGATGCCCTGGTAGATCACCTCGAGTCCCGCGTCGCGTGCCGCCACCGCGATCTGCTCGGCGCCGTTGGAGTGACCGTCGAGCCCGGGCTTGCCGACGAGCAGCCGCAGCTGCCCGCCGAGCGACTCCGTCGCCGCCTGCACGCGCTCTCGCACGGCGGCGAGGTCGCCGACCGGTGCCGCCACCGCGCCCACGCCCGTGGGCGCCCGGTACTCGCCGAAGACGTCGCGCAGCGCCGCCGCCCACTCGCCGACGGTGCCGCCGACTCGGGCGAGCTCGACCGTCGCGGGCACGAGGTTCTCGTCGGTCGTCGCGACCGCGCGCAGTCGGTCGAGCGCGGCGGCGACGGCCGTGTCGTCACGGGCGTCGCGCCACTCCTCGAGCTTCTCGATCTGCTCCCGCTCGGCCGCCGCGTCGACCACGACGATCGAGTGCTCGGAGTCGAGCGACTCGAGCGGCGACGGCTCGGTCTCGGTGAACGAGTTGACGCCCACGACCTTCTGCTCGCCCGACTCGATGCGCCGCACGCGCTCGGCGTTGCTCTGCACGAGCCGGCCCTTCATCGCGTCGATCATCTCGAACACGCCACCGCCGTCGAGCACCCATTCGAGCTCGGCCGTCGCGGCGTCGACGAGCTCCGTGGTCTTCGCCTCGACGACCGTCGAGCCCTCGAACAGGTCGTCGTACTCGAGCAGGTCGGTCTCGTACGCCAGCACCTGCTGCATGCGCAGCGACCACTGCTGGTCCCAGGGCGTCGGCAGCCCGATCGCCTCGTTCCAGCACGGCAGCTGGATCGCCCGCGCCCTCGCGTCCTTCGACAGCGTCACCCCGAGCATCTCGAGCACGATCCGCTGCACGTTGTTCTCGGGCTGCTCCTCGGTGAGCCCGAGCGAGTTGACCTGCATGCCGTAGCGGAACCGGCGCAGCTTCGGGTCCTGCACGCCGTAGCGCTCGTGGGTGATGCGGTCCCACAGGCGAGTGAACGCGCGCATCTTGCACATCTCCTCGACGAAGCGCACGCCCGCGTCGACGAAGAACGAGATGCGCCCGACGACCTGGTCGAACTCGTCGGCCGGGATCTGCCCCGAGTCGCGCACCGCGTCGAGGACGCCGCACGCGGTGCCGAGCCCGTACGCGATCTCCTGGACGGGCGTCGCGCCCGCCTCCTGGTAGTGGTACGGGCACACGTTGATCGGGTTCCAGCTCGGGACGTGGCGCACCGTGTGGCAGATCAGGTCGACGGTCAGCCGCCGCGAAGCCTCGGGTCCGAAGATGTAGGTGCCCCGCGACAGGAACTCCTTGACGATGTCGTTCTGCGTGGTGCCGGCCAGCTTGTGCGGGTCGACGCCCTGCTCCTCGGCGAGCGCGGCGTACATGCCGAACAGCCACATCGCGGTGGCGTTGATCGTCATCGACGTGTTCATCTCGTCGAGCGGGATGCCGTCGAACAGCACCCGCATCTCGCCGAGGTGCGGCACCGGCACGCCCACCTTGCCCACCTCGCCCCGGGCGAGGACGTGGTCGGGGTCGTACCCGGTCTGCGTCGGCAGGTCGAACGCCACCGACAGCCCGGTCTGGCCCTTGGCGAGGTTGGTGCGATAGAGCGCGTTCGACGCCCGGGCCGACGAGTGGCCCGAGTACGTGCGCATCAGCCAGGGGCGATCGCGCTCGCGTGGCTGTCCTGTCATGACCACCAGTCTCCCGCGCTCGGGAGCGACCTACTTCTTCGCGTAGTCGTAGAAGCCCGCGCCCGACTTCCGCCCGAGCTTCCCGGCCTGCACCAGCTCGGCGAGCATCGGCGCCGGCTCGTAGTTGGGGTCGCCGAACGCGTCGTGCAGCGCCTCGATGATCGAGAGGCTGGTGTCGAGACCGACGAGGTCGAGCAGCTCGAGCGGCCCCATCGGGAAGTTGCAGCCGCCCTTCATGGCGGTGTCGATGTCGTCGCGCGTCGCGGCGCCGCTGGCGAGCAGCTTCACGGCGTTGTTGAGGTACGGGAACAGCAGGGCGTTGACGATGAAGCCGGCCTGGTCGCGCACGTCGACGACGTCCTTGCCGCAAGCCTCGACGAACTCGCGTGCTGCGGCGATCGTGGCGTCGGACGACCCCTCGGCGCGCACGACCTCGACGACCGACATCACCGGCGCGGGGTTGAAGAAGTGGATGCCGCACACCTTGTCGGGGCGCTTGGTGGCACCCGCGATCGCGGCCACCGAGAGGGTGGACGTGTTGGTGGCGAGGATCGCGTCGTCGCCGCAGATCCCGTCGAGCTCGGCGAACAGCTCGAGCTTGGTGGGCAGGTCCTCGACGACCGATTCGATGACCAGGTCGCACTCGGCCAGCTCGGCCAGCTCGGTGACGGCCCGCGCCCGACCGAGGACGGCGGTGCGCTCCGCGTCCTCGAGGCGTCCCTTCTCGACCTGCTTGGCGAGCGACTTCTCGAGCCCTGCGACCATCTTCGCCGCGGCCTCCTCCGACCGGCTTCGCAGCACGACCTCGAAGCCGGCCTTCGCTGCCACCTCGGCGACGCCCGCGCCCATGATCCCCGAACCGATGATTCCCACACGCTTGATGCTCATGGGGCCGAAGGTTACCGCCGGGTAGGAACGCGGGTCCGAGCCACGTCGAAGGTCGCCAGGCGCCACCAGCCTGCGCCGGCGAGGATCGCCCCGCAGACGAGCAGCTTCGCCACGACGATCCAGAGGGTCACGTCGCGCCCGAGCGTCTCGCTGCTCGTCTCGATCGAGAGCAGCACCGGGCTGATCGCCAACGCGAGCGCGATGCAGACGATGCCCCCAATCACGGCCCAGCGGGCCCGGCGCCGCGTGGGGAGCACCTGGTGCGAACGGGCGGCCGGCGGCGCGACCGGGTCGGCCGGCGCGGCGTCGTCGGCGGTCCGCCTCGCGTCGTAGGCGGCGCGCCGATCCGGGCGGGTCAGCGTCGCGTACGCCTCCGACAGCACCTTGAACTCCTCGGCCGCGGCGTCGTCGGGCGCCCGGTCGGGATGCAGGTCCTTGGCGCGGGCGCGGAACGCCGCGGTGATGTCGTCGGTGGAGGCGTCGGGGGCGACGCCGAGCAGCGCGTAGAGGTCGGGCTCGCCCCGGTGCAGCGTCGAGGTCGGCTGGGCCACGTGCTCATTGTGCCCGCGGAGACGGTCGGCCATGCCCTCGGGCGTCTACCCTCCGGCGCATGGGTTCCAGCACGGCCGTGGGCACGCTCGCGCTCGTCGGCGGCGGGGAGTGGCGCGACGGGTGTCGCGACCTCGACGGCGAGCTCCTGTCCGCCGCGAGCGCCAAGGAGGTGGTCGTCCTCCCGACCGCCGCCGCGTACGAGCACCCCGAGCGGATCACCGAGCGCGCCGTCGCGTACTTCGAAGGGCTCGGCGTGAAGGTGCGGCCCCTCGACGTGCTCCAGCGCCACGACGCCGACGACGCGAGCGTCGTCGAGGCGGCCCGCAAGGCGAAGATGCTCTACATCGCCGACGGGTCGCCGCTGCACCTGCGCTCGGTGCTCAAGGGCTCCGAGCTGTGGGACGCGATGCTCGTCTCGTACCACTCGGGTGGCGTGCTCGCCGCGTCGGGTGCCGGCGCGACGCTCGTGTGCGACCCCATGGTCGACCCCCGCGGCGGCGCGTACACGGTCGGGCTGGGTGTCGTCACCAACCTCGCGGTGTTCCCGTACCACGGCACCGCGGCCGACCACCTGCGCGACCGCTCGATCGACCTGCTGCCTGCAACCGCGAAGCTGGTCGGCATCGACGAGGAGACCGCGCTCGTCCGCGACCCGAAGGGCACCTGGACCGTCGCCGGCGTCGGCACGGTCACCGTGTACGACGGCGGCGAGGGCGGCGACCACACCCACGCGCACCCGG
This sequence comes from uncultured Bifidobacteriaceae bacterium, assembly GCA_964501785.1. Lineage (GTDB taxonomy): Bacteria > Actinomycetota > Acidimicrobiia > IMCC26256 > PALSA-555 > DATBSK01. The sequence goes on from CAZCUD010000003.1 coordinate 136,457, forward strand.
CCGACCACCGCGCCGGCGCCACCGTCCCCGACCTCCCCTGACCCGATCTCGCCCGAATCGATCTCACCCGAATCGACCCGGCGTCTGAATCGCTCTGGCTTGCATCGTTCTGGCGTCAGGAGACCCGCGTCACGCGGGTCTGCTGACGCCGAAACGATCGGGGCGCGGAGATGATCAGGACGCGGGGACGGCGGGGGTCTCGCTGATGGTGATCTTGTCGATGACGACCGGCGCGCGCGGGGCCTGCGACCCGGGGTCGGCGGCGCTCGATCCGAGCCGGTCGATCTTCTCGACCGTCTCGATGCCCTCGGTCACCTGACCGAGCGCGGAGTAGAGGTACGGCGGGCCGCCGAGGCCCGCGGCACCCTGCTCGCTCGTCACGATGAAGAACTGCGACCCGCTCGTGCCCGGCCCGGAGTTGGCCATCGCGACCGAGCCGATCTGGTAGCCGTTCGGCGGCGGCTCGTCGGGCAGCGTGTAGCCCGGCCCACCGGTGCCGTCACCGGCGGGGTCGCCGCCCTGCACGACGAAGTCCTTCGCCACCCGGTGGAACGAGAGCCCGTCGTAGAAGCCCTCGTTCGCCAGGAACACGAACGAGTTCACCGTCTGGGGCGCCGCCGCGGAGTCGAGCTGGATCGTGAACGAGCCGCACGACGTGTCGACGAGCGCGGTGTAGGTGCTGGCCGGGTCGATCGTCATCGGCGGCGCCGACGGGAAGGTCACGTCCTTGGCCTCGGGGGCGTCGACGTCTCGACACCCGACCCGGGTCGCGGCGCTCGCCTCGGTCGAGTCGTCGTCACCGCCGCTGACGAGGAGGACGACGACGCCGATGGCGACGATCGGGATCAGGACGAGCGCGACGACCTTGGCCCAGCGCCCCATCCGTCGCCGCCGATAGAGCTGCTCTTCGTACGCGCGCCTGGCCTCGCGGTTCTCGCGCTGGCGCTCGCGCTTCGACTGCTTCGACACGGCGGCGCAGCCTAACGAAACCCATATCGGTCGGGGGATCGCCGGGAGTCGCCCGTACACTTGAACGGTCGTGAGCCTCGTCGTGCAGAAGTACGGGGGGACGTCCGTCGCGGACCCTGCCCGGATCAAGGCCGTCGCCGAGCACATCGTCTCGACGCGCCGTGACGGCCACGACGTGGTCGTCGTCGTCTCGGCGATGGGCAAGACCACCGATGACCTCGAGCGCCTCGCTCACGAGGTGAGCGCCGCCCCGTCGATGCGCGAGATGGACATGCTGCTCACCGCGGGCGAGCGCATCTCGATCGCGCTCCTCTGCATGGCCATCATCGATCTCGGCGAGCCCGCGGTCAGCTTCACCGGCTCTCAAGCGGGGATCCTCACCGACACGACCCATGGCAAGGCGAAGATCGTCGACGTGCGCGCCGACCGGCTGCGCGACGCGGTCAGCAGCGGCTCGGTCGCCGTCGTCGCGGGGTTCCAGGGCGTGTCGACGGCGTCGGACGTCACCACGCTCGGCCGTGGCGGCTCCGACACGACGGCGGTCGCGCTCGCGGCCGCGCTCGAGGCAGACGCGTGCGAGATCTACACCGACGTCGCGGGCATCTTCACCGCCGACCCCCGCATCGTCCCCGGCGCGCGCCAGCTCGAGCGCATCACCTACGAGGAGATGCTCGACATGGCTGCCACCGGGGGTCGCGTGCTCGCGCTCCGGTCGGTCGAGTTCGCGCGCAACCACGGCGTGCCGGTGCACGTCCGCTCGAGCTTCACGTGGGATCCGGGCACGTGGGTGCAGTCGACACCGGAGCTGGAGGACGAGGCGATGGAGCAAGCGACGATCTCGGGCGTCACCCACGACATCTCCGAGGCGAAGGTCACGATCGCCCACGTCCCCGACAAGCCCGGCATCGCGGCCGCGGTGTTCCGCGCCCTCGCCGACGAGGCGGTCAACGTCGACATGATCGTGCAGAACGTCTCGACGGCCGGGCACACCGACATCTCGTTCACCGTCCCCCGCGAAGACCTGTCGCGCGCCAAGAAGGTGATGGAGCACCTCGTCGAGGACGTCGACGCCAGCGGCTTCACGTCCGACGAGGCCATCGGGCGCGTCTCGCTCGTCGGAGCCGGCATGAAGACCCACCCCGGGGTCGCGGCGACGATGTTCGAGTCGCTGGCCTCGGCCGGCGTCAACATCGAGATGATCTCGACCTCCTCGATCCGCATCTCGTGTGTCGTCGCTGAGGACGACGTCGAGCGTGCGGTGCGGGTCCTGCACGATGCGTTCGAGCTGGGGGACGACCCGGCATGACGCCTCGACCCCTCGACGTCGCGGTCGTCGGAGCCACCGGCATCGTCGGCGCCGAGATGCTGCGCATCCTCGAGGAGCGCTCCTTCCCGGTCGCGAGCCTGCGGGCGTTCGCCTCGCCGCGCTCCGAGGGCCGCCGACTCCAGTTCGCGGGCGGCGAAGTCACCTGCGAGGTGCTGCGAGACGGCTGCTTCGACGGCACCGACCTCGTGTTCATCGACGTCGAGGACGACCTGGCGCGCACTTGGGCACCGAAGGCCGCCGCGGCCGGCGCCGTCGTGATCGACAACTCGGCGGCGTTCCGCGAAGACCCCGACGTGCCACTGGTCGTCGCCGAGGTCAACCCCGGCGACCTGTCGGAGGTGCCGAAGGGCATCGTGTCGTGCCCCAACTGCACGACGATGGTGCTCGTCACCGCGCTCGCGCCCCTGCACCGCGCCGCTGGCATCGAGCGCCTCGTCGTGTCCACCTACCAATCGGTCTCGGGTGCGGGGCAGCCGGGCGTGCGCGAGCTCGCCGAGCAGTGGACGAAGGGCGCCGGCCAGGACGACGCGCTGCGGCGAGCCGCGACCACGCCCGGTGTCATCGCGCCGGGAGACCAGTGGGACCGCCCGATCGCCGGCAACGTCATCCCGCTCGCGGGGTCGCTCGACGCGGTCGGCGACACGTCGGAGGAGCGCAAGCTCGTCCACGAGAGCCGCAAGATCCTGCACGCTCCCGGCCTGCGGGTCACCGGCACGTGCGTTCGCGTGCCGGTGTACGTCGGCCACTCGATGACCGCCAACGTCGAGCTCGCGCAGCCGCTCACGCGCGAGGACGCCGCGGCGCTGCTCGCCGCCGCGCCCGGTGTGCAGCTCGCCGACGGCGTCGACGGCTCACCGACCCCGCTCGAGGGCGCGGGCATCGACCCGGTGCTCGTCGGGCGCATCCGTGAGGACGCGAGCCAGCCCAATACCCTCAATCTCTGGGTCACGGGCGACAACCTCCGCAAGGGCGCGGCCCTCAATGCCGTCCAGCTCGCGGAGCTCCTGCCCGGCTGACCGGGTCCGGCCCCGCCCATCCCGGTCGGACCATCGACCATCTCGTCCGGATCGTTCCCCTGGGCACCCACTAGTCTCCGCCGATCCAGCCGGGGCCGGGGCCACGGCGCAGGCGACTGGGGCGGAGTGATGAAGAGGCTGCTGGCCATCGTGCCGATCGTCGCGATCGGTGTCTGCTCGAGCGCGCTCGTCGCGTCGGCGGGACTCGACGCCCCGGTGCCGTTGCCGACCACGGGCTACACGGTCATCATCGACCAGGCGGGAGGCGCCGGGGCCGACCCGTCGACCGACGTCGGATCCGGCACGAACGGACTTGGCGAGCTGCCCGACCTCGGCGTCCTCCAGGGCACCTGCGAGGGCCGGCTCGCCGCCGTCGACCTGACGAACGGGACGATCACTCCGCTGTCGGCGCCGGCGTCGGTCGAAGCCTGCGTCGGTGACCTGACGTTCGCGCCCGACGGCACGCTCTACGGCATCCTGCGCGGCATCGACGCGGCGGCGGGCGACGTGTTCACCGAGCTCGCGCGCTTCGACACCGCGACCGGCGCGCCCGACGTCATCGGCCGGATCGGTGACTTCAGCTCCTACGGCGGTTACAGCAACCCTCCGTTGGGCGGGATCTCGTTCGACGCCCAGGGCCGCCTGTTCGTGCTCCTCCCGACCCTCGCCGCGCTCCCCGACAACGATCCTCGTTGTCTCGACAGCGAGTCCGGAGCAGCCCTTGCCTACTGCCTCTACCGGATCGACGACCCGAGCCAACCGGGAACGGTCGCGTTCGTCGGTCGGACGGCCGAGATCCCGCCCACCGGGCCCACCGAGCTCTACTCCACGCTCGCGGCCGACTGCACGGGCCCGATGTACACGGGCGAGCTCGTCGGGCTCGCCGGGGGGTCCGATCTGGTCGGCAACCTCCGGACGGTCGACACCACCACCGGAGCGCCCGCGCAGGTCGGTGGCCTCCAGGCCGACCACTTCATCGCCGGCCAGGCGTTCGATCGCGCGGGGACGCAGTGGGCGCTGACCTTGATCGTCGCTCCGACGCTCGACACGGCGTACGACCTCGCGACGATCGATCCGTCGGCGTCTCCGGTCGACTCGACGCGAGTCGCGAACCTCGACGTACCGTCGATCGGCGAGGGCCCGGGGCTCCTCAACGGGCTCGCGATCGCACCGCTCGACTGCACACCGCCCGCGCCGATCGTGCTCGAACCGACGTTCACGGGGTGACGCGACACGACCGGCCGTAGGGGCCGGTCGTGTAGGCGGAGCGGATGGTCGGGCTGCCGGGACTTGAACCCGGGACCTCTTCGTCCCGAACGAAGCGCGCTACCAAACTGCGCCACAGCCCGTCGGGCCGACCAGCCTAACCGTCGCCCGCCGAGCGTCTCCGAGCGGATCGAAGCGTCTCGACTCGTGTGCGCACTAGGGTCCGCGCCATGCGCAGGGGTGGGGTCATGGGGCTGGTCGTCGTGGTGCTCTCTGCCGGGTTGGTCGCGCTCGGCACGTCCGCCGCGGGAGGCCAGGCCGAGCCGGCGACGTTCGGCTACACCGTCGTGATCCTCCCTCCGAGCGACGACGCCGCGCCCGACGCGAGCACCGGCGAGGTGAACGCGACGGACGGGGTGGACGCGGCGGCGGAGGCCACAGGGCTCACGCTGTCCGCCGAGGGCGACGTGTCGCCGACGCAAGGCGATGATCTGTGCCGGCTCGCCACGATCGAGCTGGCGACCGGTGTGGTCACGCCGCTCCCGGCGGCCGCGAGCCCCGAGGCGTGCGCGGGCGACCTCGCCTTCGCCCCCGACGGCACGCTCTACGGCCTGCTCCAGGGGGCGGACGAGGCCGCCGATCAGGTCTTCCCCGAGCTCGTCCGATTCGACACGACGACCGGCGCGGCCGTGGTCGTGGGCAACATCGGCACCAGCACGCAGATGCTCGGCGGCCAGAGCATCGTGCCCTTCGGTGGGATCACGTTCGACGGCGTCGGGCAGCTGCTCGTCGCGCTGGTCGCGCCCGACGCGGACGGTGCCGACCCGGCGTGCCGTCGCACCGGCACCATCGCCACGTGCCTCTACCGCATCGACGACCCCGCCGATCCCGCGGTGACCACCTTCGTCGGTGAGATGGCGAGCATCCCTTCGGGCGAGGACGGCATGCTCGGGTCGACCCTCGCCGCGACCTGCGAGACCGTCTACTCCACGCCGATGCTCACCGAGCCGATCGACGACACCGCCAACCTGATCGTCGGGACGGTGCTCACGTCGGTCGACGCGACGAGCGGTGCGAGCACGCAGCTCGGCGCGTACCCCGACGAGTTCGTGAGCTGGGGTGATGGGCTCGATCCGGCCGACGGGTTCTGGGGGCTCGGACTCGACTACCCGGTCCAGCCCGACTTCTCGGGCTCGGTGCTCGTGCTCGATCCGAACGGGGGAACGCCGGTGGCGACCGCAGGCGCGGCGATCTCGTCGCCACCCGAGACGGTGATCCAGGGCCTCGAGATCGCGCCGTTCGACTGCACGCCCGAGCCGATCGGGCCCGAGCCCACGTTCACCCGCTGACCAGCGTTCTCGGGGGCCCCCGCCCCCCGAATGGGGGGGGGGGGGGTCACAGCCCCAAGCCGGGGTCAGACGGAGGCGGGCGTCGCCAGCAGCTGCTTGACGGTGCGGCGCAGCGTGCCCGGGTCGACCGGCTTCACCAGCTCCGCGTCGGCCGCGGCGCGCTTGGCGAGGAAGCGGTCGTGCTCGCGGTCGAGAAGCAGCAGGATCGGCACCTCGGGCACGCGGCCCGCGGAGCCCTCGAGGTGCAGGTCGATCGCCACGGCCACACCACCCATGTTGCCGATCTGCATGTCGAGCACGACCAGGTCGGGGTGTCGGTCCTTCACCGCGAGGCGCACGTCCTCGCCGCGGGTGACCTCCAGCACCTCCAGGTCGCGACCCGCGAGCGAGTGGCGGACCTGGTCGCGCACCCAGGCGCCGTCGGCGGCGACCAGGACGATCGAGCTCATGAACGGCTCCTCATGACGGCTGCACGCTAGCCGGTGGGTCGCGCGTCGTCGGCGCCCAACAGGTGGGCCGCGACGGTCTCGAGTGCCCGGAAGTCGACGACGTCGTGCGAGAGCGACGGGACGTACGCGATCGTGACCGCGCCGATCCGCTCCGCCGCGTCGTCGAGCTGGGCGCGCTCGCGCCGGGAGAGCGCGGCGTAGTCGGCGAGGTTCGCGTAGCGGGCCGCCATGCGGGAGATCGCGTCGTGCGTCGCGGATGGGGCCGTCGCGGCACGGGACGCGAGCTCGGCCGCCCGGGCGGCCAGTGCGTCGGCGTCGCGCCCCTCACCGAAGTCGGGGTGGACTCGGTTGACGACGAGCGCGGCGACCTCGAGGTCGGACTCGGCGAGCCGCTCGGCGAAGTACTCCGCCTCCTCCACGGCGTCGCGTCGGGGCGAGGTGACGAGCACGAACCCCGTGGACGGCGTCGCGAGCAGCTCCGTGACCGTCGCGGCCCGCTCGCGGAACCCCTGCTCCATGCCCTCGAACGCCCGGAAGAAGGCGACGACGTCGTCGATCACCTCGGCGCCCACGACCTTGGCGACGGTGCGGAAGAACGCCTGGAGCGCGGCGCCCGCGACGCGCAGCCCGGTGCGGGTCGGCGCCATGAGCACGCGGAACACACGGTTGTCGAGCAGTCGGATCAGTCGGGCCGGCGCGTCGAGGAAGTCGAGTGCGTGGCGCGTCGGTGGCGTGTCCACCACGATCAGGTCGTAGTCGCCCTCCTCGTGCAGCTCGTGGAGCTTCTCCATCGCCATGTACTCCTGCGTGCCCGAGAGCGCGCCGGCGATGTTGCGGTAGAAGCGGTTCTCGAGGATCCGCTCGGTCTGCTCGGGCGTGCTCGAGTAGCGGCGGACGAGCTCGTCGAAGGTCGACGGGGTGTCGAGCATCAGCGCGAACAGGCGCCCGTCGGGCGCGGCGCGGCCCTCGGCGTCCCAGCGGGAGCGGGGGATCTCGTGGGCGACGTTGCCCAGCGCCTCGAGCCCGAGCGTGTCGGCCAGTCGCTTCGCCGGGTCGATGGTCACGACGATCGCCTTGCGGCCCAGCCGTGCCGCGCTGAGCGCGAGCACCGCCGACGTCGTGGTCTTCCCGACGCCGCCGGTCCCGCAGCACACGAGCACGTGTCGCGTCTCGAGATCGGTTCGCAGGCGGCTCACGGCAGCGGGTCCGGCAGCGCACGCACCTCGGCCGTGAAGGCGTCGGCGAGGGCATCGACCTCGGTCGGACCCATCTCGCTGAACAGGTACGGGAGACGGATCTGGGGGAGCGGGAGCCGCGCCGCGAGCCGGTCGGCCTGCTGACGAGCGAGCTCGTGGCGGTCGTGACGGAACGCGGCCGCCGCGGCGAGTGCCCGCAGCTCGGGCGCGGGGACGTCGAGGCCCGCCGTCGCGACGTCGCCGCTCAGGTGGTGCGCCGACACCGCGAGATCACCGGGCATGCCGTTGACGACGACCGGCGCGAGCGAGATGCCGACGCGCTCCTCGAGCGCGAACGCGGTCTCGACGAGCTCGTTGACCGGCGTCTCCTCGGGCAGCGTGACGAGCATCACCCGACAGCGCGCGGGGTCGGAGAGCAGGTCGAGCACGTCCTGGGCCTGCGTGCGCACCGGGCCGACGCGCACCGCGTCGAGCAGCCCGCGGGCCGAGGTGAGGAACGTGATCGCGTGCCCGGCCGCCGGGGCGTCGATGATGATCAGATCGGCGGCTCCGGCTCGCTCGAGCTGCTTCACCTTCCCGAGCACGAGGATGTCCTTCATGCCCGGCACCGCAGTGGCGATGACGTCCAATGCGCCCGAGCGCACGAGTCGCTTCGAGATCCGCTTCAGACCTCGGTCCTCGAGGTACTCGAGCAGCGCATGGTCAGGCGTGAGCGTGCGGGCCCGGACGCCGGGACGGACCTCGGCCTCCTCGTACTCGAGCGCCGGCACGCCCAGGCTCGTGGCCAGACCCGATTTGCCTTCGACCTCGACGATCAGCACGCTCGTGCCGGTGCGGGCAGCGGCGGTGGCGAGCGCAGCGGTCACGGTCGTCTTCCCGACGCCGCCCTTCCCGGCGACGATCAGCACTCGTGAGGCAGCGCAGAGCGCCTCGACTCGCACGCCACGCATCGTAGGAGCAGGCCCTTGACGCGACGCCACCGACCCGTCCGGCTGCTCGCCGCGCTGGTGCTGGTCGTGTGGGGCGCGGCCACGGTGCTCTTCGCCGACTCGGCCGACGCGCAGGCCGACGGCCGCCGCGGGATCCTCGTCGTGCAGGTCGAAGGTGCCGTCGACCCACCCAACGCCGACCTGATCGACGAGGCGATCGAGCGTGCGAACGACGAGCGGCTGACCATGGTCGTGCTCCAGCTCGACTCCAACGGCGCGCTCGACACCTCCGTCGCCGACCTCGTGCGCACCATCCGCCGGTCGCGCGTCCCCGTCGTCGTGTGGGTCGGACCGGCGGGCGGCGAGGCTCGGGGCGGCGCCACCCTGCTGCTCGAGGCCGCGCACGTCGCGTTCGCCGCCCCCGGCTCGGACCTCGGCCCGGCCGACCCGGTCCGCCTCGACGAGCCCGACGCCTCGGACCCGGCGAGCGTGCGCGCCGAGCTCGAGCGTCTCGCGGGTCTGAACGGGCGCGACCCCGACGCCGCAGGGCGCCTGGCGACGCGTTCGGTGAGCGCGCGGTCGGCCGCGTCGTCGGGTGCGATCGACGGCGTCCGACCGACGCTCGGCGAAGCGATCGTCACGCTCGACGGCACGACCGTCGAGACCGTCGCGGGCGAGGTCGAGCTCTCGACCGCGAAGGTGATCGGTGAGGGTCGCGACCGGCGACGTCAGCCCAACCAGGACGTCGTGTTCGACAGCCTCGGCATCGGCGGGCAGCTGCGCCACGCGCTGCTCGGCCCGTCGACCGCCTACTTCCTGTTCGTCACGGGCCTCGCGCTGATCGTGTTCGAGTTCTTCGCCGCGAGCGTCGGCTTCGCCGCGGTGGTCGGCGGCATCTGCGTGATCGCCGCCTCGTACGGGCTCGCCGGCCTGCCGACGCGGTGGTGGGCCGTCGCGCTGTTGCTGCTCGCCGCGTTCGGCTACGCCGTCGAGGCCCAGGCGGGGGGGCTCGGTGTGTGGACCGTGATCGCGACGGCCGCGCTCGCCGCCGGATCGATCTTCCTGTACTCCTCTGCCGACCTGCGCCCGGAGTGGTGGGTCATGCTCCTCGTCATCGCCGGCGCGTTTGCGTTCTACGTGTTCGCGATCCCTCCGTTCATCCGTGCGCGGTTCTCGACTCCGACCATGGGCCGCGAGGGGATGATCGGCGAGATGGGGACCGCGGTGGTCGCCGTCGATCCCGACGGCGTCGTCGAGGTCAGAGGGGCTCGGTGGCGGGCCCGCACCAACCGGGCCACGCCCGTCGCCGCCGGCGACCCGATCCGGGTGGTCTCGGTCGAGGGCGTGCTGCTCGAGATCGAGCCCGAGGCCGGCGGCGCTCGCGACTACCGCGACCGGGCTCGCAAGCGCCGTGGCTCCGACGGGGCTTGATGCCCACGGGGGTCTTGTCGCGCTGGTGACCCGGCGGTAGGTTCCGCGCCGTTCGGCCGGCGACCCGCCCCGCGGTGGCGACCGGTGGTGACGGCATCCGGGGGGAGCCGTGGCGATTCGGATGCTCGACGACGCGTGGCAGCAGAACGCGGCGTGCCGAGGTCCGGAGTCGGCCCTCTTCTTCCCGCCCACGCAGCCCGAGTCCCGCGCCGAGCGCGAGGCGCGCGAGGCGCGCGCCAAGCAGATCTGCGGTTCGTGCCACGTGCGGGAGGAGTGTCGCGCCTACTCGCTGCGCATCCGTGAGCCGCACGGCATCTGGGGTGGCTTGAACGAGAGCGAGCGCCGGCTCGTCCTGGACGGTCGGACGACGACCTGAGGGCACCTTCGTAGACTGTGGTGGTGGAGCCACGCGACGCGGCCACGGTGCTGCTCGTGCGTGATGCCACGGCAGGGGCCCCGCGGATCGAGGTCTTCATGCTCCGGCGCAACCAGCGCTCGGTGTTCGTGGCCGGCGCGCACGTGTTCCCCGGCGGTGCCGTCGACGACGACGACCGCTCGCCCGCCACCTTCGACCTCGTCGACGGCGTCGACGACGCGACCGCCGCCGGACGGCTCGGTCGGGCCGGCGCCCTCGCCTTCTGGGTCGCAGCGATCCGGGAGTCGTTCGAGGAGGCGGGCGTGCTGCTCGCCCGCGACCGACGCACCGGCGAGCCGATCGCTGCCGACGTCGCGGCCTCGCTGGACGGCGCGCGACTGCCGGTCGCGTCGGGCCGGCAGTCGTTCTCGCAGCTCGTGCGCGACCGTGACCTCGTGCTCGACGGGTCGAGCCTGCGGGTGCTCTCGCACTGGATCACGCCCGAGCCCGCGCCGCGGCGCTACGACACGTGGTTCTTCGTCGCGCCCGCCCCACCTGACCACGCCTACCGCCACGACGACGACGAGACCGTCGCGTCGGAGTGGCTCGCGGCGGCCGACGCGCTCGACCGCGGCCGACGAGGCGAGGTCGACCTCATCTACCCGACCTTCCGCACGCTCCAGGTGATCGAGCGGTTCAGCACCTGTGCGGAGCTGTTCGCCGCGCTCGACGCCGCGTGGGAGCAGCCGAACGACGCGATGCAGTCCGTGAGCACCAACGGCTGGCAGGTGCCGCTGCCGGGCGACGGCGTCGACGAGCCCGCGCTCGAGGACGACGCCCGCGCCCACTCGGCGACCGGGCGTCCGCCCGCGCCCACGATCGAGGGCGTGGCCTGATGCCCGACATGACGCCGGGAGTGCCGAGCGCCCTCTCGCCCTTGGTGCGTCGCATCGTCGCACCCAACCCGGGCCCGTTCACCGGTCCGGGCACCAACACCTACCTGGTCGGGATCGACGAGGTGGCGGTGATCGATCCGGGCCCCGACGACAAGGGGCACATCGCCGCCATCGTCGGCGGCTCGATGAAGGAGCGGGTCCGCTGGGTCGTCCTCACCCACACCCATCCCGACCACTGGCCGGGCACGGCCCGACTCGTGAAGGCGACGGGCGCGGAGGTCGTGGCGTTCGGGAAGCACCTCGACAAGGAGTGCGACGTCGTGCCCGATCGCGTCGTCGCCGACGGCGACACGATCGACGGCACCGAGTTCGGCCTCGACGTGCTCCACACCCCCGGGCACGCGCCCAACCACATCTGCCTGCTCCTCGAGGAGGAGCGGATGCTCTTCACCGGCGACAACGTGCTCGAGGGAACCTGGTCGGTGATCAACCCGCGTCGGGGCGGTGACATGGCGACCTACCTCGAGTCGCTCGCGCGCCTGCGCAAGCTGCGCATCAGCCGCATCGCGCCCGGGCACGGCGACGTGATCGAGGAGCCCCGGGCGCGCATCGACGAGTACGTCGCGCACCGCAAGCAGCGTGAGAGCCAGATCCTGCGCTACGTGAAGAAGCACGACTCGGCCCGGGTGAAGGACATCGTCGCCGCCCTCTACGGCGACACCGACCTGCCTCCCGAGCTGATCGAAGCCGCGGGCTGGCAGGTCCACGCGCACCTCCTGAAGCTGCGCGCCGAGGGCAAGGTCACCGGCTCGTCCGCGAAGGGCGCCTGGGCCGCGGCCTAGCATCGGCGACCGGTCGGAGCAGCAGGAGCGGAAGAGCACGATGCGAGCGAGCGGTCGAACTCGACGGTGGGGTGCCCTCGGCATGGCAGCGGCACTCGCCGCCACGGGGATGGCGCTCGTCGCCGGCCCGGCCGGCGCGGGTCTGGACGAGGTCATCCTCTTCGACGAGGACACGCCCGGTGTCTACGCGGACGCGGCACAGGTGCCCGCCGGCATCTGCGTCGTGACCATCGAGGCGGCCGGCGGATCGGGTGCCGACGCCACCGCGGCCGGCCCGGGCGGGGGCGGTGCGAACGTCAGCGCGCGCGTGGTCGTCGATCCCGGTGACTCGCTCGACGCGCTCGTCGCCGGCGCCGCGATCGGGACCGCCGGCGGGTTCGGCGGTGGCGGCGGCGGCTCGATCTCGAGTGGAGGCGGGGGCGGGGCCTCGGCGGTCAGCACCGACGGCACCCCGCTCGTCGTCGCCGGTGGCGGTGGAGGCGGCGGTGGCAGCGGCGGTGGTGAGTTCGGCGCGGGCGGCGACGCGGGGGCGATCGGGGCCGCGGGTGAGGTCGGTGCCGGCGACGGCGGCCAGGGCGGCACGGCCGCGGGTGTGGGCGGCGGCGCCGGCTTCAACGGTGGCGGCGGCGGCGGCGTCACCGGCGGCGGGTCCAGCAACCGGGGCGACGGCGGTGCGGGTGACGGGCTCGCTGGCGGAGGTGGCGGTGGCCCGGCCACTGCCGGTACCGGCAACGCCGGCACGTCGAGCGGCACCGGCGCGGGCGCAGCCGGCGACGATGGCGGCGCCGGTGGCACCGGGGAGTCCCCGGGCGGTGACGGCGGCGCCGCCGCCGGCTTCGGTGGCGGTGGCGGTGGCGGCGGCGTCGGGTTCGGTGGCGGTGGCGGCGGGTTCAACGGTGGTGGCGGCGCGGGCTACGGCGCGGGCGGCGGTTCCGGCGGAGCCGGCGCAGGCGGCGGGGGCGGCTCGTCGTTCGCGGCGACCGGCTCCTACGACGTCACCGACCTCGGTCCGAACACCGGCGACGGGTCGGTGACCATCTCGTACGACCCGGTCCGCGACAGCTGCGAGGCGGTGCCCGACGCCCCGATCGACGTGACCGCCGTGCTCGGTTCGATCATCGTGTCGTGGACGGCACCGGAGTACCCGGGCGGCGGGCCGGTGACGGGCTACGTCGTGACGGAGTCGCCGACCGGTGCGACGTTCGACGTGGGCGGCGACACGACGAGCCTCACGCTCGAGTGCCCCGAGCCGGGCACCTACTCGTATTCGGTGCAGGCAGTGAACGAGTTCGGTGCGAGTGACCCGGCGACCTCGAACGAGGTGACGGTGACCGCCGGCTGCCCGCCGGGCCCGACACCGACACCGACACCGACACCGATCGTCGTCACCCCCAGCTTCACGGGCTGACCACCCGGCGCGTCCCTTCGCGCTTTGGCGTCACTTCACCGCGCTCAGCGCGGCGAGGTGACGCCAGAGCGGTCGGCGGAGGACTCGCCGGCCTGCCCGACGAGCTCGAAGATGCGAGCGGTGCAGCCCGCCATCTCGATCGGGGGGAGCAGCTCCTCGACGATGCGCGCAGCGAGGACGTGGAACGCGGCGCCGGCGGGGCTGTCGGGATCTCGCAGCGCGATCGGCCGCCCCTCGTCGCCGCCGCTCGCCACCGCGGGCTCGAGGGGGATCGTCGCCACCAGCGGTGCGCCGATCTCCGACGCGAGGGCCTGGCCGCCCCCTTCGCCGAACACGGCGAAGCGCTCGCCACTCGGCGTGACGAACTCGCTCATGTTCTCCACGACGCCCAGCACCTTCATGTGCGAGCGCCGTGCCATGTCGGCGACTCGCGTCGCGACTCGCTGCGCCGCGAGCCCTGGTGTGGTCACGACGAGCATCTCGGCCTGGGGCAGCAAGCGTGCGAGACCCATCTGGATGTCGCCCGTGCCCGGCGGCATGTCGAGGAGCAGGTAGTCGAGCTCGCCCCACCGCACGTCGGTGAGGAACTGCTCGAGCGCCTTGGTGAGGATCAGCCCGCGCCACATGAGCGCGGTGCCCTCGTCGTCGACGAGGAAGCCCATCGAGACCACGTGCAGCGAGCCGTCCTCGTGGCCACTGGCGCCCGGGACGTCGATGACGTGGGGGTGGATCTTCCCGGCCTCGCCACCGAGGCGGCCGTCGATCCCCAGCATGCGGGGCACGCTGAACCCCCAGATGTCGGCGTCGAGGACGCCGACCCGCAGGCCCCGTGCTGCGAGCGCGGCCGCGAGGTTGACCGTCACCGACGACTTGCCCACGCCCCCCTTGCCGCTCGCGACGGCGATCACCCGCGTCGTGGCCGACACCTCGGTGGGCGCCGCGTCCTCGCGGGCCTGCCACCGGGCGCGCTCCATCGCCGCGGCCTTCTGCTCCTTCGTCATCTCGGAGTACTCGACCGCGACGTCGGCGACCCCGGGGAGGCCCCTGACCTTCGACTCCACCTCCTGCTTGATCTGGTGGCGCAGGGGGCAGCCCGCGGTCGTGAGCGCGACCCGCACGGTCACGTCGCCTGCCGGGCTCACGGTGACGTCGTCGACCATCCCGAGGTCGGTGATGCTCGCGTGGAGCTCGGGGTCGATGACCCCGCCCAGGACGCCCCGCACCGCGTCGGGGGAGGGCGGGGGACCGCCGTCGGGCTCGTGGACCGGGGCTCCCGGATCGTTGGGATCAGGCGTCTGCACAGCTGAATAAACGATACCAACCTTGAAAATATGTCCGCTCCGCCGCTACCGTCGTAGATCGTGCAGCTCCCGGTCCTGAAGGCCCTCGCCGACGAGACCCGCTACGCGGTGTTCCGCGAGCTCTCCACCTCGACCCAGCCGCTGTCGGCCCAGGATCTCGCCGATCGGTTGGGCGTGCACGCCAACACCGTGCGGCTCCACCTCGAGCGGCTGCGCGAGGTGGGGATCGTCGACGTCGAGGCCGTCCACCGGGGCACCGTCGGACGCCCCCAGCACCTCTACTTCCTCGCCGACGGCGCGCCGAGCGTCGGCTTCGACCCGCCGGCGCACGCGCTCCTCGCCGGTCTGCTCGCCGCGCTCGCCGAGCGGGTCGGCGCCGACCCCGACGACGCCGCCGACGTCGGGCACGCCTGGGGGGCCGACGCGGGGAGCCGCACTCGCACCAGCAGCTGCCTGCGTGCGCTCGAACGCGAGCTGCACCGGCTCGGCTTCGAGCCCGCGGTCGGCCCGGGCGACGGCACCTCCGAGGGCGGCGCGCGCATCGACTTCCTGCACTGCCCCTTCCGTGAGCTCGCCGAGGCGTACCCGACGCTGGTCTGCAACCTGCACCGCGGGTTGTGCGAGGGCGTCGTCGATCAGGTCGGAGGGGGAAGCGTCGCCGAGTTCTCGACGTTGTACGATCCTGAACCGTGCCATGTGACGGTCGCAGTCGGCGCGTCCGACTGATCGTCTGAAGAGGAGAGCGCAGCATGTCGATGTTCACCGTCACCGACGCCAGCCAGGTCTTCAGCCTCACCGACGCGGCGGCGAAGAAGGTGGCCGAGCTGATCGCCGCCGAGGGCTCGAGCGACGAGCTCGTCCTGCGCGTCGCCGTGCGTCCGGGCGGGTGCTCGGGCTTCAGCTACGAGATGTTCTTCGACACCGACATCGCGGCCGACGACGCGCAGCACGAGCACGGTGACGTGAAGGTCGTGGTCGACCCGGCGAGCCAGGAGATGCTCAAGGGCGCGACGCTCGACTACAAGGACGGGCTCCAGGGCGCCGGGTTCGCGATCAACAACCCCAACGCCCAGCGCAGCTGTGGCTGCGGGCAGTCCTTCTCCTGACGCGACCTCACGCAACCTGACGCAGCCCGCCTGGAGCGCGTCCGGCGCGCACGTATTCCTGTCAATCCGCGCGCGATTCCGTTAGCCTTGTCACGCGCTACGCGCGCGTGACGTGACTCGCTCCGCATGTGTTCGGACGTGCGTCGGGAGAGATGCGAGGGCGGGGCCACGGCACATCCCGACTGCAAACGAGTGACAGCGCGCCGCGCTGATCGAAGGGAGCAGCACGATGTCATCGACCTGGCCGCCCAACCCGCCGCTCGGCGGTGGCCCGACGCCCCCACCGAGCCCGCCGCCCGCGCCGCCGTCACCGCCTTCGTGGCAGCCGACGCCGCCGGCGAGCCCACCGCCCGCGCCGACGCCGCCGCCGGCGCCCGCGCCCGCGGCTCCGAAGCCCGCGACCTCCACGCCGTCGAAGCCGGCCACGAAGAAGGCGACGAAGAAGAAGTCCACCAAGAAGGCGACGAAGAAGCGCCCGGCCAAGAAGGCCACCAAGAAGCGCGCGACGAAGAAGCGCCCGGCCAAGAAGCGGCCTGTGAAGAAGGCCACGCGCAAGACGGCCAAGCGGCGTCCGACCAAGAAGCGTGCGGCGAAGAAGTCCACCGCCCGCAAGCCCGCGAAGCGCCGCACCACGAAGAAGCGTGCTGCCAAGAAGTCGTCGGCTCGCAAGCCGGCGAAGCGCCGCACCGCGAAGAAGCGTGCGGCGACCAAGAAGCGGGGCACGGCCAAGCGGCGGACGGCGAAGAAGTCGTCGGCGCGCAAGCCTGCGAAGCGCCGCACCGCGAAGAAGGCGACGCGCAAGACGGCCAAGCGGCGGACGG
>CAZCUD010000003.1:153157-214560 GCA_964501785.1 uncultured Bifidobacteriaceae bacterium
GAAGAAGTCGTCGGCTCGCAAGCCGGCGAAGCGCCGCACCGCGAAGAAGGCGACGCGCAAGACGGCCAAGCGGCGGACGGCGAAGAAGTCGTCGGCTCGCAAGCCGGCGAAGCGCCGCACCGCGAAGAAGGCGACGAAGCGCCGCCGATAGCGGTCGTCACCGAAGTACGAGCAACGAGCCCGTCGGTCGCGAGATCGGCGGGCTCGTTCGCGTCGAAGGCGCGGTCAGCCTCCGACGAGCGCCCGGAGGCTCGCCTCGACCTCGTCGCCTCCGAACGCGCCGTCGAGGCGACCGACGATCGTCCCTGCACCGTCGATCGTGTAGAACCACGGCTCGCTCGGCAGGCCCCACGCTTCGACCGTCGGGGCGAGGTCGGCCCCGGTGTCCGAGCGGTAGATCTCCACGTGCATGAGCTCGACCGCGTCCTCGTACGGGCCGCGCACGTCGAGGAGCTCGTCGAGCACCGGTCCGCAGTACATCGACTGGCACAGCTCCGGGGTCGCGAACATCACGGCCACGGGCTTCCCGGTGCCGATCACCTCGCTGAGCGAGACGGTGTGCAGCGGGCACTGCGGCCGGCGGGTGCAGATGGGCTTCACGCCGAGGGTGTCGGCCTTGGTCGGCGACGCCGCCCGGGGCGCGGGCGTGCCCACTGCCGGCGCGTCGGGCTGGGCCTTCACGTCGATCGCGAAGGGCACGCGCTTGCCCCGGGTGAGCGCGAGTGCGTTCCACACGCCGGCGACGTCGAGCGGGGCCTCGACGACGTACACGCCGCGGCCCTTGGGCAGCCCTTCGCGGTGCAGCGTCGCGTCGTAGACGATCCCGTCGTCGGCGCCGGGCGGCGCGAGCGCGACCCGGGCCGGGGCACCCGACGCGAAGCGGGCCCCTCGAGCGATGGCGAACGCGAGCCGTTGCGGGTCGGGTGAGGCGTAGAGGTCGCTCGAGAGGACCAGCGGGGACAGCGCCTTGTTGCCCTGGCCGCCGACGGTCTCCACCAGCGACGCCCCGGCCACCCGCGCCAGCGCAGCGGCGCCGACGGCCCCTCCCGCCGCGGCGAGGAAGGCGCGTCGGCTCAGAGGTGACGAAGGCACCCTCCTATCCTGCCTGGTCACGATGGCGATGTCGGATCGGGTCGGCTTCACGTGCGACGGCGAGGCGGTCGAGGTGACGCCGGAGCCCGGCGCCTCGTTGCTCGACGTCCTGCGCGAGCTCCTCGGCCGCCGCGCGGTGAAGGACGGGTGCGCGCCGCAGGGTCAGTGCGGCTGCTGCACCGTGCTCGTCGACGGCGAGCCCAGGGTGGCGTGCGTGACGCCGGCCGCCCGGATCGCCGGTCGCGCGATCACGACGCTCGACGGGCTCGATCCCGAGGTCCGCGCCCGCCTCGCCGACGCGTTCCTCGCGACGGGTGCCTCGCAGTGTGGCTTCTGCACCCCGGGGATCCTCGTGCGGGCCGCGGGCGCGCTCGAGCGAGGTCGCGACCTCGGCGCGACCGCCGATCGCGTCCTCGCCGCTCACCTCTGCCGGTGCACCGGCTGGCAGACCATCCGCGAAGCCTTCGCCCTCGCTTCGCCCTCCGCTGCTCCAGCGTTGGAAGACTCAGCGACAACAGGTGTCGCTGAGACTTCCGACGCGGCCGTGAAGCCCGGCCGTGATCTTGTGGCGGCGGGGCGGCGCGCCGAGCTCGAGGGTGGGGTGGCGCAGCGCGTCGCGGCCGACGTGGCGCTGGGCGCGGGTGGGTTCGCCGACGACACCGCGCCACCCGGCGCGCTCGTCGCGGTGCCGCTCCCGCCCGGCTCGGACGCCCCCGCGGTCGAGGCTGTCGGTCGTCGCTGGGTCGTGGCCGAGTCGCTCGCCGCCGCACGGGCCACGGCCGGCAAGGTGCAGGGGCGCCGCACGACCCTGTCGCCCCGACCACCCCTGCCCGCGCCCGACGCACCCGTCGGCGGTGTCGCGCTCGCGACGGGATGGGTCGAGCCCGCCTACCTGGAGCCCGACGCTTCGTGGTGCGAGCCGGGTGGCACGCCGGCGTCGCCCCTCGCGAACGGCGGTGCCTTCGGCGGCAAGGCCTCGTCGATCGCTCCGGACGCAGCGCGCGCACTGGCCGACGCGCTCGGCCGCCCGGTGCGCGTCGTGTTCTCCCGTGAGGACGTGGTGCGGCTCGGCCCGAAGCGCCCACCGATCGCCGCGACCGCAGTCTTCGCCGACGGCGGAATCACGATCGAGGGCCGCGTCGTGGGAACGGAACAGCACGAGGACCTCTTCGCAGGCCCGTACCGAGTCGCAGTCTTCGAGTGGTGGGCGAACGTCGGTGTTCCCGGGCCGCCGGTCTCGACGTCCCTACGAGCATGGCCACTGGCGGAGCGGTCGCTCCTCATCGAGGCGGCCCTGACCGAAGCCGGAATCGACCGCAGCGGGCTCCTGCGTGATGAGCACTACGCGCACGTGCTCCTCGACACGTGCGTCGTCTCGTCCAGTGGCGCCGCAGCCGGCGCCCGTGTTCGCATGGATCCGACGGGGACACGCGCGGAAGCGGTCGAGCTGCGGGTCGCCGCCGGCGATCCGCTCGACGAGGTGACGCTGCGCTCCTACTGCATCGGCGCCGCGCACATGGCGCTCGGGTGGGTGCTGTCGGAAGGCCTCACCGTCGACCCCGAGACGGGCGAGGTGCTCGACCTCACGATCCGGTCCTTCGGCATCCTGCGCGCCCAGGACATGCCGCCGGTCGAGGTGATGATCGTCGACGATCCGGGCGAGCCGAGCGCCGCCGTCTCCGACGCCGTCTTCGCCGCGGTCGCCGCCGCCACCTGGAACGCCGTCACCGCCGCCACCGGCGTGCGCCCCACCACCTTCCCCACCTTGCAATGGATGCGTAGCGAACCTTCGTAGAGAGGGTTCAGCTACGCATGCAGGACGCGGGCGCTGCGGTAGGTTGCTGGCGTGCCCGGGGCGATCATCTTCGTGATCTGCATGGTGCTGGTGGTGCCGGTCGCCGTGATGTTCGGCGGCGCGATCTGGAGCGCCCTCTTCGGCTGGATGACGGCCGACGACGCCGAGGCGCGCGCCGAAGGCACGCCGTACGCGGTGGAGCGCGAGGACACCTAGCCCACGAGGGGGGCCTGCCCCCCTCGTGCTACCTCGGTTGGCCGAAGCGGTAGCCGACCGACCGCACGGTCTGGATCAGGCTGGCGTGCTCCTCGCCGAGCTTGGCGCGCAGACGCCGCACGTGGACGTCGACGGTGCGGGCGCCGCCGTAGTACTCGTAGCCCCAGACCCGTGAGAGCAGCTGCTCACGGGTGAACACCTTGCCCGGGTGGGTCGCGAAGAACTTCAGCAGCTCGTACTCCATGTACGTCAGGTCGAGCTGTCGATCCTCGAACGCGGCCTGATAGGTCTCGAGGTTGAGCACCAGCCCGCCGTAGTTGACGATCTCGGGGCGGGTGCCTCGCCCGGTCCGCCACACCAGGTGGCGCAGCCGGGCCTCGAGCTCCTTCGGGTGGAACGGCGAGAGGCAGAAGTCGTCGAACAGGTCCTCACGCAGCTCGAGCTCGACGAGCTGCGCGCCGCTGATCAGCAGCAGCACCGGCTCGACCGCGGCGTCGCGCTTGCGCAGCGCCCGGCACATGCCGAACGCGCCCTCGGGGTCGTCGTCGGCGACGATCACCGCGCCGCCCCAGCCGTCGGCCGGCTCGCTCGCGGTCGCGGTCGAGACGTTCGCGCACGCCTTCCAGGAGTGACCGGCGAGGTCGAGCGTCTGCGCGAGCAGCGGCGGCGCCGGGTCGGGGTAGACGAGCAGGGGCTGCGTGGCCACGACGTCGCTCACAGCGTGCCGAGGTACTTGTCGAGCTCGAACGGTGTGACCTGTGCCCGGTAGTCGGCCCACTCCGCCCGCTTGTTGCGGATGAAGTAGTCGAAGACGTGCTCACCCAGCGCGTCGGCGACCAGCTCGGACGACTCCATGGTGTCGATGGCTTCGCCGAGCGAGGTCGGCAGCGCCGAGATCCCCTCGGCGGCGCGCTCCTCGGGCGTCATCTGGAAGATGTTGTTCGTGGCCTCGGGCGGCAGCTCGTAGCCCTCCTCGATCCCCTTCAGCCCCGCGGCGAGCATCACCGAGAACGCGAGGTACGGGTTGCACGCCGGGTCGGGCGAGCGGAACTCGATGCGCGTCGAGCTCTCCTTCCCCTTCTTGGGGATGGGGACGCGCACCAGCGCCGACCGGTTGTTGCGGGCCCAGCACACGTAGACCGGTGCCTCGTAGCGCTCGCTGAGCCGCTTGTAGGAGTTGACCCACTGGTTCGTGACCGCGGTGATCTCGCGAGCGTGACGCAGCAGGCCCGCGATGAACGCCTTGCCGACCTTGGAGAGCCCGTGGTGGTCGCCGGGGTCGTGGAAGGCGTTGACGTCGCCCTCGAACAGCGACAGATGGGTGTGCATCCCCGAGCCGAAGTCGCCACCGATCGGCTTGGGCATGAACGTCGCGTACACGCCGAGGTCTTGTGCGACCTCCTTCACGACGAGGCGGAACGTCATCACGTTGTCGGCCATCGTCAGCGCGTCGGTGTAGCGCAGGTCGATCTCGTGCTGGCTCGGGCCGAGCTCGTGGAAGCTGTACTCCACGGGAACGCCCATCGCCTCGAGCGTCATGATCGTCTGCTTGCGCAGGTTGGAGACCATGTCGTGCTGGGTGAGGTCGAAGAAGCCCGCGTGGTCGAGCGGCACCGGCGGCGAGCCCGACGACTCGAAGTAGAAGAACTCCATCTCCGGCCCCGCGTAGAACGTGAAGCCCTTCTCGCGCGCGCGCTCGAGGTTGCGCTTGAGCACGGCGCGCGGGTCGCCCTCGAACGGCTCACCCGACAGGCGGTGCACGTCGCAGAAGATGCGCGCGACCGGCGCGTCGGAGCCCCGCCAGGGGACGATCTCGAACGTGTTCGCGTCGGGCACCGCGAGCATGTCCGACTCCTGCACCCGGCTGTAGCCCTCGATCGCCGAGCCGTCGAACGTCATCCCCTCCTCGAGTGCCGTCTCCAGCTCGGCCGGCGTGATGGCGAAGCTCTTGAGGAAGCCGAGGACGTCGGTGAACCACAGGCGGACGAAGCGCACGCCGCGCTCCTCGACGGTGCGCAGGACGTAGTCGGTCTGGGCCTGCATGGGACAAGTCTGACAGGCGCGTCCTGACGGGGGCCCGGCCACACGCCCGTTCGCCGGGCCGTTCACACGCCGTTCACATTGGAGCAACGACAGCGAAATGGGTCCTGCCCTAGCCTGCGTCGTCTACTTGAACGCACCCATCGTCAGTCACGAGTCATGCACGCCGACAGGCAAGAAGGAGTCCTTCCAGTGGCCAGCACACCCGCAGACGTCCTCAAGTTCGCGAAGGACGAGGGCGCCGAGTTCGTCGACCTCCGCTTCTGCGACCTCCCGGGCGTCATGCAGCACTTCTCGATGCCGATCCACGAGCTGACGGAGGAGGGCTTCGACGAGGGCTACGGATTCGACGGCTCGTCGGTCCGGGGCTTCCAGGAGATCCAGGAGTCGGACATGCTCCTGATCCCCGACCCCGACACCGCGCTCATGGACCCGTTCCGCGAGCACAAGACGCTCAACGTCAACTGCTTCGTGCGTGACCCGGTGACCGGCGAGTCGTACACCCGCGACCCGCGCTTCGTGCTCAAGAAGGCGCAGGAGTACCTGAAGGGCAGCGGCATCGCCGACACGGCGTACTTCGGGCCCGAGGCCGAGTTCTACATCTTCGACCAGGTGCGCTTCGACCAGACGCAGTACTCGGGCTACTACTTCCTCGACTCCACCGAAGGCGTCTGGAACTCCGGCAAGGAGTTCAACGTCGACGGCACACCCAACATGGGCTACAAGCCGCGGTACAAGGAGGGCTACTTCCCCGTCCCGCCGATGGACTCCTACCAGGACCTCCGCTCGGAGATGGTGAAGCAGCTCGAGGCCGTCGGCATCGAGATCGAGGTGCAGCACCACGAGGTCGGCACGTCGGGTCAGGCCGAGATCGACATGCGCTTCGACGAGATGACGGCGATGGCCGACAAGCTCATGCTCTACAAGTACGTCGTGAAGAACGTGGCGTGGGCGCGCGGCAAGTCGGTCAGCTTCATGCCGAAGCCGATCTTCATGGACAACGGCTCCGGCATGCACGTGCACCAGTCGCTGTGGAAGGGCGGCGAGCCGCTCTTCTTCGACGAGAAGGGCTACGGCGGCTTCTCCGACATCGGCCGTTGGTACATCGGCGGGCTGCTGAAGCACGCGCCGTCGGTGATCGCGTTCTCCAACCCGACGACGAACTCGTACAAGCGACTCGTCCCGGGCTACGAGGCGCCGGTCAACCTCGTGTACTCGGCCCGCAACCGCTCGGCCTCGGTGCGCATCCCGCTCTTCTCCAAGAGCCCCAAGGCGAAGCGGCTCGAGTTCCGCTGCCCCGACCCGTCGTGCAACCCGTACCTGGCGTTCGCGGCGATGCTCATGGCGGGCCTCGACGGCATCCAGAACAAGATCGAGCCGCCCGACCCGGTCGACCGTGACCTCTACGACCTCCCACCCGAGGAGCTCGCCAAGGTCCCGCAGGTGCCGGGGTCGCTCGACGAGGCGCTCGACGCGCTGGAGTCCGACCACGACTTCCTGCTCGCCGGCGGCGTGTTCACCGACGACGTGATCGACACGTGGATCGAGTACAAGCGGGAGAACGAGATCGACGCCATGCGCCTCCGCCCGCACCCGTACGAGTTCTACCTCTACTACGACATCTAGCCGGACGGGGGAGGCAGGCCTCCCCCGTCTGCCCCCTCCGGCGCGACTCGGCGCCGCACGGAGTGGTTGAACGGCGGCGAAGCCGCCGTTCTGCGACCGGGCCCGGTCGCGCGCCGGCCCGGTCGCGCGTTGGAAGACTCAGCGACAACAGGTGTCGCTGAGGCTGCCAACGTGGTGTCGTCCGCGACGTACGCGGGTTCGCGTATGGCGGCGCGCTGGGCGGTGCATCTCGCGTGACGCGTGTATAGGGTCTCGCTCGTACGTGTGGCGCTAGGTCTGGGAGCGAGGGCGGAGTCTTGAGCACGAAGCGGAACTTGAACGCGCGTGTGATCGCGCTGTGCGCGTCGCTGTCGGTGGCCGGTCTCGCGGGCTTTGCGCTTGCCATGCCGGCCGCGGCGACGGACGTGGGGGACGAGGCGGCGTTCCGTGCCGCGTGGACGAACGCGGCCGAGACGCAGATCGACCTCACCGCTGACATCACCTTGACGTGCGGCGGTGGTGGAGTCGCGACGCGCAACAGTGCGACGCCGATCACCGTCGACGGCCACGGGTTCACCATCACGCAGACCTGCGCCAACAACCGTGTCCTCGAGCAGAACAACTTCGACGGGACAATCACGTTCGTCGCGGTCACCATCACCGGCGGAACGTTCGGCGCCAACGGCGCTGGCATCCACTCGCTCGCGCCGGTCGAGCTCGTCGACGCCGTCGTCACCGGCAACACCGCGGGAGGCAGCGGCGGCGGCATCCTCGGCTTCCAGGGCGTCACCGTCACTCGCTCCACGATCAGCGGCAACGGCGCGGGCGACAACGGTGGCGGCATCACCGCGGGCTCGATGACCATCGTCGACTCGACGTTCTCCGGCAACTCCGCTGGGGAGAACGGCGTCGGGGGCGCCATCTTCAGCTTCACGAACGAGGCTGAGAACGCGCAGCTGAACGTGACGAACTCGACGTTCAGCGGCAACACCGCAGGCAGCGAGGGCGGCGCCATCCGCGCCGAGGACCTGACGCTCGTCTACGCGACGATGGCGGGCAACACCGCCCCTGACGGCGCCAACCTCAACGTGTCCAACCTCGCGAGCTTCGGCTCGGTCGTCGCCCTGCCCCAAGGCGGGGCCAACTGCATCGTCTCCGACGTCGCGACGTCGAACGGCTACAACTTCTCCGACGACGACTCGTGCGGGTTCACGGCCGCCACCGACCAGCAGGGCGCGGGCGACCCGGGCCTCGGAGCGCTGGCGGCGAACGGTGGTCCGACGCAGACCCGCCTCCCCGCAGTGGGGAGCCCGCTGATCGGCGCGATCCCGGACGCGTCGTGCCAGGACGACGGAGCAGCCGGCGTCACCGCTGACCAGCGTGGCGTGATCCGTCCCCAGCCGGCCGGCTGCGACATCGGCGCCGTCGAGGTCGAGGCCCCGGTTGCGCCCATCTTCCTGGAGCCAACGTTCACCGGCTGACCCCGCACGCATCCTGAGGCTCGGCCACCCGTCGCTGTCCCCGGTGCGTTGGCAGACGAATCGACCTCCTGGGTCGATCTCGCTGCCAACGCGGGTCAGGGGGGAGCGGTCGTCGTCGTCGAGGTCGACGAGGTCGTCGTCGATGTCGAGGTGCTGGTCGACGAGCTCGTGCTCGACGTCGGGGGCTCGGTGCTCGGTGGGAGCGTCGAGCCCGGCACCTCGGCCGTGGTCGGCGCCGGCGGCAGGGTCACCGCGACGAACCGGAACCCGTAGCTGTTGATCGTGGTGATCGTCTGCCCGGGCAGCAGGTTGGTGCTGTACGAGAGCATCGGTGCTGCACCGCCCTGGAGTCCAAACAGCGTCTGCGCGCCGTAGCTGCGAACGGTGGTCGGCGTGATCGCGGTCGCCGTCGCGGACTCGGTCCACGGGCCGAAGGGCGTCGGGGCCGTGTACGAGAAGACCTCGCGCGAGATGCCGTCGACCTTCATGGCGGTGCCGAGGAAGCCGTCGCCATGCCGCGCCACCCGTAGCGGAGCGTACGGCGCGCCGATGCCGAGCGGGCCGACCAGCTCGGCGGAGGTGCTGAACTCGAGGGCGACCGCCGCGTTCGCCGCGCCCGGTGCCGACCACACGTCGCCCGGGCCCGTCCAGTACTGCCAGGTCGCCTGATTGGTGAGGGTGGCGACCGGAGCGCGCGCGACGTGGAAGTTCCCTCCGTTCGACGAGTAGAGGTAGGCCGTACCGTCCTCCTGGAACGCGGTGCTTCCGTACGGACGCAGCTCGCTCGTGCCGGGGATGATCCCGGTGACTCCCAACGGCTTGAGCGTCGATGCTCGGAAGCGGGCGATCCGGGTCCCTACGCCGCTGACGGCCGTGCTCCCGGGCTGGAGCACGACGTGCATCAGCACGATGTTCAAGCGGTCGTTCGCTTCGTCCACGATCGCTGAGGCTGGCCAGTAGGCGTGGTCCGCGCCTGGGGGTGCGATCCAGGCGCTGCGCGCGAGCGGCGCACCGCCCAGGATCGGCTTGAAGCAGCGACCGGCCTGGAGCACCGCACTGTTGGACACCAGCCGCGCCCCGGGTTGCAGCGTGCCGTCGGCTCCTACGCTCCCGATGTACGTGTCGCCGAACATCCAGAGCGTGCGACCCCCGGGCAGATGCACCGGCACTGCGCCGTCCGCCGTCGCCCACTCGGTGTAGGTCTTGCGAAGGTTGTCGAATGCCGCCTTGTAGGCGGTCGGGCTGCTCGGCGTCGTCGGCGCGCAGTACTGGCTCACCGGTTGTGGTGGTGGCGGCGGTGGTGGCTGGGTGACGGGGACGCAGGCCGCGAGTGCCCCGGACGCGACCACGAGCAGCGGGAGGAAGAGGCGACGTCTCATCGGGAGGCCTGCCGCGTGTGGCAGGAGTGGTCAATGGTAGGTGCGTGACCCGTCGATGCAACCCCCGCCCGGGTTCGAGTTGCAGCGCCGTCGTCAGGTGCCGGGGCCCTTGTCGGCGCCGTAGAACACCCGCTCGACGACCTTGCGCGCCCGGCGGGTCAGGCGGCGGTAGTCGTCGCGCAGCCCGGCCTCGGGTCGGTGCGTGTACCCGAGCAGCAGGGCCACCCGCCGTCCGTCGTCGCCCGATGGAAGCGCGTCGGTCGCACGGCCCGTGACGAGGTAGGTCGCGTTGCGAGCCCGCTCGCAGAACAGGTAGGCGTCGCGAAGCACGCCGGCGTCCTCCTCGTCCAGCAGTCCCGCGTCGGCCAGGCGTTGGATCGCGCCGGCCGTGCTCGGCTCGCGCACCTCGGGGTGCGCGGCGCCGTGCTCGAGCTGCAGCAGCTGCACCGTGAACTCCACGTCCGTGAGCCCGCCCTTCCCGAGCTTGAGGTGGAACTCGGGATCCTCGCCGGCCGGGATGCGCTCGCGCTCGACGCGGGCCTTGATGCGTCGGATCTCACGCGCGTCGTCGTCCGGCAGGGGATTGCGGTAGACGAACGGCTCGACGAGCGCCATGAACGCCTCGCCGACCTCGGTGTCGCCGGCGAGCGGGCGGGCGCGGAGCAGGGCCTGCAGCTCCCATGGCTGCGCCCACCGTTCGTAGTACTGGCGATATCCGTCGAGCGACCGGGCGAGCGGCCCCTGGTTGCCCTCGGGTCGCAGACGAGCGTCGATCTCGAACGTCTGACCCTCCGCGGTCGTGGCGCCGATCTCTCGCAGCAGCGTCGTCGCGGTGTGCTCGGCGGACTCGAAGTCGCTCGCCGTCTCGCCCGCGTACACGAACAGCACGTCGACGTCCGACGCGTAGGAGAGCTCACGGCCACCCAGGCGGCCCATGCCGATCACCGCGAACGGCACGCTCGTGCCGAGCATCTCGAGCGCGGCTTCGATGGACGAGTCGGCGAGGTCGGAGAGCTCGCGCGCAGTCACCTCGAGTGGAGCGAGGCCGAGGACGTCGCGCGCTCCGATTCGCAGGAGCTCGCGCCGCTTGAACCGCCGCAGCCCCGCGCGTCGCTCCTCGGCGTCCTCGCGCCATCGCAGCGTCTCGAGTGCCGCCTCACGCAGCTCGCCCGGCGATCGCTCGCGCACGAGCCACTCGTCGTCACCGAGGAGCTCGACCGTCTCGGGCTGGCGCAGCAGCGCGTCGCCGACGAGTCGGCTGGCGCCGAGCACTCGACAGACCCGCTCCGCGGCTCCCGGCTTGTCGCGGAAGGTCGCCCCGATCGCCGCGGCCTGCGTCGGACCCTCGACGAGCTTTCGGAGCTGGAGCAGGCCGAGGTCGGGATCGGCCGACTCGGAGAGCCAGTCGAGGATGACCGGCAGCAGCTGCTGCATCACCCGCGAGCTCCGGGTGAACCCGTGGGTGAGCTC
Organism: uncultured Bifidobacteriaceae bacterium; assembly: GCA_964501785.1. Lineage (GTDB taxonomy): Bacteria > Actinomycetota > Acidimicrobiia > IMCC26256 > PALSA-555 > DATBSK01. The sequence continues at coordinate 164,236 of CAZCUD010000003.1, forward strand.
GCGCAGCGCCGCACGGGTGTGTGCCGCATCCGCGAAGCCGAACGCGGCGAGTCGCTCCTCGACCGCCTCCGCCGGCAGCGCGCCGGCACCCGCGAGGGTCTCGAGGATCGGAGCGAAGAAGAGACGCTCGTGGATCGAGCGCACCCGGGCCTGGTAGCGCCGCTGAACCGCCTCGAACGCCTCGAGCGCGGTGGCCCGAGGCGAGTCACGGAAGCCCGTCACTCGCGCGAGTCGAACGCGCGCGGCGTCGTCGCGGGGCAGGGTGTGCGTCTGCTGCTCGTCCCAGAGCTGGATGCGGTGCTCGATCGTGCGCAGGAAGACGTAGGCCTCGGCCAGCGACGACGCATCGTCCCGCTCGATGTAGCCCGCGGCGGCCAGCTCGTCGAGCGCGTCGAGGGTCGTCGGCGAGCGAACCGACTCGTCGTGGCGACCGTGCACGAGCTGGAGCAGCTGCACCGCGAACTCGACGTCGCGGATGCCGCCGCGTCCGCGCTTCAGCTCCCGGTCGGTCAGGCCCTTCTTGCGCATCTCCTCCTCGGAGCGCGCCTTCATCACTCGGGCCTCCCGCACCGCGTCGGGGTCGAGTCGATCTGGCCACACGAACGGGCGCGACATGGCGAACCAGCGGTCACCGAGGTCGGTGTCGCCAGCCAGGGGTCGGGCCTTCAGCAGCGCCTGGAACTCCCAGGTCCGGGCCCACTGCCGGTACCACGACTCGTAGGAGTCGATCGTGCGGGTCAGCGCACCGGCGCGCCCCTCGGGTCGGAGGTCGGCATCGGTGCGGAACACGATCCCGTCGGCCGTCGGCGTGGTCATGATCCGCAGCACCGCGCGCGCGACCCGATCCGCCTCGTCACCATCGCCCTCGTGGACGAAGAGCACGTCGACGTCGCTGGCGTAGTTGAGCTCGGCACCGCCGAGCTTGCCCATGCCCACGATCGCGAACGGGATCCGAGGCTCGGCGAGCGAGAGCGCCGTGCCGAGGCAGACCTCGGCGAGCGCGGCCAGCTCGCGACCGACGGCGGGCAGGTCCGCGATGCCGAGCAGGTCTCGCACAGCGATCCGGAGCAGCTCTCGGCGCTTCCATCGTCGCAGCACGCTCTCGGCGTCGTCACCGTGCTCGAGCGCCGCGGCGAGGTCGGTGCGGTCGTGCGCGACCGTGTGCTCGACCTGCAGGTCCGCCCCGTCCGCGAACACGTCGAGGAGCGTCGGGTCGTTGACGATCGCGTTCGTCAGCGATCGGGAGGCGCAGCCGACCGCGATCAGCCCTGAGCGCAGCACGGAGTCTTCGATGACCGGGCCTGCGGCATCGGGCCGGGCTTCGAGCACCCGCTCGATCGCGGCGCGCGCCAGCGCCGCGTCGGCCGACGCGTCGAGGTCGTCGGCGACCGATGAAGCGCCGAACACGGCCTCCAGGTCCACGTCAGGAGTGTCGCGGATCGACGTGTCCCACGTCGGCGGCCTTCTCCGTATCCTGGTGTGGTGCCGAGACTGCGGCTCGCGGCCGCGCAGCTCAACCTCACCGTCGGTGACCTCGAGGCCAACGCGGCGCGGGTCCTCGAGGTCTACGAGCAGGCCGAGGACGCCGGCGCCGATCTCGTCGCGTTCCCCGAGCTCGCGATCACGGGCTACCCACCAGAAGACCTGCTCCTGCGTCCCGCGTTCGTCGCTCAGGCCGGCGAGGCGCTCGAGAAGGTCGCCGCACGCACCGGACGGGCCGCGGCGATCGTCGGGTTCCCGCAGCCCGACCGCGACCTCTACAACGCGGCCGCGGTGTGCGCGAACGGCAAGGTGCTGGGCGTGTACCGCAAGCACCTGCTGCCCAACTACGCGGTGTTCGACGAAGAGCGCTACTTCGAGCCGTGGCCCGGCGACGGTCCGCTGTTCGTGATCGGTGGTGCACGCGTCGCGGTGTCGATCTGCGAGGACGCGTGGAGCCCGTCCGGCCCGATCCTCACGCAGGCAGCGGCGGGCGCCGAGCTCGTCGTCAACGTCAACGCGTCGCCCTACTACGCGGGTCGCCTGCGCGAGCGCGAGACCATGCTCGCCACCCGCGCCGCCGATGCCGGCGTGCCCGTGCTCTACCTCAACATGGTCGGCGGCCAGGACGAGCTGGTCTTCGACGGCGCATCGATGATGTTCGACGGCGAAGGCCACCTGATCGCACGATCGCCGCAGTTCGTCGAGGACCTCATGATCGTCGACCTCGACGTGCGCCCCTCGTTCCGACGGCGCGCGCTCGACCCGCGAGGGCGGGTCCGGGCCGGAGCGCTCCCCGAGGTGCCCGTCAGCGAGGCGCGGCTCGGCGAGCGCGGGCCGGCGCCCGTGCTCGCGCCGCTCCTCGACCCGGTGCACGAGGTCTACGAAGCGCTCGTGGTCGGCACCCGCGACTACGTGCGCAAGAACGGGTTCAGCGACGTGGTGATCGGGCTCTCGGGCGGCATCGACTCGTCGCTCGTGGCTGCCGTCGCCGCCGACGCCCTCGGCCCCGAGCACGTGACCGGTGTGATGATGCCGTCGCGGTACTCGAGCGAGGGCAGCGTCGCCGACTCCGAGCGCCTCGCCGCGAACCTCGGCATCCGCACCATCACCGTGCCCATCGAGGCCGCGCACGGAGCCCTCCTCGACATGCTGGCCGAGCCGTTCGCCGGTCGCGAGCCCGACCTCGCCGAGGAGAACCTCCAGGCGCGCATCCGTGGCGTCGTCCTCATGGCGCTGTCGAACAAGTTCGGCTGGCTCGTGCTGACGACGGGCAACAAGAGCGAGATGGCAGTCGGGTACGCCACCCTCTACGGCGACATGGCCGGGGGCTTCGCCGTGATCAAGGACGTGCCCAAGACGCTCGTGTACGCGCTGTGCCGCGACCGCAACGAACGAGCCGGGCGAGCGCTGATCCCGACCGAGGTGCTCGAGAAGCCTCCGAGCGCCGAGCTGCGGCCCGACCAGCTCGACAGCGACTCGTTGCCGCCCTACGAGGTGCTCGATCCGATCATCGAGGGCTACGTGGAGGACGACAAGTCGGTCGCGGAGCTCGAGGCCGCGGGCCACGACGGTGACACGGTGCGCCGGGTCGCGCGCCTCATCGACCGCAACGAGTACAAGCGCCGTCAGGCGCCTCCGGGGGTCAGGGTGTCACCGAAGGCCTTCGGCAAGGACCGCCGACTCCCGATCACCAACCGCTGGCCCGGCTGATCGCCGGGCGCACGATCGTCCGGTGCGGTGAAGGGCTTCACGTCGCGGTTCGCCGCCGAGGGCGCGCTGGTCCTCGCGGCCGCGCTCTTCGGGGTCACGTTCCCGCTGGTCGCCGACGCGGTCGACGACGTCACGCCCTTCGCGTACCTGCTCCTGCGGTTCACCATCGCGGTCCTCGCGCTCGCGCCCTTCGCGATCGCGATCACGAGGCGCCATGGTGACGACCGCCGGCTCCTGCTGCGCGTCGGAGCCGTCGCGGGTGTCTTGCTCTTCGGTGGCTACGCCACGCAGACGATCGGGCTCCAGGAGGCCTCGCCGTCGACGTCCGCGTTCATCACCGGTCTCTACGTCTGCATCACGCCGTTCGTCGAGGCGTTCGTCAGTCGGCGATGGCCCTCACCCTGGGTGATCGGCGGGATCGCGATCGCCACCGCGGGTCTCTTCCTGATGACGGGCGCCGACCTGTCCTTCGGCACGGGTGAGCTGTGGACGCTGGCGTGCGCGCTGCTGTTCGCGGTGTGGATCGTCTACCAGGGCGCCTACGCCAACCGGCTCCAGACCATCCCCTTCACCACGGTGCAGATGGCGATGGTGGCGCTGCTGTGCCTCCCCGCCACCGGCGTGCAGGGCACCGGGCAGTTCACCGCGGTGGCGATCTTCGCCATCGTCTTCACCGGCATCGCGTGCTCGTCGGTGGCGCTGTCGCTCCAGCTCTACGGACAGCGCCGCATCGCTCCCAGCCGAGCCGCGCTGATCCTGCTGTCCGAGCCGGTCTTCGCCGCGATCGCCGGCTTCGTCGACGGCGAGCGCCTCGGGACGGTCGAGCTCGTCGGCGCGGTCGTCATCCTCGGCGGCATTGCGCTCACCGAGCTCGGCCCGGGACGCCGCGCCGCCGAGGCCGACGACGCCGAGGCCGAAGCCGAGCTCGAGGCCCACCTCCACTGACCCGCTGGCTCTTCCGCCAAGTGTCTTCCGACGTACGGGGAATGGGGCTCCTGATCCGCTGATCCTCTCCTTTCGCTGCGTTGGAAGACCGAACGACAACAGGTGTCGCTGAGTCTTCCGACGTACGGGGGAATCGGGGGCGGCGTTAGCCTGCGGCCGTGGCTGGACGGGTCGAGCACGGGACCGGGGTGGGGATGGACATCACGGATGCCGCGCAGCGCATCGGTGCCCTCGCCTGGTGCGAGCAGCAGCTCTTCGAGATCGTCGGTGGGTGGGTCGTGACCACCCCCGAGCCCGACACCAAGCTGCTCTTCGCCCGGGCCAGTCGGCACCACGGTGACCACGCGCTCGCGCTCGTCGACGTCCTGCCCGACACCCGCGACCACGATCCCGACTCGCTCGTCGCAACCGGCGACGACGACCTGACGCGTCTGCTCCACGGCGTCGACTCGACCGACGCCCGGCTCCGAGCGCTCGCCGAGGTGCTGCCGGCCCAGGTCGCGGCGCTCGAGGCCTTCGCCGCCGCGGCGTCTGCCGTGCGGGACGGCCCGGCGATGCGGGTCGTGGGCGCCGTCGCCGCGAGCGACCGGGCGCTGGCGGACGAGGTGGCCCGCACGATTCGATGACGCGATCCGCGTCACGGCCGGTAGAATGGATGGTCCCCCCGGGCGCCTGCGCCGGTCCCGGCGGCCGGCCGGGCCTGTGGAAAGCGCGACTTGACGGGTCCTTTATGGTACGGGGGGCACAGACCCGGAAAGTGCCTCTGACCTGGAACAACGCAGGTCCGGCAACCGTTCTCCACAACGGGTGACCGGCCGTCCACCCGCACAGGGTTCCCATCGGACCCCAGATCGAGACCCCTCCCCGGCGCCGGTCCCGGGCAGCGGTCGTGAAAGGCCCCCGTGGCGAAGGAGCGTGTCGAGCGGGACGAGGAAGATCTCGTCCGGCTCTACCTCACCGACATCGGGCAGTACCCACTGCTCACCAAGGACGACGAGGTCCGCCTCGCGCAGGAGATCGAGGGCGGCAACGCCGCGCGCGAAGACCTCGAGAAGCTGCCGGCGAAGAAGCTGACCCCCGCCAAGAAGCGTGAGCTGCGTCGCACGATCCGCACGGGCGACCAGGCCCAGCGCACCTTCGTGCAGTCCAACCTGCGACTCGTCGTGTCGATTGCGAAGAAGTACCAGGCCTCGGGCCTGCCGCTCCTCGACCTGATCCAGGAGGGCAACCTCGGCCTGATGCACGCCGTCGAGAAGTTCGACTGGCGCAAGGGCTTCAAGTTCTCGACCTACGCCACCTGGTGGATCCGCCAGGCGATCACCCGCGGCATCGCCAACACCGGCCGCACGATCCGCCTCCCGGTGCACGCCGGCGACACGCTGGCCCGCCTCCAGAAGGCGCGCTCGCGCCTGGAGCTCAAGCTCGGGCGTCCGGCGACCCTCGCCGAGCTCGCGGCCGAGGTCGAGATGCCCGAGGACAAGGTCACCGAGGCACTGCGCTTCGCGGCCGAGCCCCTCTCGCTGTCCGAGCCGCTGCGCGAGGACGGCGACGCCGAGCTCGGCGACATCGTCGAGGACCGCTCGGCCGAGTCGCCGTTCGAGGTCGCGGCCACGGCGCTGCTCCCCGACGAGATCGAGAAGCTGCTCGCCCCGCTCGACGAGCGCGAGCGCCAGATCCTGGCGCTGCGCTTCGGCCTCGACCGCGGCGAGCCGCGGACGCTCGAGGAGGTCGGCGAGTACTTCAACCTCACCCGGGAGCGGATCCGACAGATCGAGGCGCGAGCGATGAGCAAGCTCCGCCACCCGTCCGCCGACACCGGCGCCCGCGACCTGCTGGCGGTCTAGCGACCACAGCGGTCCGGGAAGGCCAAGGAGCCCGGCCCATTCGGCCGGGCTTCGTCGCGTCTGGACCGGGCGCGTCGCGACCGCATGTGACACCGAGTCGCATCCACGGTGGCTCAGCGTCACATGGTGGGTGAGCGTCACATGCGCTGGCCCGCGGAACCTCCGGCGCGGTGTCATCCGAACGGCGATGATGCGCGTCTGGACCTGTCGATGGACGTCGTCGACGCGGAGGCCGCGGCGGTGGTGGACGAGCCAGCGCCGCGGGAGCCCGCCGGCGCCGATCACGTGCTCGCGGTGGTGTACGGCGAGCACGCGGGTCGGCTCGCGGGCCTCGCCCGCCTCTTGCTCGACGACCCGAGACAGGCGGAAGAAGTGGTTCAGGAAGCGTTCGCACGTACCTACGCACGCTGGTCGAGGGTCAAGAACCGCGACGACCCGCTCCCGTACGTCCGCCGAGCGGTCGTCAACCTGTCTCGAGGGGGGCTCCGGCGGCGACGCATCGCCCGAGCCGTGCCGCTGGAGACACCGGTCGATGCGCCGTCGGCTGAGCAAGCGGCGGCCGAGCGTGCGCGACGCCATGAGGTCGCCGCAGCGGTCCGCAGGCTCCCGCGCCGCCAGCGTGAGTGCATCGTGCTGCGCTACTACCTCGACTGCACGGTCACCGAGACCGCCGCCGCGCTCCGGATCTCCGACGGTTCCGTCAAGCAGCACCTCTCCCGTGCGCACGCGGCGCTCGCCACGCGACTCGGTGAGGAGCTCTGATGTCCCTCGACGAGCAGCTGCGGGACGCGCTCCGCGACGACGCGGGGATGCCCGAGAGAGCGTCGGCGCCGTGGGACGACGTCCGGGCTCGCGGGCGACGCATGCGACGCAACCGTCGTCTTGGACGCGGCGCAACGGCATTCGCGACGAGCGCCGCGCTCATCGTCGCGGGCCTCTTGCTCACTCGCAGCAGCGACGGCTCAGGATCGATCGCGGTGACGCCCAGTACAGGTGACCAGGTCGTCGCCGCGCTCAGCGACGGGACCGTCGTTCTGATCGATCCGAGCGACGGACGCGTGATCGACACCATCTATGAGGCGACCCGGGGGGACGATGCCACGTGGACGACCGGAATCAGCGCGGCGCCTAACGGGACCGTGTTCATCGGTACCGGCGCGAGCGCACGACCTAGCTGTGATCCAGCCGAGGATCCGGAGTCGATCGTGCAGGTTCGACCGACCACTGCTAATGCTTCCGGCCGCGCTCCGGCGGACGTGGTGGAGTCGATCCCCGGCAGCGCTCCCCTCGTCAGCCCGGACGGGCGCTATCTCGCGTTCAGGTCGCGCAGCACCGACGACCCCTGCGGCCCTGCCGGCTCGCTCACGGTGCGCGATCTCCACACGGGTGACGAGCACGGACTGCAGGACGTCGATCCCAACGTCTCCCTTCAGCCGCTGGCGTGGTCGCCCGACTCGCGGCGACTCCTGTTCGGGTCGGGGCCAGGCCGGATGGTCGAGGTAGCGGTATCGCCGGAAGGCCTCGGAGCCGCCAAGGATCTTCCCGACCTCTTCGGCAATGGGTTCGCGTACCGGGCTGACGGCTCGCTCCTGACCATCGTGCCCGGGACCGGTGCCGCGGCACTCGACCCGGCGACCGGCGCGGTGATCGAGACCTTGTCCCCCGTCTCGGGGTACCTCATGGGCGCAGATGCCTCAGCGACGAGCCTGCTCGTTGCCTCGCCACTCGGCGACTCCCAGGACGGCTGGACCCTCTCATCGCTGCGTGCCGGCTCGCCGACGCCGACGCCGCTAGCGGACCACGTGCTCGACGCAGCCTGGGTCTCACGCGCCGAGCAGACGCCGACGCCGACGACCGCGACCAGCACGTCAACCAGCGTGGCGCCCGTGCCCGGTACTGCGGCAGTGGCGGGTCCGATGCCCGAGACGATCGTCGCCCTCGATTCCGCACAGCACGTCGTCGAGCTCGCGTCCGACGACGGCAGGGTGCTGCGCGAGATCGATCCGCGCTCTCGCCGCGGTGCGTGGGGCATTGCTCTCGACCGAGCGCGCGCCGTTGCCTACGTCGGCCAGTCGGCTCACACCTCATCGTGCACCGAGAGCACCGTCGAGATCGCGCTGGACACCGGGACAAGTCGGGAGCTCGTCCGCGGCGCATCGCCCCGGTTGAGCCCCGACGGATCACGGCTCGCATACCTCGCGCAGTGTCTGCCCGATCCCGAGACGGTTGTCGTACACGACCTGGCCACCGGTGAGGAGCAGCGATGGACGATGCCGCCCAGCTCCGACGATTCCGCGTACCACCCAATCCGGATCACCGGCTGGGACGCGGGCGGAACGCACGTGATGGTGCAGGTCCAGCACGAGCCCGAAGTCGAGTGGTGGCTCGTCGACACCACGGCCGCCAACGGGCTTGCCGCACGTGAAGTCGCTGCTACGACCGACAACGCCCTGCGGGGACCGGTCGAGCTCGCGCCGCTCGGCCTCACCAGCAGGTGGGCCGGCGTGTTCTACGAGTCCGGGCTCGAGACCGCCCGCCTCGTCGAGCTCGACGATCCGCGCGCCACCGATGGAGTGACGCTCTTGGAGTGGGACGCCACCGACGAGGCTGTCGATGGCAACTTCGGTGTGCTGTCGGTGGACGACAGCGGGCAGCACTTCCTGCTCGTCAGTCATCCGAACGGCGGTCCGGCTGCGATCTACCGATGGAGCGTTGGCGACGAGAGTCCGACGAAGCTCGCCGACGGTGTCGAGTACGCCGACTGGTAGTCGCCAGCTACAGGACGCGTGAGAGCGTGACGGACACAACGATCGAGCCGATCACCGTGGGGACGAGCCACATGAGGAGCGTGCTCTTGAGGTCGGAGATCTCGGCATGGAGGTCGCTGCGCATCGAGTGCAGCTCGGTGTGAACGACCTGGATCTCGGCGCGCAGCTCGGTGCGCAGTGCGTCGATGTCGTGCTTGGTGGCGGCGCCGAGGGTGTCGATGTCGTGCTTGGTGGCGGTGCCGAGCACATCGAGGTCGCGCTTGGTGGCGACGTCGGCCCAGCCGACGGGCGGCAGGTAGTCCATCAGCAGCGCGGCTTCGTCGTCGCCGAGGGTGTCGGCGAGCTTCGCGTGCAAGGACCGGCGGGTCCGCTGTTCATCGATCGCCATCATCGTCCTCGGCTCGGCTGCGAGCAACGACGCGCGCGTGCCGGCTCAGTGACGCCTCGCGAGCATGTGACTGCCAGCCACCATGTGACGGCCAGCCACCACCACGGTGGCTCAGCGTCGCATGCCGAGCGGCCCGGGCTACGCCGGCGCGGGCTCTGGCGCGGCGGGCGGTGCGGGAAGCGCCTCGGCGGTGCGCTCGTCGCGGCGGCGCCACCAGAGGCCGACGAGGACGCCGAAGCCGAACCCACCGACGTGCGCGGCCCAGGCGACGCCGGTCTCGCCGCCCACGAGCAGGAACTGCGTGCCGAGGAAGTAGAGCAGGAGCCAGATCGCCTCGACCTTCCGCAGCAGCACCGGGCCGAAGAAGATGATCGTCTTGATCCGGGCCTTGGGCCAGCTCACCAGGTACGCGCCCATCACCGCCGCGATCGCACCCGAGGCGCCGATCACCGGCACGGTCGAGCTGGGGTCGACCGCCACGTGCGCGGCGGTCGCGGCGAGCCCGCCGAACAGGTACAGCAGCACGTAGCGCACGCGCCCCCGGCGGTCCTCGACGTTGTTGCCGAACACCCAGAGGAACAGCATGTTGCCGAACAGGTGGGCGATGCTGCCGTGCAGGAACATCGACACCAGCACCCCGAGGAGCACGACCTTGCCCTCGCTGTGCGCGCGCGAGTCGTCGCCGGTGCCGCACGCGCTGCCGTCGCCACCGTCGAACGTGGCATCGAACTCGGCCTCGCTCAACGGCCGCAGCTCGATCAGCTCGCACGGGATCGCGGCGTTGTCCACGACGAAGCGCAGGTCCTCGTCGTCGACTCGCTCGACCAGCCCGGTCCAGCTGAACTCGGGCGCACCCGTCGGCTGGATCGCGAAGTACACGACGACGCAGGCCACGATGAGCAGCAACGTGACGATCGGCAGCCGCCGGATCGGGTTCTCGTCGGCGATCGGGATCACGGCCCGCTCCCCGGCGTCGGCCCGCAGCGTCCCGAGAGCGCGTGCGTCCACCCCGTCCACTGCGAGCCGTCCCACCAGCGCAGCGCGCCGACCGGGTCCCACGGGTCGGGATGCCAGCCGGGCGGCGCGACCGCAGCTGCGAAGCGCGCACCGCCGGCTGCGAGCACGCGCGCCTTCGCTGCCGGCACCAGCTCCTCGAGCAGCGCGACGAGCTCGTCGCGGCGGTTGGTGCCGACCGCGACCGCGTACGGCCGGTCGTCGAAGCCCCGGATGCCGACCGAGTCGGACGTCCAGATCGGGTTGCCGCCCAGCCAGCTCCTGGTGAACGGTCGCCACGGCCACGAGTTGTAGGCCCGCCCGAGCGTCGTCAGGTCGAGGGCCGCGAGCCGCACCACTCGCTTGCCCACCCACACGTGCTCCTGGTCGATCCGCACGACCGTGCGCCAGTAGCGCGCCACGTTGACGAACCAGGCGCCGAGCGCGACGGGCACGAAGATCGGGGCGATGGCGAGGAACGTCACCGCGAGCACGACCGGTATCCAGAGCCACTGCCGACCGACGGGGCGCAGCCGCTCCTCGAACAGCACCTCCGCCGCCGACGGGGGTGGGCCGGAGGCGCTCACGGGCGCTTACGGTACGCTGTCGCCGTCCATCCGACGCCGCGCTCGGGGAGCCCTTCCTCGGTCGCACATCCGAGACCAACCTCGATCAGGAGGGCTCAGCTCGTGAAGAAGCTGCTGGTGCTGCTCGTCCTCGTCGTGATCGGTGTCGCTGTGGCGAAGAAGCTGCGCGAAGCGACCTGACCACGCACCACCGCGCCGGAGGGCCCTGAGGCCCGACCGGCGCCGACCGACCGGGCCCGCCCCGCCACCAGACGGCGAGCGGGCTCGGTGCGCGTCCGGGCCCGTTCAGCGGGCAGCGGCATCGGAGTCGATCGGCGTCGGGAACGCCGCCGAGTACCTCGTCGAGAACAGCGCCGGCGCGCCACCGGTGTGCCAGAACAGCGCGGTGTCGCCGTCCCCGATGCGCCCGTCGCGGACGGCGGTGACGAGCGCCGCCATCGCCTTCCCGGTGTAGACGGGGTCGAGGACGAGCCCTTCGGTGCGAGCGGCGAGCGTGATCGCCTCGACCGCGGCGCCGGTGAGCGCGCCGTAGCCCGTGCCGAAGTGGTCGTGATCGACGATCACCTCGCCACTCGGCGCGGCGCGACCGACGTGCTGGGCCGCGGCCGCCGCGAGCTCCGGGACCACCGTGTCGAGGTCGGGGCGCGTGCCGACGTCGACGCCCAGCACACGAGCCTCGCCACCGAGCCCTGCGAGCAGGCCCGCGTGGGTGCCACCGGAGCCGTCGGCGACCACGATCCAGTCGATGCGCTCGCCGGCGAGCTGGCCGCGCAGCTCGTCGACCGCGAGGGCGTACGCCGTCGCACCGATCACCGACGCGCCACCGATCGGGATCACGTACGGCCGGCGCCCCGCGCCGCGCAGCGACGCGCCGAGCTCCTCGATCGCCGCCTCGAGCGAGTAGTAGGCGGAGGTCGGCTCTGCCGTGCCGCCGCCGGCGGAGCCCGAGCTCGTGAGGGCTCCAGAGGAGTAGGCCGAAGTGGAAGCGGAGACGGAGATCGGCGGGTCGCCCTCGTGGAGCAGGTGGGCGTGGATGCCGAGGATGCCGTCGAGCAGCACGTTGCCGGAGTCGTGCACCCCGCTGCGCTCGCTCACCGCGAGAACGGCGTGGCACTCGAGGCCCAGCCGGTTCGCCGCGGCGGCGGTCATGCGCACGTGGTTGCTCTGCGTGCCCCCACCGGTGACGAGCACGTCGCAGCCCTGGTCGAGGGCGTCGGCGCAGAGCCGCTCCAGCTTGCGCGCCTTGTTGCCGCCCAGCGCCAGGCCCGTGCAGTCGTCCCGCTTCACGAGGAGGCGCGGACCGGATCGGCCGCCGATCGCTTCGGCGAGTCGGTCCATCGGCTCGAGCGGCGTGGGCAGGTGCGCGAGCTCGAGCCCCTCGCCGCGACTCATGCGGAGTCGCGCTCCCGACGATGCAGCAGCCACCACACGAGCACGCCGGCGCCGATCGCGGCGAGCGCCCCGGTGACCGCGAGCGCCGGACGCGACGGCACCGGCAGACGACTGCGCAGGCGCACCGGACGCTCGAACCGGAGGATCGGCCAGTCCTCGTCGCGTGCGAGGCGCGCGAGGTCGCGGTCGGGGTTCACCGCGACCGGGTTGCCGACCACCCGCAGCATCGGCTCGTCGGTGATCGAGTCGCTGTACGCGTAGGACTCGTCGAGGTCGATCCCGTCGCGCGACGCCATCGCCCTGATCGCGTCGGCCTTGTGCGGCCCGTACCCGTAGAAGGCCATCTCGCCGGTGTAGTTGCCCTCGGCGTCGACCTCGGCGCGCGTCGCGATGACGTCGTCGACGCCGAGGAACCGGCCGAGGGGCTGCACGACCTCCTCGGGTGCCGACGACACGATGACGACCGTGCGGCCCTGTGCCTGGTGCTGCTCGATCAGGTCGAGCGCCTCGCTGAAGATGATCGGCGTGACGACCTCTTCGAGCGTCTCGCGCACGATGCCCGCGACCTCGTGCTGGTTCCAGCCCCGGATCATGTCGAGCATCGCCTTGCGCAGCTTCTCCATCTTCTTCTCGTCGGCTCCCACGAGCATGAAGACGACCTGCGCGTACGCGCTGCGCACGATCGCGCGGCGCGACAGCAGGCCCCCTTGGTAGAGGGGCCGTCCGAAGGCGAGCACCGAGCTCTTGGCGATGATCGTCTTGTCGAGATCGAAGAACGCAGCCGCGCCGGGCGAGGTCACGCGCGACGAGGTTACGCGTCGGTGTCGTCACTGCATTCGCTCCTCGTGAGCGCTGTCGGAGCCCGCTTCCCCCGAGACGACCGGATCGCCCGCATCGACGATCCGACACCTGGAGGAGGGGAGCGATGCTCCTCGCACTGTGGTCGCCCAAGGGCGGCTCCGGCACGTCCGTGCTCGCGGCCGCCTGCGCACTGGTGCTCGCCCGCCGCGCCGATGGCGCACGTCTGGCCGACCTCGCCGGTGACCAGCCCGCGATCTTCGCCCTGTCGAGCGAGCCCACCACCGGGATCGCCGACTGGCTGGCCGCGGGGCCGGAGGCGCCCGCCGACGCGCTCGACCGCCTGACGGTCGTCGCCGCTCCCGGCATCGCGCTGCTGCCGCGCGGCTCCGCCGACCGCGCGCTGGCACCACAACCGGCAGCCGAGGGCGGTGCGGCGCTCGCGGTCGCGCTGCGCGACGGCCCGGTTCCCACCGTGGTCGACGCCGGATCGGCGACCACCCCCGCCGCACGCGCGCTCGTCGAGGTCGCCGACCTCTCGGTGGTCGTGCTGCGCGGCTGCTACCTCGGGCTGCGGCGCGCGGTGCACAGCCCGCTCCTCCCTCGGGCGACCGGCACGGTCCTGGTCGAGGAGCAGGGTCGGTCGCTCGGCGCGGCCGAGCTGGCGGACGTCCTCGACCGCCCCGTGCTCGCTCGCGTCCCGGCGCGCGCGCCGGTCGCACGCGCGGTCGACGCGGGCGTGCTCGCGGCTCGGCTGCCCGACGTGCTCGCGCGGCCCACCGCCCGGCTCCTCACCCGCCTCGAGCTCCTCGTCGACCGTCGCGGGGAGGCGGCGTGAGCGCCGACCTCAAGCAGCGCGTCCACGCTCGGCTCCTCAGCTCGCCGGCTCTCGGCGACCTCACCGGACCGGGACGCGAGGTCGCGGTGCGGGCCCAGCTCGCGGAGCTCCTGCGCGACGAGGAACCGCTCCTGCCTGCGCGCCGGTTCGAGGTGCTCCTCGCGGAGCTCACCGACGAGATCGCGGGGCTCGGCCCGCTCGAGCCGTTGCTCGCCGACCCGGGGGTCACCGAGGTGATGGTCAACGGCCCGGGGCGCGCCTACGTCGAGCGGGCCGGACGCATCGAGGCCGTGCCGCTCGCGCTGGACGCGGCCGGGATCGTGCGCCTGGTCGAGCGGGTCGTCGCCCCGCTGGGGCTCCGACTCGACCGGTCGTCACCGATGGTCGACGCCCGACTCCCCGATGGCTCACGGGTCCACGCGGTGATCCCACCGCTCGCGATCGACGGCCCGTGCATCACCATCCGTCGCTTCGGGGCGCGGGCGGTGCCGTTGCGCGACTTCGGCCTCGACGACCGAGCGATCGCGCTGCTCACCTGGTGCGTCGTCGCCGGATGGAACGTGATCGTCGCCGGCGGCACGAGTGCCGGGAAGACGACGCTCCTCAACGCGCTGTCGAGCGCGATCCCCGACGACGAGCGCATCGTCACGATCGAGGAGACGGCCGAGCTGCGGCTCGCCCAGTCGCACGTCGTCAGGCTCGAGGCCCGCCCGCCCAACGCCGAAGGCGCCGGGGCGGTGACCGTGCGCGACCTGGTTCGCACCGCGCTGCGGATGCGGCCCGACCGCATCGTGGTCGGGGAGGTGCGCGGCGGCGAGGCGCTCGACATGCTCCAGGCGCTCAACACCGGACACGACGGGTCGCTGTCGACGGTGCACGCCAACGGCGCGCACGACGCGCTGGCTCGGTTGGAGACGCTCGTCCTGCTGGCCGACGTCGGGCTGCCACTGGGTGCGGTGCGCAGCCAGCTCGGCTCCGCGGTCGACGCCGTCGTGTTCGTCGCCCGCCGGCGCGGCGGGGTGCGGCGCGTCGAGACGATCGGCGAGCTGTACGCGGGTGCCGATGGCCCCGCGCTCCGGCCCCTGCTCGTCCGCGACGGCGACTCGCTCGCCTCCCTCGCGGCGCCGTCGCGCCCGGCCCGTCGGTCCGACGCACCGCCGCTGCGCGACGTGTGCCCCATGATCGGTCGCGCCCGGTGAGCACGGTCCTGGTCGCCGGCCTGGGCGGCTCCTTGACGCTCGTCCTCACCCGTCTCGCGCGCCGGGCGGACGGCGGTCATCGGGCCCGTGGCCTCGGGCGGGTGGTGCGGTGGCGAGTCCCCGACGCGCTCCGGACCCGACTCGAGCGCGCCCTGGCCGACGCGGCGGTCGACGTGGCTCCCGAGACGGCCGTCGAGCTCGCGGCCGTGGGCGTCGGCGCGGTCGTGCTCCTCGCGCTGGCCGTGGCTCCCGGGATGGCGCCGTTCGCGGTGGTCGTGGCGGTGGTCGCCGGCCCCGTGGGCCTCCGGCTCGCGCGCGGCCGCGCCGAGCGACGCTTCGTCGAGGCGCTGCCGAGCGGGCTCGAGCAGGTGGCGGCGGCGGTGCGAGGCGGAGCCGGTCTCGACGAGGCGCTCGGCGCGCTGGGCGAATCACCGGCACTGGCGGCCGATGTGCACCGGGTGCGTGCGCGCGCGGCACTCGGCGTGAGCCTCGCCGACGCGCTCGCCCGCTGGCCCGAGGAGCGGCGCCTGCCCGAGGTACGCGCGGTCGCGGGCGCGTTGGCCGTCGCGGTGACGCTCGGAGGGCGCGCCGCGTCTGCGCTCGACGGGCTCGCCGCATCGCTCAGGGAGCGCCTCGGTGCGCTCGCGGAAGCCCGGTCGCTGTCCGCGCAGGCGCGCCTCTCCGCGGTCGTCGTCGGCGGTGCCCCGATCGGCTACCTGGCGTTCAGCGCGGTCGTCGACCCGTCGTCGGTCGATCTCCTCGTGGGCACCGACGTGGGTCGTGTCTGCCTGGTGCTCGGGCTCGCCTGCGAAGCCCTGGCCGCACTCTGGATGCGGCGCATCCTCCGCCGCGGCGCGGTTGCATGAGCACACGCCCATCCGAGGCCGGCGCGTGAGCGCCCTCGCGCCGTGGGTGCTGGCCGTCGCCTGGGGCGTCCTCGCCGCGACGCCGCTCGCGCGCCGAGCGCGCCGGTCTGCGCCTCGCTCCCACACCGGCGCCTTGGCGTCGCCTCACCGCGCTGAGCGCGGCCAAGTGACGCCAAAGCGTTGGGGGCGGCACGTCGGTGGGGGCGTGAATGCCGCGGTGCGGGGGGCGGTGCGAGGCGCGGTACCGGGGGCGGTGCGGGCCGTGGTGGGGCGGGTCGTCGAGGAGCGACGGCGACGGCGCCTGGAGACGGTGGTGCTCACCGAGCTGCCGGTCGCGGTCGACCTGCTCGCGGTCGCGGTCGGCGCGGGCTGCACGCCGTACCTGGCGGTCGAGACCGCGGCGCGCTGGGCGCCACCAGAGCTCGGCGCCCGTCTCGGGGACGTCGGCCGAGCCTGTGCGCTCGGCCGATCGTTCGCCGACGCGCTCGACGATCTCGCCACGCGCCTGCCCGTGCTGCGTCCGCTCGCCGACGCCTTGCTCTCGTCGGATCGCTACGGCGCGCCGGTCGGCGACGCGCTCGCTCGGCTCGCCGCCGAACAACGCACCGCGCTGCGTCGGCGCGCGGAGGAGCGGGCGCGCACGGCGCCCGTTCGCCTGCTCTTCCCTCTCATCTTCCTCGTCCTTCCCGCCTTCGGTCTGCTCACCGTCGTCCCGGCGGTCCTGGCCGGCCTCGGCGGCTCCTGACCCGTTCCGAAAGGACGATCCATGACGACGACGATCACGAACCCGTCCCGACTTGCCCGCCGTCTCCGGCGAGCGATCAGCGCGGTCACCACCCGTGCGCGCGCCGCGATGCGCACCGACCGCGACGAGTCGGGCCAGACCACCGCCGAGTACGCGCTGGTGATCCTCGGCGCCGCGGCGATCGCGACGCTGCTCATCACCTGGGCGAGGGGCAGCGACGCCATCAGCAGCCTGTTCGACGAGGTGGTGAGCAAGATCCTGTGAGCCGGCGGCAACGGAGCGATCGGGGTCAGGCGACCGTGGAGTTCGCGCTGGTGCTCCCGGCACTGGTGCTCGCGGCGATGGCGATCCTCCAGGTGGCGCTGGTCGTGCGTGACTACGTCGGAGTCGTGCACGCGGCTCGTGAGGCGGCGCGTGCCGCGAGCGTCGACGCCAGCCCCGGCGACGCGGCGCATCGGGTGCTGCCCGGCGTCCGCGTCGACGTGGGTCCCCGTCCCGCGGTCGGCGAGCCGATCGCGGTGGAGGTCGAGTACCGGTCCGTCACCGATCTCCCCCTCGTCGGCGCGCTGTTCCCGGATCCCGTGCTCCACCACCGCGCCGTGATGCGGGTCGAGAAGTGAACCTCGACGGCGATCGAGAGCGGGGGACCGCGACCATCTGGTTGGTCGCGGTCCTCGCGCTCGCCCTGCTGCTCGCCCTCGGTGCCGCGCGCGCCGGAGCTGCTGCCGTCGCGGGTGCCCGTGCCGACAGCGCGGCCGACGCCGCGGCGCTCGCCGCGGCCGACATGCTCGCCCTCGCCCGAGGGTCCGGGGCCGCATCGTCCGCCGCCCGTGAGACCGCCCGTGACAACGGTGCCGAGCTGCTCTCGTGCGACTGCGGCGGGCGATTCGTGTCGGTCCGCGTCGTGGTGAACGTGCCGGTGTTGGGTGCCAGCGCGCGGTCGACGGCGCGGGCCGAGGTCAGATCGGAGTGCGTCCTGGGCTGCTGAGCCCCGGTCCGTCCCGGGAGGAGACCGGGCTTACGCTGGTCGAACCGTGGCGTTGCGCCTCGCTGCGCCGGGTACCTCCGCACGCGATGACCACTGCCCTCACTCCCTCCCGTCGCCGCTCATCGGACCGCTCGGCGCGCCCGGATCCCGTCCAGTGGCGCGCCGACGGCATCGACGATCGCGCCGCGCCGATCGTGGATGGCCGCCTCCGTCACATCCCAGCGCTCGACGGGCTGCGCGCCGCGGCCGTGCTGGCCGTGATGCTGTACCACGGTGGTGTCGCGTGGATGCAGGGCGGCTACCTCGGGGTCGATGCGTTCTTCGTCCTCAGCGGCTTCCTCATCACCGCATTGCTCCTGGCCGAGTGGCGCACGACCGACGGGATCGCGTTCGGCGCGTTCTGGATTCGGCGGGCCAAGCGCTTGCTGCCCGCGCTGGGGCTCGTCGTGCTCGGCGTCGTCGTCTACGGCGCGCTCCTTGCTCCCGCGCACCAGCTCACCTCGCTTCGCGATGACGTGCTGTCGACGCTCGGCTACGTCACCAACTGGCGCCTGATCTTCTCGGGCCAGGGGTACTTCGAGCAGTTCGCGGTCCCGTCGCCGCTTCGCCACGCATGGTCACTGGCGATCGAGGAGCAGTTCTACCTGGTGTGGCCCCTCGTGGTGTTCGCGCTCTGCCGTTGGGCGCGCATGCCGTGGCGCGCCATGGCAGGGCTGTTCGGCGGGCTCGCGGTCGTGTCCGCGGTGTGGATGGGAGTCGCGCACTCGACGCATGGCGTCAGCCGCGTCTACTACGGCACCGACACCCGGGCGCAGGCGCTGCTCGTCGGCGCAGCCCTCGGCGTCGTCTACATCTCGGTTCGACCTGTCCGTCGGCTCCTTGCGAGCTCGGCCCTGTCGATCCTCTCGCTGGTCGCGGTCGCGGTGACCGGCGCGCTCTGGGTGACCGCGGGCGACGAGACGGCGTGGCTCTACCAGGGCGGCTACTTCCTCGCTGCCGTCGCGGTCGCGGTCGTCATCGCGCGCGTCGCACAACCCGCCTCGGGCGTCCTCGGTGCCGCCCTCTCGTGGCCGCCACTCCGCTGGATCGGCTTGATCTCGTACGGCCTGTACCTGTGGCACTGGCCCCTCTATGTCGTGCTGACCACCGATCGCACCGGCCTCGACGGCACGCAGCTGCTCCTGCTGCGCCTTGCCGCCACTTTCGCTGCCGCCACGGCGTCGTACTACCTCGTCGAGCTGCCCGTGCGGAACGGTGCGCTACGGGGATGGCGCAGCTGGGTCGTCGTCCCGACCGCGGCGGGTGCTCTCGTCGGCGGGATCCTCCTGGTGACGGGCGACGCGCGCTCGGTCGTCGCGGCGGGCGACCCGAGCACCGCCGCGGCGAAGCAGGTGGACGCCGAGAACCGCGCCGCCGAGCGCGCGCTCGCCGAGCAGCGAGCTGCCGCCGCGGCGGAGGCGGCGGCGCGGCCGACGAGCCTCCTCGTCGTCGGTGACTCCGTCGCGCTAACGCTCGGGATCGGGCTCCAGGAGGTCGGCCTTCCCCACAAGCTCTACACGGTCAATGAGGCCCAGATGGGCTGCGGCATCATCCACGGCGGCCAGTTCGTGAAGGACGGCAACGTCGAGACCATCAACTCGTATTGCGATCAGGCGCCGAAGTGGGCGGCATCCGTGCAGAACCTGCGGCCCGACCTCGCACTCCTCCTCGTCGGCGCGTGGGACGCGTACGACCGCCGCATCGACGGTCGGGCCGTCGACTTCGCGTCACCCGAGTCCGATGCGCTGCTGCGCGCCAACCTCCAAGCCGGCGTCGATGCGCTGTCCAGCGCGGGCGCGACGGTCGTCGTCGCGACGGTTCCGCACTACGAGAACCGCTACGTGGTCAATCGTCCGCCTGAGTTCCGGTCGGCGTTCGACCCGTGGCGCGTCGACCACCTGAACGCGTTGATCCGCGAGATCGCAGCCGCGAACCCCGACACCGTCGAGGTCGTCGACCTCCAGGCATACCTCGCGCCTCCGGAGCGGCGCGTGTTGCTCGAGGACGGCGTGCACTTCGGCGAAGAGAGCCGCAAGCTCGTGGGCGAGTGGCTCGCTCCACAGCTACGGCGGATCGCGGTCCGTTCAAGGACGGCGACCGAGCTGGCGGAGATGCCCCGACCGGCTACTGGCTGACGACCGCGTCGTCGGCGAAGTCGGCGAACAGCGCCTGCGCGTCGGGCGTGACCGCCAGGTTGGTGCCGCTGCCACCGCCCACGGGGATCGTGATGTTCTTGACGTTCGCGGGCGGGATGTTCATCGCCAGCCGACCGAGCCGGAACAGCTCGGTGAGGCCGAGCCCCTCGGTCTTGGTGTGGATGCCCAGGATCGCGATCTGGCGCAGGGTCTCGGCCGGGCTCGTGTCACCGGCCTGGAGCTTGGCGAGCATGTCGAGGATGAACGTGCCCTGGTTGTGCGAGCGGTCGATGTCGCCCGCGGTGAACGACTTGCGGTCGCGGACGAACTGCAGTGCGTGTTCGCCGGCCATCTGGGTCGGCCCCGGGACCGGGAAGAAGGCACCGGAGCCCTGTGGGTCGTCCATCGGCGCGGGCACGTTGACGGTCACTCCACCGAGCTTGTCGACCATCTCGATGAAGCCGGGGAAGTTCGTCGTGATGGCGTAGGAGATCTCGATTCCCATCATCTGGTTGAGCTCACGGACGATGCCGGGCAGCCCCTCGAGCGAGTGGTAGGCGTTGATCTTGTCGCCGCTCGGCGCCGTGGTGTCGCGCGGCACGTTGAGCATGGTCGCCTGACCGAGCTGTGGGTTGACGCCGATCACGTGGATGGCGTCACCGAGGCCCTTGTCGGCGTCCGTGCGACCGTCGTTGCCGAGCGCGAGGAAGTAGAAGGGCTCCTCGGGCGCGCCGCTGTAGTTCGACTCGAACTTCGTGACCTGGAGCCACGTCGTCGCGTCAGCCCTGGGTGAGCCGAGTGCGAGCCAGGCTGCCGTGACGAGACCGGCGATCAATGCGCCGGTCGCGAGGATCGAGCCGCCGAGAAGTCCGACGCTGCGAAGGGTGCGTGTGCTCACTGGGGTACCGCCGTGGTCGGGGTGCCCGCGACCGTCGTAGGGGTCGCGTCCACCGTCGTGGGGGTCTGCTGCGCGGCCGGGAGGCCGTTGCCGGCGCGGTTCACGTTCATGTCCCAGCCGGTGATGATCCACCCGCCCGAGCCGTTGGGCACCAGCTCGAGCTGGCCGGTGCGCCGGACCGTGTACGGGCCGCGAGCGCTGCGGACGCTGATATCGAGGTCGACCGCTGCTGTCACGACGAGCGATTGGCCCTGGGCGTCGTTGAGCACGGTCAAACCGACGGGCGGCGACGCGATGCTGAGCTTGCCGATCGCCTTGGGCAGGCCCTCGTCGAACAGCACACCCCGGTCGTCGCCCGCAAGTCGAGTGAGCGCCGCTTGGTCGAACGCCGCGCTCAGGTCGGCGTCGGTGACCTTGCCGGTGCGCAGGCCCGGGACGATGCCGTTGTCGACGTACTCGCCGATCACCGACATCACCTGGCTCGAGAGATCTTCCGGCACGACGGTGGGGCCGAGCCCCGGCCAGTACGCGGCGACCTCACCAGGTTGGAGGTCGACGTTGGTCGAGGCGACGGGGGCAGCCTCCTCGCCGCTGTCGCCGCCGGAGAACACGCCCAGCGCGAACGCGGCGCCGACGCCCAGGATGAGGACCAGGGCGACGATCCCGGCGACGACCAGGCCGCGACGACGACCGCCGCCCGAGCCTTCGTCGTAGCCGCCGTTCTGCTGCTGGGCCCGCCGTTGGGCGCGGGTCGGACCCGGAGCCGCGGCCGGCGCCGTGCGCGTGGCCGCAGGAGGCGCGGCGGGTCGCGGCGCGGCGGGCGGCGGAGCGCCCTCGGGTGCTCGGCGCCGAGCGGGGGGCGGCGGGGGACCGGAGCCGGGCGTCGCGCTCGGAGGCGGTCCTGCCGCCGGGCGCGCGCGCCGAGGGGGAGGCGGCGGGGGAGACGACATCGCCTCGCGAGGATAGGGGACGCGTGCGGGCGTTCCGGGTCGCGGGCGGAGCGGCCGGCGGTAGCGTGGTCACGTGGCGAACGACCCCGCGCGACCCGACGGCAAGCCCGAGAAGAAGGGCATCAAGGGGATGATGCGGCGCTTCACCGCGCCCATCGAAGAGCTCGACCGCGAGGACCTCGCCGACTTCTGCTCGACGCTCGGCCTCACCCGCACGAGCGACGTCGAGGCCCGCCGGCACGTCCGCCTCGGTGGCGAGGTGCGCTCCGTGCGCGTCGTCCCCCGAGCCGGTGCCCCCGCGCTCGAGGTGACCGTCAGCGACGGCGACGGCACCGCCACCGCGGTCTTCCTCGGCCGCCGCAGCATCGCCGGCATCACCCCGGGGAGGAAGATGACCTTCGAAGGAGTCGTCGGCCGCGACGGCTCCCGCTGCCTCGTCTACAACCCCCTCTACACCCTCCTCCCCTGACGCGCGCCCTCGCCGCGCGCGCGGGCCTTCACCGGGGGCGCCACCGACACCGACGACCCCACTCCGTCGGGCGCCTCCCGGCGGCCGAGCCCCTGCTCCCTCGCTCGCGAGCTCGCTCGGTCGGGTCTTCGACCCGGGTCTCGACCGCCTCCGGCGCGACTCCTCCTCCGGGGGTCATCGGGATCGGCGGCGCCGCGTCACCTGAGCGCCCGCGCGCACGGTGACGCGCGCCAGCAGTGCACCCCGAGCCGGTGATCACGCGCGAAGCGGGAGTTCGCGGCCTCCTCGGGATGGGGTGGAGCGCGGGTGACCCGCGTGCGGGGCGACGGCCCGGCGATGTCGGGACCACCGACCCCCTGAGGAGCCAGTTCGCCTCGCCAGGCCGAGACCCGGCCGCCTCGCGGCCGACCGAGCGCAGCGAGGGAGCAGGGGCTCGGCCGGTGAAGCGAGGCGAGGCGACGAAGGCGGGTCGGTGGTGCCGGCAGCGCAACACCGGCGACGCGCGCGCGGGGGGAGAAGAGCTACGAGCCGGTGAGGAGGCGGCGGACGTCTTCTTCGGCGTCGGGGGTGACCATTGCGAGGACCTCGTCTCCGGCCTCGAAGACGGTGTCGCCTCGGGGCATGACGACGTGCTCGTCGCGGACGACGGCGACGATGGTGGCGTCGCGGGGGATCTCGAGCTCGGCGATCGCCTTGTCGACGACCGGTGCGTCGTCGGCGAGGGTCGCCTCGACCAGGCGGGCGTTGCCGCCTTCGAACTGGAGCAGCCGGACGAGGCGCCCGACCTGCACCGCCTCTTCGACGAGTGCGGTGATCAGGTGCGGGGTCGACACCGACAGGTCGACGCCCCAGTTCTCGTTGAAGAGCCACTCGTTCTTCGGGTTGTTGACGCGGGCGATGACGCGCGGGACCGCGAACTCGGTCTTCGCGAGGAGCGACACGACCAGGTTGTCCTCGTCGTCTCCGGTGGCCGCGACCATCACGTCGCAGCGATCGACGCCCGCCTCCTTGAGCGTCGAGACCTCGCAGGCATCGCCGATGTACCACTCGACTCCGTCTGCGGTGTCGGCGCGCTCCTGGATGCCGGTCTGCTGCTCGATGATGAGGACCTCGTGACCGGTCGACCGGAGGTCGTCGGCGATGTAGAGGCCGACGGCGCCGGCCCCGGCGATGCCCACGCGCATCAGTGATCAGGTCCCTGCTCGAGCCGCTGGCGCAGGGCGTCCAGGGCGTTGACGTCGGCGACGAAGTGGAGCGCGTCGCCCTCTTGACCGACGACCTTGGTGTCGACGACCTGCGCCGCGCCGAAGCGGGTCACCGCCGTCAGCCAGAACGTCCCGGGGTCGTTCAGCTCGGCGAGCTTCTTCCCGCACCACGCCGGTGGGATGGCGTACTCGACGAGGCAGACCTTGCCGCTCGGGTCGATCCAGTCGTGGGCCTGCTGGTCGCTCGGCACCAGGCGGCGCAGCACCTGGTCGGTGGTCCAGCTGACGGTCGCGACCGTGGGGATGCCGAGCCGCTGGTAGATCAGCGCGCGGCGAGGGTCGTAGATGCGGGCGACGACCCGCTCGATGCCGAAGTTCTCGCGCGCGATGCGTGCGGTGAGGATGTTGGAGTTGTCGCCGCTGGTCACCGCGGCGACGGCCGTCGCGTCCTCGATGCCGGCCGCGGCCAGGTCGGTGCGGTCGAACCCGAACCCGACCACTCGCTTGCCCGCGAAGCTCGCGGGGAGCCGACGGAAGGCGCCCGCGTTCTTGTCGATGATGGCGACGGTGTTGCCCGCCTTCTCGAGCGCGCCGGCGAGCTCGCTGCCGACCCTGCCGCACCCCACCACGATGACGTGCACGGCACCTCCTCCGTTCGCGGGCGATGCTATCGGCGCGACCCGATGGGGGTTCGAGCGGGCCTACGCCGGAGCCGGTTGACGGCGACCGGCGCGGGCGAGGGAGGATCAGGCGATGGCGCTGGTGAAGCGAGTCCTGCTCGGGCGCCCGCTGGCGAGTGCCGAGCAGGAGCACCAGCGGATCCCGAAGACGATCGGGCTCGCGGTGTTCTCCTCGGACGCGATCTCGTCGACCGCGTACGCGACCGAGGAGATCCTGTTCGTCACCGCGGTCGGTGCGTCGAGCCTCGCGCTCGGCCTCGACGTGCTGGTCCCGATCGCGATCGCCGTCGCGCTGCTCCTCGCGGTCGTCGTCACGTCCTACCGGCGCACGATCCACGCTTACCCGAGTGGTGGTGGGAGCTACGTCGTCAGTCGCGAGAACCTCGGCCGCAACCCCTCGCTCGTCGCCGGCGCGGCGATCCTCGTCGACTACATCCTCACGGTCGCCGTCTCGGTGTCGGCAGCCGTCGCCGCGATCATCTCCATCCCCGCGTTCGAGGGGGTGCGCGATCAGCGCGTCTTGCTGTGCCTGGTCTTCATCGCGCTGATCACCGTCGTCAACCTGCGCGGCGTGAAGGAGTCGGGCCGGGTGTTCGCGGTCCCCACCTACTTCTACATCGTCATGCTGCTCGCGCTGATCGTGATCGGGCTCGTCGAGAGCGCGTTCGGGAACCTGGCACAGGTGCCGTTCGACGAGGAGGCCTTCGAGGGGACGCTCGAGGCCGGCGGGACGCTGGGGCTGTTCCTGATCCTCAAGGGCTTCTCGTCGGGTGCGGTCGCGCTGACCGGCATCGAGGCGATCGCCGACGGCGTGCCCGCGTTCCGCAAGCCGTCGGCGCGCAACGCCGCGCTGACCCTCACCGCGATGGCGGTCATCCTCGGCTCGCTGTTCCTCGGCACCGCGCTGCTCGCCGACCAGCTCCACCCGTACCCGAGCCACGACCAGACCGTGATCGCGCAGATGGGCGAGCAGGTCTTCGGCGGGGGGATCGTGTTCTTCCTGCTCCAGATCGCGACCGTCGCGATCCTCGCGCTCGCCGCCAACACCGCGTACGCCGACTTCCCGCGCCTCTCGTCGATCATCGCCAGTGACGGCTTCCTCCCCCGCCAGCTCGCGAACCGCGGCGACCGGCTCGTCTTCTCCAACGGGATCCTCGTGCTCGCCGGTGCGGCCGCGCTCCTCATCGTCGGCTTCGGCGGCGTCACCAACGCGCTGATCCCGCTGTACGCGGTCGGTGTGTTCACCTCGTTCACGCTGAGCCAGCTCGGCATGGTCCGGTATCAGCTGCGCAAGCGCGAAGGTCCGCGCTGGCGCGTGGGCGTCGCGATCAGCGCAGGCGGCACCGCAGCCACGTTCGTCGTGCTCATGATCGTGATGGTCACGAAGTTCACGAGTGGTGCATGGCTCCCGGTGGTCGTGATCCCCGCGATCGTCCTGCTCTTCAAGGCGATCAGGCGTCACTACGACTCCGTCGCCGACGAGCTGCGCGTCGACCCCGACTGGCGCCCCCCACGGATGAACCACACCGTGATCGTGCTGGTGGGCCGCGTGCACCGTGGAGTGCTCCAGGCGCTCGCCTACGCCAAGTCGCTGAACCCGAACCGCCTCCTCGCGGTGACGATGGTCAGCGAGCCCGAGGAGCAGGAGCGGATCGAGAAGCAGTGGGCCGAGTACTCGATCTCGGTGCCGCTCGAGATCATCCACTCGCCCTACCGCGACCTGTCGGGCCCGGTGCTGCGCTTCGTCGACGAGCTCGACGCCCAGTACGAGAACGACGTCGTCACGATCGTCATCCCCGAGTTCGTGGTGCGGCACTGGTGGGAGCACCTGCTCCACAACCAGAGCGCCCTGATCCTCAAGGGCCGCCTGCTCTTCCGCAAGGACGTCGTCGTCGTCTCGGTCCCGTACCACCTCCACCGCACGAAGCACGAGCCCGCGTAGCGGGCTCGGAGGGGGCGACCCGCGTAGCGGGCCGGTCTTGACGCGTTCCTGACGCGTCGGGTTCGCACGGGAGTCCCCCGGAGGACAAGGCTGTGCTTCGGCGGATCGGGGGCTCGTCGTGGAGGCTCGTGCATGGCGCTCGTGAAGCGGATCCTCGTCGGTCGTCCACTCGCGACCACCGAGCAGGAGCACCAGAGGATCCCCAAGAAGATCGCGCTCGCGGTCTTCTCGTCCGACGCGATCTCGTCGACCGCGTACGCGACCGAGGAGATCCTCTTCGTCACCGCGGTCGGCGCGTCGAGCCTCCTGCTCGGCCTCGAGACGCTCATCCCGATCGGGATCGCGGTCGCGCTGCTGCTCGCGATCGTGGCCTTCTCGTACCGCCAGACGATCTTCGCCTACCCGAGCGGCGGTGGGAGCTATGTCGTCAGCCGCGAGAACCTCGGCGAGAAGCGTTCGCTGGTCGCCGGTGCATCGTTGCTCGTCGACTACATCCTGACGGTCGCGGTGTCGATCTCGGCCGGCGTCGCGGCGATCATCTCGATCCCCGAGCTCGAGGGTCTGGCCGACCAGCGCGTCCTGATCGGCATCGTGCTGATCGCGCTCATCACGCTCGCGAACCTGCGCGGGCTCAAGGAGTCGGGTCGGCTGTTCTCGGCGCCGACCTACCTCTACATCGTCGTGCTCGCCGCGCTGATCGTGCTGGGGCTCGTCCGCGCGTTCACCGGTGACATCGGCTCGGTGCCCTTCGACAAGGAGGCGTTCGAGGGCGCGCGCTACAGCGGGGGCACGCTCGGGCTGTTCCTGATCCTCAAGGGCTTCTCGTCCGGCGCGGTCGCGCTGACCGGTGTCGAGGCGATCTCCAACGGTGTTCCCGCGTTCAAGCGCCCAGAGTCGAAGAACGCGGCCGCGACGCTCACCCTCATGGCGTTCATCCTCGGATCGCTGTTCCTGGGCACGGCCGTGCTCGCCGATCAGATCCAGCCCTACCCGAGCCACGACCAGACCGTGCTGGCACAGATGGGCCTGCTCGTGTTCGGCAGCGGCGGCGTCTTCTTCGTCCTCCAGATCGCGACCGCGATGATCCTGACCCTCGCGGCCAACACCGCGTACGCCGACTTCCCGCGCCTCACGTCGATCATCGCCCGTGACGGCTACCTGCCGCGCCAGATGGCGAACCGCGGCGACCGGCTCGTCTTCTCGAACGGCATCCTGCTGCTCGCGGCCGCGGCCGCGCTCCTGCTCGTCGCGTTCGGCGGGCTCACCAACGCGCTGATCCCGCTCTACGCGGTCGGGGTGTTCACCTCGTTCACGCTCTCGCAGTGGGGGATGGTCCGACACCACCAGCGGATCCGCGAGCCGCACTGGAAGCGGCACGCGGTGATCAACGGGATCGGCGCGGTGGCGACGCTCGTCGTGCTCCTGATCGTCGCGGTCACGAAGTTCACGAGCGGCGCCTGGGTGCCGCTCGTCGTGATCCCCACGATCATCCTGCTCTTCAAGGGGATCCACCGGCACTACCAGCGCGTCGACGCCGCGCTGCGCGCCGAGCCCGGGGCGCGTCCCAAGCCGTGGAACAACACGGTCGTGGTCCTCGTGGGCAGGGTGCACCTCGGCGTGCTCCAGGCGCTCCAGTACGCCCGGTCGCTCAACCCGCACCACCTCGTGGCGGTGAGCATCGTGAGCGACGAAGAAGAGGACGCGCGGATCCGCACGCAATGGGCCGAGTACGACATCGGGATCCCGCTCGAGACCGTGTACAGCCCCTACCGAGAGCTCCACAAGCCGCTGCTGCGGTTCATCGACGGGCTCGACGCGCAGTACCGGAACGACGTCGTGACCGTGGTCATCCCCGAGTTCGTGGTGAAGCACTGGTGGGAGCACCTGCTCCACAACCAGAGCGCTCTCTTCCTGAAGGCCCGCTTGCTGTTCCGCAAGGGCACCGTGGTGACCTCGGTCCCGTACCACGTCGACGAGTAGCCCCGGGAGTGGGTGGGCCGGCCGGACTCGGCCTCGGCCCGTTGCAGCGGCTAGTTTTCTCCCGTTTCGACCCGGGCGGGTGCCGCCAACGTCGTCGCCGCGGCCACCGGGTCGGGGGGAGAGTAAGGAGCAACCACACTGATGCGCAGCATCGTCCTCGCGGCCGAAGGCGGCTACCAGGCGTTCACGCTCAACGGTGGCGAGTGGGGCTGGCTGATCTTCTCCGCCGCCACCGCCGTCCTGGCGCTCATCGTGGGGGGTGTGCTGGTGCGCGGCGTCCTCGCCGCCGACCAGGGCACCCCCAAGATGATCGCGATCGCCGGCGCCATCCAAGAAGGCGCCATGGCGTACCTGCGACGCCAGTTCCGCACCATCGCGGTGATCATGGTGCCGGTCGCGGCGCTGGTGTTCGTGACCTCGACCGAGGTGCTCAACGGCGCGATCGAAGAGCTCTCGTTCGGTGAGTCGGGCCTCTACCGCACGCTCGCCTTCATCCTCGGCGCGTTCCTCTCGGCGCTCACCGGCTTCATCGGCATGAGCCTCGCGGTGCGCGGCAACGTGCGCACCGCCGCCGCGGCGCGCTCGGGCTCACTTCCCGCCGCGCTGAAGGTCGCGTTCCGCACCGGTGGCGTCGCCGGCATGTTCACGGTCGGCCTCGGCCTCATCGGCGCGACCGTGATCATCATGCTGTTCCAGAACGTCTCGACGGCGATCCTGATCGGCTTCGGGTTCGGTGGTTCGCTGATCGCGCTGTTCATGCGCGTCGGCGGCGGCATCTTCACGAAGGCCGCGGACGTCGGTGCCGACCTGGTCGGCAAGGTCGAGCAGGGGATCCCCGAGGACGACCCGCGCAACCCGGCGACCATCGCCGACAACGTCGGTGACAACGTCGGCGACTGCGCGGGCATGGCGGCCGACCTGTTCGAGAGCTACGAGGTCACCCTCGTCGCCGCGATCATCCTCGGTGTCCCGGCATTCGCCGCCGTCGGTGCCAACCCCGCCTACGGACTGATCTTCCCGCTGATCGCGCGCGCGATCGGTGTGCTGGCGTCCATCGTCGGCGTCTTCATGGTGCGGGCGACCGAGCGCGACAAGTCGGCGATGGCGCCGATCAATCGCGGCTTCGCGACCGCCGGCATCCTGACCGTGATCGGCACCGGCCTGGTCGCGCTCTTCTACGTCGGTCAGGACAACTCGATCGGCTGGGGCGACTTCGGCCCCGGCTGGCGGGCCTTCCTGGCGGTCGTCATCGGGCTGGTGCTCGCGCAAGTCGTGAGCCGGCTCACCGAGTACTTCACGTCGACCGAGACCCAGCCCGTGCAGGAGATCGCCGAGTCGACCCGGACCGGTCCGGCCACGACGATCCTGTCGGGCATCTCGAGCGGCCTCGAGTCGACGGTGTGGTCGATCATCGCCATCGCCGCGGCGATCGGCGTCGGCATCGCGCTGGGCGGCGGCGAGATCCAGTTCTCGCTCTACCTGGTCGCGCTGGCCGGCATGGGCATGCTCGCCACCACGGGCGTCGTCGTGTCCGAGGACACGTTCGGTCCGGTTGCCGACAACGCGGCCGGCATCGCCGAGATGTCGGGTGAGTTCGAGGGCGAGCCCGAGCGGATCATGGTGAGCCTCGACGCGGTCGGCAACACCACCAAGGCCGTCACCAAGGGCTTCGCGATCGGCTCGGCCGTGATCGCCGCCGTCGCGCTGTTCGCCTCCTACATCGAGACGATCGGTGCCGAGCTGTTGCCCAACGTGGTGGGTGACGCGCTGTTCAGGCACCCGCTGACCCAGATCAACGTCGCCGACCCCGAGACCTTCATCGGTCTCCTCGTCGGTGGCTCGATCGCCTTCCTGTTCTCGGCGCTCGCGATCCGTGCGGTCGGCCGCTCGGCAGGCACGGTCGTCGAAGAGGTGCGCCGCCAGTTCCGTGAGCGCAAGATCATGGAGGGCATCGACGAGCCCGAGCACGGCAAGGTCATCGACATCTGCACGACGGCCGCGCTGCGCGAGCTCACGACGCCGGCGCTCCTCGCGGTGCTCACGCCGATCATCATCGGCTTCGGCATCGGCTACTTGGCGCTCGGCGCGTTCCTCGCCGCGGTGATCCTCACCGGCCAGCTGATGGCGGTGTTCCTGTCGAACTCCGGTGGTGCCTGGGACAACGCGAAGAAGTACATCGAGGACGGCCACTACGGCGGCAAGGGCTCCGAGTCGCACAAGGCAGCGGTGATCGGCGACACGGTCGGCGACCCGTTCAAGGACACCGCCGGGCCCGCGCTCAACCCGCTGATCAAGGTCATGAACCTGGTCGCGCTGCTGGTGCTGCCGATGATCATCGAGCTGCGCGACGACGACGCGGCCCGGCTCTCGATCGCCGGCGTCTCGCTGATCGTGCTGCTGATCTCCATCGCGTACTCCAAGCGCAAGGGCGGCGGCTTCGGCGAGGAGTCCGACGTCGTCGAGGAGGCCCTCGAGGCCTCCGGCGCCCCCGCCGGAGCCAGCGCCGGCGAGTAGCCCGCGCGGGCGTCCACCGGGGCGCGTCACCGATCGCGGGACGCGCCCTGCGTCCCGCGCGGGGTGCACCGGGGGCGTCGCACCGGCGTTTTGGCGTCAGCACACCGCGCTGAGAGCGGTCTCCTGACGCCGAAACGATGCTGGGGCACCGAGGTGCACGCCCTCGGTCGCGCTAGGAGCGCGTCAAGCGTCGGGGGAGTGGCGCCGGCGGGGCGTACAAGGGACGAGTGAAGCCGCGTCCGATCGACGATCAGCAGCAGACGATCGCCGGGTACGTGGTCGCGGTGCTCGCGCCGATCGCGGTGGCGGCGCTGCTCGTGCCGCTGCGTGACGAGCTCGTCAGCACCAACCTCGCGCTGATCCTCGTGCTGACGGTGGTCGTGGCGGCCGTCGTCGGCGGACGCGGTCCGGGCGTGGTCGCGGCCGTCGTGGCGACGATCGCCTACGACTTCTTCCTCACGCGTCCGTACCTCTCGTTCACCATCGACAGCGCCGACGACATCGAGACGACCTTCATCCTGCTGGTGATCGGCCTCGTGGTCGGCCAGCTCGCCGTGGTCGCGCGCCGCCGGCGCAGCGCGGCCGAGCGCGGGTCGGAGGAGGTCGCCCGCCTGCACCAGGTCGCGAACCTCGTCGCGGGCGGCGCGCCGATCGACGAGATCGTCGAGCGGGTGACGGCGGAGCTCACCCAGATGCTCGATCTCCGGGAGTGCGTCTTCCAGGAGCCTCCGTACCCCGACGCCGCCTTCGGCATCGAGCTGCCGCAGGTCGAGCGCAACGGCGCCATCTCGGGCGTCACCACCCACCGCTACGTCGGCGGCGGGTTCGCGATTCCCGAAGCGGGCGCCGTGCTCCCGGTGCAGGGTCGCGGCCGCCAGGTCGGTCGGTTCATGCTCGAGCCGGGCGACCCGCACGGGTCCACCGTCGAGGAGCTGGTCGTCGCGGTCGCACTCGCCGACCAGCTGGGCGCCGCGATCGCGGCCGGCGCGCCGCGCGATCGCTGACCGTCAGGACTCCGCGACTCCCCGTCAAGAGGGCGTCAGGCCCTGCCCGCCCCGAAGCACTTGGGCGTACACCGCAAGCGATGGCATGGCCGCCACGCGGAGCGGGCGAGCAGGAGGAGTGACATGGCAGACCTCGTCGTGATCGTCGGGGTGGTCGCGTTCGTGGCGATCTGCGTCGCCTACGTCGTGGGATGCGACCGCATCATCGGACCGGACACCACGGTCGAGGAGCCCGAGGTCGGCGACGCCGACTCGATCTCGCTCCCGTCGGTCCCGGGGACCGCGTGATGAGCGCCGAGAACATCGCCGGGCTCGTCATCGCGGTGCTCGTCACCGTGTACCTGGTCGCCGCGCTCCTGGCGCCCGAGAAGTTCTGAGGTCCCACTGACCATGACTGCTGCGGGCTGGGGACAGCTCATCGCCCTCATCGTCGTCATCGGCATCACGGCGCCCCTGCTCGGCCGGTACATCGCCGGTGTCCTGCAAGGTGCGCCGTCTCACCTCGACCGCGCGTTCGGCCCGATCGAGCGAGGCATCTACCGCCTGTGCCGGGTCGATCCCACCCGCGAGCAGCGGTGGAACGTCTACGCGCTCTCGGTGCTGGCGTTCAGCCTGATCTCCTTCCTCCTGCTCTACCTGATCCAGCGCAGCCAGGGCGACCTGCCGTTCAACCCGAACGACGTCGTCAACGTGCACCCTGCGCTCGCGTTCAACACGGCTACGAGCTTCGTGACGAACACCAACTGGCAGAGCTATGCGCCCGAGACGACGCTCAGCCACCTCACGCAGTCGCTCGGGCTCACGGTGCAGAACTTCGTCTCTGCGGCCGTGGGCATCGCGGTCATGGCGGCGCTCATCCGTGGCCTCGCGCGCGCCGGCTCGAAGACCATCGGGAACTTCTGGGTCGATCTCGTGCGAGTCACGCTCCGCATCCTCGTGCCGCTCTCCCTGCTCGTCGCGCTCCTGCTCGTGATCGGCGGCGTCATCCAGAACCTCGACGGCAACGAGCCCGTCCGGACGATCACCGGCACGGAGCAGGTGATCCCTGGCGGACCGGTCGCCAGCCAGGTCGCGATCAAGCAGCTCGGAACCAACGGCGGCGGGTTCTTCAACACCAACTCGGCGACGCCGTTCGAGAACGCGACGAGCTTCACCGGCTTCGTCGAGCTCGTCGCCATCCTGCTGATCCCGTTCGCGCTCGCGTTCACGTTCGCTCGCATGGTGAAGGACAAGCGCCAGGGTCGGGCGGTGTTCGCCGTCATGTTCGTGATCTGGCTGGCGATGACGCTGGCGGCGGTGTTCCTGGAGGTCGACGGCAACCCCCGGCTCACCGAGGCCGGCGCGAGCCAGGCCGTCACCGCGACGTCACCCGGGGGGAACCTGGAGGGCAAGGAGATCCGGAACGGTCCGGTCGGTTCGGCGATCTGGGCCGCGGCGACCACCGGCACGTCCAACGGCTCGGTCAACTCGATGCACGACAGCTACACGCCGCTCGGCGGCGGCGTCGCGCTGATGCACATGCAGCTCGGCGAGGTGACGCCGGGAGGCGTCGGCGTGGGTCTCAACGGACTGCTGGTCTTCGCCATCCTCGCCGTGTTCATCGCGGGCCTGATGGTCGGCCGCACGCCCGAGTACCTCGGCAAGAAGATCCAGGCGTCCGAGGTGAAGCTCGTGGCTCTGTACATCCTCGCGATGCCGCTGGCGCTGCTCGGCTTCCTGGGTGGCGCGATGTTCGTCGACTCGGTGCTCGACGTCACGATCTTCAACCCGGGCCAGCACGGGTTCACCGAGGTGCTGTACGCCTACACGTCGGCGGCCAACAACAACGGGTCGGCGTTCGCGGGCATCACCGCCGACACCCAGTGGATGAACACGACGCTGGGGATCGCGATGGGCGTCGGTCGCTTCTTCCTCATCATCCCGACCCTCGCGATCGCCGGCTCGCTCGCACGCAAGCAGCGTGTACCGGAAGGTCCGGGCACGTTCCCGACCCACTCACCGCTCTTCGTGGCGCTCGTGATCGGGGTCATCGTCGTCGTCGGTGCTCTCACGTTCCTGCCCGCGCTCGCGCTCGGGCCGATCGCCGAGCAGCTGGGCATCTAGGCGGAGAGGAGACACGGCTCGTGGCACGCAAGAAGTCCCTGTTCCAGTGGTCGATCGTCAGGCGAGCGGTCTGGGAGAGCTTCCTCAAGCTCAACCCGCGCACGTTGATGCGGAACCCCGTCATGTTCGTGGTGGAGGTCGGCAGCCTCTTCACGACCGTCATCTTCTTCCGCGACCTCGGGAGCTCGTCGTCCGAGGAGAACGTCTTCGCCGGGCTCGTGGCGGCGTTCCTCTGGTTCACGGTCCTGTTCGCGAACTTCGCCGAGGCGATCGCCGAGGGTCGGGGCAAGGCGCAGGCCGAGACGTTGCGGCGCACCCGCACCGAGACGGTCGCGCACCGCCGCACGGGGACCGGCGCGCTCGTGGACGTGTCGGGCAGCGAGCTCCAGGTCGACGACGTCGTGGTCGTCAGCGCCGGTGACGTCATCCCGAGCGACGGCGACGTGATCGAAGGGATCGCGTCGGTCGACGAGTCGGCCATCACCGGTGAGTCGGCGCCCGTCATCCGCGAGGCCGGCGGCGATCGCTCCGCGGTCACCGGCGGGACGCGGGTGCTGTCCGACCAGATCGTGGTGCGGATCACTGCCAAGCCGGGCGAGACCTTCATCGACCGGATGATCGCCCTCGTCGAGGGAACCAGCCGCCAGAAGACGCCGAACGAGATCGCGCTCAACATCCTGCTGGCCGGGCTCACGATCATCTTCATGATCGCGACCGTCTCGCTCCAGCCCTTCGCGATCTTCGCCGATGCCGAGCAGTCGGTCATCGTCCTGGTCGCGCTGCTGGTGTGCCTGATCCCCACCACGATCGGCGCACTGCTGTCCGCGATCGGCATCGCCGGCATGGACCGCATGGTGCAGCGCAACGTGCTCGCGATGAGCGGCCGTGCCGTCGAGGCGGCGGGCGACTGCGCCACGCTGCTGCTCGACAAGACCGGCACGATCACCTTCGGTGCCCGACAGGCAGACGCATTCGTTCCCGCCGGCGGTGTCGAAGAGGACGCGCTCGCCGACGCGGCGCAGCTCTCGAGCCTCGCCGACGAGACGCCCGAGGGCCGCTCGATCGTCGTGCTCGCGAAGGAGCGCTACGGGATCCGCGAGCGCCAGCTCCAGGGCGCGACGCTCGTCCCGTTCACCGCGGAGACCCGGATGAGCGGCGTCGACCTCGACGACGGCCGTCAGATCCGCAAGGGCGCGGCCGACTCCGTCCGCCGTTGGGTGGAAGAGCAGGGAGGCTCGGTCCCGAGCGAGATCGGTGACGCCGTCGACTCCATCTCGGGCCAGGGTGGCACTCCGCTCGTCGTGGCCGAGGTGGCGCCGGCGCGCGCGAGCGGCAGCCCCCCGGCTCCGCGCGCGCTGGGCGTGGTCTACCTGAAGGACATCGTGAAGCCCGGGATCGCGGATCGCTTCGCCGACCTGCGACGCATGGGCATCCGCACGGTGATGATCACCGGCGACAACCCGCGCACGGCCGCGATGATCGCGCAGGAGGCGGGTGTCGACGACTTCCTCGCCGAGGCGACGCCGGAGGACAAGATGCGGCTGATCCGAAGCGAGCAAGAGGGCGGGCACCTGGTCGCGATGACCGGTGACGGCACCAACGACGCCCCCGCGCTCGCGCAGGCCGACGTCGCCGTGGCCATGAACACCGGCACGCAGGCCGCGAAGGAGGCCGGCAACATGGTCGACCTCGACTCCGACCCGACGAAGCTCATCGACATCGTCGAGATCGGCAAGCAGCTGCTCATCACGCGCGGCTCGCTCACGACGTTCTCGATCGCGAACGACGTCGCGAAGTACTTCGCCATCATCCCGGCGATGTTCGCCGGGTTCGGCGCCGTCGCAGTGCTCGACGACCTCAACGTCATGGGGCTCGAGTCGCCGCGCTCGGCGATCCTGTCGGCGGTGATCTTCAACGCGCTGATCATCGTGGCGCTCATCCCACTCGCGCTGCGCGGCGTCAAGTTCCGCCCGTCGAGCGCGACGGCACTGCTGCGACGGAACCTGCTCATCTACGGCGCCGGCGGGATCGTGGCGCCCTTCATCGGCATCAAGCTCATCGACCTGGTGGTCGGTGGACTGGGAGTGGTGTGACCATGCGTCGACAGCTCGGCCCCGCGGTCGTCATGGCGCTGATCATGACGGTCATCACCGGCCTCGTGTACACGTTCGCCTTCACCGGCGTCGCCCAGCTCGTCTTCCCGGCCAAGGCCGACGGTTCGACGGTCGCGGTCGACGGCGAAGCGGTCGGTTCGGAGTACATCGGTCAGGCGTTCGTCGACGAGGACGGCGAGCCGCTGCGCGAGTACTTCCAGACCCGTCCCTCGTACGCGACCACCGGCTCCGAGGCCGGGTACGACCCGACCCTCAGCCTCGGCTCGAACCTCGGGCCGACGAACCCGTGCTTCGTCCCCGACCCGAAGGAGCCGTGCCTCGACGACGCGGGCACGGAGATCCCACCGGTCGTCGTGCAGCGCGTGCGCGACTACCGCGAGCTGAACGGGCTCCCGGCGAACCGCTCCGTCCCCGTCGACGCGGTGACGGCCTCGGCCTCCGGGCTCGACCCGCACATCTCGGTGGCGAACGCCCGTCTGCAGGTCACGCGGGTCGCCGACGAGCGTGGGCTGTCGGTGGAGCGAGTGCGTGAGCTGATCGACGAGAGTACCGACGGACGGTTCATCGGCTTCATCGGCGAGAAGGGCGTGAACGTCCTGAAGCTCAACATCGCCCTCGACGAGGAGAAGGGCGCGTGAGCCGATGACACGTCGCGCTCCTTAGGCTGGTCCGATGGCGCGGGGCAACCACCGCATCTACCTGGGCGCGGCGCCGGGCGTGGGGAAGACGTACGCGATGCTCAACGAGGGATACCGGGCCAAGGCGCGCGGCGCCGATGTGGTCGTCGGGGTCTTCGAGACGCACGGCCGACCGAGCACCGCCGCACAGGTTCGTGACCTCGAGGTCGTCCCGCGCAAGAAGGTCGAGTACCGGGGCTCGACGTTCGAGGACATGGACGTCGACGCGATCCTCGCCCGCAGGCCCGAACGTGCGCTCGTCGACGAGCTCGCGCACACGAACCTCCCCGGCTCGCGGAACGAGAAGCGCTGGCAGGACGTCGAAGAGCTGCTCGACGCCGGGATCGACGTGATCTCGACGGTCAACATCCAGCACCTCGAGTCGGTGAACGACGTCGTCGAGCGCATCACGGGCGTCAAGCAGCAGGAGACCATCCCCGACGCGGTCGTGCGACGCGCCGACCAGGTCGAGCTCGTCGACATGACGCCCGAGGCCCTCCGGCGCCGCATGGCGCACGGCAACATCTATCCCGCCGAGCGCGTCGACGCGTCGCTGGCGAACTACTTCCGCCTCGGGAACCTCGCCGCCCTCCGCGAGCTCGCGCTCCTCTGGGTGGCCGACCGGGTCGAGGAGAACCTCCAGCAGTACCTCGAGGACCACGGGATCCAGGCGCCGTGGGAGACACGTGAGCGCGTCGTCGTCGCGCTCACCGGCGCTCCCGGCGGCGACGTCCTCATCCGACGAGCGGCGCGCATGGCGCACCGACGCCAGGGGGATCTCGTCGGAGTGCACGTGCGCCCCACCGACGGCCTGGCCGAGCGCTCACCCGCCCTGCTCGAGAAGCACCGCCAGGTGCTCACGGATCTCGGCGGCACCTACCAGGAGATCGCGGCGAGCGACGTCGGTGAGGCGCTCGTCAACGTCGCGAAGGCCGAGCGCGCCACCCAGATCGTGCTGGGCGCGAGCCGCCAGCCGTGGTGGGTGCACGTGATCCGGGGCTCGGTGGTCACCAAGGTCCTGCGCGCGGCCGACTCGATCGACGTGCACGTGATCTCCACCGACGAGACCGAGGAGCCGTTCGACGCGGGCGGGCTCGTCCGCCGCCGACTCTCCGCGATCTCGCGACGCCGGCAGGCGCTCGGGATCCTCCTCGCCATGGTCGCGCTCCCGCTCGTCACGGTGGTGCTCGACCTGCTGCGCGAGCAGCTCAGCTTGCCCAGCGTGCTGCTCGTCTACCTCGTCGTCGTCGTGGGGGTCGCTGCGGTCGGCGGCTTCCTGCCCGCGCTCGCGGCCGCGGTCGGCGCGTTCCTCTGCGCGAACTACTTCTTCACGGAGCCGCGGCACACGTTCACCGTGGCCCAGGACGACAACCTCGTCGCGCTCGTCGCCTTCGTCGTGGTCGCGGGCGTCGTCGGCGGACTCGTGAGTCGAGCGGCGCGTCGGCGAGCCGAGGCGGCCCGAGCCCAGGCCGAGGCCGAGACGCTCGCCCGACTGAGCGGCACGCTGCTGAGCGAGCAAGATCCCGTGCCCGCGCTGATGGCGGGCCTGCGCGACGCGTTCGGGTGTGCGTCCGTCGCGGTCCTGCGGCACGAGGGCGACGGCTGGAGGGTCGAGAGCTGCGCCGGAGAGCCCGTTCCTCAGCGGCCCGAAGACGCGCAGGTGAGCGTGCCGCTCGATGCCGACACGACGCTCGCGATCTCCGGCCCCGGCATCGACGACACCGACATGCACACGTTGCCGGCGTTCGCCGGCCAGCTGGCGCTCGCGGTCGAACGACGACGCCTGCGAGCGGAGGCGGCTGCCGCGGAGGGCCTCGCCGAGGCGAACGAGCTGCGGACCGCGCTGCTCGCGGCGGTGTCCCACGACCTGCGCACCCCGCTCGCGTCGATCAAGGCCTCGGCCACGAGCCTGCTCCAGCCCGACGTCGACCTCGCCGAACCCGCGCGGCACGAGCTGCTCCGTGCCATCGACGAGGAGACGGACCGGCTCGACAACCTGGTCGGCAACCTGCTCGACATGAGCCGCCTCCAGACCGGCGCGCTCGAGCTGGTGTGGCGCGACGTCGGCTTCGACGAGATCGTCCCGGGCGCGCTCGCCGGTCTCGGTGACCTCGACGAGCGACTGCTCGTCGATGTGCCCGAGACGCTGCCGCGGGTCCGCGCCGACGTCACCCTGCTGGAGCGCGCGGTCGCGAACGTCGTCGCGAACGCGCTCCAGGCGTCGCCCACCGACAGACCGGTCCGGATCTTCGCCGGCGAGACGATGGGGCGCGTCGAGCTGACCGTCGCCGACGAAGGTCCCGGCATCCCTCGCGACAAGCGGGAAGACGTGTTCCAGCCGTTCCAACGGCTCGGCGACAAGACGCACGGTGACGGGGTCGGCCTCGGCCTCGCGGTCGCTCGGGGCTTCGTCGAAGCGATGGACGGTGTCCTCACGATCGAGGACACGCCTGGTGGTGGCACCTCGATGGTGATCAGCCTCCCGGTCTCCCCGGACCGGCGATGAGCGAGACGGCGCGCGTCCTGGTCGTCGACGACGAGCCGCAGATCCGTCGCGCGCTGTCGATCAACCTGCGAGCCCGCGGCTACCTGGTCGACCTCGCCGAGACGGGCGAGCAGGCCCTCGAGCTCGCGGCCCGGCACCACCCCGACGTCGTCGTGCTCGACCTCGGCCTGCCGGGCATCAGCGGGATCGAGGTGATCGAAGGACTGCGGGGTTGGACCCGGGTGCCGATCATCGTCCTGTCGGTGCGTGAGTCCGAGGCTGCGAAGGTCGTCGCGCTCGAGACCGGCGCCGACGACTACGTCACCAAGCCGTTCGGGATGGACGAGCTCGTGGCGCGCCTTCGCGCCGCGCTGCGCCGGGCCGCGCCGGCCGAGGAGTCGGCCGTCGTCGAGACGCCCGACTTCACGATCGACCTCGCGGCGAAGCGGGTGACCCGCGGAGACGACGAGGTGCGGCTCACCCCGACCGAGTGGCACCTCGTGGAGGTGCTGGTGCGCAACGCCGGCAAGCTCGTGGGCCAGACCCAGCTCCTCCAGGAGGTGTGGGGCCCCGAGTACCACGACGAAACCAACTACCTGCGCGTGTTCATGGCCCAGGTCCGCCGCAAGCTCGAGCCGCAGCCGAGCGCCCCCAAGTACTTCATCACTGAGCCAGGAATGGGCTACCGCTTCGAAGCACCCGCGCGATGACCGCGGCTCGGAGCACGGGGACGCGGCGCTCAGCTCGACCTCACGGCTCCGAGCCCCTGCTCCCTCACTTCGTTCGGTCGGGCCTTCGGCCCGGGTCTCGGCGCCTACGGCCGAACTGCTTCGCGACGCCTCCCCGTGTTCCGAGCCGCTGCGTCACGCGGTCCCACTCGCGCTGGAACGGTCCGCATGACGCGAGTCGGGTCCCGCGCGGGTGTGCACCGGGGCGCCTCACCGGCGTTTTGGCGTCAGTACACCGCGCTGAGAGCGGTCTCCTGACGCCAAAACGATTGGGGGGACGCGAGTCGGGTCCCGCGCGGGCGTGCACCGGGGCGCCTCACCGGCGTTCTGGCGTCAGTACACCGCGCTGAGAGCGGTCTCCTGACGCCAAAACGATGTGGGGGACGCGAGGTGTGCGTCCGCCGTGGTGGGCGGGGTCAGTCGTCGGGGTGGAGGATCTCTTCGAGCTCTTCGGCTTCGGCTCGGGCGACGTCCTCGGTGGCGCCGGGCTGGTCGACCTTGCGGGCCTTGCGCCACTCGATGAACGGCGGGATCAGCGAGATCAGGATGATCAGCGCGATCAGCGGGAGCAGATAGGTGTCGATGCTGTCGCCGATCACGTCACCGAGCGCGTAGCCGAGCAGCGTGATCCCCACCGCCCACAGGAACGCACCGACGACGTTGTAGGCGAAGAACGTCCGGCGCGGCATCTGGCCCACTCCGGCGAGCGTCGGCGCGAACGTGCGCACGATCGGCACGAAGCGGGCGATGACGATCGTCTTCGGGCCGTGCTTCTCGAAGAACACGCGGGTGCGGTCGACGTACTCCTGCTGGAAGATCTTCGAGTCGGGCTTGCGGAACAGGCGCGGCCCGAGCTTCTGGCCGATCGTGTAGCCGACCTGGTCGCCGACCACCGCGAACACGAACGCGCCGATCGTGAGCATCCAGATGTCGAGCTTGCCCTGTCCCGCCAGGATCCCCGCGGTGAACAGCAACGAGTCGCCGGGCAGGAAGAAGCCGATGAGCAGGCCGGTCTCGGCGAAGATGATCCCCCAGATCGCGATCTCCGCGTAGGGGCTGAGGGAGTCGATCAGCCCCTCGACGTCGATGCCGAGGATCGCGAGGACGCTGCGCACGCGGGGCCACTGTAACCGTTGTGCGCATTGGCTCTCGTCGCCACGGCTTGACTCGTGCGTGCGCGACGTGCGAATCCTGGTGTCCCCCGCATTCGCGCGTCTGTCGTAGCGACGCGCCAGACTCACGGCCGCGTCGACGCCGCGTCGGCACCCCGTGACGTGCGGTGTCCCGGCAACCAGCAACCAGCAATTCAGCACGCGAGTACGACGAGCAGGACCCGAAGTGCCCAAACCACTCGTGATCGTGGAGTCGCCGGCCAAGGCGAAGACCATCGAGGGCTTCCTCGGTCGCGACAACGCGCGCGTCATCGCGAGCTACGGCCACGTGCGCGACCTCCCGAGCAGCGCCAAGGAGGTGCCCAAGAGCGTCAAGGACAAGGACGTCCGGCGCCTCGGCATCGACGTCAACGACCACTTCGAGCCGGTGTGGGTCGTCCCCGACCGCAAGAAGGAGTACGTCCGCGCGCTCAAGGACGCCCTGGGCGACGCCAGCGAGCTCTACCTCGCGACCGACGAAGACCGCGAGGGCGAGGCGATCTCCTGGCACGTCCTCCAGCTGCTCAAGCCCCCGAAGGACATGCCGGTCAAGCGCATGGTCTTCCACGAGATCACCAAGTCCGCGATCGAGGAGGCGATCGAGCACGGACGCGAGCTCGACATGAAGCTCGTCGAGGCCTACCAGGGCCGCCGGGTGCTCGACCGCCTCTTCGGCTACGAGATGTCGCTCGTCACGCGTCGCCGGGCCGGCGGCGCCAGCTCGGCCGGTCGGGTCCAGAGCGTCGCCGCCCGCCTCGTCGTCGAGCGGGAGCGCCAGCGCATGGCCTTC
The DNA here is from genome assembly GCA_964501785.1 of uncultured Bifidobacteriaceae bacterium. Lineage (GTDB taxonomy): Bacteria > Actinomycetota > Acidimicrobiia > IMCC26256 > PALSA-555 > DATBSK01. Next base: position 205,643 of record CAZCUD010000003.1, read on the forward strand.
CGCGCCGCCTCCTACTGGGACGTGCAGGGCACGTTCGCCGCCCACGACGCCGAGTTCACCGCCACGCTCGTCACCGTCGACGGCAAGCGCCTGGCGACCGGTCGCGACTTCGTCGCCACGACGGGCGAGCTCTCGGCCGACGCCGACGTGGCGCTCGTCGACGAGGCCGGCGCCGCGAGGCTCGCCCAGGCGTTCGGCGACGCGGAGTTCACCGTGGAGTCGGTGGAGACCAAGTCCCAGACCGAGCGGCCCAAGGCCCCGTTCACCACGTCGACCCTCCAGCAGGAGGCGGGGCGCAAGCTCGGCTTCAGCTCGGCCCGCACCATGGCGATCGCGCAGCGCCTCTACGAGAACGGGCACATCACCTACATGCGCACCGACGCGACGACGCTCTCCGACCAGGCGGTCAAGGGTGCCCGCGCGCAGATCAAGGCGCTCTACGGCGACGAGTACCTGCCGGCCGAGCCGCGCACCTACCGCGGCAAGGTCAAGAACGCGCAAGAGGCGCACGAGGCGATCCGCCCGGCGGGTGAGGCGATGCGCCTCCCCGACGACCTCGCGGCCGAGCTCGGCACGAGCGACGAGCGTCGCCTCTACGAGCTCGTCTGGAAGCGCACGATCGCGTGCCAGATGGCCGACGCCCGGGTGCGACGCGTCACCGCGCGCCTCGGCGCGACGCGACCCGCCGACGGTGACGCCTCGGGGCAGCAGCACGTGCAGTTCCAGGCGACCGGACGCACCATCGAGTTCCCCGGCTACCTGCGCGCCTACGTCGAGGGCGCCGACGATCCCGACGCCGAGCTCGAAGACCGAGAGGCGATCCTCCCGCCGCTCGACGAGCACGACACGGTGGCGTGCCGCGAGCTCACGCCGTCGGGTCACACCACCCAGCCGCCTGCGCGCTACACCGAGGCGAGCCTCGTCAAGGAGCTCGAGGAGCGCGGCATCGGGCGTCCGTCCACCTACGCCGGCGTCATCGAGACGCTGCTGCGCCGCGACTACGTGTGGAAGAAGGGCAGCGCGCTCGTCCCGTCGTGGACCGCGTTCGCGAAGCTGCAGCTCCTCGAGCGTCACTTCCCCAAGCTCATCGACTACGAGTTCACCGCCACGATGGAGGAGGCGCTCGACACCATCGCCCGCGGCGAGGGCGAGGCCGAGAAGTGGTTGCACGCCTTCTGGTTCGGCGACGGCAACGAAGACTCACCGGGCTTGCGCGAGCTCGTCGACGAGGACCATCTCGCGACGATCGATCCCGCGGTGGTCAACGCGGTGCACATCGGCACCACCGACTCCGGTGAGGACATCATCGTCCGGGTCTGGAGCAACGGCGCCAGCGTGCAGCGCGGCAAGGAGGGTGACGACAAGGCACCCGTCCCCGTCGACCTCGCGCCCGACGAGCTCACGGTCGAGAAGGCCGAAGAGCTGATCAAGGAGGGTGGCGGCGGCCCGCGGATCCTCGGCGACGATCCCGAGACCGGCCTGCCGGTGCTCTCGCTCACCGGCCGCTACGGGCCGTTCGTGCAGCTCGGCGAGATGGAAGAGGGCTCGAAGGACAAGCCCAAGCGCGCGTCGCTCTTCAGCACGATGAAGCCCGACACCGTCACCCTGGAGCAGGCGCTCGAGCTGCTCGCGCTGCCCCGGGTCGTCGGCACCGACGCCGAGGGCCGCACGATCACCGCGCAGAACGGGCGCTACGGCCCCTATCTCTCCAAGGAGATCCCCGACGCGGAGAAGCCCGACTCGCGCAGCCTCGAGTCGGAGGAGCAGCTGCTCACGATCACGCTCGCCGAGGCCGAGGACCTCTTCGCCCAGCCCAAGCGGCGACGAGGCGCGCAGCCCAAGCCGCCGATCGCCGAGCTCGGGCCGCACCCCGAGACCGGCAAGCGGGTGCGCGTGCTCGACGGCCGGTTCGGCCCCTACGTCACCGACGGCGCCGTCAACGCCACCGTGCCCCGCGGCGTCGACCCCGAGGACATCGACCTGGAGCAGGCCGTCGAGCTGCTGCGCGAGCGCGAGGCCCGGGGCCTGCCCGAGAAGAAGCCCCGCAAGGCGACCAAGTCGACCGGCAAGAAGGCGCCGCCGCGCACCACGACGCGGGTCGTCAAGAAGGGCACCTCCAAGCGCGCCAAGGCCGCGAACAAGAAGAAGACGGCCGCGAAACCTTCGGAATCGGCCGGGCTCTCGACCCCGGGTGAGCCCCTACCCTGATCGCGTCGTGAGCGCCGAGCAGCCCGCTCCGTTCATCCCCACCCACGTCGACGAGGCCCCCGACCCGCCGCCGTGGCGCGTGTTCGGCACGCGCTCCTACTTCCGGCTCTGGCTCGCCCAGGTCACCTCGAGCACCGGCGACTGGATCGGGCTCATCGCCATCCTCGCGATCGCGGCGCGGGTGTCCGACAACTCGGGTGCCGCGGTCAGCCTCGTGATGCTCGCCCGCGTCGTGCCCGGGTTCTTCCTCGGCACGGTCGGCGGCGTCCTCATCGACCGGTTCGACCGTCGCCGCGTGATGATGACGTGCGACCTGCTCCGCGCGTCGTTGCTGCTGATGCTGCCGTTCGTCGAGACCCTCGGCGCGCTCGTGCTCATCTCGTTCGGGCTCGAGATCCTCACCCTGCTCTGGGGGCCGGCCAAGGACGCGTCGGTGCCGCACCTGGTGAAGAAGGAGCAGCTCACCTCGGCCAACAGCCTCTCGCTCGTCGCGTCCTACGCGACCTTCCCGGTGGCCTCGATCGTCTTCTCGCTGCTCGCCGCGCTCGCCGCCTGGCTCGGCACGTTCGACGCGCTGGCCGACCTCGAGCTCGACCAGGAGCTGCTCGCGCTCGTCGTCGACGCGTGCACGTTCGTCGTGTCGGCGCTGATCGTGTGGCGCCTGCCGATCCCCCACGACCGCGAGAGTCACCGCGGCCGCATCGACCTCACCCAGACGTTCCGCGACATCCGTGACGGGCTGCACTTCATCGCGACGCATCCGCGGGTGCGGGGCATCATCGTGGCGCTCGGTGTCGGCCTCATCGGTGCCGGCGCGATGATCCCGCTCGGCGCCGCGTTCGCGAAGCAGGGGCTCGGGGGCGACAGCGCAACGTTCGGCGTGCTGATGACCGCGCTCGGGTGCGGCGCCGCGATCGGCGTGGTCGCGCTGCTGCTGCTCCAGAAGCGGCTCCCGCGCGAGACCGTGTTCGACTTCGCGGTCATGGGCACCGGCGCCGCGCTGTTCCTCGGCGCGAGCTTCACGTCGGTGTTCCCCTGCGCGCTCTTCGTCGGCATCACCGGTGCGTGTGCGGGCACGTCCTACGTCACCGGGTTCACCGTGCTCCAGGAGACGGTGCACGACGAGCTGCGCGGACGCACGTTCGCGACGCTCTACACCGTCATCCGGCTCTGCCTCCTCATCTCGCTCGTGCTCTCACCGCTGTGGGCGGAGGCCCTCGACGGGTTCGTGGCGATCTTCGGCAGCGGCGACGTGTCGTTCGGCGGCACCGACTACTCGTTCCCGGGCGTGCGCCTCGCCCTCTGGAGCGGCGGGATCGTGACCTTCGCGGCGGGCTACTGGGCTCGACGGTCGATGCTGCGGGCGCGGGCTGCGGACGAAGGGCAGGATGCGACCGTGCACGAGCTCCCGAAGCCCGGCGCGGCGTGAGCCCCGCCGACCCCGACCGTCCCGATCGTCCGGCGCGGTTCGTCGTGCTCGAGGGCGGCGACGCGACCGGCAAGAGCACCCAGGTGGCGCGGCTCGCGACGCGACTGCGCGGCGCCGGCCACGAGGTGGTCGAGACGTTCGAGCCCGGTGCCACGGCGCTCGGCAAGCGGCTGCGCGAGCTGCTCCTCGAAGGTGATGCTCCCGTCGATCCGACCGCCGAGGCGCTGATGATGGCCGCCGACCGCGCCGAGCACGTCGCGGAGGTGGTGCGGCCCGCGCTCCAGCGCGGCGCGTGGGTCGTGAGCGATCGCTTCGTGCCGTCGTCGCTCGCCTACCAGGGCGTCGGGCGGGGGCTCGGCGTCGCCGAGGTCGAACAGCTCAACGAGCTCGCGACCGCGGGCATCGTCCCCGACCTCGTCGTCGTGCTCGACCTGTCGCCCGACGCCGCCCGCGAACGGCTGCTCGCCGCGCGCCGCACCCCCGAGGGGGACGGCCGCGATCGGCTCGAACGGGAAGATGACGCGTTCGCGCTCGCCGTCCACGAGGCGTACCGTGATCTCGCCCGCAGCCGCGGGTGGGCGCTCGTCGACGCCGGCGGCGCGGTCGACGACGTGGAGGTCGCGGTGTGGGAGACCGTCCAGGAGCGACTCGAGCCGTGACCGAGCGCATCCGGGGTGCCGCGTGACCACGACGACCGGCTGGGACCGCGTCGTCGGCCAGGAGCAGGCCGTGGCGATGCTCCAGCATGCGGCGACCCGCCCCGTCCACTCCTACCTCCTCGTCGGGCCGCGTGGCTCCGGCGTCGAGGACGCGGCGCGCTGCTTCGCCGCCGCGCTCGTCGCGCCCGAGGGCTCCGCCGCCGAGCGGGTGTGGGAGCTCGTGCAGCGGGGGGAGCACCCGGACGTGGTCGAGATCGACCCGTCGACCACGCAGATCGTGAAGGACGACGCCGACCGCTTCGTGCGCGAGAGCCACGCCAGCCCGGTCGAGGGCGAGCGCAAGGTGGTCATGCTCCTCGGTGCCGAGCGCCTCAACGAGGTCGCCGCCAACCGGCTGCTCAAGACGATCGAGGAGCCGCCCGCGCGCGCCCACCTCGTGCTGGTGGCCGAGCGGGCCGAAGCGCTCCTGCCCACCATCCGATCCCGCTGCCAGCGGGTCGACTTCGCCCACCTTCCCGAGTCCGCGGTGCTCGCTGCGGTCACCGGTGACGCCGATCCCGAGCGCGCCGCGCTGGTCGCCCGGCTCGCGGGCGGACGGGTCGACCGGGGCCGGCGGCTCGCGGGCCCGATCGGCGGCGTGCGTGACGCCACGCTGCTCGCCGCGTCAAGGCTCGACGGCAGCGGCGCGGCCGTCGCACGGGGAGCCGCCGACATCGACGTCGCCGTCAAGCGCGCGCTCGAAGAGGTCGAGCTCGCACAGGCCGAGGAGCTCACCGCGCTGGAAGCGGAGCTCGAGGCGGCCGGCTACCCCGCCCGGGTGGCGCAGTCACGGCGTCGGTTGCTCGCCGACCGCCACAAGCGTGAGCAGCGAGGCGCCCGCACCGACGCGTGGATCGAGGCCATCACCGCGCTCGAGGCCTGGCTGCGTGACGCGATCGCCGGCCCGGACACACCCCGCCTCAACCTCGATCGCGAACCCGCCTCGGTGCAGGCCCGCAAGGCGGTGGAGGCGCTCGACCGGTGCCGCAAGGCCCGCAACGACCTCGTCGAGTTCAACGCCAACGAGTCGCTCACCATCGAGCGCCTCCTGCTGCACACCCCCGCCGACCACTCCCGCCCCGACTGACGTGATGCGTATCCGAGACCCGCTCTGCGGGTCTCGGATACGCATCAAGTGAAGGGCAGGAAACGGGCGTCGGTAGACTGCTCCGTCCCTACGCCGGGGTAGCTCAGTCGGCAGAGCAGCTCACTCGTAATGAGCAGGTCAGGGGTTCGAATCCCCTCCCCGGCTCCACCTTCACCGGTTGACGATCGCCGGCAGGCTGCCGTTCGCTAGCCTGTCGTCCTCGCACAGGGCTGGGGGCCACGCTGTGCCGACCCGACCTCCTGCGATCACCTAGGAAGAGGAACCTCGATGCGTGGTGCTCGAACTCTGGCTCTGAGCGTCGTCGCGGTCGCGACGCTGGTCGCCCCCCTCGGCGGGATCGCCGCGGCCGGGCAGGGCAACGGCGGATCCGGGGGCGGGTCCGGTGGCAGCACCCAAGGCGTCGCGACGCTGAAGGTCGAGCGGCCTGCCGTGGAGGTGAAGGCCAAGGGCGCCGACGACTTCGAGCCCGCAACGGACGGCCAGCAGCTGCGCGCCGGCGACACCGTGCGCACCGACGCCACCGGACGCGCCGAGATCGACTACAGCGCGGGCTCGTACACGCGCCTCGACGTCAACACCACGTTCAAGATCGTCAAGCTCACCGAGAACCAGGGCCAGCGCCAGGTCGAGGGCGGCCTCGAGAGCGGACGCACCTGGAACCGAGCCGAGGACGTCACCGAGAGCGGCTCGTTCGAGCAGAGCGGTGGCGGCGCGACCGCGGCCGTGACCGGCACCGCCTTCGCCGTCGAGTGCACGTCGCTCTCCGACTGCACCTACATGGCGATCGTCGACGTGACCGACCTCACCGGCAAGGACGGCGAGAAGCGAACGCTCACGCCGCTTACCGAGTGCGACTCCGACGACGGCGCGCTGTGCGACGAGGTGTCCGACCTCACGCCCGAAGAGATCGCGGCCAACGCGTGGATCCAGGAGAACCTGCTGCGCGACCTCCTCGAGCGCGGCTTCGGCCCCGGCCCGTTCGTCGTGGGCGGCACGCTCGTCATCCAGGACGGCGTGATCACCTTCACCGAGAACCCGACGCCGCCGCCGCCCGCCTCGACCACGACGACGACGACGCAGCCGAAGCCCACGGTGGCCGACCCGCCCCTCGACTGCGAGGTCGATTTCGGCGAGGGATATGAGAGCTGCGACTACGCGGCCCCCGTCGTCGACGAGCTCCAGCCGGCGAGCGAGATCGTCGTGTACGAGAACGACCTCGTGGTGTTCAAGGTCCGGATCGTCAACAACGGCGCCCCGGGTCCGCTCTACGTCGTGTTCGACCAGATCCCCAGCAACACGGGCGACTTCTGCACCGAGGAGAACTACGAGTACTACGGCTGCGAGGAGCCACTGCAGACGGACTTCCGATACGGCATCGACCAGGTGTTCATCTTCGAAGCCTCTTACTGCGAGGAAGGCTGCCCGAGCGGCACGCTGCGCTTCCACGTCGAGAACGACCAGGCCGAGTCAGCGATCGTCGACGTGCCGATCAGCGTCGAGTTCTTCGACTACTGCTCTGAAGACGTGGTCGGCGCCTGTGGCGCCGAGTCCGCTTCAGTGAACGCGGCCCCGCCGACCACGACGGCTCCCACCACGACTCCACCGACGACTGCATCGTCGTCGCCGCCGTCGAGCACGCCGTCGACCAGGGCCCCGGAAGACGGGGGCACGACGACGACTTCCTTGCCGGGATGATCCCGGCCAAGATGTAACGGATCGCCAGGGTCGTTCGATGTATGGGCGACGGCCGACTGGAGCGGGGAATCACATGGGCAAGCGGGTGGCGAGCCGGTGGCTCGCCGGGATGATCGTCGCGGCGCTTGCGGTCCTGGCGCCGATGGCAGGGGTTGCGCTCGCGGGTGAGGCCGGCGGGTCTGGTGGAGAGGTCGTCGCCACGCTGACGATCGATTCGCCGGGCGTCTCGGTGAAGAAGGCCGACGCCCAGCAGTTCAAGCCGGCCAAGGACGGCCAGAAGCTCAAGCAGGGCGACACGGTCAAGACCGACGCCACCGGCAAGGCCGAGATCGACTACAGCGCCGACGCCTACACGCGCCTCGACGTCAACACCACGTTCACGATCGCCAAGCTCACCGAAGAAGAGGGTGAGCGTCAGATCGAGGGCTCCCTCGAAGAGGGCCGCACCTGGAACCGCACCGCGGCCGTCACCGAGAGCGGCTCGTTCGAGCAGAGCGGTGGCGGCGCGACCGCGGCCGTGACCGGCACCGCCTTCCCGGTCGACTGCACGATCGCCGCACCCGACTGCCTCTTCACCGGCGTCGAGGGCACGTTCATCCTCAAGGGCAACGGCGAGGACCGCACCGTCACCCCGTTCCAGCAGTGCGGATCGACCGACGGCGACCTCTGTGACGAGGTGCGCACGCTCACCGCCGACGAGATGGCCGCGATCCTCTGGATCCAGGAGAACCTGCTCGAGGACCTGATCGAGCGCGGTCTCGGCACCGGGCCGATCATCCCCAACTTCACCGTCGTGGTCGAAGACGGGGTCGTGGTGGATGTGATCCAGGAAGCACCTCCGGCGACCGAGGAGACGACCACCACGACGAAGGCGACGACGACGAGCACGACCACGACGACGGCGGTTCCGCCGGCCTTCGGCGACGACCCAGTCACGATCATTGGCGGCGGCAACACCGACAATCCCGGTCACTACGACATTCCGACCGGTGCACAGTCCGGGGTCACGACCGAGGACGAAACGACGTTTGCTGCCGACAACGCCGTGCAGTTCACGATCAACGTTGTCGGAGAGTCCGGCCACGTGCTCAAGATCAAGTTCACGGCGATTCCTGGAACTGAGTACGGCCGGATCTACTGGAGTCCTGACGGCGGCACCAGCTGGAATCCAACGGAGATACTCCCGAGCGATGTCGTCAACGAAACGCTCTTCGACAGCTCGACCGTCTTCCAGTTCGTGCCGGTGCAGTACGAGCCCCCTGACTGCCAGACCCTGACGACGGCACCACCGTCGTTCGACGACTGCTTCGTCACGCCGACGTCCAATTACCCCCAGCCGGTCACTCCTGGCACGACGGTTGCGAGCCTCCCGGACGGGACCGTCCAGTGGACGACGCACTTTGAGGTCGTAGCGGTCGACGTGACCGCAGGCGGCGTCGAGAGCACGCCGACGTCGATCCCCATCACCATCGTCGATGACATCTGTGGTGAGAACCCCAACCGTGACGCCTGTGTCGTTGCGACGTCGACGACGACCACGACACTGATCGCCTGACCCACACCTGACGCGACCGCGCCAGCGCTCGTCGGAACCGCAGCGCCAGCGGCTACGTTGACGCTGCAACCGGACACGTCGGTACGGCGGTACGTGTCGGTGATCCGGGGCGAACGGGGAAGCTGGGATGGGGTTCACTCGATCTGGTCGCGTCGCCGCGGCCGTGCTGCTCGGCGCCTGCTTGTCGATCGCGTCGTTGACCGGCGTCGCCTCGGCGCTGTGGGG
>CAZCUD010000003.1:214570-346365 GCA_964501785.1 uncultured Bifidobacteriaceae bacterium
GGCCATAGGGCCGAAGCGACACCGTAGCCTCGGTCCCGTTGCTGACCTCGTCGAGGACAGTGAACATGTAGTCTTCGTCGACCGAGATGGTCCGGGTGACGACGAGCCCGTCGCGACCCTGAAGGTCGAGTCGCCCACCGTCGAGGTCAAGAAGGCCGGCGCCGACACGTTCAAGAAGGCCAAGGACGGCCAGAAGCTCCGCGAGGGCGACACCGTGCGCACCGACGCGACCGGGCGCGCCGAAGTGGACTACGGCGGCGACGCGTACACCCGCCTCGACGTCGACACCACCTTCACCGTCGAGTCGCTGACCGACGACCAGGGCAACCGCCAGGTCGAGGGCACCGTCGAGACCGGCCGCACCTGGAACCGCACCGTCGCGCTCACCGAGAGCGAGTCGTTCGAGCAGTCGGGCGGCGGCGCCACCGCGGCCGTCACCGGCACCGCGTTCGCCGTCGACTGCGAGTCGACCGAGCACTGCGACTTCACCGCGATCGTCGACATCACCACGCTCACCGGCGCCGACGGCGTCGTGAAGCTGCTCCAGCCGCTCGACCAGTGCGACTCCACCAGCGGCGTGCTCTGCGGCGACATCACGCAGATCTCGCCCGAGGACCTGCCCGGGTGGATCACCGAGAACCTGCTGCGCGACCTCGTCGAGCGTGGCCTCGACGACGGCGGCCTGCGCGGCACGCTCGTCATCGAGGACGACGGTTCGGTCACGTTCGTCCCCGAAGCGCCCCCCGAGGTCGGCGTCGGCGGCATCTCGGTCACCAACCCCGACAAGCCGAAGGACAACACGCCGCCGCCCGACACGTCGACGACGCCGAGCCCGCCCACCGGTGTCCACGCGGTCTCCGGCTGGGAGTCGGCAACCGTGTCCTGGACGCCGGGGAGCGACGGTGGGAGCCCGGTCACGAGCTACACGGCGACGGCGAGCGCGACGAGCTCGGTGATCGCAGCGACCACGAACGCATCGCAGGGCGGAACCTGCCAGGTCAGTCCGCCCGCGACGAGCTGCACCGTCGGCGGATTGACGAACGGGACCACATACACCTTCACCGTGACCGCGACCAACAAGAACGGCAGCAGCCCGACTTCGCCGACGTCGAACGCGGTGACACCGTCGGTCGTCGAGACGTCGGTCCTGTTCACGACCACCGACCCTGGTCCGAACTTCGCCGCCCCCGGGCTCAACACGGTTGGTTGGGAGCAGGACGGCGGGTTCCCCTTCGGGGACAACCCGAATGATCTCTGCGCCGAAGAGTTCGATCACCCCGCGGGTCCGTTCCCTCTCGACGGTGACGTGTGGGTCCGCATCGAGTTCGAGCTCGGCGAGGAGGGATCGATCAGGATCGAAGGCACGATCGACAACTACGCACAGTTCTTCCTCGATGGAGAGGTGCTCGGTGATCTCATCGAGGACGGCGGATGTGGTGAGGGAGCGATCAACATCCTCGTGGACGGCCTTGCTCCCGGTTGGCACGTGATCGCGGTGCACGCAGAGGACGACCCCGGTGTCGGGGACGCGTCGTACCTCGACGTGACGATCGAGCACGCTCCTCCGCCGGCGCCAGCGCAGAGTTCCGCGTCCACGCAGTCGAGCGGCTCGACGACGACGTCCACGTCGACCACGAGCACCTCGACGACGTCCACGACCACCACCACGACCGCCCCGCCGGCCACAATCGAGGAGACCACTCCCACGAGCGCCCCCGCGGAGTAGGCCAGCGCCGCGCCTCCTTCCGTCTTCCATCCAGCCAGTGACGCTCGACTTGGACATGCGCCGACGAGCGTCACTTGGTGACAGGGCGGGGCGGCGCTCTCGCAGCAGGTGACGCTCGTCGTCGTCCTGCGACCAGGAGCGTCACCTGCTGGGTCGGGCCCGTCGGCCCCGACCAATCCGCGGGCGGCGTCAGGCCGTATCCTCTCCGTGACGATGCGACCACGTTCCGTGCTAGCACCGCAGCAGTCGGGGAGGACGCCGTGCGAGTGACCAGTCGACGAGCCGTCACCGTCGCCGCGGTCCTGGCCCTCGGGGCGATCGCCGCCGCGTGCGTCCCGGTCACGAGCCCACCGCCGACGACGCAGCCTCCCCCGGGGCCGCCCGTCCCGCCGCCGCTGGTGTCTCGGTCGACGATCGTGTCGGGGCTGAACAAGCCGTGGGACATCGCGTTCGTCCCCGGTGCGACCGGCATCGCCGGCTCGATGCTGTACACGGAGAACGACGCCGGCACGGTGAGCGTCTACCTGAACGCCACGCAGCCCCGGCGTGTCCTCGCCACGCTCCCGGGGATCGACATCAGCGGAGAGGGCGGCGCGATGGGTCTCGCGGTCGATCCCGAGTTCGCGACGAACCACTACGTGTACGTCTGTTACACGGCCGCGTCCGACAATCGGGTGTCGCGCTTCGTGGCGACGCTCGATGGTGCTGGTCGCCCGCTGTCTCTCGCGTTCGACGACGACATCATCACCGGCATGCTCAAGGCAAGTGTGCACAACGGCTGTCGCATCCGATTCCAGCCGAACACAAGCCCGCCCGCGCTTTTCGTGACGATGGGCGACGCCGCGGTCGGCACCAGTCCGCAGGATCCGACCGGGCTCAACGGCAAGGTGCTGCGTGTCGACCGCGACGGCAACCCGTACGGCAATGCCTCCGGTCAGCACTGGTACACGCGTGGTCACCGGAACCCGCAGGGCATCGCCTTCAGGCCGGCCGACAACGTCCCCTACAGCGCTGAGCACGGTCCGAACGTCAACGACGAGATCAACCGCCTGTTCGACGGCGGCAATTCCGGGTGGAACCCTGTTCCGCTTCCTTATGACCAGAGCGTCCCGATGACCGACCCCGCGGTCGACCCTGGCAACGTCTTCGCGCCGGTGTGGGCATCCGGCGGGAGCACGATCGCCATCTCGGGGATCGAGTTCCTGAACGGTCCTGCATGGGGCAGCTGGCAGGGGAACATCGTCGGGGCGATGCTCAAGAACCACGAGCTGCGCATGTGGCGGATCGATCCGGCCACCGGAGGTTGGACCGGCAGCACCGTCGAGCTGTTCGACGACGGCGGCACGCGCCTGAGAGTCCCGGTCATCGGTCCCGACGGTGCGCTGTACGTGGCGACCGACGCTTCCAGCCCTGCCGGCGCGATCTGGCGGATCACCCGGAACTGAACGTCGAAGGCCTGAACGACCCACCTCGGGGGTACAGTCGGCTTCATGGCCGATCAGGCGCAGTTCGCGGACCTCGCGATGCCCTACATGGACGCGCTCTACTCGGCCGCGCTGCGCATGACGCGCAACCCCTCCGACGCGGAAGACCTCGTGCAGGAGACCTACCTGCGCGCGTACCGGGGCTTCGGCGGCTTCAAGGAGGGCACCAACCTCAAGGCGTGGCTCTACAAGATCCTCACCAACACGTTCATCAACACCTACCGCGCGAAGAAGCGCCGCCCCGACGAGACCGAGCTCGACGACTCCGAGGAGTACGCGCTCTACCGCCGCATCGGGGGGCTGGAGGCTGCGGCCGCGCAGCGCACGCCCGAGGCCGAAGTGCTCGACGCGATGCCCGACGCGGCGGTGAAGGAGGCGCTCGAGGCGCTGCCCGAGCAGTTCAGAATCGCGGTGCTGCTCGCCGACGTCGAGGGGTTCTCCTACAAGGAGATCGCCGAGATCACCGACGTGCCGGTCGGCACGGTGATGAGCCGGTTGCACCGGGGAAGAAGAGCGCTCCAGAAGCGGTTGTTGGAGTACGCCACCGAGCGAGGGCTCGTCCCCGAGCCTGCCCAGGCCGCGAGCTGAGAGACCGAGGGAGCAGACGCAGGGCCATGGACTGCGGCAAGGCGGATCGTCGCATGTACCGCTACCTCGACGGCGAGATCACGATCTGGCGTCGGTGGCGGATCACGCGGCACCTCGACCGGTGCCCCCCCTGCGCCAACGGCTACGACTTCGAGGTCGAGCTGCGCCAGGTCATCGCGTCGCGGTGTCGCGAAGAGGTCCCCGACGAGCTCAAGGCCCGCATCAAGGCTGCGCTCGACCGGGCGTGCGAGCACGAGGCGGCCGAACGGCGCGGCGTAGAGTGACCGCCGTGAAGGTCCTCGCCGACTCCCAGTACCAGTGGTTCTACTGGATCGCGCCCATCCTCGTCCTGAGCTTCCTCGGGATCGTCGCGCTGCTCACGATGGGCTACGTGAAGAAGTACCTGTATCCGAAGTACCGGGGTAAGCGAGTCGAGTGACGGTCGCGGCGCCTGCCGTTGCGCCGCCCGCCGCGCCCGAGCCGGTCGACTGGGCGCTGGCGACCCGGGTCGCGCGGCGCGTCGCCGGCAACGACACGCTGGGCGCTTCGTATCTCGCCGCGTCGCTGGTCGACGACTTCTCGATCGTCACCGCCGAGGCCGAGGTCCTCGTCGCCGAGCACACCGGGCTGCGCGCGCCGGGCTCCGCCCGGGCCGCGGTGCTCGATCGTCAGGCCTGGGTCGAGGCCAACGTGTCGTCGATGCGACGCCTCCTCGGGCCGCTCACCCACCGCATCGGTGAGCGCATGGCGAAGAGCCCCTTCGCGCCGGTCGGACGCGCCGTGAGCGCGACCGAGCTGGGCCTGCTGCTCGGCTGGTTCTCCCAGCGCGTCCTCGGCCAGTACGACGTGCTGGTGCCCGACGACGACACGCTCGGACCCGACGGTGCGACCACCGATGGTGACGCGGTCTACTACGTCGGTGCCAACGTGCTGGCGCTCGAGAAGCGCTTCGCGTTCCGTCCGCGCGACTTCCGGCGCTGGATCGCCATCCACGAGGTGACGCACCGGGCCCAGTTCCTCGGCGTGCCCTGGATGCACGACTACTTCCTCGGGCTGGTGCATCGCGTGCTGGGCAGCGTCGACGCCGACCCGCGCAAGATCGTCGGCGCGCTCGTTCGTGCCGCCGACGAGCTGCGACGGGGCCGCAACCCGCTCGACGAGGGCGGGATCGTGGCGCTGCTCGCCACGCCCGAGCACCGCGACGCGCTCGGGCGGGTGCAGGCGCTGATGTCGGTGCTCGAGGGTCACGGCAACCGGGTGATGAACGAGCTCGGGCGCGTCCACGTCGACGGCCAGGAGCGGATGGCCCGGGTGCTGCACGCCCGGCGGCGCAGCCAGGGCATCGGCGGGATCGTGTCCAAGCTGCTCGGCATCGACTCGAAGATGCGCCAGTACGAGGTGGGGGAGTCCTTCGTCGCCGCGGTCGAGCGCGAGGCCGGACCCCGCGGCCTCGACCCCGCGTGGCGGGCACCCGAGCTGCTGCCCACGCTCGACGAGCTCGAGTCGCCGACGCGCTGGCTCGAGCGCGTCGGTGCTTGATCCGCGGCACCGACCGGTGCGCGCGGGCCGGTCGGCGTCGAGCCCCGGCCACGTGAGCGCCCCGAGATGACCCTGCGGGTCGACGCGCTGGAGGCGGTGCGCGACCGCGTCGTCGGTCTCGACCGGCTCGTCGCGGCCGGCGCCCCGGTGGTCGTCGGCTGCTCGGGAGGCGCCGACTCGCTGACGCTCCTCGCGGTCGCAGTCGATCACGGCCTCGACGCCGTCGCCGTCCACGTCGACCACGGGCTGCGCGAGGGCAGCGCGCGCGAGGCCGAAGCCGTCGACGAGGCCGCTCGCCGACTGGGTGCGACCGCCGAGGCCGTGCGCGTCGACGTCGGTCTCGGGCCCAACCTCGAAGCCCGTGCCCGCGCGGCGCGCTACGCGGCGCTCGACGCCGCCGCCGCGCGCCATGGCGCGGCGGCGATCCTCGTCGGGCACACCGCCGACGACCAGGCCGAGACCGTGCTCCTGGCGGTGCTGCGCGGCAGCGCGGGGCCGGGGCTGGCGGGCATGCCGGTCCGGCGCGATCGCGCCGGCGCCGCGCTCGTCCGGCCGCTGCTGCGGATCCGCCGCGCCGAGACCGAGGCGTGCGCGGCCGCGCTGGGCCTCGAGCCGGTGCGCGACCCGTCCAACGACGACCGCTCCTTCCGGCGGGCCTGGGTCCGCCACGACGTGCTGCCGCTGCTCGCGGCGGGCGCGGGACGGGACCTCGTGCCCCTGCTCGTGCGCCAGGCCGAGGTGCTGCGTGAGGAGTCGGAGTACCTCGACTCGCTTGCCCGCGCGGCGTGGCCGCCCTCGCCTGCCGAGACGTCCGCTGCCGTGCTGGCCCGGCTGCCACGCGCGCTCGCCCGGCGCGCGGTGCGCTGCTGGCTGGGAGGTCCGCCGCCGTCGTTCGACGAGGTCGAGCGAGTGCTGGCCGTCGCCGACGGCTCGGCCCGTGCGACCGAGCTCGCCGGTGGTCGGCGCGTCGCCCGCACCGGCGGTCGGCTCGTCGTGACCCCGACCGGCCAGCCCGCCGACCCGCCCCGCTAGGTTGCCCACCGTGACCGAGGTGCACGACGTCGCTGACGACCCGATGCTGGGGCCGGTCGTCGTGTCCTCCGACGACCTGGCGCGACGGGTGGGCGAGCTGGGCGCGGAGATCAGCGCCGACTACTCGGGCCGGCCGCCGCTGCTCGTGGGCGTGCTCAAGGGTGCCGCGATGTTCATGAGCGACCTCTCACGAGCGATCACCCTGCCCGTCGAGTTCGACTTCATGGCCGTCTCGTCGTACGGCTCCGCGACCCGCACGAGTGGCGTCGTCCGGATCCTCAAGGACCTCGATCTCGACCTGTCCGACCGTGACGTGATCGTGGTCGAGGACATCGTCGACTCCGGCCTGACGCTCCAGTACCTGCGGAAGAACCTGGCCGCGCGCGGTCCGCGCTCGCTCGAGGTGTGCGCGCTGCTCCTCAAGGAGGGGCTCCAGAAGGGCGACCTCGACCTTCGCTACGTCGGCTTCCGCATCCCACCCGCGTTCGTCGTCGGCTACGGCCTCGACGTCGCCGAGCGGTTCCGCAACCTGTCGGCGATCCACGAGTACCTCGGCGGTGAGCCCGCATGAGCGTCGACAAGGCGCGCATCGAAGCCGCGGTCCGCGAGATCCTCGTCGCGGTGGGGGAGGACCCCGAGCGCGACGGGCTCCTGCGCACTCCCGAGCGGGTCGCTTCGATGTACGAGGAGATCTTCTCGGGACTCGACGACGAGCCGGCGCGGCACCTCACGATCACGTTCGAGGCCGAGCACGACGAGATGGTGATGGTGCGTGACATCCCGCTGTTCAGCGTGTGCGAACACCATCTGGTGCCGTTCGCCGGCCGGGCCCACGTCGCGTACATCCCCGGCGAGGACGGTCGGATCACCGGGCTGTCCAAGATCGCTCGGCTGGTGGAGGGGTTCGCCCGCCGACCCCAGGTGCAGGAGCGCCTCACCACCCAGGTCGCCGACGCGCTGGTCGACGTGCTGGCCCCGACCGGGGTGCTGGTGATGATCGAGGCCGAGCACCTCTGCATGTCGATGCGAGGGGTGAAGAAGCCGGGTGCCCTCACCGTGACGTCGGCCGTGCGGGGCCTGTTCAAGACCAACGCCGCCACCCGGGCCGAGGCCCTCGCCCTCATCACCCACCCCGGCAACCGCCTCTAGCCCCCTTGGAGACCCTGGGCGCCCGTTTCGGGCGCCCAGGGCCTCCAAGGGATCGGTGCGGTGTCGAGTGGAGACCCTGGGCGCCCGTTTCGGGCGCCGTGGGCCTCCATCGGACCGATGCGAGGTCAGGTGGCCCGAAGCGGCTCGGCCGGTAAGGTGCCGCCGTGTTCCGGTGGTCCGACGTCTGTGGCGCGCGCCCTGCGGTCATGGGCGTGCTCAACGTGACCCCCGACTCGTTCTCCGACGGCGGCCGTCACCTCGACCCCGCCGCGGCGGTCGATCGGGGACACGCCCTCGTGGCCGGCGGGGCCGACGTCCTCGACGTGGGCGGCGAGTCGACCCGCCCGGGCGCCACTGCGGTCGACGCCGACGAGGAGGCACGGCGCGTCGTGCCGGTGATCGACCGCCTGGCGGCCGAGGTCGACGTGCCGATCAGCGTCGACACCACGAAGGCGAGCGTGGCCGCGGCGGCGCTCGACGCCGGCGCGGTGATCGTCAACGACGTCTCGGCCGGCCGCTTCGATCCCGCGATGCTCGCGACGATCGCCGATCGCGGCGCGGGAGTGGTCCTGATGCACATGCAGGGTGAGCCGCGCACCATGCAGGACGCTCCGGCGTACGGCGACGTCGTCACCGAGGTCGGCGACCTCCTCGTCGAGCGGGTCGAGGCCGCGCTCGCAGCCGGAGTGGCGCGCGAAGCGGTCTGCGTCGATCCCGGCATCGGGTTCGGCAAGACGCTCGACCACAACCTCCAGCTCCTCGCGCACCTCGGCGCGCTCGTCGATCGCATGCAGGTCGACGGCGCGGCCGTGCCGGTGCTCGTCGGCACGTCGCGCAAGCGGTTCCTCGGGACGATCCTGCGCGACGTGGGCGGTGAGACCGGCGAGCCCCCGCCGGAGCGGCGTGACGAGGCCACGCTCGCGACCGTCGTCGTCGCGCTCGACGCGGGTGCGCGCATCGTGCGCGTGCACGAGCCCCGCCCCGCGGCGCGTGCGGTCGCCCTCCTCGACGCGATGCGCGTCGCGGCGTGAGGCGGTCGAGATGACGGCACCGTTGCGTGGACGCTGGGCCCAGGGCCTCGAGCCGCGCGGGTTCTGCTGGATCGTCACCGACCGCCTCGCGGCGTCGGAGCGGCCGGGCGGGTTCGCGCGCAGCCACCGCAAGGTGCGTCGCCAGGAGGAGCTCATCTGGCTCGCGGGTCACGGGTTCACCAAGATCCTCTCGCTGCTCGAGTCGCCCCACAACCTCCACGCGTACGAGGAGGCGGGCATCGGCTACGAGCACATCCCGCTCGGGCGCCACGACGAGTGGCCCGAGAGCCTGCGGGCCACCTACGCGACGCTCCAGGGCTGGCTCGCGATCCCCGGCGAGCGGGTGCTGATCCACCACGAGGAGTTCGGTGAGCGACTCGTCGGCGTGCTCGCCGGCTACCTGATCTACACCGGCGTCCTGCTCGAGGGTCCGCACGCGATCGTCGCGATGGAGAAGATGACGGGCCGCGAGCTCGGTTCGGTGGGACGCGAGATCGTGGCGACCGTCGTCGACGAGAAGATGATCGGGTACCAGGCGCCCTGACGCGGGCCCGCACGCGATGGACTCGATCCTCGTCACCGGCATCCGCGAGCTCGGCACCCACGGGGTGCTGCCCGAGGAGCAGACGCGGCCGCAGCCGTTCGAGGTCGACGTCGAGCTGGGCGTCGATCTCCAGGCCGCGGGCGAGAGCGACGCGCTCGACGACACGGTCGACTACTCCGCGATCTGCGAGGCCGTCAGCCGGATCGTGAAGACCGAGCGCTACCAGCTGCTCGAGCGCCTCGCCACGCGGATCGCCGAGGTGTGCTGCGCGGACGAGCGCGTGTCGAGCGTCGTCGTGACGGTGCGCAAGCTGCACGCACCGGTCGGCGTGATGGTCGACCACGTCGCCGTCCGCATCGAACGGTGACGCGCGCGTACCTCGGGCTCGGCTCCAACCTCGACGACCGGCTCGCGCTGCTCCAGGGCGCGGTCGACGGGCTGGCCGCCGCCGACGACGTGACCGTGGTCGCCGTCTCGAACGTCTACGAGACCGCACCCGTCGGACCCGACCAGCCCGACTACCTGAACGCCGTCGTCGCGGTCGACACGTCGCTCTCGCCGCGAGCCCTGCTCGAGCTCGCGCAGTCGCTGGAGCGGGCGGCGCACCGCGTGCGAGGGGAGCGTTGGGGTCCCCGCACCCTCGACGTCGACGTCCTCCTGGTCGGCGACGAGCGCGTCGACGACCCCGACCTCGAGGTCCCGCATCCCCGCCTGCACGAGCGGGCCTTCGTGCGCATCCCGCTGCGCGACGTCGCCCCCGACGTCGAGGCCGCCCTCCCCGGCACCGTCCCCCGGTCGGACGCCGAGTCGGTGCGTCCCACCGACCTACGCTTGACGTTCACCCAAGATCCTTGATGCGTCTCTGAACCACCGTATGGGTGGTCCAGATGCGCATCGAGAGACAGCAGTGACCGGTACCCGGTGCGTGGACCGGATCGAGGTGCGAGCTTCGTGACCAGTGGAGAGGCGGCGGGCGAGGCGCGCACGTGCGCGCTGGTCGGGGCGGGCCGCGCCGGCGGTGCCCTCGGCATCCTCCTCGTCGCGGCGGGCTGGCGCGTGGCCCGCGTCGCGGGGCGCGCGCCCGACTCGCCCGCAGTGCGCGCCGCGGCCGAGCGCTTCGGAGCCGAGCCCGTCAGCGTCGATGCCGCCGGAGCCGGCGCGTCGTTGGTCGTCGTCGCCACCCCGGACGCCGCGATCGGCGAGGTCACCCGGGCCATCGCTCAGGGCCTGGAGCCGGGGGCGCTGGTGGTGCACCTCGCGGGCTCGGTCGGGGTCGACGCGCTCGCGCCCGTCGCCGAGGCGCGCACCGACGTCGACCTCGGTGCCCTCCACCCGCTCCAGACCCTCCCGTCCCCCGAGGCCGGCGCGGCGCGACTCCCCGGGTCCTGGGCCGCGGTCGCGGGATCGGTGCGGGTCCCCGACCTGGCGACGTCGCTGGGCCTCGTGCCCTTCACCGTCGCCGACGCCGACCGGGCCGCGTATCACGCCGCGGCGAGCGTCGCGTCGAACCACCTGATCGCGCTGCTCGGCCAGGTCGAGCGGATCGCGAGCGACGCTCGCGTCCCGTTCGCGGCCTTCGAGCCCCTCGTGCGAGCAACCCTCGACAACGCGTTCGCCCTCGGTCCGGGCGCCGCGCTCACCGGCCCGGTCGCTCGCGGCGACGTCGACACCGTCGTCCGCCATCTCGGCGCGGTCGACGAGTCCGAGCACCGGGCGTACAAGGCGCTCGCCGCGGCCGCGGCACGCCTTGCCGACCGCGACGACGAGGCGCTCGGAGAGGTGCTCCGGTGACCGGACCGTCCGCACCCGAGGTGATCGGTCGCATCGACGACCTGCGCCGCCGTTGCGAGGACGTGCGGCGCGCCGGTGGGACCGTCGGCTTCGTCCCGACCATGGGCTACTTCCACGCGGGCCACCGGTCGCTGATGCGCGCCGCACGCGCGGCGAACGACCTCGTCGTGGTCTCGCTGTTCGTCAACCCGACCCAGTTCGGTCCGAGCGAAGACCTCGACGCGTATCCCCGCGACCCGGAAGGTGATGCCCGGGCCGCCGCAGAAGAGGGCGTCGACGTGCTCTTCGCGCCGTCGGTCGAGGAGATGTACCCCGAGCCCGGCGTCACGACGGTCCACGTGCGCGACCTCACCGAGGGTCTCTGCGGGGCTCGCCGCCCGGGTCACTTCGACGGCGTCACCACCGTCGTCGCCAAGCTGTTCGCCATCGTCGGACCGTGCCGGGCCTACTTCGGGCGGAAGGACGCGCAGCAGCTCGCGGTGGTCACCCGGATGGCGCGCGACCTCGACCTGCCCGTCGAGGTCATCGGGTGCCCGCTGGTCCGCGAGGCCGACGGCGTCGCGATGTCGAGCCGCAACGCCTACCTCACGCCCGACGAGCGGGTCGCGGCCACCGTGCTGTCGCGTGCGCTGCGAGCGGCCGCGGACGACATCGCCGGCGGTGAGCGCGTCGCCGCCGCGCTCGTCGGGACGGTCCGATCCCTCGTGGACGAGCAGCCGCTCGTCGAGATCGACTACGTCGAGCTCGTGGACGCGACGACGCTGGCACCCGTCGAGCGAATAGACCGCGACGCGCTCCTCGCCCTCGCGGCGTTCGTCGGACGGGCCCGGCTGCTCGACAACTGCACGATCGCGCTCTCCGACGACGACTCGAGTGGCGGCGTGGTCGTCGACCTGGGCGTCGTCGCGGACAACTCGTAGGCTGGACGACGATGCCCGAGACCTTCGACGTGCTCGTGCTCGGAGGTGGCATCGCGGGCTTGTCGGCCGCGATCCGCTCGGCACGCGCGGGCGCGCGGGTCGCAGTGGTCACGAAGGCCGCCATGGGGGCGTCGGCGACCCAGTACGCGCAGGGCGGGGTCGCCGCGGTCCTCCCGCACGCGGCGTGGGAGGAGGCGGACCAACCCGACTCGCCCGAGCTGCACCTCGCCGACACGCTCGCCGCCGGGGCCGGCCTCTGCGACGTCGACGCGGTGCGCGTGATGGTCGAGGAGGGTCCCGAGCGCGTCAACGAGCTCATCGCCATGGGCGCGCACTTCGACGAGTCCGACAACGGGCTCGCGTTCACCCGGGAGGGCGGCCACACCGTCGCCCGCATCATCCACGCCGGCGGCGACGCGACCGGCGCCGAGATCGAACGGGCACTGGTGGCGGCGGTGCAGGCGACGAACGCCGACCTGCGCGAGCGGTGGTTCGCGCTCGATCTGGTGGTCGACGGCGGTCGGGCCTGCGGCATCAGGGCGCTCGACCCCGACGCCGTCGAGCGCGAGATCCGGGCCCAGCACATCGTCATCGCCACCGGCGGCGCCGGCCAGTGCTTCGCGGTGACCACCAACCCGAGCCTGTCCACCGGGGACGGCATCGCCATGGCGCTGCGCGCCGGCGTGGCGGTCGGTGACGTCGAGTTCATGCAGTTCCACCCCACCGCGCTGCACCACTCGACCACGCCGCGCCCGCTGCTGTCGGAGGCGCTGCGTGGCGAGGGCGCGATCCTCCGCGACGAGAACGGGGTCGCGTTCATGGCGTCCGAGCACCCACTCGCCGATCTCGCACCCCGCGACGTCGTGTCGCGCGCGATCGCCCGTCGCATCGTCGACCGTGGCCTCTCGCACGTGTGGCTCGATGCCCGGCCGATCCAGGGCTTCGAGACCCGGTTCCCGACGATCTGGGCCGCGTGTCGCGCGGTCGGCCTCGACCCTCGGCACGACCTCCTGCCGGTCGCGCCCGCAGCCCACTACCTGTCCGGAGGGGTGTGCACCGACCTCGACGGCGCCACGATGCTCCCCGGGCTGTGGGCGTGCGGTGAGTCGGCCGACTCGGGGGTGCACGGGGCCAACCGACTGGCGTCCAACTCGCTGCTCGAGGGCCTCGTCTTCAGCGCCCGCTGCGTCGACGCGATCGCCGCGGGTCGAACCGGACCCGAGCAGACCGGTGTGATGCGCGGCATCGCTCCGTGGAGGGAGCTGCCGCCTCTGCCGGCCGCGGGATCGCCAACGCGCCGCGCCGCGTCGCGCGAGGAGCTCCAGCAGCTCATGAGTCGCGAAGCCGGAGTGCTGCGCGACGCGTCGTCGCTCGCCCGCGCGCTGGTCGCGCTCGACGAGATGGAGCCGCGCACGCCGGTCGTGCGCAACCTGTGGACGGTGAGCCGAGCGCTCGTGCTCGCGGCGATCGAGCGCGAGGAGTCCCGCGGCACGCACACGCGCCTGGATCACCCCGAGCCCGACGGTCGGTTCCTCGGCCGGTTCGTCTTCGGCTCCGGAGGCGCCCCCGAGTTCGTCCCGCTGGCCGCCGAGGTCGCCGTCCCGTGATCGGGGCGACGGGGCCGGTGGAGGTGCCCCGCGAGATCGTCCACGACGCGGTGGCCCGGGCGATCGCGGAGGATCTCGGCCCCCTCGGTGACCTGACGGCTGCGCTCATCGACGAGGACGCCCGAGCGGTCGCCGACGTCGTCGTGCGCGCGCCGGGCGTGCTGGCGGGCACCGCCTGCGCGGCCGAGGTGTTCGCGCAGATCGATCCCGCGGTCGACGTCGAGTGGCGCGCCGGCGACGGCGACGTCGTCGAGGCCGGCACCGTGGTCGGCGTCGTCGGCGGGTCGTTCCGCTCCGTGTTGACCGCTGAACGGAGCGCGCTCAACTTCCTCTGTCACCTCTCGGGCGTCGCGACGCTCACCAGCCGGTTCGTCGACGCGCTCGCCGGACGAGCGCGCATCCTCGACACCCGCAAGACCCTGCCCGGGCTGCGGGCGCTCGAGAAGGCCGCGGTGCGAGCCGGCGGGGGTGCCAACCACCGCGCCTCGCTGTCGGACATGGTGCTCATCAAGGACAACCACCTCCTCGAGTCGACGATCGCCGAGGCCTTGGCTCGCGCCCGCGACCTGTGGCCCGGCCGCGCCGTCGAGGTGGAGTGCGACCGTCCGGCGCAGGTCGTCGAGGCCCTCGAGGCGGGCGCCGACATCGTCATGCTCGACAACATGACGCCCGACGAGGCCGCGAGCTGCGCGTCGCTGGTACGTGACTTCGGTCGCACCGACGTGCTCGTCGAGGTCTCGGGGGGCATCACGCTCGAGAACGCAGGCGCCTATGCGGACGCCGGCGTCGACCTGATCTCGACGAGCGCGATCACCCAGTCGGCGCCCGCGTTGGACATCGCCCTCGACGTGCGAGTCAGATAGCCCCTTCATGCTCCTCTGCATCGACACCGGCAACACCCAGACCGTGATCGGCCTGTTCGACGGGCCCCGGCTCGCCGACCACTGGCGGATCGCCACCAACGCCGAGCGCACCGCCGACGAGCTCGCGCTGATGATCCAGCAGTTCCTCGGCTTCCACGGCTTCGCGCCGCTCAAGGTGCGCGCCGCCGGAGAGGGACCCGAAGGTCCGCCTGCGCAGGCGCCCACGCTCGCCGAGTCGCCCGAGACCCAGATCGACGGCGTCGCGATCTCGTCGGGCGTGCCGCGGGTGACGGTGGAGCTGCGCGAGATGGCGGAGCGCTACTTCGGCTTCGAGGCGCTCGTGCTCGAGCCGGGCGTTCGCACCGGGATGCCGATCCTGTACGACAACCCGAAGGAGGTCGGCGCCGACCGGATCGCGAACGCGGTCGCCGCGTACGACCAGTACGGCGGTCCGTCGATCGTCGTCGACTTCGGCACTGCCAACACGATCGAGGCGATCAGCGAGAAGGGCGAGTACCTCGGCGGTGCGATCTTCCCGGGCATCGAGATCTCGATGGACGCGCTGTTCGCCCGAGCCGCGGCGTTGCGCCGGGTGGAGCTCGTCGCGCCGCGCAACGTGATCGGCAAGTCCACGGTCGAGTCGATCCAGTCGGGGACCGTCTACGGGTTCAGCGGCCAGATCGACGCGCTCGTCGACCGCTTCCAGGCGGAGCTGGGTCAGTGCACCGTGATCGCCACCGGCGGACTCGCCGAGCCGATCATCGCCCACTCCCGGACCATCCAGCACTACGAGCCCTGGCTCACCCTCCACGGCCTCCGCATCATCTTCGAGCGCAACCGGTGACGGTGGACGAGCGGGGACGGCGGCTCGCCAAGGTCGAGGCGATCCGGGCCGGCGGGGGCGAGCCGTACCCGGTGCGGTTCGACCGCACCCACACCACCGCCGAGGTGCACGAGCACTGGGACCACATCGACGACGGTGCCGAGACCGACGACGAGGTGCGAGTCGCGGGACGCATCCTGCTCCTGCGCCGCCAGGGCAAGCTGACGTTCGCGACGATCCGCGACGGTCACGGCACGCTCCAGCTGTTCGTGTCGCGGGCCGAGCTCGGCGACGACGCGCACGCCGCGTTCGACGACCTCGACCTGGGCGACTGGATCGGCGTGCGCGGCACCGTGATGAAGACCCGCAAGGCTGAGCTGTCGGTGAAGGTGCGCTCGTTCGACCTCCTCGCGAAGGCCCTCCGGCCGCCGCCCGAGAAGTGGCACGGGCTCGCCGACGTCGACACCCGCTTCCGGCAGCGCTACGTCGACCTCATCGCCAACGACGACGCGCGCCGCGTCTTCGAGACCCGCTTCGCGGTGATCGCCACCATCCGACGCATCCTCACCGAGCACGGCTTCGTCGAGGTCGAGACGCCCGTGCTGCACGCGCAGGCCGGTGGCGCCGCGGCCCGCCCCTTCGACACGTTCCACAACGCGCTCGAGATGCCGCTGTCGCTGCGCATCGCGCTCGAGCTGCACCTCAAGCGCCTGCTCGTCGGCGGCTTCGAGCGTGTCTTCGAGATCGGACGCGTCTTCCGCAACGAGGGGCTCTCGACGCGCCACAACCCCGAGTTCACGATGCTCGAGTGCTACCAGGCCTTCGCCGACTACACCGAGATGATGACCCTCACCGAGGAGATCGCCGCCGGTGCCGCGCGCGACGCGACCGGTTCGACGACGGTCGAGGTCGACGGCACGACGGTCGACCTGGCGGCGCCGTGGCCGCGTCGGCCGATGCTCGAGCTGATCGCCGAGGCCGCGGGCGAGTCGGTGCACCCGTCGATGCCGGTCGAGGACCTGCGCGCGGCGTGCGATCGCCATGACGTGCCGCACGAGGCGTCGTGGGACTCGGGCAAGCTGATCCTCGAGCTCTACGAGAAGCTGGTGGAGCCGAACCTCGTCGGCCCGGTGTTCGTGTGTGACTACCCCCGCAGCGTCTCGCCGCTCGCGCGGGCGCACCGCGACGACGATGCGCTCGTCGAGCGCTTCGAGGCGGTGGTGCTGGGCCGCGAGCTCGCCAACGCGTTCAGCGAGCTCAACGACCCGGTCGACCAGCTCGAGCGCTTCGAGGCCCAGGCGCAGCTCGCGGCCGGCGGCGACGACGAGGCGCACGGCGTCGACGCCGACTACGTGCGGGCGTTGGAGTACGGGCTCCCGCCGTGCGGCGGCCTGGGCATCGGCGTCGATCGCCTGGTCATGCTGATCGCCGGCGTGTCGTCGATCCGAGAGGTGATCCTGTTCCCCCACTTGCGCCCCGAGACCGGCGAGAGTGGTAGCAAGGCCGGCGAGTCCGACGGCGACGCCGACGGGGGGAGCTAGCAGCCAGATGCGTGTCCTCGTCACCGGGATGGGTGGAGAGATCGGCACCCGCGTCGCGCAGCTCCTCGAAGAGCACGACGAGGTCGCCGAGATCGCCGGATGCGACTACGCACCACCGCGCCGCCGCCTGCGCCGCAGCGAGTTCAAGCGCATCGACGCGCGCGACCGCGACCGGCTGGTGTCGTTCGTCACCGACTTCGCGCCGCATGCCGTCGCGCACTTCGGGATCTACGAGCCCGACTCGCGCCTGTCACCGCGCGAGGCCGTGCGCGCCAGCGAGGAGTGCACCGTGCACGCGCTCGGCGCCGCGGCTCGGGCCGGCTCGCTCGAGCGGATCGTCGTGCGCAGCGGTCTGTCGGTGTACGGGCGCGGTCGGGGCCGGTCGCTGATGCCCGACGAGGACGCGCCGCTCGCGCCCAACAACGCCTGGGGGCGCCTGCTGCTCGAGGTCGAGTCGCTGGCGGCCGGCGTCGGGCGGCGACACGACGTGACGGTCGCGGCGCTGCGCTACGCGGTCATCGCGGGGTCGCACGTGCCGAGCCCGCTGGGGCGGGTCCTGCGGCTGCCGACCGTGCCGGTCCCCGCGCTCGCCGACCCGCCGTTCTCGCTGCTCGACCGCGACGACGCGGCGCGCGCCATGGTCGAGGCGCTCCTGCGCGGTCACGACGGACCGCTCAACGTCGTCGGGCCTGGCGCGACGAGCCCGTGGCAGGCGGTGCGCTTCGGCGGACGCCTGCCGTTCCCCGTCCAGGGGCCGGGCTGGCGGTTCGCGCGCCAGGCGACTGAGGTGCTGGGAGCGCCGATGCCCGATCACGTGAGCGACGTGCTGCGCAAGGGCCTCACCGGCGACGGCAGCCGCGCCTACGACGAGCTCGACCTCGGCTTCGTCCGTCCGACCCAGGAGGTCCTCGCCGACCTCTACTCCTGGGCGACCGTGACCCCCATCTCGCAACAGACGCGGAGGGTGGCATGAGCGCGGCGCCCGGAGGGCGCTCGCCAGGGAGGGAGCGGCCGCGGGTCGGGTATCCCGACCCGCAGCGAGCGACCGAGACAGGGAGGGTGGCATGAGCGCGGCGCCCGGCGCTTCCACGGCGATCGCCCCCAACTACGGGATCGACGCCGATCGGGTGCTCGCCATCGACGACCCGTTGCGGTGGGTGCGGCGCCGGCTGGAGGGTCGGTACGCGGTCGACGAGTTCGGCGGTGATCCGCACCTCATGGACCTGCTCGCGCCGATCCCGGCGACGGCGATCCGCGTGGAGGTCGAGCACGGCGACCGTCTGCCGCGCACGGGTGCGGCGCTGCTCGTCTCCAACCGTGGCATCGGCATGGCCGAGCCCTTCGTGCTCGGCCTCGCGGTGCGGCGTGCGGTGTCGCGGCGCCTGCGCGTGGTCGGCGCGCCCGAGGTGCCGGTCCTCGGTCCGGTCGCGCAGAAGCTGGGCGGCATCGGGTACTCGCCGAGCGACTGCCTCGCGATGCTGCGCGCCGGTCACCTCCTCGCCGCGCCGCTCGGCAACACGTGGCTGCGTGCCGGCGCGGGCGAGCCGCCCCGCGCGCTGCTCGCGGCGACGCTCGGCTTCCCGGTGCTCCCGATCGCGGTGCGCGCGGGCGGTCCGTTCGGGCTGTCGGTCGGGGTCTGGCCGGGCGCGCCGTGGCGAGTCGTCGTCGGCGAGCCGATGATGGCGCCGCCCGGCACCGACGTGCACGACCAGCTGGCGGCAGCCGAGCTCGCCGAGCAGGTCCGGGGCGCGGTGAGCACGCTGCTCGAGGAAGCCGCGTAGGACGATGGCAGTGAAGCACGCCGCCGGCGCCGACGGCTTCCCGATCGCCTACGAGGTGTTCGGCAAGCGCGACGGCGAGCCGCTCGTGCTGATCCAGGGCCTCGGCGCCGACTCCCGCGCCTGGGCGCTCCAGCGGATGTCGTTCGGTCGGCGGTTCCGGTGCATCGCGGTCGACAACCGCGGCGTCGGCGGCTCGGCCGACGCGCCGCACCCCCTCAACCTCGAGCACATGGCGCACGACGTGATCTCGGTGCTCGACGCGGAGGACGTCGACGCCGCGCACGTCCAGGGCGCCTCCATGGGTGGCGCGATCGCGCAGATCGTCGCCGTCCGGCACCCTGACCGGGTGCGGTCCCTCGTCCTGGCGTGCACGGCGTGTCGCAACCCCGAGTGGCGCCGCGAGCTGCTCGGCGAGTGGGCCGAGGCGGTCGGCCGCGACGGCATGTCCGCGCTCGCCGCCGAAGGGCTGCGGTGGCTCGTCGGTCCGAGGCTCCAGCGCCGCTTCGGCGTGTGGCTCAACCTGATGGCCCGCATCCTCCTCCAGGCCAGCCCCGCGAACTTCGTCGCCCAGGTGCAGGCGATCCTGGACGTCGACGACGACGTCCACCTCGAGCTCGGCGTCATCCGCGTGCCGACGCTCGTCATCACCGGCACCCAGGACCTGCTGACCCCGCTCGGCGATGCCGAGGAGCTGCACGAGCTGATCGACGGCTCCCGGCTGTTCGAGCTCCGGGGCGCCGGGCACAGCCTGATGGTCGAGGCGCCGAACGCCTACAACCGCGCCGTCGGCGACTTCCTCACCGACGTGATCGCGCCGGTCACCGCCAACGCGTGAGCATGCGGGTCAGGCGCGCGAGCACGCTGCTCGCGGCCGTCCTCTCCGTCGCCCTCGTCGTCGCGGGCTGTGCGTCCGACGACCAGGTCGATCTCACCGCGCCGACCCAGACGCGCGCGACGGCCGACGCGCCCGTCACGACCGTCGTCGGCGAAGGGCCACTCGTGGTCGTGCTCGGAGACTCCAACACGTACGCGTCGGCGCCCGAGATCACCGATGCCTTCGCGGCCGCGGGGATGACGGCCGACGTGCGGGGCATCTCGTCCTCGGGGCTCAAGGACAACGCGATCGACTGGCTGCCGGCGGCCGCAGCCGTCGTCGCCGCGCAGCCCGCGGCCGTGGTGGTCGCGCTCGGCACCAACGACCAGACCAACGCCAACGACGCGACGCTGTTCGGCGGGCGGGCCGAAGAGCTGCTCGCGGCGCTCGGCGACCTGCCCGTCGTGTGGGTGACGCACTCGGAGGACGGCGTCGCGCACCCGATCGAGTACGAGCAGATGGTGAACCAGACGATCCGGTCGCTGCCGGCGACCCACCCGAACGTCACCGTGCTCGACCTCGCCCCGCTCATCGCCGCCGAGCCCGACGTGCTCGGCAGCGACGGCCTCCACTACGAGGGCGACGGCCGCCAGTGGTTCGCCGACCACCTCGCCGACGCCGCCCGGGAGCGCATCACCCCGACCGAGTGAAGTCGACCCGTTGGAAGGGTGAGCGACGACTGTTGTCGGAGGGTCTTCCGACGCGGCAGGGGCGGTGGGCTACTCGTCGAGGACGACGAGCTGGTCGACCATGGTCCGGACGAGCTCGTCGTCGTCGGCGACCATGTAGACCGAGAAGAAGAGGTTGCCGTCGGTGCCGTAGACGGCCGCCTTCGTCGCCTCGTCGGGGTCGCCGTCCCACAGGATCTGGATCGGCACCCCGTTGCGCTTCGCCCGCTGGCGGGTGGGCTTCTCGTCGAAGAACGACTCGGTGGCGAAGTCGTCGAGCTCGCGCTGGATCTCTCCCTTGAGGCCCTGCTCGTCGAGGGACGCGATGAGCTGCACGAAGCTCTCGCCGCCGGTCGCCGGGTCTTCGTAGACCTGGCCGACCTCTGCCGTCGGGTCGTGCACCCAGCTGATCGGCACGAGGGTCGACACCGTGAGCGGCGCGCCGCCCGAGTCGGCCGCGGTCACGTGGATGCGCGCGTCGAGCGAGTTCTGCACCGGGCTCAGCACCGAGGTGTCGACACGGACGCTGTCGAGCAGGTCGTCGATCTCCTGCGCCGACGCGGCGTCGGGCGTGTCGGCGGCCCGGGTCTGCGCGGCCACCAGCTGGCCGTCGAGCTCCACGAAGTCGAGCTGGAGGTACGAGCCGTCGAAGGTGCCGATCACGCGCTGGCTGGGCTGACCGCCGAACGTCGCCGGCGCCTCGACGCCGATGGTGGCGCCGGCGGCGACGAAGCGGTCGAGCAGCGCGCGCCGCCACGTGGCCTCGTCGACCGCTTCCGGCAGCCGCTCGACGCCGATCGCCGTCTTGGTCGAGCGGCCCGCGAGCTGCGCGAGCTCGACGACGGGTGCGTCGTCGGCGACGGCCCACTCCTCGTCGACCCGGAGGAACGCCGGCGGCGGCACCTTGCGGGCCCGCTGCTCGACCTTCCAGCCCGCGGGCAGCTCGAAGGTCACCAGACCGCCGCCGGTCTCGACGCTGCGCCCGGCGCCGACCCGCGCCCCGACCGCACGCGAGCGCTCGTCGGGCGCGGCCAGCGCGACCGGCGCGCCGAGCGCGACGAGGACGAACGGCAACGAGACGAGGACGCCAGCCCGACGCCCCCCTCGTGAGATCACGCCGGCAGGCTAGCGATCGCGGGCGACGAGGTCGTCGACGAGCCGACGGAGCCCACCGGTGACGCCGGCGTCGAGCGCGTCGGCACCGGCGAGCGCCTCCCCGGCCTTCTTGGCGTGGTCGCGGGCCACGGCCAGCGCGGCGTCGACCGAGCCGTTGGCGGTCGCCAGCTTGCGGGCCTGGTCGAGCCGGTCGGCGTCGAGCGGCCCGCCGAGCATCGATCGCAGGTCGTCGGAGTCGGCCAGC
Organism: uncultured Bifidobacteriaceae bacterium; assembly: GCA_964501785.1. GTDB lineage: Bacteria > Actinomycetota > Acidimicrobiia > IMCC26256 > PALSA-555 > DATBSK01. The sequence continues at coordinate 235,892 of CAZCUD010000003.1, forward strand.
GCGTAGATCACGGGCAGCGTGTAGATGCCCTCGACGAGGTCTTGCCCGGCCGGCTTGCCGAGCGTCTCGTCGTCGGCCGTCAGGTCGAGGCAGTCGTCGACGATCTGGAAGCACAGCCCGAGGTGCTGGCCGTAGCGGGTGAGCGCGTCGAGCGTGGGCTCGTCGACGCCGCTCACCATCCCCCCGATGCGACACGAGGTGGCGAACAGCGACGCCGTCTTCCCCTCGATGGCGGACGAGTAGTCCTCCTCGGAGCGGGTGACGTCCCAGAGGTGCTGGAGCTCGAGCACCTGGCCGCGACACAGCTCGCCGATCGTGTCGGCGAGCAGCGCGGCGACGTCGGCGCCGAGCGACGCCGCGAGGCCCGACGCGCGCGCGAGCAGGAAGTCGCCCGAGAGGATCGCGATGATGTTGCTCCAACGGGCGTTGACGCTCGGGACGCCGCGCCGGGTCGCGGCCTCGTCGATCACGTCGTCATGGTGCAGCGACCCGAGGTGGACGAGCTCGCAGGCGACGCCGCCGGTGATGACGTCGTCACCGATCGGCTCCGTGCCGCCCCGGGCGGCGTATCCGGCGCAGAGGGTGAGGGTCGGGCGGATGCGCTTGCCGCCCGCGCCGATGAGGTGGGCGCCGACCTCGGCGAGGAAGGGGTCGTCGTGCTCGACGGAGGCGCGCAAGGCGGTCTCGAGCCGGTCGAGATCGTGGGTGAGGGGCGCGATCCCCAGCGCCTCGACCGGATTCATGCGGCAACGCTACGGCCGCCGGGGTGTCCGCTCCAATCAGCGATCCCGCTCGGGGCCGGACACCCCGGGGGCGGGAACAATCGGGGCCGTCCGGGTGCTGATACGAGGTCCGGGGTGCGCTCCCGATCGTGTTTCGCCGCCGTGAACACGAGGCGACCACGCAGAGGGAACCCCGACCGGACCCCATAGAATGGGGTCACCGATCCGCCCCTCCGGCCGGGCTGCGACCTCGGTCGGCGAGGTGGGGAAAGCACGAGAGGTCCTACGTGTTCGAACGATTCACCGACCGGGCTCGGCGAGTGGTGGTGCTGGCGCAGGAAGAGGCACGCCTGCTCAACCACAACTACATCGGCACCGAGCACATCCTGCTCGGCCTCATCCACGAGGGTGAGGGCGTCGCCGCGAAGGCGCTCGAGTCGCTGGGCATCTCGCTCGAGGCCGTGCGCGCACAGGTCGAGGAGATCATCGGACACGGCGGCCAGGCGCCGTCGGGTCACATCCCCTTCACGCCGCGCGCCAAGAAGGTCCTCGAGCTGTCGCTGCGCGAAGCGCTCCAGCTCGGACACAACTACATCGGCACCGAGCACATCCTCTTGGGCTTGATCCGAGAGGGCGAAGGGGTCGCCGCGCAGGTCCTCGTGAAGCTGGGCGCCGACCTGTCGCGGGTGCGTCAGCAGGTCATCCAGCTCCTGTCCGGCTACGCCGGCGCGAAGGAAGGCGCCGCGCAGGGCGCCGGCCCGAGCGAGGGCGGCCAGCCTTCCGGCTCGCTCGTGCTCGACCAGTTCGGTCGCAACCTCACCCAGCTCGCGCGCGACAAGAAGCTCGACCCGGTGATCGGGCGCGAGAAGGAGATCGAGCGGGTCATGCAGGTGCTGTCCCGCCGCACCAAGAACAACCCGGTGCTCATCGGCGAGCCGGGCGTGGGCAAGACCGCGATCGTCGAGGGCCTCGCGTCCGACATCGTCGGCGGCGACGTCCCCGAGACGCTCGACGGCAAGCAGCTCTACACGCTCGACCTCGGAGCGCTGGTGGCGGGCTCCCGCTACCGCGGCGACTTCGAGGAGCGTCTGAAGAAGGTGCTGAAGGAGATCCGCACCCGCGGCGACATCATCCTGTTCATCGACGAGCTGCACACGCTCGTCGGTGCCGGCGCGGCCGAGGGCGCGATCGACGCCGCGAGCATCCTCAAGCCGATGCTGGCCCGGGGTGAGCTCCAGACGATCGGAGCCACCACCCTCGACGAGTACCGCAAGCACCTCGAGAAGGACGCCGCGCTCGAGCGGCGCTTCCAGCCGATCAAGGTCGACGAGCCGACGGTCCCGCACACCATCGAGATCCTCAAGGGCCTGCGCGACCGCTACGAGGCGCACCACCGCGTCACGATCACCGACCAGGCGATCGTCGCCGCGGCCAACCTCGCCGACCGCTACATCTCCGACCGTCACCTGCCCGACAAGGCCATCGACCTCATCGACGAGGCCGGATCGCGCCTGCGCATCCGCCGGATGCAGGCACCGCCCGACTACCGCGAGCTCGAGGACGAGATCTCCAAGGTCCGGCGCGAGAAGGAAGAGGCGATCGAGGGCCAGCAGTTCGAGCGGGCCGCGTCCTTGCGCGACCGCGAGAAGGAGCTGCTCGAGCAGCGTCAGGCCAAGGAGGCCGCGGCGCAGGCCGAGGGCGTCGACCTGTTCAACGAGGTCACCGAGGAGTCGATCGCCGAGGTGCTCGCGCTGTGGACGGGCATCCCCGTCTACAAGCTCACCGAGGAGGAGACCGCCAAGCTGCTCCGCATGGAGGAGGAGCTGCACAAGCGCATCGTCGGGCAGGAGCCCGCGATCAAGGCGGTGTCCCAGGCGATCCGGCGCACCCGGGCGGGCCTCAAGGACCCGAAGCGGCCCGCGGGCTCGTTCATCTTCCTCGGCCCCTCGGGAGTCGGGAAGACCGAGACCGCCAAGACGCTCGCCGAGTTCCTCTTCGGCGAGGAGAGCGCGCTGATCCAGCTCGACATGTCCGAGTACATGGAGAAGCACACGGTGTCGCGCCTCGTCGGCTCGCCGCCGGGCTACGTCGGCTACGACGAGGGCGGCCAGCTCACCGAGGCCGTGCGGCGCAAGCCGTTCTCGGTGGTGCTGTTCGACGAGATCGAGAAGGCGCACCCCGACGTGTTCAACACGCTGCTCCAGATCCTCGAAGACGGGCGGCTCACCGACGCGCAGGGACGCACGGTCGACTTCAAGAACACCGTGATCATCATGACGTCCAACCTCGGGACGGCCGACCTGCGCAAGGCCAACATCGGCTTCGGCAAGGCCGACGAGGCGGTCAGCTACGAGAAGATGAAGGACAAGGTGATGGAGGAGCTCAAGAAGAGCTTCCGTCCCGAGTTCCTGAACCGCATCGACGAGGTGATCGTCTTCGCCGAGCTCACCCAGGAGCAGGTCACCGCGATCGTCGACCTGATGATCAAGCGGGTGACCGAGCAGCTCGAGAGCCAGGGCATCGCGCTCGAGCTCACCCACGAGGCCAAGCTGCTGCTCGCCAAGAAGGGCTACGACCCCACGCTCGGGGCTCGTCCGCTGCGCCGCGCCATCCAGCGCTTCGTGGAGGACCCGCTCTCCGAGAAGATCCTGTGGAAGGAGTTCCACGCCGGCGAGACGATCGTCGTCGACGCCGACGGTGAGGACATCACCTTCCGCAGCATCGAAGGCATCGAGCCCCCACCGGTAGAGCTCGCCGGCTCCGGCCCCGCCGAGTAGCCCGCGCGCGGGTCAGCCCGCGCCGGTTTGGTTGCGTCGGTCACCGTCGTTCGCAGGGTGCGCCGGCGGTTCGGTTGCGTCGGTCACCGTCGTTCGCAGGGTGCGCCGGCACGCACGTCGCAGACGTGCGTCCGCCGCACCCTCACGGTCCCGCAGCACCGAGGCTCGAGACGCACCGCCCCGTGCACCACGAGCGAACGACGGTGAGCGACGCAACCCTGCAACGGTGACCCGCGTCTAGCGTCCGTGGCCATGCCTCGGCGGGTGCTGCTCCTGGTCTGCGCGCTCGCCGCGCTGCTGAGCGCGTGCAAGGTGGACACCACCGTCGACGTCACGGTGCGTGAGGACGGCTCGGGCGTGGTCCGGGTCATCGTGCAGGCCGACGCGCAGGCGGTGCAGGCCGCCGAGTCGGGCGGCACGCCGATCGAGCAGGCGGTGCGCCTCGACGACCTCGCCGACTCGGGCTTCCGCGTCGGCGCCTGGGAGAGGGCCGAGGACGGCTCGGCCACGATCGTCGTGTCTCGGCCGTTCCGCTCGGTCGACGAGGTGGCGGGCATCGTCCGGGCCCTCGGCGGCGACGACGGCCCGTTGCCCCGCCTCGACGCGACCCTCGAGAAGGGCCTCTACGCGACCGACTACTCGGTGGAGGGGCGCATCGACCTCGACTCGGTGACCACCGGGGTCACCGACGACCAGGAGCTGCTCGACCGGCTCGCCGCGCTGGGCGTCGACGTGAACGTCATCGACCAGCAGCTGCTCGCGCAGGTGCAGTCGTCGTTCGGGCTGGAGGTGGTCGTGCGCCTGCCCGACCAGGCGCCGAAGTCGTTCACGGTGAAGGAGGGGGCGACCACCGCGCCGGTCGACGCGACCGCGCAGGTGCTCAACCTCGAGCGCATCATCTTCGCGGGCGCGGCGCTGGGGTTCCTCCTGCTCGCCGCCATCGTGTGGCGCCGCGGCGGCAAGCGCCGTCGACGCCGTCGCCGCGGCGCGACGCCGCCGGACGGTGACGACGATCAGCCGACCCGTCGGCGTGGGTCCGCGCCTGCCGCGGCCGCGCCGGCCGCCCGCCGTCCCCCGGCACGGGGTGGTGGATCACCCGCGCGCCGTCCGGCCCCGAGCGGTCCGGCACGTCGTCCGGCTCCCGGGCGCGGGGACGCTCGCCGCCCTGGTCCTCCGGGTCGTCCCGGTCCGCCGGGCGCCCCGCCGGGCGCCGGAGGTCGCCCGCCGCGCCCCGCCGGCCCACCCGGCGGCCGGCCACCCGGTCCACCGGGCCCCCCGGGACGCTCGCCGGGGCCGCCCCGCGACGGTCCCGGGCGGCCGCCGCCCCGCCCGCGCTGAGCGATTCGCAGCCGTCTCGCAGGTTCGCTTCAGCCACGTGTCAGGTGGGTTCCGCATGCTCCTCTTCGCAGGCGACGGTCGTCTGCGGGAAGGAGCAAGACCATGCGTACCTCGACCCCCCCGTCGAAGTGGCGGCGCGGTCTGGCGGCCGGCGTGTCCGGTCTCGTGCTCACCGTGGGCGGCCTCGCCATCGTCGCCCCGGCGGCGGGCGCGCAGACCGACTCCGGCGACCAGACCCAGACCGAGAGCCCCTCGGAGAGCCAGGACCAGCCGGCCGACGGTCAGCGCGGTCCGCGCCACAAGCCCCAGCTCACCGACGAGCAGAAGGCCTGCCTCGAGGAGGCCGGCGTGGAGAAGCCGGCCGAGGGTCAGCGCCCGACCGAGGAGCAGCGTGAGCAGTTCCGTGCCGCTGCCGAGGGTTGCGGCATCGAGCGGCCCGAGCCGGGTGCCCGTGGTCCTCGGGGCCACCGTCCGGAGCTGACCGACGAGCAGAAGGCCTGCCTCGAGGACGCCGGCGTGACGAAGCCGGCCGAGGGTCAGCGCCCGACCGAGGAGCAGCGGGAGCAGTTCCGCGCCGCGGCCGAGGGTTGCGGCATCGAGCTGCCGGAGAAGCCCGCGGGCGACCAGGCACCCGAGGACGCCCCGAGCGACCAGGGTGACCGCGAGGACGCCCCCGAGGCCGAGGGCGCGTCGGTCTGACGTTCAGCTCCCACCTGCCCCCCCAGCATGTGACGCTCGGCCACCCAGGTGGTGGTCGGGCGTCACATGCGCGTTCGGGGTGGGGTGGGTGTCACATGCGCATCGGGATGCCGTCGCTGCCGCGGCGGAACACGAACCGCTCGTCGCCCTTCACCGTCGTGCGGACGTCGCCGTCGTTCGCGTTCGGATCGTTCGACGGGCGCGTCCCGAACAGCGCGTCACCGTGGGCGCCGGTCAGCTCGCCGAGCCACTCCAGGCGGCGCAGCTGCTCGTCGGGGATGGTCGCGTCCTCACCGCGGGGCCCGACGTTGAGGAGGAGGTTGCCGCCCTTGGCGACGATGTCGACCAGCGACCAGAGCAGGTCTTCGCGGGTGATGAAGTCGGCTTCGGTCGACATGCGGTTGTAGCCGAAGCTGTGGTCCATGCCGCGCACGCACTCCCACGCCGTGCGCTGGACCTTGTCGAACACCGTGTACTCGGGGGTCCGCACGTCGTAGAACCGCGGCTTGGGCGGGATCACGCCCTTGCCCTGCTTCGCGCTGCGGGCGACGGCTCGATCGATCAGGTTGCGTGCGACGCGCGTCTCGGCCAGCGACCACGCCGGTGACCACGTCATGAAGCGGTCGTTGATCACGCCTTCGGGCACCGCGGCGTAGTAGTCGCCCAGCAGCGTCGCGAGGCGACGCGCCGACTCGGGCCAGGAGATGTCGTTCCACAGCACGCTCGGGCGGTACCGGGTGATGAGCTCGCGCACCTGCGCCGCCGCGTAGTCGGGGTACGCGCCCCGCGGCTGCGCGGGGATGAGGTCGGAGAACGCGCCGATCGGGTGGTCGTTCCACGTCGAGTCGAGGCCGCCGGAGTAGTAGATGCCGAAGCGCATGTCGTGGGCCCGCACCGCCTCGGCGAGCTCACCGACCACGTCACGCCGACAGTGCCAGTCGGCGACCTTCGGGTTCTTCACGTCGGACGGCCAGAGGCAGTACCCGTCCATGTGCTTGGTGACGAGCACGACGTAGCGGGCGCCGGTCGCGGCGAACCGGGCCGCCCAGTCGTCGGGGTCCCAGCCGGTGAGCGCGTCCTCCCACTCGGGCCCGAACGACCGGTAGGAGCGATCGCCGTAGGTCTCGGCATGGTGGCGCGACGCCGGGCTGTCGGGGAAGCGGAGCGAGTTCTCGTACCACTCGGTGTAGGGCGAGTGGGCGAGCGCCTCGGGGTCGCGGCTCTCCAGCAGCTCGCCGATCTCCGCGGTCGTGGGTGCGAAGCCGGGCACGGACGCCGGCACCCAGTGCACGAAGATCCCGAGCTTGGCGTCGACCCACCACTCGGGCGCCCGGTGGTCTCGCACTTCTCTGGCCGTGGGCATGTCGCATTCTTCCCGCTCTCGGTGGTGGCGGGCGTCAGCAGGGGAGCGAGCGCCCGCGGGCCGGGTATCCCGGCCCGCAGTGAGCGACCCAATAGAGGTGGCCTGTCACACCCTCGTGGTCTGCTGCTGCGCGTGAAGGCCCGGACGGTCCATCGTTGCGGTGAGTGCGGAGCGGAGACCCCGCGCTGGCTCGGGCGTTGCCCCGAGTGCGGGGCCTGGGGTGCCCTCGCCGAGACGGTGGTCGCCCGCGCCCGGGGTGCTGCTCCCCTCGCCGCCCCGGGCGCGGGTCCGGCGCCTTCCGCAACCGCGGTGCCGATCGACGCCGTCACCGCGCACGCCGCGCCACGTCGCGCCACGGGCGTCGGGGAGCTCGACCGCGTGCTCGGCGGCGGGCTGGTCGCAGGGTCGGTCACCCTGCTCGGCGGCGAGCCCGGCATGGGCAAGAGCACGCTGCTGCTCCAGGCGCTCGGTCGGCTCGCCGCCACCGGCGCGCGCTGCCTCCTCGTCGGCGCGGAGGAGTCGCCCCAGCAGGTGCGCATGCGCGCCGAGCGGGTCGACGCCCTCGATCCGCGTCTGATGCTCGTCGGCACGTCCTCGCTCGACGAGATCGTCGCCGCGGTCGACGACTGCTCGCCCGACGTGCTCGCGGTCGACTCGATCCAGGCCATCGCCGACCCGGCCGTGGCGAGCGTGCCCGGCTCCGTCGTGCAGGTGCGGGAGTGCGCGTCCGCGCTCGTCGGTCTCGCCAAGGCGCGCGGCCTCGCGACGTTCCTCGTCGGCCACGTGACGAAGGAGGGCTCGCTCGCGGGCCCCCGCACGCTCGAGCACGTCGTCGACACGGTGCTGTCGTTCGACGGCGATCGTCACCACGGTCTGCGCTTCCTCCACGCGGTCAAGCACCGCTTCGGCGCGACGAGCGAGCTGGGCGTGCTCGAGATGCGCGGCACGGGGCTCGTCGAGGTGCCCGACGCGTCGGCGCTCTTCCTCGCCGATCGGCGGGCCGACGTTCCCGGCTCGGTGGTCGTGCCGGTGCTCGAGGGCACCCGACCCCTGCTCGTCGAGGTGCAGGCGCTCGTCGCGTCCCAGGAGGTCCCGGTGCCGCGCCGCTCGGCGGCCGGGGTCGACGGCGCGCGGCTCGCGCTCCTGCTCGCGGTGCTCGAGGAGCGCGCCGGCGTCCCGCTCGGTCGCCGCGACGTCTACGCGAGCGTCGCCGGCGGCGTCCGGGTGGTGGAGCCGGGCGCCGACCTCGGGGTCGCGCTGGCGGTCGCGAGCACCTGTCGCGGCGCCGTGCTCCCGGCCGACACCGTCGCCGTCGGCGAGGTCGGGCTCGGTGGCGAGCTCCGGCAGGTCCCGCAGGCCGAGCGGCGGCTCGCCGAGGCGGCGAGGCTCGGCTTCGCGCGCGCGATCGGTCCGCCGTCGCTCCCCGCGGTCCCCGGCGTCACCGTGCATCCCGCGCCGACCCTGGCGACGGCGCTCGACGTCGCGTTCGGCGCACGGAGCGTGCGCGCAGCCTGACGCGGTTGTGCGTCAACGGAGCGAACCTGCGCTGCACGCAGTATCGTGACCGCACGACGATCGCGCTTCGCGTCGTCGCGAACCGAGAAGCCGACGAGAGCATGCCGCCCCCGCCCCGGTCCGAAGCACTGCTCGGGGCCCTGCGCCTGGTGGCGCCGGGCACGCCGTTGCGCGAGGGCGTCGAGCGGATCATCCAGGCCCGGATGGGCGCGCTGATCGTGGTCGGCGCCGGCCCCGACGTGCTCTCGGTGTGCTCGGGCGGATTCCTCCTCGACGCCGAGTTCACGCCCCAGCGCCTCTCCGAGCTGGCGAAGATGGACGGCGCCATCATCCTCACCACCGACTGCTCGCGCATCGTGCGCGCGAACGTCCACCTCGTGCCCGACCCCGACATCCCCACGTCGGAGACCGGCACCCGGCACCGCACGGCCGAGCGGGTCGCACGCCAGATCGCGGTCCCGGTCATCACGATCTCGGAGGACCGCTCGGAGGTCGCGATCCACGTCCGGGGGCAGAAGCGCTCCATCGAGCCGACGCCGCGCGTCCTCGCCCGTGCCGACCAGGCGCTCCAGATCCTCGAGCGCTACAAGAACCGGCTCGACTCGGTGAGCCAGTCGCTGTCGGCGCTCGAGGTCGAAGACCTGGTGACGGTGCGCGACGTCGCCACCGTGCTCCAACGGGCCGAGATGGTGCGGCGGATCTCGCTCGAGATCGAGGGCTACGTCGTCGAGCTCGGAGCCGACGGGCGCCTGGTGCTCCTCCAGCTCGAGGAGCTCATGGGCGGCGTCGAGGACGACCGCCGCCTCGTCGCGAAGGACTACTACGTGCACGAGCGCGACGTGCAGCTCGCCGACGTCATGGCGCGCCTGTCGCGCCTCGACGACGAGACGCTGCTCGACCTCCACGACGTGATGGGCGTGCTGCACCTTCCGCCGGGGGTCACGCTCGACTCCGCCGTGCAGCCCCGCGGCTTCCGGCTGCTGCACAAGATCCCGCGCCTGCCCGAGATCGTGTCGGACCACGTCGTCGAGCGCTTCGACAACCTCCAGAAGATCCTGCGCGCCAACGAGCACGACCTCGTGCAGGTCGAGGGGGTCGGCGACGCCCGCGCCCGCGCGATCAAGGACGGCCTCGCCCGTCTCGCCGAGTCCTCCATCCTGGAGCGCTACACCTGACCTTGGTTGCGTAGCGAGCCTTCGCATGGAGGGGTGAGCCGCGCACGGTTGGTGGACGGGTACTGTCCGCACCGGAATACGTGCAGGAGAACGGGGGCAGGGTGAGGCTCTTCTCGATCGGCGCGGTTGCCGTCGCGCTTGCAGTCATCGGCTCGGCATGCGTGCCGCCGGCGCCACCGCAGCAACAGGTCGGAGGGTCGATCGGGTACCGGATCGAACCCATCGAGTGGCGGGCGTCGATCCCCGCTGCTCCGACTGTGACCGCGACGAAGCAGTTCCGAATCACGAGCATCGGGACGGCACCCGGCGCGCCCAACCCGAAGATCACATCACCGATCGTCCCTGGGGGAGAGTTCGAGCTGATCGACAACCAGTGCGGCACAGCTCCGCTGGCGCCGGGCGCCTCCTGCACTGTGAGGGTGAAGTTCACGTCTCTACCCGCTAACCCCCCAGCGGTCGGCGACACGTTTGCGAGCAAGCTTCGGGCAACCACCGTCTCCGTAGGGTTCCTCATCACGATCATTTGACCTCCGCGCGGTCGAGTCAGCGTCGACCTTCGCCCTCGGCTTGAATTGCCGAATGGCTGAGCTGGTCGAGGGACCGACCGCTGCGAGCGTCGAGCGGATCGTCGTCACCGGGCGTGACGGCGTGTCGGTCGACGCGATCCATGCGCGGCCCGACGGCGGTCCGACGACGGGCGTCGTGCTGCATCCCGACATCATGGGGATCCGGCCGTTGTTCGACGACACGAGTCGCCGGCTCGCGACGCACGGGTACGCGGTCGTGTGCCCCGAGCCGTTCGTGCGCGCCCCCGCCGACGTGCGCGGCGCGGACGACCCCGCGGCGCGGATGGCCCACGTCTCGCAGCTCGACGACGACCAGCAGGTCGGCGACTTGATCGCGGCGGCCGACTGGCTCACCGAGCACGACGGCGTGGAGCGCGTCCACGTGATGGGCTTCTGCATGGGCGGCATGCAGACGTTCAAGGCCGCGGCGACCGGACGCTTCGACCGGGCCGTCGTCTTCTACGGCATGATCCGGCTGCCCGAGCAGTTCCGCGGCCCGCGCTTCCGTGAGCCGCTCGACACCATGGCCGACGTCTGCCCGACGCTCGCCATCCTCGGCGACGCCGACGACTTCACGCCCGAGATCGACATCGACGCGCTGCGCGCCGCATGGGCGGATCGACCCGACTGCGAGATCGTCGTGTACCCCGACGCCCAGCACGGGTTCGTCCACGCGCCCGAGCGACCGACCCACCGCGCCGACGACGCTGCCGACGCGTGGCAGCGCACTCTCGCCTGGTTCGCAGCGTGACGCGCGCGGACCGGCGTCGGCGTAGGGTGCCGACGTGACCGAAGCGGCGGGGGGTGCCGGCACCGCGACGATCCTCTTCACCGATCTCGTCGGCTCGACCGAGCTGCGCACCCGCCTCGGTGACGGCGCGGCCGACGAGCTCCGTCGCCACCACGACCAGCTGGTAACCCAGGCGGTGGAGGAGCACCGCGGCACGATCGTCAAGCTGCTCGGTGACGGCGCGCTGGCGTCGTTCGGCGCCGCGGCCGACGCGGTCGGCGCGGCGACCGACGTGCAGCGGGCCATCGACCGCGCGAACCGCCGGGTCGACGACACCCGTCGGCTCCAGCTGCGGGTGGGCTGCAGCGCCGGCGACGTGGCCTGGGAAGACGGCGATTGCCACGGCACGCCCGTCGTGACCGCGGCGCGGCTGTGCGACCGGGCCGAGGGCGGGCAGATCCTCGTCGACGACCTGGTGCGCGGGCTGGCCCGGGGACGGGCCGAGCACGCCTTCCGCCTCGTCGGTGAGCTCGAGCTCAAGGGGCTCGGCGAGCCCGTCGTCGCCTACGAGGTCCCGTGGGAGCCGCTCGGCACCGACCGGGCGCCGCTTCCCGCGCCCCTCCTGCCAGTCGGCAACGAGCTGCCGTTCGCCGGACGCGACGCCGAGCGCGACGCGCTGCGCACCCAGTGGAAGTCGGCGCAGGCCGACGGTCGCGCCGTCGCGCTCGTCAGCGGCGAGCCGGGGATGGGCAAGACGCGACTGACCGCCGAGCTCGCCCGGAGCGCGCACGCCGAGGGAGCGTGGGTCTTCGCGGGCCGCTGCGACGAGAACATCGCGGCGCCGTACGCGCCGTGGCTCGAGATCCTGCGCCACGTCGTCGCGCACGCGCCCGTCGAGCTGCTCGCCGCACACGTCGAGCGTCACGGTGGCGAGCTTCGGCGACTCGTCCCCGAGATCACACGGCGCGTCGACAGCGTGCCCGAGCCCCGTTCGCTCGACGCCGAGACCGAGCAGCTCGCGCTCTACGACGCGGTCGTCGATCTCCTCGACACCTTGGCCGCCGACGCGCCGGTGCTGCTCGTGGTCGACGATGCCCACTGGGCCGACGCGTCGACGCTCGGTCTCCTCCGACATGCGATCCGCACGCTTCCGCCTTCCTCGGCGCTGCTCGTCGTCGTGACCTACCGCGACACCGACGTCGACCGGTCGCACCCCTTGTCGTCGATGATCGGGGACCTTCGCCGCGAGCCCCGGGTCGACGGCTACGCGCTGCGCGGGATCGACGAGGAGGGTCTGCGCTCGTTGCTGACCGCCGCCGGTGGCGCGGAGCTCGACGACATGGGGCGGCAGTTCGCCTCGACGCTCGAGCGCGAGACCGAAGGCAACCCGTTCTTCGTCGGCGAGGTGCTGCGTCACCTCATCGAGACCAACGTCATCGTGCAGGAGGACGGGCGCTGGCGGGGCGCTGTGTCGAGCATCGACGAGGTCGGCATCCCCGAGGGAGTGCGCGACGTCGTCGGACGACGGCTGTCCCGGCTGGATGATGATGCGAACACGACGCTGCGCACCGCCGCCGTCGTCGGACGCGAGTTCTCGATCGAAGTCGTCGCCGAGGTGATGGAGCGCCGCGATGACGACGTGCTGCGCGATGTGGAAGCCGCGATCGACGCATCCCTCGTCAACGAGGTGATGGGAACGCCCGGGCGCATGTCGTTCTCGCATGCACTGGTGCAGTCGACGCTGCTCGACGAGCTGAGCACCACGCGGCGCGTGCGGCTCCACGCGGCGATCGGCGAGGCGCTCGAACGGCGAGGGGCATCGGCCGCCGAGCTCGCACACCACTTCGCCGAGGGTGCGACCGTCGGCGTCGCGGACAAGGCGCTGCAGTACGCGAGGCGGGCGGCCGAGGAGGCGGTCGAGCGGCTGGCCTACGAGGAGCAGGTCGCGTTCTGCACGCTCGCGCTCGAGGCGATCGACGCGCTCGGCCCGGGCGACGACGCCGATCGAGCACGCGCGGAGGTCCTGATCGAGCGAGCGGTCACTCGACATCAGCTCCGCGATCAGGACGGCGGGCGCGCCGATGCTCTCGCGGCCGCGGAGATCGGTCGGCGGATCGCGGCACCGAACCTGATCGCGGGGGCCGGCGTCGGGTACATGGGAGGCCAGGGGCACTGGGCGCAGCCGTCGGACCCGGTCGCCGTCGGGCTGATGCGTGAAGGCCTCGAGCACTCCGCCCCCATGCAGGAGCGGGAGCGAGCAGTCACCCTCGCGTATCTGGCCGAGGCACTCGTCCTCGTCCCGGGTGACGAAGCGCTCACCGTCGCCGAAGAGGCCGAGCTCCTCGCTCGATCGTGTGGCGATGACGAAGCGCTCACGATCGCGCTCAACGCGCAGGGATGGGCGCTGCGATCACGTGGTCGCAGCGCCGATGTGTGCCGCGTGTGCGAGGCCTCCATCGAAGCGGCGGAGCGGACCGGTCGACTCGACTGGCAGTGGGGATCGCGCTTCGTGCTCGCGGAAGGGCTCCTCGAGCTCGGCGACGTCGAACGGGCGACGGCGGAGATGGCGGCGGCCTACGCCGTGCCGAGCGCGATCCAGGGGTGGGGTCCGGTGGCGCTGGCCGTCACGCTCGCGCTCGCCGAAGCCCGCTTCGAGGGCATCGACGAGCTGATCGAGGAGGCAGCCGCACTCGGCGCACCGCTAGGCGACACCAACGAGACGATCCGCGCCGGGCACCACAGCGTTGCGGCCCTCTACCGAGGACGCGTCGACGACGCGCTGCTGTGGGCCGAAGCGAACCGCCAGACCTTGATGGGGCTGGCCACCGGCTTCCATCCGTATGCCCTGGCCGAAGTGGGCGAGGTCGCGGCCGCAGTGGCCGCGCATGCCGAGTGGGCGCGCGACGTCCGGCCGCACGCACCGCAGGTGCTCCGGCACTGGATGCTCCACTACGAGGCGGTCGTTGCGCTGCGGTGTGACGCCCGCGACCTGGCGCAGCGCCTCGCCGACGAGCTCGAGCCCTTCCGAGGGACCTTCATCGGTGGCTCGACACTGATGTTCGGCGCGACCGAAGGCACGATGGCGCTGGTCGCGATCGTCGACCAGCGCTTCGACGAAGCGATCCCCCTCGCCGAGCACGCGATCGCCGAGGCCGATCGGCGGGGCTGGCGGACGCTGTCGACCGAGTACCGGATCGCGCTCGCCCGCGCGTTCCTCGGACGAGGAGCGTCCGGCGACGCGGACCGAGCCGCGGCCACCCTTCGGGACGCCATCGAGACCGCCGACGCCTGCGGCCTCGTCCTCATGGCCGAGGAGGCTCGCGACCTCCTGGCCTGAGACTGCCCACGTCTGCAGTTCTCGGCACGCTGACGCGGGGATGGGCCGCATCAACGTGCCCAGAAACCCCTGCAGTCGTGACAGGTCCAGGTGTCAGACCCGGGCGCGGTCCTCCATCGCCTGGCGGTCGAGGATGCGGTAGTGGTTGCGGCCGTCGAGGGCCAGCCAGTCGAGGCGCACGAAGAGCGAGATCGCCTTGTTCACCCGCTCGCGGGACGCGCCCACCATCGACGCCAGCTCCTCCTGGGTGACCGGCAGCGTGAACGAGTCGGCGTCGCCGGCGAGCTCCAGCAGGCGCTTCGCCGTGCGGGCGGGCACGTCGAGGAAGACCGCGTCGGCGAGGGCCTCGTCGGTCGCGCGCAAGCGGTCGACGAGCAGACGGACGATGACCCACAGCAGCTCGGGCCGGGCGCGCAGCAGGGCCCGCACCGGCTCGTACGACAGCTCGACGACCTTGGTGTCGATCAGCGCACGCACGTCGGCCGAGCGGGGCGCGTCGTCGAACAGGGGCAGCTCGCCGAACAGCGCGCCGTCCTCGAGCACCGCGATCACGGTCTCGCGTCCGTCGCCGGCCTGCTGCGCGATCGCGACGCGACCCTCCTGCACGACGAACAGCGACGACGACGGGTCGCCCTGGCGGAAGAGGAGCTCGTTGCGCTCGAGCTCGCGCACGACCGCGTGGTTCCCGAGCTCGGTGAGCGCGTCCTCGGGGAGCGCCGCGAAGAGCTCGGTGGCGTCGAGCAGCCGACGTGCCGGCACGGGCGGACCCCCTTCTCCCTCGGCCGTGGCGCAGCGTAGCGGCGCGTGCGCGAGCACGGGTCGGGCGCAGGCGTCGAAGGAGCGCAGGGGGCCTCTGGTATCATGGAGTCCTTCCCCTCCCGCTCCGGGAACGTTCGTCCGCTCTTTGCCTCGAGGTCAGCCATGCCCTTCGCCGTCGGTGACAAGGTCGTCTACCCGCACCATGGTGCGGCGATCATCGAAGGCAAGGAGAAGCGACCGTTCGACGGCAAGAAGACCGACTACTTCGTACTGCGCATCACCTACGGCGACCTCAAGGTGTCCATCCCGGTCGAGAAGGCCGAGGAGATCGGGCTGCGCGACGTCATCAACGACGAAGAGGTCGAGGAGGTGTTCGCCGTCCTTCGCAAGAAGGAGGCGCGCATGCCCACCAACTGGTCGCGGCGCTTCAAGAACCACGTCGAGAAGCTCAAGAGCGGCGACATCTACCAGGTCGCCGAGGTCGTGCGGAACCTGTCGCTGCGCGAGGCCGACAAGGGCCTCTCCGCCGGTGAGAAGCGGATGCTCGCCCGAGCCCGCCAGATCCTGGTGTCCGAGCTGACGTTCGCGCTCAACGTCGAGGAAGAGGTCGCCGAGGAGCGCCTCGACGACGTGCTCGCCGGTCGTGACGTGCCGGTGAAGAAGACCAAGCCGAAGAAGGCCGCACCGAAGAAGACGGCCAAGAAGGCCACGCCGGCCAAGAAGGCGCCGGCCAAGGCTGCCGCGGCCAAGAAGAAGTAGCGGCTCGCTCGGCCGAGGCGAGGCGCGTCCGTCCATGCCCGCCTTCGCCCCCCGCACCGCCGCCATCGTCGTCGCCGCGGGGCGCGGTGAGCGCTTCGGCGCCCCCAAGCAGTTCCTGACCGCAGGGGGCGCGCGCCTCGTCGACCACGCGGTCGCGGCCGCCGGCGCCGCTTGCGACGAGGTCGTCGTGGTGCTGCCCGCCGACCGCGAGTGGGACGGCGCGCCGGTCGCGGCGGCCGTGCCCGGAGGTGCGACCCGCTCCGAGTCGGTGCGCGCCGGGCTGGCCGCGATCGACGAAGCGGCCGAAGTCGTGGTGGTGCACGACGCGGCCCGCGCCCTCGCGACGCCCGGGCTCTTCGAGCTCGTGATCGACACCGTCCGAGCCGGGGCCGACGCCGCGGTGCCCGCGGTCACGATCCCCGACACGGTGAAGCGCGTCGACGGCGATCGGGTCGTGGAGACGATCGACCGTGACGGGCTCGTCGCGGTGCAGACGCCGCAGGCGTTCCGCGCCGACGCGCTGCGCGCCGCACACGAGTCCGGCGGTGACGCCACCGACGACGCCGGGTTGGTCGAGGCGGGGGGGGGCTTGGTCGTGGTCGTGGCGGGCGATCCGCGCAACGTGAAGGTGACGACCGTCGCCGACCTCGCCGTCGTCGAGGCGCTGCTCGAGGTGTCGGACGGCGGATCCGTCCACGACGCGGGGGCGATGCCGTGAGCATGCGGGTCGGGCTCGGCTTCGACGTGCATCCGTTCGCCGATGCCGGCGACGAACGAGCGCTCGTGCTCGGCGGGGTGACGATCGACGGCGCGCCGGGGCTCGCGGGGCACTCCGATGCCGACGTCGTCGCGCACGCGGTGTCCGATGCGCTGCTCGGGGCCGCGGGCCTGCCCGATCTCGGTGCGCTGTTCTCCGCGTCCGACGACCGCTACCGCGGCGCGTTCTCGATGGACCTGCTGTGCGACGTCGTCGACCGCGTGCGCGTCGCCGGGTGGGCGGCGGTCAACGTCGATGTGGTCGTGGCCGCCGAGCAGCCGAGGCTCGCACCGCACCTCGAGGCGATGCGGTCGAACCTCACCGGAGTGGTCGGCGCACCGGTCTCGGTGAAGCCCAAGCACGCCGAAGGCGTCGGCGCCGTCGGTCGCGGCGAGGGGATCGCCGCCTGGGCCGTCGCCCTGCTCGAATCGACCGGCTGACGACGCGAACCGCCACGTAGCCTGATCCGATGGCGGTGCGCGTCCACGACACCTTGCAGGGCGGGCTCGTCGAGCTCGAGCCCCGCGAACCGGGGCGCATCGCCATGTACGTGTGCGGGCCGACCGTCTACGACGTCCCCCACGTCGGTCACGGTCGTACCGGGGTCGTCTTCGACGTCGTGCGCCGCTACCTCGCCTGGCGCGGCTTCGACGTCACGTTCGCCACCAACGTCACCGACGTCGAGGACAAGATCATCGCCCGCGCGGCCGAGACCGGCTCCACCGAGCCCGAGGTCGCGAAGGAGTTCGAGGCCGCGTACTGGCACGAGCTCGACCGGCTCAACGTGCTCCGACCCGACGTCATGCCCCGCGCCACCGAGTACATCGGGCCGATGCTCGAGCTGGTCGGCGAGCTGGTCGACCAGGGCCACGCGTACGTCGTCGACGGCCAGGGCGTCTACTTCGACGTGCTGTCGTACCCGGACTACGGTGAGCTGCCGCACCGCACGCTCGAGCAGCTGCTCGAGTCGGCCGGGGCCCGGGTCGAGGTCGACGAGGCCAAGCGCAACCCGGTCGACTTCGCGCTCTGGAAGGCGGCCAAGCCCGGTGAGCCGTCGTGGGACTCGCCGTGGGGCCCAGGGCGTCCCGGCTGGCACATCGAGTGCTCGGCGATGTCGTTGCGCGAGCTGGGCGAGGGCTTCGACCTGCACGGCGCGGGCAACGACCTGGTGTTCCCCCACAACGAGAACGAGCGCGCGCAGGCCGAGGCCGCCGGTCACCGGTTCGCCCGCCACTGGATCCACTCGGGGATGGTCGAGATCGGCGGCGAGAAGATGTCGAAGTCGCTCGACAACTTCGTGACGCTCGCCGATGCGCTCGACGCGCACGACCCACGGGCGTTCCGGCTCGCCGTGCTCCAGGTGCACTACCGCAAGGCCATGGACCTCGGTGACGACGAGCTGCGAGCGGCTGCGAGCGGGGTGGCGCGCCTCGACTCGCTCGTCCGGCGCGCGACGGCGGCCGGGGTGGGCTGGCAGTCCGCGACCCCCGATCCCGAGGTGGTCGCTCGGTTCCGGGCCGCCATGGACGACGACTTCGCGACGCCGGCCGCGGTCGCGGTGGGCATCTTCGACCCCGCCGCCGCGGCCAACCAGGCGGTCGACGCCGGCGACCTCGACCGCGCCGCCGTCCTCGTTGCCACGGTCGTCGAGCTGGCCGGTGCCCTGGGCCTCGAGGTCGGCGCCGCGCCCGCCGGGTCGGGCGAGCACGACGCCGAGATCGATCAGCTCGTGCGCGAGCGCGACGCCGCTCGCGCCGCGAAGGACTTCGCTGCCGCCGACCGCCTGCGCGACGAGCTCACCGAGCGCGGGGTCGTCCTCGAAGACACGCCCACCGGCACGGTCTGGCACCGGACATGACCGGAGCACCGCCCCCGTCGGTCGTTCTCGGCACGTTCACGCGGGCTCTGGCTGTCTGAACGTGCCGAAAACCCTGGGTGGTGACGTCGTTCCCGGTGTGCGGGCCGTGCGCGAGCTGCTGGTCGCCCGTTCGCGGACCATCCGCAAGGTGCTGATCGACCGGGAGCGCACCGACGATCCGGAGCTCCTCGACCTCGCCACCGACGCGGGAGTCCGCGTGGAGCTCGTGGACGGTCATCGCATCGATCGCGAGGCGCGCATCGACACCCACCAGGGCGTCGTCGCCATCGCGGCGAACGTCCGCGACGTGCCGCTCGACGATCTCGCGGGCCGATCCGACGCGTTCCTCGTCGCGCTCGACGGCGTCACCGATCCTCGGAACCTCGGCGCGGTGCTCCGCACCGCCGAGGTCGCGGGCGCGACGGGTGCGGTCCTCGCCCGTCACCGCGGCGCCCTCCTTGGGCCGGCCGCGGTGAAGGCCGCGGCAGGCGCCGTCGAGCACCTGCCGATCGCGCTCGTCAGCGGGGTGCCCAGCGCCATCGAGCAGGTGGCGCGCGCGGGCGTGTGGTCGGTCGGCCTCGATGCGGGCGGCGACACACCGGTTCGCGAGCTCTCCGTGGCCGATGCACCGGTCATGCTCGTGCTCGGCGCCGAGGGGCGCGGGCTCTCTCGTCTCGCGCGCGAGCGATGCGACGTGCTCGCGTCCATCCCGATGCACGGCCACCTCGAGTCGCTCAACGTGTCCGCGGCCGCGGCGGTCGCGTGCTTCGAGATCGCCGCGCGCCGTACCGGTCGGTAGCCTGGGAACTCGGCCGGGTTAGCTCAGGTGGTCAGAGCGCCGCTCTTGTAAAGCGGATGTCGTCGGTTCGAATCCGACACCCGGCTCCATCCGTCGACCGTTGGAAATCCGCGGTTTCGCAGCACCGCGCGGCAATACTCGTCCGCCGATGGCCTTCTCGGCGCGTGATCGCGCCATCCTCGACTTCGAGCGCTCCTGGTGGCATCTGCCCGGCCCGAAAGAGGCGCAGATCCGCGCGCGCCTCGACATGTCGAGCACCCGGTACTATCGACGTCTCGGTGAGCTCATCGACTCACCGGAAGCTCTCCTGTACGACCCACTCACTGTGAAGCGCCTACGCCGCTATCGCGACGACCGCCGCCGGGCCCGCTACGAGGGTCAGCGCGCTGACCCGGGGTCCCGGTGACCGCGCTCGTCCTCGTGCCGCGCCGCCGCACCACCGCCGATCTCGTCCTGCGGACGGCCGCGCGTGGCGCGGTGCTCATCGGCGTGGCGGTCGTGCTCGGCATCATCCTGCTGCAGGTCGTCGACAAGGGCGGTGGCGGCGGCGGTGTCACCACGCCGGTCGACGAGCCCACCAACGAGTCGACGACGAGCACCACCGGCGCCGACGGTCGCCAGCCGGCCGACGTGCGCGTCCTGGTGCTCAACGGTTCCGGCATCGCCAACGCGGCAGGCACGAAGGCCAACGAGCTCCGCGGTCTCGGCTACACGATCGCCGGCACCGGCAACTCCGAGGCGCGCACCGGCTCGGGCGTCGCGTGCATCTCGGGCTTCGAGGAGGAGGCCGACGCGCTCGCGCGCACGCTCGGCGCCGGGTATTCGGTCGAGACGTATCCCGAGCCTCCGCCCGAAGGCGCGGAGAACGCCGATTGCATCGTGATCCTGGGCTCGTAATCACCCCCGACGCGCTCGCACCGCTCGCGGACGACCGCACGCACGCGGCGTTCGTCGTCGACTTCGACGGCACGCTCGCACCGATCGTCGACCATCCCGATCGCGCGGTCGCCCTCCCGGAGGCGCTCGACCTCCTCCGCCTGCTCGTCGACGACCTCGCGCTCGTCGGCATCGTGAGCGGGCGACCGGTCGACTTCCTGCGCGAGCGCATCGGGATCGACGGTCTCGCCCTCGTCGGGCAGTACGGCCTCGAGCGCCTCGTCGACGGCCGGATCGTGTTCGACCCGGCGGCGGAGCCGTTCGTGGCACCCGTCGCCGCGGCGCTGGGCGAGGCGAGAGCGCGCTGGCCCCGCCTCGTCATCGAGCGGAAGGGTGCCATCGCGGTGGCGCTCCACTGGCGGACCGCACCCGATGCCGCGCCGCCGATCGACGAGGTCAGCGACCTGGCGAACCAGCACGGTCTCGCGCTGCTGCCGGGCCGGATGGTCGTGGAGCTGCGTCCGCCCCTGCCGGTCGACAAGGGGACTGCCGTGGAGTCGCTCCTCGGCGGTCGAGGCATCGAGGCCGCGGCGTTCGCTGGTGACGACGTGGGTGACGTGGCGGCGTTCGACGCGCTCGACTCCCTCGTCGCGACCGGCGCGGTCACGACCGCGGTCAAGGTCGCGGTGCGCTCGGAGGAGTCGCCTGACGCGCTCCTGTCGCGCGCCGACAACGTCGTCGACGGCCCCGCCGGACTCGTCGCCGCCCTCCGCACCCTCGCCCGCTGAGTCCGCGACCCCCACGCTTGTTCGCGCCCTCCCTCCCCCACCGTTGGAAGACCGAGCGACAACAGTTGTCGCTGAGCCTTCCGACGTGGCGGAGGCGCGGAGTGGTGGAGCGGCTGCGCCGGGCTCAGCGGCGGCCGGCGGCCGCGAGCTGGTCGGCGAGCCAGTCCTGGGGGGTGCGTGCGATCGAGAGGTCGCGCAGGCGGGCGGCGCGCGTCCGTCGCTCCTCGGCCGGCATCGTGAGCGCCGTGTGCAGTGCCGCCGCGGCCTGGTCGAGGTCGTAGGGGTGGGTCTCGATCGCGGCCTCGCCGAGCTCGTCCCATGCCCCGGCGTCGGGTGAGAGGCAGAGCACGCCGTCACGCTCGTTCAGGATCGGACCCTCCTTGGCGACGAGGTTGAGCCCGTCCTTGATCGGGTTGACGAGCAGCACGTCGTAGCGGCAGAGGGCGGCGACCGTGCTCGCGAAGTCGTCGTTGGTGTCGAGCACGACGGGCTGCCAGTCGCTCGTCCCCCAACCCTCGTTCACCCGGGCGACGGCCTGCTCCACCTCGTTGCGGTAGCCCAGGTACTCCGGCATCGACTCGCGCGACGGGTTGGCCCGCGCGACGAAGACGACCCGGCCACGCAGCTCCGCATGGTGCTCGAGCAGCAGGTCGTACGCCGCGAAGCCGCGCACGATGTTCTTGGACGGCTCGACGCGATCGACGCGCAGCAGCATCGTGCGGTCGCCGACGAGCTCGTCGAGCGCGGCACGAGCGGCCTGGGCCGCGGTGCTCGCGGCCACGTCGGCGAGCTCGTCGGCATCGGGCGCGAGCGGCGCGATGAACGTCGGTGCGAGCTCGCAGCCGCTCCCGAGGATCTCGCGCGCCGATGCCTCGTACGACCGAGCCCACCGGCCGGCGTGGAAGCCGCACGGCACCGACGCCATCGACGACAGCAGCGCGGTCGAGGTGGCGGTCGGCAGCACCCGAATCGAGTTCGGACCGCAGAACGCCGTGTGGGTGAAGTGAACGATCCGCAGGTCGGGTCGGGCGTTGGCGAGCATCCCGGGCACGAGGGCGAGCTGGTAGTCCTGCACGAGCACGACGTCGCGCTCGCCGGCCGCGTCGGCCGCGGCGTCGGCGAAGGCCTGGCTCACCGCGACGTAGGAGCCCCACGCCTCGCGGAAGTGGTGGTCGAAGCGCGGTCGGCGCGGCAGGTCGAAGAGGCCGTGGTGCAGGAACCAGAGCGTGCCGTTGGAGACGACGTCGTAGTAGCGCCGGTACTCGGCCGGGTCGAAGTCGAGCAGGGTGAGCGCGATGTCGGTGGCCGGCAGCGCGCCCGCCCGGGCGGCGGCGCGGTCGTCGTCGCTGATGGCAGCGGCGATCCATGCCGCGCCCGGTCCGGCCGCTCCCGCGGTGAGCAGCGGCCCGAGGGCGGTGGCGACGCCGCCCGCGCCGGGGCTGACGTCGAAGCCGCCGTCGGCGCGGGCCGCGAAGCGATAGGGCCCCCGGTTGGAGACGACGACCGTCACCGGTCGGACCCGCGACTCCCGTCTTGCAGGTCACCGAAGAGCACCAGCCAGTCCTCCAGCTCGCGGGTCGACAGGAAGTTGTCCCGCACGAACTCGCGGCCCTGGGACCCCATGGCGTCGGCGCCGACCGGGTCGGCGAGCAGGTCGATCGTGCGTGCCGCACACTCTTCCACGCTGTCGACCAGATATCCGTTGAACCCGTCGCGGAGCTGGAGCGCGATGCCACCGGCCCGCCCACCGACGACGGGGCGCCCCTTCCAGAGGGCTTCGCTGACCGTGAGCCCGAAGCCCTCCCGCAGCGACTTCTGGATCAT
Source organism: uncultured Bifidobacteriaceae bacterium (assembly GCA_964501785.1). Classification (GTDB taxonomy): domain Bacteria; phylum Actinomycetota; class Acidimicrobiia; order IMCC26256; family PALSA-555; genus DATBSK01. The sequence goes on from CAZCUD010000003.1 coordinate 258,534, forward strand.
GACGTGCGACACGCGCTGGAACGCGTTGATCTGCACCGCTCCGACCTGATGCAGGTTGGAGAGCAGCTTGATGTGGCGGTCGCCGCCGCGCGCGTCCTCGATCTCCTCCCACACCCGGAAGCCCTCCGGGTCGTCCGTCGCCATCGACCCCGCGAGGACGAGCTGCACGTCGGGGATCTGCTCGCGCACGATGCGGTACGCCTCGAGCACGCCGATCGGGTCCTTCCACGGGTCGAACCGGCTGATCTGGCACATGATCGGCTGGTGCGGATCGATGCCGTACTGCTTCGCGATCTCGTTGCAGAACGGATCCGCGAGGTCGAGGTTCTTCACCGAGAGCGGATCGATGCACGGCGGCGCGTGCACGACGTGGTCCATGTGCAGCGATGCGGGGACGAACTCCGGCATCGTGAACACGGCCGCGTCGTGCTGCTCGACGAACGGGCGGAAGAACTCCCACACCTCTTGGTTGGCGTCGGTCAGATCGATGTGGCAGCGCCATATCCACGATGCGCCGTCCGTGCGGGAGACGTGCGACTCGCGCAGGAAGCTGAGCACCGCCGCGGGCTGGGGGTCGTGGACGATGACGTAGTCCCACTCACCCTCGAGCGCGAGCGCGTTGTCGAGGACGCGCTCGAGGTACACGCGCTGCATCGCGGGGGTCCACTCGATCTCGGCTCCCTGGAGCGCGTTGTGCACCTGCTTGGTGATCGCGAAGAACTCGTCGCTCCCCAGCATCACCTGCCACTCCGACTCGATCCCGAGGCTGCGCTGGAGCGGGACGTGCGTCGCGAGCAGCTCGGCGACGCCGCCGCCGTAGGCGGTCGCGTTGATGTGGAGGACCCGGGCGCCCTTGTAGGGCTCTGCGAGCGTGCGGATCCGTTCCACGGTCTCCTCGCCCGCGACGTCGACGTAGTCGGCGAGGTCCTTCTCGAGGAGGGGGACGCGCTCGAGCATCGTCGGGCAATCTATCGACCATGCCTTCCCGTGACGCGCTCCGGGCCGAGAAGCGCGCACTCGCCTGCCCGGACAAGTTCCGCGGGACCCTCTCCGCGGTCGAGGCGGCGGCTGCGATCGCCGCCGGGCTCCGGCGCGCCGGGTTCGACGACGTGCGCGAGCTGCCGCTCGCCGACGGCGGTGAGGGCACGCTCGACGCGCTCCTCGGCGCACGGGGGGGCTCGCGACGTCAGGCGCGCGTCACAGGTCCGCTGGGCGACGAGGTCGACGCCGAGTACGGGGTGCTCCCCGACGGGACCGCCGTCATCGAGATGGCGCGCGCGAGCGGGCTGGGGTTGGTGCGGGTGAACGATCCGCTGCGGGCGTCCACGCGGGGGACCGGTGAGCTCATCGCGATCGCGCGCCGCAACGGCGCGAACCGGATCGTGGTCGGGGTGGGCGGCTCGGCCTCGACCGACGGCGGGCTCGCGGCCGCCGAGGCGCTCGGGTGGTCGCTCGCGGGCGTCGAGGTCGCGGTGGCCTGCGACGTCGACACGCCGTTCCTCGACGCGGCGCGCGTCTACGGGCCCCAGAAGGGCGCGTCCGATGCCCAGGTGGAGCTGCTCAGCCGTCGGCTCGCGAGCATCGCCGGCGTCTACCGGGACCGGACGGGCGTCGACGTCACCGAGCTGGAGGGCGCGGGTGCCGCCGGCGGGCTCGCGGGCGGCCTGGCCGCGCTGGGTGCGACGCTCGAGCCCGGGTTCGACGTCGTCGCCCACGCGGCCGGCTTCGAAGACCTCGTCGACGGCGTCGACCTCGTCGTCACCGGCGAGGGGAAGGTCGACGTCACCAGCTTCGAAGGCAAGGTCGTCGGCGGGGTGCTCGAGTGGGCTGCCGAGCTGGGCATCGAGCACCGTGCCGTCATCGCCGGGCAGATGACCGACGACGCGCGCGAAGAGCTGTCGGTCGTCGGCGCGAAGGGCTACGCGCTCGTCGATCGGGTCTGGCAGGCCGGCGAGGCCTTCGAGCGTGCCGCCACCCTCGTCGAGGAGGCCGCCGTCGAAGCCGCCCGCACCGCCCTCTCACCGTCCTGAGCAACGCACCGCTGGGGGTGACGCGGTGCCCCATGTCGCGTTGGAAGACGCAGCGACAAGGTGTGTCGCTCACTCTTCCAACGCCGGTCAGATGGGCGCGGTCAGGCGGTGAGCTCGCGGCCGTGCTCGGCGCGGTAGGCGGGGACGTCGAGCATCGGGGGGCGTTCGCGCACCTCCACCGGCACGACGATCGGATCGTGGTCCTCGGTGTAGTGGACGAGGTCGGAGCCGAGCCGGTCGGCCGGGATGCCGGCGCGCCGCAGGCAGGTGACGAGCACCGCCATCGCCTGGGGGGACAGCTCGTCGAGCGGCCGGTTGCGGTGCTCGCGCACGCCGAGGTCGCACTGCGCGATCGCGTCGACGCCGTGCTTCGCAGCGACGTCGATCAGCAGGCCGATCTCGACGCCCCATCCCTCGACGAACGGGAGCGCCTCGAGCACCGCGCGCCGCCCCGCGTACTCGCCGCTGAGCGGCTGCACGATCCCGGTCAGGTGGGGGAACAGCGTCGACAGCAGCGGCCGGGCGACGAGCTCGGTGACGCGCCCTCCGCCCGTGCGGGCCCCGTGGAGCGGCCGGCGGTAGTACGCCTTCGCGAGCGCGATGTCGGGGTCGGTGAGGAGCGGCTCCAGCAGCCGGGTGACGAAGTGGGGGCGGAAGTTGCGCACGTCCGCGTCGATCCACACGACGATGTCGCCCTGGGTCACGTAGAGCGAGCGCCACAGCGCGTTGCCCTTGCCGCGCCCCGGGGGGACCGACGGCAGCACGTCGGCGACCCGGTGGACCCGGGCGCCCTCCTCCTCGGCCGCCTCGGCGGTGTGATCGGTCGACCCGTCGTCCATCACGACGATCTCGTCGACGAGGTGGGCGCGGTCGACGAGCCGGCGCCGGACGCTCCCCACGATCTGGCCGACCGTGCCCTCCTCGTCCCGGGCGGGCAGGCAGACCGAGACGGTGGTGCCGAGGCGGACCTTGTGCTCGGCGAGCACCTTGGGGTCGGGACTGCTGAGCGGAGGGGTGCGGGATGCCATCGTGGCCACGAGACTAGGAGTGCCCCGGCGGCCCCGAGACCAGGCGCGCCGACAGGCTGAGGGCGATCGGGGGTAACGAGTAGTCAGCGTCACCCCACCTCGCTATCCTGTAGCGCAGCACGCGCTCATCGAGAGCGGCTGAGGGACAGGCCCGAAGACGCCGCGGCAACCAGCGCACCCGGCTCCCACAGGGGGAGGCGGTCGCCAGGTGCCAATGCCTGAACGATGAGCAGCTGAGAGCGGTTCGCCGCTCGAGGCGCTCCGAGCGCGTCGGCAACACACGACGACGACGAGGAGACGCCGAGATGGCACACGTGGACGGGCTTCGCTGCAGAGAGTGCGGGCGGACCTACGAGGTCGCACCCCTCTACACCTGCGAGTGGTGCTTCGGCCCGCTCGAGGTCGACTACGACGAGGACGCCATCGCCGCCGAGGTCTCGCGCGAGTCGATCGCCGCCGGGCCGCCGACGATCTGGCGGTACGCCCCGCTGCTGCCGGTCGACCCGCCGAGCGACCAGTCGAACCGGGTCGGGTTCACGCCCCTCGTGCGCGCCGACCGGCTGGCCGCCGAGCTGGGGCTCGGCGAGGTCTGGGTGAAGGACGACACCCGCAACCCCACCAACTCGTTCAAGGACCGGGTGGTCGCCGTCGCGCTCGCCAAGGCCGTCGAGTTCGGCATCAAGACGATCGCGTGCGCGTCGACCGGCAACCTGGCCAACGCGGTCGCCGCCGCGGCGACCCGGGTCGGGCTCCCGAGCTACGTCTTCATCCCGTCCGACCTGGAGTCGGGAAAGATCCTCACGACCGCGATCTACGGCGGCAACGTCGTCGCGATCGACGGCACCTACGACGACGTCAACCGCCTCTGCGCCGAGCTCGCGGCCGACCGACCGTGGGCGTTCGTCAACGTCAACATGCGGCCCTTCTACGCCGAGGGGTCGCGCACGCTCGCGTTCGAGACGGCCGAGCAGCTCGGCTGGGAGACGCCCGACCACGTGGTGGTGCCGATCGCCAGCGGGTCGCTGCTCACCAAGATCCGCAAGGGCTTCGACGAGCTGCACCGCTACGGGCTGATCGACGGCCCGGCCGACGTGCGGGTGTCGGGGGCGCAGGCCGCCGGCTGCTCGCCCGTCGCCACCGCGTTCGCCGAGGAGACCGACGTGGTGCGGCCGGTGAAGCCCGACACCATCGCCAAGTCGCTCGCCATCGGCAACCCGGCCGACGGTCCGTTCGCCATCGACGCCGTGCGCGAGACCGGCGGCGAGATCGCCGCGGTCACCGACGACGAGGTGCTCGAGGGGATGCGCCTGCTCGCCCGCACCGAGGGGATCTTCGGTGAGACGGCCGCGGGGGTGACGATCGCCACGCTGAAGCGGCTCGCCGAGTCGGGCGTGGTGCGCTCCGACGAGCGTGTCGTCGTGTACGTCACCGGGCACGGGCTCAAGACGCTCGACGCCGTCGCGGACCACGTCGGTCCCACGGCGACGATCGCGCCGACGCTCGACGCGTTCGCGTCGGCGTTCCCGGACGCGCAGGAGGTCTGACGTGTCGGTCACGGTCCGCATCCCCACCCAGCTGCGCCAGCTCTCGGGCGGAGCCTCGGAGGTGGAGGTCGAGGGGTCGACGGTGTCGGAGGCGCTCAAGGCGCTCGACGCCGCCCACCCCGGCTTCGGCGAGCGGCTCTACGACGAGAACGGTGGCCTGCGGCGGTTCGTGAACGTGTTCGTCGCCGAGGAGGACATCCGCTTCCTCGAGGGCGTCGACACCCCGCTCACCGACGGCCAGACCGTCAGCATCGTCCCCGCCGTCGCCGGCGGCTGACGCCCTCCCTCGACGCTCAGGCGGCGGTGCGCCCCGAGCGTTCTGGCGTCGCTTGACCGCGCCGGCGCGGTGATCTGACGCCCAACGGTGCGTCCCCCGAGCCTTTTGGCGTCAGCAGACCCGCGTGAGCCGGGTCTCCTGACGCCGAAACGGTTCAGGCGGCGATGACGTAGAGCTGCTCGGCGATCTCGTCGGGGACCGTCGTGTCGCCGGCGTCGGTGCGCACGGTGACGCCCTCGGGGCCCCGGCCGACCACCTCGGCGCTCGAGCCAGGGATCAGGCGGGCGTCGGCGACGAGCTGCAGTCCGTCGTCGGACAGCTCGAGCTTCTCGCTCACCCGTGACACGGTCACCCGCCCGGGCTCGGCGACGGCCAGCGCGACCGACGCCGACGCGGGTGCGGTGCGCTTCGTGCCCGGGATCGGGTTGCCGTGCGGGCAGACCATCGGGTCGCCGAGCAGCTCGACGAGCTTCTCCTCGACGTCGGACGAGATCGCGTGCTCCCAGCGGTCGGCCTCACGGTGGACCTTCTCCCACTCGAGGCCGATCACGTCGAGCAGCAGCCGCTCGGCGAGCCGATGACGGCGCACGACGGTCGTGGCGAGGTTGCGGCCCTTGGTGGTGAGGCGCAGGCTGCGGTCGTCGCGCAGCTCGACGAAGCCGTTCTCCTCGAGCCGGCCGACGGTCTCGGACACCGCAGCGGCCGAGAGGTTGAGACGCTCCACGAGCCGGGCCCGCATCGGCAGCGTGCCCTCTTCCTCGAGCTCGAGGATCTGCTCGAGGTACTCCTCCGTCGTGTCGTGCATCTCCGCCACGCCAGCGACGATACCAACCGGGGTGAGGGCGCCCTGACCGAGGGTCCGGGGGTGAGTCCGGTTGCAACTTAGGTCACCCTTAGTTAGGGTGCCCTGAGTGATCGACCGAGACATCGTCCTCGAGGCGCGTGACGTCTCCTACCTCCGGTGCGGCGCGGCGTCGGTGCGCCGGGTCTCGCTCGCGGTCGTGCGGCGCGAGCTCCTGGCGATCTGCGGCCCGCCCGGCGCAGGCACGTCGACGCTCCTCGCCATCCTCGCCGGCTGCACACGCCCCGACGCCGGGCGCGTGACCCGAAGTGGTGCCACCCCCCTCTACGTCCGAGGCTGCGACGGGGCCTGGGCCGCCCTGGACGGCGCGCACGAGGGGTCGGTCCTCCTGCTCGACCACCCGAGCGAGCCGGACGCCTCCGAGGACGCGGTGCTCGACGCGGCTCGGCGCGCCGCCGCCCGCGGTGCCGCGGTCGTCATCACGACGCATGACCTCGGCCTCGTCGCGTTGCACGCGCAGACCGCCGCCCTGCTCGTCGCGGGTCGGCTGATCGCCTGGGCCGACCCCGCGCAGGCGTTCGTGCCCGCGGTGCGGCTGCTCGGCCATTCGGCGGCTCCGGTCGGCCGGGCGGCCGCCAGCGCATGACCCGTTCCATCGACCAAGGAGAAGAAGCTCGGATGACCAGGTTCCTCAAGGTGGCCGCCGGCCTCGCGCTGGCCGGTCTGCTCGTCGCGGCGTGCGGAGGCGGCGACGACGAGTCGAGCTCGAGCGGCTCGGAGCGCACGAACCCGCCGTCGACCGTCGCCGAGTTCGACGCGGCGTTGCTCGACGAGGCGGTCGCGGGCTACCGCACGTACGTCGACGCCCAGGTCACCGATACCGTCGCGAGGACGAAGGCGTTCGACGACGCGGTGCGCGCCGGCGACCTCGAGGGCGCGAAGGCGCAGTTCGCTCCGTCGCGCTACGGCTGGGAGAGCATCGAGCCGATCGCCGCGCTCGTCGAGGAGATCGACGGCAAGGTCGACGCACGGGTCGACGACTTCGAGGACGAGGAAGACCCCACCTGGACGGGGTGGCACCGCATCGAGCACATCCTGTGGGAGAAGGGGACGACCGACGGTGCTGCGTCGTTCGCCGACGGGCTCGACGCCGACCTGGCGATCCTCCAGCAGGCGGTCCCCGACCTCGACATCACCCCGCTCTCGATGGCGCGGGGCGCGAGCGAGCTGGTGGAGGAGGTCTCGCAGGGCAAGATCACCGGGGAGGAGGATCGGTACTCGCACACCGACCTGTCAGACTTCGACGCCAACATCGCGGGTTCCGAGACGATCATCGAGCTGCTCACCCCGGCGCTGCAGGAGGCCGCCCCCGAGCTGCTCGCCGAGATCCAGGCCTCGTTCGCCGAGGTCGAGGAGGGTCTTGCGAAGTACCGAAACGCCGACGGCTCGTACCAGTCGTTCGAGAACCTCACCGACGAGGACTCGACGTCGCTCAAGGCATCCCTCGGCCAGCTCTCCGAAGCGCTCGCCGAGGTGCCGGGCGCGCTGGGGCTGAGCTAGCACCGTTGCGGTTCTCCCGTCGCCGGTTCCTCGCGTCGTCGCTCGGCGCAGGGGCAGCGGTCGCGCTCGCGGACGGCATCGCCGCGAGCGCGACCGCGACCGCGACCGCGGCCGGCGCGGCGCCGATGGGCACGGGCGACCTTCCCGAGCCCCGCTACCTCCCCTTCGACGGGGTCCACCAGCACGGCATCGTGACGCCGCCGCCCGAGGCGGGGCTCATGGCTGCGTTCGACGTCACGGCGGCCGACGTCCACGAGCTGCGCAACATGTTCCAGGAGCTCACGGTCGAAGCGCGTGGGCTCATGACCGGCGCGCCGTACGCCGACCGCGACTCGGCGTACCCGCCGCTCCACGCGGGGACGGTCGGTTCGCGACCGCCGAAGGCCGATCTGAGCATCGTCACCGCGGTCGGTGCGTCCTTGTTCGACGATCGCTTCGGGCTCGCGGAGAAGGTCCCCCGCGAGCTCGTGAAGATGCCCTTCTTCCCCAACGACCGGCTCGACCCCGCGCGCACGCACGGCGACCTGCTGCTCTCGCTGTCGGCCGACACCCCCGACGTCAACATCTTCGCCCTGCGTCAGCTCATGCGACAGACGCGAGGCGCGATGACGTTGCGCTGGATGATCGACGGCTTCAACCGCCGTTCTGCGCCGCGACCCGGTCGCGCGCCGGTTCGCAACCTCATGGGGTTCCGCGACGGCACGTCCAACCTCGACGCCGCGGACGAGGCCGAGATGTTGCGCCACGTCTGGGTCGGTGCCGACGACGACGAGCCCGGGTGGACGGTCGGCGGCAGCTACATGGCGGTACGCATCATCCGCATGTTCGTGGAGTTCTGGGACCGCACGCCGCTCGCCGAGCAGGAGGCGATCATCGGACGCAAGAAGGAGTCGGGCGCACCCCTCGACGGCCGGCGCGAGACGGACGTGCCCGACTTCAAGGCCGATCCGGAGGGCGACGTCACGCCACTCGACGCGCACATCCGCCTCGCCAACCCCCGCACGCCCGACACCGAGGACAACCTCCTGCTGCGGCGGGGCTTCAGCTTCTCCCGCGGCTTCGACGGCGCCGGGCGCCTCGACCAGGGGCTCGCCTACGTCTCGTTCCAGCGCAGCCTCGAGCGCGGGTTCGTCGCGGTGCAGTCGCGCCTCGACGGTGAGCCGCTCGAGGAGTACATCCAGCCCCAGGGGGGCGGGTACTTCTTCGCGCTGCCCGGCGTGCCGAACCGGCGGGCGTACCTCGCCGAGCAGCTCGTCGGCACCTGACGCATCCGTCCGATCCGGACGGCTCGAGGTGCAGTTTGCGTAGTCTCGGGGTAGAGAGACCCGAGCACCGCACGAGGAGCGCGCATGGCGACGAGCGAAGGGCTGCACGAGGACCAGGCGTCGCTCGACGCCGCCGTCATCGACCGTCATCGGGCCATCGCCTCGATCGGCGAGGAGCTCGAAGCCGTCGACTGGTACGACCAGCGCGTCGTCGCGACGAGCAACTCCGACCTGGCCGAGATCCTCGCCCACAACCGCGACGAGGAGAAGGAGCACGCCGCGATGACGCTCGAGTGGCTGCGGCGCAACGACCCCGTCCTCGATCGGCACCTGCGCACCTACCTGTTCACCAGCGGCTCGGTCGTCGAGGAGGAGCACGAGGCCGAGCACGGCGGTGGCGACGGTGGTGACGGTGGTGGCGAGAGCGACGGCGCGGCCCAGGACGTCTCGCCCGACCAACGACACGTCGACGGATCGCTCAACATCGGGAGCCTCAAGTGAGCATCGAGCGCGACAACCTTCAGGAGGACCAGTCGTGAACCACCTCTTCCGCGAGCTGGCGCCGGTCTCCGACGCCGCATGGCGCGAGATCGAGACCGAGGCCAAGCGCGCGCTCGAGAACTTCCTCGCGGCCCGTCGGCTCGTCGACTTCACCGGTCCCAACGGCTGGACCTACTCGGCGTCGACGCTCGGCAGCGTCGAGGCGATCGCCAAGGCGCCCGCGAAGGGCGTCGAGGCGTCGCTGCGCCAGGTGCAGCCGGTCGTGGAGCTGCGGGCGCCGTTCACGCTCAAGCGCGCCGAGCTCGACGCCATCGACCGCGGTCACAAGTCGCCCGAGCTCGGGCCCGTCGTCGACGCGGCGCGCTCGATCGCCGAGGCCGAGGACACCGCGGTGTTCAAGGGCTACGCGCCCGCTCAGATCAAGGGCATCGCCGAGGCGTCGCCCCACGACCCCGTGTCTCTCGGCGACAGCTTCGGCCAGTACCCCACGTGGGTCGCCACCGCGGTCGCCCGGCTGCGAGATGCCGGCGTCGAGGGCCCGTACGGGATCGCGCTCGGCCCCCAGTGCTACTCGGGGATCCTCGAGACGACCGAGGACGGCGGCTACCCGATCCTCGAGCGTCTGCGGCTCATCCTCGACGGACCGGTCGTGTACGCACCTGCGGTCGACGGGGCGGTGGTGCTCTCCCTGCGGGGCGACGACTTCGAGCTGTCGTCGGGTCAGGACGTGTCGATCGGCTACGCGTCGTCGGACGACGCCGACGTGCACCTGTACCTCGAGGAGAGCTTCGCCTTCCACGCGCACAGCCCCGAGGCGGCCGTCGCCCTCCGCTACCCCGGCTAGGCCCCGGCCGAGACAGGCTGCCCCCGTCGGCGGGGTTGGAAGACGCAGCGACAACCTGTGTGGCTGAGTCTTCCGACGGCGCCTCGGTGCGGGGCGCGGTGGCGCCTCGGAGACCCGTGGGCCGGGGGTGAAAGACGGGGCGGGGGATCTGGGTAGTACTCCCACGTGACCGTCCTGTCGGACCGCTACGAGCTGGGTCGACGGCTCGGCGTCGGGGCCACGGGCGAGGTCTTCGAGGCCCGTGATCGTCGGCTCGACCGGCGGGTCGCGGTGAAGATCCTGCGGCCCACCGTCACCGATCCCCAGGCCCGGGCGCGCTTCGTGCGCGAGGTCCACGTCGCGGCCGCGCTGACCCATCCCAACCTGGTCGCCCTCTACGACGTCGGGACCGCGCCCGGTGGCCGGCCGTACTCGGTGATGGAGCTCGTCGAGGGCGCCACGCTCTCGGCCCGGCTCGGGGACGGCCCGCTCCCGGTCGGCGACGCCGTGCGAATCGCCGACGGGATGCTCGCCGGCCTCGCCGCCGCGCACGCTCGCGGGCTCGTCCACCGTGACGTGAAGCCGGCCAACGTGCTGCTTGCCGCCGACGGCGCGGTGAAGGTGACCGACTTCGGCATCGCCACGGCCGTCCACGACGCGACGACGCACCTCACCGGCCCCGGCCAGGTGCTCGGGACCCCCGCATACCTCGCGCCCGAGCAGGTCGGGGGAGAGCCGAGCAGCCCGGCGACCGACGTCTACGCATCCGGGGTCGTGCTCTACGAGATGCTCGCGGGTGTGCCGCCGTTCCGGGGCGACTCCGCGGTCGCCACCGCGCTCCAGCACCGCCAGGCGACGGTGCCCCCGCTCGCGGCGCGACGCGCCGACGTCCCCGCCTCGGTCGTCGGAGTCGTCGATCGTGCGCTGCAGAAGGATCCGGCGGCGCGCTTCACCGACGCCGACGCGATGCGTCGCGCCCTCGCCGACGCGGGCGCTCCGGCGCGGGGGGACGAGCCGACGCTCGGACACGTCACGTCGGTGCTGCCGGCGCCGAGCCCGGGTGGCGCAGCCGGTGCCTCGCCACCTCCGTCGCGCACCCGACGGTGGGTGCCCGCCGCGCTCGTCGGCGCCGCGATCGGGCTGCTCGTGCTCGGCGGCGCGCTGGCGCTCGGGGCCGGTGACGAGGGCGACGGGCGGGGGCGCGCGGAGGCCGCGGAGCCGTCCCGGAGCACGAGCACGTCGACCAGCACCAGCACCTCGACGAGCACCACGACCACGACCGTGCCGACGCCCCGCACCCTGCCGGAGCTGGCCGCTGTGCTCGCGGGCAGCCCCGGCGCCTACGGGCTCCGTGGGCCCGAGCTGCTCGACGGCCTCCTCGAGATCCTCCGGGGCGACGACGAGGACGGCGACCGGGCTCGTGAGCTCTTCGACGACCTCCCCGAGTGGGCCGCGGCCGGGGAGCTCGACGCCGAGGTCGCCGGCATCGCCCAGCAGGCCCTCGTCCCGTACCTGGAGGGCACCGGCGACGACGAGGGCCCCGGCCCGAAGGACGCGCCCGGCCGGGGGCCCCGCGATCGCGACGAGCCCGGCCCGGGTGGGAACGACGACTGACCGCCCCGCGCCGCCATTTGCACTCTCTGGTCGAGAGTGCCAACATTGCTCCTAGCACTCACACCTCTTGAGTGCCAAGACGTCAACTTCCCACCACGAACCGGACAGACGCCGAAGGAGCCCTGGAATGGCCAAGCAGATCGCCTACGCCGAGAGCGCACGCCGCTCGCTCGAGGCCGGCATGAACAAGCTGGCGGACGCGGTCCGCGTGACCCTCGGGCCGCGCGGTCGCAACGTCGTGCTCGAGAAGAAGTGGGGCGCCCCCACGATCACCAACGACGGTGTGTCGATCGCCAAGGAGGTCGACCTCGAGGACCCGTACGAGAAGATCGGTGCGGAGCTCGTCAAGGAGGTCGCCAAGAAGACCGACGACGTCGCCGGTGACGGCACGACGACGGCGACCGTCCTCGCGTGGGCGCTCGTGCGGGAGGGCCTGCGCAACGTGGCCGCCGGCGCGAACCCGATGGTCCTGAAGAAGGGCATCGAGGCCGCGGTCGCCACGGCCGTCGACTCGATCAAGGCCGGGTCGCAGAAGGTCGAGACCGACAAGGCGCAGATCGCCAACGTCGCGGCCATCTCCGCGGCCGACACCGAGATCGGCGGCATGATCGCCGAGGCGCTCGAGAAGGTCGGCACCGACGGCGTGATCACCGTCGAGGAGAGCCAGACCTTCGGCATGGAGCTCGACCTCGTCGAGGGCATGCGCTTCGACAAGGGCTTCATCTCGCCGTACTTCGTGACCGACCCCGAGCGCATGGAGGCCGTCCTCGACGACGCCTACGTGCTCCTCGTGTCCTCGAAGATCTCGGCGGTGAAGGACCTGCTGCCGGTGCTCGAGAAGGTCATGCAGGGCGGCAAGCCGCTCGCGATCATCGCCGAGGACGTCGAAGGCGAGGCGCTCGCCACCCTCGTCGTCAACAAGATCCGCGGCACGTTCAAGTCGGTCGCCATCAAGGCCCCCGGCTTCGGCGAGCGCCGCAAGGCGATGCTCCAGGACATGGCGGTGCTCACAGGCGGCCAGGTCGTCTCCGAGGAGGTCGGCCTGAAGCTCGAGAACATCGGGCTCGACCTGCTCGGTCAGGCCCGCAAGGTCGTCGTCACCAAGGACGAGACGACGATCGTGGAGGGTGCCGGCTCCAAGGAGGACGTCCAGGGCCGCATCAACCAGATCAAGCAGGAGATCGACAACACCGACTCCGACTACGACCGCGAGAAGCTCCAGGAGCGCCTCGCCAAGCTGTCGGGCGGCGTGGCGATCATCAAGGTCGGCGCGGCCACCGAGGTCGAGCTGAAGGAGAAGAAGCACCGCATCGAGGACGCGGTCCAGACGACCAAGGCTGCGGTCGAGGAGGGTGTCGTCGCCGGTGGCGGCGTGGCCCTGCTCCGGGCGCAGGCGAAGGTCGAGGAGGCCGCGAAGTCGCTCGACGGTGACGAGGCCACCGGCGCCCGCATGGTCGCCCACGCGCTGGCCGAGCCGATCAAGCAGATCGCGCTCAACGCCGGCATGGAGGGTGGCGTCGTCGTCGAGAAGGTGCGGGGCCTCAAGGGCAACGAGGGCCTCAACGCGGCGACCGGCGAGTACGAGGACCTCGTGAAGGCCGGCGTCATCGACGCCGCGAAGGTGACCCGCTCGGCGCTGCAGAACGCGGCGTCGATCGCGGCGCTGTTCCTCACGACCGAGGCGGTCGTGGCCGACAAGCCCGAGCCTCCCGCCCCGATGCCGGGCGGCATGCCCGGTGGCGACATGGGCGGCATGGGAGGCATGGACTTCTAAGGTCCAGCCAACAGGCGAGCACGACGGAAGGGCGCCCCCTCGGGGGCGCCCTTCTCGTTGCGCGCGCGGGTTCGACGCGGTGAGGGCGTGGGTAGCGTGGTGACGGTGCGTCGCTCCCTGATCGTCCCGGTCCTCGTCGCGACGGCGGTCGCGCTGCTCGGTGCGATCGCCGGTGCGCAGACGACGCCGTCGCCGCAGGAGCGCGTCGCCAACGCGGTCGACGCGACCGTGGCGGCCGGGAGCGCCCGGTTCGAGGGGGCGATCGAGGGCGAGGACGGCGCCGAGGTGCTGACGTTCTCCGGTGCGCTCGGGCTCGACGGGCTCGACGGCGAGCTGGGCGTCGGCTTCGACGGCGCCGACGAGATCGCGACACGGGCGGTCGACGGCACCTACTTCATCGAGGTCGCGTCGCTCGCCGACGTCCTGTTCGGCGAGATCGGCGAGCTCCCGGCCGAAGTCCGGAGCAAGGAGTGGGTGCGGGTCGACCCGCGCGACCTGGCGCGGGTCGGCTTCGGTGTGTCGGGCGCCGATCCGGCCGCGCAGCTGGCGATGCTGCGCGCCATGACCCGCGTCGAGGAGGTCGGCACCGAGGACGTGCTCGGTGAGCCCGCGAAGCACTACCGCGGCGTCGTCGACCTCGCGCGCGCGCTGCGCCAGGCTCCGCGCGCCGAGCGGGCTCGCCTCGAGCCCGCGTTCGACTCGTTCGCGGGCCGCCGGGTGCCGATCGACGTGTGGCTCGATGCGTCCGACCGGCTGCGCCGCTTCGACGCCGACGTGCAGGTGCAAGCCCTCGAGGGTGGGGACGACGACGTCGCCGGCACGCTGAGCGCGACCTACTTCGACTTCGGCGCCGAGGTGAGCGCCGACGCACCGCCGAGCCGCACGGTGATCGGCTTCGACCCGTTCCTGGAGGCAGTGCGGGAGGCCGCCGCGCCCGGCTGATCGATGTGTTGGAAGACCGAGCGACAACAGCTGTCGCTGAGTCTTCCGACGCCACGAAGGGGGCGCACGGCTCGGCGAGGCGGGGGCCGAGTTCACACGGCCGCAACGGCATTGCCGCACGATCGGCATGCGGCTCGGGCATGATCAGGCCCATCGAGGAGTCCGTCCGGGAAGCGGCGATCTGCACGCTCGTGCGCCACAAGTGGGCCGAGTACCGGCCCGTCCTGCCGCACGCGCAGCTCCGCTTCCTCGACCGCGACGACTATCTCGACGCCGCCCGCGCCGACCAGCACGTGCGCGACGAGCTGTGCCTGGGGTGGTTCGACGACTTCGCGGCCGAGTTCCGCGATCCGGTGCTCAGCGACGTCGTGACCGAGGTGGTGACCGTGTGCCCGCCGATCATGCGGGAGTGGATCGAGCCCGAGCCGCCCCGCATCCAGCGCGCCTACGTCGAGGGCGCGTTCCTCCGACGCATGTTCCGGCTGCTCGTCGACGACCAGGGCTGGGGCATCGACGCGCAGGTCCGCGACGTCATGGCCCGCCACTACTCCTTCCACCTCGCCGCCGTCGAAGCCGTGGAGTCCGACGCCACCCCCTAGGACCGCCGCCACCCCATCACGCGTCGGAACACTCAGCGACAACCTGTGTGGCCGAGCGTTCCGACGCGCCGGGAGGAGGGTGAGCGCAGGCTGCCGGTAGCCTCGTGGGCGTGACGGAGCGTGCGCGCGTCGAGGCGAGCACCGGGTGGGGGGTGCTGCACCTCTTCTTCCGGGTCGACCCGCGAGCCGGCGACGGCGAGCCGGGCGGCGCGAAGCGCGTGCTCGACGCGATCGACGCGTTCACGAGCGAGGAGCCGCACCAGGTCGTGACGTTCGTGACGCTCGGCCACAAGGCCGACCTCGGTCTGATGGCTGTGGGGCCCGACCTCGCCCGGCTCCAGGCGCTCCAGCACGACCTGGCGGCGACGCCCCTGCGCATCACGTGGTCCTACGTGTCGCTCACCGAGTCGTCGGAGTACGCCACCACCGAGGACGACGAGCGCCGTCGTCTCGCCGACGAGGAGCAGGTCACCGACCCGGCCGAGGTCGAGGAGCGGCTCTCGACCTGGCGTGAGCGCATCGAGCACTACCGCGAGCAGCGCGTGCATCCTCGTCTGCCGCAGAAGGCGACGATCTGCTTCTACCCGATGTCGAAGCGCCGTACCGGCGCGGACAACTGGTACGCGCTCGACTTCGACGCGCGCAAGGAGCTCATGGCCGGGCACGCCCGGGTCGGGCGCACCTACGCCGGACGCGTGGTGCAGCTCATCACGGGCTCCACCGGGCTCGACGACTGGGAGTGGGGCGTCACCCTGTTCGCGGACGATCCCGGCGCGCTCAAGGACATCGTCTACGAGATGCGCTTCGACGAGGTGTCGGCCCGCTACGCGGAGTTCGGCGAGTTCGTCACCGGCCTCGTCCTCGAGCCGGCCGAGGCGCTGCGGCGCGTCGGGCTCGAGACCTGACCTCGACGTCCGACGCCGACGCGCTGGCCGCGCTGCACGAAGCGTCCGACGCGATCGTCGCGGGCGTCGAACGGACGATCCCCGCGTGGGTCGAGTCCAACGTCGCCGCGATCCTCGATGCGTGGGGTCGTTGTGACGACGCGACGCGCGTGGCGACGACCGAGAAGGCTCGGGTCGCCGGTCCGGCGACCGCACACCGCATCGCCGGCGAGCTGCGCGCCCTGTTCGCGCTGGACGCGGCGGACCAGCGGTCGACTCCGCTCGAGATCGTGCGTGGCGCGATCCGGGAGCCCACCGAGATCCTCGAAGCCGCGGGCATCCCCCCGGTCGAGCGCGACTCGTTCGACGAGGCCGCGTGGCCCGACGACCGCTACGGGCTCGTCCCGCGCACTCTCGGTGATCTCGGCGACCCCGACCTCGCGCCGCTCCAGCTCGCGTGGGGCCTCGCCAAGACGAAGGTGATGCGCGCTCGTCCACCGTCCTGACACGACCCGACGTGCGTAGCTCGACCCTCCATACGAAGGTTCGCTACGCATCCAGCTCGAGGTGGGCGCGTCAGAGGTCGGCGGCCGCACCGACGTAGTCGTCGCCGATCTTGTGAACGGTGTCGCGGATCCCGGCGGCGTCGCCGGCGAACGCGGTCAGCACGAGCTGCTGCACGCCGGCGTCGCGGTACGCGGGGAGGAGCGCGGGCTCGACAGGCTGCAGGTAGGTGCACACCGTGATGTCGATCTCGTCACGCGTCCGACCCTGGGTCGCGAGCTCGCGATCGAGGCGCGCCACGCACTCGGCGGCCGTGGCCGGGGTGTGGTTGAAGCCGTGCCAGCCGTCGGCCAGGCGCGCGACCCGCCGCAGGGCAACGTCGGTCTCGCCGCCGACGTAGACGGGCGGGTTCGGAGCCTGCACCGGCTTGGGGAACATCCGGCAGGGCGGCAACGTGTAGTGCTCGCCCCGGTGGCTCGACACGTCATCACGCCACAGCGTGCGCATCACGTCGACGTACTCGTCGGCTCGCGCGCCGCGCTGCTCGAACGGCACCTCGAGCGCGTCGAACTCCTCCCGCAGCCAGCCCACCCCGATGCCGAAGTCGACCCGCCCGCCGGAGAGCCAGTCGAGCGTCGCGACCGACTTCGCCGTGTACACCGGGTTGCGCTGAGGGACGAGGCAGACGGCCGTTCCCAGGCGCACCGTCTCGGTGCAGGCCGCGAGGAACGTCAGCGTCTCGAAGAGCCCGAGCATGCCCGACTCGGGTGGGAGCCCGACCTTGCCGTCCTCGGCGTAGGGGTACTTCGACTCGTACTCGTCGGTGAACACCACGTGCTCGCCCACCCACAGCGACGACACGCCGGAGTCCTGAGCCGCGGCACCGCAGGCCTCGAGGAACTCGGGGGTCGCGAGCGGCGAGACGGTGGGCAGGAACAGGCCGATTCGCATCCATCCTCCGGAGCCGACGGTGACGAGACCACTCCCCAAGGTGACGAACGGCACACGGGCAGTAGTGTCTGCTGAGCACTTTGCATCATGTCAGGGGCGAGGGTGAGCACGGCGAGATGACCAGCAACCTCGCACCGGATTCCGCGATCGACGCGGCGACCCGGTCCGCGCGGCAGGCCGCGATGGAGAGCCTCGGCGACGCCGAGCTGCTCGCGATGGCCGACAGCGCCCCCGTCGGGCTGTTCGCGTCCGTCGAGGGATTCGGCATCGTCCTGGCGAACCAGCGGATGTGCGAGATCACCGGCCTCCCGACGGCGCGGCTGCTCGGCGACGGGTGGAGGGCCATCCTCCACCCCGACGACCGCGACCGTGTCGTCGAGCTCTCCGAGCGCTCGGTCGCGAAGACGGGCGAGCTCACGGTCGAGTACCGCGTCGTCCGGCCCGACACCGGCGAGGAACGCTGGATCGAGGCGCACGCGGTGCGGGTGCGTGAGGGCGAGCAGCCGGTGACGATCGTCGGCTCGATGGTCGACGTCACCGAGTTCAAGCAGATCGAGGCGGCGCTGCGCACGAGCGAGGCGCGCTTCCGGGCCATCGTCGAGCAGGGCTTCGACGTCGTCACGATCGTCGATCGAGACCACCGGGTGAAGTACGCGTCGCCGGCGGCTCGACGTCTCGGGCGCTTCGAGAAGCCCCAGCACGGTCGCCATGCGATGTCCTTCATCCATGCCGACGACGTCGACCGCGTGCAGGCGTACTACGAGGCGGTGAGCAACGGCGAGCCGCACCCCGAGCCCATCACCGCGCGCATGATCACCGCGGACGGCTCGACCGAGAGCCTGGAGATCATCGCCCGCGACCTCTCCGAGGACCCGGCGGTCGAGGGGCTCGTCATCGTGTCGAGGGTCGTCACCGATCGCGTCGCGGCGGAGGCCGCGTTGCGTGCTTCCGAGGCGCGCCTGCGCGATCAGGCGTCGATCCTCGAGATGATCGCCACGAGCACTCCTCGCGCCGACACGCTCGCCGAGATCTGTCGCATGGTCGAGTCGCAGCTCGACGGTGCGCGCTGCACGATCATGCTCGTCGACGAGGAGCGTGACGAGCTGGTCCACGGAGCTGCGCCGTCGTTCCCCTCGTCGTTCCTGGCTGCGCTCGACGGGCTGCCCGTGAAGGCGGACGCACCCGGCGTGTGCTCGAAGGCGGCCGCGACCGGTCAGACGGTGGTCGTCGACGACATCCAGCGCGATCCCGGGTCGGCCGAGTACCACGAGCTCGCACGCGAGCACGACATCGGCGCCTGCTGGTCGACGCCGGTGCTCGCTGCCTCCGACGACCGCGTGCTCGGGACGTTCGCGACCTACCTGCGCGAGGCGCGCGCGCCCACGGCGTTCGAGGAGCTCGCGGTCGAGTCGGTGGTGCAGCTCGCCGCGATCGCCATCGAGCGCACGCAGTTCGAGGACGCGTTGGCCCACCAGGCGCATCACGACCCGCTCACCGGGCTGCCGAACCGCACGCTCTTCGGCGAGCTCCTCGAGCACGCGCTGCGCCGCGCTCAGCGCACCGGCACGGCGGTCGCGGTGCTGTTCCTCGACCTCGACCGGTTCAAGATCGTCAACGACAGCCTCGGGCACGACTCCGGTGACGAGCTACTGGCCGCGCTCGGTCAGCGCCTCGCCAACGTGCTGCGGCCGGGCGACGTCGTCGCTCGCTTCGGCGGCGACGAGTTCACCGTCCTCTGCGAAGACCTCGAGCCCGGCGTCGCCGACCGCCAGTCGATCGGGGTGGCCGAGCGGCTCATCGACGCGCTGCGCGCCCCGTTCATGATCAACGGCGAAGACCAGTTCGTCAGCGCGAGCATCGGCATCGCGATCTCGATGAGCGGCCAGGAACGTCCCGAAGCGCTGCTCCGGGACGCGGACGCCGCGATGTACCGCGCCAAGGAGCGGGGCAAGGGTCGCTGCGAGGTGTTCGACGAGGAGATGCGCGACCGCGCTCGGCACCGCCACGAGACCGAGAACGCGCTGCACCGCGCGGTCGCCCGCAACGAGTTCCGCGTCTTCTTCCAGCCCATGGTCTCGCTGCGCGACGGCACCTGTGTCGGCGTCGAGGCGCTCGCCCGGTGGCAGCACCCCGACCGCGGGCTGCTCAATCCGCAGGACTTCCTCCCCACCGCCGAGGAGACGGGCCTCGTCGTGCCGATCGGCGCGTGGATCCTGGAAGAGGCGTGCAAGCACGCGGTCGAGTGGTGGCGCGCGCTGCCCGCCGTCGACCGCTTCCGGCTCTCCGTCAACCTCTCGGGTCGCCAGCTCGTGCAGTCCGACCTCGCCGATCTGGTCGCGGGCGTGCTGGCTCGCACCGGCCTGCGACCCGACGCGCTGTGCGTCGAGATCACCGAGACCACGCTCATGGAAGACCTGGCGGCCGGTGTCGGCGCGGTGAAGGCGCTGAAGGCGCTCGGCGTGCAGGTGAGCATCGACGACTTCGGCACCGGCTACTCGGCGCTCGGCTACCTGCGCCAGTTCCCCGTCGACGACGTGAAGATCGACCGCACGTTCGTCGAGCGGCTCGGCACCGACCCCGAGGACGCGGCGATCGTCGCCGCAGTCGTGAGCCTCGGGCACGCGCTCGGGGTGACGGTCACGGGGGAGGGCGTCGAGACGCGCGCGCAGCTCGAGATGCTGCGTGACCTCGGCGTCGACGCCGCCCAGGGCTACCTCCTCGCCCCTCCCCAGCCGGCGCCCGACCTCACACCGCAGCTCATCCGCCCGCACCGCTGGATCTGACGGCGCGCCTGCGTCGGCCGATCGTCGCGGGATCTACCTCCGGAACCGCCGTGCGAGGCCGGCCAGCCCCGAGGGTGTCGACTCGCTGCCCTTCCAGATCGCGTCGCGCGCGGCGCGCTGACGCGGCTCGTCGAGCTTGCGGCCCTCGGTGTCGGTCACCTCGAAGCGGTCGATGGCGACGCCGCCCTTCGTCTCGACTCGCGCCGAGTGCACGGTCACGTCGCTGGCCGCGAAGCCGACCGCGATGACGTGCAGCAGGCCGTGACGGTCCTCGCCCCGCACCTCGCAGATGGTGTGCCACGGTGATCCGTGGTCGTCGAACTCGATCTCCAGGTCGGGCGCGGGATCGCTGGTCAGCGGGCGCTTGAGCGCGTCCTCGATGGCGGCCTCGAGGTCGGCGATGGCCGCCAACGCCTCGGCAGCCGGCGCCTGCGAGCGGAGCCGGAACGACTCGACCGCCGCGCCGTCCGGCCAGGTGGCCGCGCTGGCCTCGAACACGTCGAGTCCGCGCGCCGCGAGCACGCCCGAGACCGCGGCAAGGAGGCCGGGTCGGTCGCGCGCCGCGACCTCGACCCGAGCCTGATCCGCAGCGAGCGGCACCGCGACCGCGCGCACCGCGCCCTTTCGGGGGACCGGCTCGAGGAGCGCTGCATGCCGAGCGACGTCGGCACCGGAGTGGGCGAGCAGGTATGCCCGGGGCGCCCGCCGGATCCGGGCGATCGCGCCCGGCGCGTCACCGACGAGACGCAGCGCCTCGGCGCGTCGCTGCTCGACGACCGACCCCGCTCGGGCGCCGGTGAGCTCCGGTCGTGACAGGACACCGAGGACGCGACTGAGCAGCTCGTCGAGTCGATCCCGCTCGTACGGCTCGAGCTCGCCGTACGCGAGCGACAGCAGGTACAGCGAGCGCGCCCGGTCCGGTGTCGCGATGTGACTCGCGATCTGGAGCACCGGCTCCTCGTCGAGCCCCTCGATGCGCAGCGCCGCGGCGCGCAGCAGCGCGTGGTCGACGACGAGGTCGGCGAGCTCCTCCTCGGCCACCGCCCCGAGACGCAGCCGGTGCGCGAGCGTCCGCGCGAGCGCTTCGGGGTCGCCGCTCTCGCCCGCCGCGGCGAGCGCCAGCGCCGCGAGGGTGGGCTGCTCGGGATGACGGAGGCGCTCGAACGTCGCGGCCGCGTGGGGGTCGGACGCGATGACCTCGCGCAGCTGCTCGACCAGGTCGAAGCGCAGCACGTGGGTGGGGTCGAGCACGAAGGGATCGGACCGCCGGCGACGGACCGCCTCGGCGAGCTCGGGCAGCGAGCGCTCGAGGACGTCGGAGGCTTCGAGGAAGCGCCACGACCGCAACGATCCCTCTCGCAGCAGCGCGAGGAACCGTGACGTCGCGCGACCGTCCCACGACGTCTCGCCCAGATCGACGTTGCCGAGCCAGTCCAGCAGCGCGGGAGCCGGCCGGCTCTCGGCGACGAGTCGCGCGGCATCCAGTGCGACCACCAGCGCGTCCTCGTCGGCCGGCTCGCCCACGAGCCCGACCTCTCCGGCGGTCGTCGTGAGCCAACCCCCCGGGGGTGGAGGCTGGGGTGGGCGCTTCGGACGCTTCTGCTGGAGCGCGCCGAGCCGCACCCGCAGCAGCGGCGGCGCGGCGAGCGTCGTCCCGAGCACGACCGCGACGAGCGCGGCGTACAGGTCGCTCGTGAGCACCCCCTCGGCGAGCCCGATGGAGGCGAAGATCAAGCCCACCTCGCCGCGGGGGAGCATGCCGAGCCCGACGAGCAGCCGGTCACCGACGCCTCCCAGCAGGCCGATCCCGGCGGCGACCTTCCCGATCGTCGCCACTGCGATGAGCGCGGCGACGAGCAGCAGCAGGCTCGGGTCGCCGAGCGCGCCGAAGTCGGCGTTGACGCCGATCTGCAGGAAGAACACCGGGATGAACAGGTGCCCGACGGGCGCGAGCTCACGGTGCATCCGCTCGGCCGGTGCGCTGCCGGCAAGGGCGACGCCGGCGGCGAAGGCACCGACGATGACCGCGAGCTGGGCCACGTCGGCGAGGAGCGCGAACACGAGGGTGAAGGCGAGCGCGATCGCCACGAAGGTGCCGGCCGAACGCGAGTGGCGTTCCACGACGCCGAAGAACCGCGGGCCGAACTTCGAGCCGACCGCCACCGCGATGACCAGGAACGCCAGCGCGACCACGACGATCTCGCCGATGTCGATCAGCGACACCGTCCCCGCGGTGGTGACGCGCACGACGATCGTGAGGAGGATCAGCCCCATGATGTCGTCGGCGACCGCGGCGCCGAGCACGGTGCGCGCCTCGATGCGGGTCAGCGCGCCGAGATCGCTGAAGACGCGGGCGGTGATCCCGACGCTGGTGGCCGCCAGCGCGGCACCCACGAACAGCGCGGTGTCGCTCGTCTCGCCGAAGCCGAGCGCGACTCCGAAGCCCAACGCCACCGGCAGCACGACGCCGACGACCGCGACCACGAGCGACGACCGCCCGACCGATCGCAGGTCGCCGAGGCTGAGCTCGAGGCCCACCTCGAGCAGCAGGAGGATGACGCCCAGCTCGGCGAGGACCTCGAGGGTGAGGTCGTGGCCGATCAGCCCCAGCACCGACGGTCCGATGAGGATCCCGGCGAGGATCTCGCCGACGACCGCGGGGATCCTGGCGCGCTCCGCGAGCTCGGCCGCGACCTTGGCGGCGAGCAGGACGACGAGGATGTCGACGAGGACGTCGGTGACGCTCACGCCGAGTGACCGTTCTCCCCGATCCGGAGCAGGTAGCCACGTCGGTGGACGGTGTGGATCTGGAGCCCGGTCGAGACGATCAGGCGCCGGAGTCGAGCGACGTGCACGTCGAGCACGTTGCGATCCTTCGGCTTCTCGTCCGGCCAGCCCCGCCGCAGCAGGGTGTCGCGACTGACCACGGCGTTCTGACGCTCCAGGAGCGCGGCGGCGAGGCGGGCCTGGATCGGCGGGAGGACCACGACCTCGGCCCCGACGCGCAGCACGCCCTCCTCGAGCGTCAGCTCACCCGGCTGATGGCGCGCCCGGGCGCGCAGCGTCTCGAGCCGGATCCGGATCTCCTCCTCGTCGACCGGCGTGCGGAGCCAGTCCTCGAGCCAGTCCTCGGTCGTCGGCGGTGGTCCCTCTTCGACCACGACCAACCGAGGCTCTCGCCGGGCCCGGAGCCGTTCGAGCCGCTCCGCCTCCGCCGGCCAGTGCACCAGCGCCACGTCCATGGCTGCGCAACGTACGGGCGCGGTGTTTCGGAACCGTTTCGTCGACGTGAACGGTCCGCGGCGCTTCCGTCAGCACTCCGACAGGTCTTGGACCTTGCCGGTTCACGAACGCGACGCAACCGGGAAATCGCGGAGCCGTGAGATGTCCAGGTCGTCCCCGAGGCGACGTCAACGACCCACGACCGACAACTGGGACAGATGAGAGGACAGATGATGCTACGGAGCAAGCGGAGGTTGGCGACCCTCGGGTTGCTGACGCTCCTGATCGTCGTGCTGATGACCGGGACGGCCTGGGCCCAACCAGGCGATCCGGCCGTCAGCGAAGCCGGGAAGGCGGCGACGACGACCGACGTGGGGGTGAGCCTCAACCTCCTCTGGATCGTCATCGGTGCGATCTTGGTGATCTTCATGCAAGCCGGCTTCGCGCTGGTCGAGACCGGCTTCTGCCGAGCGAAGCACGCGGCACACGTCTTCAGCACGAACTTCGCGGTGTTCGGGCTGGGCTTCATCGCGTTCTTCCTCGTCGGGTTCCCGTTCATGTTCAGCGGGTTCAGCTACCCGGGGTACTTCGGGCTCGACTCGCCCCTCAGCACCGACGCGCTGATCAAGTTCGGTGACTGGACCTTCCTCTGGGGCGGCAGCGGCTACGGCCTGAGCGGCGCGGGCTACACGGCACCGGTCGCGGCCTTCTTCCTCTACATGGTCGCCTTCATGGACACCACGGCCACGATCCCGACGGGCTCGATGGCCGAACGGTGGAAGTGGAAGGCGTTCATCGGCTGGGGGCTGTTCTGCGGGGCGATCTACTACCCGCTGTTCGGTGCCTGGACGTGGGGCGGCGGCTGGCTCAACCAGCTCGGCAACAACCTCGAGCTCGGGTTCGGCTACGTCGACTTCGCCGGCTCGGGCGTCGTCCACGCGGTGGGTGGCATCGCCGCCCTCGCGGGTGCGATCGTCCTCGGCCCCCGGATCGGCAAGTACGGGCCCGACGGGAAGCCGCGGGCGCTGGCGGGGCACAACATCCCCATGGCCGGCGTCGGCACGTTCATCCTGCTGTTCGGGTGGTTCGGGTTCAACGCCGCATCGACGTTCGCGGCGACCGATGTCCGCTTCACGGTGGTGGCGACCAACACCGCCATCGCGGCGGCGTTCGGTGCGACCATCGCGATGTTCTACGCGATGAAGCGCCTCGGGAAGCCCGACCCCGGCATGATGATGAACGGCATGCTCGCCGGGCTGGTGGCGATCACGGCGTCGTGTGCGTTCGTGCAGCCGTGGGCCGCGGCGGTCATCGGTGCCCTCGCTGCGATCTTCGTGATCGAGGCGATGCTGTTCATCGAGCGGAAGGGCGTCGACGACCCGGTCGGTGCCGTCGCCGTGCACGGCGTCAACGGCATCTTCGGCGTGCTGGCGGTCGGCATCTTCGCGGACGGTCGCTACGGCGGGCTGTGGAACCTCACCGACACGTCGGCGACCGCAGGGCACGGGGTCACCGGGATCCTCTACGGCGACGACGGCAAGCTCTTCGGGAGCGGCTCGTTCGGTGAGCTCGGCTTCGGTCAGCTGGCCTCCCAGCTGGTCGGCGCGCTCGTGATCATCTTCGTCATGGGTGGGATCGCGTACGCGTTCTTCAAGATCCAGTCGCGGTTCATGAAGGACAAGACGATCCGCACGCCGGAGGCCGAGGAGATCGCGGGCCTCGACCGGCCGGAGATGGGCGTCCTCGCCTACGACAACCTCCAGATCCGCGAGATCGACGTCGTGGGTCTCGACCCGGCCGAGGACAAGGTCCTCGCGACGGGTGGCGAGTCCCCCGACCCGACCATCGGGAGGTAGCGGCAGGGAAGCACTCCCGAGTGCCGACGGACCGGCGGGCACAGCGTGGTGCCCGCCGGTCCCGGCGCGCCCGGTCTCGTAACACGCACGAAACACTCCCGCGACTGGTGAGAAACCTCGCCCAGCGAGTCTGTCCCGGATCTGAACGAGAGCCGACCTCGATGTGGTCGGCCCGACGGAGGGGACAGCGTGGAGATCAACAGCGGCGACACCGCATGGGTGCTCGTGTCGGCAGCCCTGGTCATGTTCATGACGCCGGGTCTGGCGCTCTTCTACGGCGGGATGGTCCGCACGAAGAACGTGCTCGCCATGCTCATGCAGAACTTCGTGTGCCTCGGGATCGTGAGCATCCTCTGGGCGGCAGCCCTGTACTCGCTCGCCTTCTCGGGCACCGGTGACTTCCTGGGGAACCTCGATCTGGCCTGGCTGAGCGGAGCGGCGACCACGTCGCCGACGGCCATCGCCCTGTCGGTGCCCCCGTTCGCGTTCATGGCCTTCCAGCTGATGTTCGCGATCATCACGCCGGCACTCATCAGCGGCGCGATCGCGGACCGCATGCGCTTCTCGGCGTGGATGTGGTTCGTGCCGCTGTGGGTCGTGCTCGTGTACACGCCGGTGGCCCACTGGGTGTTCTCGCCCGAGGGCTGGCTCTTCAAGCGGGGCGCCCTCGACTTCGCGGGCGGCACGGTCGTGCACATCAACGCGGGCATCGCGGCCCTGATCGCGGTGCTGATCCTCGGGAAGCGGCGCGGCTGGCCGAAGCACCCGATGGTCCCGCACAACCTGCCGCTCACCCTCATCGGTGCCGGCATCCTGTGGCTCGGCTGGTTCGGCTTCAACGCGGGCTCCGCGCTCGCGGGCAACGAGCTGGCCGCGACGGCGCTGGTCAACACCCAGCTCGCGGCCGGTGCCGCGATGCTCAGCTGGCTCCTCGTCGAGCGGCTGCGCACCGGTCACGCCACGACGCTCGGCGCGGCGTCGGGCCTCGTCGCCGGGTTGGTGGCGATCACGCCCTGCGCCGGCTTCGTCGGCGGCATGTCGCCGATCTACATCGGGCTCATCGCTGGTGCGCTCTGTGCGTACGCGGTGAGCTTGAAGTTCAAGCTCGGGTACGACGACTCGCTCGACGTGGTGGGCGTCCACCTCGTCGGTGGCCTCGTCGGCTCGCTGCTCGTCGGTGTGTTCGCCGACGCGGCGGTCAACTCGGGCGTGGCGGCCGCGCCGGGGGGCGGTGGTCTCATCGAGACCGGCAGCTTCGACCTCCTGCTCGAGCAGGTCATCGCGGTCGCGGCGACGCTGGCATGGTCGGCCGTGATCACCGGCATCATCATGGTGGTGCTGAAGGTCGTGCTGCCCAAGGGCATCCGCGCCTCCGAGGAGGAAGAGGAGACCGGGCTCGACCAGAGCTACCACAGCGAGACCGGCTACTCGCTGGACCGGGTCTGACCACGAGATCGAGAGGAACGAGACTCACATGAAGCTCATCGTCGGCATCATCAAGCCGTTCAAGCTCGATGACGTGAAGGACTCCATGAAGGAGCTCGGTGTGCACGGACTCACCGTCTCCGATGTGCAGGGGTTCGGCCGTCAGCGGGGTCACACCGAGGTCTACCGTGGAGCCGAGTACGAGATCGACTTCGTGCCCAAGGTGCGCGTCGAGATCCTCGTCGACGACGGCGACGTCGATCGCGTGACGTCCAAGCTCGTCGAGACCGCGCAGACCGGCAAGATCGGTGACGGGAAGGTGTGGGTGGTCCCGGTGGAGAACGTCATCCGGATCCGCACTGGCGAAGCAGGGCCAGACGCCCTCTGACGACGCCGCAACCGCGGCGGAGCGCCTCCGAGCCGCGCGGGCCCGGGTCGATCGCGACCCGGGCCTGCGAGGCGTCGGGTACGGGCGGGCGCTCTCCCACGCGCTCGACGCGGCGATCCGCGAGGTCGCCGAGCACCTCGATCTGGCCGGGCGCTTCTCCGTGGTCGCGCTCGGGTCGTACGCCCGGCGCGAGCTGTGTCCCGGGTCCGACGTCGACGTCATGCTCCTGCACGACGGCAAGGCGAAGCGCGAGACCGTCGCGGCGGCGGCCGACGAGCTCTGGTACCCGCTCTGGGACGCAGGGTTCGTGCTCGGCCACGCGGTGCGCACGCCGAAGGAGGCGCTGGCACTCGCCGGCGACGAGATCGACGCGCTGACCGGGCTCATCGAGCTGCGACCGGTCGCCGGGCTCGACTCGTTCGCCAAGGAGACGCTCGATCGGGCTCGCCGCCTCGCCCAGAAGCGCCGAGGGCGTGTCGTCGAGGAGCTCGGCGCCGCGGCCGAGCGGCGCGCCGAGCGGCCCGGCCCGATCGCCGAGATGCTCGAGCCGAACCTCAAGGACGGCGCAGGAGGGCTGCGTGACCTCCAGGCCCTCGAATGGGTCGGCCTCGCCACGGGCACCACCGCGTCGCTCGACCCGGGCGCGGGGGTCGCCGTGCTCGTCGCGAACGGGTTCCTCCAACCGGCCGACCCACCGCTCCTGGACGAGGCGCGGCTGCGCCTGCTCGAGGCGCGGGTCGCGCTGCACAAGACCACCGGGAGTCGCGGCGACGTCCTGCTCCTCCAGGAGCAGGACGCGGTGGCTGCTGCTCTGGGCGCGGTCGATGCGGACGCGCTCCTGGGCGACCTCGCCCGCGCCGCGCGCGCGGTGCAGTGGATCACGAGCGACGTCTGGCGACGCCAGCGAGACGCGCGGCGTGGTCCGCTCGGCCGGCGCGCGGCTCGCGACCGCACGGTGGGCGACGGCGTGGTCGTACGCGACGCCGTCGTGACGCTGACGGCCGACGCGGCGATCGACGCGCGCACTGCCCTGCGCGCCGCCAACGCGGCCGCGGACGCCGAGCTGCCGATCGCGCGGACGTCGCTCGAGCGCCTCCGCGATCTCCCGCCGGCCCAGTGGGACGACGACCTGCGCGACGCGTTCGTGCAGCTGTTGCGGGCCGGGCGTCGCGCGGTGCCCGTCTGTGAGTCGCTCGACCAGGTCGGCGTGCTGACCGCGCTGCTCCCGGAGTGGAGCCACGTGCAAGGGAAGCCGCAGCGGAACGCCTACCACCGGTTCACCGTCGACCGACACCTGCTGGAGTGCGTGGCCGAGTGCGTCGAGGTGCTCGAGAGCGAGAGCTTCGAAGGCGAGGTCGCCCGCCGGGCCCGCGCCGACCTCGTACTGCTCGGTGCCCTGCTCCACGACATCGGCAAGGGGCTGCCGGGCGACCACTCCGAGACCGGGGCCGAGACGGCCCGCGCGGTCGGGCAGCGCATCGGGCTCGACGAGCACGGCGTGGAGGTCCTCGTCTGGCTCGTGCGCGAGCACCTGTTGCTCGCAGAGACCGCGACGCGCCGCGACCTGAGCGACGAGTCGACGATCGTGAGGTTCGGGCGCGCGGTGCGCGACACCGAGCGCCTCGACGCGCTCTACGCGCTCACGATCGCCGACTCGCGTGCCACCGGCCCCGCGGCGTGGAGCACGAGCAAGGCGCAGCTGCTACGTCAGCTGTTCGTGGAGACCGACACGCTGCTCGAACGGGGAGTGGTCGGACGCGACCATGCGGCGGAGCGCAGCGCCATCATCGATCGTCATCGCGACCTGCTCGCCGGCGGCGGCCTCGCGCTCGCGTGGTCGGACCGTGACGACGGAATGGTCGAGTGCGCGGTCGCGGCGCCCGACCGTCCCGGTCTGCTCGCGACCGTGGCCGGCGTGCTCGCGCTCCACGGCTTCGACATCCGCGGTGCGTCGGTCTACGGCACTCCCGAGGGCATGGCGCTCGAGGTGTATCGCGGCGTCGACACGTTCGGCCGCCTCGACGCCGAGGGTCAAGGACGGGTGCGCGACGACCTCGCCGCGGCACTCGGTGGTGCGCTCGACCTGCGCGAGCGGCTGGCCGAGCGGCTCCAGCGGTACCGCCGGGCCGGCCGCAGCGGCGCGGTGCAGGTGGCCTTCGACGTCGAGGCATCGCCGGCCGCGACGGTCGTCGAGGTGGAAGCGCCCGACGAGGTCGGGCTGCTCGCGCGGGTGGCCGCGGTGTTCACCGACCTCGGCTTCGACGTGACCGCGGCCCTCGTGTCCACGCTCGGCGACCGGGTCGTCGACGCCTTCTACGTCCGCGATGCCCAAGGCGCCAAGCCGACGGATCCGCTCACCCTCGACCGCCTCCGCGCCACCCTCGTCGCCCGGCTGGCCGCGGAGTCGCTCGTCTGATCGCCGACCCGGCTAGCGTCTCGCCATCGTCGGGTAGGGGGCCGGACACCTCGGGCGGAGGACAGCACCATGGGTCGGATTCGTCGGGTCGCGTCGGTCGCGACCATCACCGCCGCGCTCGCGGTCACCGGGTTCGCGGCGGTGCCCGCCGCTCGTGCAGGCCTCGAGGCCGAGCCGACCGCGCCTCCGGCCGCGTACGTCAGCGAGATCGCGGCGCCTCCCTTCCTGTGCGTGCTCTCGAGCCTCGACCTCGCCACCGGCGACACCGCGCCGCTCGGTGCCGCGCCGTCCGCAGAAGCATGCGTCATCGACCTCGCGGTGGCACCCGACGGCTCGATCTGGGGTGTCGGCCCCATCCCGACCGACGGAACCCCGGAAGTCCCGTATCTCACGCACTTCGACCAGACCACTGGTGAGGTGCTCTCGAGCGGTCCGTTCACCGGCGCGTTCGACGAGGTCTTGGGCATCTACGGCGGCATCGCGTTCGACGGTGCCGGCACGCTCTACGCCCAGCTCGTGACCGACGAGCCCGGGTGCGACGACAACTTCGTCTGCCTGTACACGGTCGACCCGGCGACCGGCGCGTCGACGCTGGTGGGTGCGCCCGGAGACGACTACGCGCGGACCTCGCTCATCTTCCTCGCCGCCGACTGCGGCACCGCGATGGACACGACCGAACCGACCATCTTCGAGGATCTGTCGACCGAGTCGGGCTGGGACGACCCCGCCGTGACCGGGCACGACGACGCGGACTCGCTCGCAAGGTACGACCGAACGACCGCGGCGCTCAGCGAGGTCGCGCACTTCGCCGATCCCGATACGTTCACGGTCGGGCTCGACTACGCGCGTGCCGACGGGACGCTCTATGCCTTGACGGCACCGCGGACGATCCCCGGTGAGGCGGGCGAGCCCATCGCACAGCCGTCCGGTGACGTCGGCGTCTCGGCGATCCTCGTGTCGCTGTACACGGTCGACCCCGCCACGGCCGCGGTCACCCTGGTTGCCCCGCTCGACCCCGAGGCCAACGTCGTCGGCCTCGGCATCGCCGGCACCTGCCCGGTCCCGCCCGCCCCGATCGTGCTGGAGCCCACCTTCACCGGCTGAGCCCTTGCTCTGGATGCGTAGGTCACCTTCGTAGGGAGGGTCGAGCTACGCATCCAAGGCGCAGGCTGGCCCTGGCGAGGGGTTGAAACGCTTCGGGGTGCCGTAGCGTTGGACAGGCATGAGCCGGGTCCTTCGGTTCGTCCTGGTGGGCCTTGCCGTGGCCGCACTGGTGACGGCCGGCGTCGTCGTCGTGGTCTCCGAGACCGGGGACGAGCGCGCCTCCGAACAAGAGGCGGCCGAGCCGACGGCCGAGCCCGGACCGGTGCCCGGAGTCGTCGAGCCTCCCGACGCCGGCGACGCTCCGATCGACGAGGACGATCTCTCGATCGAGTCGATCATCGAGCGCAAGCAGGCTTCGGCCGAGGCCCGGATGTCGACGATCCTCTACGAGGTCGCGCAGGAAGGACGCGGACGAATCACGCCTGACGAGGCGGCGCGGATCACGCGCTTGCCGGCGACGGGCACCGGCAGCCTGACCCTCTACGACGGACGTGTGGTGGTCGAGGCCGACATGACCGATGTCGGCCTTGCGACGCTCGCCGCGCTCCAGACCGAGGGTGCCGAGATCCTCAACGTCAACGAGCGGTACGCGATCGTCACCGCGGCCGTCGCGGCCAGCGACCTCGAGCCGGTCGCGAAGGTCGCGGGCGTGAAGGTGCTGCGCGAGGTCCTCGGACCGATCGTCGGCGGACGCGACACCAGACGCGCGGCGCAGGAGGACGTGGAAGATCTTGGCTCGCCCGACGACGTCGGCGTGCTCGCCTGCCCCGGCAACACCGTCAGCGAGGGCGATGCCCAGCTCAACGCCGACGACGCACGCAGCGCCTACCCGATCGACGGCACGGGCACGAAGGTTGCCGTCATCTCCGACACGTACAACGTGCTGACCGCATCACCGAACGAGGACGACGACATCGCGAGCGGTGACCTTCCAGGGGCGGCCAACCCGTGTGGGTACACGACGCCGGTCCAGGAGCTCACGGAGGACTGCCTCGGCACCGGCTTTCCGTGCAACGACGAGGGTCGCGCGCTCGCACAGATCGTGCACGACCTCGCGCCGGGCGCGGAGCTCGCGTTCGCCTCTGCGTGGCCGAGCGAGTCGGCGTTCGCGAGCCGGATCGATGAGCTCGCGGGACCGACGGTGAACGCCGACGTGATCGCCGACGACATCAGCTACCTCGCGGAGCCGTTCTTCCAGGACGGGCCCGTCGCGAACGCAGTGGCCGACGCGAAGGCTGCAGGCGTCACCTACTTCAGCTCGGCCGGCAACTCGAACGTGATCGATGCTGGCAACGGCAAGGAGATGGGCAGCTACGAGGCCCCGGCCTTCCGGGAGATGACATGTCCCTCCGCGCTTGGGCTGTCCGGCTACGTCTGTCACAACTTCAGTCCGAGCGGCTCGGACGCCACGCTTGACTTCACGGTTGCCTCCGGTGGTGGGTTCCGACTCAATGCGCAATGGAGTCAACCGAGGGGCGACGTCGATGACGACTTCGCCGTGTTCCTGTACAGCTCGTCGAACGCCTTCATCACAGGTGCAGACGCGACGAACACAACCGTTCCGTTTGAGTTCCTTCCGTATGTGAACACGTTCGGGACCGCGCGCGACGTGCGACTTGTATTCGCGCGTTGGGAGGCCGCGAGTGACGGCGGTACGCCGCGCTTCAAGTGGATCATGCACAACAGCTCAGGCCTCTCAGGCTTCAGTCCGAATGCAGGCAACGCATTGAACATCTTCGGGCCGACCGTCTTCGGGCACAACGGGTCGGACGCCGCCATCAGCACCGCCGCAGTGCCGTACGACAACGCGAACATCACCGAGAGCTTCTCGTCGCGCGGTCCGGTGACCCACGAGTGGGAGCCGGTGCCGAGCGTCACTCCGATGGCGACGACGACGATCCCCGCGCCCGACCTCGCCGCGACGGATGGTGGGCAGAACACGTTCTTCGGGAGCGTCATCGGCCAGTTCCACCGCTTCTACGGCACCTCGGCGTCGGTCGCGCATGCGGCGGGCGTGGCCGCGCTGCTCCTCCAGGCCGACCCGAGCCTCGATCCCGACGGCGTGCTCGCCACGCTCCAGGCGACGGCGGCGCCGGTGCCGTCGGGCGGCGGAGTGAACGCGGTCGGTGCCGGGCTCGTGGACGCCTACGCGGCGGTCACCAGCCGCACCGGGTCGGTGACGATCACCGTCGACGCCGATCCCGACGGGCCCCAAGACTTCGGGTTCGCGAGCAACGCGTTGGGCGCCGAGCTGTTCGCGCTCGACGACGACGCCGAGGGCACGCTGCCCAACACCCAGACCTTCGACCTCCTGGCCGGCACCGAGTACACGTTCACGCAGTCGGTGCCCGACGGCTGGGACCTGACCGGGCTCACCTGCGACGCCGGCAGCACCGACCTCGGCACCGCCACCGCCACGATCACGCTGGCGCCCCAGGAGGCGGTCAGCTGCACCTACACCAACACCCAGCGCGGCTCGATCACGATCGAGCAGTCGACCCTGCCCGACGACCTCCAGGCCTTCGGGTTCACGAGCACCGAGCTCGGCCCGTTCTCGCTCGACGGCCACCCCGACCCGGGCGGCGCGAGCGAGGCGGTCTTCGACGACCTCGAGCCCGGCACGTACACGGTGTCGCAGGACCCGGTCGCGGGGTACCCGCTCCAGTCGATCACCTGCGACACCGCGGAGAACGAGACCGAGCCGTCCGTGGCGGTCACGGTCGAGCCTGGCGAAGCCGTGACGTGCTCGTTCACCAACCATCGCGCAGCAGATCCCGGCACGATCCAGGTCATCCAGGACTCGATCGACGACCACGACACCAACTTCGCGTTCACGAGCGATGTCGTCGGATCCGAGTCGTTCGAGCTCGACGACGACGTCGACGGCACCCTGCCCGACGCGATCGTGCTGACGCCGGGTGAAGACGGGACGTTCACGGTCACCCAGAGCGCGCCGCCGCCTGGCTGGCAGCTCACCGGCCTCGAGTGCACCAACGGCGCGACGGTCGACCTCGAGACGGCGACCGCCACGATCACGTTGCCGACCACCGAGGTGCCCACCGAAGGCGTCACCTGCATCTTCACCGACACCCGGCTCGGCTCGATCTCGGTGGTACAGGACAACGTGCCCGACAACGGCCTGGACTGGGCGTTCACGGTGACGGGTGGTCCAGCCTCGATCGACCAGCCGTTCTCGCTCGACGACGACGCCGACCCCGCGCTCCCGAACACCCAGGTCGTGAGCGACCTCCTGCCCGGCGAGTACACGGTCACGCAGACCTCGCCGGTACCTGGTGGCTGGACGTTCGTGCCGCCGTCGATCACGTGCTCCAACGGTGACCCGACCAGCACGGCGGCGCGCACGGCGACCGTGACGATCGACCCGGGCGAGGCCGTCACCTGCACCTACCTCCAGACCAACCGGCAGCCCGACGGGTGGCTCAAGTCGGGCAACCCGGGCGCCGCCTACATCGGTGACGGCATCTACAACCTGGACGGCACCGGGCAGAAGCGCACGATGAACGCGCGCCGCGGCACCGCGGCCAACTTCTACGTGAAGATCCAGACCGACGGCGGCGTCACCGACTCGATCACGGTGAAGGGCAGCCCGAGCGCCAACGGGTTCACCGTGCAGTACTACTGGGGCTCGAAGAACGTGTCCGGGGCGGTGCGCAACGGCACGTACACGCGCGCCAACGTGGTGCCCGGCCCGCCCGCGAACACCGCGCTGCGGGTGAAGATCACGCCGTCGACCACCGTCAAGAAGGGAGTGACCCGCAGCATCCTCGTGCGACTCACCTCGGCGGGGAGCGGGATCCGCGACGTGGTGCGGGCGCAGGTCAAAGCCACCTGAGCGGCGGGCGGGGTGACCGGTCCGCCCGCCTAGTCTGCCGATCGTGCCCGAACCCGACCACCAGGTCTCCGCGGCCGACCTCCTGCGCTGGGCGGAGACGCTCTCCGGCATCGCCCGCACCGGCCTCGGCTTCACCCAGAGCCTCTACGAGAAGGAGCGCTTCGAGGAGGTGCTCAAGGTCGCGGCCGACATCCGCGCCGGCGCGCTCGAGGAGGCCGAGGCCGAGGCGCTCTACGAGGAGTGGCTCGACACCGTGGGGGAGGGCGTCGCCGGGTACGTGACGCCCAAGGTCGCGGTCGCCGCGGTCGTCGGCAACGACAAGGGCGAGATCCTCCTCACCCAGCGCGCCGACTCGGGCGTGTGGCTCTACCCGGTCGGGTGGGCCGACGTCGGCTACTCGCCGTCGGAGGTCGCGATCAAAGAGGTGTACGAGGAGACTGGCATCGAGATCGAGATCAAGTCGCTGATCGCGGTGTTCGACGGCCTGCGCCTCGGGTTCGCACGGCTGCCGCTGTACTCGATCGTGTTCCACGGCCAGAAGATCGGTGGGGAGCTGCGCGGTCATCCGCTCGAGACGCGCTCGGTCGGGTTCTTCGGACGGGACGAGCTGCCCTGGCCGCTCGCGGGCGGTGCCCGCTGGGTCGACACCGCCTTCGCCGCCATCGAGGGCGAAGATCGCCCCGTCGACTTCGACCTCCCCCGCACCCCACCCTGGCGCGAGGAGCGCTAGCCCAACCCCCTTGTTGCGTCCCTCGCCGTCGTGGGGCGGGTCGAGCGACGCATCAAGGGGTGGAGGCGGCGGCGGCCTTCAGCTCGGTCATCGTGAACAGGGGGCGCAGCTCGACGTCGATCTCGGCGAGGGCTTCGGGGCCACCCGACTCGCGATCGATGACGCACAGCGCGTGCGTGACGAGGGCGCCGCGCTCGCGCAGGTCGCCGCAGCTCGTCACGACCTGTCCGCCCGACGTCACCACGTCCTCGACCACCGTCACCCGCCTGCCCTCGATGTCGCCGCCCTCGGCGAGCCGGCACGTGCCGTAGGTCTTCGCCTCCTTGCGCACGAACATCGCCGGCAGCCCGGTGACCTGTGACAGCGCCACCGCGAGCGGCACGCCGCCGAGCTCGAGCCCGGCGAGCACCTCGGTGCCGTCGGGCACGAGCGGCGCCAGCGCCTCGCCGATCTCGCGCAGCAGCACCGGATCGCTCTCGAAGCGGTACTTGTCGAAGTACTCGTTGCTCACGGCGCCGGAGCGCAGCGTGAACGTGCCCGTCAGGTGGGCCACCTCGTGGATGCGGCGCGCCAGGTCGCTCACGCCGCGCCCGCCTGGAGCTCTTCCAACAGCAGCTCGGTCAACGACACCTTCCCCTTCGCCTTCTCCCACGCGCCACCGATGCGCTCGTGATCGACGAGCCCGGCGGCGTCGGGTGCGATGCCGAGCGCCTCGGTCGCCCAGCGCGCGAGCGTCGCCGGCTCGATCTCGTCACCGTAGGCGGGGAAGCACTCCAACCCCTCCCACAGCGTCGAGAGCGCGCGGCGGTCGTCGCCGAGCGTCAGGGCCTCGGGTGCCTCGCCCGCGGCCAGCGCGCCGACGACCGCGTCCCAGAGGTCGTAGGGACCGCAGTCGCGCGGCGCCTCGAACCCGGCGACCGGGTGCAGCCGCCACTCGAGGCCCGCGCCGCCCGGCCCGTCGCTCAGCCAGGTCTGCGAGCCGTTGACGTAGCCGTCGACGGGCGGGCCGAGCCGCTCGTCGAGGGCCGAGACGATCTCCGGCGACGCGCGCCACACCGCGGTGGGTGTGAGCGCGCTCATGCGGCAGCCGGCTCGATCGCTCCGTAGCGAACGATCGGCTCGAACCGATCGATGACCGTGCGGTCGTCGTCGAGGATCCCTCGCGCTCGGGGAGGCGCGAGTCGCTTGCGGGCGAACTGCGTCGCCACGACCGCCTTGCGCGCGTCGCCGTCGCGGCCGAGCTGCCAGGTCGCCTCGTCGAGCAGCAGCGCGCCCTCGACCAGGTCGGCGAGCAGGTGCGCGAAGCGCCGCGCGTGCAGCAGCTGCATCTCGTGGGACGAGCCCTCGAGGTGCTTCACGGCGTCGCGCGACTCGTCGAGGGTGCCGGCCACCGCGTCGATGGCGAACGCGAGCGATGGCGACGGGCTGGCAGCCTCCAGCGACCGCTCGACCCGACCCAGCAGCGCGGTGTGCGCGCCCTCGTTGACCATCGCCCGGCGCACGTCGAGGGCGAGGATGTTCTCGGTGCCCTCCCAGATCGTGTGGCACTGCGCGTCGCGGAGCTGGCGCGCCATCGGCCAGTCCTCCATGTAGCCGTTGCCACCGAACAGCTCGAGCGCCTGGCTCGCGGCCCAGATCGCCTCGCGCGTCGCGCGCATCTTGGCGAGCGGCACGAGGATCCGCCGCAGCATCCGTCCTTCGTCCTCGTCGGCGGCCGAGCGGGTGGCAGCCGCGCACTCGTAGGTGAGCGCCATCCCCGCCTCGAGCTCGACGAGCAGGTCGACGAGCGTCTCGCGCACGAGCGGGTAGCTGTCGATGCGCTGCCCCCACTGCTCACGGTGCGCTGCGTAGATCGCGCCCTCGAGGAACGATCGCCGGTGGATGCCGAGGCCCATCAGGGCGACGCCGAAGCGCGACCCGTTGACCATCTCCATCATCTTGTTGATGCCGCCCCGCGGCGACGGAGCCGCGTCCGCCTGCTCGCCGCGGGTGCCGCCGGCCATCCACGCACGCGCCCCCTCGAGCGTCACCTCGCCCGTGGGGACGCCGGTCGTGCCGAGCTTGGGCTTGAGCCGCTTGATGCGGAACCCGTTGGGCGTGCCCTCGGGGGTGAGCCGGGGGACGATGAACGTCGCGAGCCCCCGCGCGCCCTCGGGTGCGCCGTCGGGGCGGGCGAGGACGATGAACACCTCGGCGTCGATGTTGGAGCAGAAGAACTTCTCGCCGTGGAGGCGCCACTCGTCACCGTCGGGCACGGCGCGGGTGGTGTTGGCGCCGACGTCGGAGCCACCCTGGCGCTCGGTGAGGAACATGCCGCCCTCCCACGCCTCCGCCGGGTCGTCGGTGGTGAGGCGGTGGTGCAGCTCGTCGCGCACCGAGTCGGGCGCGTAGCGCTCCACGAGGTCGGCCGCACCCGAGGTCATGCCGAGGCCGCAGTAGATCGCCGTCTCGGCCTGGCAGACCAGGTAGCAGACCGAGGCCGTGAGCACCGCGGGCACGGGGCGACCGGCCTGCTGGGCGAGCCCGGTGAAGCCGGCCCGCACCAGGTCGTCCTTGCTCTCGGTCCAGGTGGGGTGGTGCACGACCCGGTCGATCTCGGCGCCCCAGTGGTCGTAGCGCTCGAGGACCGGACCGTGTTTGTCGGTGACCTCGGCGCGGACGGCGATCGCGCCCCCGCACAGCTCGCCGTAGCGCGCCGCGTACTCATCGGCGAGCGCGCGGTCGGCCGGGTCGGGGAGGTGGCGGTCGAGGAGGAGACGGAGGTTGGGATCGGTCTCGTACCAGTCGAGCCCGATCGCCGACTCGTAGGTCGCGTAGTCGGGGAGCACGCCTGTCGAGAGTAGCGTCACGTCGGATGAGGGGGGACACGGCCGTGCAGCGGCTGCTCGGCG
Organism: uncultured Bifidobacteriaceae bacterium; assembly: GCA_964501785.1. Classification (GTDB taxonomy): domain Bacteria; phylum Actinomycetota; class Acidimicrobiia; order IMCC26256; family PALSA-555; genus DATBSK01. The sequence continues at coordinate 296,300 of CAZCUD010000003.1, forward strand.
TCGGGTTGGTCGCGTGCGCGGCGTTGCTCGCGCTGCCCGGCGCGGCTCGTGCGGGCGACGACGAGCGCCTCACCCGGGCTCAGTACGTGGAGCAGGCGACCGAGCACTGCGACGAGCTCGCCGCGGCGAGCGCCGAGCTCCAGAAGGCGCAGGCGCCCGGAGCGACCGGGAAGCGCGTCGCGAAGTACCTGCGCCGCGCCGCGACCGGGCTCGAGCGCCTCGTCGACGGGTTCGACGGCCTCGCGGCACCCCCGAAGCTCGCGGACGACAACGAGGAGCTCGTCGACGTGCTCGACAGCTACGCCGACGGGCTCGACGCCCTCGCCGACCGCGTGAAGCGCGGCCAGACGTTCGAAGTCGCGCTCCAGCGCAACCAGGACCTCGTCACGCGGCTCAACAGCATCGCGGGGCGGGCCACCGGACTCGTGACCCGGCTCGGGTTGACGGGCTGCCTCTTGCCGACCTGACGTGCGCGCCTTCGTCGGAGCTCTTGTGGCGCTCGCCGCGATCGGGGGTGCCGGGTGCGGGGGTGGTCGTTCGACGCACAGCGGGTTCGTGGAGGACGCGGCCGGCATCTGTCGGGCCGCGAACCGGCAGTTCGAGGAGCTCGAGATCGTCCGTCCCACGGCCGCGGGCGCGGTGGCGGTGCTCGAGTCGGTCACGGCGATCGGCGGCGAGGCGCTCGGCGACCTGCGCGAGCTGAAGCCCCCGACGAAGTCGCAGGAAGAGGTGGGCGCGTGGCTCGGGCTGCTCGAGCAGGCGCTCGACGAGGTGCAGTACACGCGTGACCTGCTCGCTGACGACCGCGTCGGGCAGGCGCTCGAGGCCGCGTTGCGCGCCGACCAGCTCACGCGCCGGGCCCGCACGGTCGCGCGGCGCGTCGGGCTCGACCGCGTGTGTCGCGTGCCCCGGCTCGTCCCCGCCGGCTGACCCGACGACGCGCCGCGCGAGCGCGCTTCCGTCACCTCCGCGGTCGGTCCGTGTCCTGACCGACACCACAGCGCACGACGTGCGCCGCGCCCGTCGTGCCGTCCGAGGAGGTCCTCGTGTTCGCAAGCTCCTTCGCGCGCGCCGCGCTCCCTGTCGTGCTCGGCCTCGTGGTCCTGAGCGTCCCCGTCATCGTCCCCTCGATCCGCCCGATCGTGGCCGCAGGTCAGGAGGCGCCGGGCGAGTCGACGGTGTGCCACGACGGGTCACTCGCCCGCCAACGCACCGAGATCGACGCCGACGTCACGGTGCCCGGCTTCGATCCGTCGCTCGGCACGCTGCTCGAGGTGCAGGTGCCGAACCAGTCGGTGCACCTCGACACCGACGCGAGGTTCGAGAACACCGCCCAGACCGCGGTGCAGTTCGCGGCGGACATGACCTACGCGGTGACGTTCACGAGCCCGGGCGGGCTGCCGTCACCGGCGCCGATCAACGGGTCGATCCCGCGCGTCCCGTCGACGATGCTCGCCGCGTTCGACGGCACGCTCGACTACGCGGGCCCGAGCGCGGTGACCCAGCCGTCCACGTCGCGCGACGAGGCGGCGGGCGCGGTGACGAGCTCCGACCCGGGCGTGCTCGCCGCGTTCACCGGCGGCGCGGTCGCGTTCCACGTCACCACCAGCATCGGCGAGCAGTTCACCGGCGGCGGCGGCAACGTCGAGGCGCAGATCAACACCTTCGCCAGTGCGACGGTGCGGGTCTGCTATCGGTACGCGCCGCCCCCGCCGACCGGCCCGCCGCCCACCACCACGCCGCCCCGGGTCGCGGGCGCGACCGCCACCGCGCCCGAGCCGGTCACCGTCAGCGCGCGGTTCACGGGCTGAACGCGAGACCGAACGGTCCCATCGGTCACGGAGCGTGACGGCGGTCGCGGAGCGGTTTGCGCGTCGCCGACGCGCGTTGCACGATCCGCTCACGACGACGACCCGGGCGGGGTCGTCGAGACGTCCGGCCATCAGCTCTGCACCTGCGGTACCTGCCCAGCCCCACCGCGTGTGGAGCCCGGCCGGGTGAGGGGCGCCCCGTGAGGCAGCGATGCCCAGCTGCCTCCGGGGCGCCCACCCTCTTTCGGCTCGGCTCGGCTGCTCGTCTTGATGGTCGCGCTCGCTCGGCGCCACGGCACGTGTCGCCGCCCCTTTCGGGGACGCTCGGCTGCTCGTAGCCTTGGCGCTCCATGACGTACGACCGACTGAGCTCCCTCGACGCGAGCTTCCTGCACCTCGAGCGACTCGAGACGCCGATGCACGTCGGTGCGCTGTCCGTCTTCGAGGGCGACTCGTTCTTCTCCGACGACGGCCGATTCCGCCTGCGCGACGTGCGCGACCTCGTGTCGTCGCGGCTGCACCTCATCCCGCGCTTCCGCAAGCGCATCATGAAGGTCCCGTTCGACGCCGGCGAGCCGATCTGGGTCGACGACGAGCGCTTCGACATCGGGTACCACGTGCGGCTCACCGCGCTGCCGGCACCGGGCACCCGCGACCAGCTGCTCGCGCTGTTCGAACGGGTGCAGTCGCAGGTGCTCGATCGCACCCGCCCCCTGTGGGAGCTGTGGTTCGTCGAGGGCCTCGAGGGCGGCCACGTCGCGCTGTTCCAGAAGACCCACCACGCGCTCGTCGACGGCGTGTCGGGCGTCGACGTGGCGACCGTGCTGCTCGACTTCGACGCCGAGCCCACGTACCTCGATGCGCCCGAGTGGCAGCCCGAGCCCGCGCCACCACCGGCGCGCCTGCTGATCGACTCCGTGAAGGCCATGGTCGCGGGGCCCCAGGCCCTCGTCGACGCGACGCGTCGCGTCGCCGAGGTGCCCCGGCAGATGCTCGATCGCGCCGGTGAGCTGGCGCGGTCGCTGTCGACCATCGCCGAGGGCGGTCTCGTCGCTCCCAAGACGTCGCTCAACAACCCGGTGCAGGGTCGCAGCCGTCGGTTCGGGCTCGTGCAGGTGCCGCTCGAGGACGTGAAGACGGTGCGGCAGGCGTTCGGCGGCACGATCAACGACGTCGTGCTCGCCGGCATCGGCGGCGGGCTCGCGAGGCTGCTCGAGGAGCGCGACGAGCTGCACGCCGAGCTGGTGCTCAAGATCTTCTGCCCGGTCTCGGTGCGCGACGACACGCAGCGCATGCAGCTCGGCAACCGCATCTCGGCCATGTTCGTGCCGCTCGCCGTGGGCGAGCCCGATGCGATCAACCGGCTGCGGGGCGTGCAGCACACCACGGCCGACCTGAAGGAGCGCGAGCAAGCGGTGGGGGCGGCGGCACTGCTCGACCTCACCCAGTACGCGGCGCCCACGATCATGGGGCTCGCGGCGCGGCTCGTCCACCACCAGCCGCTCACCAACCTGGTGTGCACCAACGTGCCGGGTCCGCAGGTGCCGCTCTACTGCCTCGGCGCGCGGATGCTCGAGGCGTACCCGATGGTGCCGCTGGCCCGGAACCTCAACCTCGGTGTGGCGGTCCTCTCGTACTGCGGGACGCTGCACCTCGGCCTGCTCGCCGATCGTGACCAGTGGCCCGACCTCGACGTGCTCGAGGCCGGCATCGACGACGCGTTCGCCGAGCTCGCGAAGCTGGCGAAGGAGCGGTTGGGACCGACCGATGGCTGAGGTCGCCACACCGCGACCGCTCGAGACCGAGGTCTGGGAGCGCGACGCCTGGGACATCGCCGACGCGGTGCGGGCGGGCAGCCTGTCGGCGCGCGACGTGCTCGAGGTGCACCTCGATCGCATCGAGCGGCTCGACCCCGCGCTCAACAGCGTCTGCTACCTCGACGTCGACGCGGCTCGGGCCCGGGCCGACGAGGTCGACGCGCAGGTGGCCGCCGGTGGCGATCCGGGCGCGCTCGCGGGCGTGCCGATCGGCGTCAAGGAGCTGTCCTCGGTGGGGGGCTGGCCCGAGACCCACGCGTCGGTGGTGCTGGCCGACCGCATCGCCACCGCCGACGAGAACGAGGTCGCCCGTCTGCGCGGTGCGGGCGCGATCATCACCGGGCTCACGACCGCGTCCGAGCACGGCACCGTGAGCTTCACCAACACGCCGCTGCACGGCATCACCCGCAACCCGTGGCACCTCGACCGCACGCCCGGCGGTTCGTCGGGTGGCTCCGCCGCCGCGGTCGCGGCCGGCCTGTTCCCGGCGTGCACCGGCGGCGACGGTGGCGGATCGATCCGCATCCCCGCGTCGTACTCGGGGCTGTTCGGCATGAAGTCGACGTTCGGACGGATCGGGCGGGGCCCGCAGCCGTTCCCGATGTCGCTCAACCCGGTGCGGGGCCCGATGGTGCGATCGGTGCGCGACGCCGCCCGCTACCTCGACGTGTGCTCGGGTCCCACGCTGACGGATCCGACGTCGCTGCCGAAGCCCGAGGTGCCCTTCGAGGACGAGCTGTGCTCCGGGGTCGCGATGGAGCGGCTGCGGGGCAAGCGCGTCGCGTTCACTCGATCGGTCGGGTTCGCAGGCAGCGACCCCGTGGTCGCCGAGCACGCCGAGGAGCTCGCGCACGTGCTGGTCGAGCGGGCCGGGCTCGAGGTCGTCGACGACGTCGAGGTCGCGCTGCCGAAGCCGGGCGCGTCGTGGGGGCTGCTGTCGACGATCGACGACATGGCGTGGTACGTCGACGACGTCGAGGGGCGGCTCGACGAGGTGACGCCGGTGCACCGACTCCAGCACACCTCGTTCACCCGCCTCACGCCGCCGGTGCTCGCCAAGGCGATCCGGCGGCGCCACGAGCTGCTCACGGCGGTCGCCGCGATCTTCGAGCAGGTCGACCTGCTGCTCACACCGACGACGCCCACACCCGCGTTCGCGGCCGAGGGGGTGTTCGCCGGCGAGGTCGACGGCCAGGAGGTCGGGCTCTTCGAGCTGTCGGCGGCGTTCACCGCGCCGTTCAACATGACGGGCCAACCCGCGGCGAGCATCCCGTCGGGTCTCGTCGACGGCCTCCCGGTCGCGCTCCAGGTCGTCGCGCCGCGCCACCTCGACATCGACTGCCTCGCCGCCGCCGCCCTCGTCGAGGACGCCCGCCCCTGGCCCAAGCTCGCGCCGTTCGCGTACTCGTGAGCGGGGCAGCCCCTCGGACGAGGGGGGCGGGCCCCCTCGTAGGCCTCGCGGCGTCCCCCCGCGCCCGTTGGCAGCGCTATCGACCCAGGAGGTCGACAATGCTGCCAACCGCGCATGCCCACGGGCGGGCTTCATCGGGGCCAGAGTGCCTCGCGCCACGGATAGGGTAAGTCGCTGATGACCGCCACCGCGCGGCAGCCGGGTGACCCGACCGAGGCGCCCAGGCCCAAGCCGAAGAAGCAAGAGCAGGAGCCCGCGTCCGACGAGGTCGTGGAGGTCGCGCCCGGCGTCATCCGGATGCAGCTGCCGATCTGGATGCCGGGCCTCGGTCACGTCAACACCTACGGACTGCTCGACGACCGCGGCCTCGCGGTCGTCGATCCCGGGCTGCCGGGCCCGTCGTCGTGGAAGGCGCTCAAGAGGCGACTGAAGAGCGCGGGCTTCCGGGTCAAGGACATCCACACGGTGATCGTCACGCACTCGCACCCCGACCACTTCGGTGGCGCGGGGCGCATCAAGAGCGAGGCCGACGCGAACCTCGTCACCCACCGCGCGTTCACGACGTGGTCGCTCGAGGAGTCGGAGCGCCGCAACAAGCTGCCGTCGGAGGAGGAGCAGCTCGAGATGGAGCGCGCCGCGGCCGCGGCCGCGCAGGCGCTCGACATCGGCGGCGAGGAGATCCCGACGATCGCGGATCACACCGATGACTTCGAGGGCGATCCGCTGCGCGACAACCCGTCGAGCAAGATCCAGGCGGAGTCGGTGCCGTGGGGCGGCGAGACGCCCTGGGGCGGGAGCAAGCACCCGATGCCGCCGTGGAGCCGCCGCATGATGATCCGGGCGCTGCGCCTGGTGTTCAAGCCGCCGAACCCCAGCCAGCGGGTCGTGCACGGCGAGCGGCTGTCGCTCGCGGGGCGCGACTGGGTGTCGATCCACACGCCCGGGCACACCGTCGACCACCTGTGCCTCTACGACCCGGAGCACGGCGTGCTCATCTCCGGCGACCACGTGCTGCCGTCGATCACGCCGCACGTCTCGGGCGTGGGCAACGGCGCCGACGCGCTGAAGTCGTACCTCCAGACGCTCGACCTCGTCGCCGCGCTCGACGGCGTGCGGCTCGGCCTCCCGGCCCACGGCCACCCGTTCGACGACGTGCCGGGCCGGGTCGAGGCGATCAAGGAGCACCACCACGAGCGCATGGAGCTGATCACCGAGGCGAGCAACGCCCTCGGCCCGGCGACCGTGCAGCAGCTCTCGCACGAGATCTTCCCCAAGAAGCACTGGGGCGTGATGGCCGAGAGCGAGACGTTCGCCCACCTCGAGCACATGGTCATCGCCGGAGAGGCCGAGCGCTGGACCGACGAGCGCGGCCGCCTCGTCTACCGCGCGGCGTAGCCAACCCCCTGGTTGCGTAGCTCACCTTCGAGGAGAGGGTCGAGCAACGCACGTCAGCAAGCATGCCGTCGAGCGTGGCGGTACCCTCCGCGCCATGACGACGTGGCGCATGGATCCGACGAAGACGTGGCGCAAGGTGGAGGAGCGGCTGGAGCGCGAGACCGATCCGCGCCGGCGTCAGCTGCTCGAGAACGTCCTGACGCACATGAAGGCCGAGGCCGCGGGCGACCTCGCCGGCCTGATGTCGACGCTCGCCCCCGACCCGCAGTACCACCAGTGGGGCGCGACGCCCGCCGACCACGGGCCCAAGGGTCGCGCCGCGGTGCAGAATTTCTACGAGGACTTCGTCGCGTCGGGTGCAACCAACCTCGAGTACGACGTCGAGCACCTCGTCGTCGACGAGGACTGCATCGTCACCGAGGGCGTCATGCGCATCGCCTACCCCGGCACGATCGTCGCCGCGATGGGCAAGGACGTCGACGACCCGGCGGCGTACTACTTGTACGAGTCGCGCATGTGCGTGCTGTGGCCCTACGACGCCGACGGCATGCTCCTCGCGGAGGACGCGTACACCGCGACCGACGGCTTCGCGAACCTCCGCAAGCTCACCCCCGACGAGCTCCCACCCGCGTTGGTCGCGACCGTCTGATCGTCACCACCGTCTCTCAGCCGGTGAACATCGGCTGCAGCACCACCGGGACGGGTGCCGTACACCCGAGCGGGCCGAACGTCAGCCCGGTCATCGTCTCGAACGCCTGGGGATCGTCGCTGACCGGGAGCGTCGCCACCGGGGTCACGGCCGCGGTCGTCGGGTCGATCGTGGCCGACGAGTAGGTGCGCGGTGGCGCCAGCGCGCTCGCGACGACGGCCCAGAGCGTCCCGTCGTCGGAGAACGCGAGCCCGCCCGCCGAGGTGGTGCCGCCCAGCGAGCCCACTGCGTCGACCTGAGCGGTCGCGGTGTCGAGCGTGCCGAGCGTGCCCGTCCCCACCGCCGCCGGCCCGACCTCGCCCCGCGTCAGCGCGGGTGGTGACGCCTCGGAAGGTGGCACCGTCGTCTCGATGAGGTTGGTGGACAGCGAGCCGTCGCACGCACGAGTCAACCCGCCCACGAAGTACGGGGTCTCGGCCGCCAGCCGGCCGACGAACGTCGCGACGGCGGTCTCGGGGTCGATCCGATACAGGCACGGGTCGGCTGCGCAGTCGTTCTCCGTGGTCTTGCCGTAGAACCACAGCGTGCCGACCACGTCGAACTCGAGCCCGCCGATGTCGGTCACGTGGACGCCCGTCGAGCCGACCATCGTCTGCACGCCGGTCGCGGGGTCGATCAGCACGAGCGGGGACGGAGCCGTCGTGGTGAGGCCCGTGAGCGTGACCCCGTAGATGCGGCCGTCGTCACGAGCCGCGTAGTCGACCGGGCACAGCTCGCTCTGGCGCAGCGGGCCGAGCGGGGTGATGGCGCCCGCGCCGAGGTCGACCGTCACGATCTGACACGTCATCGTCGGGAGCGGGTCGCCCGGGATCGTCGTGAAGCGCGTCGCGAGCGCGCTCGATGCGCTGCCCGCCGTGGCCGAGCCGGGTTGCAGCGCACCGACCAGTGCCGTCACGACGACCAGACCGACGAGCGTTCGTCGCACGAGCACCTCCGCCGCGTCTCCTGGGCGCGAGCGCCGGTCTACCACGGTACGGTGCGCCACATGCCCGTCGATCTGCAGGACGAGTCCACCGATCTCCTCCAACAGCTGATCCGCAACGCGTGCGTCAACGACGGGCGCATCGAGTCGGGCGGGGAGATCCGCAGCGTCGACCTGCTCCAGCAGTACCTCGGCGATACCGGCCTCGACGTGCAGCGCTTCGAGCCCCAGCCCGGACGCGCATCCCTCGTGGCACGCATCGAGGGGAGCGACCCGAGCGCGCCGAGCCTGCTGCTCATGGGCCACACCGACGTCGTCCCGGTCAACGTCGACGGGTGGAGCCGCGACCCGTTCTCCGGCGACATCGACGACGACGGGTTCGTGTGGGGACGCGGCGCGGTCGACATGCTCAACATCACCGCGTCACAAGCAGTGGCGTTCAAGCAGCTCGCGCAGTCGGGCTTCACGCCGAAGGGCACGCTGATCTACCTGGCGGTCGCGGACGAGGAGGCGCTCGGCACCTGGGGCGCCAAGTACCTCGTGGAGCACGAGCGCGACGCGGTGTACGCCGACTACGTGCTCACCGAATCGGGCGGCTACCAGATGCCGACTCCCGAGGGCGTGCGCCTGCCGGTGCTCACCGCCGAGAAGGGAACGTTCTGGTCGAAGCTGCGGATCGGCGGCACGCCAGGCCACGGCTCTCAGCCGTACCGCACCGACAACGCGGTGGTGACGGCGGCGGAGGTGGTGCGGCGGATCTCCGAGTACCACCCACCCACCCAGATCCAGGACGTGTGGCGCAAGTTCGTCGAGGGCATGCACTACCCGCCCGAGCTCACCGAGGCCTTCCTCGATCCCGACGGTCTGCGCGACGCGCTCGCCGAGCTGCCGCTCGGCATGTCGCGCCTCGTGCACGCGTGCACCCACACGACGATGTCGCCGAACGTCATGCACGGCGGCACCAAGACGAACGTCATCCCCGACGTGGTCGAGCTCGAGGTCGACATCCGCACGCTGCCGGGCCAGACCGGCGACGAGGTCCGGGCGTTGCTCGACGAAGCGCTCGGCGACCTCGCCGACCGGGTCGAGATGGAGTCGAACGACGACCCGTCCACGGAGTCACCGATCGACACGCCGCTGTGGGACTGCCTCGAGCGGGTCAGCGGACGACTCGTCGAGGGCTCGGCGCTGGTGCCCTTCCTGATGGTCGGCGGCACCGACAATCGGTTCTTCCGGCGGGCGGGCTCCGTCGGCTACGGCTACGCGCTCTTCAGCCGGCGACTCAGCTTCGAGGACTACGCCACGATGTTCCACGGCAACGACGAGCGGGTCGACGTCGACTCGCTCGGCCTCTCCGCCCAGCTCTGGGACGCCGTCGCCCGCGACCTCCTCGACGGCTGACCGACCGAAGCGCGCCCACCGTTCTCGACGGGCTGACGCTCCCCAACCGTTTTGGCGTCAGGAGACCCGTCTGACGCGGGTCTGCTGACGCCGAAACGCCGGTGACCGCGCGATCGCGGGACGCGGGTCGGTCAGGCGTGCGGGTCGGTCAGGCGTGCGGGTCGGTCGGGCGTGCGGGTCGGCCCGGGATGCCGGTCAGTCGGCGTCGGGGATGGCGGTCGACTCGATGGCCGACTTCGCGGACGCGAGCGACTGGCGCAGCGAGCGGCGGAGCGGGCCGCGCAGGGGCAGGCTGACGATGCTGCCCACGTACTTCACGGGCACCGACCACTCGACGGTGGCGACGATCCGGGTGCCGCCGGCGGTGTTGGGCGCGAACTGACGGGTCGACCGGGTCTCGACGCCCGACTGGCGCGTCGTGGTCACGGTGCAGCGCGGCGGGTCGTACTCCAGGTGCGCGCTGGTCGCCTCCACCAGATCGCCGTGCCGGTTGCGGGTCGTGTACTCGACGTGACGGCCGCCGTTGTGCAGCGGCTGCACGTCGGTCACTTCGACCAGGCTCGGGACCAGGATCGACGCGTTGTCGAGGTCGTCGAAGAACGCGAACACCTCGTCGACGGGTGCGTCGACGTCGATCTCCTCCTGCACCCGACTCATGGCCCGTCCGACGAGTCAGCCGTCGCCGCGCTGCTCGCGCAGGAAGCGCTCGAGCTCGTCGGCGAGCTCGTCGCCGCTCGGCAGGTCGGCGCCCCATGCTTCGGCGTCGGTGGACTCGGCGTCGTAGCGCTCCTCCAACGTCGCGACGTAGCCGCGCACGTCCTCGTCGGCCGCGGTGACCTCGTCGACCTTCCCGCGCCAGGCGTCGGCCGTCCGGCGCAGGCCGCGGAGGTCGAGATCGAGCCGACACAGCGCCCCGACGCGCTCGAGCAGGGCGAGCGTGGCGGGTGGGTTGGGTGGTGCGGCCAGGTAGTGAGGGACGGGCGCCCACAGCGACACCGAGGGGACGGTGCGGGCGCGGCACGCGTCGTGCAGGACCCCGACGATCCCCGTGGGCCCCTCGTAGCGCGAGGTCGCGAGGCCGAGGCGACGCACCAGCTCGTCGTCGGTCGACGCGCCGGTGACTCGTGCCTTGCGGGTGTGCGGGACGTCGGCGAGCAGCGCGCCGAGGGTCACCACGAGCTCGCAACCGGTCTCTGACGCGACGGTGAGGATCGCGTTGGTGAACGACCGCCACCGGTACGACGGCTCGATGCCGCGGAGGACGACGAGGTCACGCTCCTCGCGGTGCACGACGAAGAAGGCGTTGCTCGGCCACGTCACCTCACGGGTCACGCCGTCGACGAGCACGACGTGCGGACGACGGGCCTGGAAGTCGAAGTGCTCCTCGGGGTCGATCGACGCGAGCGGCGTCGACGAGCCCTCGTGGTCAGTGAGCCACGCCGCGGCCGACGACGACGCGTCCGCCGCGTCGTTCCATCCCTCGAACCCCGCGACCAGGACGGGTCGACGGAGGGCGTGCGGCTGCTCGTCCCACACCAGGCCGTCCATGGGGACAGGCTAGGGGGTCGTCGGTCAGGCGATCGCGCCGGCTGCGCGCAGCCCGTCGATCTCCGCGGCGGAGCAGCCGATCTCGGCGAGCACCTCCTCGGTGTGCTCGCTCAGCTCCGGTGCACCGCGTCGGATCTCGGTGATCTCGTCGTCGAACTGCATCGGGGCGGCCGCGAGGCGGGCGCGTTGTTCGGTCGGGTGCTGCACGAGGTAGCCGTTGGCGACCACCTGCGGATCGTCGATCACCTCGAGCGGTGAGGCCATCGTCGAGAACAACGTGTCCTCGGCCGCCAGCGCGGCGACCGTCTCCGCACGAGGTCGGGCCGCGATCGTCTCGGTGAAGATCCGGTGCAGCTCCTCGGCGTTGGCGCGCCTGCCGTCGCTGTCGGCGAAGCGGGGATCCTCGACGAGGTCGTCGAGCCCGAGCGCACGGCACAGCGGTGGCCAGTGGCGCACGTCGTCGAGCATGTTCAGCATCAGCCATCTGTCGTCCGACGCGCGGAACGGGCCGACCATCGGGTTGGCCAGCGTCTTCCCCGCGGAGAGGCGCTTGGGCTCCTCGCGCAGGATCGCGGTCGCGGTGAGGTCAGTGCTCAGCTGCCACACCGCGGTCGCGAGCAGCGCCACGTCGACGACGACTCCCTTGCCTCCCTCACCCGCCCGCTCGCGCGAGAACAGGGCGGCGGCGACGCCACCGGCGAGCATGGCGCCGCTGGGGGCGTCGCCGAACGCGCCGCGCGGCATCACGAGGGGGGCGCCCGGCGCGGTGAGGATGTCGCCGACGCCGCCGCGCGACCAGAAGCTGATGGCGTCGAACCCGCCGAGGTCGGCGTCCGGTCCGCGCTGTCCCTGCCCGTGGCCCTTCGCGTAGATCACCCGCGGGTTCACCTTCCAGACCTCGTCGGGCGTGACGCCGAGCTTCTCCCGGGCCGAGGGCAGGAAGTTGGTGATGAGCACGTCGGCCTGCTCGATGAGCCGGTCGAACACCGCCCGACCCTCGGGCACTCGCAGGTCGAGGGTGATGCCGCGCTTGTTGCGGTTGTAGAGCTCGAAGAGGAAGTTGAAGTCGCCGGTGTCGGCGACGAACCCCTGACCCATGACGGCTCGTAGCGGGTCGCCGGTCGGGCGCTCGATCTTGACCACGTCGGCGCCCCAGTCGGCGAGGATCGCGCCGCACGACGGCACGAACCCGTGCTCGGCCAGCTCCACGACCTTGACCCCGTCGAGCACACCCATGACGTCCCCTCCATCTCGTCGATCTCGCCGGTCTGCGGTCGCACGCGCGGCCACAGTTTGGCGCGGCGCACAAACGCGAGGCGGCGGTCATGGCCTGCGTGCGATGCTGGCGGGATGTCCGGTCCCGGCGCGAGTGCTCCTCGCGCCTCCGAGCGCGACGCGCCGATCCTCGAGGCTCGGGGCCTCGTGAAGCAGTACAAGCGCGTGCGCGCCGTCGACGGCGTCGACCTCACGGTCGGCGCCGGTGAGCGCGTCGCGCTCCTGGGACCCAACGGCGCGGGCAAGACGACGACGCTGATGATGATCCTCGGCGTGATCACGCCCGACGAGGGCCAGGTCCGGATCGAGGGCCACACCCTCCCGCGCGATCGGAGCACGGCGATGGAGCACGTCGGCTTCGCGGCGGGCTACCTGCCGCTCCCCGAGCGGGTGCGGGTCGTCGAGTTCCTCGAGCTGTTCGGGCGTCTGTACGGGATCAAGCGTCCCGACTCGGCGGTCGCCGCGGGGCTCGCCCGCTTCAACATCTCGCACCTTGCGAAGGCGATGGGCAACGAGCTGTCGTCGGGTCAGCGCACGCTGGTCGGCATCGTGAAGGCGACGCTGCACCAGCCGCGGCTGCTCGTCCTCGACGAGCCGACCGCCTCGCTCGACCCCGACGTCGCCCTGCGCGTCCGCACCGGCCTCGAGCGCGTCTGCGCCGAGGAGGGCACTGCGCTGCTCGTCACCAGCCACAACATGGTGGAGGTCGAGCGCCTCTGCGAGCGGGTCGTGTTCATCTCCGGCGGCAAGGTCGTGGCCGACGGCACCGCCGACGAGGTCGCGTCGCGCTTCGGGCGCGACGACCTGGAAGGCGTGTTCCTCCACCTCGCCGAGACCGCGGGCGCGTTCCCCGGCGCCGATCTGGGATCGGCCGAGATCGGGGAGGCGTCGTGAGCCTGCGGACGATCGTGCGGAGGCCGAAGTTCAACGGCGACCGCGTGCTCGCCATCGCGCGCCGGCAGGCCTACGTGCTCCAGCGCGCCCCGCAGCGCTGGTTCGACGTGATCGTCTGGCCGGTGGTCGACGCGGTGCTGTTCGGCGCGATCGGCGTGTACTTCGGTGAGCAGACGGGCGGGGCCGCGGCGGGTGCAGCGTTCCTGCTGGCGGGGATCATCCTCTTCCACGTCGTCTTCCAGGCCGAGGTGAGCGTGGCGACCGGGTTCCTGGAGGAGACGTGGTCGCGCAACCTGCTCAACCTGATGGTCACGCCGATGACCGAGCTCGAGTACAGCGCCGGCGTCGCCCTGTTCGGCCTGGTGAAGCTCGCGATCGGTGTGACCGCGGTGTCGCTCGTCGCGCTGGCCGCGTTCGCGTTCCAGATCACGAGCCTGGGCCTCGCGCTCATCCCGCTGGTGGCGATCCTGATCGCCGTCGGCTGGTCGGTCGCGCTCATCGTCATCGGGCTGATCCTGCGCTACGGACAGGGCGCCGAGATCCTGACGTGGGGCTTCATCGCCCTGCTGCTGCCGCTGTCGGGCATCTTCTACCCGGTCGACGCGCTGCCCGAGGTGCTCCAGCCGATCGCCGAGGTGATCCCGACGACGCACGTCTTCGCCGCCGCGCAAGAGGTCGTGGCGGGCAACCCGCTGCCGTGGGACGAGGTCGGGATCGCTGCGGCCAGCACGGTCGTGCTGGCCGTGCTGTCGGTGTGGTTCCTGACCCACATGCTCGCCAAGTTCCGCAGCCGCGGCTACATCAGTCGCCACGTGTAGTCGCGGAGGAGTCGCCAGTCAGTCGTCCAGCGACGGGCGGCCACGCTTGCGCTTGACGTCGCCGCGGCGACGCTTCTGCTCGACCCGAGCCCGCTTCGATGCGCGCGACGGCTTCGTGGGGCGACGGGGCGCGTCGACGTGGAGGCCCTTCGCGAGGCGGACCCGCAGCCGCTCCAGCGCGAGCTCGCGGTTGCGAGCCTGGGAGCGCGTGTTCGACGCGGTGGCCCGAACGACGGGCCCGAGCCGTTCGAGGAGCCGGGCGCGCTGGCGGGGCCCGAGCGACGGCGACGCGCCCACGTCGAAGACGACGACGACCCGGGTGTCCGAGGTGTTGGCGTGCTGACCGCCCGGCCCGCTGGAGCGGCTGACGTGGACCTCGATCTCGTCGAGGCCGATGCGGCACGAGGGCGTGACCCGCAGGAAGCGGTCGTCGGCCATCGGGACATTCTCCCCGGCCGTAAGCGGGCGCGGGGGTTGGCCGTCATCCTGGCGACGGAACGACCAGGAGGACGGCGCGGCATGGATCTGCTGAAGGTCGGGATGGACCTGCTGAGTGGGGGCAAGAAGAAGAAGACGGTGAACGTGATCGACCGGGTCAAGACGGGCGGGGTGATGGGCACGCTCAAGGGCGAGTACAAGCCCAAGGAGGGCACGCCGGTGCTCGACGCCGGCGAGGTCCGCAGCCGACTGCTCGCGCTGCGGGGGCCGAGCATCCCGATGGAGGTCGTCGAGACCGAGGGCAAGGAGCCGGGCGAGCTCGTCGCCCGTTGGCGGGTGCGGGACGCGACGTTCTGGAGCGCGTTCAAGCACGTCGGCACGGAGTCGGTCACCGACGTCCATCTCGTGCTCGACCCCGAGACGCACGAGGTGCGAGGACTCGACAAGGCACACACAGTCCGCTGGAACGGGAACGTGCCGACGCTCGACAAGAACAGCAACCTCGAGCGCGACCCCAACAAGTGGTGGAACGCCGACGACCCGCTGAACCCGGGTCGACAGCGGCGCTACGACTTCGACGGTGCCGAGGTGAAGGACATCATCGGGACCGTGATCACCGACTGCGGGTGGACGCTGAAGCAGGTCTGGCGCAAGAAGACGCTGCTCGACGGCAAGGACTGAGGTCGAGGCAGGCTTCCCGTTGATGCGTTGCTCGACCCGCCCCACGACGGTGAGCTACGCAACCAGGGGTCAGAGACCGCCGGTGAGGGCGAGGCCCGCGGCGGCGGCGAGGCAGCCCGCGGCGATGCTGCCGAGCGCGTAGGACGCCGCGAGGGCGCGATGCCCGCGCTCGGCGACGCGCACCGTCTCGTACGCGTAGGTCGAGAAGGTGGTGTACGAGCCGAGGAACCCGGTGCCGACGATCGTGCGCGTGTCGGCGTCGAGCGTGCCCGACGCGGTGAGCCCCACGACGAGGCCGAGCACGAACGAGCCGGTCACGTTCACCACGAACGTGCCCACCGGGAACGCGCTCGTCCACCGTGCGCTCGCGGCCCGCTCGACGAGGAGGCGCAGCGGTGCGCCGAGCGCGCCACCGAGCAGCACGCCGACGACGATCACGCCGACTCGCCTTCCGCCGGCACGGACGCCAGCCCGCCGCCGCGCCACCCGGCCGCGGCCAGGCCCGCCACCACGGCGACGACCCCGACGACGAGGCTCGCGGTCGCGTACGCGATCGTGATCGCCGGTTCACCGTCGCGCACGAGCTCGACGACCTCGACCATGAACGTCGAGAAGGTCGTGAACGCGCCGAGCGCGCCGACGCCGACGAGGAACCGCATCCAGTGCTCCAGGTCGCGGTGGCGGGTCAGGAGCTCCAGCAGCGCGCCGAGGACGAAGGCGCCGGCCACGTTGAGGGCGAACGTGGTGACCGGGAACCGCCCGGGCTCGGTGGGCGCCGCCTCGCTCAGTCCGTATCTGGCGAGGGCGCCGAGGGTGCCGCCCGCGGCGACGAGCGCGACCTCGCGTCCGCGCACGGTCAGCGGTGCAGCCTCGGGTCGGACGAGGCGTCGGCGATGTCGAGGCCGCTGGTCGCGAGCTGCACCACCATCTCGCCCATCTCCCCGAAGCCCTCGCCGACGGTCTTTCCCATCAGGAACCGGGCGTTGATGCCCTCGAGGATCACGGCGAGCTTGTAGGTGGCGAACACGACGTAGAAGTCGAGGTGCTCGATCGATCGGCCCGACCGCTCGGCGTAGCGGGCGACGATCTCGTCGCGGGAGAGGAACCCGTCGGTCGCCACGATCCCCGCGCTCGAGCCGACCGCGGGCCCGGTGTCGGTGCCCCAGTAGACGAGGAACAGGCCGAGGTCGGTGAGGGGATCACCGAGCGTCGACATCTCCCAGTCGAGGACGGCGACGATCTTCCCGGCGTCGACCGGGTCGAGCATGGTGTTGTCGAGTCGGTAGTCGCCGTGCACGATCGCCGGCGGCCCCGACTCCGGCAGTGCCCGGTCGAGGCGGCGGGCGAGCTCGTCGATCTCCGCCACGTCACGCGTCTTGTTCGCCGCCCACTGCTTGCCCCACCGGGCGACGTTGCGGGCGAGGAAGCCGTCCGGGCGTCCGAAGTCGCCGAGCCCGATCGCTTCGTAGTCGACGCCGTGCAGCCGGGCGAGCACGTCGACGAGCTCGTTGCTCGCTCGCCGTGCGTCCTCCGGGGACAGCACGGCCATCTCCTCCGGAGTGCGAAGGATGCGGCCCTCGACGCGCTCCATCACGTAGAAGGGCGCGCCGAGGAGGTCGGGGTCGTCGCAGAACGCGTCGACGCGCGGGACGGGAACGCCGGTGCCGGCCAGCGCGCCGATGACGCGGTGCTCGCGACCCATGTCGTGAGCCGTCGCGACGACGTGGCCGAGCGGCGGCCGGCGCAGCACCCAGGTGCGTGCCCCGTCGGACACCGCGTACGTGAGGTTGGAGCGTCCGCCGGCGATGAGCTCGGCGGACAGGGGTGCACCAGTGGCGCCCTCGACGTGCTCCGCGAACCAGGGCGCGAGCCGCTCGAGATCGATTCCCTCCGGTGCTTCACCCACGGCCGGCGAGCCTAGGTTCGCCGACGCACGGAGACCCACGGTGCCCGTGGCGGGCGCCCAGGACCTCCGCGTGGGACGTCAGGCGACTCGGGACTCGCGGGGCTTGACCGGGCGGCCGTTGCCCTTGGGGTAGCGAGCGACGCGACCGACGGGCATGTCGACCCGGTAGCCGGCGGCGGCGCGCTCCTCCTCGGACTCACCGCCCCAGAAGCCGTACTCGCGGTGCTCGCGCGCCCAGTCGCGGCACGGTGCGACGACCGGGCACTCGCGACAGATCGCCCGGGCGCGGCCCTCGCGCACGATGCGCGTCTCGGGGCGCTCGCCGGCCGGGGCGAAGAACACGTCGGACTGTCCGACGCACGACGCCTCTGCGGTCCACGCGAGCGGACCGGTGAAGATCAGGTTGGAGACCAAGTCGGTGGCCACCGTCACACTCCGCAGGTCGGGTGGGGATTCACTTCGATTCGAACGGTGCAGCGCACGGGGAGTCGGCGGGGGGGAGGGCCGACTCCCCGAGTCGCACTGCCCCACCATGGTGCCCGACCCACCCTGAATCTGTCCAACAGGTAGGCTCGATCGTTACCATCGATGTTCCAGATGGTCCGGATCCGGGACCGATCCAGGATCCGGACGACCGAGAGCGAGGCCGGACATGCAGCTCAAGCACCTGGATGCCCTCCTGGCGATCGACGAGGAGGGCTCGTTCACCGCCGCTGCCGACTCGCTGTCGACCGTCCAGTCCAACGTCTCCGAGCAGGTGCGCCAGCTCGAGGCCGAGCTGGGCGCCCGGTTGCTCGTGCGGGGGCGCCACGGTGCCCGCCCGACCGAGTGCGGCACCGCGGTGATCGCCCGGGCGCGGCGCATCCGGCGCGAGGTGGAGGCCATGCGCGCCGACCTCTCGATGATCCAGGGGCTCGAGACCGGCGACGCCAGCGTCGGGATCGTCGGTACCGCGAGCCGGTGGGTGGTGCCGCCGCTGGTCGCCGAGCTGCGGTCGCGCGCTCCTGGCATCCGGCTCCGGGTGGTCGAGGGTGCGTCGGAGCGCCTCATGGCCGATGTCGCGAGCGGTGAGCTCGCGATGGCCGTGGTGACCGAGCCGGTGACCAACAACCGGCTCGTCGCCCAGACGCTGCTCGAGGAGGCGCTCGTGGGCGTCGTCCCCGCGGGGATGCTGCTGCCGCGTCCGCCGGTCCCGCTCGGGGCGCTCGTCGAGGCCGGCCTCGTGCTGCCGGCGCGCGAGAACCCGCTGCGGCGCGAGGTCGAGCAGGCCGCGGCCGACCAGGGCGTCGAGCTGCCGATCACGGTCGAGGTCGAGGGCATCCGGCTCGTGGCCGACCTCGTCGCCTCGGGTGCCGGCGCCTCGGTGCTCCCCGAGACGGCGGTGCCGCACGAGCTCGTCGAAGCGGTCGACATCGTGCCCATCGCCGAGATGCCCCCGCGACGCCTGGCCCTCGTCACCGCACGAGACGGCAGCCTCTCCCTCGCCGATGCCGCGGTGCGCGACGACCTCGTGGCGGTCGTCTCGCGTGGTTGGGCATCCGAGTCGCGTGGCGCGGCGCACCGCTAGCATCCGCGACGAGTCGAACCGAGGGGGAACCATGGCCGACGTGGGTGGATCGGGAGAGGTCCGACGCGCGGACGAGATCGGGCGGGGCCCGAAGATGAGCCCGCGTCACATCGTGGCGCTGGTGCTGGTGGTGCTGCTCGTGATCGTCGCGGTGCAGAACCTGGAGGACGCGCAGTTCAGCGTCCTGTTCTGGGACGTGACGATGCCCCTCGTCGTCATGATCGCGATCTTCGGCGTCGGCGGGTTCGCCGTCGGCTGGCTCATCCGCGGCCGCCGCGAGAAGCGCGAGCGCCAGAACGACTGAGGCGTACCTCGGGCCCGGCATCCGGGCGTGAGGCACGCCTCAGGTGAAGACCAGCGGCGTCCCGTAGATCTCGAGCGCGGGCCGTGGGCTCGCCGACTCGAGCTCCAGTCGGTCGATGCCGCTGGTGCCGTCGGGCGACGCCTCGAGCAGCACGCGTCCGCCGCTGTCCCACTCGAGCTCGACGCGGGCGTCGGTCGCGTCGCCGACCACCTGTCCCTGGAGCAGGTCCCCCAACAGCGCGCGGGCGCCGGCCAGGTCGACGGTGCGCAGCACGACACGCCGCAGGCGGGCGCGACGCTCCGGTGGTGCGGGCGGTGGCGGGTCGGCCCACCACTGCGGCGCCGCGACGAACCCGCCGCCGCGAGCCACCCGGAGCTCGTCGAGGGGCTTGCCGACCTCGAGGGTGCTGTCGGCGAGCTGCACCACGGTGCCGTGCGCATCTCGGGGCAGGAGGAACGCCTCGCGCCACACCGGGTTGCTCAGGTCGACCGACACGGGTGAGAGCCCGTGCTCCCGGATCCGCACGAGCTCGCGCTCGAGGTCCGCGACCTTGAACGTGAGGTGGTGGACGCGGTTGCCGTGGCGGGCCAGGAACCGGGCCAGGAAGTCGGTCTGCTCGACGGCCCACGGCTCGAGCATCTCGACCTTCATCCCGCCGGACTCGTCGCCCAGGAACACCTGCATCGACCGGAAGCCGACGGCGTCACCGCCCGAGAGCACGGTGCCGCCGAGCTCACCCACGAGCGTGGCGATCTGCGCGTTGGCGTCGCGTGACGCGAAGGCGACGTGGTCGAAGTACACGAGAGCGATGTCCTGTGGGCGGCGTTCGCGCGAACGTGAGGCCGGCTCAGACCGGGACGGGCTCGGAGGGCGCGGAAGGCGCGGGTGGCGGGGGCTCCCGCTCGGCGCCCTGGTCGTCCCCGTCGGTGTCGTGGTCGGTGCCCCGGGCGTCGCCGGTCGACGGGCGGCGGCCCGCCCTGGTGAACAGACGGGCCAGCATGTACCCGACGGCGAGGACCAGGAAGCCGCCCACCGCGTCGAGGAAGTAGTGGTTGGCCGTCAGCACGATCGTCGTCACCGTGCCGATCGGGTAGAGGATCGCGAGCACCTTCGCCCACGTGTGCTTCACGCGCGGCACGAGGGCGCACGTGCACCACAGCGCCCACGCGCAGTGCACGCTCGGCATCGCCGCGTACTGGTTGGAGATCTTGTTGACCGCGCCCTGGTTGAACGACCAGAACGTCGGGTACTTGGCCAACGTGTCGACGAACCCGTACGACTCGGGGAGCAGACGGGGCGGCATGAGCGGCCAGAGCGCGAAGCCGATCAGGGCCAGGCCGGTGGTGATCGCGATCGTGTTGCGGAACAGCGGGTAGTCGTCGCTGAACTTGCGGTACAGGAACACGAGCACGCCGGTCGTGACGACGAAGTGCAGCGAGCCGTAGAAGTAGTTGCTGCCGATGATGAGCGGTCGGAGCTCGAGTGCCCAGCGGTGGATGGCGTGCTCGTGGTTGATGCCGAGCGACTCCTGCCAACCCATGAGCTTGATCGCGTTCGCCCGCGCGACTCCCGGGCTGCCCTCGTTGGAGTTCCGGATGGCGGAGTAGACGAAGTAGAACGCGAGCACGAAGGCGATCTCGGCCCACCAGTAGAGCACCGAGCCGTCGCTCAGCCGGCGGGCACCCGGAAGCCGCCGGTGGAGCGGGATGGTCTCGTCGGCGTGGGTGAGGCTCATCGCCGCTCTGCGGCCGCGGTGGCGGGCCGACTCGTAGGCCGCGGATCGACCTTTGCGACGTGGCCGTGGTGGCCGATCGCGAACGCGGGCGCCCCGGCGACGCTCACGACGATCGTCATCGCGTACCACAGCAGACCGAGCGCGACGGCCTGACCGGTCGGCACGCCCAGAGGGACGAGCAGGAGCGCGAGCAAGCCTTCGCGCACGCCGAGGCCGCCGACCGAGATCGGCAGCACCTGCAGCATGGCGACGGCGGGGATGTACGCGAACACCGCGCCGTTGGGGATCGTGAGCCCGATCGTGTGCACCGCGCAGTACACCGAGGCGAGCACGGTCATCTGGTAGGCGAACGCGGCGACGATCGCGCCCAGGGCGTCGCGCTTGTCGCGGCGGAGTCGGTCGACGCCCACGTGGACGATGCCGATGAAGCGCGTCCAGTTCGCCCGGTGCACGAAGCGACCGGCCAAGCGCGGGCTCGCGGAGAGCAGGAGGATCGCGGCGAGCGCGGCGAGCGTGGCGAACGCGGTGACGACGGCGATCCACGACCGCGACTCGCCGAAGAGGTCGGGTCGGATGAGGAAGCCGACCAGCGTGAGGACGGGGAGCGCGACGAAGCCGGTGAGGCGCTCGAGCACGACCGACGCGAACGCGACCTCGGTCGAGCCGGTGTCCTTCGAGCAGCGGCTGATGCGCAGCACGTCACCGCCGACCGTCGACGGCAGGGCGTTGCCGACGAACTGGCCGGCGAAGTAGTGCTTCAGGAGCACTCGCAGCGGGATGTGCTGGTCGTAGACGGCGAGGGTGCGCTGCCAGCGCCAGGCGGCGACGACGAAGCTCAGCGCCATGAGGAGCAGGCCCGAGAACAGGAACGCGAGCGTCCCGGGGAGGCTGCGGTCGGGCGGGACGAAGTCGTCGGGGTCGATCTTGACGAGGAGGACGGCGAGCAGCCCCAGGCTGACGACGTAGCGGCCCCAGCGGACCCAGGGGCTGTGACGGCGCGCGGGGGCCGTCGGGGTTGCCGCCATCTACGTAGATTACGGGCCGGAGAAGCCGGACGTCCCGTCGTCGCAACATCGGGGAAAGGTTCACCCTCATGGGCCCAGCCGTGGGCGAGCGCACCGAGCGGGTCGTCACCGACGACGGCGTGGGCCTCGTCGTCGAGCGCCTCGGCTCCGGGCCGCCCTTCCTGATGGTGCACGGGTTCACGGGCGCCAAGGAGGACTTCGCCGACCACGCGCCCCACTTCGCCGAGCACGTCGAGGTCGTCGTGTTCGACCACCGCGGCCACGGGGCGAGCGACGGCCCCGACGACGTGGCGGCCTACTCGCTCGATCGCCTCGCCGCCGACACGCTTGCCGTCGCCGACGCGCTCGGGCTCGACCGGTTCACGCTGCTCGGCTACTCGATGGGCGGGATGGTCGCCCGGCGCCTCGTCCTGGCGCACCCCGAGCGGGTCGATGCGCTCGTCCTCCTCGACACGTCACCTGGGCCTCCGGCCGACATCGACCCCGACCTCGCCGACGTCGCCGCCCAGGTCGCGCTCGACCAGGGGATGACCGTGCTGCGCGAGATCCTCGACGAGGCCGACGTGCTCGGGACGGAAGCCGACCGCCGGATGCGGCGCGAGCGGCCGGGGTACGTCGAGTTCGCGGCCCGCAAGTGGGCCGACGTGCGGCCGGCCGCGTACGCCGCGCTGGCGCACGAGATCACCCATCAACCCGACGAGCTGGCCCGGATGCGCGAGATCACGTGCCCGACGCTCGTGATCGTCGGCGAGCAGGACAAGAGCTTCCTCGGCGCGGCCGATGCGATGAGCCGAACGATCCCCGACGCGCAGCTCGTGACCATCCCCGACGCCGGGCACGTCCCCCAGGTCGAGAACCCCGACGCCTACTTCGCGGCTGTCGATGCGTTCCTCCGCCGAGTGTCGGAGGTGAAGGCATGACTTCCGACGCGGGGCACGTCGCGGCCGCGACGTTGCGCGAGCACGACGTCGACACGCTGTTCACGCTGTCGGGTGGGCACCTGTTCCCCCTCTACGACGGCTGCGTGAAGCACGACGTGCGCCTGATCGACACCCGCCACGAGCAGACGGCGGCGTTCGCGGCCGAGGGCTGGGCCAAGGTCACCCGCCGCGTGGGCGTCGCCGCGCTGACCGCGGGTCCGGGGGTGACCAACGGTGTGAGCGCGATCACGAGCGCGTTCCTCAACGGATCGCCCGTGTGCGTGATCGGGGGCCGGGCGCCCCACGCCCGCTGGGGGGTCGGCTCCCTCCAGGAGCTCGACCACGTTCCCATCGTCGCGTCCGTGACGAAGCACGCGGCGACGCTCGAGACGCCCGACGAGGTGGGGCCCGGGCTCGACCACGCGCTGCGCGAGGCGGCCGCCGCGCACCGCGGCCCCACGTTCGTCGACGTCCCGCTCGACGCCTGGGGCGCGACGTCGGCAGCGGTGGTGGCGCCCGAGCGCACCGTCCCCGGCCTGCCCGACATGGGTGCGGTCGCCGATCTCGTGCGAGCGGCGCGGCGGCCGGTGCTGATGATCGGCGGCGACGTCTACTGGGGCGGCGCCGAGGCCGAGGTGCTCGCGTTCGCCGAGGCCGCCCGGATGCCGGTGTTCGCGAACGACATGGGGCGCGGCGTCGTCGCCGCCGACCACGAGCTCGCGTTCTCGAGGGCACGGTCGGTCGCGTTCAAGGACGCCGACCTGATGATCGTCGCCGGCACCCCACTCGACTTCCGGCTCGGGTTCGGGTCGTTCGACGCCCCCGTCGTGCACCTGGTCGACAGCGCGGAAGGCATCGCGTCGCACGTCGGGCTCGAGGCATCGGTCGCGGGTGACTTCGTCGCGATGTTCGCTGCGCTGGCCGAGTCCGCGGGGCGCGGTGACGACGACGGCTGGGTCACACGGCTCCGGGACGAGGAGAGCGCGAAGCGAGCTACCGAGCACGACCGGCTCACGTCCGACGCCACGCCGATCGATCCGGCGCGGATCTACGGCGAGCTGCGCGAGCGGCTCGATCGCGACGCGGTGGTAATCGGAGACGGGGGCGACTTCGTCTCGTACATGGGGAAGTACGTCGACACCTACACGCCGGGGTGCTTCCTCGGGCCGGGCCCGTACGGCTGCCTCGGCAGCGGCACCGGGTACGCCCTCGCGGCCGCGCTCGCTCACCCCGACCGTCAGGTCGTCGTCTGCTACGGCGACGGCGCGATCGGGTTCACGCTCGGCGACCTCGACACGCTCGTCCGCCACGGCGTGAACGTGACCGCCGTGGTCGGCAACAACGGCATCTGGGGGCTCGAGAAGCACCCGATGCAGATGATCTTCGGGTACGACGTCGTGGCCGAGCTGCGTCCCGGCACCCGCTACGACGAGGTGGCCACCGCGCTCGGCGGCCACGGCGAGCTCGTCGAAGCGCCCGGCGACGTCGGACCGGCGCTCGACCGGGCCCTCGCGCACGACGGCCTGTCGGTGGTGAACGTGCTCACCGACCCTGCCGACGCCTACCCGAGATCGAGCAACCTCGGCTGAGCCGACCTCGGCGTGGGATTCAGCGCGCCGAGGGGTTGGGGCAGGGCTTCCAGTCGCCGTCCTCGAGGACCACGCGCAGCTCGTAGGTCTTGCGGTCGTCGTCGTTGTCGGGCGTGTCCTCGTTGCTGAGCGTGTAGTCGACGGTGGCGACGTCGCCGTCTCGGTCGACGCCGAAGGGGTTGACCCCGATCGTGTCGTTGCCGGGGAAGTTGCGGGTGATCGTCTCGATCGCCGCGTCGGGATCGTCGCTGTCGGCGTCGCAGAGCTGGGCCGCGGCGGCGGTGACCCGACCGCTGCGCACGTCGTCGAGGAAGTCGTCGGCCGCCTGGTACGGCGGCAGGGTGCGGGTCGCGAACAAGACGCCACCGACGATCCACAGCACGACGACGAGACCGATGATGACCAGGAAGACGGGCAGCCACCGGCGACGCCGGCGCGGCGGGCCCGTCGGGACGGGCGCGGTCGCCGGCGGCGGGGGCGCGGGGGTCGTCGGCTCGCTCACGCGTCGACCGCGGGCTCGGCGCCCGCCGCCTTCTCGAGGAACCGCTCCCGCTCGACCACCACCCGCGTGATCCGACCGGCGGCCACCAGGCCGCGGCCGTCGCTCACCGACACCCGGAAGGTGAGGCGCCGGCTCTCGACGTTCTCGAGCGTGGCCTCCGCGTGGACCCGCCCACCGACCGCGGTGGGCGCCAGGTGGTCGAGCTGCACGCGGTATCCGACGGTCGTCTCCTGGTCGCCGAGCTCGCCGGTGACCGCCTGCACGGTGGCCTCCTCGGCCAGCCGCACGACGCGCGGCGTGGCGAGGACCGGCACGTCACCGCTGTGCAGCGCGAGCGCGGTGTCGTCGTCGGTGACGGTCATCGACGCCGTGGCGGAGAGGCCGGGCCGCAGTGGCATTGGCCTACCCTAGCGAGCCGGTGATCGAACAGGACATCCTCGAGCGGACCCTCGCCAGGGCCCTGACCAACGGCGGCGACTTCGCCGAGGTCTTCGGTGAGGACCGCGCGACCTCGAGCGCCCGCTTCGACGACGGGCGGGTCGAGGAGCTCGTCAACGGCCGGGCGCGGGGCGCGGGCGTGCGCGTCGTGCGCGGCGACACCACCGGCTACGCCCACACCGCGGACCTGAGCGAGCGCGGCCTCGCCGAAGCTGCCGATGCGGCCGCGGCCGCGGCGCGCGACGGCGACGGTGCGAGCCGCGTCGTGGCGCTCACGGAGCAGCCGACGACGCCCTACGTCCCGACGATGCCTCCCGACTCCGTGCCCAAGGCGCGCAAGGTGGAGCTGCTGCGCGTCGCCGACGAGGTCGCCCGGGATCAGGGCGACTCGATCAGCCAGGTGAGCGCCTCGTACGCCGACGCGCGCCGGCGCATCCTCGTCGCCAACAGCGACGGTCTGCTCGCCGAGGACGACCAGACTCGCACCCGGTTCGCCGTGCAGTGCGTCGCGGTCGGCGACACGGGGCGTCAGACGGGCACGGAGGGGCCCGGTCGCACGCTCGGCTTCGAGCTGTTCGACGAGATCGACGCGGCCGACGTCGCCCGCATCGCCGCCGAGCGGGCGCTCACGATGCTGCGTGCTCGTCCCGCGCCGTCGGGGAAGCTGCCCGTCGTGCTGCGCAAGGGCGCCGGCGGCGTGCTCTTCCACGAGGCCTGCGGGCACGGCCTCGAGGCCGATCTCGTCGGCCGCGACGCCTCGGTGTTCAAGGGCATGGTGGGCGAGCGGGTCGCCGCGCCGGGCGTCACCCTGGTCGACGACGGCACGTACCGGCGCGAGTGGGGCACGAGCGCGATCGACGACGAGGGCGCACCGACGCGGCGCAACGTCCTGATCGACGACGGTGTGCTCACCGACTACATGTGGGACCTCACCCGGGCGCGCAAGCAGGGACGCGTCAGCAGCGGCAACGGACGGCGCGAGACGTACCGCGACCTGCCGATGGTGCGGATGACGAACACGTTCCTGCTCGAAGGCGACGAAGACCCGGAGGGCATCATCGGGCGCACCGAGCGCGGCCTCTACTGCGCCGCCCTCGGCGGCGGGCAGGTGAACACTGCGACCGGCGACTTCGTGTTCGGGGTCACCGAGGCGTACCTGATCGAGCACGGTGAGATCACCGAGCCGGTGCGCGCCGCGCAGCTCATCGGCAACGGCCCCGAGGTCCTGCGCCTCGTGGACGCCGTCGGCAACGACTTCGACACCTGGACGGGCACGTGCGGCAAGGACGGCCAGGGCGTCCCCGTGTCGTCCGGTCAGCCGACCCTTCGAGTCGCCGAGCTCACCGTCGGCGGCACCGCCGGCTCTTGAGCGACCTGCTCGACATCGCACGACGCGTCGCCGGCGTCGCGCAGGGCCAGGAGCAGGTCGAGGCGTACGTGTCGCGCATGCGCGAGACCGACGTGAAGGTGCACGACGCCGACGTGGAGTCGCTCACCGTCGCGGAGCGCTCGGGAGTCGGCGTGCGAGTCGTCGTCGACGGGCGGCAGGGCTTCGCGTGGGCCGGCTCGCTCGACGACGACGTCGTCGCCGAGGCGATCGCAGGCGCGCGCGACAACGTGTCGTTCGCGACCCCCGACACCGCGCTGGGGCTGGCCACGCCCGAGGACACGGCCGGAACGGCGGTCGCGCTCGACCTGTGGCGCGACGACGTCGTGCACACCGACACCGCCGACAAGGTGGCGCTCGCCCTCGCGGCCGAGGCCGCGACGCGGGCCGCCGACGTGAAGGTGCGGGCCGTCGAGTCGGCCTCGTACGGCGACACCGCGCTCGAGGCGGTGATCGCCACGTCGACCGGCGTCGAGGCGTCGGCTCGGCGGACGTCGTGCTCGGTCACGTCCTTCGCGCTGGCGGGCGACGGGTCCGACACCCGCACGGGCTACGGCTTCTCGGCCGGTCGCTCCGTCGGTGATCTCGACGTGGACGTCGCCGCGAGTGACGCCGCCGAGCGGGCGGTGCGACTGCTCGGGTCGCAGCAGCCCGCGAGCGCCCGGCTCCCGGTCGTCCTCGACCCGCTGGTGACGCGGTCGTTGCTCGCCATCATCGGTGCCGCGCTCGGCGGCGAGGCGATCGTGAAGGGACGATCGATGTTCGTCGGGCGGATCGGCGAGGAGGTGGCCGCACCCGCCGTCACCCTCACCGATGACCCGACGAACCCCGACGCGTTCGGCGCGTCGAGCCACGACTCCGAGGGCGTGCCGACCCGCCGGGTCGAGCTGATCGGCGAGGGCGTGCTGCGCGGCTTCCTCCACAACGTGTACACGGGCCGGCGATCCGGCACGGGCACGACCGGGTCGGCGGTGCGTGGCGGCTACGCGTCGACCCCGGGAGTCGGGGCCCGCGCGCTGTCGCTCGTCCCCGGCGCCCTCTCGCCGGCCGAGCTGCACGCCGCGGCGGGTGACGCGCTCTACGTGCAGTCGGTGAGCGGGCTCCACTCCGGGACCAACCCGGTGAGCGGTGACTTCTCCGTCGGCGCCGAGGGGCTCATGCTCCGGGGCGGCTCGTTCGCGGAGCCGGTGCGAGAGGTGACGATCGCGTCCACGCTGCCGAGGATGCTGCACGACATCGTGGAGGTCGGTGCCGACCTCACCTGGCTGCCCGGCGGTGGCGCGGGGATGACGCTCCTCGTCGACGGCATGACCATCAGCGGCGCCTAGACCGCTCTGGCGTCAGCAGACCCCTCTCACGCGGGTCTGCTGACGCCGAAGCGCTCGGACCTGCGCGCGGGCGACGGGAGATCGCTCGAGTCAGGCGCGCGTGACGACGCCGCGGCGGTCGAGGATGGCCCGGAGCTCGGCGATCGTGCGCAGCGGGTCGCGGTCGACGTGCACGGTCTCGATTCCGAGCGCACGCGACGCGGCGACGTTGTCGTGGTTGTCGTCGAGGAACACCGAGAGCTCGGGTGACGCGCCGCCGCGCTCGCAGGCGAGCTCGTAGATGCGCGGGTCGGGCTTTCGCATCCCCACCTCGCACGAGTCGACGACCACGTCGAACAGCTCGTCGACCGGGAACGACCCGCGCCAGGCGTCACCGAACTCCTTGACGTTGTTGGTGAGCAGCACCAACGGCACGCCATCGGACCGGAGCCGTCGCAGCTCGTGCACGACGGGCCACTGCACCCGCACCCCCGTCGCGACCGCGAACTCCATGAAGGCGTGCGGCTCGAGGTCGCGCCCCAGGATGTCGGGCGCGCGCGCCACGATCCCGCGGAGATAGTCGTCGAAGGAGATCGCGCCGGTCTCGAGCAGGTGGAAGTCGTGCACCGGGCCCGGCGTCCCGTCGTCGGCGCCGTCGACCGGGTCGCCGTCGTGGCCGGCGGGCACCTCGCCGTAGAGGAGCAGGTCGATGGAGTGCGTGGGGTAGCCCATCCGCGCCTCGAAGAGCCGCACCTGCTCGAGCATGGGCTCCGAGATGACGCCGCCGTAGTCGAAGATCACCAGCTCGATCGGCTCGCCCGTCATCGCAGGCCCGTGGCGAAGACGACGATGATGGCTGCGCCGACGACCCAGCGGTACACGACGAACGGGAAGAACGAGTTCGTCTGGAGGAAGCGGAGCAACCAGGCGATCGCCAGGAAGCCGCTGACCGCGGCGGCCGCGAAGCCCCAGAACATCGGAGCCACCATGTCCGACGGGATGCCCTCGGTCGCGACCTCGGTGGCCTTGTAGAGCCCGGCGCCGACCGTGATCGGGATCGCCATCAGGAACGACAGGCGCGCCGCCGACGCGCGGTCGAAGCGCAGCCAGCGTCCGGCCGTCATCGTGACGCCCGAGCGCGAGACGCCGGGCTGGAGCGCGACGGCCTGCGCGATGCCCATGATGACGGCGTCACGGGTGCGGAAGTCCTCGGTGTGGCGAGCCTCGGGCAGTCGGTCGATGAGCAGCAGCACGGTGCCGAAGACGATGAGCATGGCGCCGATCAGGATCGGGTCGCCGAGCTCGTTCTCGATCTCGCTGGCGAACAGCGCGCCCGTGATCGCGCCCGGCACCGCGGTCAGGGCGAGCAGCCAGGCGATGCGGCCGTCGGTCTCGGCGAGCGAGCGCTCCCGCAGCGCGCGCCATGCCGCGGCGATGTAGCGCACGACGTCGTGGCGGAAGTACCAGACGACCGCGAGCAGGGTGCCCATGTGCAGCGCGACGTCGAAGGTCTTGTTGAGCTGGTTGTCGGCCGTGACGCTCTGCCAGCCGAAGAGCTCGGGCACGAGGATGAGGTGCCCACTCGACGAGATCGGCAGGAACTCGGTCAGCCCCTGCACGATCCCGAGGATGATGGCGTGCAGCACCGACACAGTGGGTCGAGACTATTCACCCACCCAGTCGCCCGGCCTCCTCGGGCGGCACCAGCGCGAGTGCGATCCGACCGTGGGTGGACGCGTAGGCGAGCGTCCGAGCCTGGCGGGGTGAGACCAGCAGCGTCACGCCCAGCGCGCCCGGCTCGGCCGACTGCGCCCGCTCGACGGCGAGCACGGTGACGCCGGCCGCGACGACCCGCGCCGCGCCGAGATCGTCGCCACCCTCCGACCCGCCGACGATCGTCGGGTCGTAGCTCGCGAGCGCGTCGACCGCGGCACCCGGGCGTGGATGCACGGTGCCGTGCACGATGACCCGCACCGCGCGCGTGCCGATCGGGAGCGCGCCGTCGAGCCCGGTTCGCCGTCGCGGCGCGAGGTTGGCCGCGGTGACGAACCCTCCGCGCACCACCGGAACCGTGACGACGCGGTCGACGACCGACCCAGGATCGCGCGCGACTCGCGGCGGCAGCTGCGACGAGTGGACCTGGCGGGCCCGGACGTCGGCGCGGGTCACGACCGCGCCCAGCGGGAGCGGACGGGTCGCGACGAGCGCCGGACGCTCGGCGCCGAGGTCCTGCGCGCGCCGGTGCAGCGCGGCGAGGTCGGACGCGACGAGGAGGGCGGTCGCGGTCGCGACGACGACAGCGCCGATCCAGAGGACGACGGTGCGAGGGGAGCGGCCGAGCATCTGCGGGTGGGGACACCGGCGTGTCCGTCCCGCGACGCCGTACGCGCGCGCCGCGTCGACCGCGTCAGGAGGGAGGTGCGGTCAGGAGGAAGAGTGCGGTCAGGAGGAAGAGGTGGACGTCTTCGACGACGACCCGGATCCCGACGACGCGCCGTCGGACTTCTTCGTCGCGCCGCCGCCAGACGAGTCCGAGCCCGATCCGGAGGACGACGAGTCACCCGACGAGGACGAGGTCGACGACGAGCTGTCGGACGACGACGAGCCGGAGTCCTTCGCGCCGTCGCCGTTGCGCGACGACGACGAGCGACCCCCGCGGTTGTCGGTCTTGTAGAAGCCGGAGCCCTTCAGCACGATGCCCGCGGGCGACAGCACCTTGACGACCGAGCCGCCGCAGCCCGTGTCGTCGTGGGTGGTGAGGGCGTCGTCGGTGATCGACTGCCACACCTCGAACTCGTCGCCACAACCCTCGCAGCGGTAGCGGTACGTCGGCATCGGCTCTCCGGGGTCGTCCCGAGGGGACTCTGGCACTCTCTGTCGTCGACTGCTAACGCTAGCCGGGGCCCGACGCTTCCCGCAGCCCGGCACCACAATGGGGACGCGTGATCGAGATCCTGGCCCTGGTGCCCGTGGCGTACGCCCTCGGGATGTTCCCGGCTGCCGCGCTGGTCTCGCGCCGCTCGGGCAAGGACGTCACCCGGGAGGGCTCGGGCAACCCGGGGGCGTCCAACGTCACCCGCCTCATGGGGTGGAAGGCGGGCCTGCTCGTCCTGCTCCTCGACATGGGCAAGGGTGCGCTCGCCGCCGGCCTGGGGCTCGCGATCGACGGGCACCGGGGCGCCTACATCCTCGGCGTCGCCGCGGTGCTCGGCCACGTCTTCCCGGTCACCCGTCGCTTCAAGGGGGGACGAGGCGTCGCGACCGCGGCCGGCGTGCTGGTGGTCGTGTTCCCGCTCGTCATCGCCGTCCTGGGTGTGGTCTGGGTGGTGATCGCGCGCGGCCTCAAGAAGGCGTCGATCGCGTCGGTCGTGTGCGCCGTGCTGTTCCCGGTGATCGTCGCGATCCGCGGCGGCAGCGCGCTCGACATCGCCGTCACCGCCGCGCTCGCGGCGATCGTGGTCGTCCGCCACTTCGCGAACCTGCGCCGACTGGTCCGGGGTGAGGAGCTCGGCCTCGAGCGGACCACCGGCACCGAGCCGACAGACTCCGCCGAGCCGGTCGAGCCGGTCGAGCCCGACGCCGGTGACGCCGCCGAGAGTGCGTAGCCCGCACCGAGCCCAGGTACGGTCCCACCGATGACGTCCGTCTCGTCTGCCGCGCCGGTCACGAAGGCGGTGATCCCCGCGGCCGGGCTCGGCACGCGGTTCCTCCCGGTCACCAAGAGCCAGCCGAAGGAGATGCTGCCCGTCGTCGACAAGCCCGCGATCCAGTACGTGGTCGAGGAGGCGCTGCGCGCCGGCCTCGACGACGTCCTCGTCGTCACCGGCCGCGGCAAGCGGGCGATCGAGGACCACTTCGACCGCAACATCGAGCTCGAGGTGCTGCTCGAGAAGCAGGGCAAGCACGAGGTGCTGCGCGAGCTGCGGGAGACGACCGAGATCGGGCACGTCCACTACGTGCGCCAGCACGAGGCGCTCGGACTCGGCCACGCGGTCTCGATGGCCCGGGAGCACGTCGGCGACCAGCCGTTCGCGGTGCTGCTGGGCGACGACATGATGGTGGACGACGCCACGCTGCTGCGGCGGATGCTCGACGTCCACGCACGCGAGGGAGGCACGGTGCTGGCGCTCCTCGAGGTCCCGCCCGAGCAGATCTCGCTGTACGGCTCGGTGGCCGTGGAGCCGGTGGCCGAGGGCGTGATGCACGTGCTCGACATCGTCGAGAAGCCCGCGCCCGAGGACGCGCCGAGCAACCTCGCGGTCATCGGCCGCTACGTGCTGCCGCCGGCGATCTTCCCGGCGATCGAGGCGACGCCACCCGGAGCGGGTGGCGAGATCCAGATCACCGACGCGATCGGGCGCCTCGTCGCCGAGCAGCCGACGCACGGCCCGGTGCACGGCGTCGTGTTCTCCGAAGGTCGCTTCGACATCGGTCAGAAGCTCGACTTCCTGCGCGCCAACCTCGAGCTCGCGCTCGAGCGCGACGACCTCGGCCCGGGTCTGCGTCAGCTCATCGCCGACCTCGCGCGGCGCGAGGGCCTCTGAGCGATGGCGCTCGTCCCGCTGGAGGACACCCGGCGTGCGGTGCTCGACGCGGTGCCGACGCTCCCGCCGGTGGACGTGGCGCTGCCCGACGCGCACGGCCTCGTCCTCGCCGCACCGGTCTCGACCTCCGAGCCCGTCCCGCCGTTCGCGAACACCGCGATGGACGGCTACGCGGTGCGAGCCGCCGACACCGAGGGGGCGAGCGCCGACGCGCCGGTGCGCCTCAAGGTCGTGGACGACCTGGCCGCGGGCCGGGCGCCCGACGTGCCCGTCGGCCCGGGAGAGGCGATCCGCATCATGACGGGCGCGCCGATGCCCGACGGTGCCGACGCGATCGTCATGGTGGAGGAGACGAGCGTCGTCGGGTCCGACGGCGTCGACGTCCGCCTCGCCGTCGCGCCGGGGCTGCACGTGCGCGCCGCGGGCGGCGACCTGCGCGCCGGACAGACCGTCTTCGAGGCCGGCACGGTCGTCGGCGCGGCCGCGATCGGCGTGCTGGCGAGCGTCGGCGCCGCCACCGTCTCGGTGCACCCCCGCCCTCGGGTGGGCGTGCTCTCGACCGGCGACGAGCTGGTGGAGGTGGGTGCCGGGTCGTTGGCACCCGGGAAGATCCGCGACTCGAACCGGCCGATGCTGCTCGGGCTCGCCGCGGAGGCCGGGATGGAGCCGATCGACCTCGGCGTCGCGATCGACGACGAGGACCGGATCGTCGCGATCCTCGAGGACGCCTTCGCGCGCTGCGACGCCGTGCTCACCAGCGGGGGCGTGTCGGTCGGCGACTACGACTACGTGAAGGCCGCCCTCGACCGCTTCGGCGCGCTGGAGTGGCGCCAGGTCGCGATCAAGCCCGCGAAGCCGCTCGCGTTCGGCGTGGTGCAGGGAGTTCCGGTGTTCGGGCTCCCCGGCAACCCGGTGTCGTCGCTGGTGAGCTTCGAGTGCTTCGCGCGCCCGGCGCTGCTCCAGATGGGCGGTCACCGGGCCCGGTTCCGCCCCCTGCGCACGGCGATCGCCGGCGCGGATCTGGGCCGCCGACCCGACGGCAAGCTGCACCTCGATCGGGTGCGGGTCGAGTGGACGGGCGACGGCTACGTCGCCACGCGCTCGGGCGAGCAGGCGAGCAACGTGCTCTCGGCCACCGCCGCGGCGAACGGGCTCGCCCTCGTGCCCGACGGCCCCGGCATCGCGAAGGGCGAGCCGGTCGACGTCTGGCTCCTCGACGCCCCCGCCGACCACTGACGCCCACACCTCGGCACGGACGTCGTCCACCCATCGGTGTGTTGGAAGACTCAGCGACACTCCTTGTCGCTGAGTCTTCCGACGCCGCGGGGCGAGGCGGGCGCGCTACGGCCGGGACCTCGGCCCGGAGGCCTCGGGTCCCGGCCGTGCTCTGCCCGCCCCTGCTCTGCCCACTTGCTCTTCGTCCCGTTGCACCCGGGTGTCGACGCCGGCCCGCCCCAAGAGGGCCGGCATCGATGCCCGGGTGTGGGAGATCGATGCGGCGCCCTAGGCGATCCGGCAGCCCGGCGGGATCGGCGAGCCCGCCGGCACCCGCGTGGCGACCGCGGACGAGGTCTTCACGCCGCCCTGGTCGACGACGCCCGACTCGCAGACGAGGACGACCTCGTCGACCGGGTCGGGTGCGCTCGCGACGGTCGGCGCGCAGCCGGCGGCCACCGCGGCGACCGCGAGCCCTGCTGCTGCGACGCCCAACCGGGCGCGGGACGTGCTGAACCACCGAGCCACTGCTGACCCCTCTCGTGTCCTCGAAACGAAAACGACCGGCACCCGCCGTCACGTACCCGTGACGTAGGGGCCGGTTTCGCCTGGCTCCCCGTCGACCATTAGCGACCAGTTGGCGGCCGACGGATCTGCGCCTCCCCGAGAGGTGGCTCGGTTGTCATGCTCCTTCAACGGAGCGTGAACACGAAACCACGGAGAGTGGTCACCTGTCAAGTCCGATCTGCGGCCCGTCGCCTCCCGGGCGGGTCGGGCCCGGACCCCACGTAGCCTGGGCCTCGTGGCCCGCCCCCTGATCGACCCGTTCGACCGCCAGGTCGAGGACCTGCGGATCTCGATCACCGACCGCTGCAACTTCCGCTGCACCTACTGCATGCCGGCCGAGGGCATGGACTGGATGGCCCGGGCCGACCTCCTCACCTACGAGGAGCAGGCGCGCATCGCCCGGGTGTGCGTGAGCGCCTTCGGCTTCCGCTCGATCCGGGTCACCGGCGGCGAGCCGACGCTGCGGGCGCACCTCGCCCGCTTCTTCACGATGCTCGCTCCGCTCGGCACCGACCTCGCGATGACGACGAACGGCGTGCGGCTCCCCGAGCTCGCCCACGACCTCGCCGACGCCGGGCTGGGACGCGTCAACATCTCGCTCGACACGCTCCGGCACGACACGTTCAAGGCGCTCACCCGTCGCGACGACCTCGACCGCGTCCTCGCGGGCGTCGACGCCGCGCTCGACGCGGGCCTCGACCCGGTGAAGATCAACTGCGTCGTCATGCGCGGCGTCAACGACGACGAGATCGTCGACCTCGCGGCGTTCGGGCGCGCGCGCGGCGTCGGGATGCGCTTCATCGAGTTCATGCCGCTCGACGCGCAGGGAGAGTGGTCGATGGACCGCGTCGTGCCGGCGCGCGAGATCCTCGACGCGATCGACGCGGTCTTCCCCCTCGAGCGCGGTGGCGGCACCGGCGGGCCCGGTCACGCCGAGCCCGCGCCCGCGGAGACGTTCCGCTACGCCGACGGCGAGGGGCAGGTGGGCGTGATCGCGAGCGTGACGGAGCCGTTCTGCGGGTCGTGCGACCGCATCCGCATCACCGCCGACGGGAAGCTGCGCACCTGCCTGTTCGCCGTCGACGAGACCGACCTGCGGGCGGTGCTGCGCGACGGTGGCTCCGACGCCGACCTCGCCGCCGCCATCACCGGGGCGGTCGGCACGAAGTGGGCCGGGCACCAGATCGGCCAGGTGACGTTCGTGCGGCCCCCGCGCTCGATGAGCCAGATCGGCGGGTAGTCGCGCACGGCCCTACACTCGGGCGCCGTGACCCACTCGGAGTTCACGCACCTCGACCCGCTCGGTCGAGCCCGGATGGTCGACGTGACCGCCAAGGACGCGACGCACCGCCGGGCCGTGGCGCGCTGTCGGGTCTCGATGGAGCCCGACACCGCGGGCAAGATCGCCTCCGGCGCCATCACCAAGGGCGACGTGCTCGCGGTCGCCCGGGTCGCCGGCATCCAGGCGGCCAAGCAGACGCCCAACCTGCTCCCACTGTGCCACCCCCTCCTCGTCGGGTCCGTGTTCGTCAACTTCCGGATCGAGGAGGACCACGTCGAGGTCGAGGCCCAGGTCGACACCGTCGACCGCACCGGCGTGGAGATGGAGGCCCTGACGGCCTGCGCGATCGCCGCCCTCACGATCTACGACATGTGCAAGTCGGTCGACCGGGGGATGGTCGTCGGGGAGCTGACCCTCTGGGAGAAGACCGGGGGCCGATCCGGCCACTATCGGCGGTCAAACGACCACAATTCGGTCATCGAGGGCTAGAAATTCCTGATTTCGTCGCCGAGGGTTGACCATTCGGCGGCGCGCCTGGTTACGATGACTGCATTCCAGCGGCACCCCTTTGGGGTGCCGCGTGCTGTAGGGGACCGGACGGGGCGTCCGGGTGGACGGAAAGGGTGGAGCTCTACGTGGCGATCCTCGTGATCCTCGTGCTGGTCATCCTCTGGGGTGCCGTGCTCCTGCCACCCATCCTCCGCTCCCGCGCCGAGTCGGGCGCACCCAGCGGCATCGGCGACTTCGTCGGCAAGCTCCGCACGGGCCTCGGCCACGGTCGCTCCCACGACGCCGGCCTCCCCCCGCTCCAGCCGATCATGGGCCCTGTCGGCGGACCCGACCCGGCCATGGCCCCGATGCGCGCGCCGGGGACGATGACCCCGGTGCAGAAGCGCCGGCGTGACGTGCTCATCGGGCTCGTCGCGGCCGTCGGCGTCACCTTCCTCATGGCCTTCATGGCCGGCAGCATCATCTTCTGGGGGCTGTGGGTCGTATCCCTGCTCGCGCTGGGCGGCTACGTGTACATGCTCCTCCAGCTCAAGGCGAAGGCCCAGCAGCGCCGCCACCAGGCGCGCCCCGCGTCGCCCGCGCCGCCGGTCCCGGTCGCGGTCCCGAGCAACGTGCACCACCTCGACCCGATGCGCCGGCGCGAGCCGTCGCACGTCGAGGCCCCGCGCGGCGCGACGGTGCTCGCGCTGCGTCGCAGCCACGGCTGATCGGTCGCACACCTCGCGCCGCGGGCGTCACCTGCGGCGCGCGCAACTCCCTTTGGTACGCTGATCCGTCCCGCGGGGGTGTAGCTCAGCCTGGTAGAGCGCTACGTTCGCAACGTAGAAGTCGTGGGTTCAAGTCCCATCACCTCCACCATCCCTTCCGCGCTCGTCGCACTCGCGGGAGCGGTCCCGGTGCCATGATGCCGCCCGTGTCGAGCAGCCTCTCGCGTCGAGACTTCCTCGCGCTCTCGGCCGCGGCCGCAGCGGCGGTCGGCCTCCAGGCGTGCGGGGGCTCGGAGTCGGCGCCGCGGTCCGCGCCGAGGCGCACGTTGCCCGAGCCCGGCGATGCACCGTTCGACACGGTCGTGATCCTGATGATGGAGAACCGGTCGTTCGACCACTTCCTGGGGTGGCTCCCGGGCGCCGACGGTCGCCAGGCGGGGCTCTCCTATGCCGACACGAACGGTGACGTGCACGAGACGTGGCCGCTCGCGCCCGACTACCAGGGCTGCGACTACCGGGATCCCGGCCACACCTGGGAGGAGATCGAGCGGCAGTACGCCGACGGTCGGATCGACGGCTTCCTGCAGACCCAACCGCTCGGCGATCACTTCCCGATCAGCTATTACGTCGAGGACGACCTGCCGATCCTGAGCTCGCTCGCGCAGGGCTACACGACGTTCGACCGCTACTTCTGCTCGATGATGGGCGCGACCTGGCAGAACCGCCTGTACCAGCTCACGGGGACGACGCAGGTCCCGATGGACCAGGCGTTCCCCACCACCGACGCCGAGCGACCGTGCCTCATCGAGACCGCCATCTTCGATCGCGTGCGCGAGGCGGGGCTCACCACCGGCTACTACCACCAGGGTGAGCCGATGACCGGGCTCTTCAAGAGCAAGAAGTACGACGACATCACGTATCCGATCGAGCGCTTCTACGAGCTCGCTGCGGCGGGGCAGCTCCCGAACGTGGTGTTCGTCGAGCCCAACTACACCGACGCCGCGGAGGACGACGGCACCTCGAACGACTACCACCACGTCGGCAGCGTGCTGGTGGCCGAGGAGTTCGTCGCCGGCGTGCACGACGCGATCGCCGCGAGCCCGCAGTGGGATCGGATGGTGTTCGTCCTCAACTTCGACGAGCACGGCGGCTTCTACGACCACGTGGTCCCGCCGCAATGTCAGGACGACACGGTCCTCGTCAGCCCGAACGCCGAGGGGAAGGTGCCCGACCTGAAGCGCCTCGGCTTCCGGGTGCCGGCCATCGCGATGGGTCCGTTCGCACCGCGGCGGATCGAGAAGGCGGGCCCGTACGAGCACTGCTCGATCCTCAAGATGATCGAGTGGCGTTGGGGACTCGAGCCGCTCACCGTCCGGGACCGCACCGCGAAGAACTTCGCCGACGCGCTCGACCTCTCCGCGTCACGTGAGCCGATCACCCTCCCCGAGTTCACGGCGCCGCCGCCGCTGACCGCACCCGAGTGCAGCCCGCCCACCTGATCGCGCGGGCTCCGGATCACCGACCCGGGGGCGAGGGCGTTCGTCAGGGCGCGCCGGGCGCGAGCGGATCGGGCGGTCGGGGCTCGTCAGCGTCGGACGCAGCGTCGGACGCGCCGAGCCGTTCGACCGGCGTCTTGCCCGAGTCGACCGGGTCGAACGTCCAGTCCGGCTGCTTGTCGCGCTGGCGGACGTCGAGCGTGGCATGCCCGTCGTCGAGCCCCGTGATGGGCGCCACGAGCTCCGCGTCCACCGCTTCGATCGTGCCGTCGGCATGGCCGCGGAGCTGATCGGTGAACTGCGTGCGGATGCTGGCGATGACCCGTTGCTGCTGATGCGCGAGGAAGCATCGGGCGCCGTCGGTGACAGTGCGAAGGTGGTCGTCGATCGCCAGGCGGTCGACGTCGTGCGCCTCGGACCGGCGGAGGCGGTCGAGGATCCCGTGCAGCGCGATGCCGTCCTGCTTGCACGGCGTGCACTGCCCGCACGACTCGACCGCGAGGAACCGCGCGACGGCCTCGGCGACGGCCACGAAGTCGGTCGTGTCGTCGAAGACGATGAAGCCCGCGGCACCGAGCCCGCTGCCGATGCCCTCCATGGCCTCGTAGCTCACCGGCGTGTCCAGGAGCTCCTCGGTCACGAGCGGGTTGGCGACGCCCGACATCGCGGCCACGATCCGCCGTCCGGGTCGAGCGCCCCCGCCCACTTCGTCGATGACCGTGCGCAGCGGTGTCGCCATGGCGACCTCGGCGACTCCGTGCCGCTCGGTGCACCCGCTCACCGTGCAGACGACGGTCCCGGGCGACTCGTCGGTGCCGACCTCTCGGAACCAGCTCGGGCCGTTCGCCATGATCGCGGGGACGTTGGCCATCGTCTCGACGTTGTTGACGAGCGTCGGTGGCGCCGGCGTCGCGTCACCGGGTGCGGCCATGACGACCTCGGCCGTCGCTCGTTCGTACCCGCTTCCGTGGCGGAACGGCGGCGCGACGCGAGGGAAGGGATGTCGACCCTCGATCGCCTCGAGCAACGCCGTCTCTTCGCCGTACAGGTACTCGTGCGGCCCTTCGAAGACCTCGACGTCGATCCCGTCTCCCCAGCCGGCGTCGTCGATCTCCTTGACGGCGCGGGCCAGCGCGTCGGCCTCGCGTTCGAACGACGACTTGAGCGCGACGACGATGCGCGCTGCACCGACGGTCACGGCCGCGATCAGCGCGCCCTCGAGGACCGCGTACGGCGACCGTCCGAGCAACGCCCGGTCCTTGTAGGAGCCGGGCTCACCTTCGGCACCGTTGACCACGACCGTGGTCGCCGAGACCGGTGACCCGTACTTCAGGACGGTCTCCCACTTGCGCCCCGTCGGGAAGCCGGCGCCCCCTCTCCCGCGGAGCCCCGACGCGATCAGGTGCTCGACGACCCCGCCCGCCCCCAGCCGACGCGCCGCGTCGAGCCCCTGGCCGCCGCCGACCGCCTCGTAGTCGGCGATGCTCTGCTGCGGCTCGCGCGGCAGCACACGAGGTGATCTCGGATCCACGGATCAGGTCTTCCCCGAGCGGTGGGCCGCCAACCGGCCACGGGCGAGACGGGGCAGGGTCGAGGTTCGCCGATGCGCCGGGGACGGGTAGAGATCGTTGATGCGACTCGTGCTCGTCCGCCACGGGGATGCCCTGGCCGGCTTCCGCGGCGTGATCGGCGGCCATCGTGGGTGCACCGGGCTGACGCCGCTGGGCCGCCGTCAGGCGGAGGCGCTGCACGACCACCTCGTCGAGTCGGGCCGGCTGCGCGCCGACGTCCTCCTCGCCAGCGTGCTCCCGCGTGCGATCGAGACGGCGAGCATCATCGCCCCCGCGCTCGGCGTGGAGACCTTCGGTCAGGAGTGCGAGCTCTGCGAGCTGCACCCCGGCGAGGGCGACGGCCTCGACTGGACGGAGTACGCGGCTCGCTACGGGTCCTTCGACATGGAGGCCGAGCCGGAGCGGATCTTCGCGCCCGGCGGCGAGAGCTGGGCCATCTTCCACGAGCGGGTCGGTGGTCTGCTCCGACGGATCGCCGACGCGCACCCGGACGACACCGTCGTGGCGGTGTGCCACGCGGGCGTGATCGTGGCCTCGTTGCGCGTGATCCTGGGGATCCCCCACCCGCGCAACGAGGCGCGGATCCAGCCGACGAACACCGGGCTCACCAAATGGGAGCACGACCCGACGTCGGGGCGCTGGACCCTGCACTCGTTCAACGAAGCGGCGCACCTTCTCCGCCTGGAGGGGGCCGCCGTGGGGTCGTCGCCCGATCAGGCCTGAACGGGCAGCCACCCGGGTAGGACGATGTCGTGCGAGGCCGCGACTACACCGTCGACACCGCCCGGGAGGCAGCCCGGCGCGAGGAGCTGGCCGACTGGGTCGCGCGGTTCCTCGCCAGCCCGGGGAGCGACAACGCGGCGCTCGCCGAGGACCTGTGCGAGAAGGTCGAGTCGTGGATCGGCCCGGTTCGCCTGCCGCTGGAACAGCTGCACCGGCTGGCCGGGCCGCCCGGCCACCCAGTGCTCTGCCCGGTCGACGAGGAGCGTTGGGACGACCGCGTCGAGTCCATCGAAGAGGTCGTCGAGGACGGAGGCGACCTCCCGCCCGTCATCGTGGTCTCTCGGGGCGACCAGCTCGTGCTCGAGGACGGCAACCACCGGGTCGAGGGCATCCGGCAGGCGGGTCGGCGCACGACGTGGGCGGTCGTGGGGTTCGAGGACGAGCGCGACCGAGCACGCTTCCTCAGCGAGCGTGGATCGGAGCCCTGAGCCGGCGGCGACCGCTCGGCCGGATCGAGGACGGTGCGTGGGTCAGCCGTGGACCCAGTGCCAGGGCTCGGGGTTCGCGCCGAACGGTCCGTTCGACTGCGGCTGGTGGAACCCGTACGCCGCGGCGTTCGCATAGAGCCAGTGGTACCCCGGTGACGAGAACGTGAGCTGGCCGAGCTGGTCCTCGAGGTCGACCGCCTTGCCCCAGCCGTGCTTGCTGGTGCCGGGCACCGCGGCCATGCCGCACTGGCCGATCGAGCAGTAGTAGTTGCGCCACCAGACCTGCATGTCGTAGCTGCGGTAGCACGACGTGAGCTCGGGCGGCTGGGGCGAGCCCGGCGGGAGGTACGAGAAGCGCTCGGCCTGGAGCGCGACGCCGGCGGTGTTCGCGGCCACCAGCATCCGGTGGTAGTCGCCCGCGATCTCGTTGGCGACGCGACACGACGGCGAGAAGTAGGTGAGCGCGGAGTCGGGCAGGCGCCCGTTGGATGCGGGGGGCGGTGGCGGCGGGGCCGCCACCGGCACGCACGCCGCGGCGACGAGGCCGAGCGTCGCCACGACCAGGACCAGGCGTGCCAGGCGCATCGCCCGAGCGTCGCGCACCGGGCGGCGACGGACAACCATCCCCGCGTGGGATGTCGCAGGCCCGGCCGGTAGCCTGCGTCCCTCCCCCCACACCCTCCGGAAGGGTCTCTCGTGCGTCGCTTCGGTGTCCTCCTGCTCGTCCTCCTCGTCGCGGCCGGTGGTGCCGTCGCGACCGCGCTCCCGGCCGGCGCCGGTGAGCAGACGTCCTTCGACGACATCGTCGTCAACGCGTTCGGGGAGGCCCCCACGCTCGAGTACTCGGCGCCGTTCGCGGTGAAGAAGGGTGTGCACCGAGACGTGAGCGAGGGTGACGGCGCCACCTTGAAGCGAGACCAGCGGGTCAGCGTCGACTACGCCGTCTACAACGGCCGCACCGGCGAGCAGGTCGAGTCGTCGTTCGGCTCGCCGTCGCAGTCGATCGTCCTCGACCCGAAGCAGGCGTTCCCCGGCATCGTGAAGGCGCTCGTGGGCACGACGGTCGGCAGCCGGGTGCTCATGGCGGTGGCGCCCGACCAGGGGCTGACCGAGCGCGTGACCGCGCCGGGCGTGGAGAAGTCGGACACGCTCCTGTTCGTCGTCGACGTGACGTCGGCGAGCGAGCCGCTCGAGCGCGCCGAGGGTGAGAAGGTGACGCCGCCCGAGGGCCTCCCGACGGTGAAGCTCAACAAGAGCGGCAAGCCCAAGATCACCTCGCCCGAAGGCGATGCGCCGACCGACCTCGTCGTGCAGCCGCTGATCGTGGGGGACGGGCCCGTCGTCGAGGCGGGTCAGACCATCGTCGTCCACTACACCGGCGTGATCTACGGCAGCGACGAGAAGTTCGACTCGTCCTGGGACCGCAAGGAGCCCGCCGAGTTCACGATCGGCACCGGCGCGGTGATCGCGGGCTGGGACGAGGGGCTCGTCGGCCAGACCGTCGGCTCGCAGGTGCTTCTGCTCGTGCCGCCCGACAAGGGCTACGGCCCCGAGGGCAACCCGAGCGGGGGCATCGAGGGCACCGACACCCTCGTGTTCGTCGTCGACATCCTCGACGCGTTCTAGCGGCCAGTACGCCTGACTCAGCGCGTCGGGGCGGTGCCGGCGTCGGCCTCGGAGCGTGCCTTGATGCGCTCGAGGGTCGTGCGCATGCCGTTGCGGTTCGTCTTGCCGCGGGCCCAGCCGAACAGCTTCCAGTAGATGCGCATCCCGAGCTTGTCGGCGAGGCGGAACGACTCGGTCACGTCGGTCCCACCGTTCGACGGCTCGAGGCGGTAGCTCCAGACGTTGAGCGGCGTGTCGCCCGGTCCGACGCCGAACGAGAACACCTTCCCCGGCTCGCACTCGAGGACCGTACAGGTGGTCCAGTAGACGGGACCCTTCTGGTTGCGCTTGACGTGGCCTCGGAAGCGAGCGCCCACCGCGGGTGCCGTGGCGCCGTCGAGCCACTCGGCCTCGAACGTCTCGGGGCTGTAGTCGCCGATGCGGGTGACGTCGCTGAGCAGCTCCCACACCTGGAGCGGCGGGGCGTCGACGTGGACGGTGACGGAGTCGTGCACGAGCCGAACCATAGAGGTCGCGACGTAGAGTGCGCGCTGTGAGTGAGCAGGCCGAGCGCTACCGACGGATCGCGGCCGCGTTCAGCGCGCGTGTGGACGGCGTGTCGCCCGACGGGTGGGACGCGCCCGCGCCCTGCGAGGGCTGGGTCGCGCGCGACGTCGTGCGCCACCTGATCGAGTGGTGCCCCGGGATGTTCCTCGACCCCGTCGGCGTCGTCGTTCCACCGACGTCGGTCGACGACGACCCCGCGGGCGCGTGGCACGCGCTCGACGACACCGTGCAGGCCGTGCTCGACGACCCCGAGATCGCCTCGCGCACCTTCACGATGCGCATGGGAACGTTCACCGTCGAGGACGCCGTCGACATGTTCGCGAGGGACGACGTCCTCGTGCACACCTGGGACCTCGCCCGGGCAACTGGCCAGGACGAGCGACTCGATCCGGAAGCGGTCCACCGCGCCCTGCTCGGCCTGCAGTCGGTCGACGAGGCAGTGCTGCGCGACAGCGGTCACTTCGGGCCCCGGATCGACGTGCCCGACGACGCTGACGAGCAGACGCAGCTGCTGGCGTACTCGGGTCGTCGACCCTAGGCCCGACGATCACTCGTCCGACGACGATCCTCCGCCGCGGAGGACCTTGGTCGGGTGCTCCACGAGGTCCTCGAGCTTCTTGATCATCTTGTCGAAGGTCTCGTCGAACGAGTGCTGCTTGCGGGCGCGCTTGAGCGGGTTCGCGTAGGAGACGATCTGGGCGCCGACGAACTCGTGCCACGCGCCCGACTCCTTCAGCGCGTCGGACACCGCGCGCACGAGGCGATGCGCCTCG
The DNA here is from genome assembly GCA_964501785.1 of uncultured Bifidobacteriaceae bacterium. Taxonomy (GTDB): domain Bacteria; phylum Actinomycetota; class Acidimicrobiia; order IMCC26256; family PALSA-555; genus DATBSK01. The sequence continues at coordinate 340,148 of CAZCUD010000003.1, forward strand.
ACGAGCTTGGCCGCACGCCCCTCGCGGATGGGCAGGCACTCCGACAGGGGCTGCTCGAGGTAGCCGTCGCACTTCTTGAGGATCGACTCGTACTGGCTCCCGGCGAGGCGCCCGTACTCCGCGTACGCGAGGCCCAGCGTCACGTAGTGGGCGTGCTGCACCGAGTCGACGACCTCGGCGTCGTCCTCCTTCATGGTCGGGTGGCGCTCCACCAGCTCCCGGTAGATCGACAGCGCGACGGCCGAGCGCTCCCGGATGTTGGGCTCCTTCTCGACGTTGAGCGCGAGCATCCGGTTGGCGATGTCGAGCGGCACGACCATCACCGGCACCCGCTTGAGCCCGAGCTCCTTGGCCGCGAGGTAGCGGTGCTGGCCGTCGATGATGTGCAGGCCGTCGTCGCCGTCTTCCACGACGACCAGTGGGGTGAGGAACCCGACCCGCTCGATCGAGTCGATGACCCGCTTGACGTGGGTGTCGCTGGGCTTGCGTTGGTGCGAGATCACGTCGACCTTCGTGATCGGCACCACCGCGAAGGTCACGTTGCGCCGCTTGGCGGGATCCTTGAACGCGACCTGCGCGTCGGCACCTGTCACCTCGGCCATCGATCCAACCGTACCGGCACCGCCGCGTCCCGCGATCGACCGCGTGGCGCCGAGCCGGTCGCTCGTGGTCAGCCGTCGCGCTCGGACAGCGCCTCGATCCAGGCCTTCCACTCGGGCTCGATCCGGTCGACGAACGCCCGCGCCTCGCTCGGGTCGGGCGTGAAGAAGCGCCCCGACACGAGCACGTTCGAGCCGGCCTCCTCGTGCGGGTAGGTCATCAGGTCGAGGTAGCCGGGGACCGGGCCCTCGACGCCGACGTGGAGCTGGTGGGGGCCCGGTGTGATCGGATCGGTGATCCGCTCGAGCGTCCCGGTCACACCGGCCGCGCTCACCCGCGCGCCGACGCCGTCCGCGCCCAACGCGGCCCGCAGGACGGTCCACACCGCGTCGGGCGTGTCCGGTACGGTGCCGCTCGCCTCCAGCACCGTCGGCTCCTGGCCGGCGAAGCGCTCGAGGTAGCGACGCAGCGTGTCGAACGCGGGCCGCCAGCCGGTGCCCATCTGGTCGAAGAACTCCTGCTCCCAGTCGGCACCCGTGCCGAACGCGCTGCTCACGACGCGCACGATGCACGTGCCCCCCGACGTCGCCTCGACGAGGAACTCGGTGACGAGCGGCGTCACCGTGGAGGGGTCCTGGCCGCCGAGGGCCGCCCACTCGGGCTCGACGTACTCGATCCGGTGCGGCGGGTCCCATCCGCTGACGGTGCCCTCCGACGACACGTCGGGGCCCATGTGGAAGGCGACCGCGCCGCCCTCCCGCTCCTCGAGGTCGGTCTGCATCATCCAGGCGGTGATCCCCGCGCCGGTCGCGATGGCCTGCCAGACCTGCTCGGGCGTGCCCGGGACCTCGACGGTGTGCTCGAAGCGCAGCGGGACGTCGGGGGTGGGGCGGTCGCGGTCGGTCATGGTGTGTCCTCCTGGGGCGGGTCGGGCCGGTCGGCGCCGGACTGTTCGGGTGCGGGATGCGCGGCGACGACGAGGCGGTGCACGCGACCGTCGTCGTGGTGGTAGCGAGCGGCGAGGTCGAGCACCGCCGCGGTGAGCTCGTCGGCGAAGGCGGCGCGGTCGTCGGCGCTGCGGAAGCCGATCTCGGTGTCGATGGTCATCGTCGGCAGGCGCTTGCCGGCCGCGTCTGCTCGGCGAGCGAGCGCGGCGACCTCGCGCACGAGGCGTCCGCCGAGCGCGACGAGGTAGCGCGCCGAGAGGCGGTCGGCGGTGCGGCCGGGGTCGGCCGCCTCGGCGGCGATCGCGGCCGGTGAGACGACGTAGCTCGCGGCGGTGGCGCGCAGCATCCGTTCGGTGATGCCGCCCCACTGGCGGACCTCGGCGAGCTCGACGAGCCCGTGGGCCTCGAGCGCGCGCAGGTGGTAGTTGACCTTCTGGCGCGAGATCCCGAGCTCGGACGCCAGGGCCGCCGCGGAGCGGGGCTCGCCCAGCGCCTGGAGCAACCGGCTGCGGGTCGGGTCGAGGGCCACGACCGCGGCCCCGGGGTCCTCGATCACCTCGACGTCGAGCATGGGCGTACCTTCGCGCTTGACAAACAATCTTGTCAAGCGCGGAGCCCGCTCAGGCGTCCCTCGGCGCGGCCCCTTCAGCGGCGGGCGATCACCACCGTCAGGGTCCAGTCCTCGAACGCGTCGGCCTCGGGGTCGGCGGTGAAGCGGGCCTCGAGGCGGGCGAAGTAGTCGTCGAGCAGCTCGTCCGCCGGCAGCCCGCGGCTCCCCGGCGTGAACAGCTGGTCGCGGAGGCTCGACTCGGTGAACCCGCGCACGAAGGCCGCGTACGCCGCGCCGTACCGCGGCGCGTCGTGGTCGTCCTTCCAGGCGTCGAGGTAGGGGTTGGCGACCGGATCGGTGCGCACGCTCTCGACCTCGAACGCCTCGGCCACCGTCGAGCCGGTGGCGGCGAACGGTGCCCGCGCCTCGTCGACGGTCCGGGCGTAGACCGGGAGCACGTACCGGTCGACGGCCTCGGCGTCGACGAGCCCGTCGTCGGCCATCGTGCGGGCCTCCTCCGCCATCGCGCGCAGCAGGGCTCGGGCCGTGACCTGGGGCTCGCCGGGCTGCGGCGGGGTCGCGGTGCCGACGCACTGCACGATCAGGCGCGCGCCGGGAGCCAGGTCGAGCGCGCGCATCTCGAGGAAGCGGACCCAGTCGGCCGCGGCCTGCGTGGCGAGTGCGGCGCGCGCGTCACCCGTGGCCTCGCAGAAGTAGAAGCCGTCGACCGCGACCGTGGGTTGGTCGCGCAGCCAGTGCGCGGCCGAGAACGACATGCCGAGGTGCACCGAGCCCGCCGGCGCTGCGGCGTCGAAGAACGACACGGCCGACGCGAGCGGCACCACCGCCGGGCCGTCCGCGCCGGCGTAGCCGGCGGGATCGTCGGTGACGTTCGCGAACAGCGTGTTCCAGTCGTTCGTCGGCACGTCGTTGTGGATCGCGGCCACGGGCCGATCGGCCTGCGCGGCGCGCACCGCGTCGACCGCGGTGCGCATCGAGACCGCCGACGCCTTCCCGGTCGAAGCGCCGTAGTCGGCGATGACGAACGTCTCGGTCGCGGCCAGGGTCGGACCGCGCTGCACGGCGCTGCGGATCAGCTCGGCGCCCGTGGCGGCGACCTTCTGCTGGTACTCCGAGTGATGGTCGTAGTACCCGCCCGACTTCATGCCCTCGATCGTGCTCATGCCGAGGTCGTACCTCAGGCGTAGGTCGCGACACCACCCGCGAGGTCCGCGAGCCGGGGGAGGGTGAACGAGCGCGGGCGGGGGCACCCGCCGTCGAGGTGCGCCTCGATCTCGGGCCCGAACCGTTCGAGGATCGAGGCCACGACCAGCCGCTCCTGCATCGCCAGGTAGCACCGGCTCCCGTCGGTCACGCGGGTGAGCCAGTGGTCGATCGTCTGGACGTCGCCGCGGTCGGCGTCGCCCGACTCGATGCGCCCCAACGCCTCGGTGATCGCGCCGGTCCCGAGCTTGCAGGGCGGGCACTGCCCGCACGACTCCGCGAAGAGGAACCCGGACACGGCGTGCGCGACCGCGACCATGCACGCGGTGTCATCGAGGACCGTGTAGCCCGCGGCCCCCATCGCCGACCCGGCGGCCTCGAAGCCCTCGTACGACAGAGGGATCGACAGGTCGGTGACGACCGGTGCCGCCACGCCCGGCAGCACGGCCTTGACGGAGCGGCCGCGGCCCACGCCCGACGCCACCGCGTCGACGACGGCACCCAAGGGGGTGCCGAGCTCGACCTCGCCGACGTCGGGTGCGACGACGTCACCCACCACGGTGCACACGACGTTGCCCGGTGAGGACTCGGTGCCCATCGAGCGGAACCAGTCGGCGCCGCGGGCGAGGATGTGCGGGACCGACGACAGCGTCTCGACGTTGTTGACGAGCGTCGGATTGGGGGTGCGTGGGCCTTGCGTCGCCTCCCAGCCGGTGACGATGTCGGTCGCGAACAGCCCGTGCTCGTAGGGCGGGAAGAGTCGGGGCAGCGGGGCGCGCCCCTCGATGACCTCGAGCAGCGCCTTCTCCTCTCCGAACAGGTAGTCGCCCGGTCCCTCGACGATCGACACGGCGCACTCGGTCGCGATCCCGGCCGTCTGCATCTCCTGGACGGCGCGGGTGAGGCCGTCGATCTCGGCGCGGAAGGTCGCCTTGAGGGCCACGAAGACCTCTGCCGCGCGCACCGCGAGCGCGGCGATCAGCAGGCCTTCGACGAGCTGGTACGGGTTCGCACGCAGGAGGGCGCGGTCCTTGAACGTCGCCGGCTCGCCCTCGGCGGCGTTGCAGACGGCATAGCGCGTGCCCTCGGCTCCGGACGCCACCGACCGCCACTTGCGGCCGGTCGGGAAGCCGGCCCCGCCGCGACCACGGAGACCGGACTGCTCGACGAGCGCGATCGTCGCGTCGGCTCCGAGCTCTTGCGCGCGCGCGAGCCCGAGTCCGCCGGTCTCCGTCGCGAGGTACTCGTCGAGCGTCGTCACCGGTGTCGCCGGGAGCAGGTACGAAGGCACGTCGATAGCCTCCCCCAGATGGCGATCCGGCACACGCAGGTCCGCGCCTACGTCCAGGACCTGCTCGCACGGCTCCGCCGCCACAACCTGACGCTCGTCGCTGCCGGGGCGGCGTTCTACGGCTTCCTCGCCCTGATCCCGTCGCTCATCGCCTTCGTCTCCGTCTACGGGCTCGTCGCGGATCCGGCCGACGTGCGCAAGCAGGTGAGCAGCGTGGCCGGCGCGCTGCCCGACGAGGTCGAGCGCTTCCTCGAGTTCCAGCTCAAGTCGATCATCGCGGCGGGGTCCGCCGAGCTGTCGATCACGCTCGTGGTCGCGATCGTCATCGCGCTGTGGAGCGCGTCCGGGGGCATGGCTGCGCTGGTCCACGGGGTGCTGGTCGCGCACGAGCAGACCCGGGGCGCCGGCTACGTGCGGCGGAGGGCCCGCGCGCTGGGCCTGACCGTCGGTGCGATCGTGCTGCTGGTCCTCGTGGGCACCATCACCGCGGTGCTGCCCTCGTTGGTCGACGACGTGATCGGTGGGTTCGGGCTCACGGTCGTGACGGTGCTGCGCTGGCCGGCGCTCGCCGTGCTGATGGTGCTCGGCCTCGGGCTGCTGTACCGCTTCGCCGACCCGTACCGCGCCCACGGCTGGCTCGGCTTCGTGACGAAGGGCGCCGTCGTCGGGACGTTGCTCTGGTTGGCGGCGTCGCTCCTCTTCTCCGTCTACACGGCCCAGTTCGCGAGCTACGCGCAGACGTACGGGTCGATCGCGGTGATCGTCGTCCTCCTGCTGTGGCTGTTCTTGAGCTCGTTCGCCGTGCTCGTCGGCGCCGAGGTCGACGCGATGGACTGATCCGGCCGACCGGGCCTCGTTCTCGGGTGCGTCCGATGCCGCGCTCAGGCGGTGCACAGATCGGCCGGGCAGGATGGAGGCATGGCTCGCAGGATCGGACGCAGGCAGGCGCTCGGCGCGATCGGCGGTGTGGGCGTGGGCGCCCTGCTCGCCGCGTGCAGCTCCGGCGGAGGTTCGTCGGCGAGCGAGGGGACGAACGACGGCACGGCCTCCACCGCTCCCGGAACGACGGGAGGCGGGACCGCCACCTCGGGCCCCGAGCAGTCGCTCACCGCGCTGTTCGACGACGCGGCCACCTGCTCGCTGACGCCCGAGCAGACCGAGGGCCCGTTCTACGTCGACACGGATCGCGTGCGGCGCGACATCACCGAGGATCGGGAGGGTACGCCGTTGCGGCTCGCGCTGCGCGTGCGCGATCAGCGCACCGAGTGCGCTCCGGTGAGCGACGCCCTCGTCGACATCTGGCACGCCGACGCGGACGGCGTGTACTCGGGGTTCGAATCCGGAGCCGGCGAGTCGTTCGTGCGCGGCGTCCAGGTCACCGACGCAGACGGCATCGCGCAGTTCGCCACGATCTATCCGGGCGCGTACCAGGGACGCACCGTCCACATCCACGCCAAGGTCCACATCGACAACGACACTGCGCTCACGACCCAGCTCTACTTCGACGACGCGGTGAGCGACGTGGTGCTTGCCGGCGCGCCCTACCGAGGCGGCAACGGCCGGACTCGCAACGACGACGACGGCATCTACGACTCACGCACCGTGC